>CALRZI010000027.1:0-3170 GCA_943372605.1 Chitinophaga pinensis | reverse complement strand
AAAAAGAAGAAAGTAAGAAAGGGCACACGGGGGATGCCTAGGCTCTCAGAGGCGACGAAGGACGTGATAAGCTGCGAAAAGCTGCGGGGATTCGCAAATAGGACGTGATCCGCAGATATCCGAATGGGGAAACCTAATATACTGAAGGTATATTGCAAGAGCGCAAACCTGCTGAACTGAAACATCTAAGTAGGCAGAGGAAGAGAAAACAATAGTGATTACGCAAGTAGTGGCGAGCGAACGCGTAAGAGCCCAAACCGGTGTTGTTACGGCAACACCGGGGTTGTAGGACCGACATAATAATGCACGGATGAAGTTGAAGCTATTGGGAAGTAGCACGATAGAGGGTGATAGTCCCGTAAACGTAAAGAACTGCATTAGGTTGGTATCCTGAGTACCGCGAGGTCGGAGACGCCTTGTGGGAATCTACCAGCACCATCTGGTAAGGCTAAATACTACTGAGAGACCGATAGTGAACCAGTACCGTGAGGGAAAGGTGAAAAGAACCCCGAACAGGGGAGTGAAATAGAACCTGAAACCGTGTGCTTACAAGCGGTCGGAGCAGCTTCGAGCTGTGACGGCGTGCCTTTTGCATAATGAGCCTACGAGTTACACTTCTCTGGCAAGGTTAAGTGATTCAGTCACGGAGCCGAAGCGAAAGCGAGTCTGAAAAGGGCGTATAGTCAGGGGAGGTAGACGCGAAACCTTGTGATCTACCCTTGGGCAGGATGAAGTGACGGTAACACGTCATGGAGGTCCGAACCGATAAGCGTTGAAAAGCTTCCGGATGACCTGAGGGTAGGGGTGAAAGGCTAATCAAACTGGGAAATAGCTCGTACTCCTCGAAATGTTTTTAGGAACAGCCTGGCGGTTGAGTGTGGCAGAGGTAGAGCTACTAATAGGACTAGGGGGAGTCAAATCCTACCAAATCCTGATAAACTCCGAATGCTGACCACATATACGCTGGAGTGAGGCCTTGGGTGCTAAGGTCCAAGGCCAAAAGGGAAAGAACCCAGACCAACAGCTAAGGTCCCCAAATTACTACTAAGTTGAACTAACGAGGTCCGATTGCCTAGACAGCTAGGATGTTGGCTTGGAAGCAGCCATTCATTTAAAGAGTGCGTAACAGCTCACTAGTCGAGCGATCGGGCATGGATAATAAACGGGCATCAAGTAGTATACCGAAGCTTTGGATTTGACGTAAGTCAAGTGGTAGAGGAGCATTCTAATTGCAGCGAAGGTATTTCGTCAGAAGTGCTGGAGCGATTAGAAAAGCAAATGTAGGCATAAGTAACGATAAGGCAGGCGAGAAACCTGCCCACCGAAAGACTAAGGTTTCCTGATCAACGCTAATCGGATCAGGGTTAGTCGGGGCCTAAGGAGTAGCCGAAGGGCGAATCCGATGGACAACTGGTTAATATTCCAGTACTTTCTATAACTGCGAAGGAGAGACGGAGTAGTGAAAGAACCGCGAACTGACGGAATAGTTCGTTAAAGCCCGTAGATATATCTTGTGTAGGCAAATCCGCACGAGATGTCGAAGGTGATAGTACCGCAAGTCTTCGGATGAGTGGATAGTGTTCCTAATCAGACTTCCAAGAAAATCTTCTAAGCTCTAGGTTATAGAAACCCGTACCGTAAACCGACACAGGTAGTCGAGGAGAGAATCCTAAGGTGCTCGAGTGATTCATGGCTAAGGAACTCGGCAAAATGGCCCTGTAACTTCGGGAGAAGGGGCGCCTCTAGCAATAGAGGCCGCAGTGAAAAGGCCCAGGCGACTGTTTAACAAAAACACATGGCTTTGCAAAATCGAAAGATGACGTATAAGGCCTGACACCTGCCCGGTGCTGGAAGGTTAAGAGGGGATGTTAGTCGCAAGACGAAGCATTGAATCGAAGCCCCAGTAAACGGCGGCCGTAACTATAACGGTCCTAAGGTAGCGAAATTCCTTGTCGGGTAAGTTCCGACCTGCACGAATGGTGTAACGATCTGGGCGCTGTCTCAGCCATGAGCTCGGTGAAATTGTGGTATCGGTGAAGACGCCGGTTACCCGCAACGGGACGGAAAGACCCCATGCACCTTCACTATAGCTTAACATTGATTTTGGATACAGGATGTGTAGGATAGGTGGGAGGCTTTGATCTTGCGTCGCTAGGCGTAAGTTAGCCAACGTTGAAATACCACCCTTTTTGTATTCGGAATCTAATCTGCCTAAGGCGGAGACATTGTTTGGTGGGTAGTTTGACTGGGGTGGTCGCCTCCAAAAGAGTAACGGAGGCTTTCAAAGGTATGCTCAGTACGCTTGGTAACCGTACGCGGAGTGCAATAGCATAAGCATGCTTGACTGTGAGGCCGACAAGCCGATCAGGTACGAAAGTAGGATATAGTGATCCGGTGGTTCTGCATGGAAGGGCCATCGCTCAAAGGATAAAAGGTACGCTGGGGATAACAGGCTGATCTCCCCCAAGAGCTCATATCGACGGGGAGGTTTGGCACCTCGATGTCGGCTCGTCACATCCTGGGGCTGGAGAAGGTCCCAAGGGTTCGGCTGTTCGCCGATTAAAGTGGCACGCGAGCTGGGTTCAGAACGTCGCGAGACAGTTCGGTCCCTATCTGTTGTGGGCGTAAGAAGTTTGAGTGGACCTGACCTTAGTACGAGAGGACCGGGTTGGACCAGCCGCTGGTGTATCTGTTGTGCCGCCAGGTGCAGTGCAGAGTAGCTAAGCTGGGACGAGATAAGCGCTGAAAGCATCTAAGTGCGAAACTCACCACAAGATGAGACTTCTATGAGGGATGTTGTAGATGACGACGTTGATAGGCTACAGATGTAAAGCTAGTAATAGCAAAGTCGAGTAGTACTAATTACCCAATAGCTTTCAGATAGAAACGTAGAAACAAAATATACGGAACGTAATACTTCTTTCAAGACAATGTCACTGTTTGCAATAGGCTGTAAAGCTGAAGCAAACAAAAAAAAATTAAGACGATGAGTCGCAAAGATCTTTAGGTGATTATTGCGAGGGTGTCCACCTCTTCCCATTCCGAACAGAGAAGTTAAGCCCCTCAGCGCCGATGGTACTGCAGTAAAATGTGGGAGAGTAGGTCGTCGCCACCTTTTATTTAAAGCCCGAGTAGAAATACTTCGGGCTTTTTTTATTAATATCCTATAC
>CALRZI010000026.1:0-4133 GCA_943372605.1 Chitinophaga pinensis | reverse complement strand
GCGGTTTTCAATGCTCCTCAGGATGACGGTTGCGGGTGGGGTATTTGAGCTGTGTTGGCAAAGCCAACACAGCCTGCTTTCTTGCCTCGCTTCGTCATCCTGAGGAGCATTCCGATCGCAGATCGGAAACTGCGACGAAGGATATCTGTTTAATTACTTCCCTAATTCTACAAAATAGAAAATCTATTACACTCATTCAATTCGGCTGAGGCATACTGCAAAAAAATGAAAAAAAACGAACCCACGAATCATTTATACTTACAGAAAGAATACCTTTATAATATGGAACAAAAGGAATTGTTTGATATCAAATCTACAGTCGTTACCATTGACGAATCTTTGGATAAATACAATGATATGCCCATATTCCAGGAGAAGCTCGACAAAGCAAATGAGGCTATGCGGAATATAGATTTATCTGAAATTAAGAAACTACAATCTCAGGGATAAATCCTTTTCCCTCTCTCAAGAATATTCTTCCTTCTCCTCAGAGTATTCATCGCCGATATCCCTCGCAGAGAACTTGGTGCCGGATACACAGCTACGCTATAACATTTAGTTTTGCTTCTACCCTGTTCATCTGCCAAATGCTACTTCACAGCATGCAGGAAAACAGAAAAATTGTTAGCGTGTTGGGTTCAAAAAAAACAGAGGTTTGAGAACAGTACAAACAGATCCTTCGTCGCAGATGATAACCTGCGGCTTTCAATGCTCCTCGGGATGACGGTTCGCAGGTGGGGTATTCATGGAATGTGTAGATTGATCAGATCAGTGTCATTGACAACAAAAGACTCATCCAAAGAATTGGTAAACTCACCCAGAAACAGGTTAAACAACTCAGGAAGAATATTGCAATTGTATTGGATGTATAAATGAGTGATCGCTTTTACTAAATTACCAGAAACTATACACTTCAAAAACTATGGTTGACATAACGCAATGAGCCGAAGTATCCCAAAAAAGATCCGTTAAGCATCATTTCTACCGTTTTTACGTCAATTGGGGAATAGTTATACTTTATATCTCTGTAGAAATAGGCAATATTTTTATTGGCCACATCAATAATAAATGTGGTAAGAAGCGTTGCAGCTTCATAACTATGTCGCTTGAGAAACCCCAATGACCAGTATTGACTCGCTTCATCTCCAAAACGACGTGCAGCCAGGTTTTCGCTGTTACGTGCAAATCCTCCTAAAAGAGAACAGTAAAAGAAATTACCATGTGTGGTGTCGAAAAGTGCAAGAATCGAATCTGGTACGGCATATTTTTCTACCAATTTTTTTTCAACCATCTGTTGATTCAGCGTAAAAACAAAATCATTGATTTTTGTTTTAGTCTCCTGATCCGGACGAAACAAAAAACAATTCAGGGTATCAGGAATTTTCACAACTTCGGCTAAAGTTTTCATAAACAACGTGTACGCTTCACTTGAATATGCTCTACTGTACTGTTCCTTGTTCTTATTTTCGATACTGCTAATCACCGAATGTGGAGGAAGAATAACTACATTCCTGATTACTTTTTGGCTCCTTTCATAATAAAGCGGCTTTATTTTTAAAGCAGTTACCAGTATGGGCATTACTAAGAAAAGGAGCATATTCAGATGCCATCTCATGAAATAAATTTACTCCTAAAATATAATATTACCAGACAGTTCAATCACTAATTTTTAGATAAAAAAAATATATTGCATTCTCTTACGACTAACAACCAAATGCATAAACTATCCTCCATACAGAAGCTATCGCTACTAATTATTTTTGTAATAAGTGTTTTTTTCAGTTGCGTTATCCCCACATATCTGGGTAAATCAAAATTGAAAGAAACAGAAGTAAAAAAATCTGATGTGCGTTTGTCGCATGTATTAATTGTTGGAGCAGGATCTACAGCCTCACGATTATTTCTTGAAAATCTGTCAACAGAGTTAACGAAATTACTAGCTCAAAACAACATACAAAGCGATTTTAGGTATGTTGGTAAAATTCCGAGAGGCTCTTCATTAAATTTAAAAGAAATAACTTCTTCAAAATATAATGGCTATCTGGTACTTAACCCTACAGATACCTCATATACATATACAGATAAGGAAGTTGGCTATGCTGCAACTCCATTACCTGCGGGATATGCAGGTTACGGCACCATTTCGGGGAACCAATATATTGAAGAGTTTGATTTGCAATTTTATACAAGCAAAGACTCTCTTACTAAAGTATGGCAAGGAGAGTTACTGGTTGATTTTGATTTTGCGACATCTGGGAGATATCAGAAAATTGCCGAACAACTCATTTCTAAGTTTATTAAACACAGAATAATTACTAATCCATGAGCGATTAAGCAACATGCTACTTCTCCAGTATGTGTGCTTCAACAAACGTTATTTTTATCCTTTTGTGTTTATAAAAAATATTATATAGATGTTAGACAAGTAATGAGATAAGTGATACTTTAAAAAAAAGACTTCGCATGTCATCATTTTATATCATTCTATTTTTAATCGGCTCTGTTACCTTATCTAAAAAAATAGCAGAATTGCGTAGATCGATTAAAACGGGTAATAAAGAAAAGATGAAAGCAGATATTTTCTTCTCCTCAGAGTGTTCATCGCCGACGTCTCTCGTAGAGGACTCGGCGCAAGTTACACAGCTATGGTATAACATTTAGTTTTGCTTCTACCCTGTTCATCTGCCAAATGCTACTTCACAGCATGCAGGAAAATAGAAAAATAGTTAGCGTATTGGGTTCAAAAAAAACAGCGGATTGAGAACAGTACAAACAGATCCTTCGTCGCAGATGATAACCTGCGGTTTTCAATGCTCCTCTCCCCAGGAGTCCTTTGGACAGGATGACGGTTCGTTTGTGGTCTATTTAGGCTGCTTTGTTTTTGTAAGAACCCCTTCTCGATCCTTGTATAGCCTTTGCTAAGGCTGGCTGCTTCAGCCTTCGGTCGCAACTTACCCGTGTCTTGCTTTATATTCTATCCCGCTTGAGTCTTTTCAAACCAAATAAAAGTTTATTGATCTTACGCACTTTAGTTATCTTAGTAATTATTGAGTTGTATTAGGTTTTGTAACCGCTATAAGTTTCTCATCCAATCTTAAAACGCTATATTCAACATGAATACACACGTTGAAAAGAAAACTAAAAATAAAAGTAACGCTATTGCGAACAGTTTACCAAAACTACAATTCGCTAACGTATCAACTTTACAGTTCGCAGATAATCGACCTGAAGCCATTACGCAAAAAAAACTTCATGAGGCTATAAATAATAGCCCACAAGCTAAACAAGCTGCTCAATTATATGCAATTGCTAACAATTCTACATCTCAGCCTTTACAACGAAAAGGAACCCCAGAAAAAGCGATACAAGAAAAGTTGCCATCAATCGAAGATATCAAACAAGATAATTACCCGCAGGACAATTTGAGTGCTGTCGGGTCGTTTGGAATACCTGGATCTGTTCTACAAAAACAAGACAGTGATGATGATGGATATGAAGACAGTGATGATGATCGCAAAACATGGGCTGAATGGTCTAAGCAAATTAAACATATTCCCGGGTACACATGTTGGCCAGGTTGGCATATCAATTGGACTTTAGGCGATGGGGATCAATACCATGTTACAGAAGAGAATGCCGAAAAAAATCATTACTTTTTTACATTAGGCGGTGCAGGAAAACCGATTACATGTGCACCTGGAAAAGGAAAAGGGAAAAATGCATATCAATATAAAGACTTGCCAAAGCGTGTTAAAAAGTTTATAGATATTAATTGGGATAAAAAATTAAAACAATAGGATCAAGTCTTTACTTCTCCGAAGAATGTTCGTCGCCGACGTCTCTCGTAGAGGACTCGGCGCAAGTTACACAGCTATGGTGTAATATTTAGTTTTGCTGCTACCCTGTTCATCTGCCAAATGCTAGTTCACAGCATGTAGTAAAATAGAAAATTCGTTAGCGTATTGGATTCAAAAGAACAGAGGTTTGAGAACAGTACAAACAGATCCTTCGTCGCAGATGATAACCTGCGGTTTTCAATGCTCCTCAGGATGACGGTTGCGGGTGGGGTATTTGAGCTGTGTTGGCAAAGCCAACACAGCCTGCTTTCTTGCCTCGCTTCGTCATCCTGAGGA
>CALRZI010000025.1:0-6730 GCA_943372605.1 Chitinophaga pinensis | reverse complement strand
GTTGATTGGCGAAGCCAATCAACCCAACTGCATTTCTTCTACATACATTTGTCATCCTGAGAAGCATTAATAACCGCAGGTTATTATCTGCGCCGAAGGATATTTTCTAGCGAACACCTATTGTCGTTTCACCAACAAAGCAGCGTATTTATTGTAAAGTTTCCCATCTAGGATTCTTTGTTAGTATTAGTGCATTCTTCTTACTTCGTTTCCAACCTTTAATTTCCTTCTCTCTTTTAATCGCATCTCCGATGCTGGTATAAACCTCATAGTAAACCAATACATGAATATTAAATTTAGCTGTAAAACTGTTGGGGTGAATTTTTTGTTTATGCTGCCATATTCGTTGAGCCAGATTAGTGGTAACACCTACATATAACATAGTTTTGGAAGCATTGGTTAGTATATAAACATAGCCGGGTTTGTACATGAAATATGTTTATCGCAAAACTATTATAATGCACTACGAACAGGGCGTAGTTACAAGCTGAGGCGTATCCTTCGTCGTAATTTCTGATCTGCGATCAGAATACTCCTCAGGATGACGAACCACCGGGGACATAAACCGTGTTGGCAAAGCCAACACATTTCGTTCAAATTACTTTTAAAATCCTGCCTTAGAAAAAAAGCGTAATGAAATGACCCTGAACTCTGAAGGGTTAGCTTTTTTTCTACAGCCTTGTCTTAAAGACTCCTTTGGAGACTTTTTTGTTACTTTTTTGTGTCAAGACAAAAAAGTAAACGGAGGGTTACACCCTCTGGTAAATCAAACCCTAAAATAACCAACAACGGTAGTTGCCTTATTATTTCAACGCGGCTCTGATTCTTTCTCTGTTCACCCTCGAAACGGGTATAGTAGTTCCATTGGTTAGTAATAACATACCACCATCTTCTTTGAGCCAGCTTTTTATATAGTTTCTGTTGACAAGGTGTGTCTGGTGTGTGCGTAAGAATTCGGTAGGAGGGAGCAGGTCGGCATACTCTTTTAAAGTTTTGGCAATTAGTATTTTTTCGCCATCCTGCAGAAATATATACGTGTAATTGTTGCTGGCTTCACATCTCACAATGGCAGCAACTTCCACATACCTGATGGCTTCCTGTGTAGGCAGTGCAATTTTTTTGGTTTTGTCTGCTGATAATTCCTGCACCAGGAAAAGCAATTGTTCATTTTGTTTTTTATATGACAATGTTTCACTGGCTTTCTGAACCGCTTTAACCAGTTCTTCAGAATCAACAGGCTTGAGCAGGTAATCAAGTGCCGCAAATTTGATGGCCTGAACACCGTATTGGTCATAAGCTGTAATAAATATTACTTCAATTGGTGAATGTACTATTTGCTGTAAAAGATCGAAACCTGTTTCATTGGTTAGTCTGATGTCGAGAAAAAGTAAGTCTGGTTTTGTTGCATGAATACCGGTGAGCGCTTCTTTAATGGATATAGCAGAGCCCACTACCTCTATATTGGGGCAGTGGGTTTGCAGTAAGTGGGTAAGGTTTTCAATATTGTGGGATTCATCATCCACAATAAAAGATGGTATGCTCATATCCAGTGATTCAATGCTATCTGGCAAATACAAAAACCTTCGGTCGACAATACATCAAAACGAATAGTAATATCGGGATACAATTTATTGAGTAATTGAATGCGTTCCTGTACTAATTTAAGTCCATGTCCATCAGTGTTAACGGTTGATGAAAAACCACTGCCATTATCTTTTACTTGTACTACCAATGTATTTCCTTCCGGCATAATAGAAAGTTCTATATGCCCATTTTCAGCAAGCCCCGAAATGCCATGTTTTACTGCATTTTCAACAAGGGGTTGTAATAGCATGGCAGGAATATCGGTATGTGACTGGTCAATACTTTCTGCTACTGTAATCTTGTATTGAAAACCAAAGCGCAGTTGTTCCATCAGCAAGTAATCTTCCAGTAATTTTATTTCATCCTGAATGCTGGTTAAATCCTGTTCAGATTCTTTTAAGATATGCCTGGTAATACGTGCAAAGCGCGATAAATAGTTGCTGGCTTTATTGCCTTCGTTTTTATTCATCAGGTTTTGGATACCGGAAAGAGCGTTGAACATAAAATGAGGATTCAGTTGCGATCTTACCGCACGTAATTGAAGAATAGCAATTTCTTTTTCCTGTTGTTTCTTTTCTAATTGTCTTTTGTTTCTGCCGCGATATAAGAAAAGCCCAGTGCTGCCGATAAAAGCAAGAAAGGCAGTGTACATAATGGCCTGTTTGGAACTGAATTGTACAACAGATGAAGGTTTAACAGAAAAGAATAAGCTGGTTTGTTTGTTGCTGGCTTTTCTGTTGAACTCTTCCGGTATTTGTGCTACAATAATTACTTCATAATTCCCCGGTTTTCTAAAGTATGATGCATTGATGAGCATCTCCGGGTTTTTGGAATAAGAGGAAATGCTCCATTGATTGGAAATAAAGCTGGTATCGGTATGTGTATTGTTGTAATGACGCAGGTACACATAATACATTTCATTAAGTAGGGTAGGTTTTATGGCAAGTTTAATATGATTGATACTATCGCTCCACTCAAAAGAACGGTGTTGTATTTCTTTTTTTTTGTTAGAAGAGGGTTCGTATTCATAGCCACCAATTTGTACAATTTTTTTGTGTGGAATATAATGTTGTTTTTGTGGATTAAATAAGTATGGGTTATTGTATCGAAGCGATGCATTTGCAATAACAGGAGCAGGAGTATAGAGGTTGTTATAATAGATTGTTTTCTTATCGTAATACTGACCATTATGATAGATTTCTAATTTAATCAGTTTGTGTAATGACTCAAATTTTCCAAGATATGCATAGGTACCCAGGCTATTGGTTTTGAAAACAGAAGGATGCTGCCAGGGAACAATTTCAATACTGTCATTTACTACTACATGATATAAAAAAGAATCGGCGTTGGCTTTGTTAATACCTGCTGCGGCCATTTCCAATACAGGCTGACCATTGAGCCAGGTTAGAACAGCATTGCCATAAAAGCTGATGTTAGCGGCATGCTTCTGTTTTGGTGATGTCAGATCTGACCATCTGGAGAATACCTGGAATCGTTGACCGGCACTATGTCTCGACCATTGATCATTCGGGTCTGATTCTATTATTTTGGTCCACTCATTGTAGAAAGTGGGTTTTATAACAGTATCAATAATTGGTTGTGCATCCGCAGAAAAACAGATACCCCAAAACAGTAAATAACTAAGCAGTGGTTTCATACTGTATTATTTTAACAACAAAACTGTATAAATATAACTGCTTTAAAAAAGGAGATGAGTATTTGGTGGGGGTGGGTTAGGATTTGGAAACTAAGCGTTAATCATCGTGTTAGCATGGTCGCGATGAACTATTTCCAGTTCCGAGCATTGTCTCCCTCTCTCACCGCAGGTGAAAGATTGGGGACGATGCGAGCAACGCAGCCAGCCTCATTTAGTTTTAAACGTTAATCATCGTGTTAGCATAGTCGTGATGAACTATTTGTTTTGCCTGTCCCATGTCTAAGCTCGCGCAGCGTCCTCCAAAGGAGTCCTGTGGGCTTTGTTCCTCAGAGACACTGCGCAGAAAAAAAACACTCTGGCAGGAAATTGGAGCATTGCGTGCACATAGTGATAATGGTGTTAAAGTCATCAGCTACGATTACGATCTGGTGAGTGGAAAAGTAAACCAGGTAATGTACCAGCAGGGCAGGGGCGACCAGTTCTTGTACCGCTATCGTTATGATGCAGAAAACAGACTCACAACCGCTTTAAGCAGTCGCGATGGACTTGTATGGAACACCGATGCTGAATACCGGTACTACCTGCACGGACCACTGGCACGAACAGAACTGGGTACGCGAAAAGTACAGGGCATAGACTATGCCTATACATTACAGGGCTGGTTAAAGGGTATGAATACCACCAACCTCCTGGGTAAAACTGCCATAACAGGCGATATGGGTGGCGATGCCATACAGGGCAGCCGTGTATCGGCAGATGTGGCGGGTTTTGCACTGCATTATTTTCATCATGATTATACGGGTATTGGTACATCGGCACAATCCTTTGCCGGGTTACCGGGTAGTGCAGGCCCGGGAGCGGGTGCACTGTTTAACGGAAATATTTCGGGTATCAGTTTGAGTCTGGGTAATATGCAACCCCTGTTGTACCGTTATAGTTACGACCAGCTCAACAGGCTGGTGAATAAAAATGCCTACAACGGGCTCGATAGCAGCAACCGGTGGACCCCTGTAGTATTGAATGATTATAAAGAAACATTCAGTTACGATGCCAATGGTAATATACTCACGGCACTGCGCAATGCTACCACGGCCGGTGGAAATACATTGGCCATGGATGCACTCACCTACCATTATCAGGCCAATACCAATAAGCTCACTTATGTAACTGATACGGTAGGAGCCGCAACACATAGCAATGATATCGATAACCAGTCTGCCGGAAATTACAGTTACGATAAAATAGGTAACCTCATCAGCGACAATGCAGAAAACCTGCAAAACATCAACTGGACGGTGTATGGTAAAATAAAAAGTATTACCAAACCAGCCAGCGCCATTTATTATGGTTATGATGCTGCTGGTAACAGGGTACACAAAAAAGTAACGGGTACCAATGCCACAGAAGAAATATATGTACGCGATGCACAGGGTAACCCACTGGCAGTATACCGTTTACAGGGTGACAGTAGTTTCTGGAAGGAGCAGCATTTATATGGCAGCAGCAGGCTGGGTATATACCAGTACAATGGTATCATACCAGCGGCACCGGTGGTAACCAATGGAACGGTAACTACCCTGTACGACAGTTTACTGATGGGTAATACCAGCTATGAACTATCCAACCACCTGGGTAATGTACTGGCCGTAATAAATGACAAAAAAATAGGTGTATCTTCAGTAACAGACAGTTCTTTGACCGACCACTATGTGGCAGATGTATTGAGTTTGCAGGATTATTATGCTTTTGGTAGTCAGATGTTGGGTAGAAGCTACCAGGCTAATAAATACAGGTATGGGTTTAATGGGAAAGAGAATGATAATGAGGTGAAAGGGGATGGGAATCAGCAGGATTATGGGATGAGGATTTATGATCCGAGGATAGCTAGATTCTTGAGCGTTGACCCAATAACAAAACAGTACCCTGAATTAACTCCTTATCAGTTTGCAAGTAATAGACCAATTGACGGTATTGATTTGGATGGATTAGAATGGGCTCCACCTATGAAAGTAGGTCCGGATGGTAAGCATGTAGTTGATGGGGAAGCAGCAATTAAAATACACACACACACAAGAATAATGCTATTGGTGCAGCTGTTGTCATTGATGTATTTATAACAAAGGGATGGTTAACTAGAACCCTGCTCGCTTCACAAGTTGTAGGAGCATTCGAACACAACATAGCAAAGACGCCTGAGGGAAGAGCAGCACAAGATCAAAGATCTAAAGAAGCTCTTGTGAACGCCGCGATTACATACGGTGCTGGTAAAATAATAGGTATAACATCTAATGCCGGAGTATCAGCCTTAATAGGTTTAGCCAAGGGTAGATTTAATTTTGCAAAAGACTTCTACGCGAAAGCTGGATATGCAGAGCAAAGGGCTCTTGACCATACTAAAGGCATAGATTTATCCCAAAAGGTCTATGAAGAAACATATAAAAAAGGAACTGTTCTTGAGCAGTGGACTTATATAGACAAAATTACGGGGAAGCCCATCATGGGTGATTATTATGCACTCCCAGGTGCCGATCCTAATAAGTTAGGTATTCCTTTAGCTGACAGAATTAAAACAAAAGTTATTCTAACGGAGGATACAAAATTTTTACGATCTACTACAGCTCCTAGTATAGAAAACTGGAATAAACCTGGTGAAATGTTAAAAGGTGGCGAAACACAATTGTTTCAAACGAAGGTTAAGTATGAAATTAAAAAATAAAGCGATATTTATTTTACTATGACAATAACTCAACTCAATATAACTTATATTAAATTCATAGTCAACGAAATTGAGCGTAGGAATTGTGATTGCAATGCTTTATTAAGCATGATAAAAGGTGAAATTGAGAATCAACCAGTTAATGATAGTTATAATAAAATCATTATTCGAAATGTATCAGATAGCATTTTAACGGTAATTGTTGATTGTAAAAAAAATAAAATTGAAACTGTGAGCTTTCATGGCCTTATAAACATTAGCCCAAAGGAACTTTTTAAGATATACAAGCACTGCAGAGAAGGTTACTCTATGAGGGATGATTTATACTTCTATTTCTTTAATGAGGACAAAGAACTTGGAGATTATAGGTTATCATTTTTTAATCCTATTCATAATCAGGTTAATATTCAAGAAAATGGAGAAAGCCTTTCTAATCTGACTTTATCCTGGGGGTAAAAAGGTTCCTTCTCCGCATTCTATCTTAAAAACCAAATATTTAGGCTACAGCTTTTAGCGTGTCCACAAATTTTGAGTTTCTGTTGATAACGGCAAAAGCTCTACTGATGATTTTGCATCTAATGGCATTGAGAACAAGCCTTTTATTCTTTCCCGCTTTTTTCTCCGCAGGGTGTCCAAATCGAAAGAAGTTCATCGCAGACGTCTCTCGTAGAGGACTCTCGTATGTTTGATTATTGATAATTTCCATTCAAAAATAGCAGGAAGGTTGAGAGAACAGGGGACGTTAAGCAGTTCTGAGAAACATGCTGTCACGC
>CALRZI010000024.1:0-12713 GCA_943372605.1 Chitinophaga pinensis | reverse complement strand
GGATACCATATTTCTTCGATAAACTACCATAGCCAAGATCTGTCGTTAAGTATTCTCTGGCTATAGTAAGTTTGAGTTGAGGGTCATATTTGCCTCGATTTCTCTTTTTTTCAGGTGTTTGCATTGATAATCAATTTACAGGTTTAATTCCGTACCCCTATGTAAAGTGATTTCAGGAAGATACAGCTTTCCTAAAGAGCTTATTTTCCCTGCAATGTCTCCCTCTATCGCCACAGGTGAAAGAGGGGGGATGTTACACAGGAGCAGGCTTACCATTCCTGAAACCTGATGCCAAGCTGGTTGTCTGTAATGGCAAATTCTTTGGCACCCCAGGGTCTGCGTGTAACTTTATTAAGATTGGGGTGCAGCAGGTGAGGATGAGATGAAGCTATCTGTGCATATACTTCTTCAATATTATCTGTTACAAGTCTTAGTTCGGGATGATGTTCTTTAGCCAATTGTTCATCTTGAAAAAGCATGAGGCCTATTTCTCCTTTTCGCAACACACAATAGGGTTGTGCGGTATGTATATCCTGATGTACAATTGTGAAGTGCAGACAGTCTACAAATAATTTTATGCCATCTGAAAGGTTTGTGTAAAATACACTGGGTACTAAGTTTGTAAAATGCATATTATTTTTCTTTCTCTGAAGCGTTTTTTTGCAGATATCTCAGGAAGAACATGCTGCGAATGCTCACATATAGTTAAGTTACTACTTAATAATACTTTGTGAAAATTTTTTCAACGGGTCGATTTAATTTAGTGCTGCTTCCTGAAATTTTTTCAACGAATCGATTTAATCCAAAGTAAATGTGAGACCCTGTAAGTGCATCGCAAAGTGCCACTCTTGCCTCGGAGAGGCTGCGGATAATGAAAACCATCAGTTACCATAACGACAAACGGGTAGACATGATTGACGGTAGAGAATTAGAAAAATTTGGTTCACCCCGAACCCTGGCTGATTGTTCCGATGTAAAGCCACTTAAAGGCACACTAACGACAATACTATATTAGCTGCCGTAATTTTCTTTCAGCTTTCTCATCAAAAGTCTCACTCCCAGTTGTGTGTTCTGATTAAAAGAATTTGTAAATATTATATAAGCAATTCCTTTACTTCTGTCTATATGAACAATAGTGAAATAGGTAAATGCTCCGGTTCCAGAATGCACAGAAAATTCTTTTCCGTTTTCATAGATATTAAACCAGCCTAATGAATAATCTGATATGCCTTTGTGAATGAATTTATACGTTTCTGATGTCAGGTAATTGTCATTGCCTTCAAGACCTGCCAGGTTCAATTGGATGAATTTGATGTAGTCTTTCAGTTTAATGTTTAAGTCTCCTGCCGGTTCGGTATAATCCAGATGATAATCAGAAGTGGAAGGAATGGGTTTGAGTTTGCCATTTTCTGTACTATGCCCCCAGGTGTCTTTTTGTTTTTGATTTTCGGGCCAGGATAATTTTACATCTAATTTTAAATCTTTAGTGAATACTTTTTCAACCAACTGCTCCCAGCTTTTGCCTGTTACTTTTTCCAGCATTAATGTTGCCAGGGTATAGCCCGCATTTGAATAAATGAAGGGATGCCGGGCATCTGGTTTTACAGGTTCCAGGGTTAAAACAAACTGAGCGAACTGTTTTCTTTTTTCTGGGTTTGTTCCGGTAAAATCTGGTATTTGAGGGTCGTCTTCTCCCTGGAAGGGTTGTATTGCTGCTTTGTGTGAAAGCAAATCCTGTAGCGTAATATTTGCATAATCAGGCCTGCTTTTTTCTTTCCATTCGGGAAATAAATCAAAAAAATTTGTCGTCCACTTAAGCTTTCCTTTTTCCACATATTTGGCCATCATAAATGCTGTCATTGCTTTCGTATTAGAGCCAATATGAAACCGGTCATTTAAGGTGGCCGTGTCTGGCAGGTCAACGGAGTGTTTACCCAGTGCGGCTATTTCTAAGGTAGATCTGGAATTAACTACTGCATAACTTATGGCTGGAATGCTGTAATTTTTCTGAATGGAGTCAGCAAATTGAACCGTTTTTTGGCCAAAACAAATTGCAGAAATCCATAAAGCTAAAGATGTAAGTATACCTTTCATCTTTTTATGCTGTTTATTTTTTTGGCAGCTGTTCATGGTGCAAAGGTACCGTCGTGCACAGCAGCGTGAGTTGACCTAAGTCAAGTCTTTAGTTTTTTTCTTATCCGGCTCAGTCTTTCCTGCGTAATACCCAGATAGGCTGCAATGTATGAAAGAGGAATTTTCTTTATTAAAGAAGGTTGCTGCAATAATAATTTTTTATAACGTTGTTCAGCAGTTAAGGAAATGGCTTCTATAACCCTGTTTTCAAGAATGGATATATAATTTGCCATTATATTATTAATGATGCTGGAATATTTTTTTGAAGAGCAGGCCTTTTGAAAATCTTTTAATGCACAAATCAGTACTTTACTATCAAGAACCGCTTCAATGGTAAAATTATTCGCAGATGCTTTTAATAATGAAGTAGGGCAACAATCAATATCGCCCTCGAATGTGAAGCCAAGAATATAGGTTTTATCATTTTTTTTGATGGAAGTTTTAAATGCACCACTGGTAATGTAAAAAAAGAAAGTAGGATGAGAGCCATAGCGTATAATTGTTTCCCCTTTTTTAACAAGCTTTTCTTTTCCTATTTTCTGAATGACAGAGAAAAAATATTTCGACTGTTTTTCGGGTATATTACTAAATAGAAATTCCGGAGAAATCATAGGTTTTGTTTGATGAATGGATGATTGCAGTATGCTGAGTCCCTCAGAGACTTTGCGACAAACTTTCCTGATTAAGTAAATCCTGCGAGGAGTATTAATGAATGTTCAACACAGGCTTTTCTCATATAGGCTGCTGTAGCTACTCACAAATAGTTAAGTTACTTATTAATTATTATTCCCGAAATTTCTTTAACGAATGGGTTGAACCTATTTTAGGACTAGACATGTAACCACCAGACCGGCTATTCACCGAATGCAGAACGCCCTTCCATTATTTGCCTTATATTAGTTCACTCAATCCATATTCCAGAACTACATTTTAATCACATGAGAAAATATGTATACACTGCAGTAGCTATTGCTTTCACGGTAGCTGCACAGGCACAAAGCAATGCGCTTACAGCCAAAGATTATGAACGTGCAGAAAAGTTCATGAGCTATAACACAGAACCTTTTATTGATGCAGGAACGGTACGCCCCAACTGGCTACCCAACGATCGGTTCTGGTATCTCTCTGTTACAGCAAAGCAAAACAGTTTCATGCTGGTAGACCCGGTTCAAAAAAACCGCACCCCGGCTTTTGATCATCAAAAATTGGCTGCTGCATTATCAACCGCAAGCGGTAACAAATATGATGCGGCTAAACTTCCTTTTCAAACGATTAGCTTTTCAGCTGATGGCCAATCAATTGCTTTTACCGTAGCCGGAAAAAAATGGAAATACAACCTGCAGGGCGCAACCATTACTGCTGATGATACAGCTCCGGCTCCTGCTGAAGCAGAGGGAAGAACTGGCGCTGGTAACCGTGGCCCCGGTGCTGGTATTGAAGCTATTTCACCCGATGGCAAAAAAGCAGTGTATATTAAAGACTGGAATTTATGGCTGCGTGATATGGCTACCAATAAACAAACACAGCTTACCACAGATGGCGTAAAAGATTTTGGTTATGCAACCGATAATGCAGGATGGAAGTCGAGTGAGAGAGCCATTGTACGCTGGTCGCCCGATTCGAAAAAGATCGCAACCTTTAAACAGGATCAACGGAATGTGAGCGATATGTACCTGGTAACCACCAATGTAGGTAAGCCCAGTTTACGTGCATGGAAATACCCTTTACCCGGCGATAAAGAAATAGCCATGTTGCACCGCGTGATTATTGATGTGGATGCTGCTAAAGTCATTAAAATACAAGTGTCTCCCGACCCGCACAGGTCTTCTCTAAGCGATGATATCACCGTCGGTGGATCACTGGCTGATGTAGATTGGAATGAAGACGCATCACAACTCGCTTTTCTTTCCACCTCACGCGATCACAAGCAATCAAAACTCCGTATTGCCGATGCGGCAACAGGTGCTGTTCGTGAAGTATTTGAAGAAACAGTACCCACACATTACGAATCGGGAAGGGGTGGCATCAATTGGCGCTATCTCGCTAACTCAAACGAAATTATCTGGTATTCTGAACGCGACGACTGGGGACATCTGTATTTGTACGATGCCACAACCGGTAAACTGAAAAACCAGATCACCAAAGGCAATTGGGTAGTGAGCAGGTTGATAAAAGTAGATGAGAAAAATCGTGTCTTGTATTTTACCTCCACCGGTCACCAGTCGAATCCTTATTTTTCTGAATTATATAAAATCGGTTTCGATGGTAAGAACCTCACCCTGCTTACACCCGGAGAGGGCACACACCAGGCCAGCTTTTCTCCTTCAGGCAATTATATCATCGATACCTATTCAAAACCCGATACGCCACCAGTTACACAATTGTGCGACCTGAATGGTAAACTCATCACTACACTGGAAAAAGCCGATGTATCGAGATTAGTGGCTACTGGCTGGAAACCACCCATACCCTTTACCGTAAAAGCACATGATGGCAAAACCGATATTTATGGTCTGGCATTTACACCTACCAAAACAGAACCGGGTAAAAAGTATCCGGTCATCGATTATATCTATCCCGGTCCGCAGGGTGGAAGTGTGGGAAGCTGGAGCTTTACCGCATCGCGGGGCGATCACCAGGCACTGGCCGAACTGGGTTTTATTGTGGTAATGGTAGAAGGTACCAGTAACCCCAATCGTTCTAAGAGTTACCATGATATGAATTATGGTAATATGGGTGAGAATACATTGCCCGACCAGATTACTACCATTCGTCAGTTGGCACAACGCTACCCGATCGATACCAACCGTGTGGGTATATGGGGACATTCAGGTGGCGGTTTTGCCACTGCAGCAGCCATGTTCCGTTTCCCTGATTTTTTTAAAGTAGGTATTTCTGAATCGGGTAATCATGATAACAGGAATTATGAAGACGACTGGGGCGAGCGTTACAATGGTCTTGTTGAACATTCGAATTATGAAGCGCAGGCCAACCAGACCATTGCCAAAAACCTGAAAGGAAAATTAATGTTGGCACATGGTATGATGGATAATAATGTGCCTCCTTATAATACCTTATTGGTGGTAGAAGCATTACAAAAAGCCAACAAGAGTTTCGACCTCATACTATTTCCTAACAGTGCGCATGGATACGGCCAATACGGGCCATATATGATGCGTCGCCGCTGGGATTATTTTGTGCGTCATCTCTTAGGTATAGAACCACCGCTGGATTATCAGTTGAGGCAGCCACCAGCACCGGGGGCACGCCAGTAAATATGTACTCTGCAATGTCTCACTCTGTCACCGAAGGTGAAAAAATGGGTGCATAGGACTCTCCAACGGAGTTCTATGAACCTTTGGAGGACGTTCGGAGAACTTCTTTTTTTGAGCACCCTGCGGGGAATAAAATACGGGGGCTACCGTATCTGTAGAGGAAGGCTGAATGGGGGGAGGATGAACAGAGTAGGAACTTAGAATGAATACAGGCTGAACTACGCTCCTGAAACGGACTTATAGCGGACTTGTAACGGACTGATAACGCACTAATAGCCCAGCATCTGTTCGCCAATGTGGTAGTGTTTTGCTGATGGCGATACGGGGAACACCCTGCGCATAAGGAAAATAGGCTTACCGAAGAGGTAAGCCTATTTCAATAACAGTTATTCATAAATACTACCCTTACTATGGTATCACCACACTTCTTTTCTGATAAGTGTGCGCACTGAAAATACCAATGGCATTTCCCTGAATATTGGTGATCGGATTGTCTGGTACTGCAAGCGGACTACCAGTTGCAGATTGAGAAAAACTAAACCAGTATTTGTAGTTGGCATAGTCTATACAAGTCATCACTACTTCAACCATATCGCCTTTTTTAAATTCATCGTTTTCTCTTGAATAAACCAATGGGAATGTGATCTTTTTGCCATCAATAAATAAATCATCGTAAGCAAAAGCATCTTTTATTAATCTTCCATTTTTAAACATAAAAAAGTTGTAGTTATTACCAAATCCTTTTGGGTCGTTGTAAAAAGGCGTAACCAGTTTTACTGTTTTGCCGAAATTCGGAAAATCTTCTACCACGAGCGAATCAAAATTTACCATAACGGGCATTGTAGAACTGGAAGTAAGTGTAATACCGTTGGTCACTACTTTTAAGTGATAGGTTTTACCTGTAGTACCTACCAAAGTGGTATTGCGGTAAAGGCCACTTGATACTTCGGGTAAAGTATATACCGTTCCGTTGTCTTCCTGAATGGTAACTGTTGCGCCGGGTAAGGGTACAATGCTGTTGTCTGATTTTACTTTGTTCGTGTACGATAACCTCACCATACTGCCTTCTGTTGCACTATTGGTTACCTGGCCATCCACCACAATAATGGGAGCTGTTGTGTTTAAATCTAGGTCTATCTTTTTTTCGCAACTTGCGAATGCGCATACAAGTATTGCGATATATAAAGCTGAATATATTCTTTTCATTGTTTCGTATTAAGCGGTTAGAATTTGAAATTGTAGGATACAGATGGAACCCAACGGAATAAGCTGGTTTGTACTATTTCTGTAAGGTTCGGGTTGTCTTTGTTATCCTTGAAATTGATGGTAAAGGCATTTTCCCTGCCGTACACATTGTATAAACTGAATACCAGCTCCTTGGTCCATTTTTTTGTTTTCTTTAATTGCATGGTGGCGCCAAAGTCTAAACGATGGTAGTTCGGCATTCTGTCGGCATTTCTGCTGTTGTAGTAGTAAGCAGTTTGTCCATTCACCTGGTACTTGCCTGAAGGGAAGGTTACCGCATTACCCGTATAGAAAACAAAATTTCCGCTTAATGTCCATTTTTTGTTTACCTGATAAATTCCAACAATGGCAATATCGTGTGTTCTATCCTGCGTGGCATTGTACCATTTATTGTTATTGATGCCATTGATTTTTCTTTCCGATTTACTGATGGTATAACTCACCCATCCGGTTAATTTACCGGTTTTCTTCTTCAGCATAAATTCTATACCATAGGCCCTTCCTTTACCAAACAATAACTGCGATTCTACGGTTTCGTTTAAAAACACATCGGCACCATTTCTGTAATCCAGAATATTCTCCATGTCTTTATAGTAAGCCTCGGCTGTAAACTCG
Organism: Chitinophaga pinensis; assembly: GCA_943372605.1. Classification (GTDB taxonomy): domain Bacteria; phylum Bacteroidota; class Bacteroidia; order Chitinophagales; family Chitinophagaceae; genus Sediminibacterium; species Sediminibacterium pinensis_H. Next base: position 5,445 of record CALRZI010000024.1, on the reverse strand, counting down.
TAGTTGTTGTGTAATATATTTGCGTAATAACCTATGCTGTACTGATTACTGATTTGTGGTTGAATAATATTACTGGTGCTGGCCCATTTATCTAAGGGGTTAGAACCGGTTGAAGTGGTAATCTGGTGCATATACTGCGCATTGCGGGTATAAGCTGCTTTAATAGATGCATTGGTGTGTAACATATAACCCACAGACACTCTGGGCTCGGGGTTATAATAGGTTTTTATTACTTTTCCTTTTGCATATCTGAGCGTGTCTTTAATATTGCCTGCTCCATCTATATTATAAAAATTACCACCACCCAGTACACTAAAAGCACTCAGCCTTGCACCCAATGTTATGGTTAACTTATTGTTGGGTTTAAACACATTGCTGGCATACACTGCATTTTCAAAAGAGTATCTTTTATCCTGTATTTTATCGTTAATGCTCGAAGTGGCATTGCCGGTAATTTCTCCGGGACGTATAATATGGTAAATGCTCGACCAACCGAAACGAAAATTGTTTTGATTATTAATACTGTACTGGTAATCCTGCTTCAGGTTCCAGTCTCTGATCTGGGAAAAGATTCTTATATCGTTGGTGCCATTTTTAACCCTGAATGCATAATTGTAGTTGCTGAATATGAGGGAAGTATTTAAAAATAAGCGACTGTTAAAAATATGGTTCCAGCGCAAAGTGCCGGTACCATTGCCCCAGTTAATGGCGAATTGATCATTAAAGCCCAGGGCATCTTTACCAAAATAGCCACTCAGGAAGAGCTTGTCTTTTTTTCCCAGCTCATAATTCAACTTGGCATTCAGGTCATAGAAATACAATTGGTTATTCTTGTATTCTTCATCCAGTTTCAGGAACATATCGGCATAGGTTCTTCTACCGGTGAGTAAAAAAGACGATTTGTCTTTCTGAATAGGCCCCTCAACATTGAGCTTGGCGCTAATAAGACCCAGGCTACCACTTACACTGGTATTTTGGTTGTTGCCTTCGTTCATTCTTACATCGAGCACACTGCTCAGTCTGCCGCCATATTGTGCCGGCATGCCTCCTTTGTACACGGCTATATCTTTAATGGCGTCGCTGTTAAAAGTAGAGAAGAAGCCAAATAAGTGGGCCGCATTGTAAATATTGGCTTCGTCAAGAATAATCTGGTTCTGGTCGGTGGTTCCGCCCCTTACAAAAATGCCGCTATTGCCATCGCCGGCGGTTTTAATACCGGGTAGCAACTGAATGGTTTTTAATAAGTCTTTTTCACCAAAAATTACCGGAAGGTTTTTTGCTTCCTGTACCGATAATTTTTCAATGCCCATTTGTGAGCCGCTAACAGAACGGCCCGATGTTTTACTGCTGGTAACGGTAACAGCTGCCAACTCGTAATTGGCTTCTGAAAGACTGATGTTTTTTTCGATATTGCCCGAGAGGTTAATTTGTACCGTATCGGGTGTTTTGCCTACTGCACTATACACAACCTGATAGGTATCTGGTGACAGTAAAAGGCTGTAAAAGCCGTATTCATTGGAGGTGGTGCCAAAATTGCTGTTCAGCACTTTAATACTGGCCCCGATGATGGATTCTCCGCTGTTTTTACTGGTAACGCTTCCACTGATGGTGAATTTTTTTTGTGCGAATGTTTTTTGTGCTGTGGTGAATAATGAAAGTACCAACAACACTTTCATTGTTTTTCTAACTGCCATACGGTTCATGCTTGTTTTAGATGCTTGCTTAGGATGATTATTAAATAAAATGGAGTCAATAAGAAATTGCCAGAAGATCATAGTAATGCTGACTGACGTTCTATTGTAAGCAATCGTTGCTTTAGCTCATTGAAAAACTATTTAATAATATAACCCCGCAAAGGTGAAAGCGGGGAGGCACAAAACAATTAACTTAAGTTAAGTTTCAGCCGAATCATCTATGAACTGTTGTATTTGCCATACGAACGGTGAATTATCTTGTTCGGCGGAATGTATCTGAGGTGCACTATGGGCTGCATATCTCGGACGCTGCGATGAACTTTTTGGATTGAGTATGCTCTGCGACGAACGAATTACTATTATACACTACTTCTTTGTAGTACTATCTGTCCAGCCTTTATAAATAAATCTTAGTGCGTCATAATATGCAGGAATGGGTTCTGTCATATGGTCTTCATGCGGATAATCGATATACTTATGTTTAAATCCTTTCAAACTACTTTGTTTAATCAAACGATCTAAACGCAGCAGGTCGCTTTTAAAAGAACCGTCTTCATTTCCATTACTATAAAAGAACTTTTTAGTAAGTGTAGATAATCCTTTCAGTTTCTGGGCTGTTAATTTCAAAATAGATTTATTATTCCACCAAATAGAAGGACTTACAGCAATATACGCATCGAACATTGCGGGACGTAATAACATGCAGTTAATAGCCGTAAGACCTCCCAAAGAATGTCCGGCCAGTAATTTGAAAGAATTGGTTTTATAAGCAGTCTCTATATAAGGCATCAATTCCTGCTGAATAAAGTTGAAAAACTGCTCATTGCCACCGGATATTTTATAACTGGAATCAACTTTACCGTCGAAGTCAACTAAGCTATTAGTGGGCGTGAGGTCTTTTATGCGGTTTGCACTCACAATTCCTACCACTATTATTGGAGGAATAAACTGCCAGTGCCTTAAATACTCTATATACGCGGAGAGGATGTGAAAATGATTTTCACCATCTAACAAATACAACACAGGCAATGCCTTGTTTATGTCTGCAGAATCGAGTTTAGGAACATGAATATATACATGGCGATCCTGCTTCAGTACGTTAGAATGTATGATATGCACATCATTGGAGATATGATTATACAAAGCCGGTACCTGGCCTGTTACCTGTGTACCGATGAATATAAAGAATACTATAAAATACCTCATATCAGTAAATATGAAAACTAATGCGGTGGTGAATAGTAAGCCCTCGTTACAAAATTGCCACCATCTTATAAAGATACGCAATCTATGCAGGCATACATAGAATTGTACACTATTGAAATTGAATACATTATCTGAAAATGAACAGTGATACGTAAAAAACGCTATGGTAGATTTGGTTCGCAACAGCGTCTCCTGCTGTTACCTTCGGTTTGTGATAAGTACACCCTGCAAAGAAGGAATTATTCATTCGGTTTTAGATGGTCACTTTAAAAGGAGAGGCATATCAATAAGGTATGCCTATAATAATAAAAATAGAGAATAGTTACATCAAAATATTATTCAGAGAACATTAAGTGCCTGCTATTTCAGCATACTGTATGTTTATCTTTCGATAGAATTTTTTCTAAGTGCAAGATGAAAAACCTTCGAGGATAATTTGTCTAACGAATATGTGTCTTAGAATTTCTTCACTGGTTCTCTTTCACCAGCAATGTAGAGATTGAAAATTCTTGTGTGGTAACTTCTTTTTTATGAAAACACTGTAGAAAAGTAAACATTGTAAATCAGCCCCAAAAACATCCGTATTTGTCTTCATCCACTATTCTTACAAAATCTTTGATTTCTTTTACAGTAGGATTTGGCTTGTAACTATGCCATTTTAAATCTGCGCGCATCCAGAATATTTTCCAATGATTTTTAGATTTTACAAAAGTGGTTTTTGCTACCCGACTTTCAATAAAAACAGTTGGATTGTCCCATCTGGGTCTTATTTCAAAAATAATGATGCTTTGTTCTTCTATTCGATACATAAGATCAAGCTGTGCCCTCAGGTTTTCCGGAGGCCTCTTTCTCTGTAAATAATTCTCCATTACTTCAATTATATCAACAGCCTGAATAACATCTATTTTCATTAGTACAAAGATATTAGAAACCTCAATAGATAAGCGATCTCATGCATAGGTATTTACTATAAACAGCGGAGAGTTACTGTTTATCTTCTCATTCATCTGATGGCTTAAGTTGGTTTAAGTATCTTGCCACATAATCTTGTTGCCACTTATTTTTAAAGTCAAACCATTGTTCCCTAAAGTCGTCTGAGTTGTCGATGACAAATCTGAATTCTCTAAACGGTTTACGTTTTTGTAAAGCCTCTAACAGTCGTCTTTTCAATGTATGCTCAGTCAACTGATCGCTAAACGCTCTCATTATTTCAAATGCTTCATTTGAAGTCCATTTTTCTATTTCATAGTACTCAGCAATATTATTTTCTAACGTTTCGATCTCTTCGTTCCAAACATCAGTATCAAGATCTGAATAGCTGTTGGTGTCTGGAATAAAAAGGAGTTGTCCTGTTTTCCTATGAATGAAGGCACGGAAGCCGCAGTCAAGTTCTTCTGCAATTGTCTTTATGTTTTCGGGGGATATAATATTCATGTTCAATTATGTTCTCCGCAATGTCTCCCTCTTTCACCACAGGTGAAAGAATGGGGACGTTGCGGTCGGTTACACAGAAACGGGTTTATTATTACAATATCTTCTCGCTTATCACTCACCACCATCCCTAAATTTAAACAAATGGAAACATGCTGGCCGTGTTACAACGCAACGTCCACAATCTAAAGCCTTCGGCTTGAGAGGGAGACATTGCGTGGAACTTCATTTTTTTGAGGACCCAGCGGAGAAAGAAAATACTTTGAATGATGCGAAGTAAAGTCTTAACATTTGCTACATCCGTTAGATAAAATTTGCCGTCGGCAGACTGCATTTTCAGTTGTCCCAAATTTTGGGACAACTCCTCATAACCTTCTCCTAATAGTTTGGTTTTAAGAGCATTCCAATACTTTCGGGCTCTTGGACTGCCTGTTAAAACTTCAATTACATCAATAATAGAGAAATACCATTGCTGTTCCTGCTCATTCCATTCTGAACGAACCTTTTTATCCTCAAAAAGTTTGATATTTCCCATGGAACGAATTTACACAAATAAGTAGTCTGTAAAACTGACCCGGGGATCTGGTTGTTCTACTTTTCAAGTTCACATTTTTCTATTATCGTCTATCACTCAGGTTATCGGTATGGTGCGGATATGTTCCGTTGCTGCACTGCCTGTCTGTATCTGTTAGTTGTAAGCTGTGTATGGTAGGTAGTATTATGTTAGCGTGCTAAATAATTGTTAGCTGGCTTCTGTGTAGCCTCTGCCGCAACGTCCCCAATCTTTCACCTGCGGTGATAGAGGGAGACATCGCGGGGAACACCCTGAGAAGAATGAAGCTGCGCTCTATAAAGGATGAACTATCGTGATTCACTTGTTTTGTTCATGCACCCAAGACGTGTAGCACGCAGAGTCCCTCGTGCCTCGGAGACTCTGCGACGAATTTTTCTTGATTAAGTAGACCCTGTCTAGTCCTGAAATAGGTTTACATCTAAAGTAAACCAAAAACAGGATTATATGGAACACAACGTAGAGATTCGTCAGATGTTTGATGAATCATTCAAACGAAAAGTGATTGAGGAGTATTTATCAACCGGACACTCCAAGATGTCA
>CALRZI010000023.1:0-34634 GCA_943372605.1 Chitinophaga pinensis | reverse complement strand
TACAAGCTACAAGCTACAAGCTACAAGCTACAAGCTACAAGCTACAAGCTACAAGCTACAAGCTACAAGCTACAAGCTACAAGCTACAAGCTACAAGCTACAAGCTACAAGCTACAAGCTACAAGCTACAAGCTACAAGCTATTAAAATAAACTTGGCTGTAATTTACTTTATTGTGTTTGAATGATCTTTTTTTGAATTTCTACTTTTGAATTTTGCCTTATTCTCCATTCACGTTTCATCATTCACGTCTCATTTTTCCCTCCTCTCACGCCCCCAAAAGCAGCTCACACTCCTGTAACAACCTTTCCCGATTGATCGCTGCTGTGCCTACTTCTTCGCAGACAAGACCTCCTGCGATATTCGCCATTTCAGCGGCGAGGTGCATGTCTTTGGTAGCGGCGTAACACAATGAGGTTACAGCGATTACTGTATCGCCTGCACCACTTACATCGGCGATGTTGCGGATGTGGGTTGGGATGATTCGATTCGATGTCTCATCCTGATAAAATACGCCTTTCTCCGATAAAGTAATTAATGAAATCTGATGCTGCAAATGCTGTTGCAGTGTTTCATGAATCTGTTTCAAAGATGAAAGGTCAATATTGTCTACCAGTAAATTCAATCCTTCTTTTACTTCCTTTAAATTGGGTTTAAAGATGGTAACACCCTGATAAGCCAGAAAGTTTTTTTTCTTCGGATCAACCGCTGTGATCACATTTTTCTCTTTGCAGAAAGCAAGCACTTCACGGATGATACGTGGGGTAAGCACTCCTTTATTGTAATCCTCCAGAATGAGTATCTGAGGGTTCTGTATTTCAATACATAGTTTTACCTGTGCAAGTAATAGATCCTCAGTAACAGTATCAATATCAGTGGTAATTTCAGCATCCAGACGCATCATTTGCTGATTCCGGCTCATGACGCGGGTTTTATTCGTAGTTACCCTGCTGGTTACTGTTTTGATGTATTGCGTATCAATATTTTTCTCCTGTAATAATTGAAGCAGTTGTTCCCCATCGCTATCTGCCCCTATCACAGATATCATCGTCGTTTTTGCACCGAGTGATGCAGTATTGAGCGCTACATTGGCAGCTCCTCCTACACGTAATTCTTTTCGTTTCAATGCCACAACGGGCACCGGCGCTTCCGGTGAAATACGGTCTACCGAACCCCACCAATAGGTATCAAGCATCACATCGCCGAGAATGGCAACACGTGTATTACTAAAGTCTGCAAAAAGCTGTTCAAAATTCATCAGGCTTCCTGTTTCTTATTTCGGACTGCAAGATAATACAAAGGAATACCAAACAGTGTAATGGCTAACCCCCATAATGAATAAGTGGGCGAAGTCCATACCAACCCCACACAAAACAAAGAGGCCAGAATGATATAGATGATGGGCAATACCGGATAACCAAATGCTTTGTATGGTCTTGGCAAATCAGGTTGTTTTTTGCGAAGTATAAAAATACCGATGATAGTGAGTACATAAAATATCACCACCACAAAAGATACCATTGTGAGCAGGTCTCCGTATTTACCACTTAAACATAAGAGCGAAGCCACCAGACACTGTATCCATAACGCATACGCAGGTACAGAATTTTTATTCAGCTCTGCTGTCTTTTTAAAGAACAGTCCATCCTGTGCCATCGTATAGTATACGCGGGCCCCGGCCAGGATAAGACCATTGTTACAACCAAAAGTAGAAATCATGATCATAACAGCAATCACAATGGTTCCTGCATTGCCGAATATTTCATTCGCAGCAGTTACCGCTACCCTGTCGTTTTCTGCAAAAGCAATGGATTGCAATGGCAATACATGCAGGTACATCAGGTTAGCTGTAATATAAATGAGCGTTACGATTAATGTACCCAGAAAAAGACTGAGGCCAATATTACGTTGTGGATTTTTAATTTCTCCGGCAATAAAAGTTACGTTGTTCCAGGAATCGCTGCTAAAAATAGACCCCACCATAGCTGCAGCTACTGCCCCTATTAATACAGCACCCGATATGGGCTGCCAGCCTGTGGGTTGCAATGCACCGGTTGCATCTTTGGCACCCATATCCTGCATAGCCGATAAACCTGTCTGCCAGTTTTCTGACCAGAAACTTTGTTTAGCCAGCAGGAATCCAAATACAATTAAACCAAAAAGGGAAATGAGTTTTGTTACCGTAAATGTGCTTTGAATAATCTTACCTCCCTTTACCCCCCGGGTATTGGTATAAGTAAGAAAGACGATCATGGCTATTGCCAGTAACTGTGCCGCGGAAATTTTTACAAACCCCAGATCAGCTATAATATTCTGTTCACTCACTGATGGAATCAGATAGGCGGTAAACCTGCTGAATGCTACACCTACAGCGGCAATAGTAGCTGTTTGTATCACCGAGAAAAAACTCCAGCCAAACAGAAAGCCTACAAGTGAATTATATGCTTCTTTAAGATAAACATATTGTCCGCCAGCTTTTGGATACATCGCACTCAACTCACCATAACTCACAGCAGCGGTAATCGTCATAAAACCAGTAATCAACCATACCAGCACCAGCCATCCTGCACTTCCTACATTGCGGGTGATGTCGGCACTTACAATAAAGATTCCCGAGCCTATCATGCCCCCGGCAACAATCATGGTGGCATCAAATAAACTCAGGGTGGGTTTAAACGAAGGGTTCGTATTACTCATATGGTTGCATAGTTAGGGGTTCAAGATAAGGAAAAAAGCTACAAGCCTCAAGCTACAAGCTGCAAGAAAGAATAATATGGAAAGAAGTAAAAGGAAAGATGAAAGCTCTATACCCGCAAAAAAAACGCATGAATGAAAATCCATGCGTTCAAAAAATGATTACCTTGTATAATTAGTTTCTCTTGTAGCTTGTAGCTTGTAGCTTGTAGCTTGTAGCTTGTAGCTTGTAGCTTCTACTGCTTCTTCTTATACTTCTCATTCAGCCCCTTAATCACATCTGCAGTGATATCATAAGCCGAATCTTTATAGTAGAATGCCAATGATTCTGAATTGTTTCCTACGATAAAAGCATAACCTTTCGATACATTGTATTCCTTCAGGTAATCGCTGATTCTCTGGCGCACATCCAGCATTTTCTTCATGCTCTCATCCTGCATTTCATTGTTCATCATCTGCTCCTTGCTGTTATAGGTTTTTTCCATCTGCATCAGTTCCTGCTGTTTGTTATTTACCTCAGCCTGTGTCATGGTTTGTGCAGAACGTTGTAATTCCTGGTATTTGGCAGCAAATGCTTCTTTTAACTGGTTCAGTTGTTTCCCATTCTCCTGGGCTTTGGCCTGGATAGAATTACTTACTTCCTTATAATAAGTAAAATGTGCCTCAATAGAATCGATCTCGAAATATGCAATTTTAAAGTTACCCTGTGGCACTTCTTTGCTACCACTTACCACACCGGTTTTACCATTTCCCCCTGAAGAGAATTGCAGATAAAACAATACCCCCACCGCAATTACTAAAGCAATATTTAACCCGATCGTAAAATTTTTCATGAACTAAATTTAGGTAATAAAATTAAACGCTTTTGCTCCCGGTCCATTTCCCGGATGACAAGATTAACAATAAATATCAGAATACAAAAACACTGTATAAATAACAGAATGGGTACCTGAAAAAAAGTAGGAAGTTTTCACTTCCTACTTTTAACATTTATACCTTCCCTTTCGGAATTTTATTCATCATCATCGAAACTCATCGCTTCGCGTGTAGTTGCCAGTACCTCGTATTCTTCCTTGCTACCAACAATCATATTCTCGAACTCTTTTTGTCCGGAACCTGCAGGGATGAGGTGACCAGTAATCACATTCTCTTTCAGGCCCAACATTGCGTCGGTCTTACCCTGTATAGCAGCCTGGCTCAATACTTTGGTTGTTTCCTGGAACGATGCAGCAGAAATCCAGCTTTGTACACCCAGTGATGCTTTGGTAATACCCAGCAATACCGGTGTTGCAGTAGCAGGTTTGGCATCGCGTACATCAACAAGTTTTCTATCAGATCTGCGGAGGATAGAGTTTTCTTCTCTTAACTCACGCAGGGTGATGATCTGTCCTGCTTTCAGTTTGGTGCTTTCTCCTGCATCCGTTACTACTTTCTTATCATAGATCCTGTCGTTCTCTTCGATAAAGTCGAAGCGATCTTCCAGATCCTCCTCTAAGAATTTAGTATCCCCTGCATCTACAATTTCTACCTTCTTCATCATCTGGCGAACGATCACTTCAATGTGTTTGTCGTTGATCTTTACACCCTGTAAACGATATACTTCCTGGATCTCATTCACTACGTACTCCTGTACAGCGAATGGACCTTTAATAGCAAGGATATCTGCAGGTGCAATTTGTCCGTCAGACATTGGTGTACCGGCTTTCACAAAGTCGCCATCCTGTACCAGAATCTGGCGGGTCAATGGAACCAGGTATTTCTTCACCATACCATCTTTAGATTCTACGATGATCTCTCTGTTACCACGTTTTACATTACCAAATGCTACAACACCATCAATCTCACACACGATTGCAGGGTTACCCGGATTACGTGCTTCAAACAATTCAGTTACACGTGGCAGACCCCCTGTAATATCTCTCAGCTTACCGAGGATACGTGGAATCTTCACCATTACCTGTCCGGCTTTCACATCATCACCTTCTTCTACAGAAATGTGTGAGCCAACTGGCAAGTTGTATTGTTTGATTTCTTTTCCTTCCACAATAATGGTTGGAATTTTGGTTTTGTCTTTGGTTTCAATAACCACTTTCTCGCGGTGACCTGTTTGTTCATCGGCTTCATCACGGTAAGTGATACCATCGAGTACATTTTCAAATTTGATGGTACCGTTCTGTTCTGCAACGATTACGTTGTTGAACGGATCCCATGTACAGATCATATCACCTTTCTTCACCTGCTGTCCGTCTTTCACATTCAGTGTAGCACCATAAGGTACGTTGTTGGTGATCATGAGGCGATCGTTTTTCACATCCATGATCCTTACCTCACCGGTACGACCAATTACGAGTTTCACTTTATCGCCATCATTGTTAAGGGTATCTACGGTACGCAGACCATCGAACTGGATGGTACCATCGAATTTAGCTGCCAGACCAGATTCTACTGAAGCAGAACCCGCAACACCACCCACGTGGAAGGTCCGCAGTGTAAGCTGTGTACCAGGCTCACCAATTGACTGTGCTGCGATGATACCTACAGCATCACCTCTTTGTGTGATATAACCTGTTGCCAGGTTTTTACCATAACATTTCACACACACACCACGTTTGCTTTCGCAAGTAAGTACAGAACGGATTTCTACGGTTTCAATACCTGCATCTTCAATGGCTTTTGCATCTTCAGACGAAATTTCTTCACCCGCCACAATAATCAGTTCTTCTGTTACCGGATGATAGACATTGTGTAATGAAGTACGTCCTTCAATTCTATCTGCCAGCGGCTCAATGATGTCTTCATTATCTTTCAATGCTGTTGTAGCAATACCACGCAATGTGCCGCAATCTTCTTCAGAAATTACCACATCCTGTGATACGTCTACCAGACGACGGGTAAGGTAACCGGCATCGGCTGTTTTCAGGGCCGTATCCGCCAGACCTTTACGCGCACCGTGGGTAGAGATAAAGTAATCCAATACGTTCAGACCGCTTTTGAAGTTCGACAGGATCGGGTTTTCAATTACCTCACTTCCTGTGCTACCACTCTTACGGGGTTTCGCCATCAGACCACGAATACCTACCAGCTGTTTTACCTGTGTTTTGCTACCACGGGCACCAGAATCCAGCATCATGTAAACAGAGTTGAACCCTTGTTTATCATTCTGCATTTCGCGAATCAGGGTTTCTGTAATACGTGTATCTACACGGCTCCAGATATCGATCACCTGGTTATAACGTTCGTTATTGGTGATCAGACCCATGTTATAATTTTCCCATACTTCTTCTACTTCCACTTTTGCATTTTCCAGCAGTTCGTTTCTCATATCCGGAACGATCAGATCGTTCACGTTAAATGACAAACCACCACGGAAGGCCATACGGAAACCAAGTGTTTTGATATCATCGAGGAACTTAGCCGTCTTAGGAACGTCAGTAATCTTGATAATATCACCAATGATTTCTCTCAGGCTTTTCTTGGTCAGCAATGCATTGATATAACCAACTTCAACAGGTACGTGCTGGTTGAACAATACGCGACCAACAGTTGTGTCGATCAGTTTTTTCACCAGTTTACCGCTTTCACGCACATTTACTTTCACTTTAATATTGGCATGCAGATCAACAACTTGTTCGTTATAAGCGATGATCACTTCATCCATACTGTAGAAAGCCTTGCCCTCTCCTCTTACTATCTCTGTCTCTGTTGTTTTCTTACCCTTGGTGATATAGTACAGACCCAGTACCATGTCCTGAGAAGGAAGGGTAATAGGAGTACCATTCTGTGGGTTAAGGATATTGTGTGAAGAAAGCATCAGCAACTGTGCTTCCAGAACTGCGGCATTGCTCAATGGAACGTGTACCGCCATCTGGTCACCATCGAAATCGGCGTTGAACGCTGATGTTACGAGTGGGTGCAGTTGAATGGCTTTACCTTCTACTAATTTTGGCTGGAAGGCCTGGATCGACAAACGGTGCAGTGTTGGGGCACGGTTTAACAATACAGGGTGTCCTTTCAGGATATTTTCAAGGATATCCCAGATCACAGCTTCTTTACGGTCAACCAGTTTCTTGGCCGACTTTACTGTTTTCACGATACCTCTTTCAATCAGTTTACGGATAACAAATGGTTTGAACAGTTCTGCCGCCATATCTTTTGGCAGACCACATTCATGCATTTTCAGTTCAGGACCTACCACGATAACCGAACGACCAGAATAGTCAACACGTTTACCTAACAGGTTCTGACGGAAACGACCTTGTTTACCTTTCAGTACATCTGATAATGATTTCAGTGCACGTCCACCTTCTGCTTTCACCGCATTTGATTTACGGCTGTTATCGAAGAGTGAATCGATCGCTTCCTGCAACATACGTTTTTCGTTACGCAGGATCACTTCCGGAGCTTTAATCTCCAACAGTCTTTTCAGACGGTTGTTACGGATGATCACACGACGATACAAATCATTCAGATCCGAACTTGCAAAACGACCTCCATCCAAAGGAACCAATGGACGCAGTTCAGGTGGAATTACAGGAATGTATTGCATTACCATCCACTCAGGACGGTTGGTGATTCTTGTGCTTGCATCGCGGAATGATTCCACTACGCTCAAACGCTTTAAGGCATCTGCTTTACGCTGCTGAGATGTTTCAGTAGCCGCAGCATTACGCAGAGAGAAACTCAGACCATCAAGGTCGATTCTTTCCAGCAATGCGTGAACTGCTTCAGCACCCATTTTTGCGATGAATTTTTGTGGATCATCATCAGGCAGGTACTGGTTATCCTTTGGCAAATTATCCAGAATATCCAGGTACTCTTCTTCCGTCAGCAGATCACCCATATTCAGGTTCTCTTTTACACCACCCTGGATCACCACAAATCTTTCATAGTAGATAATGGTCTCTAATTTCTTAGAGCTCATCCCTAACAAATAACCAATCTTGTTGGGCAGACTTTTGAAATACCAGATATGTACAACAGGAACCACCAGTTTGATGTGTCCCATGCGTTCACGACGAACTTTTTTCTCTGTTACTTCCACACCGCAGCGGTCGCACACGATGCCTTTGTAACGGATACGCTTATACTTACCGCAGGCACATTCGTAATCCTTTACTGGACCGAAAATCCTTTCACAGAACAAACCATCGCGTTCTGGTTTGTAAGTACGGTAGTTGATGGTTTCAGGCTTTAGCACTTCGCCAAAACTTCTTTCCAGAATACTATCCGGCGATGCCAGACTGATCGTTATCTGGGAGAATGTTGGTCTGGGGCGATTGTCTCTTTTAATGGCCATATTTTTAAGCTTCAAGCTGCAGGCTACAAGCTGCAAGCTTTGTTTTTTAAATTAGTTATGACAAAGAAAATATCAGAAACTGCAAACTTCAGGCTTGTAGCATGAAGCTTGCAGCTTGTGGCTTGTTATTCAAATTTCAGGTCAAGACCCAAACCTCTCAGTTCATGTACGAGTACATTGAACGATTCAGGTACACCAGCGCGTGGGATATTCTCTCCTTTCACGATGGCTTCATAGGTCTTCGCCCTTCCGATGATATCATCAGACTTAAGTGTCAGCAATTCCTGCAGGATGTTGGCCGCACCATATGCTTCCAGTGCCCAAACCTCCATCTCACCAAAACGCTGTCCACCAAACTGTGCCTTACCACCCAACGGCTGCTGGGTAATCAAGCTGTATGGTCCGATAGAACGTGCATGCATCTTATCATCAACCATGTGGTGCAGTTTGATCATATAGATCACACCCACAGTTGCTTTCTGGTGGAAACGCTCTCCGGTTTCACCATCAAACAGATAAGTATGTCCGTTACGAGGAATGCTTGCGTCTTTGCAATATTGCTCAATCTCATCGGTGCTTGCACCATCAAAGATTGGCGTTGCAAATTTCACACCCAGACGTTTACCGGTCCATCCGAGGATGGTTTCATAAATCTGACCCAGATTCATCCTTGAAGGTACCCCCAGTGGGTTCAGTACGATATCTACCGGTGTACCATCTTCCATGAACGGCATATCTTCTGCACGTACAATTTTCGCTACGATACCTTTGTTTCCGTGACGACCCGCCATCTTATCACCCACTTTCAACTTACGTTTTACAGCGAGGTACACTTTGGCCAGTTTCAATACACCTGCAGGTAACTCATCACCAATAGAAATGTTGAACTTCTCACGCTTGTAACGTCCAAGTTCTTCATTGTAACGGATGCTGTAGTTGTGCAATAAGGTATTGATCTGATCATCGGTTTTTGCATCACCAGTCCAACCCAATGGATTTACGTTCTGGTAATCGATGGTACTCAGGTTCTTTTGATTGAACTTGGCACCTTTACCAATCAGCATTTCACCAAAGTTGTTGCTTACACCTGTAGATGCTTTGTCTTTCAACAAAGTCTGCAGTTTATCCAGTAACAGTTCTTTGATAGATTCTGTATTCTGCTGGTGTACTTTTTCTACTTTCTCCAACAACGCTTTCTCACGGATCTTACCATTCTTATCTTTCTTCGCGCGCTGGAACAGTTTTTTATCGATCACCACACCTTCAGTACCGTTTGGTGCTTTCAGTGAAGCATCTTTTGCATCACCTGCTTTATCACCAAAGATGGCACGTAAAAGTTTCTCTTCCGGAGTAGGATCTGATTCACCTTTTGGCGTGATTTTACCGATCAGGATATCACCTTCTTTAATGGTGGCGCCGATTCGGATAATACCATGCTCATCAAGGTCTTTGGTAGCTTCTTCCGAAACGTTAGGTATATCAGGAGTCAGTTCCTCTTCACCCAATTTGGTATCACGAACTTCCAGTTCATATTCATCAATATGGATTGATGTAAACAGGTCTTCACGAACCACTTTCTCACTAATTACAATCGCATCCTCGAAGTTGTAACCCTTCCATGGCATGAATGCCACCTGCAGGTTACGACCCAATGCCAGTTCACCATCTTTGGTTGCATAACCTTCGGTTAAGAAGTCGCCCTTCTTCACTTTCTGTCCTTTCTTCACAGCAGGACGCAGGTTGATACAGGTTGCCTGGTTGGTTTTGATGAATTTAGTGAGTTTATATACCTGCAGATCATCATTAAAGCTGATCAGACGGTCGATATCATTTCTGTCGTAACGAACATGAATTTCGTTTGCATCTACAAACTCCACCACACCATTACCATCAGCGTGAATCTGGATACGTGCATCGCGGGCTGCCTTTCCTTCCAGACCGGTACCTACGATTGGTACTTCCGGACGGATCAATGGTACAGCCTGACGTTGCATGTTTGATCCCATCAACGCACGGTTGGCATCATCATGCTCGAGGAACGGAATCAGGGAAGCACTCAAACCAACAATCTGGTTGGGTGCAACGTCCATGTATTCCACATCCTCTTTATCTAAAATAGGGAAGTCTCCTGTTTGACGGGAAACGACTTTATCTTCTGCAAATTCACCTTTCTCAGTCAACGGAGAATTACTCTGCGCGATTCTCGCAGTGTCTTCTTCTTCTGCGCTCAGGAAAGTGAGTTCTTTCATGTTTACTTTACCGTTCTCTACTTTACGATAAGGCGTTTCAATAAAGCCCATATCGTTAATAGAAGCGTGTACGCAAAGTGTAGAAATCAGACCAATGTTTGGTCCTTCCGGTGTTTCAATGGTACACAAACGGCCATAGTGAGAATAGTGTACGTCACGCACCTCGAAACCGGCACGCTCACGACTCAAACCACCTGGTCCGAGTGCGGAAATACGACGTTTGTGTGTAATCTCACTCAATGGGTTGGTCTGATCCAGGAACTGCGACAACTGTGAGGTTCCAAAGAAGGAATTGATTACAGATGACAGTGTTCTTGCATTAATCAGATCAACAGGTGTAAATACCTCGTTATCGCGAACGTTCATACGCTCACGGATGGTACGTGCCATACGGGCCAGACCTACACCAAATTGTGCATAGAGCTGCTCTCCTACGGTACGAACACGACGGTTGCTCAGGTGATCGATATCGTCGATCTCTGCTTTCGCATTGGTTAAGCGAACCAGGTATTTAATGATCTCGATGATATCCTGCTTGGTCAATACTTTCTTGGTCAGCGGATAATCGAGGTTCAGTTTACGGTTGATTTTATAACGACCTACTTCACCCAGATCATAACGTTTGTCTGAGAAGAACAGTTTGTCGATGATACCACGCGCTGTTTCATTATCAGGCGCATCGGCACCACGTAACTGGCGGTAGATATGTTGTACCGCTTCCAGTTCACTGTTGGAAGTATCCTTATTTAAAGTATTGTAGATGATGGCATAATCTCCACCCACATCTTCTTTCTGGATGAATACGCTCTTGATTTCCATTTCGATGATGGTTGCAATGGCATCTTCATCTAAAACGGTATCACGCTCCATCACGATTTCGTTACGCTCAATGCTCACCACCTCACCAGTATCTTCATCCACGAAATCTTCTACCCATGTTCTCAGAACGCGGGCAGCCAGTTTTTTTCCAACATGGTTAGCGAGTGTTTTCTTATCGGCTTTCACCTCATCGGCCATACCGAAGAGTTCCAGGATATCCTTATCGGTTTCAAAACCAATAGAACGTAACAGGGTTGTTACAGGGAACTTTTTCTTACGGTCGATGTAGGCATACATCACGTTATTGATATCGGTAGCAAACTCCATCCATGCACCTTTGAAAGGAATAACACGGGCAGAATAAATTTTAGTACCGTTGGGGTGTACAGACTGACCAAAGAATACACCAGGTGAACGGTGTAACTGAGATACTACCACACGCTCAGCTCCGTTAATTACGAAAGTACCACGTGGTGTCATGTACGGGATATTTCCCAGAAACACATCCTGAACGATGGTCTGGAAATCCACGTGCTCTTCATCATTACAACTTAAACGCAGTTTTGCTTTTAAAGGCACCGCGTAAGTCAGGCCACGCTCCATACACTCATCAAGTGTATAACGGGGCGGATCAATGAAATAATCCAGGAACTCCAGTACGAAGATGTTACGCGTGTCGGTAATAGGAAAGTTTTCCTTGAACACACGGAACAAACCCTCCACATTACGTTTATCGGGTGTTGTCTCTAACTGGAAAAATTCTCTGAATGATTCTAACTGGATGTCGAGCAGGTCAGGGGCATCAGCCAAATGTTTAGTTTTACCGAAGCCGACCCTGTTGTTCAAAGTTGTTGTAGACATATAAATGAAAACCGGTTTTGATACGATAAAAATTTGGGGAGAATGGTAAGATTCTCTTAACGTACAATCGGCTCATTCATCATTCAAACGTCAATGATAAAAATGTCCACCCGCTAATTGGCCCAAAAATAAGGATGGCAAAGGTAGGAAATGGGAAGGCATTTGCAAAAACAAATTTATCCGTGAATGGTCAATGGGGAATGGGGAGTGAGTAGTGAGGAATCAGTAGTGAGTAAGGATATGATAATCAACAGATTAGGTTTTCTTATTGCCGGAACAGATACAATCCCCACCCTTGCAGTGATCTTACGGTGGAATAGCAAGTTAACCACAGAGTAGCACAGAGTAAAACACGGAGTTTTGCGGAGGTTGAACTAATAACGGTTAGCTGCTATATAGAAAACCTCAGTGAAACTCCGTGCCACACTCTGTGCTACTCTGTGGTAAAAAAATCACCAAATTCTCGCCCGCTGATCGACTGCACGGAAAAGTTTATTCTTCTCCGTTACCCCAAATGCCTTATAGAATGGTTCAAAATTGGCTAAGGGGCCATTTACGCGAAACTCTTCCGGACTATGTGGGTCAGTGGTGATACGGGTACGCATGCTTTCCGGACGGTCCACTAAACGCCATACCTGTGCATAACCCAGGAAGAAACGTTGATCGGGAGTAAAACCATCAATCTTTTCATTACCCTGCCCCTGTTTGGTGAGTTTAAAAGCATCGAATGCAATAGCAAGTCCACCAATATCAGCAAGGTTCTCCCCTAAGGTGAGTGCACCATTTACATGCAGACTATCTAACACAGTATATGCATTGTACTGCTCCACTACTCCTTTGGCTTTAGCATTGAATTTATCGCCATCGGTTTTAGTCCACCAGTCGGTAAGATTACCCTGTGCATCATATTGGCGACCCAGGTCATCAAAGCCATGCGTAATTTCATGCCCAATTACCATACCAATGGCTCCATAATTTATGGCATCATCAGCTTTCAACTCAAAGAAAGGGAACTGCAGAATGCCTGCCGGGAAAACGATTTCATTGAAAGTGGGGTTATAATAAGCGTTCACCGTTGGAGCCGTCATACCCCATTCTGTTTTATCAACAGCCTTACCAATTTTGTTGATGCTTTCTTTATAATCGTGTTTGGCAATATTGCGCATGTTGTTGTAGAAATCGTTCCGGCTGATGTTTACATCATCATAAGATTTCCATTTATCGGGATAACCGATTTTCTTCATGATGGCCAATAATTTCTCCTGAGCCTTTTGTTTGGTGGTATCACTCATCCAGTCGAGTGCATTGATGCGTTTGCTGAAAGCAGTCTGCAAGTTGTTCACCAGTTCATCCATTCTTTTTTTGGCATCAGCAGGAAAATATTTTTCTACAAAAAGCTGCCCCAATAAATCTTTCAAACCATCATCCGTACGACTCACCATTTTCTTCCAGCGATCTTCCTGTACTTTGGCGCCGGAGAATAATTTATTGAAAGAAAAACGTTCATCAACAAAAGCCTTGCTCAGCAGCGAAGCATTGGATGCGATATAATCATAACGCACTTTGCTCTTCCACACATCTATCGGCTGGCTGGCAAGTAAGGCACTCAGTGCTTTGTAATAAGCGGGCTGACTCACATTCACGCTGTCTGTTTTAATACCCATCAGTTGCAGTGCATTGCTCCAACCGATATTGGGCGATATTTTCTCCAGATCGGTTACCGCCATTTTATTGTAGTTGCGAATAGGATCGCGCAACTCAACCGGTGCCAGGTGCGATTTGGCAATTTCTGTTTCCAGTTTCAAAATGGCTGCCGCCTGTTGAGCAGCTATATCTTTCGCCATACCGGTGAGTACAAAATAATTGGCGATATGCTCCAGGAATTTCCCGCGCTGCATCACCGTGGTTGAATCGGTTTTGGTATAGTAATCTTTCTCCGGTAAACTCAATCCGGTCTGGTAGAGACTGAGAATATTTTTACTGCTGTTTCTTTCATCGGCGCCAATATAAATACCAATGAGGTCACCATCTCCTTCCTGGTAGCTGGCGGCGAGCAGGTTGATGAGTGCTTTATAATCTTTTACGGCATCTATTTTCGCCAGCATGGGTTTGAGTGGTTCGAAGCCTGCTTTTTCTATGGCAGCAGAATCCATACCACTGGCATAGAAATCGCCTACTTTTTGTGCGGCAGACCCGGGCTGGTGATTGGTTTTGGCAGACACATCATCGAGAATGGTTCTGAGTTTTTTGAGGTTCTCATCGTATAAAGTGTAAAAGCTACCCCATCCGCTCTGGTCATCTGGTATTACGCTTTTCTTAATCCAGGTGCCGTTTGCATACATAAAGAAGTTATCACCGGGGTGAATGGTGGTATCCATACCAGACTTATCGAAATAGCTCGATTGGTCTGCATTGTTTTTACAGGAAGAAAATAATAAAGCAGTTCCTGCAAGGATGGGTATAAATTGTTTCATAGCGAAGTTTTAGTGGGATAAATATGGGGAATTATTGGTGAGGGACAAAACCGTTTAAATATTCTTTGAAAGCTGTAAGCCGAAGATAACCTGTCACTGATGCAGCCTTTTATAATTATTGGCACTGAAAAGGATACGTAATATTCTATAAACAAAATTTATTTACAATCCTTGCAAAATAAAAAACGTCATGTAATTTTATAATATATAAATCTTAACAAACATTCTAAATGGCACCAGCTAATCCTCAAACCCTCTCTTGCAATGAGCAATCAATAGCACTTTATACTACTGTACTTGACTTAGCTAAAAATGAGATCTCCGTAATCTGGACAAGATACTCTGCATTTCTAGTAGTAATCGGTTTCTTAGTTGCAGCGACAACTCAAACGGGAGTTGATCCATTAATTCAATTTGCTTCTTACATTATAGGTATTCTAACTTGTATTATATGGTTTATGATGAATTTTTTTGGGTGGCATAACCAGAGTTATTACTTATTAAAAGCCTATAAATTAGTTGAGACTGATGAAAAATTCAAACATATTCATAACACACTTCACTTTCCAATAGAAATTAAAAAACCATATGGACAAATCTATATATTAGCTCAATTAATCCCTTTTATTTTGTATATATTTTTTGAAACACTATTGATAAAAAAAATGAAAACAGAATTTGATTGTACTATTCCTTATATAATATTAGCTATCGTTATAATTCTTTCCATTCTACTTTATATCAATTCGTTCAATAAAAAACCGGAACACACTATTGCCTAAATTACTTTCCCATCTCTATTTTGTTTCTCATCACGGTCATACTTAAAAAGTTCGTCGCAGAGTCTCTTAGGCTCGAAGGACTCTTCGTGTTACACAGCCAGCGTGCCTACATTTAGTTTAGCAAACAAACCATTCTCAAAAAGAAACTATACGTATAACCTTCCTTGCCTCTTTACTTCCTGATTCCTTATTTCCTATTTCTTATTCCTTCTCCCCTTCCTTGCCCCATTTCAGTCCTCTGTAAAACAGCCATTTTTTACCCCAAAACACCCGCACCTAACTCGCTTATTACTAAGGTTTTACTCGAACCAACAACACAGTAACAACATAGTACCTACACAGTTCAACATTAAAACAGTGTTATACACTGTTTAGGGACTGTTTTAAAACTGTATAGAAACCGAGTCAGCCCCCTGCCGCTGGTGTACCGCAATATGTGGTGGCATGAGGACTTTTACAGAAATCTGGTCATCTTTTGTAATTTTGTAACGGAGCATTACATAATTACAGTCTATTGAAAATCAGAATAATATAATTGTGCAACAGAGCGTTGCACAATTGACCTGGGGGCATAACTGTACTATATTAGACAAATCAAGCAGCAAAGAAGATCGGTTATTATTATTATACAGCCGGAGTATCTGCATTTTGCTTTACAAACACAGTTTCATCCACAACAAACGGCCTCACACTTCCTGATTTCTTATTTCCTATTTCTTATTCCTTATTTCTTGCTACCCTTCCTCGCCATTGCCTATCTGCGATTGTGCGGCTTGAACATTAACATTTAAATAAACATTCTTGTACTTACCGCACTACAAAGGCAGCATCTTCTTTGTAACTTTCTTATGCAATAGAAAGCATGTACCAATGCGTAGTTATACCATTCAACTTATCACATTATTTATACTTGTATCAACTACCGCTTCTGCATTTTCGAATTTCACCGGCGACGAGGAATACATCAAACTAATAAAACTGGAGCGAAAAGCGCTATTAAACGGTATTTGCAAAACATATATATCCGATTTAATAGGAAGGAAAGGCTGCAACAAAACAAAAATTAAGTACCTCGGAATTGTTCACACCAGAAAGGGGAAGCACTATAAAATACTGACCTCCTTTTTTGTTTTTAGCACCGCATCTTCATGTCGTGGGACCAGCAGGATTAAAATTTTCGATATGCAAAACAAGTTCATCGGAGAATACAATGTTGGCATGCCTGAGGTATTACCTGATATACTGAGAGATAACAAGCTGGTGTTTTCCAAATTATTCGACAAGTGTAACCCCAAAAAACGACTGTCAATAAATTTAAGAAATGGTTTACCAAAGATACTTTCCGCTCCCTGCGATAAAATAGATGGAGGAATAAGTGGTTTTAGCAGCGGGATATAAACCTTGAATACTTTTCTCCACAGTATAACTTTTTGAGATTAAAATATTACGCACACATGTTGCTTTACAACCAAGTTTCATTCACAACAACCATTCCCCCACTTCCTGATTTCTTATTTCCTATTTCTTATTCCTTATTTTCTCCCCTATGGTAACACCTCCATGAAATAAGATTTATTCGGCGATGGGCTAAACAATGCCATACAGGTTACACAACCACTATCGCCTACAGGAGGCTTATCGGTTATGCGCACCTTAAAAGGTTTACGGTCGGCAGTAGCAGCATTGAAAGCATTTGCTGAAGGCAGCTTACAGGGAGCCTGGGTTAGAAATGCGGATGCATATTTCACTCCTTTGTGTACAAATCCTTTTTCACCCAGGTCATAATACTTTTCATCTTCTATAGAAAGTATTACACTCCCGCACAATGCATCTACAAATGAAACAGCGATTACAGTACCCTCTCCGGATTTTTTGTCCTCTTCTTTTGTACAAGACAGCAGTATGGTCATGACAGCCATACCCAGCATACATAATAATTTTTTCATACGGTTCTTTTTCTATTTGATGCCTCACAAAACCGTTTCGTTGCATCCTAATAAAGTTATCCGCTAAAAGGCTACACACAGCAAGTTTCGGTATACCAATGACAATGCATAGAGCAGCAACTGTTTAACAGCGCATTGCTTGCGTTTTAATCTTTGATTTTTTGATTTCCTGATTTCTTGATTTGTCTTCAACTTACCAGGGTAACCCGGATTCCACGTTTCTTATTTCTGATTCTTTATTCCTTATTTCTTATTTCATTCCATCCCTGTTCTCACATATTCATGTGGTTTCTTTACGTAAAACGCACTCAGCTGTAACTATTATTATCATCGTTCGTAAATTAGGTAATCATTACAAAACCTTATGACGACAGAACTACAACAACTACAGAAACAGATGGTATGGATGCGTTGGTATATACTGATCAGTACCGGTATACTCATCACCGTTCTGCTTTTTGCATTCACCACACCTGAACAAAGCATGGGTATCATCAGAGCCAAAGGCATCATCATTGAAGACAGCAGCGGTCGCGACAGAATACTGATAGGCGCCCCGATTCCCTTTTCGAAAGACCGTGTCAGAAATGATACTGCATTGGTTAGAAAATACTGGGCCAAAGAATATGGCAACCCCAATCAGTATATGGAATGGTATAAAAACTATTACAACGGTGCAGAAGGTATTGTGGTGATGAATGAAAACGGTTTCGACCGTGTATTGCTTGGCGATAAACTGGCAGATCCCAATATTGGCAAGAGAATGTTTCAGAGTGCCGGTATTTTATGGAACGATAAAGAAGGCTGGGAACTCGGCGGCGCCGGTGTAAATACCACCAAAGATGGTCAGTCGAGATCGGTAATGGGTGTGGATGATCAGGAAGGAGAAGCCGTTCACATCGTAGCATTGGAAGACGGTACAAAAGGACTGATGATTGCCGGCGAAAGTGGCAACTTACTCATCGGCATGTCTAAAAAAGACGGTAGCAGGTTCCAGAACAAAAAAGCTTTTACCGGCATCAAATACTTTGACAAAAAAGGCAAACTGGTTTGGCAGCAAGTGATGAACGCCGGAAGCAAATAGAAGAAAAAATAAGGAATAAAGCCTGTCCTGAGCTAGTCGAAAGAAATATGGAATAAGAAACAGAGGAAGTATGGCTACTGGAGATTTGTATTGTAAAAAGCTGATTATACTCCATAAATTCACCCTACTTTCTCATTCCTTATTTCATATTTCTAATTCAATCCAACTAATGAATAAGGTCGGTTAAACGCTTCCTGCGAAACTTTAAAATAATCCGCAAGTTTTCTAATAACTTCTTTTGAAAGCCCTTTTTTATAGTGCAGAATATCAGATACATACCCTTTGCTGATACCAAGTATATCAACCATGTCTTTCGCTTTAAGACCATGATCGTTCATAAAAGAATGAAGCAGTTCAACAGGATCGAGGTCTGTGGCAGAAAGATGCGCTGCATCCCAGGTTTCGATGAGGAGGGTAAGCAATGCAATTTCATCTTTGGTGTTGCGGTCTTTGGCACCAGAGAAAACAAGCTCTTCCAGTGTATTGCAATAAGCTGCATACTGTGTTTTGCTGGCAATAACTTTATATTTTAATGTTTCCATGATATTTATTTTAATAATTACTGATCGTATATTGTTCTCCTGCTTTACAAAGTTTATCATATTCAGCATGTGTGCCAATCCAGCAAATAAAAAGATGCACTTGTGTTTCTCCAAAAGCATATTTACCAATGAGCCGATACTTATTGCCTCCTATATCAAAAACAACCCGGTTCGATCCTTTCCCCAATAAATCTGTACTGCGGAAACTAAGTTGCATATCAGCAGGTTCTTCCCAATCTGCATATTTCAACTTACCAAGCCATTCATCAAATGATACCCGACATTGTGCGTTTTGCAATTTATAGGCATCAACCGTTTCTCGTCTTATCAAATGTACTTTCATAACAAAAATATATTTATTTTTTCAAAAAGTTCTCTTTTTGTGAACATTTTTTATTCGCACTCCTCCTAAACATACCAGTTAAAACTCGAAATAGCCGTTTTTATCCGGATAAGTTCGTATCCGTAAAACCTCATACACAGTGTACTACGCAAGAGGCGACTTAAATAAAAAAGCCATTCTTTTTTGATCAAAAAACACCCCACAAACAACTAGTAAACCCTAACTCTCCTACCTTCCTTATTTCGTATTTCTTATTTCCTATTTCTTATTTATCGCTCATCTCCTCTTCCGTATATTTACACCAACTGTTTATACAACATATGAAACCGATATACCAATTCACGATTGCACTTTTCTTGTATTTTCCTTTTTCAGGATTCGCACAAACGACTCAATTAAATGATACCTTATATCATTCACCATATCTCACCATTACTCGCTTGTCTGCGCATGGTTATGTGCATACCAGTTATTTATACACCAACAGCTTTGGCAAAGTGCCATGTAATGGCATGATTGTACTCAATAAAAATGAAGCGGTTATTTTCGACACCCCGGCGAATGATACCAGTACAACAGAACTCATTAACTGGATACAAAAGGAATCTAAAAGCAGTATCAAAGCCATTATACCCACACATTATCATGAAGACTGTGTGGGAGGTTTACAAGTATTCAACAAACTAAATATTCCTTCTTATGCAAATGAGGCTACTATTACACTGGCAAGGGCTCAACAGTACCCAGTTCCGTCAAATGCATTTAAAAATGAGCTTGTGTTAACAGTAGGTGATAAAAAGATATACACCCGTTTTTTTGGTGAAGGACATACAAAAGACAATGTGGTTGCTTATTTCCCAACTGATCAATTACTCTTTGGTGGTTGCCTTATTAAAGAACTAAATGCTTCAAAAGGTTTTCTGGGTGATGCCAATGTGAAAGCATGGTCCACAACCGTAAAACAAATAAAAAAGAAATACCCCGGGCTAAAAATTGTAATCCCCGGTCATGGCGAACCTGGCAATACGTCATTACTCGATTATACTATCCGCTTATTCAGTACACAATAATTTCTGCGACATATAACACCCTGTGATTTTCGTAGTTCAATTTTTATTAAATTGAATGCTAATCATATACCCTTTGATTTGTTTGCCATGAAGAAAATTTACTGTTTACTCATTGCCTTTGCAATGATTCATACCATTTTTGCCCAGGTTTCAAAAGCTCCTGCCTTTCCCTTAATTACCCACGATCCTTATTTCAGTATCTGGAGTTTCTCAGACAAGCTGAATGAGAGTGCTACCAAACACTGGACCGGTACAGATCATTCCTTACTTGGATATGCTGCTGTAGATGGTAAAGTATATAAATTCATGGGTGCTGCTCCTAAAAAAATGCAGCCACTTTTACCTAACAGCGATCTGATGCCTTATGATTGCAAATTCACAGAAACCAAACCAGCCGATAACTGGTTACTCGCCTCTTTTAATGATGTAACATGGCAGAATGGTAAAGGAATGTTTGGATCAAAAAATATGGATGCCGCATCTGAATGGAACAGCAAGGAAATCTGGTTCAAACGATCATTCACCGTAACAGAAAAGAACTTTAATCAGTTGCTACTTACGTTAAAATACGATGACAATATTAAAGTGTACCTGAATGGTGAAAAGATTTATGAAGCGGGTTGCTGCTCATCTAACAAAGAAATAATTCTGTCGAAAGAAATAGAGAATAAAATACAGATTGGCAAAAACACATTGGCTGTGTATTGTGAAAACACGGGTGGTCCCGGTATTATCGATGCAGGGCTATATAATTTATTGCCGCCTGATCCGGTATTACAAGCTATACAAACATCAGTTAATATAAGTGCCACACAAACTACTTACCAGTTTAACTGTGGAGGCATTAACCTTACTGTAAAATTCTTATCTCCATTACTGGTAACCGATATTGATATTTATTCGCGCCCCATCGGTTACATTAGTTTTGAGGCCAAAGCAAATGATGGTAAACAACATGATGTAAAATTATTCTTTAACAGTAGTGCTGATATTGCACGTAACAAAGCTAACCAGCCAGTGAGTATAAGCACCAGTAAATATGGTTCATTGCTTATACAAACCACAGGTACTACCTCACAACAGGTGTTAAAAAAACGGGGGGATGATGTAAGGATTGACTGGGGTTATGCTTATCTGGCTGTGAAAGATGAAAAAGGAGTACTACTATCCGAATCATCATCCACACAAAATGATCCGCTACAAGGTGCTGCAGATATTGCATCCCTTTGTAACCTGAAAATGGATTATGGAAAAATAGGAACAGTGCCTGTTTCAAAAACCATCTTGCTAGCTTATGATGATCTGTATTCCATACAATACTTCAATGAAAATTTGCAGGCATGGTGGAAAAAGAATTTTGTTTCCACAGAAGAAATGCTAAAAAAATCACTGGAAGATTTCAAAACCATTGAAGCCAAATGCAACCGTTTCGATCAGCAATTGTATGCAGATGTTTTGAAAGCAGGTGGTGAAAACTATGCAAAACTATGTGTACTCGCATATCGTGAATCACTGGCAGCACAAAAATTAGTGAGAGGTATAAATAATGAAATTCTTTTTCCGCAGAAAGAGAATTTCAGTAATGGATCTATCTGGACAGTGGATGTTACTTACCCGTCTGCGCCATTAACATTGATCTATAATCCAGCATTGTTAAAAGGTATGGTAGAACCCATTATGCAGTACAGTGAGTCTGGCCGATGGAGCAAACCATTCCCTGCACATGACCTGGGCACCTACCCTCTGGCTAACGGACAAACTTACGGAGAAGACATGCCGGTAGAAGAATCCGGCAACATGATTATTCTTACCGCAGCCATTTGCAAAGCCGAAAAATCATTTGAATTTGCAAAAAAACACTGGCCACTGTTAAGTCAGTGGGTTGAATTTTTAAATAAAGATGGATTTGATCCGGCCAATCAATTATGTACCGATGATTTTGCCGGACACCTTGCACGAAATACCAATCTGTCTATGAAAGCGATTGTTGGTATTGGTGCTTATGCCCAAATGGCTGAACAATTAGGTAAGAAAGAAGAAGCAGACAAATACCGTAAGATTGCCAAAGACTACGCAGTTAAATGGATGCAGATGGCCGACGATGGCGATCATTATACCCTGACTTTTGACAACAAAGGAACCTGGAGTCAGAAATATAACCTGGTAT
Source organism: Chitinophaga pinensis (assembly GCA_943372605.1). Classification (GTDB taxonomy): domain Bacteria; phylum Bacteroidota; class Bacteroidia; order Chitinophagales; family Chitinophagaceae; genus Sediminibacterium; species Sediminibacterium pinensis_H. The sequence continues at coordinate 12,308 of CALRZI010000023.1, read as the reverse complement.
GGGATAAATTATTAAACATGAATCTTTTTCCTGCATCGGTATATGATAAAGAAGTGAGTTACTACCTCACCAAACAAAATAAATATGGCTTGCCATTAGACAGTCGCAAATCATACACCAAAAGCGACTGGATTGTTTGGACTTCTGTTCTGGCCAATAAAGACAAAGATTTCAAAGCATTGATAGATCCGGTGTACAGATATGCCATTGAAACACCCAGCCGAGTTCCACTCAGCGACTGGCATGAAACCATTGACGGCAAACAGGTTGGCTTTCAGGCAAGAAGTGTGGTGGGAGGATATTTTATAAAGCTGCTGGAGGACAAATGGAAGAAGAAGCTGTGAACCTTGAGCTATGAGCTTTGAGTAACCATAAAAACTATTGTTTGCTATTCAAACTCATAGCTCATGGCTCATAGCCAAAAAAAGCCGCCCCAAAATGGAGCGGCTATATTTTTTGCTTAACAGCGTGAAATTACTTCACTTCTACTTCAGCACCAGCTTCTTTCAGCTTAGCAACGATATCGTCAGCTTCAGCTTTAGAGATACCTTCTTTTACTGGTTTTGGAGCTCCGTCAACCAGGTCTTTTGCTTCTTTCAGTCCAAGGCCAGTTAATTCTTTAACGATTTTAACTACACCCAGTTTGCTTGCACCACCGCTTACGAGGATAACATCAAAAGATGTTTTCTCTTCAACAGCAGCAGCTCCACCGCCATCGCCAGCAGCAACTACAACTGCAGCAGCAGCTGGTTCAATACCGTAATCAGCTTTCAATACATCAGCTAATTCCTGAACTTCTTTTACTGTTAAGCCTACTAATGTTTCGGCTAATGATTTTACGTCTGCCATTTTGTTTCAATTTTTTCCGCCTTCATTCCCTGTAAGAGTCCGGCGGATGGTTTAAAAAAATTTGATCCTTATTAATTTGAAAATTTGGGAATTTGAAAATTTGAAAATGAGCAAACCCCTTAATTTTCAGTTAACACAATTTGTTTCGAAAGTCTGGCATTTGAAATATTGAAAAGGATTCTCCATTTTCAAATTTTCAAATTCCCAAATTTTCAAATTACTCAGCGCTAGCTGTCGCTTGCTTCTCGTGGTGGTGCAATAATGCAGCCAGTACACGTTTAGCAGGAGACTGTAACAATCCGATTACTTCACCGATCAGTTCATTCTTCGTCTTGATCTGTGTAAGTGCTTTCAGGTTGTTATCGCCTGTGTAAATATCACCATTGATGAATGCTGCTTTCAGCACTGGTTTTTCGCCATTGCTTGATTTACGGAAAGAGCTGATGATCAATGCTGGTTCTTTTGGATTCTCTGAGAACATCAATGCAGTTACATTGTTCAGAGATTCATAAACACCTGCATATTTTTCTGCATCCAAAGACTCAAGCGCCTTACGGATGAGGGTGTTTTTTGCCACTTTCATCTCTACTTGCTTATCAAAGCAGGTGCGACGTAAAGAGGATACTTGTGCTACAGTCAGCGATTCTGTATCGGTGATGTAGAAGTTATTGTATTGAGCGAATTTCTCTTTCAGAATTTCGATCACCTCATTTTTTTGATCTTTTGTCATATCTGATCTTTTTTAAAAACCCAGGTCATTTCCATCTCGCCTAAGGCAAGAAAGGATCACCAGGAATTAGTTCATTAATGATTTGGTGTCTAAAGCGATACCAGGGCTCATGGTGCTGGCCATGCTTACGCCTTTCAGGTAAATACCTTTGGCAGAAGATGGTTTCAGCTTGATGATTGCATTGATCAGTTCAGCACTGTTCTCAGCAATTTTCTCAGGAGCAAATGATACACGTCCGATAGAAGCGTGAACAATACCTGCTTTATCAACCTTAAAGGCGATCTTACCACCCTTCACCTCATTTACCGCAGCAGCAACATCATTGGTTACAGTTCCGGTTTTAGGATTGGGCATCAGGTTACGTGGACCTAACACTTTACCCAACTTACCAATTTTAGGCATTACGGCTGGAGTAGCAATGATTACATCGATATCTGTCCAACCAGCTTCAATTTTGGTAATAAACTCATCCAGACCCACAAAATCAGCACCAGCTTCTTTTGCAGATGCTTCTTTATCTGGTGTACAAAGTACCAGCACTTTTTTGGTTTTACCGGTACCATGTGGTAATGAAACAGTACCACGAACCTGCTGGTCTGCTTTCTTAGGATCTACACCCAAACGGATGTGCAGGTCAACAGAGCTATCAAATTTGGTACAGTTGATTTCTTTTACAAGTGTAGAGGCTTCTTTCAGGGAATAAGCTTTATTCTTATCCACCTTTACCGCTGCTACTTTTCTTTTCTTAGTCAGTGACATTTTTTACAGATTAAAAGGTGAATAGATTAATTGTTTTCCCAGGGGGCTTTTCCGTCTACAGTTAAACCCATGCTACGCGCAGTACCTGCAACCATGCTCATGGCACTGTTTAGGGTAAACGCATTCAGGTCAGACATCTTGTCTTTAGCGATAACTTCAACCTGTTCCCAGGTTACTTTACCCACTTTCTGACGATTGCTTTCTTTAGAACCTTTCTGGATTTTTGCTGCTTCCATTAACTGAACAGCGGCAGGAGCCGTTTTGATGATAAAGTCGAACGACTTATCAGCATAAACAGTGATTAAAACGGGAACTACTTTACCCATTTTGTCCTGGGTTCTGGCATTAAACTGCTTACAGAACTCCATGATGTTAACACCCTTCGAACCAAGGGCTGGACCTACGGGAGGTGCTGGATTGGCTTGTCCGCCTTTAACCTGCAACTTCACATAGCCGGTGATTTCTTTGGCCATTGCTTTTTGATTTAATTGGTTATAACGTCCCGATTTAACTGGACTCCCAAACTCAATCATTCTTTCAAAAAAAGAACTTTTGGGGCGGCAAAGGTAAGGAGGATGTGCGGGATTTCAAAGAAAAAGAGCAGAAAAGCTGTCAGCCGCTAGCTACTAGCTTCTAGCTTTGAGTAAGTCAATCGGTAAATGATTGATAATCAATTAAAAAGGTGAGACATAAGAATGCCTCACCTTTATATTCGTTGTTTAACACTGCTATATTAGCTGGCAGCTAGAAGCTAGCAGCCATCAGCTCTCCTACAACACCAATATCCCAGCCGCCTGTATCACTATCTCCTTCTTGGGTTGGGTGATTTTGGCAATTTCTTCTTTGCTTTTACCTGCATCTTCCGCAAAATGCTTCAGTTGCTTTACAGATGTGGTAGTTTGGGTGGCTACACCATCAATCACAATCTTTTTACCATTCAGGATTACGGGAACTGCAAATTTGTGGTCTTTCATTCTCACCATCATATTACCATTGGGTGACTCTACCTTAATCCAACAACCTTCTTTCTGGCACACTTCTGTAACAACACCTACAATTTTGGCTTCATAAGGCTTTCCCTCTTCTTTGGTGGCCATTGCTTTTACAAACTCATCAATAGATACTGCATTATCGGCAGTAGTGGCTTTACCAAATTTAGCACCGGCTTCTGCGGGTACTTGTGGAGGTTGAGCCTGAATCAGCATAAACGAACATAAGGCAAGAACTAAACTGAATAACTTTTTCATACTATTTTATATAGTTTCAATGAATAAAGAATTGTGAAATGTAAAAATACAAATGCTGGATGGAATACAGGCAGCCGCTGGTCATAATATTGTTAAATCATTCAGGAACAGCCATACCTGCGGTTTTGAATATTTCCTGTATTTCAGGTTGAATTGGCATTGACCGCATCGGCGGCACATTGGCACCACCAGTATTACCTACTGGTATGGTTCCTACAAATGATTTTACACCTCCAATCAGCAACCGCGGAATCTGTCCTATTACTTCTTTTACACTTTTGATTCGACAACCAAATACCAGCATTTTCCAATGTACAAAGCTGTGTTCATAAGGGTATGCCTGTCCAATTACATGTGCTTTTTCAAGGTAATGCCATGCGCTGGTAAAGTCTTTTTGCTTCATCGCAGTAATATGCTCCTGCAAAGACTGTTTGAAAAAAGGTTTCAACGTCACCGGCATGCTGGTATAAAATCTCATTCTGTTCTCTTTACATTACTAAGTTAGGCTGTCTTCGTTTAATTTACATTGCCGATGCTGAAGGAATTTCAGTTAATTTTATTCAACAAATAAGCCTGTATTCATGTCATCCCTTTTCGGAACAATCATCACCAGTTCACCCGACATCAATGATCCCAACTTTGAAAACACGCCAATATTGATTGTGGAACACAATGACAGGGGTGCTGTTGGCTTTATTGCACATCTGCCACTGATGAAAAATCTGAATGAACTTACAGAATTTGCCAGCTATCCTCCCATTCCACTTTATATAGGCGGCCCTGTAGATCAGGAAAATCTTTTCTTTTTACACCGCCGGCCGGATTTGATTGAAGGTGGTCTGGCCATTAAAGACGGAGTTTATTATGGCGGCGATTTTCAGCAGGTTCTTGCTCATCTCAAAGACCAGACCTTAGCAGAACAGGATATTTGTTTATTAATAGGCTATGCAGGATGGGATCCAGGTCAACTGGAAGAAGAAACCAAAGCAGGCAATTGGACTGTTTCAAACCTGCCTGCTTCGAGTATTTTTGAATAAGATCATGCATCAAGCAAAGTCTGTATATCAAATTTCTGCATTTTCAGGAATGCCTGAATAACCCTTGGCCCTTTTTCAGGATCGCTCATGAGTTCTGAGAGAGCAGACGGAACAATCTGCCAGGAAACCCCAAACTGATCGGCCAGCCAGCCACACATATCATAGCGCCCATTTCTACCCAATATCTCCCACAACTCATCAATTTCTTCCTGCGTGTCGCATTCTACTACAAAAGAATTTCCAGGAGTGAAATCGTAGTCGTGTTGCATGGTACTACTCATGGCATTCATGATAAAGCCATTGAGTTTGAATTGTGCAAACAGCAAAGCTTCATCAGATAGTTCACCGGTTGGAGGATGAGCCATATCCATCAGTTGCATGCTGCCGGGGAATGTAGTCATATAATATTCTCTGGCTTCTTTCACGCGGCCCATTTTTTCATTCACAAATAATAGGTTCGGAACAATTTTCTGTTCATTATTAATCTCTTCCACATCTAATTGCCAGTTTACACCATACCTATCCTGTACCCATGCATAAAGAGGACTCCAGTCATATTTATCGAGTGGCATTAATACAGTTCCGCCTTCTTTCAGCGCTTCGTATAAACGATTGATTTCTTCTTCACCATTACAATACACGAAATACGATACTGCAGGTGTAACCTTGTATTTAGGCCCGCCATTCAACAACATAAACTTTATTCCACCCGCTTCAAATGTGGTAACGATGGGGTTAGACTGTAACAGTTGTGCATTATTAAATACTGAGCAATAAAAATCAGCAGCTTCCTGGCCGTTATCATTGAACCAGATGCATGGATAGATAGGTTTTGGCATATTGAGTTGATATTAAAAGAAAGATGGCACCTGATCAGATTTTTAATAACTGGTAAGATCGAATTTGCTGCGTTGTCATGAGATCAAGCACCGATACAATCTGCTTGTACTCTGTCTCTTTGGTACAAACTATGTTTATGGTTGCCTGCTGTAACAAATTTGTTTTGTTGATCAGCTCCTGTTTCAGATTTGCATATTCAATTCTGATTTTTTTACCCGGAGCCACATAATAGGCTTCATTTTTTTCAAGCAGCAAGCAATGTTTTAAATCCTCTCTTTTTGCTTTTTCAATACCGCTCAGGTTTGTATCTACAGGTTCAGGCATGGTACTTGTAACTACAAAATAAGATACAGAAACAAGAAACAATGCTACCAGAGCAATCACCCATACACGAAGAGAGGTTCGGGATATTTTCATGCCTGTACATTTTATTATGAACTTCAAATTACCATTCTTTTGGCAAAACAAAAAGGCCGTCCTGGTTGGACGGCCTTTTAAATATCTGTGCGAAGGATTTAACTCAGTTTTTCTACCTGCATATAATTCAGTTCCACAGGTGTTGAACGACCAAAGATTTTCACCGTTACTTTCAGTTTTTTCTTTTCGTCGTTTACTTCTTCGATCACACCATTGAAATCGTTGAATGGACCTTCAATAATTTTGATGGTTTCGCCAATGATGAATGGTTCGCTCATGGTTACACCCTGATCGTTCATTTCATCTACTTTACCCAGCATTTTGTTTACTTCACTTTTACGTAAAGAAATGATATTGCCTTTTGAGCCTTTACCATCGGTAAGAAAATGCATTACGTTGCTTATATTGCTGATATGCTGAACGATATCATCATTCAGTTTACCATTCAATACTTCCATCATCACATAACCGGGGAAATAGTTTTTTTCGCGCATCACTTTTTTACCATTCTGCACTTTATATACTTTCTCCATTGGAAGGAATATCTGTTTAATGATTTCCTGCCAGCCACTGCGAATAATATCTTTATCCAGGTATTCTTTCACCTTACGCTCTTTACCACTCACCACGCGCAATACATACCATTTGGTATTATCAGGCTGATTGATTTCAGTGGTTTCAACAGCGTTATTATCTACTACTGATGCTTCCATGTTCTCTTACTTGAATAATGAGTAAATCAACTTCAGCAACTGGTTGCTGGAAAAGTCCATCACCCAAACCATCGCGGTGATGATTACGGTTGCTACCAGTACAATAACAGTGCTCTGCTGCAGTTGTAACCAGGTTGGCCAGGTTACTTTCTCCATCAACTCACGGTAGCTTTCTTTGAAGTATAAGGCGATTTTGTTCACTTGTACAATTTGAAAATTTGAGAATTTGAAAATTTGAAAATATTGAGTCTTTCGGTTAAAATTTGATATTGAAAACATTTCTCTTTCAATTGCGCAGCAATGGAAGGTGCTTCATTTTCAAATTCTCAAATTCTCAAATTTTCAAATTATCCAGCACGGGCACTAGGATTCGAACCCAGATCAAAGGTTTTGGAGACCTCTATACTAACCGTTGTACTATGCCCGTAGAAATCTAAAAGCTATCCCGACGAGTCGAGACAGCTTTTAGATTATGTATGCAAATATAGTAAAAAACCTATTTGCTTGAAGCTAAAAGCCGAAGCTTTTAACTTATTTGATGATTTCAGTAACCTGACCGGCACCTACGGTACGTCCACCTTCGCGGATAGCGAATTTCAGACCTTTTTCCATAGCGATCGGCTGGATCAGTTTTACAGTAAGACCGATGTTATCACCAGGCATTACCATTTCTGTTCCTTCAGGTAAAGTACACTCACCAGTTACATCCGTAGTACGGAAGTAGAACTGAGGACGGTACTTGTTGAAGAATGGAGTGTGACGTCCACCTTCTTCTTTGCTCAGTACGTAAACCTCGCCTTTGAAGTCGGTGTGTGGAGTGATAGAACCTGGCTTACAGATTACCATACCACGACGGATATCTTTTTTCTCAATACCGCGGAGCAGCAGACCGGCGTTATCACCTGCCTGACCTTCATCCAACAGTTTTTTGAACATTTCAACACCTGTTACAGTAGAAGTTAATGGAGACTCCATCAGACCTACGATCTCAACACCTTCACCTACTTTAATGATACCACGCTCGATACGACCAGTTGCAACGGTACCACGACCTGTGATTGAGAATACGTCTTCCACAGACATCAGGAATGGCATATCGATTGGACGTGGAGGCAGTGGGATATAAGTATCAACTGCATCCATCAGTTCTTCCACTTTAGCAACCCACTGAGCTTCGCCAGAAAGGGCACCAGTTGCAGAACCTTGAATGATTGGAGTGTTATCGCCATCGAAACCGTATGAAGTCAGCAATTCGCGGATCTCCATTTCTACCAGTTCCAACAGTTCAGCATCATCAACAAGGTCAACCTTGTTCATGAATACTACGATACGAGGTACACCTACCTGACGGGCAAGCAGGATGTGCTCTTTGGTTTGTGGCATCGGACCATCAGTCGCAGCCACAACCAAGATAGCGCCGTCCATCTGGGCAGCACCGGTAATCATATTTTTCACATAGTCAGCGTGACCTGGACAGTCAACGTGCGCATAGTGACGGTTTGCAGTTTGATATTCTACGTGTGCAGTATTGATGGTGATACCACGCTCTTTTTCTTCAGGAGCGCCATCGATCTCATCATACTTTTTAGCCTGTGCCAGACCTTTCTTAGATAAGATGTCCGTAATGGCGGCAGTCAGGGTGGTTTTACCGTGGTCAACGTGACCAATGGTACCAACGTTTACGTGAGGTTTCTCCCTCTTAAAGGTCTCTTTAGACATTTTTATCGGTTTTTAGTTGTGTTTTAAAAATTTAAGGCTTTCGCCATTTGTTTAACTATTTTTTATCCGCCCGGCGGATCACTTTTCCTGCTGCTGCTTGAGCCGTTAGTGAGAATCGGACTCACGACCTCTTCCCTACCAAGGAAGTGCTCTACCACTGAGCTACAACGGCTTTTAAATCTCTATTAGCTGTTGTGTTTTTCTTTTCAAAAAAAGAACTCACGATCTTCCCGATTACATCGGGATGCTCTACCACTGAGCTACAACGGCTTTTTTAATCTCTTTAGCTGTTGTTTTTTAAAGAACTTAAAAATGAGCGGGAGACCAGGCTCGAACTGGCCACCTATAGCTTGGAAGGCTATCGCTCTACCAAATGAGCTACTCCCGCTTGTTAATTTGAAAATTAATTAATTTGAAAATTTGAAAATGTTGGAGAAACACTTCGTGTTTTCAATTATCAGGTTTCAAATACTTATAAAGAACTTACTAAATCAACAATCCGATCATTTTCAAATTTCCAAATTCTCAAATTTTCAAATTGTCCTGTGGGCAGAGTAGGGTTCGAACCTACGTACTCGTGAGAGAACAGATTTACAGTCTGTCGCCTTTAACCACTCGGCCATCTGCCCTTCCTTCTTTTCTTACCCGTACAGGTAAGAAAAGAAAGAATATTGAGCCGAAGATGGGACTCGAACCCGCGACCTGCTGATTACAAATCAGCTGCTCTACCAACTGAGCTACTTCGGCTTGTTTGTTTACCTCGTTAGTGTCACTGATATTTCGTTTAAAGGTCCGCGACCTTCCCGATGACATCGGGATGCTCTACCAACTGAGCTACTTCGGCTTGTTATTTTGCGAAAATGACAGATAAATTCGGGATTTAACCCTACACTTTTTCATGCCATCCATTTTACGCAATACAAAGAACTACCCGTTTTTGGGATGGCAAAGGTAATGGAAAACTTTATTCAGCAAAATTTTGCTTGGAAAATTTTCAGGTAGTTATTCACAGGAGGGGAAAGCTGCAAGCCGCAAGCTACAAGCTACAAGCATTTAAATCCTGCCCGGGGCTTATCGCCTGTGGCTTATAGCCAAAAAAAAGCCCCGGCTTTTGGGGCCGGGGCTGGGTAATTTGTTAGGCTGCTAATTTTTCTTTTTTTCGTTTGATCTGTGAAACAATGGATTCCATGGCAGAATCGAATGACTCTTCGAATGACTTTGACGAGGCCTTCACAAAAAAATCATGCCTCGGCACGTGCACCCTTATCTCTGCAATCTTGTCCTTAATGGTGTGCACCACGTTGTCTAACTTCAGGAACACATCCACTTTCAGGATTCTGTCGTGAAAAGTGTTCAGCTTTTGAAGTTTACGTGATACATACTCTACCAATTTGTCATCTGCATCGAAGTGCACGGTTTGAATGTTAACGTTCATAGCAACTCACGTTTAATCGGTGAAAAAATTATGTGAAAGAGCTTTATTTGCTGAGGGTTTAACCCGGGGTCTTTACCCCTTTTCTCATGAATAACAAGTTAAACCTTTCCACCGATAAAAAGAAATAAAGAAGCAAATTTTTAGAAAGATTTAGAAGAAATAGAACGGCTCTGAAACGGTCGCTAAAAATCCACCTGCCTTTCAATAAAAAACATATCATATTCAAACACATCTATCCCCTACCCTTCGCTTTCTAACTCCCGGACTTTCGGTCTTTCTAACTACCCTTTTACGCTTTCGGATGCGCTTTTTTAAAGACTTCTTTCAGCTTTTCAATCGTATTATGGGTGTACACCTGCGTGGCCGCCAGGCTGCTATGTCCAAGGAGTTCTTTTACTGCATTCAGATCGGCCCCATTGTTCATTAAATGGGTGGCGAAACTATGTCGTAGTATATGTGGACTTTTTTTCTGGATCGTGGTTACAGTGGCCAGGTACTGTTTTACGAAACTGTACACCTGTTTGGGTTGTAAAGGTTTGCCTTTTTCGGTAAGGAATAATCGGGGATGACGCTCTTCTTCTTGCAACGGCTTGTCTTTGATATAGGCTTTGATGGATTGCATCAATTCGGCAGATACCGGAATAATTCGTTCCTTATTCCCTTTTCCAAGCACTTTTACCTGTTTGAGCGAATCATCTACCTGACTTTCTTTCAAACCAATCAGCTCACTCAAACGCATACCTGTACTGTAAAACAATTGAAGCACCAGTTTTTCGGTTCTTCCCTTCCAGTCGTCTGAGAACTCCACATAATCGAAAAGCGTTTTCATGTCTTTCTCCTCCACAAATGCAGGTAACCGTTTATTGAGTTTGGGAGATACGATGGTGGTCATGGGCGATTGTTGTATCACTCCATTTTTGAGCTGAAACTTGAAGAATGATTTAAGTGCTGATATTTTCCGGTTGAGACTACGGCTCTCCAGTCCTTCTTCCTTCATTTCTGCCAGCCAGCTTCTGATAAACATGGCTGTAATAGCCGGCACGGCTGGCGCATCGAACTGACTTGCCAGGTAGGCAAAAAACTGCTCCAGATCGGTCTGGTAGGATATTATGGTATGCTGCGAGTAACGCTTCTCGAAACGCAGGTGATCCAAAAAGGGCTGTATAACTGGATAGCTGGATGTAGGCATAAAAAAAGTAGCCTAAAGTTACAAAACTCAGGCTACTGAATATATTTTGAAGATAAAGGAGAATTATCCTTCGATCTTGCCGCTAGCGATCTGCTGCTTATAGATGGCTTTCAACACCTCACCACGACGTCTTACAGACGGCTTAGTGAATGCCTGACGCTCTCTCAACTGCAACAGAGTTTTACTTTTTTCAAACTTCTTTTTGTACTTCTTGAGTGCCTTGTCGATGTTTTCGCAATCTTTTGAATCAATAATAAGCATAACGATTATACCTCCTCGGGTGTTTTTTAGGAGTGCAAAGATAGGAGTATGATCATAAATACACAAATAGTTTTAAAAATTTTTGATCTCTGATGTAGGATGTCTGATTTGAATGGTGTTTTCCCAAATCCGACATCCTACATCAGACATCAGACATTAACTTGCACCTATGTTTACAGGCATAATAGAATCTATCGGGAAAATCGTGGGGCTGGAGAAAAATGGCAGCAATATCAGTTTTTGGGTGGAATCTCCTATTTCAGGGGAGCTTAAGATCGACCAGAGCCTGAGCCATGAGGGCGTTTGCCTCACCATTGATGCCCTCGACCAGGGCCGTCACCGGGTAACTGCTATTGAAGAAACCCTGAAAAAGACCAATTTATCGGGATGGACCACCGGAAGCATCCTGAACCTGGAAAGATGTATGCTGATGAATGGCCGGCTCGATGGACATATTGTTCAGGGGCATGTTGACTGTACCGCTACCTGTTTGGAAAGAACAGCAAAAGATGGTAGCTGGGAATTCAGTTTTCAGATTCCCGAGCAATTTGCACATCTGATCATTGAAAAAGGGTCTATTGCCATTAACGGCACCAGCCTTACCTGTTTTGAGGTGGGCAACAATCATTTTAAAGTTGCCATCATCCCCTATACCTATCAACATACCAGCATTCACCAGGTAGAAAAAGGGTCAATCGTGAATATTGAATTTGATATACTTGGGAAATATATTGAGCGAATGAGGGGGATGGGACGCGAAGCGTGAGACGTGAGACGTGAGATGTGAGGGAAAACTGAAAGGTGAAAAGTGAAAGCGAGTCTTTCTTTTCACCTTTCACTTTTCACCTTTCTTCTTCCTCACCCCAGCATCAGATAAGCGCGATGATTAAGAAAGGAGCTGACAAGGTACTGACTACTATTGGACCGACATTGAAGAAACATTGAGCAACCATTGAGAAAACATGTATCTTCCTGAAATCACTTTACATAGGGGTACGAAATTAAACCTGTAAATTGATTATCAATGCAAACACCTGAAAAAAAGAGAAATCGAGGCAAATATGACCCTCAACTCAAACTTACTATAGCCAGAGAATACTTAACGACAGATC
>CALRZI010000022.1:0-39228 GCA_943372605.1 Chitinophaga pinensis | reverse complement strand
GCGGTTTTCAATGCTCCTCAGGATGACGGTTGCGGGTGGGGTATTTGAGCTGTGTTGGCAAAGCCAACACAGCCTGCTTTCTTGCCTCGCTTCGTCATCCTGAGGAGCATTCCGATCGCAGATCGGAAACTGCGACGAAGGATATCTGTATAATTTCTTCCCTAATTCTACAAAATAGAAAATCTATTACATTCATTCAATTCGGCTGAGGCATACTGCAAAAAATTGAAAAAAAATGAGCCCACGAATCTTTTATACTTTCATTAAAAAAATACCTTTGCGTAATGGAACAAAAGGAATTGTTTGATATCAAATCTACAGTCGTTACCATTGACGAGTCTTTGGATAAATACAATGATATGCCCATATTCCAGGAGAAGCTCGACAAAGCAAATGAGGCTATGCGTAATGTAGATTTATCTGAAATAAGGAAGTTGCAATCAAAAAAATAAATCTTGTTTATCAATATCGCCAAAGATCATAAACAAGTACAAGTTTTACTTCTACCCTCTCCTTCTTCTACACATCCTCTCCCTATATTCTACAAAATAGAAAAATCGTTACACGCATTCACTTCAACTGATGCGTATTCAAAATACCAATTATAAAATTTGCGGGAAATACGATGTATGCTATTCCTATTTTCGGTTGAACCATTCACCCAACTATGCAACAGCAAACAAAAAGTGCGACATACACAGAGTGTACACCAAAAGTATATACTTTTGCCAAAACCTATGGCATGAAAACATTGTCGCTCAAATTAGATGATACCACTTTTGAAGAAGCAGAAGCAATTACTTTGCAACTAAATATTGCCCGTAACCGCTACATCAATGAAGCGGTTGACCTATACAATCGTTTTCATCAAAGACGTTTACTCAAAAACAAACTGGCCAAAGAATCTGCTTTAACCAGTAAAGATTCTATGAACATCCTGAAGGAGTTTGAAAAGCTGGCAGATGAAAATTAAACAGTACGATATCTGGCTGGCCAATCTGCATCCGGGTAAAGGAACTGAGCCAGGTAAAACCAGACCCGTGGTAATCATACAAACAGACCTGTTGAACGATACACATCTGTCTACCATTATATGTCCGGTAACCACGAATGTGCTACCCGATATCGACATCTTACGCATTCACCTCCGCAAATCGCAACTCGATCAGTTAAGTGATGTGTTGATTGATCAGATGAGGGCCATTGACAACCAAAGACTCATCCAAAGAATTGGTAAACTCACCCAGGACCAGGTTAAACAACTCAGAAAGAATATTGCAATTGTATTGGATCTATAAATGATCCATATCTATGCAACACCTGTATGTTCAACAGTTGCGTACTGCTTTTACCATCTTCCAGATTTGTGCCGGGTTTACTTTTACTCAGCTTCCTGTTTACTTTTAATGTTTTTCGCTTTTTATAAAGCATACACCAGCGATACCCTTAAGTAAACCTAAAGATACCCCTCCGTATTACTGAAGGGGACGAGGATGAGTAGTGAAAGAATCACGAAGAATCCCTAACAGCAAACGGACTTGAAGCGGACTGATAACGGACTGGTAACGGAGAAAAAGCGCAGAAACATTGAAACTTTAAAAAAATATTACATATTTTAATTCTGACTGCTTTAAAGCCTATACAATTGTGTAAAAAGAAGAACACTAGCGGTTTTGCTGCTACCCTATTCTTTTGCCAAACACTACCTGTCTGCATACTGTGAAACAGATAATCTTAGCTCACAGATTATTATGATATAAGTAATAATTTTAAGAAAACCCGTATATGTCATCATTTTATATCATACTACTTTTAGTCGGCACTCTTACCTTATCTAAAAAAATAGCGGAACTGCGTAAATCGATTAAAACGGGTAATAAAGAAAAGATGAAAGCAGCTATTTTCTTTCTGCTTCTTACCATTGCAATCATTACTGCGCTGATTGCCATAAAAAAATTTTATCTCTCTACTGATGCTTAATATAGAAAACTTCTAGAACTCGGATGATCATGATAGATCATCACAATCATGAAAATCCATGTTCCATTCCCCTCCTCATCAGTCTCCCAAATTTCCTCAATAGCAAAATAATTCGGCTGAGGCGTATTCAAAATACCACCCATAAAATTTGCGGGAAATACCATTGATTTATAACGGATGTTGGTTGTTTAAAAAGCAATCATGCTATACAGCACTGCCTGTTCTATGTTCAAAACAGGTAGTCTATCTCATCTTCTAAACAAATACACTTCATGAGTAAGAAGAAACCCCATATGGATTTTGAGCAGGTGGCCCTGCTGATTGAAGAAGCGAGAAACCGGGCTTTTCAAAAAGTGAATGAAGAACTGGTGCTTTTATATTTTAAAGTGGGAAATATAGTTTCGGGTAAAGTATCAGCCGGCGCCTGGGGCGATAATACTGTTGAAGAACTGGCAGTGTACATCACATCAAAATACCCGGGTTTACAAGGTTTCAACCGGAGAGGTCTTTACCGGATGAGGCAATTTTTTGAAACTTATACCAGTTCTGAATTTGTGTCACCGCTGGTGACACAAATAGAACAAGCTGAAAATGAGGCATTTACATTTGTGTCAGCAGTGCTGTCACAAATTAGCTGGATACATCATTTATTGATTTTGTCTAAGACCAGAACAACTGAAGAAAAACTGTTTTACATACATGCCTGCATTAATGAGCATTGGTCTACACGGGAACTGGAACGTCAACTCAATTCGGCTGTTTTTGAGAGAACTGTACTGGCCAACAAGAAAGCGCCGGCATTAATGAAACAATTGCCCCAAAATCTTTTTAAAGACCCTTATATATTCGAGTTTCTTGATTTGCCTGACGGTCACTCAGAAACAGACCTTGAGAAAGCACTAATGCTGAATTTGCAAAAGATTATCCTCGAATTGGGCAAAGGTTTTACTTATATGGGCAACCAATACAGGTTGCAGGTAGGTAACAAAGATTATTATACCGACCTGCTTTTTTATCAACGCGATTTGCAATGTCTTGTTTTATTCGAATTAAAAATCCAGGAGTTTGAACCCGAGTTTTTAGGCAAACTCAACTTCTACCTGGAAGCGCTTGACAGAGATGTGAAGCGCCCTTTTGAGCAGAACAGTATTGGCATATTACTTTGCAAAGGAAAAGACACAGCAGTGGTTGAATATGCCATGGCGCGTACTACTTCCCCGGCTATAATTGCTAATTATGAAACAAAACTGATACCCAAAAAATTATTGGCCAATAAATTGCATCAGTTAATAGAGCAGTTATCGAAAGATGAAAGCAACCGATGAACAGTAAGTGTTTGCAAACATCAACCTTGCATTAAAAACAGTTCCTAATCGCGTTCATCTCCCGGTCTTTCCGACTTTCGGTCTTCCGGACTCTCCACCCCCAATCATACTACGACTGTATATAACTCTGTAACTGGTTAATGGTTTCTGCCTGTGTAAGAATGGTTTCTGTTACCAGGTCATTAATAGAAATAATACCTACTAGTTGTTCATCTTCTATCACAGGCAAATAACGTAGGCGATGTGATGTCATTAACTGCATGCAGCCATCTACGCTGTCGTTCACGCCTACATAAGGAAAATCGGTTGTCATAATATCTCCTACCGGTGTATCACTTGAATGACGTCCTTTCAAAATTACTTTTCGGGAATAATCTCTTTCTGTCATAATACCGGCAAATTTCTCGTCTTTCATTACCACTACCGAACCAATATTCTGTTCGGCCATTAAACGCAGTGCGTCTATTACGGTCATTTCGGGTGGTACAATGGTTACCCGGTTTCCTTTTCGCTGGAGAACATTACTTACTTTTCGCATGGCAGGTGTTTTACACCCTTAATATAACGGATTGATTTGACATATGCAAGCTGGAAGGAATGTGAAATAAAAAATAAGGAATAAGAAATCAGGAAGTGGGGCTACCCCTTACTTCCTGATTTCTTATTCCTTATTCCTCTGTTTCTCTGTTTTTTAATCGACCTTAAGCGCTTTGTCGATCAAAAACACCAGATTGGCTCTGTGTGCTTTTGTTTCTTCGTTGGTTGAAACAGCCGCTGACAGTTTGGTGCGGAGTTTACGTAAACTGTATAAAATAGCCGCTTTTGATACATCATCAACAGGCGACTGTGGTGTCATCAGGTTAGCAGTTCCTTTTACAAAAGAAGTCTGCAGGTACTGACGATACACATTTACATTACCATTGATATCCGCATCAAAAATGCCTTTTACCAGATCATTCATTACATCGGCCACACTGTACTGGTTACCATACAAACGTGTATTGTTGATACGCTGTAAGGTTGACGGGTTCAGGATATGTGCCAGTGTACCTCCTACCTGAATGGCGGTAATATTGTTGGTTACTTTATAATCTTCACCATTATTTGGCTGGTTAAATCCACGACGCTGTAATTGCAGATAAGGGAACACTTGTGCATCAGCATCAAAAGCATTTGGTGCAAACACGTATTTGGTCAGCACTTCCATGGCTTTTTTCTGAGTGGCCAATGGTGTAGGAGTATAAGGTTTGTTACCAGAATTCTGTTCAGGGAAACTTCTGTCGATATATACACCACCTACATAACGGCTAACGGCATTAATCATGCTGTTACGCTGTCCGAGTAAAGTACCATAACGTGTACGCAGTTCGGCGTAAGACTGTCCGGGTTTGCTGTATTTCTGTACCAGTTTACCCATCAGGTTATTTACCAGCTTGAAACGTTCTTCTGCATAAGCAATGGCATCGCTGGTAAGATCGTTTACGTTTACGCGTGGGTCCATGGCTTTACCAGGCGCACGCATATCATCACCATCATTACCAAATGCCAGTTTAGGATCGGTACTGCGTGAAAGAATTTTAGTAATACCGGCTTCCTCTCCTGCTTCAGAGAATGGTGTATAACCAAATTCAATGGCCCATAAATCGTAAGGACCAGCTTTGGTAGTATAGTAATCACCCTGCTTGCTTCTGTCTAATGACACGTTGATGGCTGGGTAATCCATTACAGAACCAATCAGACCAATCTGACGGGTGATAGAGGTATTATTGATATCGGCTGGAGATAACATCTGGCTGGCTTTCATGTTATGGTTCAAACCAAGCGTGTGCCCCATTTCATGCATGATCAGGTAAATCAGGAACTGCTTATGCATTTCTTTGATTTCTCCTTCCGGCGCATCCATAGCCTGTAAGGTTGTTTGACCAGTCATAAACTGCGCTTTCAGTTCACCTGCAATCGTACAGGTAGCATGATGATTCATATTTACACCTGGCTGATGCATAAATGATTCCATTGATGGACCATTGTACAGTTCATCTGAAATAGGTGTTGCACTTCCGGAGAACCATTCTACGGTAATATCTGCACCCAGAATTTGTCCGGTACGCGGATTTACAAAGCTGGGGCCGATGGCTCCATAAGGAGGTTGTGCTGACGATACCCAACGGATTACATTATAGCGGATATCAGCAGGATCCCATGTGGCATCATCGGGCATGATTTTCATTTGAACCGCATTTTTAAATCCTGCTTTTTCAAATGCTTCATTCCATTTCAAACCTGCTTCCATGATGGTCTGGCGATATTCAACCGGAGTTGTATTCTCAATCCAGTATACCAATGGTTCAACAGGTTCGCTTACGGCAGCAGAAGGGTCTTTTTTTACCAGTCCCCAACGATTAATCATATCCTTAAAAGGTGTTGGACTAATACTGGTTTGATCGTTACGTTGTTGTGTGAAATAGCCAACACGGGGATCATCTCTTCTTGCACGAAAATCGTTTTTAGGCATTTCAATAAAGCTATGCTGCATACGAACACGCACATAACGTGCATCCGTAATATCTGGCCCGGTTGCGGCAATGGTGCTTGGATTATCGTAAGAAAGATCCACCACTACATCCGTATTATTGGGGAACGAGCGGATATTGGCATATTTAGATTTGGTAGGGTTCAATCCACCGAGATTAAAGGTGAAAGGTGTAGCCTGACCTGGTCCAAAAATGGGTTTTACCGGATCTAATTTTTCACTCAGGAAAAGCTGGTCCGCATTTACGAGATAACCCAGTGAATCTTCGATACTGAACTTATCGTTGTAAAAAACCGCCTCGGGTTTATCTATATTTTCGGTTTTGCTTACCGGGTTTGACTTATCGTAGAAAAATCCGGTATTCACTACAGAAAACTCAATCTTGTCAAATGCACGTTTCATAGTGAAAACGGCTGTTGCTCTATGCATACTCTGGTGCAGAAACAAAGCTGTGGGCCCGTTGATGGAGAAACTCTGGTAAATAAACTCCTTATTCAACTGGTCCTTTCTGATATACATCTGAACACTTCCTGTTGTAGTATCCTGATAGAGGGTGAACAGTCCATCAATTTTCTTATTACCTTTTGTTTTGTCGGCAACAGATGGTTTTTTGGGAGCCGCTGCTGGTTTAGAAGTATCTCCGGCTGGTTTTGCTCCGGGTGGAACGGCGTTGGGTTGCTGCGCATTGGCATGCAAACCCAATATTCCGGCACATACTAATGTGGCTATTAAAGGTCTTCTCATAGCGAGTGTTTTAGTTGGGTTCAAAATAGTTAAACCAGTCGAAAAATTACCTTTGGTTTGGATAAGTGGTAAAATTTAACAATTGATCCTGTTTTTGGGATGACAAGTTGATACCCATTTGTTAAACTACCCCCAACTTCTTTATGTTCCTTCCGATTTAATATATATTAGTGAATATTAACTTATAACATGAGGAAGTTTCTGCTGTCTATATTCACGCTTTTATTTGTGTGTTGCATTAATCTGAAAGCTCAGGAAACGATTAAACTCGAATTCCTAAATTATGAAGAACTCATAAGCAGATCTAAGAAGGAGAAGAAACCTGTGATGATATATTTTACCGGAACAGGCTGCTATCTCTGTGTAAAAATGGAAAAAAATGTTTTCCCGAAACCAGAAATTGCTGGTTTTTATAACACCAACTTTATCAATGTTGAATCTTTTGATGACACCAAAAAGCCCGACTCTGCCACCAAACAACTGAGAAGGAAATATGGTATCATTTCGAATCCCACTTTTATCTTCACAGATAGTACAGGAGAAATTATTCATAAATCAGGTTATAAAGAAACGGAGGGATTTTTACTTACCGCCCATCAGGCTGTGAGCAAACAGGATAATTATAAAATCTGGAAACAACAGTTAAAAGCGGGTAAAGCCGACGCAACACTCCTGCTTAAATATTTATCTGCTGAGCAAAAACCAGTACTCTATTCAGAAACAAATTTTATTTGTGATGCACAAACTGAACTAGACAGATATTTCGATGCCATTCCTGAAAAAGATTACCTATTACCCGGCAACTGGGAGATCATTCGTAATTATGTAGCCAACCCTTATTCACAGGTATTCACTTATTTGTTGCAGCACGATACCGAGTTCAGCAAGATGTATGGAGAACAAACAGTAAATGAAGTAATTTTTACGGTACTGAAAGATGCGTGGTCGGGCGGCTCCGACAGTGAAGGTTATAAAAAAGCAGAAGCATTTATCAGGTCTGCCAAACATCCTTTAGCTAAGCTCAGGGTTTTACAATTGGATTATTTGTACAAAAATGAAAGCAACCTGAAAAAACTATTTGCCAACCCGACTGAAACTGAAAAATTTATAGCAGTCTATGATACAAATATCAGCAAGTACCCTTATTTGTTTAATAAGTATGATGTAAATACAGCAGTAAATATTATCCTCAACAATAACGTAACAAAAAAAGAGCATTATATAAAAGCCAAAAAATGGATGCAACTGATTCTTGCGATTCCAGAAAATGAGGACTATGAATTGTATGCAACTCTTGCGCTTGCCTGCTTTCGGACAACCGATTATAATAGTGCCGTAACTGCTCAAACAAAAGCTCTTCAGCTTGCTATGAAAGATGATCTGGATAAAGCAGAACTGGAGTTGTACCAGAAAAAACTAAGTGAATACAAACAAGTTTTAGCTAACAAGTAAAAGGAAAACATCAATTGCCTGTTTCTCCTGTCAACCACCCATTCCGAACTTTTAGAGCAGTTGCATTTGCAGATGGATTAATTGTTAAAGCATAAGAGCGTTCTTCTTTTTCTCCCAGCTTAAATTTCAACATCACGCTCTCATTACCAGTAATTACATGGATGCGCATTTCATCACCTGTTTTCATACCTGCAATAGCTTTGGTGTATTCAGCAGTCGTTTTTACCGGTTGATCATTTACAGAAAGAATTTTCGCCTGTCTTCTCAATCCTGCGTTCCAGGAAGGAGATTGCCAGTCAACGCCGTTTACAATAACCGTATCTCTTCTATCGGCCACCACTAGTCCCGAATAAGCAGGAATCATCTTTGGAGTCTGATCCACCAATAATCCGGCATAACCAAAATAACGATTATAGTCGAGTGGTTTCAACGTATAGATATACTCAAAAAAATCATCCATTTTCTCTCCACTTACTGTTTCAATTTCTTTTTTTAATTCTGCTTCTGTAAACCCTCTGCCTTTCTTTTTATAATACTCATAATAAAGTTTGCGCATTACATCATCCAATGAACGTTTATTACCTGTTACATACCTGATCCTGAAATCGAGCATTACGCCAACTACTGGTCCTTTGTCGTAATAAGAAATAGTTTTGTTTACTTCATCACCTGTTCTGCCAAATGGCCCATCAGACCATGTTTCATAACTCGACTGGGCCAGTGTCTGAAACAACCTTCCAGGTTTTGCTTCATATGATGCTAGCTGTTGTTGTACAGTTGCCAATGCTTCTTCATCTGTTTTCAACCCAGCTCTTCTGAGGATCAGGTTTTCATAATACACATTCAATCCTTCCGATACCCATAATGAGTTGGTACGGCTTCCTTTGTTATAATCAAAAGGGCCTAATTCAATCGGTCTTATTCTTTTTACATTATAATGATGAAAATATTCATGTGCCAGAAAATGATACATTCTGTTTCTGGCGGCTCTGTTTGTTGAAAGACCTTGCCCACTAAAAGAAATAGAAGTAGAATTAAGATGTTCTATTCCACCACCTCCCGGGCCAATGGCAAGGAAGCTATAATGTTCATAAGGTATATCGCCAATGATGCCAGATGCGGTACTAACAATCTTTTGCAGGTCGCTCATGAATGTATTACGATCAAAGTCGCCGGGTTTATATGCCACAAAATAATGTGGCTTATTATTTACCTGGAATGATGGCAGGTCTTCGAGTTTGCTCCCCAATAAAAAGGGACTATCATAAAGAATATCAAAATCAGGAGATGTATAAGTATAGGCTTTCCCTTTTACCAGATTGAGACCTGTTGCTACCCTGTTCCAATTTTTGTGGGGTTGTATTTCAATAACCGAAGAATAAGTAATTCCTCCTACCGGATATAAGAAAATACCTGCCGGTGACAGATAAGCAAATTCTTCATCAATATAATTTGATGCTACAAAACGTCTGTTACCATAAATACTATAGCTAACAATAAATGGTTTACCATCGCCTGTTATGACCCAGCTATTGGCTGTTTTTTGTTGCCATGCCAATGTATCGCCTTTGACATTGTTTACTTTAAACCCTTTCAGGTCTTTTGAGAAATTCATCAACTGGTAATAACCTGTTGTCCAGTTGGGCAATTCAAATATAGTTGCCTTTTTTCCTTTGGGATCATACTGCATTTCCACTTTCAACAAATGCTCCGCAGCCTGAGGAAACGACACCATGAAATGTATGGATGGCGTTTGTGCCATTGTCATCATTCCCGAAAAAAGAAACAGCATGAACAACGGATATTTAAGTCTGAAACGACTGTGCAGAGTGAATGTTTGCATAAAAGGGCTTTTTACCCTTACAAGTTATAGATTAGCCCCATGATCATTGTGTCATGAATTAACCGGAACTTATTGCATTTTAGCTATCATGTGAGCCTGCAATAGCTTTTGCGGCTAAAAAACCGCTGGTCCAGGCATTTTGAAAGTTGAAGCCTCCGGTTATACCATCAATATCCATTACTTCTCCTGCAAAAAACAGCCCTTCTGCTTTTTTGCTTTGCATGGTATTCGGGTCTATCTCTGATAGTTTAATTCCACCACAGGTTACAAACTCTTCTTTAAATGTGGTTTTTCCTTTTACCTCGAACTGTTGTGTTGTAAGTATTTGTATGAGTTTATTCTGGAGTTTCGAAGGTAGATCGGCCCAACGCATTTCTGGTTGAATTAAACTTTCTTCTAACAGGTACAACCATAAACGGTTAGGTAATTGAAAAGGATTTTTATTGCCGATTTTTTGAGATGCATTGCTTTCTCTTATTTCCTGCCAGCGATCTCGCAACTGGTTTTCCGTTTCTGTTCCCAGCCAATTAACACTAATAGTAAAAGCGTATTGCTTTGCTGCCAGTTCTCTCGCTCCCCATGCCGATAGCCTCAGTATAGCCGGACCACTCATACCCCAGTGTGTAATTAATAAGGGACCTGTTTCAGAGAGTTTTGTTCCTGATACTTTTACCATCGCATTGGGTACACTTACACCCATCAGCGTTGTGATCTGATGCCCCGACATATTAAATGTAAAAAGAGAAGGAACAGGTTCTTCAATGGTATGACCAGTTTGTTGTAACCATTCGAACATGCCAGACTTCGGATAGCCTCCTGTTGCCACACAGATATAGTTAGCATGTATAGTGTTGCTATTCGACAAATGAATAACAAACCCGTTTTCTTCTTTCTCGATTTGTTTTACTTCTCTATTCAGTTGTACTTCCACACGATGCTTATCTGCTTCACGCAGCAAACAATCAATAACTGTTTGTGAATTATCTGTTACCGGAAACATTCTTCCATCTGATTCTGTCTTTAACTGAACTCCTCTTTCTGCAAACCAGCTAATAGTATCGTTGGTATTAAACCAGTGAAAAGATTTTTTGAGAAAATTTTGTCCCCGTGGGTATCGTTTGGCCAGTTCAGGTATTTCGAAACACGCATGTGTTGTATTACATCTTCCTCCACCACTTATTTTTACTTTGGAAAGTAGTTTACCCGTCTTCTCCAACAACAACACTTTCAACTGAGGATTTATTCTCGCTGCATTTACGGCACAGAAAAATCCGGCCGCACCTCCTCCTATTACAACTAGCGTTTTTTGCATATCCGTATAAACAAAAGACCTTTTAAAAAGGTCTTTCTAGGTTCATCAATTATATCAGGCGTAATACCCTGTGTTCAAATTCGGATTGGCTTTCTCTGCAGCTTCAATAATGCTGTAATCAGACAATATTAAAGCCTCTCCACGTTTCACACAAACATCGTGTTCAAAATGGCAGGATACTTTACCATCCTGTGTGCGAATGGTCCATCCATCATCATCGGTGTACACATCTTTTGTACCCAGATTAATCATCGGTTCAATAGCCAGTACCAGATTCTCTTTCATCTTCGGCCCATTTCCTCTCTTTCCATAATTAGGCACTTGCGGATCTTCATGCAGGCTACGACCCAATCCATGTCCTACCAATTCTCTTACCACACCGTATCCATATTTTTTTTCTGCGTGTTCCTGTATAGCATATGAAATATCTCCTACCCTGTTATTCACGGTAGCTTTTTCGATGCCTTTGTACAATGATTCTTTGGTTACTTTTATCAATTGCATCACTTCAGCATCAACTTCACCTAAAATAAAAGTATAAGCATGATCTCCATGCCAGCCGTTGAGTATTACACCCATATCAACGGTAATAATATCTCCTTCTGCTAAAGGAACGTCATTGGGAAAACCGTGTACCACCACATCATTCACAGACGCACATACATTATGCGGATATCCGCGATAATTATAGAATGAAGGAACCGCTTTATGATCTTTTACAAAGTCGCCACAAAGTTTATCAATCTGCATGGTTGTCATACCAGGCTTTAATACTTTGGCCACTTCGGTCAGTGTTTTACTGACGAGTAATGCCGCTTCTTTCATCAGGGCTATTTCCGCTTCTGTTTTGTAGATGATCATATTTATTCGTCTCGACATGGTTGGTAAAAAAGAAACCTGTCGTCCCACTATCAGCGGGAGGACAGGTTTGCAAATATCGCATTTTATTTTATAGTCCATAAACCGTGGTCTATGGACTATAGCCTAATACACTAAATAGTTGTTGTAGATACAGTTTGTCTGCCCTGTACACGACCACTCTTCATTAATCCATCATACTGACGCATTAATAAATAGGTTTCAATTTGCTGCAGGGTATCAAGAACCACGCCCACCATAATGAGCAGGGATGTACCTCCGAAGAAGGTGCTGAAACCTTGTGTTACACCTAAACGCTGGGCAAAGCCGGGCATAATACCTACCAGTGCCAGGAAAATAGCACCGGGTAAAGTAATCCTATCCATTACAGATCCGATATAATCTGCTGTAGGCTGACCAGGTTTTACTCCAGGAATGAACCCATTATTACGCTTCAGATCTTCTGCAATTTGCTTGGGATTAAAGATTAATGCTGTATACAGGAAGGTAAATCCAATTACCATTATTGAATACACTACCATGTACCATGTATTGCTATGGTCATTAAATATTTTCACAATACCCTGAGCAGAATCTAAATTGGTAAATGATACCAGTGTTGGCAGGAACATGATTGCCTGGGCAAAGATGATCGGCATTACACCGGCACTGTTTACTTTAATGGGCAGGAACTGACGTGCACCCCCAAACTGGCGGTTTCCAATGATTTGTTTTGCATAGTTTACAGGTATCTTACGAACACCCTGTACCAATACAATCAATCCGAGGATTACAGCAATCAGGATGGCAATCTCAATCAGGAAAATCAATAAACCACCACCGGCTCTTTCACCTTTGGCGCTGAACTCCTGGATTAATGATTGTGGTAAACGTGCAAGGATACCTACCATGATAATGATAGATGTACCGTTGCCCAATCCTTTATCCTGAATTTTTTCTCCGAGCCACATTACAAACATGGTACCTGCAGTTAAGGTAATAACTGTAGAGAACCAGAAGTATGGCGCATATGCAGGAATGATGGCTTCAGCATAACCAGGACTGTTCAGGTATGCTACATAGGCTCCTGCCTGGAATGCAGTTACGATAACAGTGAGGTAACGTGTCCACTGATTGATTTTTTTACGACCACTGTCTCCTTCTTTCTGTACTTTCTGTAATTGAGGTACCAGGATGGTCATCAACTGCATAAAGATAGATGCGGAGATATACGGCATAATACCTAATGCCAGAATAGATGCCTGTGAAAAGGCACCTCCGGCAAACATATCGAAAATACCTAGCAGACCTCCATTGCTTTGAGCAGATGCCTGTGCAGCTTCAATTTTAGCGGGATCGATACCTGGTAAAACAATCTGCGTACCAATACGATAAGTAAGAACCAGTGCAAGTGTTACAATAATCTTGTTACGAAGCTCCTCTATCGTCCAAATATTCCTTAATGTCTGAACTAATTTTTTCACTTGAATGCAATTGTAAGCGTTAATAGTCTTAAACCAAAAAAAGACGCACTTTGTGCGTCTGGCAAGTTACGATAAAATTACTTGATAATTTCAACGCTACCACCTGCAGTTTCAATAGCAGTTTTTGCTTTTTCACTGATCGCATTCACCTTGAAACTTACTTTGGCTTTCAGTTCTCCGTTGGCCAATACTTTTACTTTATCGGTACGGCTGATTAAGCCATTGATGTAGAGGTTTTCAAGACTGAATTCTGTGAAACCATATTTTTCAACCAGTTGATCGATCTGACCCAGATTAAATACTACGAATTCAATGCGGTTGTTATTTTTAAAACCACGTTTTGGTACACGACGCTGAATTGGCATCTGACCACCTTCGTGAGCCATTTTACTTTTATAACCGGCGCGGCTCTGACCACCTTTGTTACCTTTTGTAGATGTACCACCCTTACCGGATGCTTCACCACGACCTAAACGTTTTTCTTTGTGTGTAGAACCTGCTGCAGGTTGGAGATTGTGTAATTTCATGTTTTATCTGATTTTGAACTTTCGGGGAATCACCCCTCGCGTGTTAATTTGAAAATTTGGGAATTTGAAAATTTGAAAATGAAAGAGGATCGAATCCTGTAAACAGAAAATGAATCAAGTACATTGACTCATTTTCTCCAAAGGAGTCCTTTCGGACAAATTAGCACATTTTCAAATTTTCAAATTAATTAAGCTCTTCTACTTTCACCAGGTGGCTTACTTTATTCACCATGCCCAGTATCTGAGGAGTAGCTTCTACTTCTTTTGAAGCATGCATTTTCTTCAAACCTAATGCAATCAGTGTTTGCTTCTGACGCTCTGGTCTGTCGATACCACTTTTAATCTGTGTGATTTTAATTTTTTTCATAACGAGTTATTGTGATCGCTAATGGCTAATAGCTAATGGCTTTGAAATGATAAGCTATTAGCTATTAGCTATTGGCAATTATCCATTAAATACTTTACTCAGTTTCACCGTACGGGTTTTCGCAACCTGTATAGGCTCACGCAAGAGGCTCAGTGCCTTGATGGTTGCTTTCACCACGTTATGTGGGTTTGCAGAACCGAGGCTTTTTGCCAGTACGTCTGTTACACCTGCGCTTTCCAATACTGCACGCATGCTACCACCGGCGATTACACCCGCACCATGAGCTGCTGGTTTAATCAACACTTTGGCAGCACCTTCTTTCGCCCACTGTTCGTGAGGAACAGTTCCATGCATTACCGGAACTTTTACCAGGTTTTTCTTAGCATCTTCGATGCCTTTGGTAATGGCTTCCTGAACTTCTTTGGCTTTTCCCAGACCTTGTCCAACAACACCACTTTCATTACCCACTACTACTAGTGCTGAGAAGCTGAAGGTACGACCACCTTTAGTGGTTTTCACCACACGGTTAATGGCAACTACTTTTTCTTTCAGTTCCATGTCGCCACCGGCTTTTACCTTATTTACGTTTACTTTAGACATTTATCTAACGATTATTTGTGTTAGCAGATTAGAATTGAAGACCACCTTCTCTTGCACCATCAGCTACGGATTTAACGCGGCCATGGTATAAGTTACCACCACGATCAAATACAACTGTATTCAATCCCAGTTCAGTGGCTTTACGTGCGATTGCTGCACCTACCAGTTTCGACTTTTCGATTTTGGTTACCTTCTGTGCAGCAATATCCTTATCACGTGATGAAGCTGCAGCCAGTGTAAGGCCATTAACGTCGTCGATCAGTTGAGCATAAATATCAGCATTGCTTCTGAATACAGATAAGCGGGGCTGAGCAGCCGTACCCTGCACTTTCTTACGAATGCGGTACCTGATTTTTTGCCTTTGAATTAATTTACCCATTGTTTGCTATTTGTTACTTCCGATTCGGCCGGAAGCTTGTTTTACATTTTATTTAAGTCCATAGACCATGGACCATAAACTATTCTTTATTTACCGGCTGCTTTACCTGCTTTTCTTCTCAGGATCTCACCAGCATATTTCACACCTTTACCTTTGTATGGTTCTGGTTTACGTAAACTTCTCAGTTTTGCTGCAACCTGACCAATCAATTGTTTGTCGATACCTTCTAACAGGATCTTTGGGTTCTGACCTTTTTCAGTAACAGTCGCTACTTTCAACTCTTTTGGAACTTCAAAGATGATGTTGTGAGAATAACCTAAAGCAAGATCCAACAGGTTACCAGTGTTAGCGGCTTTAAAACCCACACCCACCAATTCCAGTTCTCTTTTAATGCCCTCAGTTACACCTTTCACCATATTGCTCACCAATGCGCGGTATAATCCATGCATGGCGCGGTGACGGATTTGGTCTGTAGGACGAGCAAAGATTACTTCATTGTCTTTTACAGTTACAATGATATCTCTATCAATGTTTTCGCTTAATTCGCCTTTCGGACCTTTTACAGTTACCAGGTTATCCTTACCAACTGTAACGGTTACACCAGCCGGGATAACTACAGGTTGTTTTCCAATACGTGACATAGTCGTTTCTTTTTTATTGTTCAACTAAAATCCTGACCGTGTTCAGCTCCGACTAAAAAGCTTAATTGTCAGACAGGACAATATCAATTTCAATTAAGAGATGTAGCAAAGAACTTCACCACCTACATTCTGCGCTTTTGCTTGTTTATCTGTTAATACACCTTTAGATGTACTTAAGATTGCCACACCGAGACCATTGATTACTCTTTTGATTTCAGCAGGTTTTGCATATTGACGCAGGCCTGGACGGCTTACTCTTTCCAGAGAGCGGATCGCAGGTTGTTTAGTAGAAGGATCGTATTTCAGCGCGATCTTGATGAGACCTTGCTTGTTATCAT
The DNA here is from genome assembly GCA_943372605.1 of Chitinophaga pinensis. Classification (GTDB taxonomy): domain Bacteria; phylum Bacteroidota; class Bacteroidia; order Chitinophagales; family Chitinophagaceae; genus Sediminibacterium; species Sediminibacterium pinensis_H. The sequence continues at coordinate 22,848 of CALRZI010000022.1, read as the reverse complement.
CTTCAAATTTGTATTTCAGGATATAGCCCTGCTCATACAGGATTTCTGTCATACGTTTTTTCAGATTAGAAGCAGGAATTTCTACCAGTCTGTGACCAGCCATCTGTGCATTACGAATCCTGGTTAAGAAGTCTGCTATTGGATCAGTTACCATTTTTATTAGAATTATTCGTGTTCAAAATTTTGTGTCCATCCTCCCGACATACATCAGGATCCGGGTTATTACCAGCTTGCTTTTTTAACACCTGGAATTTTACCATTCAGGGCCATATCGCGGAAGATTACCCTTGAGAGACCGAAGTATCTCATATAACCTTTCGGACGTCCTGTAAGCTGACAACGGTTCTTTAAACGAACAGGTGAAGCATTTTTTGGCAGTTTATCCAATGCTGCATAATCACCTGCTGCTTTAAGAGCGGCACGTTTTTCTGCATACTGGGCTACCATTGCCTCGCGCTTTCTTTGTCTGGCTTTAACTGATTCTTTTGCCATTTTTTTATGTTTAGATTTGAGTAGGTTCCGGATTTGCTTTTTACAAACCGGCTGCTACCAGTTACTTTTTAGTTATTGTCTTTTTTTGTTCCTTTAAAAGGCATACCCAGTTCTTTCAGTAACTCATATGCTTCTTCGTTGGTTTGAGCAGTAGTTACGAAAGTGATATCCATACCGGTAATTTTATTTACTTTATCGATATCGATTTCAGGGAAAATAATTTGCTCTGTAACACCCAATGTGTAGTTACCACGGCCATCAAATGCTTTATCGCTGATTCCTTTAAAGTCACGTACACGCGGCAGTGCAACAGATACCAGACGATCAAGAAATTCGTACATCTTCTCCCCTCTCAGGGTAACGCGTGCACCAATTGGCATGCCTTTACGCAATTTGAAGTTTGAGATATCTTTCTTAGACATAGTAGGAACTGCTTTCTGACCAGTGATCATGTTCAGCTCATCTACCGCGATATCTACCAGTTTTTTATCTGTAACCGCTCCATTAACGCCACGGTTGATACAGATTTTTTCCAGTTTGGGAGCCTGCATTACAGTTTTGTAAGCAAACTTTTTCATTAAAGCAGGTACAACTTCTTTGCTGTACTTATCTGCTAATCTCGGAGTGTATTTTGCAGTGCTCATTATTTGATTACCTCCCCTGATTTTTTAGATATACGAACTAATTTACCTTCTTCGCGTGTACGTTTTGCCTTTGTAGGCGCACTTGTTTTAGCATCCCATAACATTACATTGCTGATGTTGATTGGAGCTTCAACTTTTACAATACCACCCTTTGTATTCTGTGCAGAAGGTTTGGTATGTTTGGTAACGATATTCACGCCCTCTACCACCACACGGCCTTTATCCACAATAACTTCCAACACCTTGCGGGGCTTTTTCAAGTCCTTATCATCACCGGTGATTACCACAACGGTATCTCCTTTTTTGATGTTGAATTTGGGTTTAAATCTTGTACTCATTTTTTTAGGCTTAAAGCTGAATGCTAAACACTTTTATCGCTTAGCAACTATTTGTTTTTATATAGTCAGATGAAAAAACTTGTATCCAGTTCCTTCATCCTTGTTTCTTCTTATAATACTTCCGGAGCCAGTGAAATAATCTTCATGTATCCTTTATCACGCAATTCTCTGGCTACTGGTCCAAAAATACGTGTACCACGTGGCTCATCTGAGTTGTTCAGTAATACCACTGCATTGTCATCGAAACGGATATATGAACCATCCTTACGACGCAATTTGTTTTTGGTACGAACGATTACCGCTTTAGATACGGTACCTTTCTTAATACCACCTGCCGGGATGGCATCTTTAACAGTTACCACAATCTTATCACCGATCTTGGCATAGTCCTGTCCACTGTTACCAAGCACTTTAATACAAAGCACTTCTTTGGCACCACTGTTATCAGCTACATTCAATCTACTTTCTTGCTGAATCATTTTTTTTGCTTTTAGCTTTCAGTTTCGGTTTAACGCTACGCTGAATTTTTATCAATTTTATCAGAGGCTACAGCTCAAATTCTTGCAGCTTGCAGCTTGAAGCCTGTGGCTTGAGCCACAGCTGTGTTTATTTTGCTTTCTCAACTATTTCAACCAGTCTCCAACGCTTTGTTTTACTCAGCGGACGAGTCTCCATAATTTTTACTACGTCACCAATACCACACTCGCTTTTTTCGTCATGTGCATGGAACTTAGTGGTTTTCTTTACGAACTTTCCGTAGATAGGGTGTTTTACTTTTCTTTCAACCGCAACAGTAATGGTTTTATCCATTTTATCGCTGGTTACAACCCCGATCCTTGTTTTGCGTAAATTTCTTACTTCAGCCATTGTTATTTTTTTTTAGCTATGAGCTCTGATCAGCCCAAGGCTGATTCGAGCATTTTGATTTTGTACAAGCTCGCAGCTCGTGGCTCGCAGCTCGCAGCTGTTTTTATATGCCTAATTCTTTTTTCTTCAGTTCTGTCTTCAGACGAGCAATATCTCTGCGTAAACCACGAACAGTCATCGGGTTTTCGAGTGGAGAAATTGCATGAGCGAATTCCAATTTCTTCAGACGGAGCTGATCTTCCTGGATCCTCGCTTGCAGGTCCGCAGCATTCATATCTTTCAGACCCTTATTAAATTCAACTTTTTTATTTGCCATTTTCTTCAATTTGAAAATTTGAAAACTTGAAAATGTAGAAATTACTTTCTCTGTTTAGACAACCTGAAAACATTTTCAAATTTCCAAATTGTCTCATTTTCAAATTATGCTTGTAAGTCTCTCCTTACAATAAATTTGGTTTTGATGGGCAGTTTCTGAGCAGCCAGTTCCATGGCTTCCTGAGCTACCTGAGGTGTAACACCATCACATTCGAAGATGATACGTCCTGGTTCTACAACAGCAGCCCAGAATTCAGGGTTACCTTTACCTTTACCCATCCTTACCTCAAGAGGTTTACGGGTAATGATTTTATCAGGGAATACACGGATCCAAACGTTACCCTCACGTTTCATAGCACGTGTCATTGCCTGACGTGCAGATTCGATCTGGCGATTGGTTAACCAAATTGGCTCGAGCGCCTTCAGGGCAAATGAACCAAATGAAATGGAAGTACCACGCTTAGCCACTTCACGAATGCGGCCTTTCTGCTGTTTCCTGTGTTTACTTCTTTTAGGCTGTAACATTTATTACAATTTGAAAATTTGAAAATTTGTGAATTTGAAAATGAGTGAATTTGATCACTTGAGGCTATCTAAAATTTGGTACGATAAACATTCCCAAATTTTCAAATTGCCACATTTTCAAATTATCTCCTGTCTCTTCCACCACCACTGCGGTTGTCTCTTCTGTCGCCACCACCACGTCCGCCACGGTCATCTCTTCTGTCGCCACGACCACCGCCTCTTTCTTCACCACCTCTTCTTTCGCTCATATCATTCTTACCACCTACGAAATTGGGGTTCAGTTCACGCTTACCAAGCACTTCTCCTTTACAGATCCATACTTTGATACCGATTTTACCGTATACAGTTTGTGCATATACGTTAGCGTAATCGATATCCATACGGAAAGTATGCAAAGGCACACGACCTTGTTTGAATTCTTCGCTACGAGCGATTTCAGCACCACCCAAACGACCACTCAATTTGATTTTGATACCTTCAGCTCCCATTCTCAGGGTTGAAGCGATCGCCATTTTGGTAGCACGTTTAAAGTTGATACGGTTTTCGATCTGACGAGCGATGGTATCTCCAACGATATTGGCATCCAGCTCAGGACGACGGATCTCCAGAATGTTGATCTGTACATCTTCTTTACCGGTTAACTTTTTAAGTTCCTCTTTGATACGGTCTACTTCTCCACCACCTTTACCGATAATGATACCTGGCTTAGATGTGTGAATAGTAACGATCAGCTTACCCAGGGTACGCTCTATTACAATTTTGGCAATACCGCCCTTGTTGATACGGGCGTTCAGGTAAGTACGGATTTTATGATCCTCAATTAACTTGGTTGCATAGTCTTTCTTACTACCATACCAGTTACTTTCCCATCCGCGGATGATACCTAACCTGTTACCAATTGGATTTGCTTTCTGACCCATATAGTGGTTTTACAATTAGTTTTTAGAATCTACGATTAATGTTACATGGTTACTGCGCTTACGTACCCTGTAGCCACGGCCCTGGGGTGCTGGACGCATACGCTTAAGTACACGGCCTCCGTCAACGAATACAGTTTTTACCACCAGGCTGCTGTCTGCCGCGCTGGCGCCATTGTTTTTCTGCTCCCAGTTGCTGATAGCACTCTTCAGCAATTTTGCCAGGGGCACAGCATTGTGTTGTGGGTGGTGTTCAAGAATGGCTAAGGCCTTCTCTACTTCCATTCCACGGATCACATCAGCCAGCAAACGCATTTTGCGCGGCCCTGTAGGATAATTGTTCAGTTTAGCTACTGCTTCCATTTCTTTATTGGTTTCTGATCCTGACCTGGGTTCTGCTATTCACTATCAACCATTGGTCATGGACCTAATTATTATTTTTTAGTTCCTGCGTGTCCTCTGAAGTTACGTGTAGGAGCAAATTCACCTAATTTATGTCCAACCATGAACTCGGTTACATAAACAGGGATGAACTTGTTTCCATTGTGCACTGCAAAAGTGTGCCCAACGAAATCAGGCGTAATGGTACTGCGACGGCTCCAGGTTTTAATAACACCTTTCTTCGTCTTACCATCATTCATACCTTCTACTTTGCCTTCTAAGTTGGCATCTACGTAAGGACCTTTTTTAATCGAACGACCCATAGTAATGAGTTAATTTGAAAATTTGAAAATTTGAAAATTGAGAGTGTTTATTCTGACATTTTGAGAATTTGAGGTTTTCATTTTCAAATTTTCAAATTGTCACACTTTCAAATTATTTTGCTATTTTTTTACCGTCTCTGCGTTGAATAATCAGTTTATCACTTGATTTTCCTCTTGTACGGGTTTTCTCACCTTTTGCATACTTACCGGTTCTGCTACGTGGGTGACCACCTGAAGCTCTACCTTCACCACCACCCATCGGGTGATCTACAGGGTTCATCGCAACACCACGTACACGTGGACGGATACCCTTCCAACGGTTTTTACCCGCTTTACCTGCAGTTTCCAGGTTATGGTCACTATTCGATACCACACCTACAGTAGCATAACAGTTGATCAATACTTTACGCAATTCGCCAGAAGGCATTTTCAATACTGCGTATTTCTCTTCTTTGTTCGCTAACTGAGCAGAAGCACCAGCACTTCTTACCATTTTACCGCCCTGACCAGGCTGTAATTCGATGTTGTGGATCATGGTACCCAATGGCATATTTTTCATAGCCAGTGCGTTACCAATTTCAGGAGCCACTTCATCACCGGCAATTACATTTGCACCCACCTGTAAACCCTGTGGAGCAATGATGTAACGCTTTTCACCATCGGTATACTGCAACAATGCAATGAATGCAGTACGGTTTGGATCGTATTCAATAGAGACTACCGTAGCCGCAATATCTCTTTTGTTTCTTTTAAAATCGATGATACGGTAGTGTTGTTTGCTACCACCGCCCATATAACGCATTGCGCGACGACCCTGGAAGTTACGTCCGGCGGTCTTTTTTTGAGGCTCCAATAAGCTCTTTTCAGGCTTGTTGGTAGTGATCTCAGCATAAGCGTTTCCGATTCTCCAGCGTGTACCTGCTGTCATCGGTTTGTACTTCTTAAGTGCCATTTTCTTTTCTTTTGCCCCCAACCCCTAAAGGGAATTAAGGTTTAATTTATTAATCAACTTTTGCGGTAGTTGAACTACCATACTTTATCATTTTACCTCCTCCAGCTCCCTTCAGGGCGGGGGGATTAAATGTTTGCGTACAGATCAATTGCTTCTCCTTCGGCTACGGTTACGAATGCTTTTTTATAAGCAGATTTCGCACCTTGGATAAAACCGGCTTTTGTGTAGCGGGTTTTATTTTTGCCCGGAGCAACAGCAGTGTTCACATCAATTACATTCACACCATAAAATTCTTCTACTGCTTTTTTGATCTCGAGTTTGTTCGCCTTACGGTTTACTCTGAAAGCATATCTTCTCAGCTTTTCCTGCTGTGCATTGGCTTTCTCGGTTAAAATAGGCTTTACTAATACTTCACTCAGTTTCATTGTATTTCGGTTGAAACGTTTCTAATTGGTTAAGCTACGGCCTCTTCTTCTGCGAAGATTTTGGCGGTGTTTTCTGTAATTACCAGTACATCTGCATTCATGATTTCATAAGTGTTAATGTCGGCCAACAATGTGCTGGCAACATTTGGCACGTTACGGGTGCTCAGGTACAGGTTATCATTGTACTCAGGCAATACTACCAGTGTTTTTTTATCGGCAATATTCAGGTTCTTCATCACTTCAACCAGTTGTTTGGTTTTTGGTGCTTCCATCTGAATATCTTCTACTACTACGATAGCACTTTCTTTTGCTTTGTAGCTCAGCGCAGAAATCTTCGCCAGATCTTTCACCTTACGGTTCAATTTGAAATCGTAAGCGTGAGGCTTAGGTCCGAAAATGGTACCACCACCCTTGTATAAAGGGTTACGGATATTACCTTTACGTGAGCCACCGGTACCTTTTTGTTTGTGCAGCTTACGGCTGGCACCCTGCACCTCGGCACGGGTTTTTACTTTATGGGTACCCTGACGGCCTGCAGCCAGGTATTGTTTTACAGCCAGATAGATCACATGATCATTTGGCTCGATACCGAAAACCTCAGCTGGTAATTCTACCGTTCTGCCGGTCTTCTGTCCTTTTATATTTAATACATCTACTTGCATGTCAATTCAATTAAGTTGTGATTACTTCTGGATTAAAACGATTGAACCGTTATGACCAGGAACAGATCCGCTGATCAGGATATAGTTCTTTTCAGGGAAGATCTTCACCACTTTCAGACCTTTCATTTTCACCCTGTCACCACCCATACGTCCGGCCATTCTCATGCCCTTGAATACGCGTGAAGGATAAGATGATCCACCGATAGAACCTGGGGCACGCTGACGATCGTGCTGGCCGTGTGATTGCTCACCCACACCAGAGAAACCATGACGTTTTACAACACCCTGGAAACCTTTACCCTTGGTAGTACCTACTACTTCAACGCTTTCGCCTTCAGCGAAAATGTCTACAGTAACAGTTTCTCCCAATGCTTTCTCTATGGAATAATTACGGAATTCTTTTACGAATTTTTTGGCGGCTGTCTGAGCTTTTGCGAAGTGATTAAGCTCGGCTTTAGTGGAGTGCTTTTCTTTTTTGTCGCCAAATGCCAACTGAAGTGCGGTGTAACCATCAGCATCCTGAGTTTTCACCTGTGTTACGGTACATGGACCAGCTTCAATGATGGTGCAAGCTGTTTGCTTACCATCGGCCGAGAAGATGCTGGTCATCCCGATTTTTTTACCAATAATACCTTTCATCGTTTTTGCGGTTTATGCCCCGCAAGGTTAAAGAGGACATCCCACCGATGAAGCGGGATTCAATCCTTGTTCGCTGCCGACCTTTTCCTTTGTTTCCCCCCGATTGTATCGGGAGAAGAGGAAGTACCGGAAGTAAACAAACCTCGAAGGGCCTGTTTATATGTATGATCGCAGATGTCTGATGTCTGATTTGAAATCAGTTTCCAACTCTTTGACCGTTTATTTATTCAGAGCTGCTTTCTTCTCCACTTGAGGCAGAGAGTTGGCAGGTGATTAATTCATTTGTAAGAACTTATGTTTCAATCCTTGATTGTAGCTTGGGACTTGAAACTTGTAGCCTATTATCAGGCTTTGATCTCAACCTCAACACCAGAAGGCAGATCCAGCTTACTCAGCGCATCTACAGTTCTTGAAGAAGAAGTATAGATATCGAGCAAACGCTTGTGAGTAGCTAGTTGAAACTGCTCACGGCTCTTCTTATTTACGTGTGGTGAACGCAGAACAGTAAAAATTCTCTTGTGTGTAGGCAAGGGAATTGGACCAGTTACTACGGCACCTGTACTGCGTACAGTTTTTACGATTTTCTCAGCAGATTTATCTACCAGGTTGTGATCGTAAGATTGTAATTTGATTCTGATTCGTTGAGACATAGTCGAAACCCAATTTTCGTATTGGGGTTGCAAAGGTAAGGGTCTCTGTTGGAATGGTCAAGAATTTTGGAATTATTTTTTAATAAAAAGAGGGATTTTATCGTTTTAACCCCGAAAATCTTACCAAGTGAGCAGTGATTAGTCAATAGTGAGTATTTTTTGCCCTATTCACTACTGACTGATCAATACTCACCATATTACTTTCCTAAATTCATTAATTTCACGGCACTCAATTGTAATTATGGCCCGGAAGAAACCTGCCTACCCTACCCAGCTTCAGCAAGCTACTGAAAAAAACACGACTACACATCTGAAAAATACTACTAAGATTGCCTGGATACCATTATTGATCCTCATATTATATATGGCTGTTCATTTTATTCCAGCCATGAATGCCATAGATGTAATGGGGCCGCAATGGTTATACCTGTCGATATTAGACCTGCTGGTTTCGGGTTACATTTTAGCAAGAAAGGACCTTTATGGCGATACAGTTCAATTGATTTTCAGGCAGTTATTCTCGAAACTGCTGCTGGGCCTCTTTGTTTTGGCCGGTTTCTCGATCTTTTTTGCCATTAACCAGGTAGAAGCATGGGTTTGCTATGCCAGATTTATCGTTACCGTTATTGCTTTTTTCAATATTGCGGTATTTTTTTACGGGAATCAGCAGCTTTTTAAAGCAATTGCGCAGGTGTTGTCTCTCATTCTGCTTATAGAATCGGTTCAATATTTTGGCAAGTTCTTTAATGGGATTGCGGAGACTCCATTAGGCACATTAATCAATAACCTGAATGGAAACACAGGTAACAAAAACATTTTTGCTGCGAGCCTTGCCATTAAAATACCTTTCGTATTGTACGCACTTTATTACTCCAAACTCGCAGAAAGAATATTTCACTTACTGGCACTTACACTTGGTATAGCCACCCTATTCATGGCGAGTGCAAGGGCATCTTATGTAAGCCTGATATTAGTAACAGCAGTGTATATTGGATTTGTAGTGCTACAATACACACGAGGTAGGCAAACCGAAAAGCTGCTGTATAGAATTGCCTACATCATTTTACCTATACTCGCAGCATACTTTATTTCCCAGATAACTTATACCCAGGCTACTACCATACAGGATAATAATGCAGGCAGGTATGGAAATGTGGTAGGTAATCTTAGCTCTATTGCTTTAACCAACGATGCCTCCAGTTATCGTTTTAAATTATGGGAACATGCTGCCGACTATATCCTGAAAAATCCACTGATGGGTTGCGGTTACGGCAACTGGAAACTGGCTTCCATTCCCTATGAAAAAGAATATATCAATGACCTGAATGTACCTGCACATGCGCACAACGATTTTCTGGAACATGCTGCTGAACTTGGATTACCTGGCGGACTTCTTTACCTGTCGCTTTTTGTTTGCTTGTTCTTATTTACCCTCAAAACCTGGCGATCGGCAGCTACGGAAGAAATCAAACTTATTTCGCTCTTTTCATTTTTTGCCTTGTTGGTTTATGCAGTTGATGCAGGCTTGAATTTTCCCATTGAAAGAGCCATCATGCAGGTATTCTTTGCATCGGTTTGTGCTTTTAATGTTGGCGCATACATCATGGCAAGAAAGCAGGTTAATACTGAGGATGTTACACCTTCTAAATCCTTATGGCATCCTTTGTATGGACTATTTACCATTATACTCTTATTACCCGCTTCCTATCTCACTTACATGACTTACACTTCGTTAAAGGCTCAACTGAAAGTGGTACCAGACCTGAAAAATGAACCCATGACCCTTCCGCTGTCGGAAGTAACAAAGATGTTTCCTCCTATTCCCAATCTTACTTCTTCTTCTCAACCTATTGAAGCCATCATAGGAAGATATTACTCTGAGAATAAACAATATGACGAAGCATTAAGACTGTTGCGAAAAGCAATGCCTTATAACCCTTATGTTTATTACAGTCACTTTTTGATTGCGAATGTTTATTTTCTTACAGAGAAATACGACAGTGCCAAACATTATGCTCAAACAGCTTATTATAACCGACCCAGGGCCAACACTTATTATCAGACTTTGATTGCGGTAGAAGCCAAAAGAAAAGATACAGCTGCACTTGGAAAAGCATTCAGGACATATACCCATTATAGAAATGAAGCATTTCCATGGCAGCTATATTTACTTGGTATGTTAAATGCCATGCAAAGAGGCACGCCAGAGCTTTTAAAGATGGCTGACAGCGCCCTTGCTATGTTTAAACCTGCTGAAAACACAACACCCAGTGCTGATTACCAGGCATTACTCAAAAGAAAAGAAGAGATTCAAAACAACATGAATACTACTGTTGCCACCGCTTCGAAAGATGACATCAACAGAGCTACTGCTATTTATAATGAGGCTGTTGCTGCTTTTGGCAAAGGCGATTTTGCCACAGCAGCCAGAAAATTTGTCGCAGCACTTAATATCAGTCCGTTTAGCTATAGTATGTTCGAAAATGCCGGCATTTGTTATTACAATCTGAAAGACTATAAAAAAGCAATCTATTATTTTGATAAAGTCATCGCCATGAAAATAACCAATGACGGCAAATCTGAATTCTTCAAGGGCGCCAGTTATGTAAATTCAGGTAATAAGGAAGCTGGTTGTAAGTCGCTACAGATTGCAGTTGCCAAAAACTACCCGGGAGCAGCGGATATATTGAAGCAGTTTTGTAAGTGATGGGAGGGTCGTGAGACGTGAGACTCGTGAGACGTGAAAAGTGAAAGGTGAAAGGAGTTGTTACTGTTCCTCATTGATATTTAAAGTAAAAGCCCCGACAAAATAAATTGTCGGGGCTTTTTATCTGGAAGAATAATCTCCTTTTCACGTCTCACGATTCTCATGTCTCACGAAAAATTATTCCTCAATCTTCACTTTTCCTTTGTTTTTCGCCATCACTTCTTCTGCAATATTATTTGGTGCAGGAGAATAATGTGAGAACTCCATGGTTGAAGTTGCACGACCGGATGACAGTGAACGCAATTGGGTTACATAACCAAACATTTCGCTCAATGGAACTTTCGCTTTAATTACCTGGAGATTGGCACGGCTGTCCATACCTTCCAGCATACCACGACGACGGTTCAGGTCACCTGTTACATCACCCATGTACTGGTCTGGGGTTAATACCTCTACTTTCATGATAGGCTCCAGCAATGTTGGTTTTGCTTTACGTCCAGCTTCACGGAAACCAGATTTAGCACACAATTCAAATGACATTGAATCAGAATCCACATCGTGATAGCTACCATCAAAAATGCGCACTTTCATGTTGTTTACCGGATAACCAGCCAACACACCTGTAGCCATTGATGTTTCGAAACCTTTCTGAATTGCAGGGATAAATTCTTTAGGGATAGATCCACCAAAGATATCGTTCACAAACTGGAAGTGTTTGCCTTCATTTTCTTTCAGCCACTCTTCATCAGCAGGTCCGATAGAGAATTGAATATCGGCGAACTTACCACGACCACCTGACTGCTTTTTCAGCACTTCACGGTGTTCAATTTCTTTACCAAAAGATTCTTTATACGCAACCTGGGGAGCTCCCTGATTTACTTCTACTTTAAACTCACGGCGCATACGGTCTACGATGATCTCCAGGTGTAACTCTCCCATTCCACGAAGGATGGTTTGACCAGTATCTTCATCGGTATTTACACGCAGTGTTGGATCTTCTTCCACCAGTTTAGCGATGGCCATACCCATTTTATCAACGTCGGCCTGTGTTTTAGGCTCAACAGCGATAGCGATTACAGGCTCAGGAATGAACATGTTCTCAAGAGTGATCGGATGGTTCTCATCACAAAGTGTATCTCCGGTTTTGATCTCTTTAAAACCTACTGCCGCTGCAATATCCCCTGCTTCGATAAAATCGATTGGGTTTTGTTTATTGGCAAACATTTTCATGATACGGCTGATACGCTCTTTCTTACCACTTCTTACGTTCAATACGTATGAACCGGCATCGAGGTGTCCACTATAGCAACGGAAGAACGCCAGACGACCTACAAATGGGTCAGTCATAATTTTAAAAGCCAAGGCAGCAAATGGTTCTTTTGCATTTGGCTTACGGGTAATGGTTTCGCCTGTATCAGGATCAGTACCTACAGTATCTTCAATATCTACAGGAGATGGCAGGTAACGACATACCGCATCGAGTGCAGTTTGCACCCCTTTGTTTTTGAATGATGAACCACACATCATTGGAACGATGCTTAGGTCGATACATGCTTTACGGATAGCTTCATGTACTTCATCCTCAGATATGCTACTTGGATCATCGAAAAACTTCTCCATCAGCGTATCATCATATTCAGCTACTGCTTCAATCAGGTTCTGTCTCCAGAACTCTACGTCTTCTTTCATATCAGCAGGTACATCAATCTCGTCGAATGTCATACCTTCTGTTTCCATGTGCCAGATGATTCCTTTCATTTTGATCAGATCCACCACACCTTTAAAGTTATCTTCTGCACCGATAGGTAACTGCAGGGGAACAGCTTTTGCACCCAGCATTTCTTTTACCTGATTTACCACATTCAGGAAGTCGGCACCTGAACGGTCCATTTTGTTTACGAAACCGATACGTGGAACTTTGTAACGGTTTGCCTGACGCCATACGGTTTCAGACTGGGGCTCAACGCCATCCACCGCTGAAAACAGGGCGATCAGACCATCCAGTACACGCATTGAACGCTCTACCTCTACGGTAAAGTCTACGTGACCCGGAGTATCGATGATATTAAAATAGTAGCTTTTGGTATTCGCATCAGCCTTACCTTTTACAGTCGGGAAGTTCCACTGGCAGCTTACAGCAGCCGAAGTAATAGTGATACCTCTTTCTTTCTCCTGTTCCATCCAGTCTGTGGTAGCGGCACCATCGTGTACCTCACCAATTTTGTGAATCATACCTGTATAGCGCAGGATACGCTCGGTAGTGGTGGTTTTACCGGCATCAATGTGAGCGGCAATACCGAAGTTGCGTTGAAATTTCAAGTCAGCCATAAAAGTGCTTGTTTAAATATTTTTTTGACGGGAACACAGGCTCCCATTTTCGAGGCGGCAAAGGTAGGAATAATACCAATTCACTGAATCTCCATCCCGGATTAAATTATCCCCTAAAAAAAAGCTCCGGAATAAATTCCGGAGCCATGATATTATGCTGAAAATGAACTAGTTATATAGTTATGTCTTTTTAGCAACCACTTCTATTCACTCAAAAGCGTGAATTTCTGCTTATTTTTTTGCTGCACGAACAGATACCAGCGCAATATCATAAATAAGTGGTGTGTTTGGCGGAACAGTTTTACCATTACCTGTTGCTCCAAAACCAAGATTTGCAGGGATAAATACCCTCCAGATAGAACCAGCTTTCATTCTCAATACTGCATCCTGTAAACCTGGAACCAGTTGACTCACAGTCAGCAGAAACGATTCCTGGTTTGTTTGAGAGTTAACAAAAACGGTACCATCGGGTGTTGTACCTGTTACATTTACCACCACTGAATCTTCAGGTTCTGGTGTAACGCCTGTACCACGGGTAATCACTGCATAACGAACTCCGCTAGGCATGGTAATTACACCTTTTTGTTTAGCCAATTCTGCAAACAGCGACTGTTCCATCATCACACCCTTTACACCAGCTACATCAGCATCCAGTACATTGATCATTTTTTCAGCACTTGCTTCGCTGATCATTAACTTCTTTTTAGTCAGAACATCATCTACCGCTTTCTGGAACATAGCTCCTTTAATGAGTACACCTTTCTTTTCGAGCGATTTAATCATGTAAACACCCAGTGCATACTGAAGTGAGTCTTGAGTTGCTTTTTCTTTGGCAATCTCGGCTGCAGTTTTTGTTTGAGCACTAGCTGTACCTACTATAAAAGCTCCCAATAAGAGCGTTGAGACAATTTTTTTCATGTTTGAATAGTTTGTGATACCGAAAATATAAAGATTTTGGACAATATAACTGAAATCTACCTTAAAATTTACGCTTACTTTTTCACGGGTTTTATATCGAGCAACTCTACTTCATAAGTTAATGCACTGCCCGGAGGAATAATGTATACGCCATTATTACCAGATACCCCTTTTTCGCCATGAGCCAGAACCGATGGTATATACAACTGCCATTTTGAACCTACAGCCATTTGCTGGATAGCATCTGAAAGACCTGGTATTAATTGCGACAATAATATAGACTGAGGTGTCTTATTACTGTATGTATCTTCAAAAACAGTACCGTCTGCCAGAGCGCCCTTCAGGTTTACTACAACAGAATCGCTGATCATAGCTCGAGCCCCCTGCCCTGAACGTAAAATAAAATAATGAACCCCATTGGGAAAAATACCTAACCCTGGTCGCTGTTTAATATTCGTGAACAACTGTTGTTCCAGTTTAAAGGCACGGTCTTTCTGGGTAATGCGCTGGTAAGAAGTAATAAGCGGACTAATGATGGAATCTGGAAGCATCCGCGGTTTGTTTTGAAAAATATCATCCATCCCTTTTATGAAAAGGGTTGGATTTTCAATAAGAAATCCCTGGTTATTTACCCATTGGGCGAGGAATGCACCGATAGCATATTGAAGCGTATCGTTTATACTGGCTAATTTAATGGCAGCATTAGTAGTTGCCGGTGGTTTGGCTGTATTCTTTTGTGCCATTACAATTGTTAATGACGCACAAAGCAGACCTGTAAAAATAATTTTCATCCTATGCTTACTAATTGAGTACAAGATAAGCAATCAGGTGCAGATATGATAAACGTAAGGGGGAAATTAACAGTTTGCAGTTCATCAAAACATATACAAAGGCATATTGGTACGAAAACAATAAAAACTAACAATGGCGGTTCGCGTAGCATCATTACCAAATTGTGTTTGCTGTTTTGATACATTACCAGTTGCCCCAGCCGTAGTTCGAATCAGATGAGCAAATGTTGCGCTTTGATCTGAGCCCTGCCTGTTTCTGTATTGCGCATTACCTGTTACATCCCAGCCTGTTCCACTAATATCATTCATATTACCCCAGGAATTATCATCGGCTGTAAACCAGGCAGCAAGCGATACGGTGTTGGCATTGTTTGTTGTTACCCCTGTCCTTGTAATTGTTGCCGCAGCACCGGAGCCTGTCTGCGCCTGATTAACATCCAGCTTCCAGGTATACCCTCTGCTTGGTGGCCGGAATACATGCATTACAATTGTATTTCCACCTGTACCGCCCATACTGATAGATGGGTTAGCTGTCCACTCTCCGTTATAACGACACCAGAAAATTCTGGCAGAAACATTTGCCGTACCAGTTAGAGCAGGCAATGCATTCCAATCTTGTCCACCCGTTGCACTGATATTCAATGTTACATTTGACGTTCGTCTTTGTCCAATAAGTAATACCAGATCTCCATCTTCCATATCGGCAGGTGGGGCAACTGCAGGAGTTGCACTGTTTACTGATCCGTTATCAGCGGGATTTGAATTGCTATCAAAATATTCCACTTGAGAATATCCAAAAAAAGGAAGCAACAAAAAAAGCAATACTGTTTTCTTCATGCAGTAGTTTTTAAAATACAGAACTACTTGCACAGGGGATTGATGAAATTGTATACTTAAAAAAGAATACCGGTATTAGATTTCGTCAGTGAATACTGAGTGCAATACTATTGTTGCATGATTAAATACAGGTTAGTAAAAAATTAGAATTCAATTAATAATATCTCCTACTACGTACTGATTACTA
Source organism: Chitinophaga pinensis (assembly GCA_943372605.1). GTDB lineage: Bacteria > Bacteroidota > Bacteroidia > Chitinophagales > Chitinophagaceae > Sediminibacterium > Sediminibacterium pinensis_H. The sequence goes on along the minus strand of CALRZI010000022.1, from coordinate 6,950 downwards.
TATTTAATCTAGAAGGTAAGCTGGCATATTTGTACGGTAAGGATAAAACGTTACGATTGCAGATCGGGTAGCATCGTTACCATTAGCAGTTTGACTTTTTGCTACATCGCCTGTTGCCCCTGCGGTGGTTCTAATCTGATAAGCATACGTAGAACTCTGGTCAGTACCCGCCGTGTTTCTATATTGTCCAGAACCTGCTGTTGTCCATCCTCCGGAAGGTGCTCCCCAGGAATTATCATCAGCAGTAAACCATGCAGCGAGTGTAACCGTGTTAGGTCTGATAGTTGTTACCCCTGTTCTTGTAATACTGGCTGCAGCTGCATGAGCTGTTGTTGCCTGAGCCACATCAATTGCCCATGAATAATTCCTTCCGGGTGGTCTGAATATATGCATTACTACTGTGTTGGTAGATGATGCTGTCATACCAACTGAAGGGTTGGCAGTCCATGTACCATTAAACCTGCACCAAAAAATTCTTGGTGAAACATTGGTTGTTCCTGTTAATACTGGTAATGCATTCCAAGTCTGCCCACCCGTTTCGACTATAGTAAGTGTAATATTAGAAACTCTTCTCTGACCAATCATAATTACCAGATCGCCTTGCTGCATTGATGCGGGTGGAGTAACAGCCACTGTTGCTGATGCCAATGAAGCAGCAGGAGCATCAGCCGGATTAGCTGAACTGCTGAAATATGTAATTTGTCCTGATGCTGTTAGTGAAAAAAATACTAGTATGAAAAAAATCGTCTTGATACTCCCTGAGTTTAGCAACTGCAAGTTGCTAACGCATCATTAGAGATAAATTAGAACAAAATTATTTTCGGATTAGATTCTTTTTTAAACGATATCATCGTTACAATAACAATGCACTCATACCATGCGCCATTTCAAAAAAAGTGATAATCATTGTTGTACCTGCATCACCTCCCAGTGCGGTCTGATTCTTACTTACGTTATTAGTAGCTCCGGCAACAGACTTAATATTATATGCATAAGTTGAACTATTTCCAGTTCCAGAACCATTTCTATATTGAGCACCACCCAAGACTGTCCATCCTGTACCTGCGAGTGTTCCCCAAGAATTATTATCGATAGAAAACCATGCGGCAATAGTTACTGAACTGGGCACTCGTGTTGTTCTTCCGGTAATTGTTACTGTAAAAGGCGAAGCTGGTGTAGCATAATCAAGTTCTGTTCTTGCGGCTTCTATTGCCCAACGTAATGAAGGCTTTGTAGGTCTAAACACATGCATCACCACCATATTTCCGGCATTGGCACTATAAGCAATTGCAGGATTACCTCCCGTCCATGTTCCATTAAACCTGCACCAAAAAAGAGAGGCACCCAAATTCGTTGCACCAATTCTTGCTTCGGTATTCCACACCTGGCCACCAGTTGTGCTGATTGTATAGGTAGCTGTAGTATTTCTATTGTGTGCGAAAACCAAAACCAGATCTCCCGCTTGTAAACCACCCGGAGGAGTAACAGTAACAGGTGAAGTATTAGTAGTTACACCATCTGCCGGTGTTGTACTACTAGCTACATAAGTTATCTGAGCATGAACTTTAACAGAAAATAAATTGAATACTACTATGAATAATACAAATAGAAAATTTGACAATAGTTTATTCACTTTGCCTAGGTTTAGTCAATGTAATATTGACGCACAACCATTAAGCAATGATTAGAATAAGATTAGAATAAGATTAGATTTAAATTAACCGGCTATAACCCTATATTCTATTCAGCTTTTCTACATATTCACATGTACGAAACTGATGCTTTTTTAATTTTCAAGTAGCGATGGCGGCATATCTCTTTTTACCCAGTCTACCTCCACTCCCATTACTACCCATGTGGTACTAGCATTGGTAAAAGTTATAGGCCCTGCAGTTGAAAGTCCACCGCTACGCCTTGCTGTTGAAAAATTACGTGCCGGAGCATTTCTGCCCTGATCATTTGTTTCAGTAAAGCCAGTAGGTGCCGTTGAATTATTCGCACCAGTAAAAAGTCCAGACCAACCTACTACATACCCGCTTCTTGGTCGTAATGCCTGGCCAAAAGTAATATTGGCATTTGTAGATGTAGTTGCTGTGGTAGAAATTTGAGCTTGTATAAGCGGATCACTGCTAAACCTGTTTGCCCCGGCAAAAGAATGAATGGCCATATTGATACCATCAGGTCCATCGGTAGTACAGTTAAAAGTAATAACCGATGCGCTTACTGTTGCAGGTACTCTTGTCCAGAAAATAAAATAACCGGTTCCTGATATTGTTTGCGTGGCTTTTAGTGTCCAGGTAAGTGTGGTTCCGGTATTCGTAATCGTGGGATTTGTTTGTGCGGTACCAGTTGCAACAACAAATACAACAAGAATTGACCCTGCTGTTGGTGTAAAAGATGCAAAACTGTACGTAGTGGCATCTGTATTACTGCTGATACTTGCTGTAGGACTAGTCACAGTAACCTGACTTTTTACCTGTACAGATAAAAAAACAACCAGAAATGCCAGAAGAATAATTTGTTTCATATTAATGCTCATATCATCTAACAAATGCTGAATTCATTATCGTACTATTCAAATTCAGCTATACAGAATCATTGAAAATTTTAATGATGTTGCCTAATTATTTAAAGAGATGCCTTGCTCAAGTTAACTCCTCATAAAACCCGACGCTTGCGCGCTTAGCGCCAACATTAAAGTTAAATCAAAATTAGAATAAGATTAGATTAAGATTAAAATAAGATTAGAATTTAATCGACATTTAACTGCTTTTGCATACAAGCAAGTGCAGTTGTTACAATAATAAGCCCCCATGCTTCTAACATGGGGGCTATAATTTTTTGCGTATCCGGCCTGGCGATTAGTTCACATTATCCGTTCGTGAAACCAGGTCCCAACGGCTGTCATTTGTATTATAGATGAATCCGAGATACATGGTCGAGTTAATTACAGTAGTTGTTGGGAAAGGTATATCGGTACTTGCTCTGAATCCACCTGCACCACCTGTAAATGTAAGTGCACGTGCAGTACCATTATCCTGTATCCTGATAATCAGTGTTTGACCCTGTGTAGGTGTACCTGAAGGAACAGCAAATGTTAATGCACCAGTTGCACCTTCTACGATATAAATATCTGTGTTATCACTTGCTACAGTTAAAGATCCGGTAACTCCACCAGTTACTGCACGCTTGGTAATACGCTTATTGGTTAAAGTTTCCGTACCTGCCAATGTTGCCAGCGTACCGGTTGTTGGTAAAGTAATATCTGTTGCAGCAGTGGTATTCAAAATAACTGCGTCAGCACCTACTGTAGAGAATGCACCTGATAGGTTCACGTTACCAGCAACGGTAATGGTATTCGATCCGTTGTTAACACCCGTACCACCATAAGTTGCGCCAATCACTGTACCGTTCCAAACACCCGTTGTAATGGTTCCAACAGAGGTTAAGGATGAAGATACTACGTTTGCTGCCAGTGTTGTTCCGGTAAGTGTTCCTGCCGGTGCTATCACAGCAGCGGTTGAAGCGGCTGTTATTAAACCTTTGGCATTTACCGTAAAGGTTGGTATAGCAGTTGAAGAACCGAATGAACCAACGTTACTGTTCACCGTAGCCAATGTGGTAGCCAGGTTACCTGCAGATGTAGTGATATCTCCGGTTAATGCAGGGAACTGACCTGCTGCCAATGTACCTGTTAACGAAGTTGTAGCAATATTGGTAATAGTATTAGATGCACCACTGATGGTTTTATTGGTTAATGTTTCAGTACCCGCTAGCGTAGCCAGTGTACCTGTTGTGGGCAGGGTTACGTTGGTAGTACCGGTGGTTGTTAACGTTAAGGCATTGGCGCCCGAGGTAGTAAATGAACTGGCCGTATTTATATTACCTCCCAGTGTAATAGTGTTAGAACCATTGTTTACACCAGTACCACCATATGTTGGTCCGATCACCGTACCATTCCACACACCGGTAGCAATTGTACCAACTGATGTTAACGATGAGCTTACCACATTCGCTGCAAGCGTAGTTCCGGTGAGTGAACCAGCCGAAACCGATACACTTACCGTGGCTGTAGTTACAGCAGTAACCAACCCTTTACCATTTACGGTAATAACCGGTATAGTTGTGGTATTACCAAATGTACCTGTATTACTATTCACTGTTGCCAGCGTGGTAGCCAGGTTACCTGCAGATGTGGTGATATCACCTGTCAATGCAGGGAATCTTGCAGCGGCCAGTGTACCCGTTACATTTGTACCAGAAAGGTTAACTGCATTAGCTGTTATTTGCTGACCACTCAATGAGAGATAGTTCTCCCCCGTAAGTGTTACGTTACCCGTATTCGTACCGGTAAGGTTAGAACCAGATACCGTTCCACTCGCATTGACTGAACTTGGCGTAATCGCACCTAGTGATAGACTGATCGTACCACTGGTGGTTATCGGAGAGCCGGACACACCTATCCCATTGGCTCCACTGACCGTTACGGATGTTACCGTTCCGCCACCGCCACCGCCGGATACGCTTAATGTTCCTCCGGCAAGTGTTAAGCCTGACCCAACGCTTATCTGTTCCACATTTCCATTACCTGCTGTACTTCGTCCCAATAAGGTAGTTGTACTGATTTGCTGGAAATTACCGAACGTAACTGTATTCGGCGATAATGATGCGCCTGTTATATTCGTCAGTGTATTATTAGATGCGTTGATGGTTTTATTGGTAAACGTTTCCGTTGATGTAAGTGTGGCTAATGTACCTGATTCAGGCAGCGTAACACTTGTAAACGGACTCGGGAAATTGAACAATTCATCCCATCTGTTGAGCCTTTGCAAATAAGGATCAAGCATAAGGCTGGTGTCTGCAATTTTTGCGAAAACAGGATTGAACCATTCATTAAAGAGTGAATCTTTGTCCTTATATTTTACAACAGTACCAAAACGGGCATAACCTGTTCTTGGTAATTCAGCAGCAAGTTCTGGTCCATTTAACATCAATGCGGTATCAGATACCTTCACACGATTGGTAAATTGAATGGTATCAGAAATATTAAACTTACGCATAATTACACTGTCCATTCTCGCCCTGGTACCGATAACACTTGTATCTACCGTCAGTGTTATTGCTGCAGATCCGTTATAGCTGGAAGGGGTTAAATTATTCCCCTTTAAACCATTCGATATTGTCAATGCGTTGTTCAGTGCACCGCTCAATACTGCCGCACTGATAGTACCAGTAGCATTTATGGTGCTGAAATTACCAGTCGTAGCACTTACCGTTGCTGCCGTAGCAGTACCTGTAATGTTGGCATTGGTAAGATTAGCAGTGGTAGCACTTACAGTTGTACCCTGGATAGTGCCTGATACAGCTAATGTTGTTAATCCTGTGATGGCACTTGTATTAACCGTAGAGAAATTACCATTTGTAGCACTCACAGTGCCTGCTTGTAATGTATTGGTAACGCTCAGGTTGGTCAGGCCAGTCAGGTTGGTGATATTGGCATTAGTAATGGCTGCAGTTGTTGTTGTTAAACTTGTAACATTTGCAAGACTGGTAATACTATTTTGGGCGCTGGCAGACAATGTACCACTTAATATTCCTCCAGAAATTGTACCGGTAGTATTCACTGTGGTAAAGTTGCCATTCGTTGCACTAACAGTACCAGCTGTTACCGTCCCGCTGATATTGATATTCGTAAGACCACTCAAGTTCGTGATGTTCGCATTGGTAATGTTCGCAGTAGTTGCAGTGATCGTATTTACATTAGCCAGGTTCGTAATAGAGTTCTGTGCACTTGTACTGAGTGATCCACTTAAAGTTCCAGCACTGATCGTGCCACTTGCTGTAATGCTCTGGATATTGGCCAGGTTCGTAATCGTATTCTGTGTACCAGCGTTTAAGGTTGCACTGATCGTTCCACCTACGATATTACCGGTAACAGTGATATTATCAAAAGTACCGCTACCTGCAGTTACACTTGTTGTGCTTACCGCTCCTGCTTCGATCGTTCCTGTAATACTGATATTGGTCAGACCTGTCAGGTTCGTAATATTCGCATTCGTAAAGTTCGCATTCGTTGCAGTGATCGTATTTACATTGGCCAGGTTCGTAATAGAGTTCTGTGCACTTGTACTGAGTGATCCGCTTAAAGTTCCCGCACTGATCGTGCCACTTGCTGTAATGTTCTGGATATTAGCAAGGTTCGTAATCGTATTCTGTGTGCCCGCATTTAAGGTTGCACTGATCGTTCCTCCTACGATATTACCTGTTACTGTGATATTGTCAAATGTACCGCTACCTGCAGTTACACTTGTTGTGCTTACCGCTCCTGCTTCTATCGTTCCTGTGATGCTGATATTGGTCAGACCTGTCAGGTTTGTAATATTAGCAGTGGTAATATTTGCAGTCGTTGCAGTAATCGTGTTGATGTTCGCCAGGTTCGTAATCGAGTTCTGTGCACTTGTATTTAATGATCCACTTAAGGTTCCGGCACTGATCGTTCCACTTGCAGTAATGCTCTGGATATTCGCAAGGTTTGTAATCGTATTCTGTGTGCCCGCATTTAAGGTTGCACTGATCGTTCCTCCTACGATATTACCGGTAACTGTGATATTATCAAATGTACCGCTACCACTGGTGATACTTGTAGTGCTCACATTACCCGCTTCGATCGTTCCTGTAATACTGATATTGGTCAGACCTGTCAGGTTTGTAATATTAGCATTCGTAAAGTTCGCATTCGTTGCAGTGATCGTATTTACATTAGCCAGGTTCGTAATCGAGTTCTGTGCACTTGTACTTAATGAACCGCTTAAAGTTCCAGCACTGATCGTGCCACTTGCTGTAATGCTCTGGATATTAGCAAGGTTCGTAATCGTACCCTGAGTACCCGCATTTAAGGTTGCACTGATCGTTCCACCTACGATATTACCTGTTACTGTGATATTATCAAA
>CALRZI010000021.1:0-45736 GCA_943372605.1 Chitinophaga pinensis | reverse complement strand
CAAAGTATCAATATGCTTACTCCTGAAACTGTACATGAACAATCGTTATTAGTTAATAGAAGATGGGGAAAATCCTCTTCTTTGCCTATTATTGTAAAGCAAAAACAGGATTAAGTAGAAAACTGTAAACTTATTTTAGGACGAGACAGACTTATAGCGGACTTGTAGCGGACCTATAGCGGACTGATAAGGTCGTCAGGTACATTTTTCTTGATTAAGATAGAATGTGTGGAATCAAAGTAAATGGTAGACCCTGGCTGTCTATCACGCATAGTACCTCGTGCCTCGGAGACTATGCGACGAACTTTTTTGATTAAGTACTTTCTGCGGAGAAGGAAAAAACCTTTTCATCTCGTAACATTTTATAGCTTGAGCAACTGTTTTTCCAGAAATGTAAAAACGAGGTCAAAACGTTGCAGGGGTCCACTGTGTCCACCTTCAATGATCTGATGTTCATAAGGGTACCTGAAATGATTGTTTTTAAGTCTTTTCATCATGGTTGCTGCCATTGGGGTAGACGGACAAATTTCATCTTTAGTAGCCGATAAAAAAAGAACGGGCCCGTTTATCTGCTCCACCTTAATAGAAGCTTTTTCAACTGCAGCACTATCTTGTAACATGGCTTCAAAAGCCCCTCTTAAATTACGTTTCATCAGAAAGGGAACTGCTTCATCATTAACAGGTACAAAGGGGAGTTCCTGGTTTTGAAAGGTCCAGCAGGAAGTTGAAAAATGCGTGGTATGTCCGGGAAATACTGCATTGCTGCCAACAATACTTACCACACAGCTGATGTCTTTGTAATAACTGGCGAGGAGAAGAGCGAGGTCTGCTCCCCTCGACCCACCTATGATGGCAATTTTCTTTGGGTCTATTTTTTTGTTTTTTACAGCTGTCTGAATGGCCCGGTACACATCGTCAATAGCAATCCGGTTGAGTGTATCGGGTGTACCTTTTGCATTAAAATAACCAATGGCCAGAAAAGCATAACCGCTCTGAAGAAACTGGTCTCTTGTTTTTTTCCAGTAATTACTGGTCCAGGCATTACCCCCTTCAGAGCCGCCAAGACCAACAACAAGTGGCTGCTGATCTTTTTCACCCAGGTATAAAACCGACTCAACATTCGGGGTCTCTAAACTAATCTGGGAACTACTGTTTATGGAAATGCTAAGCAGTAAAAGGGCGAATACATATTTGCAAACAGGTATCATTTGTGTACGTAATTTGGTAGAAGGCAAATATCTGTAGAGTGGGTTGCTTAATTTTTGACCTACATCAAAAAATCACTTTTCTGCCCTTATTCTGCTTAAGGTTTCCTGTGCAATACCCAGATAGGAGGATACCATGCCCAGCGGAATACGATGATACATATTGCTGTAGGTTTCACAGAAGTGCTGGTATTTTTCTTTGGCTGTTGTAAAACGCATGGAGTGTATGCGATCCATATAATGACCAAACACAGTACCCATCGACAGTCTGGCATATCTTTCCATTTCAGGGAAGTTGTTGAAGAGAAAAATAAGGTCATTTACGTGTAAGCAAAAGCAATCTGTTGGTTCGAGGGTATCGATATAATACATATCCAGCTGCTGTTGCATAAAACTTCTCGGCGAATTCACCCATTCATTTTCAGCACTGAAATATTCGGTTATTTCTTTTCCGTCTTTAATAAAATAAATGCGCATTAAGCCTTTACAGATAAAATAGCTTTTTTTACAAACTGCATGGGCATCATGAACAAGTTCCCCTTTCCTGAAAGAAGTGAGTATAATTCTTTCAGCCAGTTCCTTTTTCAGTTCATGGCTGAGTTTAATATATTTTTCAAAGTGTTGGAATATTTCATCTCTTGTTTCCATGGCTGTCAATATATGTATGGAATGGTTAATAGATCTTTTACGGAGGCCGAAAAGACACTCTCTGTACAGATGCCACCATACGGATATAACCAAGTTACTTATTAATTAGTATTCCCGTATTTTCTTTAACAAATGGGTTCAACCTAAAGTAAATGGTAGACCCTGGCTGTACAGCAGGCATAGTCCCTCGTGCCTCGGAGACTATGCGACGAACTTTTTTGGATTGAGTAGACTCTGCCTATAATTAACATTCTTCTATTATCGTCTATCACTCAGGCTATCGGCATGGGGCGGATATGTTCCGTTGCTGCACTGCCAGCCTGTATCTATTAGTTGTAAGCTGTGTAGGTGAGTTAGTGTTATGTTAGCGTGCTAAGTAATTGTTAGCTGGCTTCTGCGTAACCTCTGCCGCAAAGGTCACGAATCTTTCACCTGCGGTGATAGAGGAAAACGTCGCGGGGAACACGCTACGGAGAATGAAAAGTTTGATATTTCCCATGGAACGAATTTACACAAATAAGTAGTCTATAAAACTGACCGAGCGATCTGTTTGTTCTACTTTTCAAGTTCACATTCTTCTATTATCGTCTATCATTCAGGCTATCGGCATAGAACGGATATGTTTCGTTGCTGCACTACCAGCCTGTATCTATTAGTTGTAAGCTGTGTATGTTAGTTAGTGTTATGTTAGCGTGCTTCTGTGTAACCTCTACCGCAACGTCCCAATCTTTCACCTGCGGTGATAGAGGGAGACGTCGCGGGGAACACGCTGCGGAGAACGAAACATTTGGATTTTATCACAGAATCTGCGGGGAATGAATATTTTAATAAGCAATCACTAATTCGAAAATTTCCAATAAAAAAAGGTAGTCAATTTTCCCTTTTTTCAACTCCTGCTCCGTTTCAGTTATCTTTTTAATAACTACGTCACTTGTGTCTACTGCGGCAACTCTCTCTTTTTCATCAGCAATACTATTTGGGTCGCAACTTTTGCTGAAGTGTATTAATAGAGATAAAAGTGTTTTTATACTTTGTATGTCTTGCCAACCGTTTTTAATGTTTTCTTTCTCATATTTTTTAATGAGAAGGTTTTTGCACAACAAATACCGGTAGTAAAAGATATAGATTTTACGTGGAGTAATTGATGGCCAGCTTTTGAGAGCATTTTCCAAATAATCAACTTCCTGTATGGTAAGTTTTTCAAAACTTGCAAATGGTTGAGATTGGGCGATTGATTGTAAGTTATCAGACTGCTCCGATATATTGCTATGTTGATTTTTTTGTACAAAAGGTGAATTTTCCATAACAGCACTAGAAGAGACGAACGTTTCGTTTTTAACTTGAGAAATGTTCACATCCTCAGTGACTTGATTTTTAATCAGTTCGCGAAAAAATTCTTCTGTTTGTTCGTTGTTTAAACTTCCTAACTTAATTGCTGAAATAAATATTTTATCTAAGTATTCTGAAACAAGCTCATTGGTTTTTGAGTATAGTAATGCATCTTCGTTATTTTTTCCAGTAGTTTCGTCTCTTATAAATGTTTTATACTTTGATCTGATGGCATTTTTTAAAATCCTTTCGTCAATTGCGGTTAATATTATAAGTCGGTTACTTATTTCAGTATCATCCAACATTATGCGAAGTGAATCAATGTTTTGAATAATTTTATCTTCAGTACATCTGTCAAGATCCTCTACAATCAATAATATTTTTTTTGTTTTGTAAATATCCTTTGGCAACCAAACTTTAAATAGTTTAATTAATTCTTCTTGTATTTCGGCTTGTATTCCAAGTTTATCTTTAAATGAAAATCGTGACAGGTATTTCTTGATCAGTTCTGAAGTATTGAAACTATAACGTTCTTCTAAATCTTTGTTTATCTTTATAAATACTAAGACGGTAGTGGGAATTATAAAAACAGTAAATAACAGATCAAGACGAGTAAAAGACAAAATCCAGGAAACAATGGTAGTGCTTAAGGCAAAGACTGGTACAAGCATCGGCAACAAACCAACTCTTTCATAATTCAACTTGAGTCTACGCCACCAGAATAACAAATAATTTTTTATGCCTTTTTTATTGCCTTCAAATTCTTTTACTAGCACCTCATACAAGTACGCCCAAGATGCTGGTGTTTCCTGATATTTCCATGCATGGTAATCTACTCGAATGAATTGAAGCTGAGTGTTTTCTTTGAGTTTTCTCCAAATTTCTTCTATTAAAAATGATTTACCCCGCCCCCATTTTCCAAAAATCCCAAGCATTTGGCCTTTATCTTCTGGAAGTGTCAGCATAATTTCTGCAAAATCCGCAGCTATCTCATTGACACCCAAAACTGGTGTTAACTGACTTCTGGCAATAGAGGGTATCTGCGTTTTTACAAAAATGGGAGAAGAAGACTGAATGTCTTTGTTTAAATCCGAGCTTGTCAAAGTTTTATTTGTGGCTTGCTGATCAATAATGCTATAGCTTTTTAAATAGTCCAGCATGTATGATTGAAAGTCTGTAATCTTCAGGTATCGCTGATAGACTTTGGGATCATTGATTTGTATATGATAAATTAGGTTACGAGTATATCCGTATCCACATGAAAAATCAGGAAGATGATGTAGTAGCCTAAATACAATATTTACTTCAATCAATGTAATTTCTGGGCAGTAGGCAAGAATCATGTTAGACGTGACTTGTAAGAGTCTTGTCTGAGTGTTTTTGAGAAGCCATTTTATTGTTTGGATTACACGATTAATTGAATCAAATAAGGTTGAAGAAGGATCTACATGCCATATTCCCCAAATTTTTATCTCCGTTCCTGAAGCTAAGAGAGGATGGATGCTCTCATACGTAAACTCTTTAGGAAATTGTTGTTCGTTCCATATCTGCTCTATTTGCAAAGGGTTTTCAATAACTTTATTTTCCAATAACGCTTCGTAGAGTATGTCGAGATATTTTCTTTCATAAGAGCTCAAAGGCAGAGAAGGAAGGTGAAATAGAGTTGATGTATTTTTGGAAATAACCTCTTCGGTGCTGACAGATAAGTCTAGTTCTAATTTAAATTCAATCTTGTCCGCCCAGGCAAAAACTTTAAAATACTTAAATTCAGGATCAATTTCTATAACTTTTAAATCCACTTCGTTATCCTTTGATATTAATAATGAAGTAAATGTCCCTGACTTTTCATCCATCTGTATCATCCAAAGTACGTCAGTGTATTCACGGTAATTATCTTGTCGGGAAAACAAATGATCATACTCGGGAATATTATATTGGGCTAGATGTAGACGGTTGGGAAGTGACCAGTCTACATTATTCCATTCGCCGACACCAATGTGAATGTCTATATAGTTATCAAATTCAGGGGTTTTATACCTATGATCTGGATGAAAGAAGGCTATATCAGGCGTTTTTGAAAGCCTTATACCAAACCGCCAAAATTGTGTTCGAGGAAGTATTTTAAAATTGTATTTATTATCAATCAATTTAAATGTATCACTAGGAAGAACCACATCATTGTGTATTAATTCTCCGGTATTTTGTAATTTGTATTTCATGAAATTTAAATACAATTTTAGTATTCTAAACAGTATTCTACCATGTATTCATGATGGAATACTGGTTGTATATTGAAAGCTGCTATAACTGTGTATAACTAAGTTACTTATTAATAATTATTCCTGATTTTTCTTTATCTAATGGCTTAAACTAAAGTAAATGGAACCCCTATCTGTTTAACCTCTGCCGCAACGTCCCCAATCTTTCACCTGCGGTGATAGAGGGAGACGTCGCGGGGAAGAAATAAAATTTTCTTGCTGATATTAAAACTGCCGAAAGTATCCCACAACATTAAAAGTACAGAATCCTATCAAGAAAAGTCGTAGTTGAAAATAATCGGAAAGAATAAAATGCTTGTTCTCAATGCCATTAGATGCAAAATCATCAGTAGAGCTTTTTGCCGTTATCAACAGAAACTCAAAATTTGTGGACACGCTAAAAGCCGTAGCCTAAATATTTGGTTTTTAAGATAGAATGCGGAGAAGGAAAGAATGCATCTATTTAGTAATTTGACTTGATTCTGTTATCATTTCTTGAATACGCTGATGAAAGGCAACTGCTCGTCTCAAGAAAAGAATGCTGAAAATTAGCGTGACTAATAGACCTTGCAATAAATCATTATTCTTATTACAAGTTATAAGAGTGGTTAATAAAAGAAAGCTAAAACATATAATTAAAGAAAAAAACATTGAGTATGCCATTTGTCTTAGAGCCAGAAATTTGCTAATTAGTTTAAAATTATCAGGACTAGTATGTCGAATAAAAACAAGTTCTTTTTCTCGCTTACCGATGCTAATTGGGAAACCCTTTGTTCTTTTAGTGCCCCATAATTTTACTATTGGTTGGAATATTTCATAGGCAGGATAATGCAAGCAAAATCCAATGCAGTAACATGAAACTAATGCAACTGAAGTTTCTGTCAGTGAGATTGTTTTTAATGTATGCACTATTTGTTCGAAACTAAAAGGAGTAGAAGTTATTAAAAAACACGTCAAAATAAATATTGGAATCCCTGGAATCGCAGCACCAACGAATTCAAAGAATTCAAAATTAAATTTGTCCATAGTGCAGTATTAAGAATTTGGTAAATCTAAATATACAAAATTCTCAATCACGGTTATATAATTTAGGTCTATCAAAATTTATTGGTTCGTAGTGAGTCCCTCGTGCCTCGGAGACTATGCGACGAACTTTTTTGATTAAGTAGACTCTGAGGAGAAGGAATAAAAGTTCATTGTTTATTCTATTGCCTGACGTTATTCGTCGGCTGGAACTGAAGCCGAATAGCGAACAAAAAGCTGAGAATATATTCGTCGCCCCGCCATATTGCCAAACCGCTTGTTGGCACTAGTTTTGTTTCGTTGTCTACCGTAATTCACTTTCTATATAACGTTGAATAAGCAAAGAAAAACCTGTGTCCAGCCAAAAGTCACAACTAATCATACCTTTCGACATGCCCATAGTTTCATACTTCTTAACGTAAATATTTTTGCCTTTTTGAGGTTCTTCTCCTGTCAATTCTTTAAATAGTTTGTTTAGCAATTTTTCAAACGCATTTCCTGTCGTAGGAATATTTGTGTTTGCTGTTTTTTGCTTCATCTCCCTCCACAAATGTGGGTCGCCACGAAGTCCCCACTGTATAGGTTCGGGGTCGAAATATTTAGAAACAAATTTGTCTGGGTTGGTAAAATTTTCTAAGTTGTCAGAAAGATTTTTAGATAAGTCCAATACAATTTGATTGTCTGAACTTGTAGCATTTGTCAAAGATTTTGGAAAAATTGAAACACCAACATAAATGTTATAATGTAAAGTAAGTTCCTTGTCCTTGTATCTAAAATCCCAATAGGTTGAGTCTGTGTCGCTGATTTTATTTGTAAAAGAAACGTCAAAAGTTGTGTGAAGAATTTTCGCAATTTTATAGAACTTGTCTATTGAGCAATTTTCGTCTATGATTGCTTCTGTCCAACCTTCGCTATTGTCTATTTTCATTTTGGAAACTGAGGGTCTTTAAAAATTACTGCTAACGTTCGAGGCTTGCCGCAGGGCTGGGATTGTTGCTGTGTCTGCCCGGCAACTGAAGCCGATTAAAATTACTGATGTAGAAGTTAACAACTAAAAGCTAAATAGAATTCGGTCAAGCCCGATATTAGCTGATAGTAGTACAACTGATGATTGTTATTCCGTCCGCCAGCCTTGCGGCAAACCTTTTGTTGGTGGCTGTTTTTCTTTAACTTCGTTCTATCCTAGTAGCTCAATTAGTAGAGCGTCTGCAAAACAAGCAGAAGGTTGGGGGTGCGAATCCCCCTTATTAAAACCCTAATGAGTCCTTGGCTACTTAATTTCACCAAGGCTCAGGCATTCTTCTCGCCACCCCCAAATTATTCTTGATTACTTAGTGGAGGTAAAGGGACTCGCTACTTTACGGTCTCAATTCATCAGGTTGTCTTTGAGCACCGTCTAATATTTTTTTCAATGAGCCGTCATAGCGTTCAAAAAGCTCATTACGCCATTCTATTTTATTTAAATTTTCACCGTCTGCCACTTCTCGTCCAAGAAAGTATCGTTTATTGTCGTAAACTACGCCAAAGTTTTTGCCGTTAAATCTGTTGTACAATCCAACAAGTTGTGGAGAACCTCCGCATTGTAGGTCTTGCATTTTTAATAAAGTATGACAAAGGCATTGGAACAACGCTCTGCTCGTCTTGCCATTATTTCCTCTATAATAATCAAGATATCTTTCAAAGAATTCGTCCTTACCGCTACCTAAAATAATTACTTTGTCAGAGGTTTCTGGAATTGGTTGTTCGGATTTTGTCCATCCTTCATTCCTTGTCCATTTGTAAACAAAACAAATAAAATGCGTTTCTCTTTGTCTTGAAATATGAATTATTTCAAGTGATGAGTTCATAGCAGCGTCAGCGGGATAGGCGTCAAATCTTTTCGTTATTTCGTGAAATAAAATATCAACTCTTTCACGATTGTTAGATTCATTAGGAAATAATATTCCGTCCTTATCCATTTCTAATATTTGATTAAGAATTATGGTTGGGTAAAGGACATCTCCACAATAACCTAAAATGTCAGGAGAGTTTTGAAAGGCAAAAACTTTTCTGCCGTAGTCGTATTTTTTAGTCTTACCCCAAGAAAATCGACTGTCGCTTGCAATGTATACACTAGAAGTCTTTCTAGAGTCTTTTCCTATCCAACTTAAAAGTAGTGTCATAGTAGGGTGTTGTCAAAATAGCCACCAACTCATAAATATACGCACCTTTTCAACAAACATACTATGACGCAATCTTATCTAATCTCTTGAATAATACAGAGTTGATAAAAATTGCGTCAGCCTTAAAAGGGGTCGTCTATTTCTTTGAAAATACAAACATCACTTCACCCCCCTCCTAAACGCCTCCCCAAAAATTAGGTAGGCGGTATTCCCTCCAATCGTCCCCTCATTCTGTCCCCATAAAAAAGGCCAGTCATCGTAGTTTTCAAAATGATCGGGTTTGCGGAAGAGTATACCGGGGGCTACATTGCCGGGAATGAATGAGAAATCGGCGCGGTTGTTTCCATAGAAAACATTTTTGGGGCGTGTAGCACCCAATGTGGCTACCAGTGAATAATTGTGATAAGGGTGACAACCAAATAAATAATTGCTGGCTTTGTACAGTTGTTTGCTGTCGATGATATCAGGGAAAAATTTATGCGCAAAACAAACCGTGGTTCCAAAGCCCACCACATCGCCACTGCCTGCCCAGTTACCCAAACCAATGGGTACACCGTAGGGATTGTTTTTTTCCAAACTGTCTATATAGTCTTTGTACTTTACTACATAAGGCCGGAGCTTTTCTATAAAAGAAGCATTCATATACGGCACTGCATCCAAAGCCGTAGAAAGGGTAAAGCTTACATTGCGTTCGAGTGCGGGCCATAAGAGTTTCAGGAAATTATCGGAGTAAGTTTGTTCACCAGTGGCAATAAAGAGTTGCAGGTAGGTGGCCATATTGACTGCGCCAAAGGGTCCCGCATTTTCCTGTGGTTGATTGGCCATTAAATCGCTGGCTTCTTTCAGCAGTCTTTTCGATTGTTTCAATGCTCTTTCGGCCAGCCCATCATTATAGCCTTTCAGTGCGCGGCTGGCGGCGGCAAACATGGTGGCGGCGCGAAAATCGAGTCGGGGGTTGCGGCTGGTAAAAGCCCACATATCATCTTTCACACCACTCGATTTTCCATCGGCAGCAATTTCATGCGCACCCAGTTTGGCATTATAGGGCAAACCATCTGTAATGGATGCCGCATCGCCTAAGTGGTGATAATTATCCAGCACCGCATTCGACAATGTCTGCGCCATATGACCAATAATCTCTGCCTGTGCCAGCAGGTTCAATGTACCATGTTCAATATACTGCAGTATATCGGGTGTGCCATCGGGGCGATGCAGATCAACATAACGTTGTTTTTGATTTACAAAAGTCTGGTCGCGCTGTGGTTTAAAATATTCCCAGGTCTTTACAAAGTTTTGAACCACGCCAATATTGGCTCCGGTTTCAATATCAAAATCGCCGGCATCAAAAAAGCCGCCGATGTTTAAACCGGGTATCAGTTCGAGTGCTTTGTATTTGGTATCGGTGGTGGGTCCTTGCCGGTGCAGATCGAAATGATCGGTATTGGGTGGTGCCTGCAGGTAGCCTTCTTTAAAAGGTTCGCCATGCCATATGCGGTAGCCTTCATTCACGGTCATATGGTTCATGTGAATTGGTATCCAAACATCGCTGGTGGCTTCGGTAATTTTGTCGTAGACATTTTTCTCTATTAAAAAATTATTGGTCTTCACCGCACCATACTGTATATAATAAATGCCCGGTGTGGTAACCGAAGAGAAATCGAATTTTACATAGTGGTATTTAAAGTAATCGCCCCATGGCACTACTTTGCCTGTGAATACTTTGCTGGCAGTACCATCATCACCCAGTTTATACAGCGAAGCGGTGGTTTCGGGTTTGTCTTTTTTATCGAGTTCAATCACCGAAATTTTGGGTTGAGATGGCTGGTAACCTACTTGAGAGAAACCAATATTGGGTTCTCTTATCCAGCCATCAATGGCGTTGGCATCAACGGTCCAGCTCAGCACTTTACCTGTTTTACCGGCGGGCAGTGTACTGCGCACCACAAACCAGCCATTCTGCGCGAGAATGCGTCCGTCATAGAGTAGGAGGTCGGCATCGGGCGAACTTATTTTTACGAGGCGTGATGGATCATCGGGTGCCAGCACAAAGCTGCGGCCTGTTTCGAGTGGCATTGGATCAATAAATTTTCCGGAGCCCCTGTCATCAGATGTGTTGTATCCTTTAAACTGTCTGGGTTTTTCGCTGTTGGGTTTGGCCTGGGTATTACCCACCACATAGCGGGGAAAGCGGTTGTAACGGCCATCAACCAGATAGGCTTTGTTCCAGTATTGTGAGGGGAGAAATTCGAGGTTAAACCCGGCTTTGCCTTCCAATGCTTTGGGCAGGGGTTTATCGAGGTACACGGCAATTTCAATTGCCTTGCCTTTGGCGGTAACCACAATGCGTGAATCGAAATCGTATTCGGCATACCGTAGCGATGCTTCTATGGTTTTTAGCATACGGTCTATTTTCCGGTTCGAAATTACCGGAACCAGGTCCCACTGTTCGGGTGTGCTGGAGAGTCGTACGGCGCCTCCCTGAGCGGTTCGCACGCCGTGGTGTACGAGTTCTATACCGGCATTTTTTTCATCATTAAATCCGCCGGTAAAGAGGTTGCTGTAGATGAGATAGTTTACGCCCTGTTTTTCAAAATATTCCAGCTCATTGAGTTTTAGCTCCTGGGCCTGGAGGATAGCAATAGAAAAGCAGGCAAATAACGTAGTAAGTATTTTCTTCATAAGTTAGGTATATGGCAGCATACAAGTTACGCAATCGGTTGCATAAAAGGCAGGAGAATTTTTGGAGTAGGGGCTGTTAGCTCTTAGCCATTAGCTATTAGCTTTTAGGGAGAGACAAACACGCCACATTTTCTTCTCACCCCTCTGTGTAACTCCGTGCCTTACTCCGTGCAACCCTGTGGTTTAATTGCTTAAACTTTTTTTACCACAGAGTTTCACAGAGTGGAACACGGAGTGGCACGGAGGGTTGCTTATAAAATCAAAATTCAAAAAATCAGACATCTGACATCCGACATCTGAGATCTGCCATTCGGTTCTGCCAGGGGTTTTAGCCGCACCATCTCCTGTTTGGCTTCAGGTGTTTTTTTGGTTTTCTTCGGAAACTCCCGAAGCGCTTCCGAAGAAAACCCGAAGGATTCCCGAAGAAAGGGTTGCTGAAACCCCTGGGGGAAGTGAAAGGTGAAAGGTGAAAAGGCAAAAAAACCAACCCGCCACATTTCCTTCTCACCCCTCCGTGTAACTCCGTGCCATACTCCGTGCAACCCTGTGGTTTAATTGCTTAAACTTTTTTTACCACAGAGTTTCACAGAGTGGAACACGGAGTAGCACGGAGGGTTGCTCAGAAAATCAAAATTCAAAAGTCGAAATTCAAAATTCAAAAAATCCGACATCAGATATCTGCCATCTGACATCCGACATCTGACATCCTCCCTCCGCGAGATCGTTGCCGGGAACGTTTGCGTAAAAAAAGGCATCTGTTACCCTTCCGGGTTTCTATAGTTAAGCGTAGAATTGATTAACGAAAATCGCTCCAAATCCCCCCTTCAGGGGGCTAGGGGGTAAACTGCTTGCCATGAAACTGTACGAGAATCATTCACCTCTTTGTACCACAACCTGTGGTAATATTCCATCATCACTTATTATAACGAACATAAAAACGAAACGCCTCCCAAATACCCCCTCCAGGGGCCAAGGGGGCAGAAATTGCTTGCTTATGCCAAAGAAAATGAAGCTCATGGGGTTTGCCACCCTCATACTGCTTTTAACGGGTATGTTTACCTATGCCCAGAACAGTTTCGAAATAAAAGGCCGTGTTACCGGTGCCGATAACCAACCTCTCGAAGGAGTGAGCGTAAGGGTGAAAGGATCGCAGAACGGTACCGTTACCTCGAAAGACGGTAACTACCGCTTACTCGCCGCCAATGGCCGTGTTACACTCGTGTTCAGCTCTGTAGGTTTTACTGCCAAAGAAGAAGCCGTGAATGGCAGAAATACCATCAACGCCTCACTCGCTGCCGCTACTGCAGAAACATTAGATGATGTAGTAGTAATTGGTTACCAGACAGTTAAAAGAAAAAACCTGCTGGCATCGGTTGCCAGTGTAGGCGCACGTGATCTGAAAGATATTCCCATTAACTCTGCAGCAGAAGCATTAAGTGGTCGCCTGGCAGGTGTTACAGCCAGTACAGCAGAAGGCTCGCCCGATGCCGATATCCGTATCAGGGTAAGAGGTGGTATGTCTATTACCGGCGATAACTCTCCGTTGTATATAGTAGATGGTGTGCAGGTAGAAAATGGTCTGTCTGCATTATCGCCACAGAATATAGAAAGTATCGATGTGCTGAAAGATGCCGCTGCCACTGCCATCTATGGCGCACGTGGTGCCAATGGTGTTATCGTTATTACTACCAAAGGCGGTAAGCCCGGCAGAATGGTAGTTAGTTATAATGGTTTTGTGGGGGTGAAATCACTCGCCAAAAAACTGAAAGTACAAACACCGTACGATTATGTATTGTACCAGTCTGAAAGATCAAGAGGCAGCGCTACCGACAGTGCCACTTTCGCCAGAAATTTTGGTACTACCTGGGATACGCTGTCTAATTACAGAAATGTAAATGCCGTTGACTGGCAGGATGAAGTAATGGGTCGTACCGGTATCATGCAAACCCATAATGTATCAGCAATGGGTGGCAACAAAAAGATCACCTACAATTTTGGTTATACCTATAACGATGATAAAGCAATTGTACTCAATTCAAATTATCGCCGTCACTTACTCAACCTGAAAGCCGATTATAAAATACTGAGTAACCTGAAACTGGCTGTAACGGGTCGTTATACCAATACCAATGTATATGGTGCAGGTACATCATCCGATCAGGGCACATCGTATAACCGTTTGCGTAATGCGGTTAAATACCGTCCCTTTCTTTCTGCAGCACAGGATATAGATGATGCCGATCCGCTGGCAGATCCTAACGTAGGTAATGGTTTAAACCTGGTGAATCCTATTTCACTGGCCAATGCAGAATACAGACGTAAGACTTCTGATGTCTACAACTTTACCGCTGCGGCTACTTATACCATTGTTAAGAACCTGAATTTTAAATCGACCATTGGTTACGACAGACAGAATAGTATTGATCGTCAGTTCAGCGATTCCATCACACCATTTGCAGTAATTCAGGGTGGAAGAAAAGCAATTGTTACACTTGATACTACCAACAGAACCACCATTACCAATACCAATACTTTAACCTATTCGGTAAATGGTTATAAAGACAAACACGATTTCACTATCCTCGTGGGTCAGGAAACATACGATCTGCGTGCAGAACGTTATACCAGCCAGTTCCGCGATTTTCCTACATTCACATCGGTACAGGATGCATTAACCAAAACATCGCTGGGTAATAAGTTTGCAGGTTTTCCGCGCGTGAACAAAACAAGGTACACGAGTATGTCATTCTTCACTGCACTGAGCTACTCTTATCTCGATAAATATTATTTCTCTTTCAACCTCCGTGCCGATGGTGCTTCCAAATTTGCACCGGGTAAACAATGGGGTTATTTTCCATCGGGATCATTTGCATGGAGAGCCAAGAATGAAAAATTCCTGAAAGAAGTAAACTTCCTCAGCGATCTTAAATTCCGTGTAGGTTTTGGTACCGTGGGTAATAACCGTATTGCAGACTATCTCTTCCTTACTACTTTCAGAAACGATGGTGGTTTGTATTATGGTATGAACAATGAAATCGTTAGCGCATTTTATTCTGCCGGTCTGGTAAATGAAAGTCTGCGTTGGGAGTCTACACTCAATAAAAACTTTGGTGTCGATATTGGTCTCTTCAAAAACAGATTGAACCTGAGTGTTGATATTTATAACAACAGTTCTAAAGACCTGTTGCTGAATGTACCCATTGCCCCAACTTATGGTTATACCACTCAGTTACAAAACGTGGGTAAAACCACCAATAAAGGTGTTGAAATTCAGTTGAGCGCTACGCCCATCCGTAACAAGGATTTCAGTTGGACACTTTCTTACAACATGGCCTTTAACAGCAATAATGTTGAACAACTGGGTCTGAACCAGAAATCGTTCTTCCCTGCTGCAAGCTGGGGTGTTTCCGGACAACCTACAGATTATATTGTTCGCGTAGGAAGCCCGACCAGTGCCATCTGGGGTCTGGTAACAGATGGTTTTTATAAAGTGAGCGATTTTGATTACAATACCGGCACAGGTGTTTACACACTGAAAGCAGGTGTGGTGAATAACTCAGGTATTATTGGTCCGGTACAACCTGGTTCCATCAAATTCAAAGACCTGAATGGCGATGGTGCTATTACACTCGATAACGACAGAAAAGTAATTGGTAACCCATTACCCAAGTTCACCGGTGGTTTAAACCAGCAGTTTACTTATAAGAACTGGGATATGAGTGTGTTCATGAACTTCTCTTATGGTAACGATGTGTACAATGCCAACAAAATTGAATTTACCAATGGTTATACCGCCAATTCAAATATGCTCGATATCATGAGCAATCGTTGGAAAGTGGTAACGGCAACTGGTCAAACAGCGCAGTATGTAAATGGCAGCAACCAGGTGGTAGGTATTGCACCCGATCAACTGGCTGCACTGAATGCCAATGCAACCATCTGGCAGCCGCTGAAAAGTGCAGGTGCATTCTATCCGCATTCATGGGCCATTGAAGACGGATCTTTCCTGCGTATCAATAACGTAACAGTAGGTTACAGCCTGCCGGTAAAAAAACTGGCTGGACTGAAAATGAGCAAGCTGCGTTTCTACTTTACCGGCAACAACCTGGCACTGTTTACCAGCTATACAGGTTACGATCCGGAAGTGAGTGTGCGTAATAGTCCGCTTACACAGGGTCTCGATTATTCAGCTTATCCAAAAAGCAGAACTTTCATTTTTGGTATCAACGCAACTTTTTAAACGATCAAATATTGCTATATGAACAATAAATATTTTAACAAACTCACAGTTATCGCAGTAGCAGGAACCATGTTGCTGTCTGCCGGCTGTAAAAAATACCTCGATCAGCAGCCCATTACCGATGTGGGTTCTGAAATGGTTTTTCAGGATGTAGCCAGCACACGTAAAGCATTGGCAGGCGCTTACAGCCGACTGGTGGGCGATGCAGGTTTCGGTATTCGTTTGAGCCTGTACTATACAGTAGATACCGATGAAATGCAGGGGCCAACAGGTAATGCAGATAATGACAGAAGAGATATTGCACGTTATTCCGCAACATCGGGTAATGCGCAGATCAACAATCCATTCAACCAGTTGTTTACCGGTATTGAATATGCCAATATCTGTATTGCCAATATTCCTAAAATGGATATGTACAACAATGGCAGTGAGCAGGAGAAAAAACAATTGCGCAGGTTATATGGTGAGGCACTCACATTGCGTGCTCAGTTTTATTTTCAGGCAATTGTAAACTGGGGTGATCTGCCTGTGCATTTTCAACCAGCCGCATCAATGGCATCAGCCAATCCTTTCCCGGCACGTACAGACAGAGACACTATTTACAATCGCTTACTTGCCGACCTTAAAGTTGCGGCTGATCTTGTTCCCTGGAGAAATGAAATTACCGGTATCGGCGATCAGTTAGATGAACGCATTACCAAAGGAACCGTAAAAGGCTTACGTGCAAGAATTGCCTTGTTCCGCGGTGGATTTGCATTGCGCAGCGATGGTTCTATGAAAAGACCTACTGATTATCTTACCTATTACCAGATTGCGAAAGATGAGTGTAATGAAATCATTCTATCCAATCAGCATTCTATGAACCCCAGTTTCAGGGCCTTGTGGAAAGACCAGGTAAATGCAAGGGTAGTGGCTGATCCTAATGGTGAACTAATGTTTCAGGCAAGTGGTATTGGAAGAAATGCAACGGCAGATACCAAACTGGCTTATTATAATGGACCTACTGTAAACAACCTGGGTAATAAAAGTATCAATGTATTGCCCACTTATTTTTATGCATTCGATCAGAACGATTTGAGAAGAGATGTAACCTGTGCACCTTATAATGTGGCGGCCAACGGTACCACAAAAATTGGTCAGGCATTAACTGCCATGTGCGATGGTAAATACAGAAGAGACTGGATTAGTGGTCCTGCGGTTTCACCAACAGATGCGGTACAATATTTTGGATTGAAATGGCAAATACTTCGTTATTCAGATGTATTGCTCATGTTTGCCGAAGCAGAAAATGAAATCAATGGTCCTACCGCTGCGGCATACAATGTGGTGAACCAGGTAAGAAGAAGAGGTTTTGGAAAACCCATCGGAACAGTTGATGCAACAGTTGATTTACCAACCGGACTTTCTAAAACAGCTTTCTTTGATGCTGTAGTGAAAGAGAGATCTCTGGAACTGGGTGGTGAAGGTGTTCGTAAATTCGATCTGATCAGATGGAATTTGCTGGCCAGCAAAATAGCAGCTACAAAAACAGCTTTACTGGCTATGTCAACCAGATCGGGTGCTTACAGTACGTTACCTGAGTTTATGTATTATCGCAATAACTCAACAGCAGATGATGCAACCTTATGGGCCAATTCATTCTATGCGCCAACACCGGGTACGGCACCAGCAGCCAGTACAAGGGTAAACTGGGCGCAGGCTGCAGTAAATACCACAGCACTGGCACGTTATGCAACAGGTTTTGCAACGGGTAAATCAGAACTCCTACCCATACCACAACCCGCCCGCGATGCCAACCCTAATTTAACTCAAAACCCAGGCTACTAATCCGATTACGAATACTATATGATAAGGCCGATGAAAGTCGGCCTTATTTTTTAAGGCTAAATAAGTTGAGTGAATAATGAAGATGTTAATCATTTTAGAAGTCCGGGTAAATCAACCCTTCGTCGTAGTTTCCGACTTGCAGTTGGAATACTCCTCAGGGTGACGAAGGAAGGAATAGAATGTTGGCGATGATTGGCAAAGCCAATCATCGCCACTGATGTAAACGCTCAATGCGTCATCCTGAGGAGCATTCCGATCGTAGATCGGAAATTGCGACGAAGGATCATTGGTTGTTATGGTACTTTTTCTATCTAAAAAAATAGAAGATATGCTTGTGGTAACAAAAAGATTAGTTGTTGTTGGAATAAATTTTTATGATAATTTGTTAAGTTGAGTGTATGATGAAAAAAATAGTACTGATAAAATTTTTTGTACTGTCGCTGTTCATTGTAAATGCACAGTCGCAACAGATTACTGTAGCAAAAGACGGAAGCGCACAATACACAACAGTACAAGCTGCTTTTGATGCCATACCCTCCGGCAATACCAAACCCGTTACCATTTTTGTAAAAAAAGGTATTTACAAGGAAAGACTTGTACTCGATACCCGCAAAGATTTTATCCGGCTCATTGGCGAGGATAAAATGAATACCATTCTCACCTACGATAACCATGCAGGTAAAAAATTACCCAATGGCGATACCATCAATACATGGTCTTCGGCCAGTGTGTTTTTGTATGCCAACGATTTTTATGCAGAGAACATCAGCTTTGAAAACAATGCTGGTTTTACTGCCGGACAGGCAGTAGCTGTTTTTGCCAATGGCGACAGACTCAGTTTCAATAACTGTCGTTTTCTTGGTTTTCAGGATGTATTGTTTTGTAGTGGTGCGGGCAGCAGACAGTATTATAAAGACTGCTATATAGAAGGCAGTACCGATTTTATTTTTGGTCCGGCAACAGCGGTGTTTCAAAACTGTACCATTCACAGCAAAAAGAACTCGCATGTAACAGCAGCGTCAACACCGAGAGAAGTGCCATATGGTTTTGTTTTTTTTGATTGCAGACTCACGGCAGATACAGCGTTTAAAAAAGTATCGCTGGGTCGTCCATGGCAGCCACATGCAAGTGTAACGTATATACGCTGCGAAATAGGCGATCATATTATTGCTGAAGGATGGAACAACTGGCGCAATCCTGCCAATGAAGCCACCGTTCGTTATGCAGAATATAAAAACACCGGCCCCGGTGCACAAGTATCAGCAAGACCTGCATGGATTAAGCAGTTGAGTGATGAAGAGGTGAAAAAATATACGCTCAAAAATATTTTCGGAGATTGGGTGCCGATTGCTAATTTATGATAGTAGATTTTTTTTACCACAGAGTTGCACGGAGTGAGGCACGGAGTTTCACAGAGGGTTGCGAAGTAATGGTGGTATGCCAAAAAGAAAGGGTAGTATAATTTTCTAAATATACCTCCGTGCTACTCCGTGCCTCACTCCGTGCAACTCTGTGGTTAACCACAATCCAACATAAAAGAAGTGCAGTAAAATGATAAACCCCAAACCGATATTCTTCCCGCTTCTGTTCATCACGCTGCAAGCATCTGCTCAGCAACCATTTATTTCAAAAGCATGGGTGGCGGATCAAAAAAACGGCACGTATAAAAACCCCATTCTTCACGCAGATTATTCCGATCCGGATGCGGTAAGGGTGGGCGATGATTTTTATATGACGGCTTCCTCCTTCAATGCCGCACCCGGTTTACCCATTCTTCATTCCAAAGATTTAGTGAACTGGAATCTTATTGCCTATGCATTACCTCAACAGATTCCGGTAGCTCATTTTTCAACCGTACAACATGGTAATGGTGTATGGGCTCCCTCTATCCGTTACTATAAAGGAGAGTTTTATATTTATTATCCCGACCCTGATTTTGGTATTTATCTCACCAAAGCAAAAGATCCAAAAGGTCCATGGTCAACACCTGTATTGGTAGAAGCAGGTAAGGGTTTGATTGATCCGTGTCCGCTCTGGGATAAAGATGGGAAAGTTTATCTCGTTCATGCTTATGCCGGAAGCAGGGCTGGTATCAAAAGCATCATTGTTGTAAAACCCATGAATGAAACCGGAACCAAAACAATTGGTGCCGGTGTATTGGTGTACGATGGGCATGAGCTTGATCCGACGATTGAAGGCCCTAAGTTTTACCAGCGTAATGGATACTACTACATTTTTGCACCGGCAGGTGGCGTATCAACAGGATGGCAATTGGTATTGCGTTCCAGAAATATTTATGGACCCTATGAAAGAAAAGTAGTGATGGATCAGGGAACAACAACCATCAACGGTCCACACCAGGGTGCATGGGTAAATACCACAACAGGTGAAGACTGGTTTTTGCATTTTCAGGATAAAGAGGCATACGGCCGTGTAGTGCACCTTCAACCCATGCAATGGAAAAACGACTGGCCGGTAATTGGTGTTGATCAAGACGGTGATGGTAAAGGTGAACCGGTATTAGTCTATAAAAAACCAAACGTAGGTAAAACATATCCTGTTCATACACCGGCAGAGAGTGATGAGTTTAATGAAAATACATTAGGACTGCAGTGGCAATGGCAGGCCAATGCAAAAGCCACCTGGCATTTTATGCAACCTGCAGCAGGAATGCTGCGGTTGTTTTCAGACAAACAACCTGATGCTGCTAAAAATTTATGGGATGTACCGAATCTTCTCCTGCAAAAATTTCCTGCAGAAACATTTACGGCAACTGCTAAACTGAAGTTTTCTCCCAACACAAAAATTGAAAATGAAAGGGCGGGGCTGGTAGTAATGGGTCTCAGTTATGCAGGGCTTGTCATCAAACAAAATAAAGAAAACCTGATACTGTCTTATGTTGAAGCTAAAGCAGCAGACAAAGGAACAGCTGAAACAGAAAAACCAATCACAGCCATTTCAAAAAACTGGTTGTATTTGCGCGTGAAAGTAGAGAAGGGTGCTGTTTGTAGGTTTAGTTACAGTACAGATAATATTAATTTCATTGATGCAGGCATTTCATTTACTGCCATGCCCGGTAAATGGGTAGGTGCCAAACTGGGTTTGTTCTGTACAAGAACAACATCTACTAATGATGCAGGTTTCCTCGACATCGACTGGTTTCGAATAATTGAATAACTATCCGGGATTTTAATCCCGGGTTGGATAAAGTTATTTTTTTCTTGAAGTTGATTCTCTAATGAAGAGATCGGGTTGTAACATTTTTGTGTCGAAGTCTTTCACCGGTCTTTTGCTTTCAATCAGGTTGAGCAGTAATTCTGTAGCCACCTGCCCCATTTCAAACGCGGGCTGACGTACCACCGATAAAGAAGGAGATAATAATTCGGTTAAATCAATATTGGAGAAACCGATTAAGGCAATGTCTTGCGGCACACGAATACCCTTGGCTTTAAAGTAACGCAGGCAGTTGGTGGTTAATTTATCTGCGGCTGCGAAAATGGCATCTGGTTTCTTTTTCTGTTTGAATAAACTGTCTAATGCTTTCTCTACTTCCTCATACACCAGTCCGCCGTGCAAACAATGCTTTACCAATGATGCATCATATTTCATGTTATGATCTTCCAGTGCAGCCTGGTAACCACCTACACGATCACGAGAAATGGATAAATACTCAACATTGGCCAATGCTGCTATTTGTTTGTAACCGCTTTCAATTAAATGTTTGGTGGCATCGTAGCCACCTTTTCTGCTGTCTACAATTACTTTATGTGTGTCTATTTCGTCAACAATACGATCAAAAAAAACAATGGGAAAGCCACGTTCATGTAAATGTTTAAGATGGCTCATATCTTCCGTTTCCGATGAAGGTGAAATGAGTAAACCATCAATAGAACGTGAAGCGAGGTATTGAACGTTCATCAGTTCGCGTTCAAAAGATTCATGGCTTTGGGTGATGATAACATTGTACCCTTTATCATAGGCAATAGACTCAATACCATTAATTACCTGTGAGAAAAAGCTATTGGCTATTTCAGCCACCACAATACCAATGGAACGGGTTCTTTTTTCTTTGAGGCTGAGTGCAATGGGGTTGGGGCGGTAATTAATTTTCTCCGCATATTCCAGTACCATCTTTTTGGTCTCTGGACTAATCTCATAACTATCGCGCAATGCCCTCGATACTGTGGAGGTGGAAAGCCCTAGTTCTTTGGCTATGTCTTTGATGGTTACTGCTTCGTATTTCATATTATCATGCTTAACCTCTGCGTTGATCTCCCCCGTTCTCTGCGGTCCTTTCCTTCGTCAGGGTGACGTTAGGAACCCCACCGCAGAGAACGAGAGAACGGGGAGATCAACGCAGAGATGGGGTTAAAAGTACGTTTTTTCCGATTGGGGGTACCGGGTGCAGAAAGACAGGCTTAACTGGCTGATTTTGATGGTAGTTATCATTCTGCAAAATGACCTTCGTTACCGGGAACGATTGCGTAAAAAAACTACCCTCAGAACTTTCCTGCTAGTGAATATGTGAGTAGACTTGTTGCCTGATTGATGACAGATGTTGAAGCCTGTTAATCATCAAATGCTTGCCATGAGTTTCAGCAACGGAACATATCGTAATTGTATAAAGAAAGCCATGTCTGTAACAGATATGAGCCGAACCGATGAAGGGCTTCAAATACTAACGCTTGTTTTGTTTATTGGTATATTGGCGAAAGCCAGGCTTTACAGCTATACGGGTTATCCTGTATAGCTTTTTTATATGCACTAATTTGGGTGCGGAAAATGACTTGTATGAAACGTATTATTTATTTCACCCTATTACTTGCCATGCTGGGTTTTCAATTGCCGGAGAAAAAAGTTCGCTTTTTTATGATTGGCGATTCAACCATGGCAGATAAACCATTGGCCGGTAATCCGGAACGTGGCTGGGGGCAATTGTTTCCGCAGTTACTTACCAGCGAAGTAGAAGTACGTAATCATGCTGTAAACGGACGCAGCACCAAAAGTTTTATCAAAGAAGGAAGATGGGATAGTGTAATGAAACAATTGCGTACAGGTGATTATGTTTTTATTCAGTTTGGACATAATGACTCAAAAATTACAGACAGCAACAGATATGCTGCACCTCAAACCACCTACAGAAACAGTCTGATCCGTTTTGTAAATGATGCCAGATCGAAAGGTGCCAATCCAATTTTGGTAACACCTGTTATGCGCAGAAAATTTGATAGCAAGGGCGCGTTTGTAGACCAGCACGGAGAATACCCCGGTGTAGTGAGGGAGATTGCCAAACAAATGAATGTTCAGTTAATTGACTTACACCAGAGCAGTCAGAAACTGATTGAGCAACATGGCGTAGAAGGATCAAAGAAAATGTTTTTGTGGATCGATCCGCGTCATTATACCGCGATGTTTGAAGGCAAAAAAGACGACACCCATTTTTCTGATTATGGTGCCATATCAGTAGCATCGCTGGTTTGTGCGGAGATGAAACAAAAAAATATAGCAGCTCAGTATTTAAAAGTTTCTGTGCATCCTGAGAAATATGAGTATGAGTTACCCAAAATATATTCCCCCCATTTTAAAAAAGATACTTTCTCTGTAGTTAACTACGGCGCAAAAAGCGATGGCATTACGCTGAATACCATCGCTATCAATAAAACCATAGAAGCCTGTGCGACCAATGGAGGAGGTGTTGTACTCATACCTGCCGGTTTATGGTTAACGGGTCCCATTACCCTGAAGAGTAATGTGGAACTGCATACTGCCATCAATTCAGTTATTCTGTTTACAGATGACAGGAAAGAGTATCCACTGGTAAAATCATCTTTTGAAGGTGTTAATGCAGCACGTTGTCAGTCGCCCATTACTGCGGAAGGCCTGGAGAATATTGCCATTACGGGTCATGGTATTTTTCATGGATCAGGTGATGCATGGCGCCCATTGAAGAGAAATAAACTCACTGAATCTGAATGGAAGAAACATATTGCACGTGGCGGCGTGGTAACAGAAGATAAAACCACCTGGTACTCATCGGCCGGTGCATTGAAAGGTTCGCTTACCAACAATATCGGTAAACTGTTACCGGGTCTGGAGTTAAAAGACTTTGAAGAGATCAGAGATTTTCTTCGCCCTAATATGCTGCGTATACTCGATTGTAAAAATGTACTACTGGAAGGCGTAACTTTTGAAAACTCTCCTGCATGGACCATGCACCTGGTTACCAGTCAGCACATCACGATCAAAAATGTATCCGTAAAAAATCCATGGTATGGACAGAACACAGATGCCCTCGATCTGGAAGCCTGTGCCAATGTACTGGTTGATGGATGTAAGTTTGATACGGGCGATGATGGTATCTGTATTAAATCGGGCAGGGATGAAGAAGGAAGAAAAAGGGGCATTCCAACAGAAAACGTCATCGCAAAAAACACTACGGTATATCATGCACATGGTGGTTTTGTAATTGGCAGTGAAATGAGTGGTGGTGCCAAAAACCTGTTTGTGTCTGACTGTAGTTTTATTGGAACCGATATAGGTCTGCGTTTTAAAACGGTACGCGGACGTGGTGGTGTGGTGGAAAATATTTATGCGGCCAATATCAACATGAAAGATATTCCCGGTGAAGCCATTTCCTTCGATATGTATTATGCTGCAAAAGATCCTGTGCCATTGGCGGGAGAAGAAAGAGCATTGCCCAAAGTAGAAATATTGCCGGTAACAGAAGCTACACCGGTATTCAGAAATTTTTACATCAACAATATTGTTTGCAATGGTGCAGCCAAAGCTGTATTTGTAAGGGGTATTCCGGAAATGCGGGTGAGTAATGTGGTATTCAATAACCTTAAGATGAAAACCGATAAGGGTATTGAATGTACAGAAGCGCAGGGCATCAGCTTTAACAATGTGTACCTGCAACCTACAGATACCGACCCACTCGTGCATATACAGAATAGTGCAGACATTAGTTTTAATCAACTGCGTTATGCGCCCAATCCGGCAATGATCATGAGCATTAACGGCGACCGCAATGGTAAAGTAAAAGTAACGGGAGCCGATATTCCATCTTTCAAAAATAAAACAGTGTTCCGCTATGGTGCCAATGCAGCATTACTGGAACTCAAATAAACTGATGAAGAAATTTATATACACGATAGCGATCCTGTTTTTGTTGCATACTACTGTAATGGCACAGAAGCCATGGTCTGAACGTTTTTCAGAAACCGTAATGCAGTTATGGCCCGATAGTATGGCATTAAAAGCTCCGCAACCAGCAAAGTGGATCTATGACCAGGGCTTGATTTTGAAAGCCATGGAGAAAGTATGGCTGCGAACCGGTAACGGTAAATATTTTGAGTACATCAAAAAAGGAATGGATTTCTTCGTCAATAAAGACGGTACAATAAGAACCTATAAACAGGGCGATTATAATATAGACAATATTACACCCGGCAGAAATCTCCTGTTATTATACGATGTACTTGAAGATGAGAAGTACAGAAAAGCAGCAGCTATACTTCGTGAGCAACTGAAGAACCACCCACGTACCAACGAGGGTGGTTTCTGGCATAAAAAAATATATCCTTATCAAATGTGGCTGGATGGTTTGTATATGGGTGAACCTTTTTATGCAGAATACGCCACCCGTTTTAATGAACCGCAGGCATTCGATGATATTGCCAACCAGTTTATCTGGATGGAACAACATGCCAGAGATGCTAAAACAGGATTACTCTATCATGCATGGGATGAAAGCAAAGAGCAGCGATGGGCCAATAAAACAACCGGACAATCTCCTCATTTCTGGGGCCGTGCCATGGGATGGTATGGAATGGCATTGGTAGATGTGCTGGAAATATTTCCTGCATCACATCCAAAACGCACAGACCTGGTTAATATCCTGAAACGTTATATCACAGCCATTAAAAAAGTACAGGACCCGAAGTCGGGTGTATGGTGGCAGATACTGGATAAAGCAAATGCAAAAGGAAATTATCTGGAAGCATCGGCTTCATCCATGTTTGTATATGCCATGGCAAAAGCGGTACGTCTTGGTTATGTACCTGCTTCAGAAATGATAACCGTGAAGAAAGCATATGCAGGTGTATTGAAAACATTTGTAACAGTTGATAATGGAATAGCTAACCTGAACCGTGTTTGTCAGGTAGCTGGTTTGGGTGGCAATCCTTACCGAGACGGAAGTTTTGACTACTATGTTAGTGAACCTATCATCACCAATGACCCCAAAGGGCTGGGCGCATTTATTCTGGCAGCAACTGAAATGGAAACACTCACGGAAGCCAAACCGGGTAGCGGTAAAACAGTAGTGCTCGATTATTTTTTTAACAACGAAGCAAGAAAGAATAAGCTAGGTAATATAGTTCCCTTTCATTATACCTGGGAAGACAGGATGAACAGTGGTTTTGCATTATGGGGCAACTTATTCAGGAACCAGGGAGCAGCAACACTCGCATTAAAAGAAGCACCTACATCCGCTAACCTGAAAATGGCATCGGTGTATATTATTGTTGATCCGGATACCAAAAAAGAAACGGAACATCCTCAATTCATTCAGCCCCAACATACCAAAGCTATTAGTGAGTGGGTGAAAGCAGGAGGTGTGTTGGTATTAATGGCCAACGATTCATCGAATACAGAACTGGATCATTTTAACGAACTCGCAGGGGCATTCGGTATACAGTTTAACAAAGACAACCGCAATGCCGTTAAGAACAATGAATTTGAAACGGGGCTGGTTAAAGTAGAAAAAGGAAATCCGGTATTTAAAACTGCAGCACGTCTCTTCATCAAAGAAATGGCCACCCTTAGTCTGCAACTACCTGCAAAAGCATTGGTGAAAGATCAGGAACATATTATAATGACCGTAGCCAACTATGGTAAAGGAAAAGTATTTGCTATTGGCGACCCCTGGTTGTACAATGAATACATTGATGGAAGAAGACTTCCTCTTGACTTTGATAATTATACAGCAGCAAAAGAATTAGCCATCTGGTTATTACAATCTGCCCGATCAGGAAAATAACATGTTGGTAAAACAATTTACGATACGAATAACGGGGCTGTTATGGCTGATACTGCTGGCAAATTGTTTGCAGGCACAACAGGTTGTGTTAACTGTAGATGCAAAAGGAGGAGGAGATTACAAAAGCATTCAGGATGCAGTAAACAGTTTGCCTGATACAGCCAACGAGCAACGGATTATTTATATAAAAAATGGAACCTACTCAGAAAAAGTATTCATCAGTAAACATAAAATAACACTTGCCGGAGAAGATAAAAACAAAACGATACTCACCATTTCTCTGTCGCGCGATGTATGGCGTTGCGAAAGCCCGGATGACTGGGGTGTTGCGGCAATTAACCTTAAAGGAAATGATATTGTACTCGAAAACCTGAGCATCATCAATAGCTATGGATTCGACAATGTAAATGATACCTATGTTGAATGTAAAACAGATACAGGAACCATTAGCAAGCAGGTGCGCAGATCAAGCCACCAGATGGCGCTGAGAAGTTTTACTACAACAAGATTAATTGTACGCAATTGTATCCTCCGCGCTTATGGAGGTGATACGGTAAGTCCATGGAACGTAGAAGAAGGCATGTATTATTTCAAAGATTGCCTGATGGAAGGTGGTGTTGATTTTTATTGTCCGAGAGGATGGGCCTGGGCAGAGAACTGTGAGTTTGTAGCGCATGGTAATGTGGCAGCCATCTGGCATGACGGATCTAAATATGAAGATTCAAAAACGGTATTGGTGAATTGCACATTCAGGGGTGATGATGGGTTTAAATTAGGACGTTTTCATCGTGATGCACAGTTCTATCTGTTGAATTGCAACTTTGCGGCAAACATGGCAGATGCGCCTGTGTACCTGAATCCAAGTAATCCGCAGAATACGATCTTATGGGGTAAGCGTGTTTATTTCTTCAACTCACACAGAAAAGGTGGTGATTATAGCTGGCATAAAGACAATCTGCACGAAGCCAAAGGTTCACCCAATGCGGAAATGATTACACCACAGTGGACGTTTGGAGGGAGGTGGAATCCGCTGGAGGTTCAGGCGTTTAAGTTTCAGGGGAGGGAGGAAATAAGAAATAAGGAAATAAGGAATAAGGAATCAGGAAGTAAGAGGACAGAGCAATTGGATTTTATTGTATTGCAGGCAGATAATATGCTGCTTTACCAGAGAGCTATTGGTGGATGGCCAAAAGCAGTAGGAGAGGTTAAAGTGGATTATACAAAGCTATTATCAGCGGCAGAAAAAAAGCGCACACTGGCAGATTCATTGCGTATAGATGCCACGATTGATAACAGCGCTACAACCAAAGAAATCAGGTTTCTGATAAACGCCTATAAACAAACAGGAGATGCCCTTTACCTGAAAGCAGCAGAAAAAGGTATTCGTTATTGCCTGAAAGCACAGTATGCCAATGGTGGATGGCCGCAATATTATCCTGATTCAAGTTCTTATCGTTCGCAGATTACCTATAACGATAATGCGATGATCAACGTACTGAATGTAATGCAGGATATTGTTGAACAGAAAAATAATTTCAACCTCGTTGATGCGTCTTTGATTCCACTGGCAACAGAAGCAGTTGCAAAGGGGATCAGTTGTATCCTTAAAACGCAACTGATTGTAAACGGAAAATTATCAGCATGGTGCGCGCAATACAATCGTAAAACCCTGCAACCTGAAATGGCAAGGAAGTTCGAACTGGTATCGCTGAGTGGTATGGAATCTGCAGGTATTGTTTCCTTTCTTTTACGTATACCCCAACCGTCACAGGAAATGCAAAAGGCAATACAGGCTGCTGTGGAATGGTTTGAAACGGTAAAAATAAATGGGTATGTGTATAAGGATATAACAGATTCCAATATGCCCAATGGCAAAGACAGGGTAATTGTTGAACAGGCAAATGCGGCATTATGGGCCCGCTTTTATGAAATACCCAATAACAAGCCATTCTTTACGGGCAGAGACAGTATCAGGAAATATAAACTGACTGAAATTGAACATGAAAGAAGAGTAGGTTATGCATGGTATGGAACATGGCCGGAAAAAATACTGGTAAAAGATTATCCGGCATGGAAGAAAAAGAATCTTATTAATTAAAGAATATCGAATGCGACTGAGTGCTGAAAATATGGAACAGTTAAGATCTGCCAATGCTGAGTGGCCGGATCAGTCATTATTACACCTGCCTGAAAAAGTATTACAATTTGGAACTGGTGTTTTATTGAGAGGTTTACCCGATTATTTTATTGATAAGGCAAACAAACAAGGCCTGTTTAACGGCAGGATTGTAGTAGTAAAATCAACGGATCGTGGTGGTACAGATGCATTTGATGTACAGAATGGTTTATACAGTTTATTGGAAAGAGGGTATGAAGCAGGTGAAAAAACAGAAAAGATAATTGTGAATGCCGCCATCAGCCGTGTATTATCTGCTGCAACCCAATGGAACGAAATACTGTCCTGCGCAGCGAATCCTGAAATGCAGGTCATCATTTCTAATACAACAGAAGTGGGTATTACGCTGGTTACTGCAGATGCTACTGCAGCTCATCCCTCATCTTTCCCCGGTAAGCTACTGGCTTTCTTGCAAAAAAGATACGATCATTTTAAAGGTGCATCAGAAGCGGGAATGGTGATTGTGCCAACCGAACTTATTACCGATAACGGTGCCAAACTAAAAGCCATTGTTACAGAATTGGCACGCTTGAAAAATGCAGGTGATGATTTTATTCAATGGCTGCATACAGCGAATGAATTCTGTAGTTCGCTGGTAGACAGGATTGTGCCGGGTAAACCTGCTAAGGCCGATCAGCAGCAGGTAGAGCAGACTTTGGGTTATGAAGATGAATTGATGATTATGTCTGAAACCTATCGTTTATGGGCCATTGAAACCGATCGGGAAAGAACAAAAGCAATACTTTCTTTTGCACAGGCAGATAAAGGTGTTGTGCTCGCTAAAAACATTAACCGTTTCAGAGAACTGAAATTAAGATTGCTGAACGGCACACATAGTTTTAGTTGTGGTCTGGCATGCTTATCTGGTTTCCGGTTGGTAAAAGATGCGATGCAGGATGAAACATTTGTAGCTTTTATCTCATCATTGATGCTGGAAGAAATTGCACCAATTGTAGCACAGGGAGATATCAGTAAGGAAGACGCCAAAGCATTCGCCATTCAGGTGATGGATCGTTTTCGCAATCCCTATATCGATCACCAGTGGGAGCATATAGCGGTGCAATACACTTCTAAAATGGCTATGCGTAATGTGCCATTGATAAACCAGTCGGGTGATGCGCAGAACAGCGCCATGGCAATTGGTTTTGCTGCCTATCTTCATTTCATGAAACCGCTATTGAATAACGATGGTAAAAACTTTACCAATGAACAGGGACTTTTGTTGAATGATGATAAAATCTCTTTGATATATAAACATTGGAGCCAGGGTGGAACAGTTGAAGAAATATTGCATCAGATTTTAGCGGATCAAAGTATCTGGGGTGATGACCTTACGCAATACCCGCATTTTACAACAAATGTTCTTGAATATTATTTTCAGTTGAAAGAACAGAATCCGTTAACACTGATCAAAACAATGAATAGTCAAAAATCAGTTGCATGAGTGAAGCAAGAAAAATAATACAGGTGCACCCCGATGATAATGTGCTGGTAGCTTTGCAGGATCTGACCGAAGGTGAAACAGTGTATTGGAAAGAACAGGCTTATACATTGAAAGAGCCCATACCAGCTAAACATAAATTCACAACGCAAAATATTGCAAGCGGAACGGCAATTACCATGTATGGTGTATTGGTAGGAAAAGCCAAACAGGATTTACCTGTTGGTGTTCGCATCAGTACAGAAAATATTACGCACGCATCAGGTAGCTATACCCTGCACGAAAGAAGAACAGGCTGGCATATTCCTGATACAGCAAAGTGGCAGCAGAAAACATTTAACGGTTACCATCGTGCAGATGGCAGTGTAGGTACGGCTAATTACTGGCTTGTGATACCATTGGTTTTCTGTGAAAACAGAAATATTGAAGTCATTCGCGAAGCACTACTGGAAGAGCTGGGTTATGCGCGTGTAAAAAAATACAACCAGTTTACACAACATCTTACCAAACTGTACCAGTCAGGTGCAGATACATCGGCTATTCTGCAAACAGATTATGTAGAAGCTGAATCTGCAAATAATAAATCGCCGTTGTTTCCTAATATCGATGGTATTAAATTTCTTACACACGATGGTGGTTGCGGTGGTATCAGACAGGATGCACAAACTTTATGTGGATTGCTGGCAGGTTATATCACCCATCCGAATGTAGCAGGTGCCACTATTTTGAGTCTGGGTTGCCAGAATGCACAGGTAGCTATGTTACAGGAAGAAATTAACAAACGGGATGCTCATTTCGCAAAGCCATTGTTTATACTTGAGCAGCAAAAGCTGGGAACAGAAACAAAACTGGTATCTACCGCTATCAAACAAACTTTCGCAGGGTTGGTAGAAGCCAATAAAAATGAAAGAAAACCGGCACCATTAAGTAAACTTTGTATTGGCCTGGAATGTGGCGGATCAGATGGGTTTTCGGGCATATCTGCTAACCCGGCAATTGGATACACATCAGATTTGCTGGTGGCATTGGGTGGTAGTGTAATTTTATCGGAGTTCCCTGAACTCTGTGGGGTTGAACAGGAATTGAGTGATCGTTGTGTAGATGAAAATAAGGCAAAGCGGTTTATGCATTTGATGCAAACCTATAATGCAAAAGCAGAAGAAGCTGGCAGTGGTTTTTATATGAACCCTTCACCGGGGAACATAAAAGACGGACTGATTACCGATGCGATTAAATCTGCAGGTGCTGCCAAAAAAGGTGGTACGTCTCCTGTGGCAGATGTACTCGATTATCCGGAGAAAGTAACCAAGCCTGGATTAAATTTGTTATGTACGCCCGGTAACGATGTGGAGTCAACAACGGCAGAAGTAGGTTCAGGTGCAACGGTAGTATTGTTTACAACAGGATTGGGTACTCCAACAGGTAACCCCATTGCACCAGTAGTGAAACTATCGAGTAATACTGCCTTGTACGAACGAATGAAAGATATTATCGACATCAATACAGGCACCATCATAGAAGGAAAAGAAACCATTGAAGAAGCCGGCGAAAGAATATTGAACTATGTGATTGATGTGGCCAGCGGAAAAATACAGGTGAGTGCAGTTCGACACGGGCAAGACGATTTTATACCATGGAAAAGAGGAGTAAGCCTCTGATCTTAACCAATAAGGAAGCAAGTTTATGAAACAGTTTTTAGATGAAAATTTTTTGCTGAACAACAAAACGGCACAGCAATTATACCACGGCTATGCCAAACATATGCCCATTATTGATTATCACTGTCACCTTTCGCCACAGCAGATAGCCGAGGACAAGCAGTTCAAGAGTCTTACAGAAGCCTGGCTATACGGCGATCATTATAAATGGCGCGCCATGCGTACCAATGGTGTAGAGGAAAAATTCTGCACCGGTGATGCCAGCGATCGGGAGAAATTTCAGCAGTGGGCCGGAACGGTTCCGTATACATTGCGTAATCCACTCTATCACTGGACGCACCTCGAGCTACAACGTTATTTTGGTGTGAAGGATGTGTTGAATGAAAAAACAGCAGATAGTATTTATGACCAGTGTACTGCTTTGTTACAAACGAAAGAGTTTAGTGTTCGCAACCTGTTACGTAAGATGAATGTGTCATTGGTTTGCACTACCGACGATCCGGTAGATTCATTGGAACATCATGCCAAACTGAAAGCAGATGGCTTTGAAATACCCATTCTTCCTGCATTTCGCCCCGACCAGGCAATGAATGTAGCTGAT
This sequence comes from Chitinophaga pinensis, assembly GCA_943372605.1. Taxonomy (GTDB): domain Bacteria; phylum Bacteroidota; class Bacteroidia; order Chitinophagales; family Chitinophagaceae; genus Sediminibacterium; species Sediminibacterium pinensis_H. The sequence goes on along the minus strand of CALRZI010000021.1, from coordinate 13,446 downwards.
ACAGTTAAGTTCAATGGCTATATCAGACAATTGGAAGCGGTAACAGGCATATCTGTTTCTTCTTTTGATGATTTTCTGTATGCGCTGCAAAACCGACATGACTATTTTGCTGCAGCAGGTTGTAGCGTATCGGATCATGGACTGGAAGAAATTTATGCAGAAGATTTTACAGGCTCAGAGATCAACAGCATCTTTAATAAAATACACAGTGGTAAACAATTGAATGAGTCGGAACAGCGCAAATTCAAATCGGCGATGCTTGTTCATTTTGCTGAGTGGGACTGGGAGAAAGGGTGGGTACAGCAGTTTCACCTGGGTGCATTGAGAAATAATAATTCAAGAATGCTGCAGCAGTTAGGTCCTGATACAGGCTGGGATTCTATCGGCGATTTTGCACAGGGAAGACCTTTGGCTTTATTCTTAAACAAACTTGATAGCGATAACAAACTGGCCAAAACCATCATCTATAACCTCAATCCCGCCGACAATGAACTGATGGCTACCATGGTAGGCAACTTTAACGATGGCTCTGCAGCAGGAAAAATACAGTTTGGTGCTGCATGGTGGTTTCTTGACCAGAAAGATGGCATGGTAAAACAAATGAATGCGCTTTCGAATATGGGGCTGTTGAGTCGTTTTGTTGGTATGCTGACTGATTCGCGTAGTTTCCTTTCGTTTCCAAGACATGAATACTTCAGAAGATTACTTTGTAATTTATTCGGAGAAGAGATTGAAAATGGTGAGATACCCGCCGATATGGAATGGGTAGGTAAAGTGATTAAAGACATCTGTTACCGTAACGCACAACAATATTTTGGCTGGCAGGGTATTACCTCGCAAGCTGTATAATTACATCTTCTGTGTTCCTCAGTGTCTTCAGTGGCAAATAATTAATTGTATTGCCACTGAAGACACTGAGGAACACAGAAGTATTTTTTTCCTTAAAGCAAGCAACAACCGAATGGATTTTCAAACAAGATTAAATCAACTATTTGTTGAGGAGAAAGACATCCCTCAACAATTTCTGCTCCCTGGTGAAATTCACCAGCGTACTTATTTATCAGATGGCGAGATGAAAACATGGAATGGAGAAGTGCATAAAGTATATTCTCCTATCTGTATTCAAACTGCCGATGGATTACAACGTAAGCTGATTGGAACATACCCTGTGTGTACAGAACAGGAGGCCAATGAGGCTTTACATGCAGCAGTGCTGGCATATAATAATGGTCGCGGCCAATGGCCCACCATGAGCGTGGCACAAAGAATTGGATGCGTGGAGAAATTTGTACAGCGCATGTTGGAGCAGAAAGACATCGTGGTAAAACTCATCATGTGGGAGATTGGTAAATCCTGGAGCGATTCAGTAAAAGAGTTTGACCGTACCGTTGAATATATTTATGCAACGATTGATGCACTAAAAGACCTCGACAGAGATTCTTCGCGTTTTACGATTGAACAGGGAATAGCGGCACAGATAAGACGTTCGCCTTTGGGAGTGGTATTGTGTATGGGACCGTTCAATTATCCATTGAATGAAACTTTTACCACACTTATTCCTGCCATCATCATGGGCAATACATTATTGTTCAAGCCTCCTAAACATGGTACGCTTTTGCATTATCCATTGCTGGAAGCATTCAGAGAATGTTTCCCCAAAGGTGTGGTGAATACCATCTATGGTCGTGGACATACCATTGTACCAGGATTAATGCAATCAGGAAAAGTGAATGTGCTTACATTGATTGGTTCCAGTAAAGTGGCCAATGAACTGAAGAAACTGCATCCTAAAGTAAACAGACTGCGTGCCATACTGGGACTTGATGCAAAGAATGCAGCTGTTATTACCAAAAACGCCGATTTAAAACTGGCTGTTCAGGAAACCTTGCTGGGAAGTCTTAGCTTTAACGGGCAAAGATGTACGGCTTTAAAAATTGTATTTGTACATCGTAGCCTGGCCGATCAGTTTACACAACAATTAAGTGAAGCAGTAGGTAAGTTGAAGTTTGGTATGCCATGGGAAAATGGCGTAATGCTTACACCATTACCAGAACCACATAAACCCGCTTACCTGCAGGCATGTATCGATGATGCATTGCAACATGGTGCAGCAGTGATGAATGAAAATGGAGGTAAACAATATGAATCATTTGTGTACCCTGCAGTATTATACCCTGTAAATGAAAAAATGAAACTGTACAGGGAAGAACAATTTGGTCCGTTAATACCGGTCATACCTTTTGATGATATTGATGAACCCATTCAATACCTGATCGACTCAACACATGGTCAACAGGTAAGTTTATTCAGTCAGGATAAAACAGAACTGGCCTCATTGATAGATCCATTGGTGAACCAGGTGAGCAGGGTGAATATTAATTGTCAGTGTCAGCGTGGTCCTGATGTGTTTCCGTTTACAGGAAGAAAAGACAGTGCAGAAGGAACATTGTCGGTAGTTGACGCTTTGCGTTCATTCTCTATCCGTTCACTTGTAGCAGCCAAGTTAACAGAAGACAACAGACAACTGATCAATGATATTGTAACAACACATGAATCAAACTTTCTAAGTACAAAATATATTTTCTGATATGAAGTCATTCGATCTTACAGGTAAATTGGCATTGGTAACAGGTTGCAATAAAGGCATTGGAAAAGGAATGGCACTGGGTCTTGCAGAAGCTGGGGCAGATATTATTGGTGTGTCAGGTTCTATTGAGTTAGAAGGAAGTGAGATTGAAAAAGAAGTGAAAGCGCTTGGAAGAAATTTCACTGCCTATCAGGCAGACCTGTCAAATCGGGAAAGCATCTATAGTTTTTTAACAACCATCCAGTCCATCCACCCAATCATCGACATCCTAGTCAATAATGCAGGCACCATCATGCGTAAACCTGCTGCAGAACATCCGGATGAGTATTGGGATAAAGTAATGTCTATTAATCTGGATGCACCTTTTATTCTTGCAAGAGAAATAGGTAAGCAGATGCTGACAAGAGGTAGTGGTAAAATTATTTTTACCTGTTCGTTGCTGAGTTTTCAGGGAGGCATCAATGTGCCGGGTTATGCTGCCAGCAAAGGTGCATTGAGTAGTTTAATCAAAGCACTGGCCAACGAATGGGCTGGTAAAGGTTTGCAGGTAAATGGCATTGCGCCGGGTTATATTGCAACAGAAAACACGGCAGCATTGAGAGAAGATGCAGAAAGAAGCAGCTCCATACTGGCACGTATACCGGCCGGAAGATGGGGGCAGCCTGAAGATTTTAAAGGCCCGGTAGTATTTCTTGCATCATCCGCATCAGACTATGTAAACGGAACAATAGTGACAGTGGATGGGGGATGGATGGGGAGGTAGGTATTGAATAGTGAGTAGTCAGTAGTGAGTATGTTTTGGAAAACTCACTACTGACTACTCACCACTCACTAAATCAGGCACAATAAAATACAAACAATGGAAATAAGATTTCAAAACAGCCCGAATGAAGTAAAGGGAATGGATACGGCTTCGCTGCGCGATAATTTTCATGTGGGAGAATTAATGCAGGCAGATCAGCTAAAATTGGTTTACTCTCATTATGATCGTGTGATTATAGGAGGAGTAAAACCAGTTAAGCAGTCTGCTGTACTGCATAATGAAGCAGAACTGCGTGCAGATTATTTTCTGGAAAGAAGAGAACTAGGGATCATTAACACCGGCGGATCGGGTTCGGTAATTGCAGATGGCGTTACATATAATCTGAATAAACTGGATGCTTTATATCTGGGTAAGGGAACAAAAGAAGTAAGTTTCTCCAGCACTAATGCAACTGAACCAGCGGTATTCTTTTTGTTATCGGCACCGGCACACCATACTTATCCAAACAGAAGTATGACCAAAGAAGAAGCATCGCCAGTGAATTTGGGAGAAGTGGCTACATCCAATCAAAGAACTATTTATAAATACATACACCAGGAAGGTATACAGAGTTGCCAATTGGTAATGGGACTTACGGTATTGAATCATGGCAGTGTATGGAACTCTGTTCCGCCACATACACATACACGCAGAATGGAAGTGTATTTCTATTTTGATGTACCAGAGCAACACCGGGTGTTTCATTTCATGGGACAGCCAACAGAAACCAGGCATATATTAATGGGTAATCATGAAGCGGTGATTTCGCCGCCATGGTCTATGCATTTTGGTGCCGGTACATCCAACTATGGATTTATTTGGGGAATGGCAGGAGAGAATTATACATTTACTGATATGGATCCCGTAGCAATTGCGGAGATCAGGTAAGAAGATACCGGTATGAAAAAAGTGCTTTGTTTGGGAGAAATATTACTGCGTTTATCACCCGCTGCAAACGGACAATGGCTCGAACAGAACCATATGCCTGTATTTATGGGAGGCGCAGAACTCAATGCTGCCACAGCATTGGCTGTATGGCAGCATCCGGTAAAATATTTTACGGCAATGCCCGATAATGCTTTATCGAAAGATATAGCAGCTTATCTCTCCAAAAAAAATATCGACACTTCAGCAGTCCATTATTCCGGGAACCGTATTGGGTTGTATTACCTGCAACAGGGAACAGACATGAAAAATGCAGGAACGGTATTTGATCGTGCCGGCTCCTCTTTTGCAACACTTGATACAGGCATCGTAAACTGGAATGAAGTGCTGGAAGATGTACACTGGCTGCATTTCAGCGCCATAGCCCCTGCCGTAAGTGCATCGGCAGCAGATCTTTGTCTTGAAGCGTTGAAGGCAGCAAGCGCCAGGGGTATAAAAATTTCAGTAGACCTGAACTATCGTGCTTTATTATGGAAATATGGTAAGGACCCAAAAGAAGTGATGAAGACTTTGCTACCTTATTGTAATCTGGTAATGGGCAATATCTGGGCAGCCAATACCTTATTAGGAATTGAATTAGATGAAACACTGATAGGAGCAGAACAGTATGCGGCACATGCAACAAAAACGGCAAATGCCATCATGCAACAATATCCCGCCTGCACAACCGTAGCCAATACTTTTCGTTTCGATGAAGGAGCCGGTATCAGGTATTTTGCAGCATTGAATGATGGAAGTACACAGACTGTATCGAAAATCTTTCGAACTGCATCGGTAATAGATAAGGTGGGAAGTGGAGATTGTTTTATGGCAGGGTTGATTCATTCGGCACTAAGCGCTTATTCAAATGAAGAAACGATTAATTATGCTGCTGCCGCGGCTTTTGGTAAATTACAGGAGAAAGGCGACACTACTTCCAATTCAGTAGACAGCATAAAAAATAGTATAGCACAACATGGATAACCAGCAGATCATACAGTCAATCACCACACAGGGTATGTTGCCCTTGTATTACCACGATGATGCCACGGTAACACTGGAAGTGGCAAAAGCATTATACACAGCAGGTGTACGGGTAATTGAATACACCAATCGTGGCGAAAAGGCATTGGATAATTTCAAGTATTTATTGTCTCAACGCGATACAGTAATGCCGGGTATGTTACTTGGTATCGGCACCATTAAAACTGTAACACATGCGCAGTTATTTATAGATGCAGGTGCCGATTTTATTATTTGTCCGGGTATGATACCTGAAGTAGCCAGTTATGTACATGGCCGTGGAAAATTATGGGTGCCGGGTTGTATGACATCAACGGAGATCATGATGGCTGAACAGTTAGGCGCAAAATTTATTAAACTTTTCCCCGGTAATTTATTGGGTCCGGGTTTTGTGTCGGCCATCAAAGAATTGTTTCCCGGTATTGCATTTATGCCAACAGGAGGAGTAGAGTTGGAGGAAGCGAATATACAGGCATGGTTTAGTGCAGGTGTAAAAGCAGTAGGTATGGGAAGTAAACTTATCACCAAAACATTACTTGAACAAAAAGACTATACTACCATTAGCGAACAAACAAAAAACGTATTGAATATCATTCAACGTATTAAACGATAGCCATGAATGCAGCCATAGGAAAATACAGGTGGACAATTTGTTCACTCATCTTTTTTGCCACCACGATTAACTACCTCGACAGACAGGTTATCAGCCTGCTAAAATCAACTCTTTCAGAAGAATTAAACTGGAATGATGCAGACTATGCCAATATAGAAATAGCATTCAAACTGTTTTACGCTTTTGGTATGCTGGGTGCAGGAAGATTGATTGATAAACTGGGAACTAAAATTGGGTATGCACTGGCAACTGGCTTATGGAGTCTTGCAGCGGTTTGTCATGCTTTTGCATCCAGTGTATTCAGTTTTGCGGTGGTTCGTTCATTTCTGGGTGTTACTGAAGCAGGTAATTTTCCGGCGGCTATTAAAAGCGTTGCTGAATGGTTTCCCAAAAAAGAAAGGGCGCTGGCAACCGGTATATTTAATTCAGGGGCCAATTTCGGTGCCATCATAGCACCATTGACTGTTCCCTTTATTGCTGCAGAATGGGGATGGAAATGGGCCTTTATTCTTACAGGTATGATCGGTTTTATATGGCTTATTTTCTGGTTCCTTTTATATGAAGTGCCACGCAAACACAAAAAATTATCAAAGGCTGAATTTGATTATATCCATAGCGATAAAGATGAAGTACAGGAAACAGATGATACGCCTGCTGAAAAAGTATCCTGGTTCAAACTGCTGGGTTTCAGACAAACATGGGCATTTGCGATTGGTAAACTGCTTACCGATCCTATCTGGTGGTTTTATCTTTTCTGGTTGCCCGATTTCCTGGAAGGTGAGTACGGGTTAACTAAAACAGAAATAGCCATACCCGTAGCATTGGTATATACTATTTCTACAGTGGGAAGTATACTGGGTGGCTGGATACCTCTTAAATTCATCAAAAACGGATGGACCGTTCACAAGGCAAGAAAAACATCCATGCTCATCTTTGCATTCTGTGTATTACCGATTGTATTTGCGCAGTTATTGGGTAGTGTGAATATGTGGCTGGCGGTATTGATTATTGGTCTCGCAGCCGCCGCACACCAGGCCTGGAGTGCGAATATATTCACAACGGTAAGTGATGTGTTCCCTAAAAAAGCCATTGCTTCCATAACTGGTATCGGTGGTATGTTCGGATCGCTGGGAGGTATATTGTTGTCGCTGTTTGTACAGAAAAATATGTTTGTGTATTACCGCAGCATCGATAAAATTGAAATTGCCTATTATATTATGTTCTTCATCTGCGGTTTTGCTTATCTCGCCGGCTGGCTGGTGATGCATTTTCTGATTGGGAAGAGAAGGGAGATGGTGAAAGTGTAGGGGCTTGAAACGTAAGACGTGAAAAGTGAAAAGTGAAAGGAGGTGTCGCCCTCTTCGCGCAGCAGAGAGGGCTGGGTTTAATAAGTGTGTCTTCTGTAAAGGTGGTGTGTGTATTTATCTGAAAAGGTGAAGTGGGCGGTGAATTTTGAGAGATCTTAAGAAATTTTGGCACATAGTTCTTCTGGCGCAAGAATTGGTAGCTCACTTCCTTTAAAATCTTTTACATTTCGTGTAACGATACAATCTATCTTTTCAATGGTCGTTGCACAAAAAATTTGAATTGAGTCTTCAAAGTCTTTGTGTTTCGAGCGAAGACCTTTTGTTAATATAGCTGAATCAACAGGAATGATTGTTACGTATTCAATTAATCCTAAAAGAACTTCACGTAATGTTTTGTCATCAACATACTTCTTTAACAGATAATAGGTTGTTGCCAGGGAGTGAGAGGAGGTGAATAGTTTGATTTTTTTTGTTTCTGCTGTGTTGAAAATTTCGATAGCGTATTTGCTGAAGGGTTTTCGGTCTGCTATAAGATCTACCAATATGTTAGTATCCACAAAAATCTTTCTCATAAGTGTTTTTTAGACAGGTAGGACTGTAGTTCCTTTTTCTCATCAAAATCTTTGGGCAGCTTAACTGCACCAATCAGCTTCTTCAGTTTTGGAGAAACTTTCTCACTGGTTTTTTCCTGAGTTATGGTATCCAGATATTGTTCGATAAGTTCTGAGAGGCTACGCCCCGAAAGTTTAGCATATGACTTAGCCCTTTCTATAACTTCTTTTTCAACGGTAAGGGTGAGTTTTGTTGTCATAATACGTGTGTTTATATCAAAGATACGTATTATGACAACAATAAGCAAAATGGCTTAGTCTGGTAATGGGATTAAAGATTTTGTTAAGCGAGGTCGAAAATAAAAATCCCGCCCAACTAAATCCAACTTCAGCCATCCGACATCCGACATTGCCTCCTATCTTTGCCCCATGCAAGTCAGTTTCTCCTACGAAAAAAAGAAAGTAATACAGGCACTACGTTATCACTTTGTACAGAAACCGGAAATCAGGATATTGATGGTGCTGGTAAATGTATTTGCCATTGCAGCGGCAGTTCTTTTTTATATGAAGAAAATAAGACCCGAGCCTTTTTTATTAGGCTCTTTTATCTGGATTATGCTGATGGCTTCATTTTGGTATTTTCTTCCCAATAGTATTTATAAAAAGGCGGCTACTTTTAAAGACAGTTTTATCATGGATTTTACAGAATCGGCCATTCGTCTCGAAAATGAACGTGGTTATGTAGACTGGGAATGGAATAAGTTCTCCCGTTATTTCGAGAGCCCGCATTTTTTTCACCTCTATTTCGACAGCAAATCATTTTTCCTCGTTCCCAAAGAAAATATGGGCGACGAATTCCGACACGATTTGAGAGGGCTGTTGAGGAAAAAGATTGGAGCATAGTAAACAGAGGAATAAGAAATAAGGAACATGGAATGAGAAAGTAAGGAGGATTTTCTCCTTACTCATTCCATGTTCCTTATTTCTTATTCCTCTGTTCTCACAGCGTTTTCTCCATCACATAATGCGGAATGGTTACTTCGAAGAATTCATCGCTACAGATATTATAGCCCAGTTTTTCGTAGAAGCCCACTGCTGAGCCACGGGCGTGCATGGTGAGGCGTTTGTAGCCACGGTCTCGGGCAATATTTTCGGCAAAAATCATCAGCACCCGGCCAATGCCCTTGCCTTGTAAGCCGGATAGTACGGCCATCTGTCTCAGGCGGACTGTTTTTTCTCCTTCTTCCATCAGCATACAGCATCCTTCGAGCTTTTCTTCATCAAAACAGCCGATGAGGATATCATTTTTCTCTTTTTCCAGGTCTTCCATAGTAAAACTGAGTCCGAGAGGTTTACGGAGTATCTGGTAGCGCAGTTCTACCATCTGCTGGTACTCTTTTGAGCCGTGATCGATGAGTTTTAATGCCATAGTTGAGGGGAAAGGACATACAAGATAGGAATCATTTTTAATATTTGGTGGGAGTCAGGAAGTCCGGAAGTCCGAAAGACCGAAAGCCAGAAAACGATGCATTTAGTAGTAGATTCGGGTAAAATAGGTGTAAAAACAATCTTCTTACCGACTTTCCGACTTTCGGTCTTTCGGACTTCTCCATTGTACCTGCGTTGGCCATCATAACCGCATTTCTGCCTGTGGAAACAAATATGCCGGAAAAGATTGCTTATTTAACAAAAAGTATATTTTTGCGGCTGTAACAAAAACTTTTTACAATGTCAGACATCGCAACAAGAGTTAAGAAAATCATAGTTGACAAGTTAGGGGTTGACGAAGCCGAGGTTACCAATGAGGCTTCTTTCACTAACGACCTCGGTGCCGATTCACTGGATACCGTGGAGTTGATTATGGAATTCGAAAAAGAATTCAATATCTCTATTCCTGATGAGCAGGCAGAAACCATCACTACAGTTGGTCAGGCCGTAGCTTACCTGGAAGAACATGCCAAGTAAGAATTAATTTTATTGAAGGAATAATTTATGCATCCGCCTTTCTGCGGCTTCGGCCACAAAAGGCGGATGTTCACTATAAACAGGTTTTGATCATGGAATTAAAGCGCGTTGTTGTAACCGGTATTGGCACCCTCACACCGTTAGGAAATAATCTCGAAGATTATTGGACGGCGTTGATCAATGGTGTACCCGGAGCAGATAACATTACTTTATTTGATGCTTCCAAATTCAAAACACGTTTTGCATGTGAGATCAAAGGTTTCGATCCTACCCAATTCATGGATCGTAAAGAAGCCCGTAAAACCGATCGTTTTGCACAGCTCGCCATCGCTGCCAGTGAAATGGCCGTAAGCGATGCCGGTATCTCCAAAGACAATGTGGATATTGATCGTGTAGGTGTCATCTTCGCCAGTGGCATTGGTGGACTTACTACTTTCCAGGAAGAAGTAATCAACTTTGCCAAAGGAGATGGAACGCCTCGATTCAATCCATTCTTTATTCCTAAAATGATTCTTGATATTGCCGCTGGTCTTATCTCTATGCGTCACGGTTTTCGCGGACCGAACTATGCAGTGGTGAGTGCCTGTGCATCGAGTACCAATGCCATTATCAGTGCTGTTGATACCATCCGTTTAGGAAAAGCTGATGTTGTTGTTTCCGGCGGTGCCGAAGCAGTGATCAGTGAAGCTGGTTTGGGTGGGTTCAATGCCATGAAAGCCATGAGCGAACGCAATGATGATCCTAAAACTGCCAGTCGCCCTTACGATAAGGACCGCGATGGTTTTGTAATGGGTGAGGCTGCTGGAGCTCTGATACTGGAAGATTATGAACATGCCATCAAACGTGGTGCAAAAATTTATTGTGAAATAGCAGGCGGCGGAGCTACTGCCGATGCTTATCACCTTACAGCCCCACATCCTGAAGGACTGGGAGCGCGTAATGTAATGCTGGCTGCATTGAAAGATGCGGGCATGCGTGCAGATGAAATTGATTATATTAATACACATGGTACATCAACACCTTTGGGTGACGGTGCCGAAGCAAAAGCCATTACCGAAGTATTTGGCGACCATGCTTATAACCTCAATATCAGCGCTACCAAATCAATGACAGGTCATTGCCTGGGTGCTGCTGGTGTTATTGAGGCCATTGCCTGTATCCAGAGTGTTATTCACGATATTATTCCGCCTACCATCAACCATTTTACCGATGATCCTGAACTGGATCCGAAATTGAATTTCACTTTCAATCAGGCACAAAAAAGAACCGTTCGTGCTGCATTGAGCAATACCTTTGGTTTTGGAGGGCATAATGCCTGTGTAATTGTAAAAAAATATTCAGCCTAAGTTCTGTGCAGTTTTTCAAACGACTTTTTTCATCCAATTCACCCGACGCCTCTTTTGAAGCACAGTTGAAAAATGTACTGGGTTTAAAACCTGGTAACCTGCTGATCTATCGAACAGCACTTAGCCATCGTTCCGTAAAAGACACACCTGAAGAAAACAACGAAAGGCTGGAATATCTGGGTGATGCTGTATTGAGTGCGGTGGTGGCCGATTATCTCTTCAAACGTTATCCATACAAAGGCGAAGGGTTTCTTACTGAAATGCGCAGTAAAATGGTAAATCGCCAGCAACTGAATGATATTGCCCTGAAAATGGGATTGCGCAAACTCACTTTCTATAACAAGTTTGACAGCTCACTGAAAGGCAGCCAGATTTTTGGCAACACACTTGAAGCCGTTGTAGGAGCCGTGTATCTCGATAAAGGATATTCAAAGACCAAACACTGGGTACTCAAACAGATTGTAATACCACATATGTTTGTAGATGATCTGGAATCGGTAGATATCAACCTCAAAAACAAACTAATTGGTTGGGCCAGTAAACATGGCCGCACCCTTTCTTTCGATCTGGCCGATGAAAAAATGGAAGGTTCCCGCCGCCTTTTTACCATCCACATTATGCTCGACGGCGAACTCTTATCAATGGGAAAGGGCTACAATAAAAAAGACGCCTCACAGGTAGCTGCGCAGGTAGCTGTGGAGAAACTAGGGTTGCAATAGAAAACGGAGAAATAAGAAATAAGAAATAAGAAAGGGGAAATCCTCCTTACTTTCTCATTCCATGTTCCTTATTTCTTATTTCTCTGTTCCTCTATTATTTCTCCTCTTGGCACAACTCCACCAATACCCCGTTCGTTCCTTTGGGGTGGAGAAAACAGACCAGTTTATTATCTGCTCCTTTTTTCGGGGTTTCGTTTAATAGCTGGAAGCCTAAACCTTTCAAACGAGTCATTTCTGCCTCAATATCAGCTACTTCGAAGGCAATATGGTGCATACCTTCCCCCTTTTTTTCGATGAATTTGGCAATTACCCCGTCCGGATCGGTGCTTTCCAGCAGTTCGATCTTGGTTTCACCCACCTGGAAAAAAGCCGTATTGACCTTTTCTGAAGCTACGGTTTCGGTTTTATAGCAGGGAGTCGACAGTAATTGCTCGAATAGGGGGATAGCGTCGGTAAAACTTTTGACAGCCAGTCCAATATGTTCAACTTTTAACATAGTTCTTTGTTATTTAAAAGGCTTTCGATTTGTGAAAAAAAGCCCCGGAAGCGGGTTTCAGTTCCGCAAGTATAAACCGATTGACGTATTTTTGTACCAATAAGCAAGCAAATTTCTGTGCACTATGTTGAAATTACCGATTTACCTTGACAACAATGCCACCACACCCATGGATCCGCGTGTGCTGGAAGCAATGATACCCTATTTCACCGAGCATTTTGGTAATGCGGCCAGCCGTAACCACCCTTTTGGATGGCAGGCAGAAGAAGCGGTTGATTATGCACGTGAGCAGGTAGCTAAACTGATTGGAGCTGATCCGAAAGAAATCATTTTTACATCAGGCGCTACAGAAGGCGATAACCTGGGGATTAAAGGTGTGTATGAAATGTATGCCAGCAAAGGCAACCATATCATTACCTGCACTACAGAACATAAAGCGGTATTGGATACCTGTAAACATATTGAGCGTTCAGGTGGTGAAGTAACTTACCTGGAAGTGAATCCGGAAGGATTGATTGATCTGAAAGAACTGGAAGCGGCCATCAAACCAACTACCATTCTTATTGCCATCATGTATGCCAATAATGAAATTGGAGTGGTACAGCCTGTAAAAGAAATCAGTGCAATCGCTCGTAAACATGGGGTACTGTTTTTTACCGATGGCACACAGGCAGTAGGTAAAATTCCGGTGGATGTTAATAAAGACGGAATAGATATTATGGCTTTTACAGGTCATAAAATGTATGGTCCGAAAGGCGTAGGTGCATTGTATGTACGCAGAAAGAATCCACGTGTAAAAGTAACGGCACAGATGGACGGTGGCGGACATGAAAGAGGAATGCGTAGTGGTACTTTGAACGTACCCGGTATCGTAGGTTTTGGTAAATCCTGTGAACTGGCCCGTCTTGAAATGGCTGATGACGCTGCACGTCTGAGCAAACTGCGCGATAAACTGGAAACAGCATTATTACAATTGGAAGAAGCATATGTAAACGGAAGCCGTGAACATCGCCTGCCACATGTAAGCAATATATCTTTTAAATATGTGGAAGGTGAAGGGCTGATGATGGGCTTTAATAAAAACATTGCCCTTTCATCAGGTTCAGCCTGTAC
>CALRZI010000020.1:0-73065 GCA_943372605.1 Chitinophaga pinensis | reverse complement strand
AGAAGGAAATTATCTTCCTACTTTCTCTTTTCACCTTTCACTTTTCTCACGTTTCACCTCTCACGTCTCACGCTTCTTCAACTTCTCCTTAAACACTTTTTCAAACTTCTCCAGTTTCGGTCTGATTACAAAGCGGCAATAGCCCTGGTTGGGATTATCGTTGTAATAATTCTGGTGATAATTCTCTGCCGGATAAAAGTTTTTGAATGGTTCAATGGTTGTTACAATAGGGGCATCCCATGCACCGCTTTTGTCAAGCAATGTCTTGTATTTTTCTGCTTTTTCTTTTTGAACATCGTTGTGATAGTACACCACACTTCGGTATTGTGGTCCAATATCATTTCCCTGCTGATTGGGGGTTGTGGGGTCATGTGTTTTCCAGAAAACTTCCAGTAATTCATCATAACTGATTTTCTTAGGGTCGAATACGATTCTCGCCAGTTCCACATGACCTGTATTTTTGTCGCATACCTGCTCATAAGTAGGGTTTTCAACAAAACCTCCTCCATAACCACTAATTACTTCGAGTACCCCATCGAGGCGCTGAAAAAAGGCCTCAGTGCACCAGAAACAGCCTTCTCCAAAAGTGGCGGTATCAGTCTGAATGCCTGCATAATTGATCTTTGTGTCCATTTTCTTTGATTTTGTTGCGGATTGCTGTGCGCAGGATACCAGGCTCATGCCCAGTATCAGTAAACTCATGACCATTCGCATAGTTCCTGTTTTCATAAAATTACGTAATTGACAGTACAACAGTTTAGACTGTTAAGATGTTCTGTACTTACAAAAAAGCTGTTAATCTTTGATTTCTTGATTTGATCTGTATCCCTTAAATCAAAAAATCAAAGATCAAAAAATCCCAATAGGGGTCCTTCGGACAACCTTCTCCTTCCTTACCTTTGCGGCTTATGCGTTTGTACCCTGATACGGCCCTGACACAACTGGAATTTGATAAAGTGCGTGCTTTACTGGAAGGGCATTGTAAAACCCTGTATGCAAAACAGAAAGCAGAACAATTGCGCATACATACGAGAAAAGAATACATTGAACTGGAACTGAAACAGAGTTTTGAGTTTAAATCGATCCTGCAACAGGCGCAGTATTTCCCGAATGATTTTACACAACCACTTCACAAAGAAATTAAACTGCTCGGAATACAAGGTGCTTTAATTACAGGAGAACAATGGTTGCATATCCGTAAACTGGCTGAAAATACAGCCAATATTTTTCGCTGGTTTGATCAGGAGCGCCGTCTGGCATTTCCTGCCATGTCGAAAGTAATTGAAGGTAGTTACTATGAAAAGGCAATTATTGAACTGATTGATGAAGTAATAGATGAACAGGGAAATGTAAAAGACAATGCATCTGAAGACCTGCAAAAGATAAGAATGGGTTTGTTTCGCAAGCGGACTGAATTACGGCGCATGTTTGAGAAAGTGATCAGTAAACTTGCTAAAGCAGGTTATACAGCAGATATTGACGAAAGTTTCAGTAACGGCAGAAGGGTAGTAGCTGTTTTTTCTGAACACAAGCGACAGGTAAAAGGTATTCTGCATGGTGAAAGCGACAGCCGTAAAACAGCTTTTATTGAACCGGAAGAAACCATCGATCTCAATAATCAGGTTTTTACACTGGAGAATGAAGAAGCAAAAGAAGTACAACGGGTATTACGCCAGCTAACAGCACGCATTTCCGTGTATGCTTCCGTTCTGGAACAATACCTCGTTATTGCAGGGGAGTTTGATTTTATCAGGGCCAAGGCAAAATTGGCGGTTGATATGAACGGACAATTACCTGAATTATCAGATAAAGCCCATATTCATCTGATCAATGCTTATCACCCTTTATTGCTGCTCTATAATAAAACTGCAGGTAAAACCACGATACCTGTAACCCTTACACTCGATGATAAAAACAGGATACTGGTTATCAGCGGCCCCAATGCCGGTGGTAAAACGGTAACCATGAAAACCATTGGTTTGAACCAGCTATTACTACAAAGTGGATTACTGGTTCCTGTGAGTCCCGATTCGCAGATGGGTATTTTTAAACAGTTATTTATTCATATCGGCGATACACAGAATCTCGAGTTTGAGCTAAGTACCTATAGCAGCCATTTGCTGCACATGAAATACTTTATTGAATCGGCCAACGGCAAAACAATGTTCTTCATAGATGAACTGGGAAGTGGTAGTGACCCCAATCTTGGTGGGGCTTTTGCGGAAGTGATTATGGAAGAGCTGGCGCGCCGTCATTCATTTGGGGTGGTCACTACGCATTACCTCAACCTGAAAGTAATGGCCAACCGCACCCAGGGTATTATTAATGGCGCCATGCAGTTTGATGAAGTAAACCTTCAGCCCATGTATAAACTCATCGTGGGTAAACCGGGCAGTTCTTACACATTTGCTATTGCTGAAAGAATTGGACTGCCCCAACACCTGATTAACCGGGCGAGAAAACTGGTGGATGAGGATCATTTTAAACTGGATCGTTTATTAAACCGTACCGAACAGGATTTACAACAATTAGAGCAGGAGAAAAAACAGTTGCATAAACTGCTGCGTGAGAACGATAAACTGAAAAAAGAAATGGAAACGGTGTTGGATAAAGAGAAACACCGTCAACAGGTAGAACTGCTGAAAAACCAGAACAGGATTACAGAAGACAGACTGGTGTACCTGAAAGACATGGAACGCAAGTTGAAACAGATTGTGCTGGACTGGAAAAAATCAGAAAACAAACAGGATGTCATTAAAAACCTGCAAAATCTCTTGTTTAAGCAGAAGGAAACGATTGTAGTAAATAAACTGGCTAAAAAAGTAGATCAGAAATACAAAGAACTCAGTCAGCATATAGAAGTGGGTTCACTGGTAAAGCTGAAAAAAAATTACCAGGTAGGAGAAGTAAAAGAAATAAGGGGAAAGAGGGCCATTGTGCAAATCGGTATCCTGCCCATGAATGTTGATCTTGTTGATCTGGTAGTAGTAGAAAAACTCACGGAACCAATATCTAAATAGTGAGTAGTGAATAGTCAGTAGTGAGTCTGGGAAAGTTTACTCACTACTGACTACTCACTATTGACTCTTATGCTTTTTTGTAAACAGCTTTTGTTTCAATATCGCCCTGAGGTGTGGTGAGGTTGGTTTTAAGTGTCATGGTTTTGCCATCGGCACTGATTTCCCATTTTTCGTTCCCCTTCATTTCAAAACTCTGTCCTCCGAATTCCATAGAAAGGGTGAATTCTACTTTAAAACTTTGTTCACCATCCCACGAAAGGACTCCGGCTTTTTTACTGTTCATTAAGCCGGTATTTTCCGTTTGCTTTCCTATATTATAATTTTCAGTGACATCGGCAGCACTGCCATCAAAACCTGTGTTTGAACGGATCATTTTAAAGGTTTCGGCCGATTGTTCAATGACAATTTTTGAGGAAGCAGCTCTTGCGCCGAACTGTCCGAGTTCACTGGCACTTTCATCAAGGTTCCAAGTACCGGCGAAGTTGGCAGCTTTGTAAGAGAAAGAGAAAAGGAGCGTAAGGCTCATAAAAGCCGTGGCAAAAAGAAAAAGTTTACGGGTCATGGTTGTTAGATTTTGTATAAAAATAAGGAAATAACATATTGGTTTAAATGATCAATAGTGGTTAATGGATGAATGGGTGAGAGTGAAAATCAAGGAAAATACCTGGTCAATACTTTCTGTAGAAGGATAAGTGCCTGGAAACAAACGCTTAATAAAGGGGGGGAGTGTCTGCTTCAGCTTGCGGCCTGATAGATGATGATTGGGTGCTAAATCTGGAATACAATCGGTCGCCTGACTTTGGTTATTTATGACCGCATAGTGATTTCTGATTTGATTTGTATTAATTCGCCTAAAAGTCTGGTTTCTTTTGAATGCTCCTGCTTATTGTGCTTATTCGCAATCAGTGCAATGGTTATATTGAGTGTTTCAATTTCAGTTTTTCGTTTGTTGATGATATCCTGATAAGTTGAAATTAATTGACCGTCTGAAGTTTTGCTGATTAGCAACAGTCTTTCCAGAACCTTTTCTGTATCTAAGAGGATACCTTCAGCTGCTGCAACGACAATACATTCGTCTATGACTCTTTTTGCTAAATTCAATGCTTTTTCGTTGCGATAGAAAATTCCATTGTCTATTTCCAACAGAGGGCATACAGAATTAAACACACTGTTTATAATAGCCTTTGTCCAAATGATTGGCTGAATGTTTTCTTCAGATTTAAAAACTAAATAGGGGTTAGTCAAATTTTCAATGATGAGAGCAAATCTTTCCTTATCTCCGCTGATAATGCCAATTGGAGAAACTGATGCAGGCTTAAAACGTAGCTTGTTGTTTTCAACATACTGCGATGAAGTAAAAAGAACACATCTGTAAATTTCCGGAAATGCATTGTCGATGAAGGGTGCTTCAACATTTAACCCGTTTTGCAGAACGATAATCGGGGAATCGCCTGTTTTACCCTTTAGATTTTCTGCAATCTGCTGATTTCCATAAGATTTAGTTGTTAAAACGATGATACCGCTCAGGACAGAATAATTACTCAAAGTGCTTACAAGGATATCGCTTTTTAAAATCTTGCCATCGTTTAATTCTACTTCAATAGTTTCAAAGTGCTCAGGGCTGTCATTGATATGCCCACGAAGTAAAATAACATCTTTTCCTATTTGTTTAAGAAATACAGCCAATGCTTTTCCGATTGCACCTGCGCCAATAATGTAAATTGTAGGGTTCTTGTTTTTCATAATTAATTATTTTAGTGCTGCATTGTAATAGTTTTCCTTTTGAATTTTATTTCCATGCAAGCCATTTAGCATGGCTATTTGGCCTATATGTGTAACCATGTCTAAAATGGGCCCCTGTAATAATTTTTTACTCAATTCAAGATCGATTCTTACTGAATCTATTGTCAATTGCAATTCTTCCAATTCGTTCAGAAAACGTTTTGTTTCATCAGGGAAGTCAAGTAATTCATAAACGGAGACAATGAAATGCCCCCTATTAAGCATACTCTTTGTTTTGGCAGCCAGATCAAACATGTGGTGTATGATTTCATTGGGAGATCTGGTTTGCTCATTCAGCTTGAATGTTCCGAAATCTTCTTTAGAACCGGTTGTGGCCTTAATGAATCGATACTGTATTGTTTTTATGACATGACTCAGTACCTGAATATGTATTTCCATAAGTTGAGTTATTCAAGAAAATTATTTTTCATCGCGTCCCATTCATTTTTAAGTATGCTGTAGCAAAATGTGTTTCTTCTAAAGCTATCAGACATTACCATATGTTCACGAAGAACGCCCTCGAACTTACCACCGATTTTTTTTATCGCTTTTCTTGATTGTATATTTCTTTCGTCTGTTTTGAATTCTACTCTGTTGGCATTAAGAGTGTCGAATGCGTATTGCAATAAAAGATATTTGCATTGCCTGTTTAAGCCGGTTCCCTGAAATGTCTTGCCAATCCAGGTAGCGCCAATTTCAAGCCGGTCATCTGCATTTGAAATGTTTAAAAAGGCGGTGCTGCCTACATGGCAATTTTCTCTTTTTGAAAATATACTGAAGGAATACCTTGTTTGGTTATTTCTCAATTCTATTGCATCGTTAATATATTCAATCAACAACTCTTTTGTAAATACCTGTTTAGGAGAAAATTGAAGCAGGAGTTTATCTGCCATAGCAATGTCCAACAGATTGTTAATATCTCTTATTGACAACGGGTGTAAAAATAAGTAGTCATTTTCGAGAATGATGTCGGTTTTAAAGTTGAAATTCATCGCTTTAATTCTATGGCAAGTCAATTAAGCGTCTGTGATAATTGATCTGACCCAGGTGATATGTTAAATGTGTAGTTAGATGCATGAGTAAATAGCCTGTGGATGTTTTCTCGTCGAGCACTAGTATCGGGTATTCATTTTCTAATTCGGTATCACGAATTTTATCAAGTGATTCGCTTACGGTTTTTATGGTATTTCTCACCTGATCCAGCAGTTGTTCTCTTGGAATATTTTTTAAAGAAAATTCTTCCTTTCTGTTTCGTATATAGTCTGTATGCCCTATTTCTTTTCCAATATAAGTATTCAGATTTCCAACTAGATGAAGACAGAGGTTTCCTGCTGAATTTGAAATATTTTTTTCAGTTTCCCAGATCGCAGACTCATTTTTATATGATTGTATCTCATTGTACAATCTTTGCAAATCTCTTTCGAACAATGATTTTAGTGTTGCTACTACCATGTTTTATGTTTTAGATGATTTTCTTTTCTAGTAATGATACATGAAGATTTCTGTGTTGTACTGGTAAATCTTCAGTTCCGGATGTAGTGTAATTCTCAACGAAAGAAAAACCGTAACTTTTATAATAGGCAATGATTTTTTCATTTTCCGCCCAGGTATCCATACGTATATAGTTAAGGTTACTGGTTTTTGCAAATTGCACTGTCCAGTCAAGCACTTTATTAAACAATTGTCCGCCGGTAAATTTTCTGTTTACTACAACACGATGGAGATAAATTGCATCGCCGGTTTCTTTTTCACGCCATATCAATTCATCGGTAAAACAAATGCTAAAAATGCAGACAATTTCATTTTCGTTGACAATCTTCAACAAAAGGCTGTTTTGAATATCGGCTTGTATAAATTCTTTATCGTAGCTGCTCCATCCAATATAGTTATTTGCTTTCTGAAAGCGGATGGCTTCATCAAAAAGATGATAAATGATGGGTAAATCATCAGCAGTAGCATTTGTAATTGTATAACTCATAAAAGGTTATTTATGCAACTTTGTTCAGTTTGCTGTTCTTAGCACTATAAAGAAAGTAAATGCTGATGCCCACAAGGCTCCAAACAAGTAACCGTAACCATGTTGACTGGTCAAGGCTGAACATGAGCAACAGATTAAATACAAATCCCAGGCTGGCTACCAGAGGAAGTTTCTTCACTTTGAAAGGTCTGTGCAGATCTGGGTTCTTGATTCTGAGCACTAATACTGCTATACAAATCATAGCAAAGGCAAACAGTGTACCGATACTTGTCATTTTAGTTGCTTTTTCAATCGGGGTGAAAGCTGCTACTACTGAAGAAATAAAACCTAAAAGAATGGTGCTCTTCCATGGGGTTTTAAAGCGCGGGTGAATTGCGCCGAACAATTTAGCAGGCAACAATCCATCTTTAGCCATGTTAAGGAATATTCTGGTTTGTGAAAGAAGCATTACAAGCATTACAGAGATCAGGCCAATTACAGCGGCAATCGTAATTAATAACGAAGCCCATTTAAGCCCCACTGCGCTGAATGCTGATGCTACGGGAGCTCCAAGGTCTAAGTCTGTATATTTCGTCATACCTGTTAATGTCAGTGAAACAAGTATATAGAGTGTTGTACAGATAATCAATGAGGCGATAATGGCAAAAGGAATATCCTTAGTTGGGTTTACTGCTTCCTGCGACTGTGTAGAAACCGCATCAAAACCAATGAAAGCAAAGAAAACGATTCCCGCAGCGGTTATTACACCGGAGAGGCCAAAATGACTTACGCCTGCATTGTCAACAACTTTGTTGGGTATAAAGGGTTGCCAGTTGGCTGGGTTAATATATGCTACGCCTGCTACAATCACGAATAATACTGCGGCTACTTTTATTGCAACGATGATGTTGTTGGCTTTTGCAGATTCTTTTATGCCACGGATAAGTATATAAGTAACTACCCATACAATAAGTGCAGCAGGCAGATTAATAGAAAAGGAGGGGGGATCTATTCCCAGCTTTAAAGCCTCCTCTTTTGCTGTTATCGGGTCGTTCGTTAACCAGGCTGGTATATTGTTAATGCCTGTAAGCTGCAGCAATTTTATAAAATACTTCGACCAACTAACTGCAACGGTTGTTGCGCCCATCATATATTCCAGTATCAGATTCCACCCGATAAACCATGCGAAAAATTCTCCGATGGTGCCATATGAATAAGCATAAGCCGAACCTGAAACCGGTAATATGCTTGCAAATTCTGCATAACAAAATGCGGCAAGCAGACAGCCCACACCAGCCAGCACAAATGACAATGCCAATGCTGGACCTGCATACTGATTGGCAGCAACACCGGTTAAAACAAAAATGCCTCCACCAATTACAGCACCAACACCAATAGCTGTAAGTTCCCATTTGCCCAGGGTTCTTTTTAACTGGCTTGTTTTAATGTCATCATTGTATGCTTCAAGTGGTTTCTTTCGTAATAATTTGCTCAGGTTCATTAGTATCTGGGTTATTTGTTTGATAATGCAAAGTCAACTGCAGCCTGTACATGAATAAGTGTGGTATTAAACACAGGTACTGAAACATCTTGCTGGTGAATGATAAGCGGAATTTCGGTACAGCCTAAAATGATACCTTCTGCACCTTGTTCAATAAGTCTGTTAATGATCGCTATATATTCCTGTTTTGTTTCTGGGAGAATAATCCCTTTTCCGAGTTCGTGTACAAGTGTTTCTTCGATGAAGTCTATTTCAGTTTTCGTTTGTGGTATCAAAATTTCTAACCCCTCTTCGGAAAGTTTACGCTTGTAAAAATCCAATTCCATTGTATAAACCGTACCAAGCAGGCCAACTTTCTTGAGGTTCTTTTTATGAATTGCATCAGCTGTGGCTACCCTGATGTCAACAAGTGGTAAACCAACTTTATCGCTTATCCTTTCTGCTACTATGTGCGCGGTATTTGCACCAAGCATGATAATATCTGCTCCGGCATCTTTCAGTTTAAGAGCTGCATTTGCTAATAGTTCAAAAGTAGCATCCCAATTATGTGCTGCATTGTAATTCCTGAAATGTTCAAAATTTACCGAGTAAATAATACATTCGGCATAGTTTAAACTACCCAGTGCTTTATTGGTTTCTTCATTTAAAAATCTGTAATAATCTACAGTTGAAGTCCAGCTTGTTCCGCCAACCAGTCCGATTTTTTTCATTGTGTTTTATATTTTAATATTTTAAAGACTTCTGTGAATAGCTCTGTTTTAGTTTTGTATTGTTTTTTGTAATTCAAATTTCGTCTTATGGTCTTTTGTGATAAATTCCCCGTCTTTTGCAATTAAGTAAGACTGGTTTAGTTTTTTAGAGAACAGTTCAAAATCCTTGTCGTCAACTTCCTTTGGCTGGTAGTATGGGGTCGAAAATTTCTCATAATGAATAGGAACAAGTTTTTTAGCGTGTAATAACCTGGCAGCATTAAACGCCTGTTCAAGTGTCATAGAAGCAGGTACTGTGCTGTGTTCCAGTCCAATTACCTGAAAGTTTACGATAGCGCCGTTTATCGGAAGAAAAGCATAATCTATATCGGGGTTTTCTTTTCCAAGTTTCCAAAACCGATTATGCCAAATGGTGTCACCGCCATGAAATATTTTGGTATTGTTAATCTCCACAATCCAGGCTGTTTGTTCTTCTCCAATGCCATCTAAGGAAAAAACTGACTTAATTAGCACGCCATTGTCTTCGAAAATCTCATCATAATCAAGATAAATAATCGGTTTAGTCAGTTTAGAAATGTGCTGCTCCAATTTTTTATAGGCAATAATTTTTCCATCTGGCTTCAAACAATTTTCAATTATAGAAGTGTCAAAATGGTCTAAGTGTAAGTGCGTGAATAAAATATAATCAGCCTTTGTTGTTGCTGAGAAGGAGATAAGTGGTGTCTTCGGATTTCCTAATACAGCAAAGTAAGGTTTGAAATTTTCAACGGCATCAATTAGAATAGTTTTATCGTGGCACTCAATTTTAATTCCTGCCCAATTTAATTTCTGAATTTTCATACTGATCATTTGTGGTCTTATTGTTTATGGTAGAATACCAATGAAGCCTTTTGTATAAGATGCTGTGATAAATAAAAACCGACCAACGCGGGATTGGTATTTATTTCAAGCCCTAGTTTTTCTGTATCCAAAGCATACACAGTGACTGTATATTTATGAAAACCGCTGCCGGGTGTTGGGCAGGGGCCGCTATACCCAGGTGTTCCGAAATCTGTTTTACTTTGGATGCTATTTTAGGGGCGGTTTCATTTTTTATATTTCCTGCATCTGAGCTTAACTGCATAGTGTTTTTATCAATATCAAAAATCAGCCAATGCCACCATCCACTGCCTGTAGGAGCATTTTCATCATAAATAGTAACTGCAAAACTTTTAGTTCCTGTGGGAGCATTTTCCCAGAACAATTGTGGCGATTTGTTTTCCCCTTTACAACCAAAACCGTTGAATACCTGTTTATTATCAGCCTGACCTCCTAACTCATTACTTTTTAGTGTGAATAGGTGGTTTTTTTGCAACAGGCTTATTAATAGGATAGTGGTAAGAATAATTGTTCTCATTTTATCTTTTTAAATGTTTAATTCTTTCTTCAAAATCTAACATGGTGTCAAGTGGATTTACGATCACCTCAAAAAGTTTCAGTAATTCTTCAGCATGAGGCTGACTTTTCTGCTCCAGTAGATTGTAATGAACAAGTTTTGTCCACATTAATGCCTTTAAAATTGTTTTATCGCTGTTCCACATCAACCCTTCAAGCTGGAGGCTTTTATCTGAATATTTCAGCAGCCGTGTTTGTATGGTTACTTCTTCCATTAACAAGGCAGGGTGCAGATATGAGATCTGCGTATGAGCAGCAACCCAGCCTCTTTCTTTTTCCTGAGCGAGTTTATAAATGTCGAGGTTATAATTTTCCAGTAACTGATCGCCTCTTGCGGTAACGATATAATCAATATACCGGGAATTGTTTAAGTGGTTAAAAGGATCGCAATCATGAAACCGTATTTTCATTTTACTTTCTAAAATTTTCTTGTACATGTGAGCGATATTGGTTTAAAATATACCGATCGGTATATTATTGATGAAAAAAATTAAGCCTTCAGGTTCCGGATTAGTTTTTCGAGGTAATCCATCGCTATTTTAAGCTCTGTGGTTCTTCCGGTTACTTTTGCCTGCATAAATGCACCTTCAATCAGTGATATGAGAATGACCGCTATTTCAGTAGGATTGGTATCGGCTTTTATCTCAGCTCTTGCAATGCCTCGTTTAATCTGATTCTCTACCGCGCGTTTCCAAAATGAAAGTGCATTGGCAGCTTTTTCTTTTAAAAGCGGATGCGTATCATCAGCTTCCGTTGCTGTATTTAAAATGGGGCATCCGGCATGTAGAAAAGGAATTTTTAAATAGTTGCGATATACTTCCGGATAGACTAATAATCGCTCAATTGCATTTTCTGTTGACAGTAATCTGGCTTTAATGTATTCCGTTACTTTATTATGATTATAGTCAAAAACAGCCAGGGCTACATCGTCTTTATTTTCAAAGTTCCCGTAAATGCTCCCCTTCGTTAAACCCGTTGCGTGGGTGAGATCATGAAGCGATGTTCCAGCATACCCCTTTTCATTGAAAATAGGAGCTGTTTTTTCAATGATAAACTGTCTTGTTCGGTCTGCCTTTGATAGTGATGTACTCATTATTTTGTAAAAGTAATAAAATAATACCAATCGGTATATTATTTTATTTTCCTTCAGGATATACGCTTTGTGAGCAGCCAATCTCTTTTATAGATCCAGGCATCAAAAGTTTCAAAATAATGAAACAGAAATGGTGCCCTTGATTTTGTGCTTCTTACTTTCTTACTATTATGCATATTAAGTCTGTTTTCAATATCAGATGTATGGCCATAATAGTAGCCATTATCTGACAAACTTTTTAATATATAAGTATAATAGGGCATGTGTTGGGGAATAAAAAAAGCCTAAGTATTTATAATACTTAAGCCTTTCTGCGGAGAGAGAGAGGGATTCGAACCCCCGGACCTTTGACAGTCAACGGTTTTTCCAAAGGATCCTGCGGGCAAGGCCGCCACATTCGACACTATATAATTTTATTTGACCTTAAATAAATCTTACCCTCCGCCGACTTAAAAAACATTTCCTTACGATAAGCCTCAGATTTAGTATCAAAAGTTTCAAAATAATGAAGCAGAAATGGAGTCCTTGATTTTGTGCTTCTTACTTTCTTACTATTATGCATGTTAAGTCTGTTTTCAATATCAGATGTATGGCCATAATAGTAGCCATTATCTGACAAACTTTTTAATATATAAGTATAATAGGGCATGTGT
Source organism: Chitinophaga pinensis (assembly GCA_943372605.1). Lineage (GTDB taxonomy): Bacteria > Bacteroidota > Bacteroidia > Chitinophagales > Chitinophagaceae > Sediminibacterium > Sediminibacterium pinensis_H. The sequence goes on along the minus strand of CALRZI010000020.1, from coordinate 60,915 downwards.
TGGGAATAAAAAAAGCCTAAGTATTTATAATACTTAAGCCTTTCTGCGGAGAGAGAGGGATTCGAACCCCCGGACCTTTGACAGTCAACGGTTTTCAAGACCGCCGCATTCGACCGCTCTGCCATCTCTCCGCGGCAAAAGTAAGGGTTGAAATATTTCTACCAAAAAATATTCAAAATGATTTACAAAATAGCCAGATTAACAAGCACTTAAGTGTTATTTGGAGGCATTTTTGCTAGATGGGGGCCTATTCTTATCCTCATAAAATTATACACCACTAAGTTCCTCTGTTATTTTAGGTGTTTTGAAATTTTTCAGAAGTAAATTTCTGGTTACCAGGTTTTCGAAATAATTAGGATCCATTTCAGCTTAACAAGAAAAAAATAATCACTTAATGGGAGTTTTGAAAGGTGGGCGGTCTATTCTATAAAGGTTGAATATTTCCTAAATAAAATGAATATGCTTAAAAGAACGGTATCCGTATGTTGTTTGCTGGTTTTTACTGTGCTCAGTTGTTTTTCGCAGCAAACAGAAGATGAATTGGTGAGAAAAAGTTTTAATGCAGCCAAGCTGCTGTATAAAAACTTATTGGCCAAAACCGCTGGCGATTTAACGCATTACCCGCATTCATTATACACAGCCGATTCTATCAAGTATTACGATATTAGTGAATGGACAGGTGGTTTCTGGCCCGGTATTCTGTGGTATATGTACGATTATACAAAAGATACCACATGGAAGAAAGCGGCTTCAGTGTGGACAGAATCTCTGGAAGCAAACCAGTTTAATACCGCACATCATGATATTGGATTTATGATGTACTGTAGTTATGGTAATGCGCTGAGGTTTCAGCAGAACCCAGCCTATGAAAAAATACTATTGCAGTCTGCGGAATCGCTTACCAGGCGTTTTTCTCCAGTGGTTGGCTCTATTCAATCGTGGAATAAAAGAAAATCAAAGGGCGATATCAATATCTGGGAATATCCGGTAATTATGGATAATATGATGAATCTTGAATTACTCTTTTATGCCAGCCGGGTAAGCAAAAAACCTAAATACAGGCAAATTGCCATCAGTCATGCAGAGAAAACGATGCAAAATCATCTGCGCAAAGATTTCGGTAGTTATCATGTGGTTAACTACGATCCTCAAACCGGTAAAGTATTACACCGACAGACTTTACAGGGTTTTTCCGATGAATCAACCTGGGCCAGAGGACAGGCATGGGGTATTTATGGATTTACAATGACCTATAGAGAAACAAAGGATCAGCGTTTTCTAAATACAGCAATGGGCATGGCTGATTTTTTTCTGCAACATAAAAACCTACCTGCTGATAAAGTGCCTTTCTGGGATTTTAATGCAGGTGAAACAGGGTACAAGCCTGACTGGCAATTTGATGCAAACCGATTTAAAGAAATGCCCAGAGATGCTTCCGCTGCGGCTATTGCCGGTTCCGCACTGCTTGAATTAAGTACGCTTACAAAAGGAGAAAAAGCAAATGATTATTACAATGCTGCGGTAACAATACTAAAGTCGCTGAGTAGCGACAGGTATTTAAATGATACGCGGGCGAACCCTTATTTTCTGTTGCAACACAGCACAGGTAATTTACCCAGTAACCGCGAAATTGATGTACCTCTCATCTATGCAGATTATTATTTTCTTGAAGCATTGTTGCGATATGAACGCATCAGGAAAAAATAACCGATAACGGGTTAGCTGCTGTCATCAGTCTTTTTGTAAGACTATTCCATTTTCTGACAGGCGATTATATAGTTAGATGTTCTTGCATTAGATTGTTCGTGGCCCCTCTTTTTTGTTCAAAAAACCAATGTGAGATTTTTTGCTACATTTGGTTTTTCGGCTATGAACGATTTGCAGGCACCAAACCCCAGTGATAAACTGCTGTTGCAACAATTGCAAAATGATGATACAACAGCTTTTGACGCCCTGTACGACAAATACTGGGGGCTTGTTTATACGGCTGCCTATAAGCGACTCAGAGATGCCAACTATGCGAAAGACATCACTCAGGATATTTTCCTGCAGCTATGGAACAGGCGTCATGAACTGCATATAGAAAACCTTACAGCCTACCTATACACATCGGTACGAAATAATGTGTTGAAATGGATGGAAAAAGAGCAGCGCATCACACCTATATCTGACCTGATGGAACAATCTGCAAAAGACAGGGCCGATGCATCGGTATTGCGGAAAGAATTTATGCGGAAATACGAAAACCTGATTAATACCCTTACCCCTTCACAGCAACAGATATTCAGAATGCGCTACCAGCAGGAGTTATCTACCGCTGAAATTGCGGAAAAACTCAATATCAGTCGTAAAACAGTTCAAAATCAATTGGGCAAAAGCGCCGCAAACTTACGTGAGTTATTAGGCTCGGCTTTTTTTGCGTATCAACTGCACTTATATCTTTCCTAAAAAAAATCTGCAAAGAACATGGGAGTTTTCCGTTTCTGACGGTCTTATTGTATAATAACCGTAGGTGAACATGGACAAAACTGACTTACTCGACATTCTGAGAAAGTATAAAAATGGGAAGGCTTCGAAAGAAGAAATCGAATTTTTGTATGCATACTATGATTTGTTTGATACACAGCAAGATGTATTGGAGTCGCTGACAGCAACAGAAGTAAATGCGTTAAAACAGGAAATTCGTGCAGGTATCGACGAAAAATTACAGGAAGAGCCGGTTGGCATAGTTCGTACCATTAATACACGCTATAAATGGCTGGCCGCAGCATCTGTATTATTATTTATCAGTATCACCACATTTTGGTATATAAACCGTAAGACGGACGAAGCTGTTAATCTGGCTAATACCGAGCAGAAAACAACAAAGCCGGTCGACATCGCTCCGGGTTCAAACCAGGCAATACTTACATTAGGCGATGGCTCCTCTATTGCATTGGATGATAAAGCAAATGGTATCATTACACAACAGGAAGGCGCATTGGTAAAAAAGACCGATGATGGACATGTTGTATATGATGCCGGTAAGAATGCTATAGCAGCTATCAATACCATTACAACACCCAATGGCGGACAATACAGGCTTACACTTGCAGATGGCACCAATGTCTGGTTGAATGCGGCATCATCTATTAAGTTCCCTACAAAGTTTACAGGCAATACCCGCGAGGTTGAAATAACCGGAGAAGTATATTTCGAAGTGGCAAAAGATAAGCTCCGTTCATTTAATGTGGTTTCCCAAAATCAGGTGATTGAAGTATTGGGTACACATTTTAATGTGAATACCTATAAAGATGAACCCGCAGAAAAAACAACCTTACTCGAAGGAAGTATTAAAGTCAGCAGAATCAGGAACCTGCTGAAAGATGAGTCAACTACCAGGGTGTTAAAGCCCGGGCAACAGTCTGTACTTACGAATTCAAAAGTTGCATTTCGTGTGCAGTCAACCGATATGGAGGAAGCTGTGGCATGGAAAAATGGTTATTTCAAATTTGATAAAGTAGATATCCAAACCATTATGCGTCAGGTGGCACGATGGTATAATGTAGAAGTTGAATATCGTGGTGGAATAAGTGAGGATCTCTTTGTAGGAAAAATAGCACGTAGTGAAAATGTGTCTGGAGTATTACGGATACTTGAATTGAGCAAGATTAAAACATCTATTGAAGGCCGTAAAATCATAGTTCACAACCATTAAACCAACAGCTATGAAAACGTAAAACGAATTTAAAAGACCCAAAAACCAAAAAACCGGAAGTGCTACCAACACTGCCGGCCTGAATTGCCCGGAGGGCATTCATTTGGATTAGTATCAAAATTCTAGGGAAAGAACATTAATCATTAACCCAATCCAGTAAAAGTATGCAATTAATTTCTTTTGGGCAAGCAGGAACCGCTCCTGGCTTGCGCTTTCATCAATTGGTTCTCCGTATGAAACTAATTACGATTCTCCTGGTTATTGGCTGCATGCATGTAAATGCCAACGGCTATTCACAAATTATTAATCTCACCGTTAAAAACCAACCACTTGATCGTGTGCTGAATGCCATCGGTAACCAGAGTGGTTATTTCTTTTTTTATCGTTACAATGAGTTGGTAGATGCTAAACCGGTAACCCTCGAACTTAAAAATTTCACACTTGAAAAAGCACTGAAAGAATCTTTAAAAGGGCAACCTTTTACTTATACGATCGATCAGAAAACGATTATCATTACCCGCACCAAACCTCTGCCTGCGCCACTTGAAGAGGTGGCGATACAGGCTGTAGAAACAAAAGGACAGGTGTTGGGCGAAAAAGGAGAACCATTGGCAGGTGCCAGTGTTCAGCTTAAAGGAACCAGCCAGACAAAAGTATCTGATGCAAAAGGAAATTTTAGTTTTGAAAACCTGCGTGATGATGCTATACTGGTGATCAGCTATACCGGTTATGAAGATCAGGAAGTGGCTGTGGCAGGTAAAACTGCTTTAACGGTTCGTATGCGCGTTTCGGTACAGAACCTGAACTCAATTGTTGTGGTAGGTTATGGTACACAATTACGTAAAGATGTTACTGGCTCCATCAGTACGATTGGTGCACAGAAAATAAAAGATCAACCTGTTGTTAGTGTAGACCAGGCTATGGCGGCTCAGATTGCCGGTGTGCAGATTACACAAACTACAGGAGCACCTGGTGGTGGCGCGGCGGTTCGTATCAGGGGTGCAGGCTCGCTCAGTGCAGGTAATGAACCGTTGTATGTAATTGACGGGTTTCCTGTTACCAATGATTACGACCAGCGTAATAACCCACTTAATACCATCAATCCAGCTGATATTGAAACGGTTCAGGTGTTAAAAGATGCATCTGCAACTGCTATTTATGGTTCAAGAGGTTCTAATGGGGTTGTAATTATTACCACCAAGTCTGGTAAGAGCGGAGCTACTAAAATGAACTTTACAGTAACAACCGGTGTGCAGTCAGTTGAAAAACTGATTGATGTATTGAATGCAAGAGAATTTGCCAATTATATCAATGAGTCAAGAAATAATGCATGGGTAAATTCCGGAACCGGACGTTTGCCAACAGATCCTAATTCTGCTCGCCAGAATAATGTGATGTACCTTTTACCAACGGCACTCAGTAATCCTGATGCACTTGGTGAAGGCACCAACTGGCAGAAAGAAATATTCCGTCCGGCATTCTCACAGAACTATCAGTTGAATATTTCCGGTGGCAATGAGAAAACAAACTATTTTATTTCCGGCGGCTATCTGAACCAGCAGGGGATTATTTTGAATTCTGATTTAAAGCGTTATTCATTCCGAATTAATGTAGAATCAAAGCTGCGTGATAACCTGAAAGTGGGTGCTAATTTCATGCCGGCTTACACCTATACAAACCTTATTACTGCCGAAGGTAACTGGCAGGGTGGAGGTATTATACAATCGGCCATTACAGCGGCGCCACATTTAACGCCTTATGATGCCAACGGCAACTATACAAAAGTAACAGGTCAGGGAATAGGATTAAGTGAAGTAGACAATCCTGTAAAACTGGCTAAAGAAGGAATGAACAAACTCGGAACACTTCGTGTGTTGGGAACAGCTTTTGCAGAACTGAACATCGCAAAACAATTTACATTCAAGGCAATGATGGGTGCGGATTTCAGGTCTAACAGACAGGATGTGTTCAGCCCTTCCATTGTAAATCCGAATAGCGTAAATGATGTAAAAATACCCACCGGAAGCAGCAGTACATTTGAAAGTAAAAACTGGCTTTCAGAATTTACGTTGAATTACAACCGTACATTTAATCGTCATAAAGTACAGGGATTACTTGGATATACTGTTCAGAAAGAATATATCGATAACAATACCATTAACGGTACCAACTTCCCCAATGATATCATTCGTACCATCAATGCAGCAGGTTTAATTACCAGTGCCAATTCTACCAAAGAAGAATGGTCGCTGTTATCATACCTGGCAAGGGTAAACTATAGTTACGATAATAAATACCTGTTAACAGCAGCTTTTCGTCAGGATGGTTCATCACGTTTTGGTGTAGACAACAGATGGGGTTTTTTCCCTTCAGTTTCTCTGGGCTGGCGTTTAAGCGAAGAAAATTTTCTGAAAAATGTAGGCTGGATCAGCGATATGAAACTCCGTGCCAGCTATGGACTTACCGGTAACAACTTTATCAGTAATTATGGTCATATTGGTCTTACAGCAGCAGATAACTATGTATTTGGAAATGCGGGTGGCACAGTAAATAATGGTATCAGACTGAGTAATATTCCTAACAGTGGATTAGGCTGGGAGAAAAACAAACAGTTGGATGCCGGCTTCGAAATGGCCGTATTTGGTAACCGTCTCACATTTATTGCAGACTATTACAACAAACGTACTTCTAACCTTTTGCTGAGTGTGCCAGTACCTACACTTACCGGATATGCTACCGCATTACAGAATATTGGAGAAATTCAAAACAAAGGGTTTGAGTTTACGATTGTAAGCCGCAACATGGTGGGTAAGTTTAAATGGACAACTGATCTGAACTTCTCAACCAATCAGATAAAAGTAGCCGCTTTAGGACCAGATGGGTCGCCCATTATTGCACGTCAGGCAACATCAGCAAGTGCATCAACCCATATTACACAGATTGGTGCAGCACCAGGTGCATTCTTCGGTTTCAAAGTATTAGGTGTTTACCAGACTGATGCAGAAGCCATTGCAGGACCCTCTATTTTGAATGCCAATGGAACCACACAGTCAAAAGCAGGTCACCTGAAATTTCAGGACGTGAATAACGATGGTAAAATTACTGCTGATGACAGAACCATACTGGGAAGTCCGTTTCCTGATTTCACCTATGGTATCACCAATACATTCAGCTATAACAATTTTGATTTTGCTTTCACCTTACAAGGTGTACAGGGTGTAGAAGTGTTGAATCTGGCACGCCGCTATTATGGTAACTATGCAGGATTGTACAATGTGCTGCGCAGTACTGCAAATGGCTGGCGTTCACCCACACAACCTGGTGATGGAAAAACGCCGATGATTGACCGTAATTTTAATAACTATGCAGGAAGCACTGTTATTAATAATGTGACTTCTAATTTTGTGGAAGATGGTTCTTTCCTTCGTATCCGCAATATTACACTTGGGTATAACCTGTCATCATCACTCGCTCAGCGCCTCGGTTTAAGCAATGCACGTTTCAGCTTTACGGTACAGAACGCTTTCACTTTTACCAAATATGAAGGCTATAATCCTGAAGTAAGTGCACAGGGTGGAAGTCCGCTGGTGCCTGGTGTAGATGCAGGTGGTTATCCGCTTGCAAGAAGTTTTAACCTGGGTATCAATATAGGGTTCTAGTTTATCTGATTTATTGAATGACGTAGAGGAAGAATAGATAGAAGTTAAGAAATACGTCAAAAACAAAAACAAAAATAACATGAAGACCAGTAATAAATTAATGATCATTTGCACCGCTGCCATGATAGCAGGAAGCAGTTGTAAAAAAGAGTTTCTTGATCTCGCCCCTATATCTCAACAAAATGGCAATAATTTTTACCGTACAGCAGAAGATATGAAAAATGCATTGTCTGCTGTATATGCCAGTTTGCAGTATACAGGCTTGTATTATTCTTCCATGCATATCATTGGAGATCTTCGATCAGACAATACAGAAATTACTAATCCTGCTGCGGGAGCCGATATGCAGGCAGTAGATCAGTTTACGAATAATGCAGTAAACTCTATCAGCAATACAACATGGAATGGACATTACCAGGGCATTCAGGCAGCTAATATTGTGATCCATAAAATTGATGCGGTTAATATGACTGCTGGTCTGAAAGCGCAGTACAAAGCAGAAGCACATTTTTTAAGGGCGTTGATGTATTTTAATCTGGTACGCATTTTTGGTGATGTGCCATTGGTAAAAGACATCATCAATAACCCTCAGGATGGATACAAATACGGACGTGAAACCACTGCAAAAGTGTACGAGCAGATCATTGAAGATTTGAAAGCTGCAGAACAAAGTCTTCCTTATGAGTATGCTACTGCTGATATTGGCAGAGCCACCAAAGGGGCGGCAATGTCGTTGTTAGGAAAAGTGTATCTCACGCAGAAAAACTGGGTACTGGCTGCTCAGAAACTGAAGGAAGTAATTGATGCTGCCGCACAAACAAAGTATCAGCTCATTACCAGCTATGCTAATTTGTATGGAGTTGCGAACGAAAATAACCGTGAATCTATTTTTGAAGTACAGTTCCGTAAAGGTGCAAGTGGTGAAGGAAGTCCATACACCAATCAGTTTGCACCCATTGGTTCAGGTACAGCGGTGGTGAGTATTGGTAACCCACTTGGTCAGAACATACCTACTGCCAATATGAATAGTGCCTATGAAACAGGCGATTTAAGAAAAGCCGCTTCTATGCGTAACAGTTATGTATTAGGTGGTGCAACTGTAAATCATAACTATATCATTAAATATGCAGGTGTACCTGCTGCCAATCTTGACAGCGATAATAACTGGATCGTACTTCGTTATGCAGATGTATTACTGATGTATGCTGAAGCATTAAATGAACAGGGCTATGTAGCCAATGGACCGGCATTCACTTATCTGAATCAGGTGAGAGCCAGGGCTGGTCTTGCTGCAAAAACAAGTACGAATGCAAATACAGCTTTACAGTTAGCTGATCAGACTGCATTTCGTTTGGCAATTGAACAGGAGCGCAGGGTGGAATTAGCATTTGAAGGACATCGTTGGTTCGATCTGGTTCGTACCGGCAGAGCAGCAACTGTTCTCGCTGCATCGGGTATGCAACCACATCATGTGTTGTTCCCGGTTCCGCAAACACAAATCGATATCAATCCATCATTAATTTCTCAGAATCAGGGTTATTAAGCGATTCGATAAAAACAGTCTTCCGGGAGTTTTACTCCCGGAATGATTGTTTTATGGGTTATGATGAACAGTCGCAACAATCATCGCTATCCCTATACATTTTCAAATGCCATCTTTATCATGAGAATACTATTGCTATGTATCGTTCTCTGTGTTAGCTATGTTGTGCATGCACAGCCAGCTTCTTTAACACTGAATATTAAAGACGACGGGTATAGAGGTATCTGGTATGCCAATCAGCCATCGAATGATGCTTATGTGTATAAGTATGGAGGAGGTCTGGCAACTTACCCAGCTAATCATTATCCATTTTCAGTGTATGTGGCGAAAGTGAACAAGACTTTTTTCTGTTATGGTGGAACAGATAAAGCGGGTAAAACTTTATTACATGCTGTATCTTATTTCGATCATGCAACAGGGCTTGTGCCAAAGCCAACCATTGTATTGGATAAAAAAACCAATGATGCACATGACAATCCTGTTTTAAATATAGATGAAGAGGGTTATATCTGGATATTTTCAACAGCGCATGGAACCAGTGGCCCATCCTACATTCATAAAAGTGTAAAACCTTACGATGTATCGGAATTCAATGCAGTGAAAGCCACTAAACTTGTGAATGATACAGTCGTGGCGATGACTAATTTTTCCTATCTGCAAACCTGGTACCAGAAGGGTAGAGGCTTTATCAATTTATTGTCGCATTACGATAGAAAAGTTATACCCGGTCAGCCCTCAAAGCCACGCAGAACCATTAGTTTCATGACTAGTAAAGATGGGGTGTCCTACAGTGCATGGACTGATCTTGCAGCCATTGAAGAAGGACATTATCAGACAAGTGGACAGTATAAAAATACGGTAGCAACCGTTTTTAATTTCCATCCGGTAACAGTTGGCGATAATGGTTTGAATTATCGTTCGAATCTTTATTATATAGCCAGTAAAGATTTTGGGAAGAGCTGGCAGAGTGCAGATGGCAAACCCATCACACTACCACTCACCACCATTCAAAACCCTGCGTTGGTAAAAGATTATTATGCTGACAAATTAAATGTATATATCAACGATGTGAATTTCACAGCAAAAGGACAACCTGTTATTCTTTTTATTACCAGTAAAGGTTATGAAGCAGGACCTGAAAAAGGCCCCAGAGAATGGTACACGGCGTATTACAATAACAAAAACTGGGAAATACGAAAAGTGACAGAGTCGGATAATAATTACGACATGGGGTCTTTATACATTGATGGTAACACCTGGCAAATCATTGGCCCTACAACAGACGGCCCGCAACAATACAATACCGGTGGAGAAATTGTGTTATGGACAAGTACCAACCATGGCAAAACCTGGGTAAGCAAACAACTAACTTTCAACAGCCGCCACAACCATTCATATCCGCGCAGACCAGTCAATGCGCATAAAGATTTTTATGCTTTCTGGGCAGATGGTAATGGCCGCGCTCCTTCAGCTTCTCATCTGTATTTCTGCGACAGTAAGGGCAATGTATATATGTTACCCGAAAAGATGGAAGGAGAATTTGCACGACCAGTAAAGATCAATCCTTAATATGTATTTTTTAAAAAGAACATATCAGGTATTTATAGGCTCATTCCTGTTGATTGGCTGTATCAACAATAATAAAGCGTTACAAGTTGTTGATAATCTGAAACCGGACAGTACCGTATTGAAAGTAGAAGTGCTGGTATCGGGTATGGATGTACCCTGGGATCTGCATTATGGTACCGATCATTATTTATGGGTAACAGAACAGGGAGGAAATGTATGGCGGATTGATCCATCAAATGGCAATAAAAAAAGAGTATTGTTTATTAAGGATGTCTGGCGCCAGCGAACTTCCGGTTTGTTGGGCATGGTACTACATCCTGATTTTTCTACACAACCTTATGTATTCCTTAACTACACGTTTAAACGCAACAGTCTTATTTTCTCCAGATTGGAGCGTTACCGTTTTCAGGATGATACACTTACAGAACCAACTACCATTTTGGAAATTGGTGGAGGTACTGCACACAATGGGTCACGTCTTACCGTATCTCCCGACAAAAAAATTATCTGGGCAACCGGAGATGCGCATCAATTTACCAATGCGCAAAATGATAGCAGTTTAAATGGGAAAATCCTACGTATTAATATTGATGGAAGCATACCTGATGATAATCCACATAAAAAAAGTTATGTATGGGCGAAAGGGTTCAGGAATATACAGGGATTAACTTATTCAGATAAAGGACAGTTATACACGGCAGAACATGGAGACGCTATTGAAGATGAAATAAATCTAATTTCAAAAAACGCTAATTATGGGTGGCCAATAATTGAAGGTTTTCATAATCTCGAACAGGAGCAGGCATTTGCGGCCATCAACAATACTGCTGAACCATTATTTGCCTGGACGCCTGTTATAGCACCCGCTGGCATGACTTTCTATAACCATGCAGCTATTCCGGAATGGAACAACAGCTTATTACTCGGGACACTAAAAACACAAAGTCTGCGAATATTGAAACTGAATGATGCAGGAAATGCCATTTTAAAAGAAGATATTTTTTTTGCAGATCATTATGGTAGAATCAGAGATGTATGTGTTGGAACTGATGGCTCTGTTTATTTCAGCACCAGCAATCGCGACTGGAATCCGGGTAAAGGTTTTCCCAAACAGGGGGATGATCGCATTTTAAAAATTACACCCACTTCAAAAGCGATACACCCACTACTAAAAGAAAATACAACCAATACCATCACAAAATTAAATGGCGAAGTGTTATACCTGCAATATTGCGGGTCATGTCATAAGCCAGATGGAACAGGTGTTAACGGCGTCTTTCCGGCCTTAAAAGCATCCCCGGTAGTAAACGGCTCCCTTTATGAATTGATTAAACTGATTGATGAGGGAAGAAAAGGTAAAGACGGAGCAGCAATGCCTGCATTTTCTTTTTTAAAGGAAGAGGAAATGAATGCAATTGTGAATTATATCCGAAACAACTGGGGTAATAAATCGCCATTGATCAACAAAAAAACGATTACTCAAAGCAGAATCAAATAACAATGAACAAGGAACATACTGAAAAATCTGTTATAAGCAGGGCAAAAGCAATAGTGCCGGGTATTATTACGGCTGCTTTGGTATTTGGACCCAGTAAAATGACCATCACTTCCCGCCTGGGTGCTGATTATGGTTATTCGATGCTGTGGATCGTTGTACTGGCCATTTTTTTTATGATGGTATTTACATCCATGGGAGCCAGAACAGGAGAAGTGAGTAATGCAAGCCTGCTTACGCAAATTCGAAACAAATGGGGTAATAAGATCACCATGTTGATTGGTATCGGTGTATTTCTTGTAACAACATCTTTTCAGGCAGGTAATTCAATAGGAGTAGGAATAGCTGTTTCAGAAGCCACTGACACACCTGTATGGTGGTGGGTAGTATTATTTAACTTACTGGGTATCGGATTACTATTCTTTCGCAGTTTTTATAAAATACTGGAGAAGCTGATGATTGCGCTGGTAGCCATCATGCTGTTTTCATTTGTATCTACTTTATTTCTTGTTAAACCATCGGTAACAGCAATAGCAACAGGTCTTGTACCCCATGTTCCGGAAGGTTCAGAGGGACTGCTGATTGCATTTGTTGCTTCCTGTTTTTCAATTGTAGGAGCATTCTATCAATCATATCTGGAACAGGAAAACAGATCTGCCGGCTCAGCTATTCGTAAAAATAAAAGTAGTATGGGTATTCTGTTGTTGGGCATTATGAGTGCTGTGGTGATTATATGCGCTGCTGCTGTTTTACATCCACAAGGAAAGAGTGTAAAAAGTGCTGCTGAAATGTCGGGTGTACTCGCTCCTTTATTTGGATCTTATGCAGCAAATCTTTTTCTCGCTGGTTTATTTGGTGCTTCCTTTTCTTCGCTTATTGGTAATGCAACAGTGGGTGGTAGTCTTCTTGGAGATGCATTAGGAATTGGCAGCAAACTAAATAATGTAAAAGTAAAGGGCTTGATCGCATTGGTAATGATAGCAGGTGCAGTCATTGCACTGGCTTTTGGAAAATTACCATTGGAGCTAATCATTTTTGCACAGAGCGTCACGATTTTTTTGGTACCACTGATCGGTTTTGCCATGTATGCTGTTGCAAACGATCCTGTGATTATGGGCAAACAGGTAAATAATCTGTTTTACAAAGTAGCCGGTGCCATTGGGTTGCTGCTGCTGACAGGTTTGGCAGTATGGAACTTTTATCAGCTTGTATTCTAAAAAGTATTACTAAAATATATTAAGAAACAATTGAAATGAATGACCTTTTATTGTTAGAGAAAGAATTGCTGGCACCATCAGACAAACTGATAAATGATATGCGGCAGATTGATGGTGATATTATCCTGCTGGGAGCCGGAGGAAAAATGGGCCCCTCTCTTGCCGTATTGGCTAAAGAAGCGATGGATAAAGCAGGTTTACAGCATAAGGTAATTGCTGTATCTCGTTTTTCAGATGAAGCATTGCGCAAACAACTTGATAGTGCCGGTGTGCAAACTATTTCTGCTGATCTGTTAAATGATAAAGAGTTACAGGCACTACCACTCGCACCAAATGTTATTTATCTGGCCGGACACAAATTCGGTACATCAGGTAAAGAGCCTTTCACATGGGCAATGAATGCTTATTTGCCGGGGCGTGTGGCAGAAAAATATAAAGAAAGCCGCATAGTGGCTTTTTCAACAGGTAATGTATTGCCATTCGCTCCTGTAGTGTCGGGGGGATTATCGGAAGAAACGAATCCTGCGCCAATTGGTGAATACGGACAATCCTGTCTGGGACGTGAACGTATATTTCAATATTTCGCTGAACTGAACCAGACGCCTACACTTATTTACAGACTGAATTATGCAGTTGATTTTCGTTATGGTGTGATGTTGGAAATTGCAAAATCTGTTTTGGAAGAGCGTCCCATCAATCTTAGCACCGGTAATGTAAATGTAATATGGCAGGGCGATGCCAATGAAATTGCCATCCGCTCATTATTGCATTGCAGTACACCTGCAAAATTATTAAATGTAACAGGACCAGAAACACTTTCTGTTCGATGGGTAGCTCACCAGTTCGGAAGCATATTTAACAAAGAACCTCTGTTCATTCATGAAGAGCAGTCAACCATACTGCTGAGTAATGCGTCTGAATGTCATCGTTTATTTGGATATCCATCAGTTACGATCAGACAAATTATTGACATCACAGCCACCTGGCTGCAAAAAGGAGGAGATGTATTAGGTAAAGCCACACATTTTCAGGAAAGGGAGGGGAAATTCTGATGAAAACATTAAACGAAATACTGAATCGTCATTTACAGGAGGGAACAGTTATACCTGCCCATCCATTAGCATTAAATGCCGATAGAAAACTAGATGAACAAAGACAAAGGCTGTTAACACGTTACTATATGGCGAGTGGTGCAGGTGGTATTGCCATAGGCGTTCACTCTACACAGTTCGAAATTCGGGAACCGGGTATCGATTTATATGCAGCGGTATTGGAGCTGGCTGCTGAAGAAATTACAAAAGCCGACCTGCAACGTCCATTTTTGAAAGTAGCCGGTTTGTGTGGACCTACTGAACAGGCTTTACGTGAAGCCGAAACGGCAATAGGGTTCGGCTATGATATGGGACTACTCAGTATGGGCGGCTTGCGCGACTGGACAGAAGAAGCAATATTGGATCGTGTACGTGCTATAGCGGCTGTAATGCCTGTATTTGGTTTTTATTTGCAGCCTTCTGTTGGTGGAAGAATATTCAGTTATGATTTCTGGAAAGCGTTTGCCGAGATACAGAATATAATGGCTATTAAAGTAGCATCATTCAATCGTTACCAGACACTTGATGTAATGCGTGCGGTTTGCAACAGTTCACGTAAAGATGAAATTGCCATGTACACCGGTAATGATGATAACATTGTTGCTGATCTATTGACATCTTATCAGTTCAACATAAACAACAGCATTGTAACAAAAGAATTTGTTGGCGGTTTGCTGGGACATTGGGCTGCATGGACAAACAAAGCAGTTGAGCTACTGGAAGAAGTGAAGGCTGTTAAAAGGCAGCCCGACGCTCATAAACTTTCCATGTTGCTCACAAAAGGCATTGAAGTTACTGATGTGAATGCAGCAATGTTTGATCCTGCCAATCATTTTCACGGTTGTATTCCGGGTATGCATGAATTTTTGCGCAGACAGGGTTTGCTGGAAGGTATATGGTGTTTAAATCCGGAAGAGCAAATGTCGCCGGGTCAAAGTGAAGAAATTACGCGTGTATATGCGGCATACCCTCATTTACATGACAATGCATTTGTACATACATTTCTCCAAAGTGAAAACCGTGCTTTATGAAAACAAGGCTGATCTTGCCGTTACTTATATTCTGTATGTTACAGGGTTTTGCACAAACCCCCAATGGAACATTTGTTAATCTTGGCCCGCAGTTGGGTGCTTCCATGATACAGGGAAGTATTTTCTTAAAAGACAGCAAGGGTAGAGAGTTGGTGTACACGGTAGTTAGGGGAGAACCGGCACATCTTTTAGGTTATGATGTGGCTACCGGTACGCAGTTGCTCGATCAGACGCTCGAAGGAGCTGATGGTGCATGGGATCTCGCAGTGTCCACTGATGGTGTTTTGTATATACCTGGTGCCAGTGGGTTTTTATTTAGTCACATACCCGGTACACAGGAAGTAAAAAATCTCGGACAGGCATTGCCGGGTCAGACTTATGTATGGAATCTTACCGCAGGTAAAAATGGAGAAGTATTTGGCGCTACTTATCCGGGATGCAGGGTGTTTCGCTATCATCCGCAACAAGGTTTTTCTGATGTTGGTAAAGGGCCATTGGTAGAAGGAGAAAATTATGTTCGAAGTCTGGCATATCACGCTAAGTCCGGAATGATGTATGCTGGTGTTGGATCTCGTGCACATTTAATCGCAATTAATCCTGAAACCGGACAGAAAGAAGAATTACTTCCTGCCAAATACAGCGATCGTGAATTTGTGTATGGACTGGAACTGGTTCCTGGTGAGAACGGGCAGGATCGCTTACTAGTGCTGCTTACCGCAGGTAATATAACGCTGGTATATAACCTGCAAACAAAACAGTTTGAACAGGAAATAACAGGAATGGATATGAAAGCTGTTCTTACAGATCCGAAGACGCAGACAGTTTTTTATACCGGTAACAGAAAACTGATGAAGTTTGATGCATCTAAATCCATTGCTTCGGCTAAACAATTGGCTGATGATATTGGTTCCGCAAATGCTTTTGCATTTGGTGTAAACAATCATCTGTATCTGCTTACATCAGGTGCCAATCTCGTGAAAATGCGGTTAGACAATCATTCAATCGAGAAATTGAAACTACAGATACCACCGCAACCTATTCCTATCAATGCCATTTTGTACGGACCAGATGAGAAAATATGGATGGGAGGATACCTCGCGGGAGGTCATGCTACTTACGATCCAAAATCAGGACTTACTGAAAAACTTACAGGGCTTGATCAAACCGAAGGTATGACGGTAAGTGGTAGTAAGATATTTTTTGGTATTTATCCAAGAGGCCGTTTTTACATGTACGATACAAAGAAGCAATGGAGTGTTGCAGCAAACAACCCGGCATTGATCGGTGAAGCGGAGGGGCAGAGCCGTGCTTTTGCAGTATTAAAAGTAAATACAACAACTGATCAGAAAATTTATTTTGGTACAGTTCCTGAATATGGGAAACTGGGTGGAGCATTGGTTACTTATAATGAAAAGGATAAAGCATTTAAAGTCTTCGATCAGCCGGTGGCACAACAGTCTGTTGTTAGTCTGGTACAGGATGGAACGCATATATTGGCTGGTACCTCTATTTCAGGAGGACTGGGTATAAAGCCAAGTACAAAAGAAGCTGTTTTATTTGGATGGGATATTACCAGCAATCAAAAACTTTATGAACTGGTTCCTGTGGCCGGAGCAACAGCAATAACCAGTTTGATAAAAAAAGGCCCCGACAACCATATCTGGGGAGTAGCAGATGGTACACTGTTTATTTTTGATGTAGCAAAAAGAGCTGTTATATCTACACATAAGCTGTATGACTACCCGCCTTTTAATAGTCATATCTGGAGGAGTGCCGCAATGGCTATTCATCCATCAGGTATGATATATGGTACAGGTAACAATAACCTTTTCCGGATTAATCCAAAAACAATGGAGGTTGACATATTAGACAGGAATGCGTCTTTGTTTGCAATGGACAAAGATGGAAATATTTATTTCCGACGTGCGGTAGAATTGTGGAAGTACAAACCATAAGGCAGACCAAAAAACCAACCGATGAATTTTCCCGCAATTATTTTAACTCATATCACAAAGTACAGGGTACTGTTAAAAATGATGACAGTGCTGATATTGTTTGTTCCTGTACTGGCAAACACACAGCCATTTGATGTTGAAAAACTTGCAGTAGAGTGGAAGCTGGAGCAAAATAATTACCAGGGCAGGGAAGAATTTGAAGCAGCTTTTGTATTTCATAATAAGAGTAATAGACTATTTCCTGCAGGCGGCTGGCGCTTGTATTTTTCCTATCCCCGAACTGTATTATCAGTAACAGATCAACAGGTGATATTCAAAAATGTGAATGGTGAATTTTGTGTACTGTATCCTGCAACTGGTTTTACATCAATAAAGCCGGGCGATAAAGGAATTGTCAAATATATAGCCAAGGGAAAATCCTTCAGTTATACCGATGCGCCATCAGGTTTGTATCTCGTATGGGATCATACACCTGAACAGGCAATACCAATTCAGCATTACACGATTAATGCAGTTCCGCAAAAAGAAGCAATGCTGCTGAAGAAATCGCCTGCTCTTCAATATGAAATCAACAAGCGCATTCAGGCTGCGCAGACAGATTCCCTGCCATTATTTATCCCAACTCCCGTAAAAGTTATTGCAGGCAATGGGGTATTCAATCTAAACCGGGAAACGGTTATAGTATTCGATTCATTATTTATCAACGAGGCAAAAATAGCCCAGACAGATATTGGGCTTGTATTAGGTAGTTTGCCGGTTTTTAGTAATCGAAAGAACAATGCGATTTCATTTAAAAAAGTAACCGGCTTATCAAAAGAAGCCTTTCGAATCAGTATTCTTCCCGAAAGAATCAATATCGAAGCATCATACCCGGCAGGCGCTTTTTATGCTTTTCAAAGTATCAAACAATTATTTCCTGTAAATGTGTGGAGTACTCCAGCAAATAGTTTGGAACTGAAAGCAGTTACCATTGAAGATGCTCCGCGTTTTTCCTACAGATCTCTGATGCTGGATGTGGCACGTAATTTTCAAACCAAAGCGGAAGTGCTGAAAGTAATTGATCTGCTTGCGTTGTATAAAATCAATACACTCCATTTTCATTTAACAGATGACGAAGGATGGAGGCTGGAAATACCTACGTTACCTGAGCTTACTACTGTTGGAGCAAATCGTGGACATACAACACATGAAAAAAACAGAATATTGCCTGCATATGGATCAGGAGCCATAGCTGGTAATAAACCCGGTAGTGGTTATTACAGCAAACCTGATTTCATTGAAATTCTAAAATATGCTTCAGCCAGACATATACAGGTAATTCCAGAGCTGGAAACACCCGGCCATGCAAGGGCAGCAATTAAGGCAATGAATGCACGATATGAGCGGTTGAGCAGGGAGGGTAAACAACAGGAAGCTGTGAAGTACCTTTTACAGGATACAGCTGATCAATCGGTCTACAGGTCTGTACAGGGTTATCATGATAATGTAATGAATGTGGCATTGCCATCAGTGTACAATTTCATTGAAGAACTGGTGGATCAGGTTCTTGCGATGTATACAGAAGCGAATGCGCCACTCAGTACCATTCATTTGGGTGGTGATGAAGTGCCGGCAGGAGTGTGGCAACGTTCACCGGCGGCATTGGCATTGATGAAGCAGGATTTGAATGTAAAAACAACAGATGATTTCTGGTACTATTATCTTTCAAAAGTGAATGATATCCTACAGTCAAAAAAACTGTATTTATCTGGTTGGGAAGAAGTAGCGATGCGTAAAACAAAATTAGATGGCAAACAACTGTATATCCCGAATCCTGATTTTGTAAACAAGGGCTTTCATGCTTATGTATGGAATAATGTTTGGGGTTGGGGTATGGAAGATCTGGCTTATCGTTTAGCCAATGCAGGGTATAAAGTGGTATTGTCGCCGGTAACCAACTTTTACTTCGATCTGGCTTATGAAAAAGATGCTGATGAACCCGGATTATATTGGGGAGGTTATCTGAATGAAGAAAAACCATTTTATTTTAATCCATTTGATTATTATAAAACGGCAAAAGAAACACCCGACGGAAAAAAAGTCGACACTAAAATCTTTGATAAAAAAGAACGGTTAACTGATTATGGCCGTTCGAATATTGTGGGTTTACAAGCGCAGGTATGGTCAGAGAAAATAAGTTCACCTGCAGCTTTGGAATATATGTTGTTGCCAAAACTCATTGGTTTTGCAGAACGGGCATGGGCACCAGATCCTTTATGGTCAATAGTTTCAGATTCATTGACACAGCAGCAGTTATATGAAAAAGCATGGAGTCTGTTTGTCAATAAAATGGCTACCAGCGAATTGCCGCGGCTTGAGTATTTCGCAGGAGGATTTCAATATCGAATCCCTCCACCTGGTGTATCTGTGCAGCAAGGAATGCTGATGGCCAATAGTTACTATCCGGCGTTCAAAATTCATTATACAACAGATGGGTCAGAACCTTCTGTAAAAAGTTCGGTTTATGAAGCTCCCATTTTAATTAAAGCAACCATCAAACTGGCAGTATTTAATGGAGCCGGACGTAAAAGCAGAACCATTGTTGTTCAACAACCATAATTTTTTTTATGAATAGAAAAACCTTTCTTCAACAAGTATCAGGTACAGGGCTGGCTTTATTTGCGGGTAATGCTCTTTTAGCTACACCTGCTGCTGGAATTGAGATTGAAAAAGGAAAACGTGTAGGCATTATTGGACTCGACTCTTCTCACAGCATAGCATTTGCAAAATTATTGAACAATGCTGGCAACGATGAGTATAATGGATATAAAGTAGTAGCAGCATATCCATACGGGAGTAAGGATATAGCGTTAAGCAAAGAGCGTATCCCCGTATATACTACCGAGATACAAAAAATGGGAGTACAAATAACAACAAGCATCCGGCAATTACTTGAACAGGTTGATGTTGTTTTACTGGAAACAAATGATGGACGCTTACACAAGGAACAGGCACTGGAAGTATTCCGTGCCGGGAAACCCGTTTTTATTGATAAGCCCATTGCTGCTTCTTTAAAAGAAGCGCGAGCAATTTTTGCTACAGCTTCACAATACAAAGTGCCTGTATTCAGCTCATCTGCATTACGCTTTCAGGAATCTGTTCAGATCATTCAATCCGGGAAATATGGAAAAGTAATGGGAGCAGATACGTTCAGTCCCGCTTTTCTGGAACCTTCACATCCTGATTTATTTTGGTACGGCATTCATGGTGTGGAATCTTTATTTGCATTGATGGGAAAGGGATGTATATCTGTGGAACGTCAATTTACTACAGATGGCGATTTTGTAACGGCACAATGGCAGGACGGACGAATAGGAACTTTCAGGGGACTGAGGGCCGGTAAAACGGATTTTGGTGGCACCTGTTACTGTGAAAAAGGAATTGTATCATTAGGCACATTTACAGGGTATGAATCTTTACTGCAGCAAATCACAAAATTCTTTACCACTGGAGAAAGCCCTGTGCCCAAAGAGGAAACACTGGAACTGATTGCTTTTCTGGAAGCTGCTGAAAAAAGTAAACTGACGGGAGGTAAGCCGATACAGCTGAAAGAAATACATGAGATGTCGAGTTAAATAATCTAAACCATGAAGCATGATTGAGATCATCAAACAAAAGGCGACAGAAATTTCAGACAAAATAATTAGCTATAGAAGACACCTGCATGCAAATCCAGAACTGTCGTTTCAAGAATACCAGACCAGTGCTTTTATAAAACAAAAACTGGATGAAATTGGTGTAGCCTGGAAGCCGGTAGCTGAAACAGGTGTAGTGGCTTATATAAAGGGTGATCTTGTTTCTGATCGTGTGGTTGTATTACGCGCCGATATAGATGCACTGCCCATTACAGAGGCAAATACATGTAGTTATAGTTCTATGAACCATGGCGTTATGCATGCTTGTGGACATGATTTTCATACGGCTTCTTTATTGGGTGTTGCAGAACTGCTTCAGTCTTTACGATATAGCTTTGGTGGGCAGGTGAAATTGTTTTTCCAACAAGCAGAAGAAGTATTGCCGGGTGGTGCCATTGAATTCATAAAAGAAGGGCTGTTAGAGAGCCCGGTTCCTTATGCTGTTATTGGACAGCATGTAAGTCCTTTTCTGGAATCAGGCAAAATTGCAGTTCGAAAAGGAATGTTTATGGCTTCTATGGACGAGCTTTTTGTAAAAGTGTATGGAAAAGGTGGACATGGCGCCCAGCCACATAAGAATATCGATCCTGTTATGATTGCTGCACAAATCTTAGTGTCACTCCAGCAATTGGTGAGCAGGTTTGCCAATCCAACCACGCCAACGGTACTTTCTTTTGGACGTGTGATTGCTAATGGAGCAATTAATATTATTCCTGATGAAGTTACTATTGAAGGTACAT
The DNA here is from genome assembly GCA_943372605.1 of Chitinophaga pinensis. GTDB lineage: Bacteria > Bacteroidota > Bacteroidia > Chitinophagales > Chitinophagaceae > Sediminibacterium > Sediminibacterium pinensis_H. The sequence continues at coordinate 39,244 of CALRZI010000020.1, read as the reverse complement.
TCAGAACCATGGATGAAAAATGGCGAAATGAAGCACACGAACGAATGAAGGAGATGGCTGAAGGTATTGCCATCAGCATGGGTGGAAATTGTGATTTTTTAATCAGAAAGGGTTATCCATTTCTGGTCAACGATAGCCGGGTCGCTGATCATATTATAACAAGTGCAACAGAATTTATGGGGATTGAGAATGTTGCCGAAGCCGAACCCTGGATGGCAGCGGAGGATTTTGCACACTATTCTCATCTGGCACCTTCCTGTTTTTATTTATTAGGTACAGGTAATAAACAAAATGGAATCACTTCTTCCCTCCATACAGCAACCTTCAATGTAGATGAATCAGTAATGACCATGAGTATCGGTATGATGACATGGGCTGCATTGAGTGCCTTAGGAAAAGCTGTTGAATGATAATTATGGGTGATTTACTAATTTCACTTAGAAATGCGCTTGACGAAAACGTTGTGCACTTCAAAAAAGCGAAATAAAAATTAACCATTAAGTCCTTTCATTGCCAACTTTTCAATCCATCGTACACTATTTCCTGCATTTCGGTTTACCGGTACTGGTAGCATTGTATTTTTTCAGATCGCGGTGGAAAAAAGTAATCTTCATTTTGTGGTTAACCATGCTGGTTGATCTCGACCATCTTCTTGCGACTCCTTTATTCGATTCCTGCAGATGCAGCATCAATTTTCATCCTTTACACAGCTATTCGGCCATTGCCATTTATATCCTGCTTTTATTCGTTCCCAAATGCCGGCTTATTGCAATTGGACTTCTGATGCATATGGCTACTGATCAACTTGATTGTTTCTTTAGCCTGTATACATGTAAATAAACTGCTACAAAGATCGTTCCTGTAGGATAGTCGGGTATCGGATTTATACATATAGTGGTACAAAGCAGTTTTTACAGGGGCTGCTGAACTGGTTATATAGTTTTGTTACCATTGCTATAAAACCTGCAATACTGCATACTGGTTTGGCTTTATTTGCGGCCACACAAAAATTACGCATGGCCAGGAAAGACCTATTTACCTCTATACTTTTTGTTCTCGTTGGGTTTATAACCACCTCAGCTCAGGATAATAAAAAAACGATTACCGGTGAAATCGTTACTCATACCGGTACGAAAGCCGATGGAGCCAATGTTTTTCTTCATCGATCCAAAGATTCTGTATTGGTTAAAACGGGTATTACCGATGCCAATGGACTATATGTTCTCGGAAGTATCAATACAGGTAACTATTACCTGCTGGTAAGGTTTACAGGTTATGCGGAAATGAAAATAAGCCCTGTAGTGATTGATCAATCCAAAGAAGAGTTCAAGCTAGCCTCCATTACATTAGCAACACCAGTTGCCAACCAACTGGCAGAAGTAGTGGTAACGGGGCGTAAGAGTTTTGTTGAAAGAAGATCTGATCGGGTAGTGGTAAACCCCGATGCATTAATCAGTAATGCAGGTACAACTGCATTAGAAGTATTGGAGAAAGCACCCGCTGTGCAGGTTGATCCTGAAGGAGCCATTAGTTTGCGTGGTCGCCCGGGTGTAGTGGTATTTATTGATGATAAACCCACCTACATGTCGCAGCAGGATCTTACTGCTTATCTGCGATCATTACCATCTGGTGATATTGAAAGCATTGAAATTATGACCAACCCACCTGCACGTTATGATGCAGCAGGCAACAGCGGTGTAATCAACATTCGTTTAAAGAAAACAAAAGTAAGTGGATTGAATGGAGCCATCAATCTGGGTTATGGACAGGGGACATATGCACGCAGCAATAATAGCATGACCCTAAACTATCGTATCAATAAACTGAATTTCTTTACCAATCTGAGTCATTCCATCAACAATACGTACCAGGATCTTACGCTGAAACGCCAGTATTTTTCGACTGCTGGTAGTTTACAATCATCATTTACACAACGTTCTTTTATCAAAAGAATGCCGCGTGGGTTTAATTATAAGGCAGGTGTGGATTACTATGTAAATAATAAACTCACGATGGGTATTGTAGTTACCGGCGTGTCTAACAGGAATAAAGAAGATATTCATAATGATGCAGTGATACGCAATAGTAATGGCGATATCGCGAATACAGTGGCGGCACATGCACCAAGAAACAGGTCTTTTGATAATATTGGTACCAACCTGAATCTTTCCTATAAACTGGATGGAAAATCGAAATTGCTCACTGTAAATGCCGATTACCTGAAATACCGTTCTGATCAGGATAATAACCTGTTGAATATTGTGTACAATCCGAATCAAACCATTGCAAGCAGAACAAATCTGGTATCGGATCTGCCGGCATCCATTGAAATTACCACGGCTCAACTAGATTATTCGCAGCCATTCCTGAAAGGAAACCTTGAAGCTGGCGCCAAAACAAGTATCATCAGAACTAATAACAATGCTTTGTTTTATGATGAACAACCCAATGGCAGCCTTGTAGTGAACAATGAATTTTCAAATAATTTCAGGTATCACGAAAATATCAATGCAGGTTACCTGACCTATAGTCTTGAAAGAAAACGATTCGGGTTTAAACTCGGTCTACGTTTTGAAAACACAGAGATAAAAGGTTTCCAGTACGGAACGCCCAATAAACCTGATTCCTCTTTTACAAGAACATTCAATAACCTGTTTCCAACCATGTACCTGTCGTATAAACTCGATACGGTCGATAATCATGTATTGAATATTAATTTCGGTAGAAGGATCAACAGACCCAATTACCAGGACATGAATCCTTTTACCTACCCGTTGGATCGCTATACTTTATATGGAGGTAATCCATTTCTGAGACCTACTTTTTCTTATAATACTGAACTGAGTTACACCTATAAACGCAATTATACTTTATCGCTCCAGTACAGTTATGTGAACGATCTTATTATGGAAACGATAGAACAGCGTAATAATATTTTTTATAGCCGACCGGGTAATTTCGGAAAGCAGGTATCGTTCAGCGCCTCATTAAGTGGTATGATTCCTATTGCAAAATGGTGGAAGCTGCAATTGTACACGGAGCTTACAAAGAACAAATTCACTGCAACACTTTACCAGCAAAACCTGCACAATGAAGGAACCTATGTATTTGTAGGGCCGGTAAATATTTTCCAGATAAGTCCGTTATGGACGGCTGAACTGGGTGGTAGCTACCAGTCAAGTGTATATGTGGGGCAGTTTGTAACCATTCCTGTCGGATCGGTGCGGGCAGCAGTTGCTAAGAAAATATTAAAACAAAAAGTAACTATCAGGTTGAGTGTGAATGATTTTCTGTACACCAACCAGCCCGGTGGAAATATCAAAGGCATACAAAACTCAACCGCAAGCTGGAAGAGTTATCTCGATACGAGAGTGTTTACACTTTCTTTCTCGTACAGGTTTAACAAGGGGAAAAGTTTGTCGCAACGAAATACCGGTTCTTCCGATGCAGAAAGAGGAAGGGTTGGAGGATAACAAAAAAGCCTGCTGAAATACAAAGGATCAGCAGGCTTTTTTATATAACCCGGTTATATTACATACAGGGTCATCTCTTCACAATCATGTTCAGCAATATAGATCGGAAAGGGGCGTTGTTCAAGTTGTGAAAATTCTCCTTCATTATCCATTTCTCGAAAAACTTTATGGAGGAATAATCTTGACAGGAGTTGATAATAGTTCATCAATTCATAGCCCATACCCAACATCTCATGTTTTTCATCGGTTTCATCAATCAGTTTCGCACAATCGGGCCATACACCGGAGAAATTCGGGCCCTTGGCAAAGCCGGCATAATGGCCGGGAGGTAGTTCTCTATAAAGATACCGTGGTTCGGCAATGATGGGGAAGGTTAATCCTTTTTTGAAAAAATTGATGCCTGAATCATAATGAAAATACCAGTCATATCCAATCTCTATCGCACCAGACTCAAGTAATTGGGCCTTTACTTCGGGATCATTCAAACAATGCTGTAATTCATTTTTTAAATATTGAATACAGGCTTGTTCATTTAAAGGATGTGTTTCGATGAAATCTGCATAGGGGTTTTTACTGCCAATATCAGCTGCTTTCTCCGCAAGTTCTTCTTCTATATCTTCTCCATCAAGCATTGCAAATTCACCGTTCCGGTATAGCTGGAGATAATCGGCATACCTTTTGAAAAGCGGTACATAGATGCGATCCCTGCTATCGATCCATTGTTTTTCAAGTTGTTCATAAAGTATTTCATTCAGGGAACTGTTATTCATCTTCATCTATTTTGTTGAAAGAAAAATTTCAGCCATCATACATCTAGCACTACCGCCACCATTGGTTTCAATGGTTTTGATATCGGAATGTAAGATATGATTATACGCTTCAATTCGTGCTACCTGTTCACCGGTTAAACTATTGAATGCCTGTCCCGACATCACCAAAAATGGTTTTCCTTCTTTATTCTGCACCTGTAACATATTACCCGCAAACTGGTTCATCTGGCCGAAGCTGATATTGATGATTTCTTTCCTGGAATCAGTAAGATTTTTCAACACGTTTTCACGTTCAACCTGACTGGGTATTGAATCCAGACAAATAACGGCATATCTGTCTGCCACACACATCATCACATTGGTATGATAGATGGGAGCACCGTTACTGTCTACTGAAATAAACGAAACAATGCTAAAGCCAGATTTTGCCGCCCATTCATTTAATACTTCAGGGGCCGTTCTCGGAGATAAACAAGCGTATGCAATCTTATTTGTACGATCGAGTACCATACTGCCTGTTCCTTCAAGAAACAAATCTTTGCCCTCAAAATCCGTAAGATCAATCGTATTATTTACCAGAAACTTTTCGTTAATAGCTGCTAATACATGTGGCTTACGTTCCTGGCGTCTGTTGACGGCAAACATGGGGTAGAGAAAAACAGTACCATCCTGGTGAAAGGAGATCCAGTTATTGGGGAATACTGAATCTGGTGTGTGTGGTTCTGCTGTATCAGGCACAACTGTTACATCAATACCCGCAGCAGTCAGCACTTCAACAAAACGATCAAATTCCTGAGTCGCTTTTTCTGCAACGGTATTATCATCAGAAGCCTGCTGGAAACTATTATTTACTGCCGTTTCAGCATTAAAACTAAAACGAATAGGTTTTATCATCAATAGGTGAGAAGTGGTTTGTGGGTGCATAAAGACGGGTTGAATAAGTGAAAGGAGAAAATTAAGAAGTGAAAAGTCAAACGTGAAAGGTGAGACGTGAAACGTGAGAGGGAAGGGCAGGATAATTTTTTGAATTAAATAAAACCCTTTCACTTTTGACCTTTCTCCTTTCACGTCTCACTTCCTCTCATGAAATCCCCTCCCTCCACAAAGGCATGCTCATACAATGAAATCCGCCACGGGCGCGTGATAGTTCGGCTGAAGGCATGAGTATTAAAGTATCGGTCATGGTTTGGGGTGAAATGGTTCCCGCTTCAAGCTGTGGCAATAAATCTTTTACATGAATAATTGTAAATCCGGCTTTCCGGAATGCTTCTGTTGTTTTGTCATTTCTGTCGTAACCCAGTACCACACCTTCTTTTAAGGCAAGCAGGTTGCAGGAGTCTGTCCATTGTTCACGGGCATTGTATGGGAACTCATTATTGCCAGAAAAAATAAAACGTACTTCATTTTCGCAATGAAGATCATTCATGCTGATATCTACCAATAAATCTTCCAGACTATCGAAGAACACAGGATTATCCGGACATTTTTTATGGAACTGTGTAATTTTTATTTTCTCTTCTTTCTTTATCTGTAAAATACGTTCCACCGCATTGTCGTCTTCATGTTTCACTGCCTTACGCGAAAAATTACCCAGCATCACCCACACATCTCTTTTAACCTGTGTAAACACCGTATCAATATGCATGTAATCGCGCTTTTTGGGAATACGCACAATGGTTACTTTATCCATTAACCCTTTTTCAAACATTACATTGGTAATCATAGCTGCAGCTTCTGCCGATGTTCTTTCACTTACGCCTACCAGCAAATGATTCGGACTTACCACCATAATATCACCACCTTCCAATGTTGTTTTACGTTCATCTTCTTCCTCTTCGGGCATCAGGAAACTCTGGTTCGAATCGGTTAGTTCAATGATATTTTGCTTCCAACCTGCAAACATGGGGTGATAAAAGAAAATGTATTTGGAAAGTAAGGCCTCTCGGGTACGCGCTTTTTTAGCTGGTTTGTTGAGTAGTACGTGGTCTTTGATGGTGATGCCGATATCTCTCGTGAAAATAAAATTCGGAATCGGTGCAAACAGTAATTGTTTTTCTCTCGATGTACCCGAGATAAAAGTTTTCGACAATTCATTCGCGGGGTAATCAAATAACTGCTGCTGTATTTCAAAAGTACATCCTTCAATGGCAGATACAGATGCAATCAGTTGCGAACGTATATCTGTATTCTCCAGCACTTCTGCCAGCAGCCATTGTAATTCTACTACTTTATCAGACCTGAAAAAATCGGGAGAATCGGGTTTGAAAAAATTACGATCGTTCTGATCTATCTGTGCCAGTTTACCTTTAATTTTTTCTGGGTCTAAAAAATAGAGCAACAGCTTGGTATAATAATCATATTCATCTTTTCTGATCGTATCGAGATGAACAATATCTTCAAATAACCAGTCCTGGGCTTTGGAAGGAACTACTTTTCCCAGGCCACTGTCGGGACTATGTACTAATAATCGTTTCAGCGTACCTATTTCAGAGGTAACATGCAATGTATGATCCATACAAAATTTGTATTAAATGAGTAAAATTGAGCTTAGCGTTAAACGGTGATAATCGGCACTCAGTGATCGGGCATGGAGTTCAGACCACGGTACATCCATGCAAAATGGGCGGTAAGCAATGATATGGTAGAGCAATGATGCATTCGTATAACGAAGTTAAGGATTTCTTTGTAAGGGATTGGTTCCCCTTAAACTGCCTTCATTTTCAATGATTTGGAAACGGGCAAAGAGTTCTTCACTGTACCAGTTTTCCTGTCGGGTTTTGCGGATAACATCAGCATGTTCCTGCATGCGGTAAGCAAAATTTTTCATTGCTTCTTTAGATTCCCAAATACTGAAAGTGGCCTGTTTAATCCAGGGTACTTCACCAATTCCGACAGAGCTGATAAACCCTGAACTTGTACTCATTTTTTCAGCAACACGATCTACCTGTTTCCAGAAATGCGATAATCGATTGAGGCGAATAGTGGCCCTGGTAAGTACGGCAATGGTTCCGTTATAGTCAGACTGTTTAGGTAATGTTCCGAATACTTCTTTACCGTCCCATAAGCCATGTCCTTCCAATGGTTGTAATAAGAGGCTCCATTTTTCACAACCAAAAAAACGCCACCAGTTTTCAATGAATCTGGGATGTTGATAATAGGTTGTCGTATCATCCCATACTTCCAGCAATGCCCATTGACGCCAGTCGGGTGTTTTATCGAAACTTCCATTTCTTCCGCAACCCATCAATTTCCAGAAGACCGATTTTTTCTGAAACCATAATGGAAGACGAAATACCGCCATGGATACAAATCCAACCCAACCCATCCATTCCGGATATCTTACAATTGTTAATCTGGCAATCACTATGATAATAAAGTTTTGAAATCAATCTAAGATACAGGATGCAAGATTAATCCCGGGCTGGGATTAACGTTTTTCCTTAATTTGCTGTTATGACCAATTTGTTACTAACCAACATACATCAACTCATTAATGTTCGCAAGCATCCTGAATTATTACGGGGAGCTGCTTTAAAGGAATTACCGGTACTAAATAACGCATGGCTTCAGGTGATCAATGGAAGGATTGCGGATTATGGTACAATGGATATATGTCCTGATGCAACAGAAGTACTTAACCTGGAGGGAGCCAGCGTTTTACCCTGCTGGTGCGATAGTCATACACATACAGTATTTGCGGCAAGCAGAGAAGATGAGTTTGTTGATAAGCTAAAAGGTCTTAGTTATGCAGAGATAGCCGCAAAAGGAGGAGGCATTTTAAATTCTACCCAAAAACTGGCACTCACAACAGAAGATGTATTGTTTGAACAAGCCAAAAAAAGAATACATGAATTGATTCGACTGGGCACCGGAGCCATTGAAATAAAAAGTGGATATGGATTATCGCTTGATGCAGAACTTAAAATGTTACGTGTTATCAAACGGTTGAAGGAAAGTGTACCCATACCAGTAAAAGCCACTTTTTTAGGTGCGCATACTTACCCTGCCTTGTTTAAAGAAGACCATGAATCTTATATTGATCTTATCATCAACGACATGTTACCTGCTATTGATCATGAGCAACTGGCCGACTATATTGATGTATTTTGTGAGGAAGGCTTTTTCAGTGCAGAAGAAACCATACGAATCTGTGAAGCGGGAAAACAATATGGATTACAGGCAAAAATTCATGCCAACCAGTTACATCTGTCAGGAGGTGTGCAGGCAGGTGTTGCTTTAAAGGCTTTATCGGTTGATCACCTGGAAACGATGGATGAAGCAGCAATTACTGCATTGGCATCCTCCAATACCATCGGCACATTATTACCAACAGCAGCTTATTTCCTGCGTATGCCTTTTCAACCTGCAAGAGCTTTAATTGATGCAAATGCCGCCATTGCTTTGGCCTCCGATTTTAATCCGGGCTCAAGTCCGAGCGGAAATATGAATACAGTGGTTTCTATGAGTTGCATACAGATGAAAATGTTACCAGAAGAAGCCATCAATGCGGCTACTATAAATGGCGCATTTGCTATGGGACTTGAAAAGGAAGTAGGCAGCATTACCATTGGCAAAAGAGCCAACCTGATCATCACCCGGCCCATAACATCCGTGGCCTATATTCCATATGCATTTGGTACGAATTTGATTGACAGGGTGTTGATTGATGGGAAATTAATGAGTAGTGAGTAGTCAGTAGTGAGTAATCATCGCCCTCGACTCCCTACTGACTGCTGACTACTCACTATTCTCACTATTTCCGTATATTCAAGCATAAAACCTAACGCCTTGCAACTGCCACATCTGAAAATTTATAATAAGCAGGATATCCTGTCTGTAACCCGTATTCGTCGTTTTGAAACCAAAATAGGTGAGCGGGTACAGGTACTACATCATGGCGATGATCTTGAATCTGCCATTCGTCAGTCTACAGCTCCTTTTGTATTGATTGGTATTCCAGAAGATATTGGTGTATTGGCCAACCAGGGTGTTGGTGGCTGCGATTCGGCGTGGATCGCTTTTCTACAGGCATTTTTAAATACACAGAGCAATGATTTTTTTGAAGGAAGCAGTGTGCTGGTGATTGGGCATTTTGATTTTAATGATGCCAAACAACTGATTGAAAACAATGCACAGAGTTATGATGAAAAAATTGCTGCTTATCGTCATGCTGTAAATATGATTGATGATGAGGTAGAGCAGTTGATTCATATGATCACTCAAAACCAGAAAATACCAATTGTAATTGGTGGCGGACATAACAATGCTTATCCATGTATTAAAGGAGCTGCAAAAGGTTTGTATAAAGCAGGACAGATACCTCTGGCGCAGATCAATGCCATTAACCTTGATGCACACGCCGATTTCAGACCAATGGAAGGCAGACATAGTGGAAATGGGTTTTCTTATGCGGAAGCTGATGGTTACTTGGAAAAATATTGTGTACTCTGTTACCACGAAAATTACCTGCCACAGAATGTATGGATGGATATGGTGAACAATCCTTTTATCGATTGTATCAGTTATGAAGACATATTCCTGCATGAAAAAAGAACATTTTTACAGGCAGTAGCACATGCAACTGGTTTTACAGAAGATACGTATTGTGGTATTGAAGTAGACCTTGATGTTATTGAAAACAGTATCAGCAGTGCGTCAAGTCCTGCAGGTGTTTCACTTGCACATGCAAGACAGTTTATCAATTTTACAGCTACGGATAGTAAAGTAGCTTATTTACATATTTGCGAAGGCGCCATTCAATTATCAGATGGCCGCAGTGGGCATACCACCGGCAAAATGATCAGTTACCTTGTTTCCGATTTTGTGAAGTCGATGTTTACGAGCAGGTGAGGGGATGAATAGTGAGGAGTGAGTAGTCAGTAGTCAGTAGTGAGTGTAGGGCAAATCTTACTCACTACTGACTACTCACTCTTCACTTCTCGTCTCTGCGTTGTATTTTTGCATCAAATTTCAGCCATGTCGATTAATGTGGAAATGTATCAGGAGGTTAAGCAGGAGTTGACTGCCAAGCAGGTAACACTGGTGGCAGTGAGTAAAACCAAACCTGTGGCCGATATTGAAGCATTGTATGCTTTAGGACAAAGAGATTTCGGGGAGAATTATGTGCAGGAGCTGGTAGATAAACAGGCTCTGCTTCCCGCAGATATTTGCTGGCATTTTATTGGTCATCTTCAATCCAATAAAGTAAAATACATCGCGCCATTTGTTCACCTGATACATGGGGTTGACAGTTTGAAATTGCTCAGGGAGATCGATAAACAGGCTGCAAAAAACAATCGCATCATCAATTGCCTGTTACAGGTTCATATAGCCAGTGAAGAAACAAAGTTTGGAATGAATGAAAATGAATTAACAGAAGCCTTGCAGCAACTGGATTCGTTTCCGAATGTGAAAGTTTGTGGTTTAATGGGGATGGCTTCCTTCAGTGATGATGAAAACAAAGTGCGAAATGAGTTTAAGACACTTTATCAGCTTCTTCTAAAATCCACCATCAGCCATCAGCCATCAGCCATTTTGAGCATGGGCATGAGCGGCGATTATAAAATGGCAATAGAAGAGGGTAGTACGATGGTAAGAATTGGAAGTTTATTATTCGGGGTAAGGGTTTATTAGTAAAACCTCCGTGCAACTCCGTGTATCACTCTATGTAACTCTGTGGTTTAATTTCTAAGACTTTTTAACCACAGAGTTACACAGAGTTCGGCACAGAGTGACGCGGAGTTTATTTTTTTGCTTTAGCATAATCAAACACCAACTGACAAAAAGCCTTTACTCCTAAATCAAATCCGCTTTCATCAATATAAAAATCGGGTGTATGGTGTAATGATGCTTTAGCCGGATCCATTCCTTTAGGCATACCTCCCAGATAAAAGAAGAAGCTGGGAATATTTACACCATAGTAGGAGAAATCTTCCGCACCGGTATCCCAGTCTCTTTCAATCACATTGCCTTTTCCTGCTGCTTTTTCGAGGAATGGTAAAGTGAGTTTTACGAGTGCCGGATCGTTATAGGTAACCAGTGTTTTTGTATCAATGAATACATCGGCTTCTGCACCTGAGCTGGCTGCTATATGTTTTACGGTGTTCCTGATTCTCTCATGTACTTCTTTCTGCATTTTACTATCCAGTGTACGGATGGTTCCCAGCATTTCAGCTTCTTCGGGAATGATATTATTTCTTACACCGGCATGAATTGAACCCACACTAATTACAACAGGCGCTTTGGTAAGTTCCATCTGGCGGCTTACAATCTGCTGTAATCCTTCAATAATATTTGCTGCTGTGGCAATCGGATCCACACCAGTCCAGGGTTTAGAGCCATGTGCACCTTTGCCCCTTACTTTAATTCTGAACCAGTCTGAAGAAGCCATAAAAGAACCGGATTTATATTGTAATTGTCCTGCCGGAACTTCTGATTTAATATGCATCCCAAAAACGGCTTCCACTTTCGGATTATTTAATACACCTTCTTTTACCATTAACGAAGCGCCACCTTCTTCATTATCCGGCGCTCCTTCTTCGGCTGGCTGAAAAATAAATACAATGGTGCCGGGAACATCCTGCTGTAATTTCTTTAAAACAGTAGCTGTGCCCATAAGGATAGAGGTATGTGAATCATGACCACAGGCATGCATCACACCAACATTTTGTCCATTAAATTCAGTTGTCACTTTTGATGCAAAGGGAATATTTACACGTTCTGTAACAGGCAACGCATCAATGTCAGCACGCAATGCCACAACAGGGCCGGGTTTTCCGCCTTTCAGGATAGCAACCACACCTGTTTTTGCCACATTCGCTTTTACTTCATATCCGATTGATCGTAAATAATTAGCGATATAGGTACCTGTTTTAACCTCACGGTTTGACAGTTCAGGATATTGGTGAAAATGTCTGCGCCATTCAACCAGCTTGGGTGTAATATCTTTTACCAGTTGAGGATAAGCAGCGGGCATATCCTGTGCATTTGCAAAACTGCCAATGACAAAAGCTGTACTAAGTAAAATGGTTCTCATGTAATCCTGATGTTAGGTTGGTCAATTAATATTTGGTAACAGCAATATACGGAGAGATAACGACCTATAATCATTTATGGGAAAAGGCTTATATTGAATGATAAATCAATATTCACATGAGAAAAATATTGCCATTTGTGCTGGCTGCTTCGGTTTCATTTTCTGCTCAGGCCAGTGTGGTTACAGCTCTTAGTACAGGTCAGACCACAACTACAGTAGTTTCCACCCCGGTTATGAATGATGTAATAGTGGAAGATGCACTTCGGGAATTTAAAAGTCTAACGCGTACAGAGCGAAAGGCAAAGATGAAAGAAGTAAAGAAAATGCTTCGCGAATATAAAGCTACCAAAAAAGCCGGTGGTGAAGTAAGTACCAATCAGGTATTATTGGGTATTCTTTGTGTGATACTCCCTCCATTGGCTGTAGGGCTCCATCAAGGCGAAATAAACGGTAAATTCTGGCTCAGCCTGCTACTCACGCTACTCTTCTGGCTGCCAGGAGTAATTTATGCGTTGATTGTGGTCTTCGGATAATATGAAAATGTGCTAATTTGAAAATTTGAAAATGAAAGGAGTTGATGTTTAATGGTTGTCTTTAAAATATTGTCCCATCTTTTGCGCAGCAAAAGACCTTGCCTTTCATTTTCAAATTAGCACATCTTCAAATTTTCAAATTACTCCCAGTCCCAAACCACCACATTCCATTCATCCATATGATCGTGATAGGTGTGAATGGTTTTGAAACCCACTTTTTCATGGGCTCGCATGGAACGGTGATTGGAGGTGGATACTTCTGTGAGGAGAAAATCGAACTGGTTGCCGTAAATGGTTCGGTGATGCTGGTATAATTTTTCGAATAATCCTTTGCCGCGGTGTTCTTTGGCAATGCAGATTTGTCCCATCATATAAAATCGGTAATCATTCAACGGACTACCGAGATAGGTGAGGGTGGAGAGGTTGTCAAGCATCACTTTCATTTCTTTATGAACTTCCGACATAGCATAAGTAGCTACTAATGCGTAACCAACTACCTTTTGGTTGTAAACAGCAATTACACTTGGTGCAAAAGCATGCATAGCTTCTAATAACTGAGGGGTATATTCCCAGGTAAGAAATCCCTGATCAACTTTTGTATCCTCATCAACCACTGATTTCAGATTGATTGATGACAGTTCTGCTATTTGCTGAATCTGTTCTGTGGTGGTTACAAGTTCAAGACTATACATACCTGGTTATTGATATTCTCCAAACTCTTTCCTCAATGTATCCGCAATTTCCCCAAGCGTGGCATACTGTTCCACTGCCTCAATTACGAGTGGCATCAGGTTCTCACCTGTTGTAGCCGCTTTACTGATGGCCGAAAGAGCGGTATCCACTTGTTCCTTGTTCCTTTTTCCCTTGAGTACTTTCAGTTTATCTGACTGTATCTGCCGGATGCTGTCATCAATTTTAAATACCGGTGTTGAGTTGGTTTCTGTTACCTGAAACTTATTTACACCTACAATTATTTTCTCACCACTTTCAATATTGCGCTGGTATTCATAAGCACTTCTGGCAATTTCATCCTGCATAAATCCTTCTTCAATGGCACTTACACTGCCACCCATGGCATCTATTTTTTGTACCAGTTGCCAGGCTTTTTCTTCTACTTCACTGGTGAGTTTTTCTACAAAATAACTTCCTGCCAGTGGATCTACCGTATCGGGTGCGCCACTTTCGAAAGCTACAATCTGCTGTGTTCTCAATGCAATACGTGCGGCTTCTTCTGTAGGCAGACTTAATGCTTCATCGTATCCGTTTGTATGCAGACTTTGTGTGCCACCCAATACAGCGGATAATGTTTGAATGGTAACACGACAAATATTATTCAGTGGTTGTTGAGCCGTTAAAGTGGCACCACCTGTTTGTGTATGAAAACGCAGCATCATGGCTTTCTCATCAGTGGCACCCAGTTCTTTCATCATCTGTGCCCACATGCGACGGGCCGCGCGAAACTTAGCCACTTCTTCAAACAGGTTATTATGTGCGTTGAAGAAAAATGAGAGTCGCTTGCCAAACACATTAATATCAAGTCCTTTGTCAATGGCTGCTTTTACATAGGCTTTACCATTGCTGAGGGTAAAAGCTATTTCCTGTACCGCAGTGCTTCCTGCTTCACGAATATGATAGCCTGAAATAGAAATGGTATTCCATTTAGGTAGTTCTTTGCTGCACCATTCAAAAATATCGGTGATGATGCGCATTGAAGGTTTGGGTGGATAGATATAAGTTCCACGGGCCGCATACTCTTTTAATATATCATTCTGAATAGTGCCGCTTATTTTCTTCAGATCGGCGCCCTGCTTTTTTGCCAGCGCCACATAAAAAGCAAGGAGAATAAATCCGGTAGCATTAATCGTCATGGAAGTGCTTACCTGCTCCAGTTGAATACCTTTGAACAGGGTTTCCATATCTTCCAGACTGTCGATGGCTACACCTACTTTTCCTACTTCGCCTTCTGCCAGCGCATGGTCGCTGTCGTACCCAATTTGTGTGGGCAGATCAAATGCCACACTCAAACCCATTACGCCCTGCGACAATAAATAATGATATCGCTTATTGCTTTCTTCTGCCGTAGAAAAACCGGCATACTGTCTCATTGTCCATAATTTACCACGATACATATCAGGTTGCACACCTCTTGTATAGGGAAATTCTCCTGGGTTTTCTAGTGTAGTAACGGGGTTATCAGAAGGATAATACACTTCTTTAATTTCTATTCCGCTGTCGGTGGTGATGGGCTTTGTTGGCATAGGCGTTAGGTGAGGGACGTGAGACGTGAAACGTGAAAGGTGAGACGTGAAAGAGAAAATATACTTCTCACGTCTCACCTCTCACGTTACAATATTTGTTTCGCTTCATAACTCAATGCTTCACTTACAATTTCGTGAAGGTTTGATTTTGGGTCATTCATAAGATAGTGGAGAAGGGCACGGTTCAGGTCAGCAGCCGGAGCCACACTTGACACATTACCACCTACCCGGTGAATCACTAACAGATTATTTTCTTTCAGGTTGCGTATGGCATTCCATACTTCTGGCGAAACATAAATCTGCTGTGAAATATTGTAATCGAATTCATCTTTTATGTGCTTGCTCAGTAAAAACTGCATTTCACTGGCGGAGATATCTGGGTTACCTAACCTGCTGATGAGGTTGGGTAATGCAATACGATCGGTTAATAAAGCCAGACGCTCATAAGCCTGTAAACGAAGCTGAACAGATCCTTTCTGATCCTGTTTTTCTTCCCGCTGGTTTTTTCTCTGCAGGTAGAAGAGATAACCGGCAAAGCCTGCAATCATTAATCCAATAACCACTGTTAATAAGGTCGTAGTATCGAGCATGGGGTCGAATTTTGACAAAAGTAAGGTCTATCTGGGGAATTGGTACAAGGCTAAATAAAAGATGGGACATCGGTTTTCCGGGTATCGAAACAAGGCCCAACAGCCAATATTCAAATCATTTGTAAATTTGTACAGTTAAAATAAGAATATGAGTGCAATTACAAATATCCCGGTGAGTTTAACAGAAGGAGCCATCAACGAAATACGCAGGCTGATGGGTGAGGACGGTTTTGACCAGTCTCAATTGTTACGCGTAGGTGTTAAAGGAGGTGGTTGCAGCGGTATGACCTATGTTTTAGGCTTCGATCAGCCTACAGATGAGGATGAATATTTTACGATCGAAGGAATGCCCTGTATCATGAATAAAAGCCACCAGCTTTATCTCTATGGAATGGAGATCGACTGGCAGGGCGGTTTGAACAGCAGAGGGTTTACCTTTACCAATCCCAACGCCAGTAAAACCTGTGGTTGTGGAACCTCTTTTGCCGTTTAATTTTTACCTTTTTTGCATAAAAAAAACTCCTGATTTTGTCAGGAGTTTTTTTATGTCTGAAGTGACGTTTTATTTTTTGTCTTCAGTGGCTTTCCCCAGTGGTTTGTTTTTTGCAAAATCAACCAGGATAGGAGCGGCTACGAAGATCGATGAGTAAGAACCAGTGATTACACCAATCAACATTGCGAAAGAGAAACCTCTTGTTACTTCTCCACCAAAGATGAAGAGGATCAACAAAGTGAGGAATACCGTTACGGAAGTCATAATGGTACGGCTCAGGGTTTCATTGATGGCTTTATTGATGATGAACGCATTACTCTGGCCTCTCAGTAATGAACTGTCTTCACGGATACGATCATAAACGATTACCGTATCGTTCATAGAGAAACCAATTACCGTAAGGATCGCTGCAATAAAGTGCTGGTCAATTTCAAGTGGGAAATTCACGAAATTACGGGCGTAACTAAACACAATCAGTGTTACAAATACGTCGTGCATCAGTGAGAAAATAGTACCCAGAGAATATCTCCAGTCACGGAATCGGATAAAGATATACAGACAGATCACCAATACCGCGAGTATGGTAGCTTTTGTGGCACCCGCTTTCAAATCATCAGAGATGGTTGGCAACACAGTCTGTGAACTCTGTTTGTATTTGGTTTCAAAATCACGGAAACTAAGACCGGCAGGCAATTGTTTTTGTAAACCAGTAAATAATTTCTGCTCTACTTCAGCATCAACTGTATTACCCGTTTCTTCAATTTTATAGGAAGTAGTGATGTTTAACTGGCTATTGCTGTTGATTGTTTTAATGATGGGAGATTCACCAAATGTTGCTTTCAGTTGATCACGTACTTCTTCTACGTTCACTGGTTTGTCGAACTTGATAGTATAACTGCGACCACCAGAGAATTCAACACCCTGATCAAATCCATTAAAGAAGGTAGAAATACCTAACACAAATATTACAGCAGAAATGATGTAGGCTATTTTTCTGTATTCAATGAACTTGAAAGCAGCTTTCTGGAATATTTTCTTAGACAGATCAGTAAAGTAATCGAAGTGACGGTTTTTATTGGTGTACCAGTCAGTGATCAGACGCGATACCAGGATACCGCAGAACAATGACAATAAGATACCAATGATCTGTGTGGTAGCGAAGCCTAATACAGGACCAAGACCAAAGTAAGCAAGGATAATCGCTGTTAACAAAGTAGTGATGTGACCATCGAGTACGGGAGCCAATGAACGTTTATATCCGTCATTAACCGCCGCCTGGTAGCCTTTACCTTTTGTTAACTCTTCCTTGATACGTTCAAAGATGATTACGTTGGTATCTACTGCCATACCAATGGTGAGTACCAGACCCGCAATACCAGGTGCAGTTAAGGTGAAACCTAATGCACTCAGAATACCGATTGTGAACAATAAGTTCAGGATCAGGGCAATATTGGCCACCCATCCACCAGTATTAAAGTAAACCAGCATGAGTATGAAAATCACAAGGAAGGCAATACCAAATGATAAAGCACCGCCTTTGATAGATTCGCTACCGAGGGTTGGACCTACCTGCTGTTCCTGTACAATTTTCGCAGGAGCAGGGAGTTTACCACTTTCCAGTATCTCAGACAGATCCTGCGCCTCTTTCAGGGTATAGCTACCACTGATTTGAGAATTACCAGTTGTAATAGGATCGTTTACGTTAGGTGCAGAGTACACAAAATTATCAAGCACGATAGCAATTGGCTTGCCCACATTACGTGTGGTCATTTTAGCCCAGATATTGCTACCTACTTTATCCATGTTCATTTTAATGGCAATACGTCCGCGTTCATCAAAATCCTGAGACGCGCTGGAGATATGGTCACCTTCCAGTTCAGCCTGTCCATTATCTAATGTTTTGATAGCATAAAAAGCAAGTATATCTCTCATGCTGGCTTCAGAAGATTCTGTTTTACCATACATGAATACCATGTTCGATGGGAACTTGGCTTTTACAAAATCGAGTTTCAGGTAATCGTTTAAAGTACCTGTATCTTTTGACTGAATATAACCCAGTGCAGCAGGGAAGATGGTTCTTCCTGAAGCCTGATCGGCATAAGGCTGTGAAAACTGAATCAAACGCGCAATCGGGTTCTGGTTCAGGCTGTCTTTCGGAACATTGGTTTTAGCCGCTGTCGTAGCAGCACTTTTATTTAAGCCAGACAGGGTTGCTGTTTTGGTAGTGTCTGTAGTTTCTTTGATAGCTGCGGCAGTTACTGTTGTATCAGACTTTTTCGCAGTGGTATCTGTGGGTTGAATACCGTTGAGGTAATCTTGTACTGCTTTATCAGCAGCAACCAGACCTTCCTGTAAATCGCGGCTCTCAAAAGTGTATACTTCAAAGAACTGGAGGTTGGCAGTAGACTGTAAGTAGGCTCTTACACGCTCTTTATCATTCACACCAGCCAGTTCAATATTGATGATGCCTTTGGCAGGATCAGGATTGATGGTAGGAGAAGCCACACCAAAACGGTCTATACGTGTACGCAGAATACGGAAAGTATTGTTGAAAGCAGCGGTAGCCTGATCTTTCAGGTAATTACCCACTGCATCATCTGATGCATCAAATTTTACTTTACCGGCGCTACGTGTTGCAAAGAATGGAGCGAGATTGCCTGATGGATTCAGTTTCTTGTATTCTTCACGGAAAAGTGTAATAAGATCGGCGCCGCTATTAGCCTTACGAGCCACGGCAGCATCCAATGCTTTATTAAATACCGGATCCTTACTATAGTTAGCCAGCGATTTAATCAAACCATCCAGTCCCACTTCCATAGTAACACTCATACCACCCTGAAGGTCTAGACCCAGCATCAGCTCTTTTTCTTTGGCACTACGGTAAGTGGTCAGGCCAAAAGCCAGTTTGGTGTCTTTGGTACTATCCAGTAAACGCTGGAGACGGTCTTTTTTTACTTCTGAAAGACTGTCAGCGTAAATGGCCTGTAGTTCTTTATTACCGGGATATTTTTCTTCCGGGGAAGGGAAACGGGCAATCCAGGCCTGGGCCTTAGAATCCATGGCTTTCTCATGGCTGCGCACAAACCAGGTAAAAGATAACTGGTAGAGGCAGATTAAAATCAGGGCAATCGCAAAAAATCGCACTAAACCTTTCAGTTGCATATTAGTAAGGGTTTACAAAAAATTTTAGAGCGGCAAAGATAGGGGAATGGTAATGAAATTTACCAGTTCCGCCAAGTTTGGTTTTCGGGGTTCAAAAAAAAGGGGAAATGCTTGACTGGCAAGCATTCCGGCAACCTGTTTCAGGTCTTTTTTCTGGTCTTATGCACAGATGTTATAAAAAAGCCGGTATGGTAACGCGGGTGATTTTATTTGACATCTGTCAGCGTAATATCAAAGAAAAGTGGTGAGTTAGGTGGAATAGAACCATTCGAGCTGCCTAAACAAGTATAAGCAAGAGCGGAAGGGATAACTATTTTGATTCGCCCTCCTTTTTTAATTAATGGGATAGCGATTTTCCATCCTTCAATTAAATTACCCGCTAAACTAAACTGAACTGGATTGGCGGCAGCATCAAATTGTATTCCATTCAATAATTTACCTGTATAAACAGTTGATACTGTAGAAGTTGAGGTTGGTGCGGGATCATTACCCGGAATTAGTATTTCATAAAGAATACCGCTGGAATGCTCTGAATATGTGATGCCATTGGCATTACAATAAGCCACCATATCAGCTTTCTCCGAAGCCGGCGTTTTAGGAACACAACCTGATTCCTGTTTGCCACAGGAAAGAAAAAGGGAAGAAACTACAACACTCAGTAACAACAAGGTTCTTTTCATGAGATTATTTTCATTGATTTTGGTCACATGTAATTCGCCGATAAACATTGTACATAATATCAATGTTTGTCGTGGCTCATTTCATGGATAAATTCATCTGTTTGCGTATTAGACCATTTTTTAGCCCGTGGGGCTGCTTATCATTTGTTTTTTTCATGTGTTTTTTTCTTCGCCAGTAATTCCCGGTATTGTTGCTCTTTTGTTTCCCATCGAAACTTGCGGTACACAAATGCCATAAAAAAAGAGATACCCAGAATAGCCAGTAAAAAAACAAAAGAACTTAATCTGGAATTAGCCACCATATTAGCACGCTCATACCAGCCGGAGAATACCACTGCAATCAGGCTGATACCCAGCACAAAACCGGCAGACAGTCCGATCATAAACGGACGTGTGCTGTGTTTTTGCTGTAAGCTGTTCTTTTCCCAGAACTGAATAAATGCTTCTTCTTCCTCGGTTAACATTTGGCAAATGTAAGTGAGCCATGTAAATATTGTTGGAAAAGAGAAGGGATAAAAGGTACTTCCTTCAAAAAAATCTGTCTTTACCTTATGCACTTTATGATTGCTGTAACATCCATTTATAACAAAAGAGAAGATACATGGAAGCGGGGCTTTAATTTTGTTGCCAAATCGGCTATATTAGTGAAGCATCTCTCCGCAGTTAATAAATATTTCTGGAAGTACAGGTATCGGTTCTTTCTCGGGATCTTTTTTGTTTTACTCTCCAACTACTTTGCCGTTCTCGCTCCGCAAATCACAGGTTATGTGGTAAATGCAGTGCAGCAACAGCTTCCAGGAGCCAAAGCTGCCACAGGGCGACCCGTTAATGATAGTCTGGTAACTGCCTTTATACAATGGATCAGTCATGCAGAATTCAGTTTTACCTGGCTGGTAGCCGTTTGTAGTATTACCATATTAATATTGGCCGTTTTACGAGGTGTGTTGATGTTCTTTATGCGCCAGACCATCATTGTCATGAGCCGGCATATTGAATATGACCAAAAAAATGAAGTTTTTCAGCATTACCAGTTACTCGATACCGGTTTCTATAAAACACACAGTACTGGAGATTTGATGAGCAGGATTACAGAAGATGTGAGCCGGGTACGTATGTACACCGGACCAGCCATCATGTACCTGATCAACCTGATCAGTCTGATTGGTTTCTGTGTGGTAAATATGCTTCGGAAAGATCCGATGCTTACTTTATATGTATTGGCACCTTTGCCCATTCTGGCCATCACCATTTACTGGGTAAATAGCATCATCAATCGAAAAAGCGAGCGGATTCAGGCATTACTGGCCAACCTTACTACCAACGCACAGGAATCCTATTCAGGTATCAGGGTGATCAAATCTTTTGTGCAAGAGAAAGCAATGATGGGCTTTTTTCAGAAAAACAGTGAATCTTATAAGAAAAATGCTATTGGTTTAGCCAAAGTGGAAGCTATTTACTTTCCAAGCATGGCGCTGATGATAGGGTTAAGCACACTGGTGACTATTTTTGTAGGAGGTATGCAGGCATTACAAGATCCTACAAAAGTAGGTCTGGTAGTGGAATTTGTGATTTATATAAATATGCTCACATTTCCCGTGAGTGCCATTGGCTGGACAGCCAGTATGATACAAAGAGCTGCCGCATCCCAAAAAAGACTTAATGAGTTTTTACAGACCCAGCCGGTGATTGCAGACGAGAAGGTATTAAAGACAGAGAAGGTAAGTGGAGATATTGTCTTCAATAATGTATCCTTTACTTATCCGCATACTGGAATTCATGCTATACGGAATTTACATCTCAGGATCAGAAAAGGGGAGAAAGTGCTGGTTCTGGGAAAAACAGGAAGTGGGAAATCTACACTGGCGCAGTTATTACTTCGATTTTATGACCCAACAGCCGGAACAGTTGAAATAGGAGGTAATCCGATACAACAAATGCCATTGCAGTTATTGCGTTCGCAAATCAGTTATGTACAGCAAGACGTGTTCCTGTTCAGCGACAGTGTAAAAGACAATATTGGTTTCGGTTTAAAAGAACCTGCAACCATGCCGATGGTAGAAGAAGCGGCCGGTTTTGCAAGTGTTCATAAAGAAATTCTGGGTTTCAGTAAAGGCTACGATACCATGATTGGCGAAAGAGGTGTAACCCTGAGTGGCGGACAGAAGCAAAGAATATCCATCGCCAGGGCATTGATTAAAAATCCGGAAATTATTGTATTTGATGACTGCCTGAGTGCAGTAGATGCAAAAACAGAATTTGAAATCATCAGCAATCTCTATCGGTTTTTACATGATAAAACGGCCATCATCATCACCCACCGTATTTTCTCCAGTTTTAAATTTGATAAGATCATTGTACTTCATAACGGTAGTCTCAGCGAGTCAGGCACCCATGAAGAGCTGATGCTGAAGAATGGTTATTATGCAGAATTATACAGGCTTCAATTAACCGATATTAAAGAAGATGCTCAGAAAGAACAGGTGCTGACAGATAAATAAACCAGGTGTTGTTCTTGCCATTTACGCTGTTTAAATACTGCTACACATAGCCTCCGCCTGTAGCTTGAGGCTTGTTGCTTGTAGCTTCTTTTTTTAGTTTTCAGAAAATTTTGGTAATTCCCAAACATCCCTATATTTGTCAGGCATAAAAATAAGAAAACCAAAAAACAACAACTGTGGCGTACGAGAACAACGACAAAAAAATGGAAAGTGTTTACAGCAAGCGAATCAGGGCTGGAAAGAGAAGAACTTATTTTTTTGATGTAAGGGCTACCCGTGGTAATGATTATTACCTCACTATTACCGAGAGCCGTAAGCGTTTTGATAACAATGGTTACGACAGACACAAAATCTTCCTGTACAAAGAAGATTTTAACAAGTTTATCAAGGCATTGGGAGAAGCGATTGACTATGTGAAGACAGATCTGATGCCTGATTTCGATTTCGACGCATTCAACCATGAATACGATGATGCAGAGGGTGGAGAAGGTCAGAACGACAGCTATATAGCTGCCGAAGCTGAAACGGAAGAAGTAGTTGCTGCTCCTGTAGCAGTTGCTGCAACGCCCATCACCGACGCCGCTGCTGCATCAACCACTGCTTCGGAAGAAGTAGACAAATGGTAACAACCACCAAACCAACTGTGAAGGCCGATCGAGAGATCGGCTTTTTTTATGGGAGACTTTTCGTGAAACGTGAGAGGTGAGACGTGAAAGGGGAAAAGTGAGTGGTGAGTAGTCAATAGTGAGTAAAAAATGGAGCGTACACAATAAACAAAGCCGCAGCTAAGTTTCTTCTAATTGACTTTTGACTTACTGAATCACCACCTCACTAATCACTTTCTCCCCAAACGCCTCATTCACTCTTTCAATGATCTGGGCTTTCTGATAGAGTAGTTCATTTTTTAAAGGGCCAACACTGGTGGTAATAAATAATTTCTGATTGATGATCTGAATTTTGTCGGTATAACGTGCAATGGTTTTACCCATGAGTTGTTCCCATATCTCTTCAATCTGAACGGCGCGGATACCGTTCTTTAAATGGCTCTTACGTAGAAAGCCTTTGATGGCGTCTCCAATATGTGATTCAGACATGAAACGAAGGTAGGGAAAAGTGAAAAGGCAAAAGTCAAAAGCCAAAATTCGAAAATGTTATTTGTCAGGCAGGCTTTAGCAAATTTAAGAAGGGGTAGAGGTTACCTATACGTTTCTCATGTATTAACTAAAAACAGGTTGATAAATGAGGAATTACAAAAAGCAAATGCTGTCATTGCTGGTACTTGTCTTTTATTGTTTCTTGTTTATAGCAACAACTTTTAACCATAATAAAGGCGAGGAAAATAAAAAGAATGCTGTAATGACTGCATATGATAAATCATTCGAAACAGGGAAATGTACTTTTGTACAATATTGTCAACCTTGTCATGGCTCACTGGAGAAATATGAAAAAAATAATCCGTTGAATGGTGTATTCAACAGATTCCCGTCACCCGCAGATACTTTTTTTATACAATTTATCAGCGATTCAAAGGATTTAAGAGATAGTGGTAATGCATATGCGAATGCCATCCATCAATCCTGGAAACGCAATTATGATCATAGATTTCAGTATGTTTTTGGCCCTAAAGAATTGGAAGGCTTAATCACTTACATGAAGCGGCAATCGTCAATGGAGAAGGATGAGCAGTGAATGGTGAATAGATCAATCGTCAATGAGATTTTTTTGTAAATAAACAATAACCAAAATCGCAATCAAGTTTCCCTTATTTGACTTTTGACTTTTGACTTTTGACTTTTGACTTTTGACTTTTGACTTTTGACTTTTGACTTTTGACTTTTGACTTTTGACTTTTGACTTTTGACTATTCCCCAAGCCTAACCATCTGAAACCCTGCTCCAATTCCATCCAACTGCTGCTTCAATCTTTCCGGATGTGTATCTGAAATAAAAACCTGCCCATCACTTTCCGCACATACCCAATGGAGCAACTGCGACATCCTGGCGTCATCCAGTTTTTCAAATACATCATCAAGCAGGAGAATGGGGGTAAAGCCTTTTTGTTCTTTCAATACCTGCCATTCAGCGAGTTTAAGTGCAAAGAGTAAACTTTTTCTTTGCCCCTGAGAGGCTTCCGATTTAAACAGTTGCTGTCCCATCTGCAATACAATATCATCGCGGTGAATACCCGAACTCGTTCTTTGCAGTACAAGGTCTTTAGAACGATTTTGTTGTAGAAGCGTTGGGAAATCTGTTTGTAATAATGGACTCTGGTACGATAAAAAAATACCATCGCTGTTACGGGCAATACGTTCATAAATACTAAACGCAAGCGGCAGGAAATGTTGCAGGAATGTTTTCCGGATATTAAAGATAACGGTACCTGTTTTACTCAATTGTTCATTGAGAATATGAAGCAGGGTATCATCCAATGAACCAGTATCGGCTGCTTGTTTAAGCAAACTGTTCCTTTGCTGGAGAATTTTATTGTAATCAATCAGTTGCTGTAAATAATGCGGATCAATTTGTGATAAAACGGTATCCAGAAATTTTCGTCTTTCTTCTCCGGGGCCACTGATCAGTTCCACATCATCGGGTGCAATCATCACCACAGGAAATTTACCGATATGGTCAGAGAACTTTTTGTAAGGTTCATCATTCAGGTGCAGTTCTTTTTTTCCTGACTCTCGTACAATGAGGGTAATCATATTTTCCTGCTCATCTACCAGATATTGTCCCTGGATACGTAAGCCTGCAGTTCCATGATGTACATTCTGTGCATCTGTACGGCCAAAATAGCTTTTTGAAAAACTGAGGTAATAAATGGCATCCAGTAAATTTGTTTTACCTACGCCATTGGAGCCGCAGATACCCACAATTCTTTCACCAAAGTCGAAACGCTGGCTTTCATAATTGCGAAACTGAAACATGGATAATTGTTGGAGCCGGAACATAAGCGGCAAATTAACACACCTGTTTCGGAATAATTCATGTGAGGTATCAATGAAAGCGATTATTTTTATTAAAAAATTGGCTTGAAGACGATATTAACTGGTCAGCAACTGGCATTAACGGTAAAAAGACTGGCCCATCAGATTCTGGAAAACAATGCATCACTGCAGGATACGGTTGTAATTGGTTTGCAACCACGTGGTATTTTCCTGAGCGACCGTATTGTGCATGAATTACAATCACTCGTAACAGGTGGTAAAATAGAATATGGCAAGCTCGATATCACATTCTATCGCGATGATGTTCGTAAAAGCCTCCACATTGCCAACAGTACCGATATCCCATTCAGTCTCGAAAACAAACATGTGATCCTGATTGATGATGTATTATACACCGGCCGAACCATCCGTGCGGCTTTAGATGCATTACTGGCATTTGGCCGTCCATCGAAAGTATCGCTCTGTGTACTCATCGACCGCCGCTTCAGCCGCGAACTACCCATTCAACCCGATTTCACCGGCAAAACCATCGACACCATCATCTCCCAAAAAGTAAAAGTATGCTGGAAGGAAAGGGATGAAGTGGATGAAGTGATATTGACTTAAGGTTCAAGAATCAAGACACAAGGAAAACTTGAACCTTGTCTCTTGTTTCTTGAGTCATTGTTTCTTCTAAAATTGCGGGGTTTATCACGTATATATCTATGTATTTTTCGGCTATACCGATTGTTTTTCCTTTTAGTTTCGGAACATGTCAGAAGAACTGGGAAAACGCCTTTATCAGTTTGCTGTAGATGTACGCAATCTGTGTGCCATCGCAGGCAAAGAATGGATCAATCATGAGTATACAAAACAGTTATTACGTTCATCAGCATCTGTTGGGGGCAAATTATATTGAGGCATCAGACCCGTTAGGTAAGGCAGATGAAAATATGAAACTCAAAATCGCCCGCCGTGAGGCAAAAGAAACAGTTTTCTGGTTACAACTACTTTCCATTCATGCTGACAGCCCCCTGGCTCCTGAGCGAAACCGTCTGGTAAATGAATCAATATAACTAACTAAAATCCTATCTGCTATCCTCCTCAAACGAAGCTAACCCCCAACTTTTTTCTTGACTCTTGTTTCTTGCCCCTTGATTTCTTGTATCCTGATCCTTATTCCTTGCTCCCTGTCTCTTGTTTCTTTTTTCTTGTTTCTTTTTTTCCTAACTTTGATTTTTAATGAAACTCTCTACCAAACATCTCCTTGGTATAAAAGATCTCACCCGAGATGATATTCAATTAATTCTTACCACGGCTGAACAATTCAAAGAAGTTTTACAAAGACCGGTTAAAAAAGTACCATCACTGCGTGATATTACGATCGTAAACCTGTTTTATGAGAACTCAACCCGTACACGGATGTCGTTCGAACTCGCAGAGCGCAGGTTATCAGCCGATGTACTCAATTTTGCGGCAACAACATCATCTGCTGCAAAAGGTGAAACATTGCTCGATACGGTGAACAATATCCTCAGCATGAAAGTGGATATGGTGGTTATGCGCCACAGTGCATCCGGTGCACCGCATTTTCTGGCCAAACATATTCCTGCAGCGATTGTAAATGCGGGCGACGGAATAAATGAGCATCCTACACAGGCATTACTCGATGCTTTTTCCATGAAAGAGAAACTGGGTAAACTGGAAGGACTAAAAGTGGCCATTATTGGCGACATCATGCACAGTCGCGTGGCATTAAGTAATATGTACCTGCTGCGTAAAATGGGTGCAGAAATTACCATTGCCGGACCTCCCACACTGATCCCGAAATATATTGAAGAGGCGTTGGATGTACGTGTAGAATACAACCTCAAAAAAGCACTCCAGTGGTGCGATGTGGCCAATGTGTTGCGCATACAACTGGAAAGACAGAACCAGCCATTATTCTCTTCACTTCGTGAATATAACCTCGCTTACGGTATCAACAGACGTTTACTTGAAAGCCTGGGCAAAGAAATCGTCATCATGCACCCCGGACCCATCAACAGAGGCGTTGAACTTGACAGTGATGTGGCCGACGGACCATTCTCCATCGTTCTCAACCAGGTTGAAAACGGGGTAGCAGTGAGGATGGCGGTGTTGTATTTGCTGGCAGGAGCCTAGGAAACAGAGAAATAAGGAATAAGAAATCAGGAAATAAAATACACTTTCTCATTTCTTATTCCTTATTTCTTATTTCTCCGTTTTCTTCCTTTTCTTCGTAGTCACAAACAATTACCATGCGCATCTGCTTATTCCCCGGTACATTCGATCCTGTTACATTGGGACATATTGATATTATCAACCGGGCCCTGCCTTTATTCGACCAGATTTATGTGGGTATTGGTATCAATTCGGCCAAATTGCCCATGTTCAGTGCTGAGCAGCGGATGGAATGGTTCAAGGAGATTTACCGGGATGAACCCAAAGTGAAAAGTGTGGTGTATGAAGGACTCACCATTAATTATTGCAAAGAAATTGGTGCGCAGTTTATTCTGAGAGGCATACGTTATGTAAGCGATTTTGAATATGAAAAAACCATCGCAGATGCCAATCGTACCCTGGATAAAAATATTGAAACCATCTTTCTTACAGGAGAACCAAAATACACGTCGGTAGCATCTACCATTGTTCGTGATATCCTGAAAAACGGCGGTGATGCTTCTCCTTTTTTACCGGAAGCTGTGATCCGTTCCATCAAAAAATAATGTCTGTTCATGTCAATCTGGTTTCATAAAACATTGACCATTACTGATATTCAACCATTGGGTAAAAATACCATGGGTGAACATCTGGGTATGGTATTTACAGAATTAGGCGAAGATTATCTCAAAGCTACCATGCCCGTAGATCATCGTACCAAACAACCTTATGGCTTATTACACGGTGGCGCCTCTGTGGCACTCGCAGAAACACTCGGTAGCGTGGGTGCAGCCATGACAGTTGATCCCGTAAACTTTATTTGTGTTGGACAGGAAATCAATGCCAATCATCTCCGTAGTGTGCGGGATGGCTTGGTAACAGGAATTGCCAAACCCGTACATATTGGCGCTAGCTCGCAGGTTTGGGAGATTAAGATTTATAATGAAAAGGAGAAGTTAGTTTGTATTAGCAGGCTTACGGTAGCAGTGCTAAAAAACAGAGGAATAACGAACAGAGAAACAGAGGAATGAGAATGTAGGGATGATTAACTTTCTCTGTTCCTTATTCCTCTGTTTCTCTGTTCTTCTGTTTCATTACCCCAGTTCTTCTATACATTTTTTCAGCTCCGTCAAATAGTTCCCATACAACTTCTTCAAATACCATTTGGTAAAATAGTACAGTGTAACAGCAAGTGCAATCATGTAAACGCCTAAGAATGTAAGTACCTGCCATCTGGCGGAGAAATAGTGTAATACAAATTTGTCAACCTCTGGAATAGAAACAGGTTCCATGATGGACAGGATGAGTGAGAATACAAAACATACTGGCAACATGGCCATGGTGAACTGAAAATATCTTTTTACAAATTCCTCCAGCAGGCTTATCACGCTTTGGAGGTTGGCTTTGATCGGTTGAAAAGAGTTGGTGAGTTCTTTTGTCTTTTTATAGAGATAATATAAGATAAAAGTGAACAGGAACATCAGTATGGTAAACACACCAAAGTATATACGGATAGACCAGTATTCAGAAACAAAACAGACATACAGCATGGCTGCGGAAAACAGTACACAAAGCACCATTTCAACAATGAGGCTGCGTTTTAGTTTGCCAATGACAGAGCTGGTTTTCTTTTTCAGCAAAGAGGCAATGTCTGCATCCGACCTGCTGGCATGATCTGTTGCCAGCTTTTGGTTGAGTTGATATTTCAATTCATCAAGTTCCATAACACTTCATTTACGCGGGGGTCATATATTTTTGTGTCGATTCTTTTAATCTTGTTTTGATGCGGTTCATTTTTACCGCTACATTATTAGCGGTAATACCCATCATGTCACCAATATCATTATAGTTGTAATCTTCCAGGTAGAGCATCACAATGGCTTTATCTATCTTCGACAGATCGCCGATTGCCGCATACATGGCTTTCACCTGTTCTTCAATCGGATCATGCACTTCATGACCACCCATTTCGGGAACAGATTCAGTAGAATAGATATTCGGTTTTCTTTTTTCTTTTCTGAAAAATGTAATCGCTGTATTCAGCGCCACACGATAAAGCCAGGTAGAGAATTTGGCATCGCCCCTGAATCCAGCATAGGCTTTCCAGGCCTGCAGGGTAATTTCCTGGAACAGGTCTTCACGATCCGCATGTGCATCCATATAAAGATTGCACACTTTATGGATAATGCGCTGGTGCTCGTTGAGTAATGCTATGAATTCTTTTTCAGCAGGCATCGGGCTAAATTAGTACAATACAGGTGTGAGTGTATAACCTTCTTTTTTCAGCAAAGCAATCACACCCTGTTTACCTCCAAGATGTCCGGCACCTACAGCAAAAAAACTCGGTTTATCAGTCACTGCTTTTTTGATTACCGGAATCCATTTTTTATTCCGGGTAACCAGCATGGCTGTTTCAAAATCATTTGTTGCGCCATTGTTCATGATAAAGCGATATATTTTTTCAGTATTATTCTGCTTATACACCTGAATCATTTTCACCATCATCTGTTGCACGCTGTCGTACTTCAAAACTGTTTGTTTAAAAGCGAGTACCTGAGAGTCGAGCGGTTGAGCATTAATAGCGTTGATCTGATCATCTATTGTTTCTAATCCCAATACTGGTAACTGGTTGTTTTTGGCAATAGTTACAAACTCTGTTTCAGGCTGAACCCTGTCTGCACATTTAATACTGCTGATAGCGAGCAAACTCATGGGCATAAAAGGGCTAAACTGATTAAAGAGTTGTAAGGGCATACCGGTAATGTTTTTAAAACTGTCGCTTACTGCTTTATAATCTGCATCGCCCAGTAATTTGGAGAGACTTGTTTCCTGTAAACGCATTTTTGCCATCATGCTCATTTGCATGCCGGGATCATCCATATCCAATTCGCCATAAAACTGTTTCGAGGTTTTTATTTTTTCTTCCAGTACAGGTGAAATCTTAAAATCTGATTTGCACATGATGTGAAAAGTGCCAAACAGATAAGAGGGCTGTTTTAACCCTTTGCCGCTGATCTTCCATAATAAGGAACTGGCCGGTTGTTTTTGAGCCTTTGTAAAAGAGGGGATCAAGAATACCAGGGAAACAAAACTATACAGGCATTTTTTCAGCAACATGAACAGGTTTTAGTGGTTAGTCGCAACAATAGCTGAAATATTACGCAAAAAAATAGCCCCGTGTGGAAACACGGGGCGAAACCAAAACCAACTGCATGCGTGCCAAGCGGCACGATATGAAAACTGTTCTTATAAAATACTGATCTCTTTTGGAGATACTTTTACTTCTTCTTTTTTAGGCAGGTACAATTTCAGTACGCCGTTCTCATAACGGGCCTGGATAGCATCTGCATTTATTTTTTCATCCAGTGAAAAACTGCGTTTGAAAGAACGGAAATTAAATTCCCTGCGAATCGTTTTGTAGTCTTTCTGTTCTGTCGCTTCTTTCTTTTCGTAGCTGATGGTCAACAGTCCGTTTTCAATATTTACTTTAAAATCTTCCTTGTTTCTGCCCGGTGCATTCAGTTCAAGATGATAACCTTCTGCTGTTTCATGAATATTCACGGGAACAGTGGCATAGGCCTGGTTTGCATCTTTGCCCCAGGTGGCAGGGAAGCTGTTAAAGAGTTCATCAAACAAACTGTTGAATGGAGCTGTGTTGTGTTTTACGAGTGTCATATCCGATGTTTTTTATGTTTTGAAATTGAATTCTGATAGAAATGTTCAAACTGTGTACCATGGCTAAAAAATGCATTTTTTACAGCCAGACTGACTAAATTCTCATTTAAAGTGCGCCATAATGTCAATTTTATCTTTTCAAATCGGACATTATGTCTTTTATTTTAATAGTTAGTGTTACAACTTTTAATCATAATTTTGTGTTTTACAATTAAAAACAAGCGAATATGTATCCAGCAGAGATTGTATTACCGATGAAAGCGGAGTTGACAGATAGTGGTTTTGAAGAGTTATTATCTGCTTCTGATGTTGACAATATGTTACAGCAAAAAGGCACCACTTTGGTAGTAATAAACTCCGTATGTGGTTGTGCTGCAGGCACTTGCAGACCAGGTGTATTGATGGCCGTTCAGAATTCAACCAAACGTCCCGATCATCTTACCACCAGTTTTGCAGGCTTCGATATTGAGGCAATTAATACGGTTCGCCAGCATTTATTGCCTTATCCGCCATCATCACCGGCTATTGCTTTGTTCAAAGACGGGCAGTTGGTGAGTATGGTAGAGCGTCACCAGATTGAAGGTCGTCCGGCTCAGGTGATTGCACAACATCTTATTTCGGTTTTTGATGAACATTGCAACTGATTTTACTTTAGTTTTGTTTACGGATGGGTTAGTAAGTACGGCTCCACTTTGGTGGAGCCTTTTTTGTTCATAGAGAACCGGAAAACAGTTTCATATTTTCTAACTATCATTGCATCTGTCTTTTCATTGAATGACTTTTACACGAGCTGTTTATGTATCCTAATTTGTATTACGCTTTCAAAGACATTTTCGGGGTTGAACTGGAAGGATTGAAACTGGTGAACAGTTTTGGTTTTTTTGTAGCCCTCTCATTTATTCTTTCCGCATGGGTATTGACTCTTGAATTAAAGCGGAAACAAAACCTCGGACAATTTACTTATACCGAAGAAAAAATAAGGGTGGGAGCACCGGCCAGTATTGGAGAATTGCTCATTAATTTTTTATTGGGTTTTGTGTTCGGATTTAAAATACTTGGTGCATTTGTAATCGATTCTGCCTTAAACGATCCGCAGTCTTTTATTCTTTCTGCCAATGGTAGCTGGCCGCTTGGAATACTGGTGGGTATTGTGTTTTCTGGTTTGAAGTGGTGGGAGAAAAACAAACAGAAACTGGCTAAACCAGAAGAAAGAGTCATCCGTATCTGGCCGCACGACAGGGTAGGTGATATTGTATTGTATGCGGCACTATTTGGTTTTTTAGGTGCCAAAGTGTTTCATAACCTGGAAAACTGGGATGAGTTTTCAAAAGATCCGATTGGAGCATTGATTTCATTCAGTGGTCTTACTTTTTATGGAGGATTAATTTGTGCCGGCGCTGCGATTATTTATTACGCTCGTAAAAGAAAAATATCGGTTATTCATCTGGCAGATGCCATGGCACCCACTATGATGTTTGCCTATGCATTTGGCAGAATTGGTTGCCAGATAAGTGGTGATGGCGACTGGGGTATACCAAACACCAACCCTAAACCTTTTAGCTGGATGCCCGACTGGTTATGGGCCTACAGTTACCCTCATAATGTAATTGGAGAAGGCAAACCCATTGCCGGTTGCGAAGGGCCATATTGCAATGAACTGGTTCCCGCAGTTTACCCAACACCGCTCTATGAAATTATTGCCTGTTTTATACTCTTTGCCGTATTATGGATCTATCGTAAAAAGCTAAAAGTAGCAGGTCAGATCTCCGGTCTGTATTTAATATTAAATGGATTAGAGCGCTTTTTCATTGAAAAGATCCGCGTAAATACCAAATATGAGGCATTACCCCTCCAGCCCACCCAGGCTGAATTAATCTCATTTGTCATGATTTTGTCTGGTATCATCTTGATGATCAAGGCCAAAGACTGGTTCGGAAAACCAGGAAGCAAGCTGTAAGAGACAAGGAGCAAGAAACAAGTTGCAAGGGACAAGAAATAAGGCTCAAGCACTCAATTTGTTGATAGTCAGCAAATTGAGTGCTTGAGCCTTTCCTTTTTTATTCCGTATTTCTTATTCCTTATTCAACATTTCCCCTCCTTGCCACTCATCCTTGTTTAACACCGTTCATTATAAAACTATGTACTATGCAAAACATAGTACATAGTTTCGTTCTGTAATTAGCAACAACGAGAACTAAAATATTAAAGACTTTTTATGAGAAACTTGAAAAACTTACTGGCAGTTATCGGACTTGTTTCCATTTCAGTAGCTGCACAGGCCCAGACTGCAAAAATTAATGGTGCAGTTGCGGGTTCACAAAAACCTGTTGAAGCTGCTTCAGTGGGTATTTTACGTGCCAAAGATTCAGCCATCGTTAAAATGGCGGTTACAGACAAAACTGGTCAGTTTGAAGTAGAGAAACTGGCTGCAGGTAAATACCTGGTACTGGTACAGTCTGTAGGATATGTAAAGTATTACAGTCCTGTATTCGATCTGGCCAATGGACAGGCATACACGGTTCAACCCATTACACTTACCAATATTTCAAAAGAACTGGAAGGGGTAGTGGTAACGTCTAAAAAACCAATGATCGAGCAGAAATTAGACAGAACCATTATTAATGTAGATGCATCTCCAACCAATGCCGGTGCAACCGTGCTGGAAGTATTGGAAAAATCGCCCGGTATCTCTGTCGATAAAGATGGTAACATCAGTTTGAAAGGAAAACAGGGTGTAGTGGTGTTAATTGATGGCAAACCAACCTATCTCGGTGCACAGGATCTGGCAAATATGTTGCGTAATATGTCGAGCTCTAATCTCGAAACCATTGAATTGATGAGCAACCCACCTGCACGTTTTGATGCGTCTGGTAATTCTGGTGTCATCAATATCAAAACCAAGAAAACAAAAACCATGGGTTATAATGCCAGCATTACAACCGGTTTTACACAGGGCGTTTTGCCAAAAACGAATAACAGTTTTAACCTGAACTACAGGCAGAACAAAATCAACTTTTTTGCGAATGCCAGTTACAATTACAATGAAAACTTTGGAAATATTAAAATCGACAGAAATTTCCGTAACCAGCAAACAGGCAATCTGTTAACAACGTTCAACCAGTTGGCAAAGAATAATAGAATGTCTAACAGCTATAATTACAAAGCTGGTTTTGACTATTTCATGAATAAGAAAACAACACTCGGATTGGTGGTAAACGGATACAGTAATGTACAGGATGAATATACAGACAATACAACCTACATTAAAGATCCTGCCGGTAGTGTCTTAACAAGAACACAAGCTATCAATGACATGAACCTGAAGTTTAAGAATGTGGGAGTGAATGCCAACCTCCGTCATGTATTTGACAGCACTGGTAAAGAATTAACCATTGATGCAGATTATATTAACTACAACCAGAATAACAAACAGGTATTGAGCAATGAGTTTTTTGATCATATGGGTAATGTAAAATCGCCCGATGAAATTTTAAGAGGTATACTACCTGCATCTATTAATATCTACAGCTTTAAAGCCGATTACTCTCAGTCGATGAAAGGACAGGTGAAATTTGAAGCAGGTTTGAAAACAAGTTATGTGAATACAGATAATGATGCACAGTATTCCAACTGGAATGGTACGCAGTTTATCAACGATGCTACAAGGAGTAACCACTTTCTGTACAAAGAAAATATCAATGCAGCATATGTAAACTTCAGCAAACAATTGAATAAAAAATGGAGTGCACAATTAGGTTTGCGTACAGAAAATACCAATATCACCGGTAACCAGTTAACAACAGGAGAAGTGTTCAAACGTAATTACACACAGGTATTTCCAACTGCATATATTGGTTATACAGCGAATGATAAAAACCAGTTTGCCTTGAGTTATGGCCGTCGTATTGATCGCCCCAACTACCAGGATCTGAACCCGTTCTATTATTTCCTTGATAAATACACTTACCAGGTAGGTAATCCGTATCTGCGTCCACAGTTCAGTCACAATATTGAATTGGTGCATACATACAGAGGCGTATTAAACACTTCATTAAACTATAGCAGAACAAACGACATTATCCAGGATGTACTGGAGCAGATTGACAGCACGAATTCTTCATTCATCAAGAAAAGTAATATTGCCCGCAGACAAAATTTGGGAGCATCAATCAGCTTGGGAATGCCTGTAACAAAATGGTTCAGAACAAATGTGTATGTGAATGTGTTCTACAATCACTTCAAGGGAACAGTAAACAATGGAGAAATTTCTGTAGGAGCTACTTCATTCATGACCAATATCTCTAACCAGTTTACATTCCCTAAAGGATGGGGTGCAGAAGTAAGTGGTTTCTATCGCACACAAGGTGTGGAAGGAGTATTGGTTGCAAGACCAATGGGTGCATTGAATATTGGTTTCACCAAACAGGTGTTGAAGAATAAAGGAATGCTTAGGCTGGTTGTAAGAGATGTATTGTATACACAAATCTTTAACGGATACAGCAAGTACCAGAATGTGGATGTAACTATCCGCCAGAACAGAGACAGTCGCGTAGTAAACCTTAGTTTTACCTATCGTTTCAGTAAAGGAAAAACTGCAGCACAACGTAAAAGAGGCGGTGCAAATGAAGAACAGAATCGTGTGAATTTAGGTGGAGGAAATTAACTCATCGATTAATGAGTTGAATTGAGCAGGAGATAAGGATGCAATTTTCCACTTGAACCGAAATCATTCCGCTCATCCTATTTTGACATTTTTGTGTATCGCGATAAGGTCAATTTAGCAGCATTAATTTAGTTTTTTTCTCATGTGCATTATATAGAAGGCGGCCCCGATTTCTATCGGGGCCTATTTTTTTCCAGGAGTCAGGAAGTCCGAAAGACAGAAAGACCGAGAGAAATAGACACCGGCGCAATCATCTTCCGGACTTTCGGTCATTCCGACTTTCGGTCTCCCAGCCTTATCTTTACAAAAAATCATCCTATGCCTTCTTTCGACATTGCCAGTAAAGTAGACCTCCAGACTTTAGATAACGCCATCAATACCGTAAAAAAAGAGATCGCCGGTCGTTTCGACTTTCGTGACTCTCCGGTATCTGTAGAATTAAACAAAAAAGACTTTATCGTATCCCTGGAAGTGGAAAGCGATATGAAAATGAAGCAGTTAATTGATGTGCTCATCAGTCGCGCCATTAAACAGGGGATCGACGGAACGGCTTTTGATTTCTCCAAAGACGCCTATCCCAGCGGAAAAGTGGTAAAAAAAGAGGTTTCGGTACGCAATGGCCTCAAACAGGATGATGCCAAAAAGATCGTAAAAATGATCAAAGACAGCGGTATGAAGGTACAGGCCGCCATTATGGACGATATCATCCGCGTAACAGCTAAGAAAATTGATGATTTACAGGAAGTTATAGCAAAATGTAAGACTGCTGAGTTCGGTATTCCGTTGCAGTTTATTAATATGAAGAGCTAGGAGATAAGAAGCCCTTGAGTCGGAAAGTCCCGAAGTCCGAAAGAAATAGGCTCCGATACAAACATCTTTCGGACTTCCGGTCTCCAGGTCTTTCCGACTCCAGAGCTATTAATTGCCCTTTAATTTGGCAATTCCCCGCTTCCTGCTTACCTTTGCCATCCTTAAAAATAAGTGTACGGCCAAATCCGTACCACCTAAAACAAAGAATTATGAAACAAGGTATCCATCCAGAAAATTATCGTTTTGTTGTGTTCAAGGATATGAGTAATGGTCATTCATTCCTGAGCCGTTCAACTGCAGCTTCAAAAGAAACCATTCTTTGGGAAGATGGTAAAGAATATCCAGTAATTAAATTGGAGATTTCTAACACATCACACCCTTTCTATACCGGTAAAAATATGCTGGTAGATACTGCTGGTCGTATCGACAAATTCAAAAAACGTTACGAGAAGAAGAAATAATTTCAACTTCAATCATATTAGAGTCCCGCTTGTACAACAGGCGGGACTTTTTTTTGCCTCATTTTTCCGTTTATCATCAACCACATCAATATGCTATTTATACAGCATGCGCATGCAGATACTTTCGTGTTCATTCTTTAAAAACACAAAGTTATGTTGACGAATAAATGGGGACGTTTTCTAGTAGTGATGATGGTAGCTGTAACGTCCTGTTCCAAAAAAACAGATACCATCATCCAGCCTCCGGTACCTGTTCAGCCGGTAAAAGGTAAACTGGCAAAAATCAGTTACGACAGTGGTGCTTATGATTCATTGTACTATGCATCATCGGGGGATCTTATTAAAGTTAAATCTGTATTCGATCTTTCTTCTGGTGCCAGTGTTACATATTCTTTTGAGTATAGTGCACAAGGAAAACTAACCCGTATTTCCAGCGACCAGGGTGAAGAGTACCGTTATACTTATTCTGGTAATCAGCTTTATGAAGTGGGGCAATATGTGGGCGGTCTTAAAATAAGACACAAAGGATTTACCTATGATAATCTGGGTGTGCTTACATCAACACATACCTACGCAGATGTACTGACCAACCCGAATGACCAGGATTTTCTCGACATGTTTATTTACACTTATTATCCCGATGGTAACCTGAAAACAGAAACATCTTATTCTGTGCATCCAAATACAGGGCATCCCGTTAAAGAAGTAACCATTACTTATTCTGACTATGATAATAACCATAACCCGGATGATATTTTTAAACAGATGCCGTATTTTTTTGGGCAGCGTTTTTTCAAAAACAATG
Source organism: Chitinophaga pinensis (assembly GCA_943372605.1). Lineage (GTDB taxonomy): Bacteria > Bacteroidota > Bacteroidia > Chitinophagales > Chitinophagaceae > Sediminibacterium > Sediminibacterium pinensis_H. Next base: position 1,231 of record CALRZI010000020.1, on the reverse strand, counting down.
CACGCCTGCGGGTGGTAAAGAATGAAAAAACAGGTATTGAATCTACTTACCTGTTTACCTATACCTATAATCAGTCAACACTTCCCATAACCCGAAAGTTTGAATACTATGGCAACGGTAACTGGGAAGAAGGAACCTGCATCTATAGTTATTACTAGCAGTTTTTTACATGGTAAAAATTAGTTAAAGCAAGTATATATGACACGAATCGTCAATGGCATGTGTCAATAGAAAAACAGAAGACAGTATGAAAAAATCTATGAACATTTTTTTTTCGATGATTTTGATGATGGTAATTATTTCCTGTGGTAAAAAAACAGAGCAACCATTGCAGCAGACTTCATTCAGTGGTAAATTGGCAAAAGTAAGTTTTGATGGAGGTTATTCTGATTCGTTCTATTACAGACAGGATGGCAAACTGGATAAAATTATTATTTTCTCAGAAACGGGCGGAACAACATACAAAGAAGTATTTCTTTTCTCTTATAACAGCATTGGCAAAGTAGCATCTGTGCAGATTGAGAATGGAGATGAGTTCAGGTATGCTTATGTGAATGATCAGGTAACGGCAGTGAGCCGGTATGAGAACGGTGTAAAAATGAGCTACAAATTTATCAATTATGTAGGGCAGGGTACAAGGCTGGAATCGATAGAAGACTATGAAAAAACATCTCCGGGCGCCATTGGTTTTGCCTACACTTTTAAACAGGAATATACTTATCATCCCGATGGAAACCTGAAAGAAGAAATCAGGTATCAGATCAATCAAAACGGACAGGCTACCAAATACCAGACTACCCGTTATGATAATTATGACCAGCATTTGAATGTTGACAATACTTTCAGGTATTTCCTGTACCTGAGTGGGGTACATATAACGGTCAATAATCCTACAAAGATCACACGCCGGGATGAAATTGCCGGATCGGAGCAGGTGTATAATTATCAGTTTACCTACAATGGAAAAGCAGCCCCTGTAAAACGAACCATGTCAACCGGCCCCGTTGGTTCAGTAGAAACAGAACTAACCTACAGCTACTACTAAGCAATCGAAGTATCCTCAACGACTCTGCGTAAACTCCGTTTGTCTAGTCCTGAAATAGGTTTACATCTAAAGTAAACCAAAAACAGGATTATATGGAACACAACGTAGAGATTCGTCAGATGTTTGATGAATCATTCAAACGAAAAGTGATTGAGGAGTATTTATCAACCGGACACTCCAAGATGT
>CALRZI010000019.1:0-73518 GCA_943372605.1 Chitinophaga pinensis | reverse complement strand
TCTATCCTACCCAAAAAAAACTGTGGCTCCCCACCGGGAGCCACAGCCCATTAGAAATCATCCTACTCTCTTGTTTCTTGTTCCTTGTCTCTTAATTTCCTGATTTCTTATTTCTTATTCTCCTTGGGAGTCCTTTGGACCTTATTTCTTAGTATTTTCCTTTTTTATCAAAATAAATTTATTGTTTTTCAATAAATATTTATTACTTTTGCCTTATCAACCTAAACATTCATAACAATGTCAACAACAAACAACTTCTTATTCAAAGCCCTAACCATCATTGCCTGGCTCATTTTTGTTGGTCTCAGTATAGAAGCGGGCGGTCTGTTGGTAAATTTTGTCTTCAGTATCGTAAATCCTGCATTTGTTGGTAAACTGTATCAGAAACTTGATCTTACTGACATGTATGAGCGTAGTAAATGGGCTTTCTTCTGTATGTATAGTTTTATACTGTTTATTGCTTTGATGAAAGTGTGCTTATTCTACAAACTGATTACCCTGGTGAGTAAGATTGACCTGTTAAAACCTTTCAGTGATTTTGCTGCCAAACAAATATTGGATATCAGCTATTATACTTTTTCTATTGGTCTGGTCAGTTATTTTGCCCGGCAGTCGGCGAGAACCCTGCAGCATCATGGTTATCTAACAGAAAACCTGGACCAGTTCTGGGGTGATGCCCAGGCTTTTATTCTGATGGCGGCAGTGGTGTATGCAATAGCGCAGATTTTTAAAAGAGGACTGGCTCTTCAAAATGAAAACGATTTAACTGTATAAGCATGCCGATAGTAGTGAATTTAGATGTGATGATGGCAAGGCGGAAAATGTCGTTGAACGAGCTGTCAGAAAAAGTAGATCTCACGCTCTCCAACCTTTCTATTCTAAAAACAGGGAAGGCCAAGGCTGTACGTTTCAGTACGCTGGAAGCTATCTGCAGAGCGCTGAATTGTCAGCCTGCTGATATACTTGAATACGTTCCGGATACAGAAAAATAAAACAGTTATGAAAACAATATTATTTTCATCCTTATTATGGATGCTGGGTCTTTGTGTGCATGCACAAAAGACAGAAAGCATTACCATCGGCAAAAAAGAAACCCTGTTTTCTACAGTATTAAATGAAAACAGGAAAATATGGGTGTACAGCCCTGAAAATACTTCCGCTTTTGCAAATCCGGACAAACGCTTCCCGGTTTTATACCTGTTAGACGGAGATGCTCATTTTTATGCTACAGTAGGCATCATTCAGCAATTGAGTCAGGCCAACGGTAATGGTGTACTTCCTGAAATGATGGTGGTTGCCATTGAAAACACTAACCGTTTAAGGGATCTGGTACCAGCAGATAACTTCAACGCAACCAATCCATTTATTTCATTTATAAGAACTGAACTGATTCCTTTCATTGATAAAAACTATCCAACAGCACCATATAAAATATTTGCAGGTCATTCTTTAGGCGGACTCACTGTTCTTCATACACTGACCCATCAGAAAGACCTTTTCAACGCATATATCGCTATAGACCCCAGTATGTGGTATCTCGATGAAAAGTTTCTGAACGAGAGCATCGCTCAATTGGCAAAAGAAAAAATGAATGATAAAAGATTGTTTATCGGAACAGCCAATACGATGCCCGAAGGGATGAGCCTGACAACACTAAAAAGCGATCAGTCAGATGATACAAAACATATCCGCTCCATTTTCAAATTGGATAATTTTTTACAGGCGAATAAAAATGGGTTGCAGTATGCACATAAATTTTATACAGCAGAACGTCATAACACAGTTCCGTTAATGAGTGAATACGATGGATTGCGTTTTATATTCGACTATTTTTTCCTGGATGCAACGGAAAAAGATTTCACAGATTCTACAGCACATATTGCTTCAAAGCTCAAAAAACACTACGCAAATGTGTCGGCTAAAATGGGTTATAAGAATGCGGCGCCCGCATCGCTTATCAACTATCTTGGTTATGAGGCATTAGGATATAAACATTACAATAAAGCAGAAGCCTTGTTTGCATTGAATATGGAATGGTATCCCGAAAGCAGTAATGGGTATGATGCTTATGCAGACTATTTGCTGGCGCGGAAAGATACCGGTAATGCCGTGTTACATTATAAAAAATCATTGCAGCTTAAAAATGATCTTGTCATCCAGCAAAAATTACAGGCAATTACAAATCCACAAGTGTCCAGCTTCTCTGTGAATGATCTGCAGAAATATGCAGGTACTTATACACTGGAGGCTTTTCAGTTAGATATCAGCCTCAAAATACGGAACGGAAAATTATGGGTAATAGTACCGGGACAAGCAGATGAAGAATTGCAACCTGTATCTGAATATGTGTTCACTGTAAAAGGAAAACAGGGTTATACCATTACTTTTAAAATGGATACAGACAATCCCAAAAGTTTTACTTCAGTTCAGCCTAATGGAACATTTACCGCCGTATTTAAAAACAGATAAATTTCTATTCCCGAAAAATGAACAATTATGAGTGAAATAAAAAAAACATCTCTCTTACGAAGTGTATTGAAGTGGACGTTACGGATTATTGGAATAGTAGTGTTGGTATTATTGATCTGGAGTTTAATTCCCATAAAACAAACCATCAGTCCGATAAAGCCAAGACCCGATACGCAGTATTGGGTGCTGAGGGAAGGCTATAAAATTGCCTACACTAAAATTGAGGGGGATTCAGCAAACAGGTATCCCACGGTTATTTTCTTACATGGTGGTCCGGGGGGGTATATTCATTCGGCCATCATCAGACAAATGAAAGAAGTAGCCCAGCAAGGGTATGATATTTACCTGTATGACCAGATTGGTTCCGGTTTATCGGACAGGCTGCCGAAACCAAAGGATTATTCTTTTGAAAGACATTTAAAAGACCTTTATGAAATAATCAGTACTCAAATAAAATCGGGAAGGGTTATTTTAATCGGACATTCCTATGGAGGAATAGTAGCTACGCATTTTACAGCACAACATCCGGAGATGGTTGCACGATTAATACTTTCTTCTCCCGGAGATTTACAGCCATACAGAACCCACACTAATGGAACACTTGTTGATCTGGATAGTTTATATCCAATACCCTCCAGCTACTCATTCAAGCAGCCCATAGAAGTATTTGAACAGACGGAAAAAGATTTTCTGCAGCCAAGGATCGTGATGTCCATGTTTTGCGCCATGCTTTTCAATATTAAATGGGCGAGCGACAGAGAATTTGACGACTATACAAATACAATGGCGACTAAATTCACTAAAGGTATGGTGGCCGATCCGAAAAATGTACAACCTGAAGAGGGTGGTGCTGGTGGTTATTCGCATGGTTTTAGTAATTATTATGCAGGCCTTTCCGATATCAGAGAGAAGCTAAGAACACTTGCCATACCCACGCTTGTTTTACAAGGTCAGTACGACCAGGGAGCGTACTCAACTGTTTTTGAGTACGCGGATCTGCTGAAGGGAACCTATAAGTTTATCGGGAATGCGGGTCATATTATCTGGTGGGATCAGCCAGCAGCGTATAACAAAGCCATAATAGATTTTTTAGCGGAAGAGAAGTAGTAGCCCTTGTAACAACATAAGATGAGTACAATAAGACCCATACATCCCGATTTTCAATTGCTCTTAGACCTTAAAGACCGGAAACTTGTTTCCCTGTTTTGTGATTTGCGTGCGTATATTTTAACGCAGTATCCGGAGTGTAATGAAATCCTGTATCATACACATGCACTCACAGCTGTTTTTTCGGATTCAGAAAAATTATCAGATGCGTTTTGTATGCTGCCTGTTTACACCCATCATTTGAACCTGGGATTTAATAAGGGTACCCGTTTAAAAGATCCCTTTTCATTATTAACAGGAACGGGAAATTTAATTAGGCATATAGATATACAGAAAACTGATGATTATAGAAACCCCAGGGTAAAAGCCCTGATTAAAGCGGCGTTTGATTTTGCAAAAAAAAATATGGATGAACCGGCAAAATTCACAGGTAGAACCATTTCTAAAATTAAGACGAAATGAAACAGCATTTTTCTGTTTCCTGTTGCTCTCTTCGATAAGCTAAGAGCAGGTCATTACTTTTTCTATCCACGTTCTCCAGGTAACACGATGGTTACGGAGGACTGACTGTTTGAACACAGGAGTATACGGAGGTACTTCATCGCCAGATCTCGTGTATATGCCGTATTTACGAATACCCATCTTTTGTTTTTCTTTAGTTGCTCTTCGCTTTTCATAAACACGCTATTACCGATACCCTTTTGCGGATAAGGGGTTACCCTTCCGGGTACCCGGAGAGTGGCAGGATGAGCAGCGAATGAATCCAGAATGAACAGTGAATGACAAACGGACTTGTAACGGACTTATAGCGGACTGATAACGGAGTAATAACGCAGAAACACTATAATATTATGAAAATTTATACACTGTTTAAAACAGCCTCCAACAACACCTCTATGTTCTGCTTTTGTCCGCTGGAAACATCGCTTCCCTTCCTCTGTTCCTTATTTCATATTTCTTATTTCATATTCTCCAAAGGAGTCTTCGACCTTATTCCTCATTCCCTTTCCGGTTTGCATTATTCAAAATAATTACTATATTAGAGTTCCCCCGCTCACAAAATTCCTGATCATAATACGTACTATGAAACTGCTTATGCTATGTGTATGCCTGCTGGTATTTACGGTTAGTGATACGGCTGTGGCTAAAAAACAAAATGATTTTTATTATTTCTGTACATCAACAGGCAATAACCAGTTAGCTGCTGATGGTATACAGTATATTTTCTACACCGACATAAAACAATTACCTGACGACTCTGCTCTGGTAAATCGGTTACCTGCTGTATGGGGTAAGCAGGTGAGACAGGACTGTAAAAACAGTAATGGCTGTAGCTCTGATATGAATATATATGAGTCTAAAGCTATTGCGCAAGCTTATCTGGTAAAATTTAAAGCGCGTTATGCAGATCAGAAAAAATACATGCTTACTAAAATGAATTTTCAATAAACAGTTATATCATATAATATGAAATTGTTTAAAAAATCAATACCCGAACCAGAACCCGTACAGGTAAAAGGCAGATCATTGATTTGTCAGCATTGCAGTAACAATTTGTTTTGGGTGCGTAAAGCACAACTCAACAGAGCCTCCAGCAGTTTTTTTGGTTTTGACTGGGCCGACAGATCAGCTACCTGTTTTGTTTGTTCGGAGTGTACGAGGATTGAGTGGTTTTTGGGGGAGTGAGTAGAAAATATTATGTCATAATTAGAAACTTCAGCCGTTGTTGGTCGTCAGACCAACAAAAAGATTTACAAGTTTAGATGGATTGGCATTTGTTTTATTGACTTAAATGTAGTAGGAGTGTGAAATGATGGTTTAATTGTATAAAGAGTTCAAAAAAAATATAATATTGAGGAGCCTCTTCTGATCCCAGGAATAACTAAATAATACCTTATGCCAGCGAATAATAAAAACTTAATCATTACAATTGGTGCAGTATTAATAGCGGCTTTCTTTATGCCATGGATTAAAATATTCATAAATCTTAGCGCATGGGATCTCGTTATTGGAGATGCGAGCCGAATAATTGACTCATCTTTTCGTTTTATTACAATAGTTATTCCTGTCACAGGATTATTAGTGATTTATGGGGCAGCATTTAATAATCAAAATTATCCTATAGTAAAACCGGTTCTTTTTTTATTGCCACTTTTGACACTACTTGTGATTGCAATACTAATTCGTACTAAGTTGGAAAGTGATTTCGGAGGGATTACAGGTTCTTATATTAAACAGATCACTCAGATATTCGGAATTGGTTTTTGGTTAACATTAGGAGCATCAATTGTACTGCCTTTTTTGAAAAGCGAGCCCGCTTCTGAGCTTTTAAATAATAACCTAAATGCTTCATTAGGGAATGTAATAGAGGCCGAATCTGAGCCAGCACATCTGTCAAATAGTCAACAGTTCGAGGTAGCGACAGATGAAAGGACTGACTATATTCAGCATCAAAATATTGATTTAGCTAAATCCCAGCTAGTGAAAGAAAAAACAAGTAAGAAACGATTTAACTATAAAAGGGCTCTTTTTTTAATAAGTATTCTTGTTGTCGTAACTATTGCAATGATTGTGTTGTACCAAAAATTTAACAGAAATAAACTGAATTCGGAAATTCTTTCTAAAGTCAATACATATAATTCTTCTGATTATATTCAATCTAATCAGCCTGCAAATCTTCAATCAAAGCAGAATGATAATTCCGAAAAAATCTTAAGGGATGATGATCAAATTGATGTGTCAGGAAAGTGGGTTGGATTTGCAACTAGTGGAGTGAGTCAATTTCCATATGAAATAATACTCAATCAAAAAGATATTACTGTTGAAGGTAGTATCAAAATAAGTGGCAGTAATGATAAGTATTATGCTCATTATAAGGTTAAGGGATTTGTTTCAAATAGAACACTTGCATTAACTGGTTATGAAGTAATAGAAAATATTAATGGAGAAGGTTATAGCTGGTGTATGGCATCTCTTTATCTCGAATATAGTACTACGGGAGGGGATTTATATCTTAAAGGCACATGGGGGCCGAATGGATTTGAAGGAGGATGTACAGCTGGTAATGGTAATGTAGAAGTGCAAAAAAAATGATGATTTTGACTCAAGTATTTTTGGGTACTTGCCGACTATTAAACTACCGCCGTTGTTGGTCGTCTGGCCAACAACAATTTTCATTATTAATTTGAGTAACGCTCCTTCATTTATACTTAATGTAAAACGGGTTCCAATTCGCCAGATGCGTACTCTGTTCAATTGGTTGAAATTATTTTTTAAAATTATTGTAGCAAAGTGGCCTTCTTCTTAGAAACAAAATCTGTTGTTGTTCAGCGTGTTAAATCGATTAGTCTATGTTTACCCTTGTGTGTATAGCATTTCAGCTATACAGATTTTAACTGGTAAGAAGCAGTATAATGTTAATCCTGTTATATTTGTTTTCACAAATTGCAAACTTTGTATTTGTTATGACCAATGCTGCAACATATCATTTCAGTTCATCAAAAGAACCCGTAAAGCAGGAGTCGTTAAAGATAAATGGAAAAAGGGTAGGGTTGTGCTGCAGGTGAATGGGTTGAATTTTATTGACAAAGACACCAAGCAGTTTGTCATCTATATTCCCTCTTTAAATATCTCCGGTTATGGTGAAACCAAAGAAAAAGCAGATGAAATGATAAAAGAGTCATTTGATTTTTTTTGCAGCCATCTGGTTTCGCTTGATACCCCGCAAATGAATTCACTGTTAGCGGCATTGGGCTGGCGTAAAAATTTCTTTGCTAAACAATTTTCAAAGCTCTATATCGATGAAACAGGAGCGTTGAAAAACTTCAATGCAGAGAATGATCTTGTTGAAAGATTTGCCTTAACCGCAGCGTAATTGTCTATGAGTTTCAAACCACTACCAACCAGGTGCTGGCAGCTTTTTCTCAGGTTCATGGGTTATGAATTTGACAGAATTAAAGCAAGTCATCATCAATGGACGAAAAAGGCTTTCAGAACCATCCCTGTATGGGGTAATGAAAAACAAATACCCGCGCTTCATTTAAAAACAAGTTACACCAGTATGGGTGTTACGATGGATTTTTTATATGATTGGGCTTCTGATAATTGTTAGGGAATAATTTTCTCCGCCGTTGTTAGTCACCTGGCCAACAGCAATTTTAAATATGCGGTAGTTTTTTCCCCGTCATTGTTTGTCGCCTGATTACTAGTGTTCGGAAGCAAATATCCTTCGTCGCAGATAATAACCTGCGGTTATTAATGCTCCTCAGGATGACTAATAAGCGTAGGAGAAATGCAGTGGGTTTGATTGGCAAAGCCAATCAAACCCACTTAAACCACCCTGTTCATTCGTCATCCTGAGAAGCATTCCGATCGCAGATCGGAAATTGCGACGAAGGATACCCTGTATTATGTAGGATCTCGATTACTTGATGTTATGCGACCAACGTCGTCGGCTTATAACACCCCAGCGAAACCTCTGTGTTCTCCCATTCTCTGCGGTGAACATCCCTGTGCATTCTCCATTTTCATTTTTACTTCCTAACTTCAACAATACCGTTTCATACAGTAAAATCATTCCCATCATGGAAGCCCCAAACAAAACCATTACCATCGATAATTATTTAGAAAGTCATTATATACATCGGAGTAATTGGTTACGGGCGGCAGTGTTGGGGGCCAATGATGGTATAATATCTGTTTCAAGTCTGGCCATTGGAGTGGCCACTGCCAGTACCACCAGAGATCCTATTTTGCTGGCCACTATTGCCGGACTGGTAGCAGGTGCTTTGTCGATGGCGGCGGGCGAATATGTTTCGGTAAGTTCTCAGACCGATATTGAAAAAGCAGATATTGCCAGAGAAAAACAGGAACTGGAAGAAATGCCGGATGTGGAATTGCAAATTCTCGCTGAGATATATGAAAAGCGTGGTCTCAAAAAAGAAACTGCTTTGCAGGTGGCGAAAGAGTTAACTGCAAAAGATGCATTGGCGGCTCATGTAAGAGATGAACTGGGTATTAATGAAGTGAGTCAGGCAAACCCCATACAGGCGGCTTTTGCATCAGGAGCGGCGTTTACTGCGGGTGGTTTATTACCATTACTGGTTACCATCTTTGTTCCGGTACAGCAAATGGAATATTTTCTCTACGGTTTTACCATCCTGTCATTAATCATATTGGGAGCTGTTTCGGCAAGAACAGGTGGGTCGGGTATAAGGAAAGCCATTTTCCGTATTGTGATCTGGGGAACAATTGCCATGGTAATGTCTGCGTTGGTGGGGTATTTGTTTGGAGTGAAGGTGTAATCAACAACAAAACTGTTCTTCAATCTTGTTCGCCGACCTCCGTGAAACTCTGTGCCATACTCTGTGTAACTCTGTGGTTACTAAGTCAAGATTTTTTTTACCACTGAGTTACACAGAGTGGAACACGGAGTGGCACGGAGGGTTGCGAATTAAAATTGTGTCAATCTCACTGACTATTAAACAGTATTACAGCAATATGAAATCGCTCTTGTTTACTTTGATTTTTTTCTTTGCCGGATACTTTTCTTTTGGACAATATGGTGGTCCAAAAGAAATAACACCCCATATTCTGCAAAAACTAAAAGCCGATATTGAAAAGCAAATACCTGAATTTAAGAAACAACTTTCCGCACGCGAACTCTCACCAGATCAGATGGAGTTTGCTGTTGATACTTTTCGTATTGAACAATTGGTTTCAAAACGAATGGATATTGACTATTCAACCCAGGGAATGAATAAGACAGTTCAGGAAATGACAAAGTCTTATGATGGTTTGATGAACAAGTATTATACTAAACTACTACGGATACTTAAACCTGAAGATAAACGTGTGCTTGTTAATGCTCAAAAAGCATGGCTAATTTATCGCGATGCTGAGGCAAAACTTATAGGGGTAATGACGAAAACCGAATATTCAGGGGGTGGAACAATTCAATCCAATTTTGCTGTTGGAGCATATGCAGATTTAGTTGTGAGAAGAGCAGTAGCCATTTTTAATTATTACGATGGGATTGTTAAATAAAATATGAGCAAAGAAAAGTGCATCATGTTTTAAACCTCTGTGTAACTCCGTGCCATACTCCGTGGAACTCTGTGGTTTAAATTTTTTTACCACAGAGTTTCACAGAGTGGAACACGGAGTGGCACGGAGGTTTGCGGTTGGTAATAGCCACATAACCAAACCAATATGCTTCTATGGTTTCTTATGCATCGGGAATTCCGGCAACGGAACAAACTCCTGATCATCACCCGGAATTTTAGGAAAAGCATTCACATCCTGATTCCTCCAGTTTATTTTCGCCTGCTCAATCATATGCTTATCCGAGTGTACAAAGTTCCAAAAGATAAACCGTTCTTCTGCAAAAGGCTCTCCGCCAAATAAATACAATGTGGTTGCTCCATTGGTTTCAAACTCACATAAGCGGGCATTTTTCGCAATCAGCAACTGGGCCGTACCATAATCATTGCCTTCAATTTTTACTGTGCCATCCAATACATACATACCCACTTCACCAAAGAGTTTTTCACCAATATTTATTTTTTGTGCAGTGCTGGTTTTAATCTCCAAAAAAAACAATGGACTGTGAACAGGTACCGGTGATTTTTGTCCAACGATTTCACCTGCAATGAGTTTGTAGTGTATGCCATTCTCTTCCCATTCAGGAATAGCATCTTTATCGATATGATGAAAAGTGGGTTCAGACTGTTCGAGTTCCTTTGGCAATCCGATCCAGATCTGAAAACCATGCAGAAATTTATCTGCCCTTCGTAAATATTCGGGTGTTCTTTCAGAATGCACTACGCCTTTACCTGCTGTCATCCAGTTTACTTCTCCTGCTTTTATTTCCAGTGCACTGCCAATACTATCCCGGTGAAAAATAGAACCTTCCAGTAAATAGGTTAAAGTAGATAAGCCAATGTGCGGATGTGGTGGCACATCCATATTCTGGTAATCCTTTAAACAGGTGGGTTTCATATGATCAATAAACACAAACGGACCCACTGAACGTTTCTGACGGAAAGGCAATAACCTGCCCACAATAAAATTGCCAATATCGGCAGCTTTCTCTTCTAATATCAACCCAATATTTGATTGCATAAAAACTGTTTATTTTTTCAATCAACAAATACTCCCTAAATAAAAATCCTGTACATCATTCTTTCCATCCTGCCCATCCTAGTTCATTATGCGCTTCACACCTTCAAACGTCATCTTCACTTTCTGTATACTTCCATCCGCATTAAAAAACAACCTGTCGATACAGGTAACCCGGTGATCGCGGTCAAGATTGGGAATGGGTCTGCGGTGGTACACAATATACCATTCATCTGTACCTGGAATATTCATTACAGAATGATGACCTGCACCAGTGGCAATGGTTGAGTCGGCCTCAAGAATGGTTGTTTCTCTTTCAAACGGACCAAAAACATTGTTGGATCTGGCATAGGCAACTTTATAACTACCATTGGTCCAGCCACCTTCTGACCACATGAGGTAATACGTGCCATTGCGTAAAAACATGGTTGGGCCTTCCACATAACCCTTCGGCGTAATTTCTTTTACCAGTTCTCCCTTTTCAAAAGGAGTGAGTGCGGTAAAATCTTTATTCAGTTTTGCAATATTGCAACGACCCCATCCGCCGAACATGATATAATACTGACCATCTTTATCCTGGAACACAAACTGATCAATCGGTTGTGCATCATTGTAAAACTGGTTGATGAGTGGTTTGCCCAAATAGTCTTTATAAGGTCCTTCCGGTTTTGATGCTACGGCAATTCCGATACCTCCATTATTGTCATCTTTTACACCATTGCGTTTTTTGCTTTGGATATCATTGGCAGAGAAGAATAAAAAATATTTGGTGTCTTTTTTTACAATCGCCGGTGCCCACATAGCCATGTATGCCCATTTAATAATACTGGTATCAATAATACGCGGGTGTTTTTTCCAGGTCACCATATCTGTCGATGAAAACGCATCCAGAAAAACCTGTTCTTTGTATTTAGCAGAGAAAGTAGGGAAGAGCCAATATGTATTATTGAAAATTACACCTTCCGGATCGGCATACCAGCCCTCTATAACAGGGTTGCCGGGTTGCTTTTGTGCAGCAATATGTTGTTGTGCGTAAATAAAAATAAAAGATAAAAAAAGTATTTTCTTAAACATCATAATCCTGTTTTTAACTGTTGTCAAATCAGACATCTGCCATCCGACATCCTACATCAGACTTCCGCTTCTATGTATTCTTTTTCACTCTTGGCAATCACCAGTGTTGCCACACCATTGCCAATGATATTGGTGATGGCTCTTGCTTCACTCATAAATTTATCTACACCGAGTAGAAAAGCAAGTCCTTCCAACGGAATGGTTTTAATAGCTGCAAGGGTAGATGCAAGTACAATAAAACCACTACCCGTTACACCTGCAGCTCCTTTGGAAGTTAACATAAGTATGAGTAAAATGGTGAGTAGTTCACTGGCACTTAAATGAATATTGTACAACTGCGCCAGGAATATGGCGGCCATAGATAGATAGATGGATGTGCCATCGAGGTTAAAAGAATAACCGGTTGGAATAACAAGACCTACCACCGATTTACTACAACCCATTTTTTCCAGTTTACGCATGATGGATGGTAATGCGGCTTCGGAGGAAGAAGTGCCTAATACAATCAGCAGTTCTTCTTTAATGGATTTCAGGAAAGTACCAATACGAAAACCATAATAACGCATGATGCTGCCTAGAATAAAAAAGATAAAAACAAACATGGTGAGGTACACACAGGCCATCAGCTTGGCAAGTGGCACCAGTGTTTGTAAACCGAATTTCCCCACCGTATATGCCATTCCCCCAAATGCACCCAATGGAGCGAGGTACATAACATATTTCAAAGCCGTAAATACATAGTGAGAAATGCGTCCAAAAAAATGAATGAGTTTTAGGCGATGCCTGGAATAGTTGAAAAGTATGCCTACAATAATGGCCACCAGTAAAACCTGTAAAGTAAGATTGGCTTTAAAAAATTCTATCCAGTTAAAACTACTGCCTGCCTGTTTGGTGAATTTACTGGCATCCTGTAAATCGAGACCGGTACGATCAATATTACCCGGCTGTACCAGCAATGCCACTACAATACCAATGCCCAATGCCAGTGTGGTTACTACTTCAAAATAAATCAGTGATTTGATGCCAATGCGCCCCACTTTTTTCAAATTGCCGATACTGCTGATGCCGAGAACAATGGTAAGGAAGATGATGGGGGCAATAAAAAGTTTGATGATGTCGACAAAAGTTTTACCGATCCATTCTGTTTTTATGGCGGTGGCTGGTGCGTAATGTCCGAGTAGTACACCTGCAATAATAGCAATGAGTACATAAAAAGTAAGATTGGTGAGTACCGTATGGTACCATGTTTTCTTTTCTGTAACTGTATTCAAAACATTTATTTATTAGTAAACGACTCTTTTTGCCTCTCGTTCTTCCTTTCTCCCTGTTAAAAAGTCTCACAAAAGTTGATTACAAATATGCGAGCAACTTTAACAGGGAGAAAGGGAGTTTACGCAGAGAGGTGTTAGAGTGCTTGTTTGGGTTTGCCGGGAATGAAGCTGCCGATGGGGGCAGTGTACCATGGTCGGAGGTCGTAGATAAGCCTGCCCGCCGCAATAGCAGGATCGGTTTTTAATAGGGTTTCTACTTCTTCCTTTGTAGGACAATCAAAAATGAAAATACCCTGCCAGTCCTTACCATCACCAAACGGACCTGCTACTTTCAGTTTGCCATCATAGTAAAGCCGATCCATATTGCTCATATGTCCTTCCTGAATTTTGGCAGCCGTTGCAGAATCCTGGTTGCGGTTTGGTCCTTTAATCAACATCACGAACCAGTATTTGCGGATTTGTTCCTCGGGCTTTTTAGTTGAGGCATTGTTCTGTGCTATAACCGCAGTAGCAATGCATACCAGCAGAAGAAAAAATAATCCCTTTTTCATAGCGTTGGGTTTGAAAAGGGAAGATAGGGAAAAGTCGGAAAGACAGTAAGACCGAAAGTCCGGAAGTCGGAAAGTCCGAAAGATGACTGTGTTGAGTTGGTCTTCTTTCGGACTTTCGGTCTTCCCGTCTTCCGGACTCATTACAACAACCTCACACTTCCGAAATTACTTTTGATGTTAATCTTCGCATCGCCGCCATTACCGAGTTTACCGGTGTAGTGGTGGTTGAAGCTTACACGATTGCGGAGGGTTTCGTTTTTTTCTTCTTTCAATTCAAAACTTCCTTTGCCTGTGGCGGTTGCATGTGTGGTGGCAATATCATAATCGCCGCTGATGGTTTTAGGTAAGAGCAGATAGATGCTTGTGTGACTGGTATTGATGTCAATATTTTTTACTGAATTGTTTACAGGAATATCGATGCTGTTGCAGAAAGTAACAGTTGCTTTTATATCGCCGGTCAGTTCTTCAATATCAATTGTTGAATGCCTGAAATCGGCCTCGGTTTTACCCAGCTTACCTATTTTGGCTCTGCTGAAATTTACTTTTAATGATTTGGTATTGGTAAGATTCCCCGCTGTTAAACTGCCATGACTGCTTTGTAAATCAGCCTCTCCGCTATGATCGCCAATTTCCATCGGACCAAAACTATTGTGTGCCTTTAGTTTTGCATTAGCTGGAAGGTAAACGATGTAATCAATCGACATTTTATTGCTCTGATTGCTACTCCATCCTTTGTTTTCATCACCAATCTGTGTTTTAAAACTGATGGTATCGGTGCCGGTCTTTTCAACTACCTGTATCATATCGAGTAAAGTGCTGGCATAAGATTCTTCCTGTGTGGATACCAGTATTTTGGCTTCTATTTTCACTTCATTTTTATCCCAGTGTTTGATCTCCATTTTACCAAACTGGTTCCTGAGCGATACTACGGCAGAACCAATAGGGTAGGTTTTGCTGAAATCTTTTTGTTTGGTAACGGCCCATTTATAGTTGTCCTGGGCAAAAGAAGAGCAGGCAAGTGCCAGCAGGGTACAGGCGACAATAATATGTTTCATGCGAGGAATGGTTTTTTAATAAGAGTTGTTAGAACCAGAAAGGTTGGAATACCTGCCTGTTTTTTTTGATACAAAACGTCCCTTTCATCCGAGCTCCGGATTTAAATCCGGAGCTCGGATGAAGAGGTGAGCAAATAATAACAACACAAAACATAGGGATCAGCCCGCATCCCTTATTTTTGCCGGGTTAACAGGCGACCGACCTAACGTATTTAAAACTATTATTCGCATGGCTGCCAGAACCGATCTATTTCAATCGCCGGATTACTACCAGTTAGATGAGTTATTGTCTGAAGAACATAAACTGATCCGTGAATCGGTGAGGAATTATGTGAAGAAAGAGATTTCTCCCATCATTGAAGATTATGCCCAAAAAGCCGAGTTCCCGCAACAGATCGTAAAGCAAATGGGTGATCTGGGCTGTTTTGGCCCCACTGTACCTGTTGAATATGGTGGTGGTGGACTTGATTACATTAGCTATGGCCTCATGATGCAGGAACTGGAAAGAGGCGACAGTGGTGTTCGTAGTACGGCCAGTGTACAGGGTAGCCTGGTTATGTATCCTATTTATGCTTATGGTAATGAGGAGCAGCGTAAGAAATACCTTCCTAAGCTGGCAAGTGGTGAATGGCTGGGTTGTTTTGGATTAACAGAACCCGATCATGGAAGTAATCCCGCCGGTATGATCACCAATATAAAAGATGCCGGCGACCATGTACTATTGAATGGCGCCAAAATGTGGATCAGCAATGCTCCCTTTGCACAGGTGGCTGTGGTTTGGGCGAGAAATGAAGAAGATAAAATACAGGGTGTAATTGTGGAAAGAGGAATGGAAGGTTTTACCACACCCACTACACACGGTAAATGGAGCCTGCGTGCCTCTGCAACCGGCGAACTGGTTTTCGACAATGTAAAAGTTCCCAAAGAAAATATCCTCCCCAATGTAACCGGACTCAAAGGTCCATTGGGTTGTTTAACCAAAGCCCGTTATGGTATTGCCTGGGGGGCATTGGGTGCGGCGATGGATTGTTATGATACGGCTTTGCGTTACAGCATGGAGCGTGTACAGTTCGATCGTCCCATTGGCGGCTTCCAGTTGCAGCAGAAAAAGCTGGCAGAAATGATTACTGAAATCACCAAAGGGCAGTTACTGGTATGGCGTTTAGGTGTGTTGATGAATGAAGGAAAAGCTACACCTCAACAGGTGAGTATGGCCAAACGTAACAGTTGCGAAATAGCCGCCAATATTGCCCGCGATGCACGTCAGATGCTGGGTGGTATGGGCATTACCGGCGAATACAGCATTATGCGTCACATGATGAACCTCGAAAGTGTAATTACCTACGAAGGCACCCACGATGTTCACCTGCTGATAACGGGGATGGATGTTACGGGGCTGAATGCGTTTAAGTGACGTGAGATGTGGGAAGAAACGTGAGAGGTGAGACGTGAAAAGTGAAAGGAGTTCCCCCTCTTTGCGCAGCAGAGAGGGCCGGGGTGAGTTGAAAACCGTGTAACTCCGTGCAACTCTGTGGTTAAAAAATATTTAATTATGAACCATAGAGTTACACAGAGTACGGCACGGAGTTACACGGAGGATTGTTTACTAATTAAATATCTTCCGGACGTTCGGGCTTCCGACTTCCGGACTAATAAAAATGAAACTATTCCTCATAGGCATGATGGGTTCCGGTAAATCGCACTGGAGCCGTCAACTGGCAAAGAAATTAAAGACGGGAGGTTACGACCTCGACTTCCTCATTGAATCGCATGAAGAGAAAACAATCAGTGAAATTTTTGAGGAAGATGGAGAAGATTATTTCAGAAAATCGGAAGCAAAAATATTGCGTTGGTTTGGGGAGAAGAAAGCATTTGTACTCGCCACCGGCGGTGGTGCTCCCTGCTTTCACGATAATATGGACTGGATGAATAAAACTGGTGTCACCATCTGGCTTGATGAGCCGGTGGAAACACTGGTGGAAAGACTAAAGCCCGGTAAAGAACACCGCCCGCTGATCCGTTCATTGTCGGATGAGGAACTGACCGTTTTTCTCGAAAACAAACTAAAAGAACGTAGTCCTGTATATGAAAAAGCGCAGCATCGGCTAATGGGAAAGGAGATCAGTGATCTGGCATTCAAAAAAATAATACAGCAATATGCATAAAGGATTTTTGGTAACAGCCTCATTTATTGGTGCCCTCTCCGTAGTGCTGGGTGCTTTTGGTGCGCATGGTTTGAAAAAAATAGTGACACCTGAATCGCTGGTTACCTTTGAAACTGCGGTACGTTACCAGTTTTATCATGTGTTTGCATTGGCTCTTACCGGTTTGCTTTTTGCATCAGGTACACCTTCGCTGATGAAGGCTGCGGGCTTACTGTTTATTGCCGGTATGGCCCTTTTCAGTGGCTCACTCTATTTACTTACCTATAAATCGGCAGCACAGGTAGATGGACTTTCCTGGGTAGGCCCTATAACCCCATTAGGTGGCACTTTACTGGTAGCCGGATGGATATGTCTGGCGCTGGGATTGAGCAAGGGAGCGTGAGAGAGGTGAAAAGTGAAAGGTGAAAAGTGAAAGGTGAAAAGTCAGACGTGAGCATTTCACCTTTCACTTTTCACCCTCCTCTCCAGTTCGGTGGAAAACTCTGCCTGCTTTTACCAGTTTTGCACATCAGTGGGTAGTTTGTTATGCAGGTAATGGCATAGCTTATATTTGTTTTCATGGCAAACCGCTTGAAGAAGAAAACGCCGCCACCGCCGAGTCCGGAAGAACTGAATCCCGATAAGGAACCCGAAGTAACGGTAACGGAAGTGGTGAAAGATGAACGTACCACTAAAATCCTGGGCGCTTCCAGCTTATTGTTGACCATCTTTCTTTTTGTTGCATTCACCTCTTATTTATTTACCTGGCAGGAAGACCAGGATAAAGTTCACCAGTTTGGCATACGTATTTTCGCTACCGATGATGTAAAAGTAAACAATCTGTTAGGTGTGCTCGGAGCTTATGTGGCACATTCTCTTTTTTACAAAGGCTTTGGACTTGCTTCCTATCTCTTATGCAGTTTCTTTTTTGTACTGGGCGCCAACTTATTGTTTGGCAAAAAAATATTCAGCCTTGTCAGGAACCTTCGCTACATGATTGTGGGATTGGTGGTACTGAGTATGGCATTTGCTTTTGTATCGAGGGCCAGTGCTTTTTCATGGGGTGGTGGTGTAGGTGAATTGCTAAACGCATGGTTTGTAAAATGGATCGGTAATATTGGAACAGGTGCATTGCTGTTACTGTCTGTATTCAGTTATGTGATATGGCGATTCAATCCCACCTTCAAAGTACCAGACTGGCAGTTTAGTAAACCAAGTGCCAAAGCTCACGATGACGATTTTAAATTATCGATTGATGATGAAGTGGCGGTAAGACAGGAGTGGGATGAAAATGCCGATTTAGAAGATGAAGCGGTAGCAGAAGAAAAGGTTGTAGGACCTAATAAATTGAAATCGGAAGGATCGGGTGTGGTGGTGATTATGCCGCAGGAGGAAGAAGAGGAAGCTGATCCCATGAATGAGTTTGAGATGAACGAGAAGGACTTGGATGAGGGAGGTGATGATGAGGATGAACAGGATGAGGAAGAAGAGGAGGAGGAGGAGGAGGAAATTGTTTTTGAGGAGGAAGTGATTTCGAAACCGGAGCCTTTGATTAATGTGATTCCGCCAGCGCCAAGGAAGGCTGATGTTGATGCGAATGGATTAGAGCTGGAGATAAAAGAAACACCGGATGAGGAAGAAGAACCAGCGCCGGCACCTACACCCGGAAAACTCAATACCAAATACGATGTAACGCTTGATCTGAAAGATTATAAGTATCCGGGTCTTGATTTATTGGAAACACATGGCAGTGAAAAAATTGTACATGATCCGACAGAACTGGAGACCAATAAAAACCAGATCATCGCGACACTGAAAAACTACGATATCGCTATTCAGCGTATTGCTGCAACAGTTGGTCCAACGGTAACACTGTATGAAATTGTACCTGCACCCGGTGTGCGTATCAGCAGAATTAAAAACCTGGAAGACGATATTGCATTGAGCCTGGCTGCACTGGGTATCCGTATCATTGCCCCCATACCGGGTAAGGGAACCATTGGTATTGAAGTGCCAAATGTGCGTAAGACAGTGGTGAGTATGAAAACTTTGCTGGCGAGTGAAAAGTTCCAATCTAATTCATTCTCTCTGCCTATTGCCATTGGTAAGAAAATCGACAACGAAAACTTTATCGTAGACCTTGCTGCTATGCCACACTTGTTGATGGCGGGTGCAACAGGGCAGGGTAAGTCTGTAGGATTAAATGCGATTCTTGTTTCACTACTCTATAAAAAACATCCTTCACAGCTCAAGTTTGTACTGGTAGATCCCAAGAAAGTAGAATTGAGTTTATACCGTGTCATCGAAAAACATTTTCTGGCCAAATTACCCGGCGAAGAAGAATCTATTATTACCGATACCAAGAAAGTAGTTCATACCCTGAATGCACTGTGTATTGAAATGGATAACCGTTATGATCTGTTGAAAGAAGCAGGCTGTAGAAATATCCGGGAATACAATGATAAATTCACGGCAAGAAAACTCAATCCTGAAAAAGGTCACCAGTACCTGCCCTTTATTGTACTGGTAGTAGATGAGTTTGCCGATCTTATCATGACGGCAGGTAAGGAAGTGGAAATGCCGATCGCGCGTCTGGCACAGTTGGCAAGAGCCATTGGTATACATTTGATCATTGCCACACAGCGTCCATCAGTAAATATTATTACAGGTACCATTAAAGCCAATTTCCCGGCACGTATTGCCTTTAAAGTATCGAGCAAGATCGACAGCCGAACCATTCTCGACGCAGGTGGTGCAGAACAGTTGATTGGTAAGGGAGATATGCTGGTAAGTTATAATGGCGAAATCACCCGTTTGCAGTGTGCTTTTGTGGATACGCCCGAAGTGGAAAATGTATGTGAGTTTATCGGCGACCAGCGTGGTTATCCGCAAGCCTTCTTGTTGCCGGAATATGTGGATGAAAAAGAAATGGAGGGAAGAGATTTTGATGCCAGTGAACGTGACCCGTTGTTTGAAGATGCTGCACGCCTGATTGTACAGAGTCAGATGGGTTCAACCTCACTTATACAAAGAAGAATGAAATTAGGGTATAACCGTGCAGGCAGACTGATGGATCAACTGGAAGCAGCCGGAGTGGTAGGTCCCAATCAGGGAAGTAAGGCACGTGAAGTATTATTTAAAACTGATATGGAACTTCAGGAATTCCTCGATTCCATGTAATAAAGACTCATTTTCACCGATTTATAACATTATCTCGGCCCGCTTCTCTAAACTAATGCGCATGCAGACTGTCTTACAAAACAGTAAAACTTATATTTGCGCCCTCAAATGAAAAGAATGAAGAAATTGTACTCGATTGTATTGGTGATGGTAGCTATGTTTTTGCAGGTAAGTGCACAGAATGATCCCAATGCCAAAAAAATACTGGAAGCCGTTAGTAATACGGTAAAAGGATATAAAACCATATCAGCAAGCTTTAGTATTAAATCTGTTTCAAGCAGAGGGGTAAACAACGGTACCAAATCGGGCACCATTGTTACCAAAGGACAGAAATATGTACTGAAAGAAGGTAAAACAGAAATACTCTGCGATGGTGCCAAAACATATAACTATGATGGCAGCAAAACCATCACCGTTTCAGCAGTAGAAGAAAGCGGACAGACACTCACACCGCAAAAAATTCTTTCCGGCTCTTATGACAAAGATTTTACCTATCGCCTGATTGGTACAAAAGGAAACCTGCATGAGATTGAAATGAAACCCATTGATACAAGAAAGAATTTTTCTAAAGTGAACATCTTTGTAGACAAAACAAAAAACATGATTGTTCGTGCGGTGATTCTTGATAAAGGAAACAATACTGTGCAGGTAAGTTTCAGTAATATGGTGCCTAATAAAAACCTGGCAGATAATCTGTTTGCCTTCAATCCAGGTAAGTATCCAAAAGATGTAGAGATATTGGATTAATTGAAATGATTTTTATTAAGCCACAGATTCACATCGGCCTTGGGCGGATGTGAATCTGTGGCTTTTTTTGTTTTCTCCGGACTAAAGTCCGGAGCAGCGTTTATAGGATTGCTTTTTTGATTATCGGCTGCTATGAAATACGAGAAGATTATAATCCGATAAAACTTTTAACCCAGCTCCGGACTTTAGTCCGGAGAACAAAAGCAGTTAACTAAAGTCCGGAGCAGGGTTTATAGGATTGCTTTTTTGATTATTAGCTGCTATGGAATACGAGAAGATTATAACCCAGTAAAATTTTTTAACCCAGCTCCGGACTTTAGTCCGGAGAACAAAAGATTTTAACCATTTAAAAGCAACAGAAACATGCATGTTTCGTACTTTAATTGTATGAAACGATTTATCACTGCATGTGCTTTTATACTTACCATACAAAGCCAGGCGCAATTTTCTGTTCGCCTTATTGTAAATACAGTGGCCACCAAATCCGGTGACGATATTTATGTAGCAGGTAATTTCAATAACTGGAACCCCAAAGATGAAAACTATAAACTCAAACCTTTTGGCGGTTCACGCAGAAGTATTGTGCTGAAGAATATGGCACCTGGTACTTATGCTTTCAAGTTTACCCGTGGTGGTTTCGATAAAGTAGAAACACTTTCTGATGGCCGCGATATCTCAGACCGTGTACTGGAAGTAAATAACGACCTCAGCCTCGAATTCGAAATACCCGGCTGGAAAGATGAATACCCCGATAAACCCAAACGATATAGTGCCAGTCCGCAAGTACGTGTGCTCGATACGGCTTTTAATATGCCACAACTTAACCGCAAAAGAAAAGTGTGGATTTACCTGCCTAAAGGTTATACCACATCATCTAAAAATTATCCTGTTTTATACATGCAGGATGCTCAAAACCTTTTTAACGATCAAACCGCTTTTGCCGGTGAGTGGGGAGTAGATGAATGTCTGGATACGCTTCAGCAACAACTAAAAAAAGAATGTATCGTTGTGGCGATAGATCATGCAGGTGAAAAACGAATCAATGAATACAATCCCTGGGATCATCCTCAGTATGGAAAAGGGGAGGGAAAAGCCTATGCTGAGTTTCTGGCTAAAACACTCAAACCTTATATCGATAGTAAATACCGTACGTATAAGTCAGCCGAAAATAATTATGTATTAGGAAGCAGTATGGGTGGACTCATCAGTCTGTACACGGTATTGCAATATCCCGAAGTATTTGGTGGTGCAGGTGTATTCTCTCCATCGTTGCAATTGAGTAATGATATTTATCAGATGGCAGAAAATTTTTCTACTGCCTCCATGCCGGCATTTTATCTCTATTCAGGAAGCAAGGAAGCAACCAATGCCGTACCGAACCTGCAAAAGATGAGTGATATCTTACAAAAGAAACAACGCTTCATCATCCGCACCGTCATCAACCCCCTAGGCCAACACAATGAAACGTACTGGAAACAGGAGTTCAGGGATTTTTATAAGTGGATGAGTGCTAATTTGAAAATTTGAAAATGTGCTAATTTGAAAATCAAAGGGAGTTTTTGCTGCGCAAAAGACATGTTTCACTTTATCATGAACGATAAAATGAGAGATTTTTCATTTTCAAATTAGTACATTTTCAAATTTTCAAATTGTGCCTTCAAATTAAATAGGTTGTTCCCTCAATCGCAAGTTGTGTGTTAGGGAAAACAGATTGTGCCTCGGTGAGAAAATCTTCCAGGGTTTCGTATTTGCTGCTGAAGTGGCCGATGAGTAATTGTTGTACACCTGCCTGTCTGGCAATTGATGCTGCCTGTATGGTGGTGGAATGATAACGGGCGGCAGCACGTTCTTCGAGATCCTTTAAATAAGTGGCTTCATGATAGAGCATGTTTACGCCTTTTGTTTTCTCGGCAATGGATGGATCATAAATGGTGTCGGCACTAAATGCGTAACTGCGGCCTGGGGTGTTTGCATAGGTAACGCTATCGTTTTTGATGATCCGTCCGTCACGGGTTTCGTAATCGTCACCATTTTTTAAACGCTCATAATACACTGAAGGAATATTGGCCGCAATGGCCGCATCGCGGTTTACTTTTCTTGGCTTCTTTTTCTCTCTGATGATAAATCCAAAACAAGGAATGCGGTGCCGGGTGCTGAAACATTCAACCGAAACTTTAGGAAGATCCAGTATCAATCCATCTTGTTCAATACCATGAAAATGGATGGTGTAGGGCAGGGTGGTGGAAGCTACATCCAGTTGCAGGTGAATAATTTGCTGTAATGCAGGAGGTCCGTATAAATGGAGGTCCTGCTCTCGACCAAGTAAACCCATGCTGGTGAGGAGTCCAATCAAACCAAAATAATGATCGCCATGAAGGTGAGAGATGAAAATATGGTTGATACGTCCTCTTTTCACCTTATAACGGGCCAATTGCATCTGGGTACCTTCACCACAATCAATCAAAAAAACCTGCTCATTCAGGGTAACTGCCTGGGCAGTAGGGTGCCTGTCATAAGCCGGGAGTGCTGAATTATTGCCTAATATGGTAACGCCAAACATCATTAAAACAGGTTAACGGACATTGTCCGAATACTACAAAATAAATTCTATTTTGTTGAAAATCAGTAAATTGCTTTCTTATTTCGGTGAAATGCCAGTTTGTTAAGCAACCGAAATGCCCGAATTTGTAACAGCAAATAGCCGATGAAAAGCCGGAACTACAGGAGGGGGTAAAATTCAGGGTTTAAAATTATCAATTTTGCCTGATATATCCTACCTTTGCAGCCGATAAAAAATAAGAGGAAAACATTCCGGAGTCTATTAAACATTTTCAGATGTCTCATTTAACAACAGAAAAAAAAGCCAGCATTTTTGCTGAATTCGGTGGAAAAGCCACCAACACGGGTTCAATTGAAGCTCAAGTTGCTATACTGACTGAGCGTATTGCCCACATTTCAAAGCACTTACAAGCCAATAAAAAAGATTATTCCACTCACCGTGGTTTGATGCAGATGGTAGGCCAGCGTAAGCGTTTGCTCACTTACATGCAGAAAACAAACCTGCAGGGCTATCGTGCACTGATCGAGAAACTGGGTCTGAGAAAATAATTTTTCAGTCTATGATACATGCTATTCCCAACTGGTATTTTTAAACGGTTGGGAATAGTTATTTGTGTCAGTACCTGTTTCAGATCATTTCCCTAACCAGGGCATACTGTACGTTTCCCGCCTGTACAGGATGATCCCTACTACAAAAACTAATTATGTTATCACAACCAATCAGTGTCAGTTTTGATCTCGGTGGCAACCGTATCGTTACCATCGAAACCGGTAAACTGGCCCGCCAGGCAGATGGTGCCGTTACTGTGCGCCAGGGCAATTGTGTGCTTTTAGCCACTGTTGTTGCCAATAAAGATCCAAGAGAAGGGCAGGATTTCTTCCCTTTAAGCGTTGATTACCAGGAGAAATTTGCAGCCGCCGGCCGCATTCCCGGTTCATTTTTTAAACGCGAAGCCCGTTTGAACGACTATGAAATTCTCACCAGCCGTTTGATCGACCGCGCATTGCGTCCATTGTTCCCCGAAGATTATTTATGCGATGTACAGGTTCTTGTGAGCCTGGTATCAAGCGATTCAGAAGTAATGCCCGATTCACTGGCATGTCTGGCTGCATCTGCTGCACTCGCTGTTTCAGATATTCCTATCAAAGAAATCATCAGTGAAGTAAGAGTAGGTCGTATTAATGGTGAATACATCATTAACCCAACCCGTAGCCAAATGGCTGCATCTGAAATTGAATTCATCGTAGCTGCTACTGAGAAAAACCTCATGATGGTGGAAGGTGAAGCCAAAGAATGTTCAGAAGCTGATCTGGTTAAAGTATTGGAACTGGCACATGATGCCATCCGCGTACAGATTAAAGCACAGGCAGAACTGAGAACCAAGAAAGGTGTAACCACTATGCGTGATTACAAAAAGCCTGAGCAGAATGAAGAACTGAAAGCAAAAGTGTATGCTTTTGCCAAAGACCGTGTATATGAAATCTCTCGTAAAGGATCGGCTAAACACGAACGCAGTGATGCTTACAGTGCATTGAAAGATGAACTGATTGCCAGCCTGGGTGAAGATATTACCGATCTGGATAAGAAACTGGCTAAGAAATACTACGAAGACCTGAAATGGGAAGTAGTACGCAGCATGATCATCGACGACCGTTTCCGTCTGGATGGCCGTAAATTAGATGAAGTGCGTCCATTGGCTATGGAAGTAGATCCATTGCCAACACCACACGGTTCGGCATTGTTTACCCGTGGTGAAACACAATCGCTTACCACCGTAACATTCGGTACCAAACTAGATGACCTGCTGGTAGAAAGCGCTGCAAAATCTGTAGATTCTAAATTCTATCTACACTATAATTTCCCTCCATTCAGTACAGGTGAAGTAAAAATGATGCGTGGTCAGAGCCGTCGTGAAGTGGGACATGGTAACCTTGCCATGCGTTCACTGAAACAGATGATGCCCGATAGCAGCAATTATGCCTATACCGTTCGTGTGGTGAGTGATATCCTGGAAAGTAATGGTTCATCCTCTATGGCCACTGTTTGTGCCGGTTCACTGGCACTGATGGATGCAGGTGTTCCTGTACCCAAACACGTAAGTGGTGTGGCGATGGGATTGATTACCCGTGAAGATGGTAAATATGCAATCCTGACCGATATCCTGGGTGATGAAGATCATTTGGGTGATATGGATTTCAAAGTAACCGGAACCCGCGATGGTATCTGTGGTGTTCAGATGGATATTAAAGTAGATGGTTTGAGCATGGATGTAATGCGTGAAGCATTGGAACAGGCGCGTAAAGGTCGTTTACATATTCTCGATGCCATGTATGAGTGTATTCCTGCACACCGCGATGATGTGAAACCACATGCACCACGTATGGTGAAACTGATCATCGATAAAGAATTTATCGGTGCGGTTATCGGACCAGGTGGTAAAGTGATCCAGGAGATCCAGCGCGAAACAGGTACTACCATCAATATTGAAGAAGTAGGCAATACAGGTGAAGTAAGCATTTTCTCTGCCGATAAGGCTTCTGTTGAAAAAGCAGTGGCTTGGGTTAGAGGTATTACCGCTACTCCAACTGTGGGCGATGTGTATGAAGGTCCGGTAAAAGGTATCAAAGAATTTGGTGCTTTTGTGGAATTCATGCCTGGTAAACAAGGCTTATTACACATCAGCGAAATCAGTTGGAAGCGCCTTGAAAGTATGGAAGGTCTGTTCAACGAAGGAGATATGGTGAAAGTGAAACTGGTTGGATTAGACCCCAAAACAGGCAAATTCAAATTGAGTCGTAAAGTGCTGATGCCAAGACCTGAAGGAGCAAAACCTCGTGAGGAAGGAGGAGAAGCATAGTAATTTTCAATATTGAATAATGAATATCGAAATGGGACTTCCTGCAAAACAGGAGGTCCCATTTTAATATTCTGCAGGGATTAATTTCCAAATTTCCAAATTTTCAAATTTCAATGAATCACTACCAAATAACCATCCCCGTTACAGAAGAATCAACCCGTGATATTCTTGTTGCCCAATTGGCTGAACTGGGCTTTGAAGGCTTTGAAGAATCGGAAACGGAGCTGAAAGCCTATATCGAAGAAGAGATATTTAATGAAAATGAGTTGAAGCAAATAATTGAACATAATTCTTTAACTTACTCAAAATCAATTATTAAAAAAGAAAATTGGAATGCTGTTTGGGAGTCAAACTTTGAACCGGTTCTGGTAGATGATTTTGTAGGAGTAAGGGCTGGTTTTCATGCTCCGCTTACAGGAGTACAACATGAGATTGTAATAACACCTAAAATGAGTTTTGGTACTGGACACCATGCAACCACCTATTCTGTGATGCAATTGATGAAAGAGATTGATTTTCAGGGAAAATCGGTATTTGACTTTGGAACAGGTACCGGTATCCTGGCTATCCTGGCCGAAAAGCTGGGCGCAACTGAAGTGCTGGCGGTTGATTATGACGACTGGTGTGTGGAAAATGCTTCTGAAAACACTTTAATCAATAGCTGTCAATGTATTGATATTCAGAAAGATGATACTGCTAAAACAGAGAAACCCTATCAGGTGGTTATCGCGAATATTAATAAAAATATCATCCTGGATAACCTTCAACACCTCGCCAAAGCTGTTATTCCCGGAGGCGAAATAATCCTGAGCGGCTTACTTAAGGACGACGAAAATGATATTTTAACCGCTTGTAAACCATTGGGTTGGCAGCATATTAAAACGGTACAAAGAGGGGCGTGGATAGCCATCAGGTTGAAGGGGTAATTTTCCCCATCGGGGTTTGTTAATTTATCATTAACTTCATTTTAGGTATATTTGTACCTCCAAACTTCAACCACCCCCCGATGAACGAACTATTGCTCATTGCATTGGCTTATATGATTGGATCGGTACCCACCGCTGTCTGGGTAAGCAAATCCTTCTTTGGTATCGACATTCGCGACTATGGCAGCGGCAACGCCGGTGCCACCAACACTTTCCGTGTTTTAGGATCGAAATGGGGCAGTTTTGTAATGTTGATCGATGTAATCAAAGGCGTAATCGCTACCTCACTTTATATTCTTTTACCTTATTACCTAACCAATGAGTGGGACAGAACCAACCTGATGATTGGTTTGGGTCTGGCTGCGGTACTCGGACATATTTTCCCTGTATGGGCCAATTTCCGTGGCGGTAAAGGTGTGGCTACATTATTGGGTATGGCAGTGGCCATCCAACCGATGGTGGCACTGTGTTGCATCGGCGTTTTCCTGATCGTATTGTACCTCACCCGTTTCGTATCGTTAAGTTCTATACTGGCAGGTATATCGTTCATGGTATTCATTCTCTTTATTTTCAATGAGGAAGAAACCCTGTACCGCATATTCGCTGTACTGGTGGCTTTAATGGTGGTACTTACACACCAGAAAAATATTTCCCGCATTCTCAAAGGCACAGAAAGTAAAGTTCCCATTCTTCGTCACCGCGATAAACGCAGACTTAGAAGAGACCGGTTCAAAGACTAATTATTGCTGTTTTTCATTCCTCCTATTACTGAATGATGCCTGTGCTTCAGGATAAATAAATTATACCAGATAATCCTATGGATGGTCTGATTCTTGTAAGTTAATGTCTTAAAGTTATAAGCCTGTGCAGGCTGTCTTAAGTAACTTTGCAAAAAGCATTATTTCCCCTTAAATACTTAATTGATGAAACAAATCATTCTGATTGTACTCATACTTGGAGCTGTAACCAGTGGCTGTCACCGTAATGCTATTACGGGTAGAAACCAGTTGAATCTGATTCCGGAATCAGAAGTGCAGGCCATGGCTTTTGCACAGTATAAAGAGTTTATCAGTACCAATCCGGCTGTGCCAACGAACAATAATAAGGAAGCGGCCATGGTGAAAAGGGTGGGAGACAATATCATTGGCGTCATCAAAAAATATTATGCAGACAAAGGTCTCAGCAAAGAGCTGGAAAGTTTTCAGTGGGAAGTAAATCTCGTAAATAATAAAGAACCCAACGCCTGGTGTATGCCCGGAGGCAAAATTGTAGTGTACACCGGCATCTTACCCTATACCCAGAATGAAGCTGCTCTGGCTGTTGTAATGGGACATGAAGTGGCGCATGCACTGGCCCGTCATGGTAACGAAAGAATGAGTCAGGGTTTATTTCAGCAGATGGGCGGATTGGCATTATCGGCCGCGCTTTCCTCTAAACCGGCCGAGACGCAAAATCTATTTATGACATCTTATGGCATAGGAACGAATGTAGGTGTAATGCTGCCTTTCAGCCGTAAAAACGAACTGGAAGCAGACAGGCTAGGACTGATGTTTTCTGCTCTGGCAGGTTATGATCCCCGTGAGGCAATTGCTTTCTGGCAAAGAATGGGCAAAGCCAGTGGCGGTAATAAACCACCCGAATTCCTCAGCACACACCCTGCCGATGAAACACGTATTGCGGAATTGCAGAAAATCATGGATGCTACGTTGGCACAGTATTATAAGAAGTAGGAAAGCGTGAGAGGCGAGAGGTGAAAGGGGAAAGGTGAAAAGTGAAAAGTGAATGATTGGAATTGTACGCCACTGTTGGTCGCCGACCAACAGTATAGCATTGCTAAATTAAGAAGTTTATAAGATCGAAAGAGGCTTTTCCTTAGTAAGGAATCTCTTCGGACTTCCAGACTTTCCGTCTTTCGGACTGCCCTAACCCGTTCAGATATTAAAATACTCCTACATATCTCAGCAAAATCAGCCCTTTTATGTTAAAAAAATCGGCAAAAACACAAAATACCTTGCTTTTGTTTGCGTAAAGCAGTAACATTTTTTTAACTTTGCCTTCTTTTTGTTCATCCTGCTAATTTGTTTTTAGGCATGTCAAATCAGACCGTGTTGGAAAAGTTGCAGTTGAAGGATGAGAAGAACCTGCTTATTCAGGGACTTCCTTCAGCTATCGAAAAACAGTTTGCCAAGTTAACTTACGCCAAGAATGTAACCCCACTGCTGAGAAGCAAAAAAGTTGATTTCGCCCTGGTGTTTGCTATCAGTCAGCAGCAGTTGAATAATGTGTTGTGCGAAGTGATCCCGGCCTTGCATGAAGACAGTAAGTTATGGGTAGCTTATCCCAAGACCACCAGTAAGATCGTGAGCGATCTGAACCGTGATTGTAGCTGGGATTGCCTCACTAAAAAGGAGTATGAATCGGTAAGAATGGTAACACTCGACCATGTGTGGAGTGCCATCCGTTTTAAAAGAACCGAGAACATCCCTAACCGATCCCGTGCTTTTTCTGAAGTAAAAAGCCTGGAAATAGGCGTTGATTTTGAAAAAAGACTGGTGGTAGCCCCAGTTGAACTGGAAAGACTCTTCACTAAACACGAGGAAGCTAAGGAGTTTTTCACCTCACTTTCTTTCACCAACCAGAAAGAATACGTAACCTGGATTCAAGGCGCCAAGAAAGAAGAAACCAAACAGCGCAGACTGGAAACAGCGCTGGAGAAACTGCTGGCAGGGAAGAAGAATCCTTCGGAGAAATAAAGGGACAAGGAACAAGAAGCAGGGAAGAGACAAGAAACAAGGGAAACTTTGAATATTAATGTCGAATGACCAAGTCGTTCGACATTTTTTTTACTTGGATGGCTATGATGAAAGAAAGGATGAAAGAAGATAAAGCATCATAATACATCCTCCCATCACATACTATCCAAGTTCTCTTGTATTCTCCTTTTCGCCTCATCCGAAAGTTTATCCGTACACTCAGCATGTTTAGCATGGTGGGCGATGATCTGCGATTGCTGTTCAAATAAACGGCAAAGACTGCAGATGGTCATATGGGAGCGTAGCTGGATCTTTTCTACCCAGCTCAATTTACCTTCTTCTTTTTTGGAAGAGAGATAAGTTGCTTTTTTACAACTGATACTAAATAATCCCATGATTGAGAGGTTGTTATTTAAGGTTGATCCAGTTTTTTTCCAGGCAGGCCCTAAGTCCCAGTTTAGCCCTGTGTATCAGCACCCAATAGTTTGACGGTGTAATACCCAAAGCCTTACAAATTTCATCTGCATCCAGGTCATCCATATACTTCATTACAAAAACGGTTTGCTGTAATTGCTGTAGTTTCTGTTTGCATTTTTCAAATACAGAATAAAACTCTTTCTGATTTATACCGTCTGAAGGGGCGGTCCAGTTTAATGGTCCATCCGTTTTGGTCCAGTGTTCTTTCTGGTCAAAGAAAATATCTGTGGCATCTGATTCACTACCGGTCTGAACAATCTCTTTTGCTTTTTTCCTGTAATGATCGATGATTTTGTTTTTGAGGATGGTAAACAACCAGCTTTTTTCTGATGCTTCTCCCTTAAATCCGTCTTTCGCTTTCCATGCACTCAGAAAAGTTTCCTGCACCAGATCTTCCGCCACCTGTGCATCATTCACCCTCGGCTTTGCGTAAGCATAAAGCAGGTCGGCGTAGTTGGAAATCCATTGGTCGGGTGAGAGAGTGTGTTGCATAAGTTAGATGTCGGATGTCGGATGTTTTCTGGATTTGCAAGTTAGGACTTTCACATAAATCAGCGATCAGACATCCGACATCAAACATTTTTCAATGCAGTTACCAATTGATCAAGCTCTTCAGTTGTGGTGTAGAGATTGGGTGTAATGCGGCATCCGTAAACATTTGCTTCGGCACGTTCTATGGCTACGGTATAGATTTTATATTGATTTAAAAGTTTGTTTGCAAGGTCTGATGGTTTCATTCCCTTTACCCCAACATTGGCAATGGCACAACAGCGTTGCGGATCATCGGGTGTGTTGATGATGATATTGGGTAGCTGTTTTACCTGTTTGAGCCAGTATTGTTGAAGGTATTTTAAACGGGCTTCTTTTCTTTCTGCACCAATCATTTTATAGTGTTCAATGGCGTAAGGAATGGTAATATCTGTTGCCACGGGATGTGTACCGGTATGATTTAATCTCGCGATTGTTTTCTCTTCTCCTTCCGAAGGTCCGAGTAATGGCCAGTTCTGGTGAATATGATCTTTCTTCACATACAATAAACCAGCACCCAGGGGCACACTCAACCATTTGTGCAGACTGGCGCCATAATAATCGCAATTGAGATCAGGTATTTTGAAATTAAGTTGTGCAAATGCGTGAGCGCCGTCCACCAAAACCTGTACACCTTTGCTGTGGGCCATGTCACAGATTTTTCGAACGGGCATTACCTGTCCGGTAATATTCACCACATGGCAGATCATAAGAAGTTTTGTTTTGGGTGAAATAGCACTGGCATAGAGCTGAACCAGCTCATCATCACTTTTAGGGTTATGCGGAATAGAAATAATCTTATTAATCACCCCATGGCGCTTCTCAACCAGCTTAAACATGTCGAGCATGGCTCCATAATCCTGTGCGGCCATTACAGCTTCGTCTCCTGCTTTCCATGGAAAACCACCGATAATGGTATCGAGCGATTCGGTGGTGTTACGGGTAATGATGAGTTCTTCTGCACTGCAACCAGCCAGTTCGGCCAATGCAGCATTGGCTTTCTTTTTATTATCGCCCTGCACGGTACGCATATAGTAGGGGCCCTGGTAATTTACCTCGCGGATATTTTTGATATAGGCTTCGAGTATATTTTCTGGGAGGAAATTATAATAACCATTCTCAAGGTTAATATAATCGGGTTTCAATTTGTACCCGCTTCTGATGACCGACCAGAAATTTTCATCATCGGCCATCTCAGCCGGCGACACGTTGTCGTATTGTTGTATCCATTCGTTCATAGCGTTACTGCTTAAGGGTAATGCAAGACCAGCCAGGGAGATTGATTTAATAAAATCGCGCTTATGCATAGGGTTGGGTTGTACTGAAAAGTACAGTTTTCTGCTGTTTTGGGTATAAAATATTGATGAATAGAAGTAGACGACAGGAAGAATTTTACTTTACAATAAAAGCCCTTTTTTTCAACCGGTATATTGTCAGATTCTCAGATTCTTTCCCTAATATTGCAACCCCAATGCCCAGATGGCGGAACTGGTAGACGCGCTAGACTCAAAATCTGGTTATCGCAAGGTAGTGCAGGTTCGATTCCTGTTCTGGGCACGTTCAAAAAAGCAATTACACAAGGTGTAGTTGCTTTTTTTGTACACTAAACTCGAACCTTGCACTATGTGCCGTCGAATCAAGCAGTAATTTTCTATATTTAATTCTTAATCATCATCCATGCTTATACAAACTGGTATTATAGACAATAAAGAAGTTTTATACCTGTTTATTAGTGAGTGTAAAGATTGGTTCAATTTCCTACCGGATAAAAACTGGCTGGCACTTGTTATAAGTAACAAAAATGAAATTCCTCAACTGGAAAGTGTAGCGAAAAAATGTTTGAATAAGAACGTTCTCTATGTTTGCGGGACTGGGGAGGCGGCTAGCCAAATTGATGATGAATTTGATATTGAAATTGTGAACAGAAAGATTATTGAGAATTCCGATGACTATCAAG
The DNA here is from genome assembly GCA_943372605.1 of Chitinophaga pinensis. Classification (GTDB taxonomy): domain Bacteria; phylum Bacteroidota; class Bacteroidia; order Chitinophagales; family Chitinophagaceae; genus Sediminibacterium; species Sediminibacterium pinensis_H. Next base: position 40,743 of record CALRZI010000019.1, on the reverse strand, counting down.
ATACTCCAATGACAGTTTTTGACAGCCGTCTTGATGAGGCATTATGGTATGCAATTTTCACTGCAGTACATGATACAGAAATGATAACTAAGATTGTTTGTATCAATTTAACGCCAGAAGATTTAAAAACAGAAATTGAAGATTTAGTTACAAAAATGAACACAGGTTGGATTCCCGAAAATTGAGTGATACGATTTTATAAACTGCACTATTCTTTTTATGAAAGCCCTTTCTGGCGACAATAAACAGACCTGTAGCATTAGTTATCAATACGTAAATGAGACTCAAAATCTGGTTATAGCAAGGTAGTGCAGGTACGAGTTCTCTACAGATCAAAAGCAAACCTCATTTTCAAATTTCCAAATCTCCAAATTTTCAAATTAGAGAATTCCCCACCATCCGATCAATATATTTCTTCTTAAAATAATACTCCTTCACCTGCAGCAACTCTTTTTCGGTACTAATACCTTCCTGATAATTTGTAATAATCGTTTCCACAGTGGCATAGAGTTCTTTTTTTAACTGATCAATTTTGGCCTGTATCGTTTCAGTCATACCTTCTTCCAGTTCCTCATTCAGTTCCATTACTTCCATGAGAAAATCGGGGGAGAGCTGGTATTTTTCTTCTTCTTCCAGTAAACCCTTTAACTGTAATACATATTTAATGGTTTCATCAGGGTCTTTCAATGTTTTAAACGCTTTATTGATCTGCGCCGATACCTGCAGTGCCTCTTCCTGTTCAGTTTCAGATGCCTGCCCAAATCTGTCGGGATGATATTTGCGCTGTAACTCAAAATACTTTTTCGACAAACCACTGGTGTCAACGTTAAGCGTAATCGGGAGGTTGAAGAGTTCGAAATGAGTCATATTATTTTAGTCCGGGAGTCCGAAAGTCCGGAAGACCGGAAGTAAGATGAATAACGAATGCTACTCTTCGGACTTACGAACTCACCGACTTTCGGACTTCTCCCTATCTTTCCGCAAAATTACTCTAATGCTTGTTATCGGACTTATCAGAGAGGGAAAAATTCCGGCAGATAACCGGGTGGCGCTTACACCGGGGCAGTGCAAATGGCTGCAAAAAAAGGTAGAAGGCTGTAAAATACTGGTACAGCGCTCACCCAATCGTTGTTTCAGTGACCAGGAATATGCCGATGCAGGGATTGAATTAGCGGATGACCTTTCTTCATGCTCCATTCTTTTTGGGATTAAAGAAGTGCCGGTTGACATGTTGCTGGCCAATAAAACCTACCTGTTTTTCTCTCATACCAAAAAGAAACAACCCTATAACCAGGCGTTGATGCATGCAATGATGGATAAAAACATTACCCTGATAGATTATGAGTGTCTTGAGCATGAAGACGGACAACGCATCATCGGTTTTGGTTTTTTTGCAGGTATTGTGGGAGCGCACAATGGTATCATGTGTTATGGTAACAGAACCGGTGCCTATCATTTAAACAGGGTAGTGGATGTAAAAGATTACCGCGAACTCATTCACACCTATTTCGGGTTAAAACTGCCCAATATTAAAATAGCTGTTACGGGTAGTGGTCGTGTGGCACACGGCATTCTGGAAATCATGAACCTGATGGATGTGCAGGAAGTGGAACCGGATGAATATATGAGCCGCTCGTTTAGCTATCCCGTTTATGTGCATTTGAAAGGAGCCGATTTGTATCGGCATAAAAAGAACGGAACATATCAGCGCAACCATTTTCATGCATCGCCGGGAGAATATGCATGTATTTTTAAACAGTATTATGCGCATACTGATATACTGATGAACGGCATTTACTGGGATCAGCACATACCTCGTTTGTTTGAACTGGATGATATGAAAGACCCGTCATTCCGCATACAAACCATTGCCGATATTACCGATGATAAAGGAGGAAGTATACCCTGTAACCTTGGCGATGCAACCATTGATGACCCGGTATACGGTGTTGATAAAAACAGTGTTGAAAAAACGGAACCATACCTGTCAGGAAGTGTAGATGTAATGGCTGTAGGTAATCTGCCCAATGAATTACCGCGCGATGCGAGTAAATATTTTGGGGAGCAACTAGTTAAATATGTGCTGGAAGATATAATCAAAGGAGGGACGGATACATTGGATCGCGCCACCATTCTGCGTAAAGGAAAACTTACTTCACATTTTGAGTATTTAGCGGATTATGCGGCCCATTGAGAAATCCGCGCCCAAGAATAGAACACTGATCATCATGATTGTCATGATTTTTCATGACAATCATGATGATCAGCGTTCCATTCATTCGTTGCAAAAAGAGTGCCATTGCAATGATAATATCTATTGTGTTCTGGTTCTATAAATACAGATAATAATCCTCTAACAAAGCCGTAAATGCAGGTGAATAAGCACCTTCCTGTTTAATAAGCATACTTTTCTGGACAGACAGTTTCTTTTCTTTCCCAAATAAAAGCATCACCCTGAATGGTGCATGTTTTTCTGTTTGATGTACCAATACTTTTTCATGAAGAAACAAGTCATGACGAGCAGCATGCCGCAAACAATCTTCAAGCCTGTGATATGGCAAGAGCACGGCAAACAAGCCATCCGGATGAATAGCCTTACTTACATGTTTCCATAGTTCTTCAATTGTTAATCCGGTATCGTGCAGCGCCAGGTTTCTCTGTTTATGAGGACTTCTTAAATCCTGCTCATAAAAAGGCGGATTGGAAATGATGAAATGATATCCTGTCTTATCCAAATCACTGAGGCACATATGATGCACTTGTATGCTGTTGCTCCATGGAGAGGCATTTACATTTTCTCTGGCCTGTTTTGCTGTATCAGCATCAATTTCAATGGCATCGATGCTGCCGTTAAATTGTTGAGCCAGCATCAATGCGAGTAATCCGGTGCCTGTTCCGATGTCCAGTAATCTTGTACCCTGAAACTTGTTTTCTTGTATCTTCTTTGCCCCCCATGCCCCAAATAAACAGGCATCGGTACATACTTTCATAGCAGCCTGTTGCTGGTGGATGGTGAACTGTTTAAATTGAAAATAGGAGTTAGGCACCCCGCAAAGGTAGTGCGCTTTCCTGCTTAGTTATTATCTTAGATACGAAGTGGATTTTTATGTTCAAAAAATATCAATTACTCGTTTGGTATGGATTAAGTCTGGCGCTGTTACTGGCATTATTGCGATGGATGGAGCTGAAATACCTTTTATATGAACATGCATTTGAAGTATATGCCGTTTTTATTGCCGTTTTTTTTCTAATCATTGGTATCTGGTTATCGAAAAAACTCACGAGACCAAAGATTAGGACAGAAGTAATGGAGAAGATCGTTTACCGCGATACAAGTTTACCTTTTGAACTCAATCAAAAGCTGGTAGATGAATTGGGCATCAGCAGTCGCGAAATGGAAGTGTTGCAACTGATGGCCGCTGGTTTGAGTAACCAGGAAATAGCAGCACAATTGTTTGTATCCCCCAATACCATCAAAACACATCTGGCCCGTTTGTTTGAAAAACTCGATGTAGGGAAAAGGGTACAGGCTATTGAAAAGGCGAAAAGACTGGGGTTGATTCCATAAACCTCCATACTTAAGGGTGAATATTGGTGGATGCAACTAAAATCACCCGAAAGTATGAACCCGATATCTAATCGCATATCGATTTTGCAGTCGATTCATCAAAACAAAAACAAAACGTATGAAAAAAGTTATCCTTGTGAATGGCATTATTGCCGGTCTGATTGTAAGTACCCTTATGGTATTATCCACCATGTATTATAAGAAGACCGGAGACTTTGAAAATGGAATGATCTATGGATACGCTTCCATGATCCTGGCTTTTATATTCATTTTTGTGGGGGTTAAAACTTTTCGTGATAAATACAATGGCGGATTGATCAGTTTTGGCAAAGCCTTTAAGATTGGGTTACTGATAGCCCTCATCGCTTCCAGCTTTTATGTGGTTACCTGGCTGATAGAATATTTTTATGTTTTTACAGACTTTACCGACATATATGCAGCCGATACATTGGCAAAAGCCAAAGCAGCTGGTGCCTCTGAGGCCGAACTGGCTAAACAATCAGCCGAAATGGCAAAGTTTGGAGAAATGTATAAAAATCCTTTTTTCAACGCCCTCATAACTTACACAGAAATCTTACCAGTAGGTTTGCTGGTTTCGCTGATTAGTGCGTTCTTTCTGAAGAAAAAATAAACTGTGAGCTTCGAGCGAAATGCCCGCCATTCTTTATAGCGAGTGTCTAAAATTAAAAAAGCATCCGGTTTACCGGATGCTTTTCAAAAAACTAGTAGCTAGTGGCTAGCAGCTTATTCAGCAGTCAGCCCTGCCATCAAATACTCCTGATTCAATCTGGCAATATTGCTGATAGAAATTTCTTTCGGACAGGTAGCTTCACATGCACCAGTATTGGTACATGAACCAAAACCTTCTTTATCCATCTGTGCCACCATATTCATTACGCGCGATTTGCGTTCTGGTGCTCCTTGTGGTAACAGGGCCAGGTGCGATACTTTGGCACTGAGGAACAACATGGCCGAACTATTTTTACAGGCTGCCACACAGGCACCACAACCAATACACATGGCTGCAGCGAAGGAAGCATCTGCTTTATCTTTTTCAATAGGTAATGCATTACCATCTACAGCATTACCAGTGTTTACGCTGATATAACCACCTGCCTGAATAATACGATCAAATGCAGTACGGTCCACCATCAGATCCTTGATTACCGGGAAAGCATTAGCTCTCCATGGTTCTACTACCACAGTGTCGCCATCTTTAAAAGCACGCATGTGCAACTGACAGGTGGTATTTGCCTGCCACGGACCATGTGGTTTACCATTGATATACATGGAACAGGCACCACAAATACCTTCACGACAGTCATGATCAAAAGTAACCGGATCTTCACCATCGCGGATGAGTTGCTCATTCAACACATCAAACATCTCCAGAAAACTCATTTCCGAAGAAATGTTTTCAACTCTATACAGTTTAAACTCTCCCTTGCTAGCACTATTCTTTTGCCTCCAGACTTTAAGATTCAGATTCATTGTATAATGTTCCATGGTAACAATTTGAAAATTTGAAAATTTGAAAATTTGAAAATTAAAACAGTCAGTAAGACTTTGATGTGGCAATTATTTTTGAAAGAATTCTGATGATTTCATCTAATGGCTCTTTCAAATTTGCATCATAGTAATACGCTAGACTTTGTTCACATAAGGTCAACCAATAAAGCGTTTCACTTGCTTCTTTGGCTGCAATTTTCATTTTGTGAATGAAGTCTGCTCTGCTCTCAGCATTCTGGGCTTCAAAAACATTAGCTCCAATAGAAGTGCCGGATCGCAGAACCTGTTTTGCAATGACAAATTTTCTGTTTTGTTCAAGAACTTCATTATATGCTATGATCATAAGAGAAAAACGAATAGTCTTTTCTACGATCACATTTTTCTTATCATTTCTCATGGAAAAATTATAAATAAGGAAGTAATTTACCTCATTTACAAATTTTCTCTCCCGCTCCGCAACAGCTTCTAACCCCTAAGTAATTTGTAGCAATTCTGCATTTTCAAATTTCCAAATTGCCACATTCTCAAATTATTTATAGTTCCGCTGACTCGGCTTAATTACATCATAATTCAATACTTCTTTATGCAGTTCCCACTGGTGTTCGCCTTTGTGTTCCCAGGCAGCTACATACATAAAGTTGGCATCATCGCGCATGGCTTCACCTTCTTCTGTTTGTGACTCTTCTCGGAAATGTCCGCCACAGCTTTCTTTACGGTTCAGGGCATCCATACACATCAGTTCACCCAGTTCAATAAAGTCTGCCACGCGATTGGCTTTATCCAGTTCAGGATTCATGGCATTGATTTCTCCGGGGATACGTACATCACTCCAGAATTCTTTTTTCAGTGCCTGTATTTCCTGGATAGCCTGTTTCAGTCCTTCTTCATTTCTTGCCATACCACATTTGTCCCACATGATCTTACCCAGACGCTTGTGGAAACTTTCAACAGACTGTTTACCCTTAATATTCATCAGTTGGTTGATCCTGTCGCTTACTGCTTTTTCAGCTTCAGCAAATGCAGGATGATCTGTTGCAATGGCTTTACTGTAAATTTCATCGGCGAGATAGTTACCGATGGTATAAGGAATTACAAAATAACCATCTGCCAGACCCTGCATCAGTGCGGATGCACCTAAACGGTTGGCACCATGGTCGCTGAAGTTGGCTTCACCTAAGGCATATAAACCCGGGACGGTGGTTTGTAATTCATAATCGACCCATAACCCACCCATGGTGTAGTGTACAGCAGGGTAGATGCGCATGGGCACTTCATATGGGTTTTCACCTGTAATCTTCTCATACATATCGAAGAGGTTACCATATTTCTCTTTCACCACTTCTTTACCCATGGCGATGATTTCTTCGAGACCAACATTGTTTCTGCCTTGTTTATTGGCTTCTGTACGGCCATAACGTTCGATGGCAGAAGCATAATCAAGATAAACAGCCTGTTTGGATGAGCCTACACCATAACCTGCATCACATCTTTCTTTGGCAGCACGTGATGCCACATCGCGTGGAACCAGGTTACCAAAAGCCGGGTATCTTCTTTCGAGGTAATAATCTCTTTCTTCTTCAGGTATATCTGTAGCCTTACGTGTATCGTTCTGTTTTTTCGGTACCCAGATACGGCCGTCGTTACGCAATGATTCAGACATCAGCGTTAGTTTCGACTGGTGATCGCCGCTTACGGGAATACAGGTAGGGTGTATCTGCGTAAAACAGGGGTTGCCAAATAAAGCACCTTGTTTATGCGCTTTCCAGGCTGCCGTAACATTACTGCCCATAGCATTGGTTGACAGGTAGAATACGTTACCATAACCACCTGAACAAAGTAATACAGCATGACCGAAATGGCGTTCCAGTTCACCCGATACCAGGTCGCGGGCAATAATACCGCGTGCTTTGCCATCAATCTTCACGATTTCAAGCATTTCGTGGCGGCTATACATTTTTACATTACCCAATGCCACCTGGCGTTCCAATGCCTGATAAGCACCTATCAATAACTGCTGACCGGTTTGTCCGGCAGCATAAAAAGTTCTTTGAACCTGTGTACCACCAAAAGAGCGGTTACTTAATAATCCACCATATTCACGGGCGAAGGGGACACCCTGGGCCACACATTGGTCAATAATATTGGCGCTTACTTCGGCCAGGCGATGCACATTGGCTTCGCGGGCACGGTAATCGCCTCCTTTAATGGTATCGTAGAAAAGACGGAAAACACTGTCACCATCATTCTGGTAGTTCTTGGCGGCATTGATACCTCCCTGTGCAGCAATAGAGTGCGCACGACGGGGAGAATCCTGGAAACAGAAAGCCTTCACTTTATAGCCCAGTTCGCCCAATGAAGCAGCAGCAGAGGCTCCGGCCAGACCGGTACCTACGATGATCACTTCCAGCTTGCGTTTATTGGCCGGATTCACCAATTTACAATGTCCCTTGTAATCTGTCCATTTCTGATCTAATGGCCCGGCAGGTATTTTCGCATTCAACATACGAGATGTATTTAATAAGTGAAAGGTGAAAAGTGAAAAGTGAATGCCTCTTTTGACTTTTCACTTTTCACTTCTGACTTTATTATATCCATTTAAAATAAAAGCTGATTGGCATCATAGCGAATACCAGTGGTACGATGATGGAGAATCCATAACCGATTGCGGTCAGCATTTTATTGTATTTTTTATTGTGAACACCCAATGTTTTAAAGGCGCTCTGGAAACCATGAGCGAGGTGATAGGCAAGGGAAATACAGCCAATCACATAAAGAATAACCACCCATAATACACTGAATTCTGTTTGCATTTTTTCATACAGATTGATTTCAGGTCCTAACAAAAAGCCCTGGTTAGAGCGGTTAGGGAACCAGAAATGCGACATATGCATGATCAGGAAAAGAAGAATCAGTGTACCCAGCAAACCCATGCTGCGACTGTACCACTTGCTCCCGCTGCTGTAAGAAACAGCATAACCAACCGATCTTTTTTTACGGTTTTCAACAGTGAGCAGGTAACCCTGTATAATATGAAGGAAGAATCCTGCAAATAATCCTATTTCAAGGATACGTGGAACCCAGTTGGCCCCCATAAAATGAGCGGCATGTAAAAACATTTCACCACCATCATTGGCCCAGATACAGGCGTTTAATCCGGCATGTACAATCAGGAAGAGAATCAGGAAAATACCAGTGAAACCCATGACCAGCTTCTTTCCAACAGATGAGGTAAATACTTGTTTCCAGGTCATATTGCAAGTTTATAGTTGAAGAAATCGCTGCAAAAATAACGCAGAACGCAATAGCATTTTCGGAAATGGTAAAAAGTTTTATGCATGTATGTTGATAAACAATGTTTAAGAGAGAATGGTTCAATAGTAGTCGGAAAGACCGAAAGTCCGAAAGTCCAGAAGATGCTTGTTTAATTTCGAAGCTGTTTTGCGTTTAATAGTTACTACAACAGCACTAACGCTACCTCTTCCGGACTTTCTGTCTTCCGACTTCCGGACTTCCTACTTTCCCCGCCCATAAAATTTAGTTTATCCATCCACAATCTGCACTTACATTTGAGATATGTTCAAACTGCTCAATATATTATGGAACAGTTTCCGGATGGCGTTACAGGAGTTACGCGTGAATAAACTGCGTACCTTTTTATCGTTGTTTGGTATTACCATCGGTATCTTCTGTATTATCGGGGTGCTGGCTACGGTTGACAGTTTAGAAAGAAAGGTGCAGAACGATATTAAAGCGTTTGGGAATAACACTATTTATATCGACAAATGGGATTATAGTGGTGGCGGCCCCGATTATCCCTGGTGGAAATATATGAAACGCCCGAACATGAAAGTGGAGGAAATGCGTTTTATCAAGGCCAAAAGCCAGTTGGCAAGTAATCTCTGTTTTTTTGTTTCCAACAGTGTGAATCTGAGTTACAAAGATAATATTCTCAGTAATGTAAATATTTATGGTATTACCGAAGAGTTTACTTCCATTCAAACCATCGATATTGATTATGGCCGTTACCTGAACGAAACAGAGTTTATGCGGGGCACTACATCTGCCGTTATTGGTTATGTGGTAGCTGAGCAATTATTTGGTAATCCACAGAAAGCGGTGGGTAAACAGGTATCATATAATGGCAAACGCGTGAATGTGATCGGCGTTATTAAAAAACAGGGACAAAGTTTTGTGGGTGGGTTTGACTATGATCAGTCCCTCATTGTCACCTATCGCTATTTCGCCAGTGTATACAATCCTGATTATAGTAGTCCATTTATCATGGTACAGGGCAAAAAAGATGTACCATCACCCGCATTGGCCGATGAACTGATAGGGGTGATGCGGCAGTTGAGAAAATTAAGTCCGGCAGAAGAAAATAATTTTTCCTGCAATGATGTGGCCCAGTTTAGTGAGCAGGTAGGTGGTTTTTTTGGACAGGTAAGCGCCGGTGGATGGGCGATAGCAGGGTTGAGCCTGATTGTAGGCGCATTTGGCGTAGCCAATATTATGTTCGTAACGGTTCGTGAAAGAACCAGCCAGATAGGCTTGAAAAAAGCCATCGGAGCCAAGCGCAGAACCATTCTTACAGAATTTCTCCTGGAAAGTGCTTTCTTGTGTATTGTAGGTGGACTTATTGGTCTTGCGCTGGTTTGGTTGATGTCGCTTGTGTTGAGTGCCGTGCTGCCTTTCCCTATTTATATTGCGCCTAATATCATCATACTGGCTTTAAGTATTTGTATTGGGTTAGGAATTATTTCAGGTATTATTCCCGCATCTATTGCTGCAAAAATGGATCCGGTAGTGGCAATCCGCACAAAATAGATGGATCGCATCCTTCATTCAGTTAATTTTGCACCTCATTTTCACGAGACCTTTTCGTATCAGCGCAACTGTAACCATATTAGCCATTGAATCATCCTGCGATGAAACATCTGCATCGGTATGTGTAGATGGTAGAATATTGTCCAATTTCATTGCCAATCAATCTGTTCATGAGCAATATGGTGGTGTAGTGCCGGAACTGGCCAGCCGTGCACACATGCAGAATATTGTTCCTGTAGTTGATCAGGCTTTGCAAAAGGCCGGTATCCATAAAAAAGATATTGATGCCATCGCATTTACACAGGCTCCCGGATTAATAGGTAGTCTGTTGGTAGGGGCACAGTTTGCCAAATCAATGGCATTGTCGCTGAATAAGCCACTGATTGGTGTTCATCATATGCAGGCGCATGTACTGGCCAATCTTATTGGTGATCATCCTCCTTCTTTCCCCTTTCTGTGTTTAACCGTGAGTGGAGGACATACACAGATTGTACTGGCCCATTCTCCATTGCATCTCGAAGTAATTGGAGAAACAATTGACGACGCAGCAGGAGAAGCATTTGATAAAACAGCAAAATTACTCGGGCTTCCTTATCCCGGCGGACCATTGGTGGATCGACATGCAAAAAACGGAAATCCGAAAGCATTCAGTTTCGCAGAGCCACAAATACCCGAACTCAATTTCAGTTTCAGCGGATTAAAAACATCGGTATTGTATTTTTTACAAAAACAACAACCGGGTTTTATTGAACAACACCTGGATGATCTTTGTGCTTCTGTTCAGTTTGCGATTGTGAATATTTTAATTAAAAAAATAAAGAAAGCAGTACAGCAAACAGGAATTAAAAATATATGCATTGCAGGTGGAGTAAGTGCAAACAGCGGCTTGCGACAGGCGCTTTTAGATGCCGGTATGAAACACGGATGGAAAACCAATATACCTGCTTTTGAGTATTGTACAGATAATGCTGCTATGATTGCCATTACCGCATATTATAAATTTCTTGAACAGCAGTTTGTTGAACTGGATGCAAGCCCCACTGCAAGAGCTGCATGGTAATCGTTTGTTGTTGATAACTCTTTTTTCAATCTTTTTTTAATGATAGGAAATAGTAAAACAAACTACCTTTCCTCTTTAACATTCTTAGAAAGAACATCGGCAAGACTTATGAAACATCGGTATTTGGTTACTGTTTTGATTTTATCTGTATCATCTTCTGATTCGTCTTGTAGTTTTAATGATTCTATATGTGGTTAGTGCGGAGTTTGATGTTTGTCATATTTTTATTGTTTTCTTTTTCTTCCTGGTCGCAGCAGAAAAGACTGGATAGTTTATTGCAGGTTCACCAGTCATATAAGACAAGAGATTCTATCAAAATCATTCATTACAAAAATATTTTCCGTCAGTATGGAAATATGCAGCGGTTTGATCTGGCTGTATTGTATATAGATAGCGCTGCCAACCTTGCACGACAATTAAAATTGAACTATTCATTGTGGGATGTGTACGAAAGAGCCGGCAGACTTCATCACGGTCGGTCTAGATATGCGGAAGCATTGGGTTATTACCAGAAAGCATATGATGTAAGTCTTGTTATGAACAGTATAAGACACCAGGCAGGCATTTTACTGAATATGGGTGCATTGTATCTTGATCTCAAAGATTATGTAAAGTCACTCGAAAAACACCAGGCATCATTAACATTCTTCGAACAGGTAAACCATCTTGATGGAATTAATAGTTCCATTATGAATATCGGGTTGATTTATTTGGATCTGAACCAGATAGAAAAAGCATTGCTCTATATGAAAAGGGCACTCGCTGCATTTGAGAAAGATGATCCTGAAGGTCGTGGTATAGCCGTGGCACAACAGGCCATAGCATTGGCTTATATGCGTGCATCTGATGCAGAACTGAAAAAGATGAATATTGGTTCATCGGAGAGATATCTACTGGCGCTAGCCGGGTTGAATAAGGCATTGCCCATTGCATTTAAAGAAGATGATTCTGGGCTTGCTTCCAATATTCTTGCAGACATGGGTGAAATTTATGATAGAATGGGTGATGCGGCAAAAGCGATTGCAGTGCTGAAAAGAGCCATGGATATTGATGTTTCACATGAAGAATATATTGTGACCGCAGAAAATTTTTATAAAACAGGATTGCATTATGTAAAGTGGAAAGATGATAAAACAGGATTGCAATATTTCAGATCAGCAATCACTGTAGCGGAAAAACATCATGCACTCGGATCATTAAAGCTGGTGTATGAACAAATGAGTTATCTGTATGAACGCATGGGTAGATTTGACAGTTCATTGATTTTTTTCCGGAAACATATAGTCATGCGCGATAGTTTATATGGAGAGGAAAAGGAAAAAGAAATTACGCGTCAACAATTAAGAATAGATCTGGATATTAAGGAAAGAGATTTTCGTTACAGCAAACAGTTACTGGATAATGAACTGAAGCAGCAGGTATTACTGGCAGCACGGAGAAAAGACCAGTTGGAACTGGCAGAGAAAGAGAAAAGTGTACAGCGCTTATTGTTTTTGCAGGAACAAGTGAAACTGGAAAATGAGGCGCGACAGCAGTCAATTGTTTTTCAGCAGCAGCAGGATCGTTCACGATTTGAAAAAGCCATCGCACAAAAACAGATTAACAATCAGCAATTGCAATTGCAGTATAACAGAAACCTTAACCTGTTCTTTTCTGTGGTTGTACTGGTGTTGCTGGGGGCCGCAGGTAGTATTTATTATAACCAGCGAAAAACAAAAAAACTCAATACCATTATCAACGAACACAAGAAGGAACTGGAAGAGTTGGTTGCGGTTAAGGACCAGGTATTAGGCACATTGAGCCATGATATGCGCACACCTATTAATTCTTTGATCTCATTTACGCATCTCCTCGAAAAAGACACTATTTCGCAGGATAAAATGAAACTGTATGCGGCCCAGTTAAAAAATACACTTGGGTATACGCAGGGATTAATGGATAATCTTTTGAAATGGGCCACCAGTCAGATGCATGGGTTCACCCCACATATTGAAACGGTTAACCTTGGAAAAACAATTGAAGATGTATTGTTAACACTCAAAGATACAATCGGACAAAAAGAACTGGTGATTCAGAATAATGTCGGTAACGATACGGTGTTGCTGGCTGATCGCGAAATGCTGGCATCTGTTGTTAGAAACCTGTTGACCAATGCCATAAAATTTAGTCATAGAAACGGCGTCATAAAGTTAGATGGAGTAACTGCCGATAGCTACAGCAAGTTTGTAATAACGGATATGGGAATCGGCATGGATGCAGATAAAGTAGCATTGATCAACGATACAGCAAGCCGTTCAGTTAAAAGTTCAAAAGGAACGGGGCAGGAGAAAGGGAATGGTTTAGGACTACTGCTATGTAAATCGTTTGTAGCCATGATGAATGGCAGACTCGAAGTAAAGAGTAAAATACAGGAGGGGACTATCTTTACAATTCAGCTACCAATGTCTGGAACAGGCATGGAGCATTAATCGCCGAATCGTTTTAATAATTTTTTTTCAACCACAGATTCTATCAGGTTTTGGCGATAAGAAGTGCTGATGGGTACAGAAGTTTTATCAAGCAATACTATTTCAGCATTATTAACTGTGTTAACCTGTAAGAGATTAACAATAAATTGTCGGTGAACCCTCCTGAAAATTTTTGCCGATAATTGTTTTTCAATATTCTTCAGGCTCACCAGCACCACAAATTTTTTCTGACCAATTGTGTGAATTTTTGAAAAATCGCCCATGCTTTCAATGTGGGTGATATCGTGGATATTGAGTTTGTTGTAATTGTTGTTTTCTTTGATAAAGAAAAAATTCTCGGTAGATACCTGGCTGCCAATTTCAATGATGGGTGCGTCAGGTACTACTTTTTCACTGTAGCGTTTTGTGTTGTTTTTTATTTCAATATACTCTATCGCTTTATCTATGGCTTTTTGAACCCGTTCGAAACTTGCTGGTTTAACAATATAATCAATGGCATCAAGGTTATAACTCTCGGCTGCATATTCCGGATAGGAAGAAATAAAAATAAAAACGGGTGGTTTGTCAATCCCTTTTAATAAATCGATCCCATTTAAACGAGGCATATCAATGTCAGAAAGAACGATATCAACTGAGTTTTTTTTGAGTAAAGCTGCTGTTTCTTCTCCATTTGAGCATTCGGCGAGAACGTTTATGTTTTTTATTCTGGATAAGTGTAATGCCAGTGCATCTCTTTCAATGAGATTGTCGTCGGCAATGAGAGCAGTGTACATTTTTGGTGGATCTGAATTTTAGTAGATGTAAATATAAGAAGCGATAAGTAGTTGATAGCAAATAATTTAATAGTTTAAGGAGGCAATACCAATGTAAAGAGGCATCACAGAGTTAAGTAAGACGCTAAAAGTTCAGTTTTTAATAAGTAAGGGGTTGTCTGCAAATACAGCCCCTTATTTTATGTCAGACAGTCACTTATGAAAAAGCAGGGAAATCCGCTGTTAAACCGTAATTTTGCGCCCTGAAAACAAAGCAAAGCAATGATCAGCGCAAGAAATATCACCCTCGCATATGGTAAAAGGGTATTGTTTGATGAGGTAAACATCAATTTCATAAAAGGTAACTGCTATGGTGTAATTGGTGCCAATGGGGCAGGAAAATCAACCTTCCTCAAAATCCTGAGCGGCGAAATTGAACCCAATAAAGGAACCGTGGAAATTACACCCGGAGAAAGGATGTCTTTCCTTAAACAGAACCAGTTTGAGTTTGATGAGTGTACCGTATTGAATACCGTTTTGATGGGCCACCAGAAAATGTGGACCATCATGCACGAAAGAGAAGCCATTTATGCCAAAGCCGATTTCTCCGAAGAAGACGGTATCCGTGCAGGTGAACTGGAAGCTGAATTTGGTGAAATGGGTGGTTATACTGCAGAAAGCGATGCCGCTACTTTATTAAGCAGCTTAGGCATAAAAGATGATATGCATGCCAGCCTCATGAAGGATATTCCATCCAACATGAAAGTGCGTGTGTTACTTGCACAGGCATTATTCGGGAATCCCGATATCCTGCTGCTCGATGAGCCTACCAACGGTCTTGATATTGAAACCATCGGCTGGCTGGAGAATTTCCTGGCAGATTATGAAAATATTGTACTGGTAGTGAGTCACGACCGTCACTTCCTCGATACGGTTTGTACGCATGTGGCTGATGTGGATCGTGCTAAAATCAAAGTGTTTACGGGTAACTATACATTCTGGTACGAATCATCACAGTTAATGAGTCGCCAGATCAATGATAAGAATAAGAAAACAGAAGAGAAGCGTCAGGCATTGATCGACTTTATCGCACGATTCTCTGCGAATGCCTCAAAAAGTAAACAGGCTACTTCGAGAAAGAAAGCATTGGAGAAACTGACGATTGAAGAAATAGAACCATCCAACAGAAAATATCCCGGAATCATTTTCCAGCCATTGCGTGAAGTGGGTAACCAGATACTGAATATAGAGAACCTCAAAAAAACAGTAGATGGTCGTGTATTGTTTGATAAAGTAAATTTCAGTATCAACAAAGGAGAGAAAATTGCATTTCTGAGTAAGGATCCATTGGCGGTAACCAGTTTCTTTGAAATCATTAATGAAAAGGCGCAGGCCGATGGCGGAAAATTTGAATGGGGTACCACCATCACCAAAGCCTACCTGCCTGTTGAGAATAATGAATTTTTTACAGAAGGACTGAGCCTGATGGATTGGTTGCGCCAGTTTGTGCCAGCACATGTAACAGATGCAGATGAACCATTTATTCGTGGCTTCCTGGGTAAAATGTTGTTCAGTGGAGATGATATCATGAAGAAAACAAATGTACTGAGTGGGGGAGAAAAAGTAAGATGTATGGTGAGCAGAATGATGTTACAGAATCCGAACCTGGTTGTACTCGATCAGCCAACCAACCACCTCGATCTCGAAAGTATCCAGAGTTTCAACGAAGGATGTATCAGCTTCCCTGGTATTGTACTGTTAACCTCACATGACCATACTTTTATGCAAACTGTTGCCAGCAGAATTATTGAGTTAACGCCTAAGGGAATTATTGATCGTCTGATGACATTTGATGAATACATGGAAGATAAACGTGTGAAGGAATTAAGAGAAGAATTGTATGCATAATTCGCCTGAAGCGTAGTGCAGTAGCGTATTTCCCGCAAGTTTTTTCTAATTGGTTGTTTTTATGCTAGTGAATAGTAAATTAGCATGAAACAACCATTTTTTATGTCTGTAATCAAACTGCCTTTATTATTTACCGGCTCGTTGGGAGAAAAGAGATTATATACTTTGTTTGATAACGGCGCTAATCTTTCTTGCATCCATCCTGATTTTGTAGAAGGCTTGGAATATCCAAACCCGCTAAGTGAAACAAGAAAAATAATTACAGCAAGTGCAGGACATTATATTGAAGTGACACATAGGATAACAGTGGATTTCTGGATAAATGATGTTTTTGTAAGTGATGAGTTTTTAATTGTACCTGGCTTAACTGAAGAAGCTGTTGTAGGAGCGGTTACCATGCAGAAATGGCGTATGAAACTTGATTTCGATCATGATATGGTTCATGTGGATCCTAAAGTAATGATCATGCAACTTATTTAAGTGATATAAGGAACTACTGACCCAGCCATCCCGTACCCGCGGATGGCTTTTTTGTTTTCACTATCTTAGGCACCCTAAATAAATACCATGAGAAATCTGCTACTGGCCAGTTTACTGGTTTTATCTGTATCTGTTCATGCACAGGAACTGGGGTATTACCTGCCCAAAAATGTGAGCTATAATGCAGCCATCCCAACACCATCATCCGTTATCGGGCATGAAGTGGGAGAGTGGCATGTTACACACGATCGCCTCGTGAATTATATGAAAGCCGTTGACGCAGCTTCCGATCGTGTAACCCTGCAACAATTGGGTACTACGTATGAAGGAAGACCGCAACTGGCACTGGTAATTACTTCTCCCAAAAATCACCAGAACCTCGAACAGATTCGCCAGCAACATGTGCAGTTAACCAATACCGCACAGTCAGGTTCGCTCAATGTAAACGACATGCCGGTTGTTGTATGGATCGGTCATAGCATACATGGAAATGAAAGCAGTGGTTCAAATGCGTCATTATTAACGACCTACTACCTCGCAGCGGCACAAGGACCTGAAGTAGATGCGTTGCTTGATAAAACAGTGATACTACTTGATCCTTCTTTTAATCCCGATGGATTGAACCGTTTTGCCACATGGGCAAACATGCACAAGAGTCAGACACTGGTTGCCGATCCGCAAGCCAGAGAGTTTAATGAAGTATGGCCAGGCGGACGTTTCAACCATTACTGGTTCGATCTGAACAGAGATTGGTTACCGGCGCAACACAGGGAAAGCCAGAACAGGTTACAACTTTTTCACAACTGGAAACCCAATATTCTGACTGATCATCATGAAATGGGCAGTAATGCATCTTTCTTTTTTCAGCCCGGTGTTCCATCAAGGGTAAATCCCAATACACCATCAAAAAATCAGGAGCTTACCGGAGCCATTGGTAATTTTCATGCTAAATTCTTTGATAGTATCGGGTCGCTTTATTTTACCAAAGAAGGATATGATGATTTCTATTATGGAAAAGGATCAACCTATCCCGATATCAATGGAGCCGTTGGTATTCTGTTTGAACAGGCGAGTAGCCGCGGACATGCACAGGAAACAGAAAATGGACTACTCACATTTGCATTCACCATACGTAACCAGTTTACAGCAGCGTTGTCAACATTGGCTGCTGCAAAATCTTTGCGTGTTGATATGCTGAAATACCAGCGCGATTTTTATAAGGAGGTAGAAAAAGAAGCCGCCGCATACCCGGTAAAAGCCTTTGTAGTGGGCGATCAATACGATAAAACACGCACCAATACATTTATTCAAATGCTGTTAAGACATGAAATAGATATTTTCAATCTCAAACAGGATTTTTCAGGAGATGGAAAACAGTTCAAAGCAGGTCAGGCGTTCGTAATACCAGCTACACAGAAACAATTCAAGATCATTAAAACGGTATTTGAAAAAACCTTTGAATACAAAGACAGTCTTTTCTACGATGTAACAGCCTGGACCATGTCGCTGGCATTTGGTTTGCCTACGGCAGAAGTAAAAACAGGTTACGATCAGTTATTAGGGGCCAAAGTCATCAATGCGGTTCCATTGAGTATGCCCATTATGAATTTATCGCCAAATGCTGCTGCTTATGCATTTCGCTGGGACGATTACAATGCGCCGAAAGTGTTGTATCGTTTACAAGCGAAAGGGATTAAAGCAAAAGTGGCCACACAGAAATTTAAAATGATGGTAGACGGGAAGGAAGAATCTTTTGAATATGGAACCATCATTATTCCAACTGCCACCCAAACAGTAAAAGGGGCAGCTCTCGCCAGTCTGATTGGAACAGAAGCTGCCGGTACGAATGTAGATGTGTTTGCATTGCCCACAGGATTGGCCGGTGGTGGAATCGATTTGGGAAGTGCCAGCTTCAACAACGTAAAACAACCCAAAGTGATGATGTTTGGTGGCAATGGTACAAGTGCTACAGATGTGGGCGAAATATGGCACATGATCGATATCCGCTATAATATACCGGTGAGTATTGTGGATGTGGATCGTTTTAATTCCATCAATGCAGACAAGTATAATGTAATCATTATGCCATCGGGATCATATAATAACCTGACCAAGCCTGCGCAAGACAAGTTGAAAGAATGGATCAGTGGAGGAGGTACTTTGGTTGCCACGGAAGATGCCACGAAATGGCTGTCGACCAACAGCTTTACCAAAGTGATCTTTAAAAATGCTGATGAAAAACGCGATACCACGCTTCAGTTACCCTATTATCTGCGTTCAGATGAAATGAGGGCAAAAGATATGGCCGGCTCACTGTTTGAGGCAAAACTCGATCTTACACACCCGCTTGCATATGGTTATCGCGATCCATCGGTGAGTATTTTTAAATCGAATACCCTGTTTATGGACCAGAACAACAATCCATACGATTCACCCGTGATGTACACCGAAAATCCACTCCAAAGCGGTTATTTGTACAGGGGGTATAAGGAAGTGGTGAAAAAGACCGCCGCCATTAATATCGATGGGGTAGGAAGGGGTAAAGTAATTTCCATGGTAGATAACCTCAATTTCAGGGCATTCTGGCTGGGAACTTCCAAGCTGTTTATGAATGCGGTGTTTTTTGGGGATATTATCAGGCTATAAGGGGCAAGTCCGAAAGACCGCAAGTCCGGTAGTCCGGAAGTCGGAAAGATGCTTTTCTGTGTTTTTCAGTGCTTTCTGTGGCATTTAATTGCCACTGAGGGCACAGAGAAACACAGAATTTATTTATGCCATATGTCATTAGAGATCCGCTTTCGGACTACCGGACTTGCGATCTTTCGGACGAGCCACTGTGGATAAACCCGGCCAAACAAAAAATCCAAACAGGAAATATCCGGGGAATGTGAACAAATTTCCCAAAAAAAGAGGTTTTTATATTGATATTTTGGCACATTTCCCTACCTTTGCCGTCCCGAAAAAAATTGAGTCATGGCAAGAGTATGTCAGGTTACTGGAAAAAAGCCGATTGTTGGAAATAGTGTTTCTCACTCAAACATTAAGACCAAGCGCCGTTTTTTACCAAATTTACAGAAGAAGCGTTTCTTTTTTGCAGAAGAAGACCGTTGGGTTACCCTCAAAGTGTCTACTGATGCTTTAAGAACCATTAACAAAAACGGTTTAGCCACTGTGATCAAAGAAATGAGAGCCCAGGGCGCTAAGATCTAATTAAACAACAAGAAAAAACTACCTAATACAATGGCAAAGAAAGGTAACAGGGTACAGGTAATTCTGGAATGTACAGAGCATAAGACCACTGGTCTGGCCGGTACAAGCCGTTATATCACTACCAAAAACAAAAAAAATACGCCTGAGCGTATGGAACTGAAAAAGTTCAACCCAATTTTGAAAAAAGTAACTGTTCATAAAGAAATTAAATAATCATGGCAAAAGCAGCTTCCAAAAACGCGAAAGTAAAAGACCAGAAAGCAGCCGCTGAAGCTAAGAACTGGACTAAAGTAATCAAGGCTGTTCGTAGCCCTAAAACCGGTGCATATACCTTTAAAGAGGCTATTGTGCACAAGGATAAGGTGAAGGACTACATGACTGAGAAATAATCTTTCTCATCTTGATTTGATCTTATTAAAAGCTTTCTCTTTTACGGGAAGGCTTTTTGTATTTAATTGCAGCGCTAAAAACACTTCTCATGGGATTTTTTGACAAGTTATTCGGGAAGAAAGAAAAAGAAAGCCTCGACCAGGGTTTGCAAAAAACCAAAGAAGGGTTTCTTTCCAAAATCACCAAGGCCATTGCAGGAAAAAGCACAGTAGATGAAGAAGTCCTTGATCAACTGGAAGAAGCATTGGTTGGTGCCGATGTAGGCATTGATACCACCATCAAAATAATTGAACGAATTGAGAACAGGGTTAAACAGGATAAATATGTAAACACCACTGAGCTGAACAAGCTACTGCAGGAAGAGATTCAAAATATGCTGGTGGATGCTCCTGACTTCTCTTACAAAGACTTCGATATTCCCCATGGCAAAAAACCTTATGTAATACTGGTAGTAGGTGTAAATGGAGTAGGTAAAACCACCACCATCGGTAAACTCGCACACAATTATAAAAAAGCAGGTAAGGAAGTGGTACTCGGTGCAGCCGATACATTTCGTGCAGCAGCGGTAGACCAGTTAACCATCTGGAGTGAAAGAGTAGGTGTTCCTATTGTAAAACAGGCAATGGGTTCAGACCCCAGCGCTGTTGCATTCGATACCGTAAAAAGTGCGGTGGCACGTAATGCAGATGTGGTAATCATTGATACAGCCGGTCGATTACACAACAAATTGCACCTGATGGATGAACTCGGTAAAATTAAACGTGTCATTCAAAAAGTAATTCCCGATGCACCACATGAAGTAATGCTGGTATTGGATGGTTCAACCGGACAAAATGCATTGGAACAGGCGCGTCAGTTTACCGCAACCACAGAAGTAACTGCTTTATCTATCACTAAATTAGATGGCACCGCAAAAGGCGGCGTTGTAATCGCCATCGCCAATCAATTTAAGATTCCCGTAAAATATATCGGAGTAGGAGAAAAAATAGATGACCTCATCATCTTTGATAAACGAGAGTTTGTAGACAGCTTGTTTAAGATAACAGAGAAATAAGGAATAAGAAATAACAAATAAGAAACAGGGTATAAGTAACAAGGAACAAGAAATCAGGAAGTTGGTTTTCAAATTAACTTCCTGATTCCTGATTTCTTGTTCCTTATTTCTTATTCTAAAACGTATACCTTATCCCAATTCCTCCCCAGCCACCTTCGAAATAGTTGTAGCCGATGAAGTTGAAAGAGGGTTGCCAGTCGAAGCTAAGGTTGAGTGGCGCGCCCTTTATTTTGTAATCAACACCCAGTACACCATCTACACCAATGGCCAGACCATCGTTTCTGCCGGGGTAACGATTGCGCCAGTTGTCGCTCCATAAACCAAGGTGAGCACCACCACCTACATACCATTTCAAGCCATCAACACCGGTAAAATCGCCATGGTATTCATATAGACCCGTTAAGCGGAATCCATCATTTGAAATATAGCCAAGTCCTTCAACAGCGGCATTATCTTTCACAAAGTGCTTTACACTAATTGCGCCGGGGTACACTTTTACACCCAAAGCGGTTTTGTAGGTTGAGCCTGTGCTCTGCGACATAGCAACAGAAGCAGTAAAAACAATCAGGGTTAACAGAATTACTCTTTTCATAACAGTGTTTTTCTCTTATAATATAAAATCGTGCCAAAAATAATCCCCTTAATCTTCAAGGAATAGTTAAGGTTGCTTTTGCTTTTATATTTAGGTTTGTATTATGCGCAGTTTTAAAGATTTAGTAACAGATTTCGGGAATCATTTTGCGGTTAGGCACTTTCCGGAGCAGCCTTCCAGCCTTTATGAGCCTAACGAATATTTCCTGTCATGGGGAGGAAAAAGAATCCGACCGGTAATGTGTCTCATGGGAAATGAATTGTTTGATGAAATTCATCCCGATACCTGGCATATGGCAACAGCCATTGAACTGTTTCACAATTTTACGCTGATCCATGATGATATCATGGATGCAGCTCCTTTGCGAAGAGGAATGGAAACCGTACACATCCGATACGGAGAAAGCACAGCTTTGCTGGCAGGTGATGTAATGCTTATCAAAGCATATGAATACCTCAATAAAATAAATCCGCAATACCTGCATCGTATTCTCAACCTCTTCAATACAACAGCCAGGGAAGTTTGTGAAGGGCAGCAACTGGATATGGATTTCGAAAAACTTGAAATCGTTTCTTTAGATGCCTATATTCAAATGATCAGTCTGAAAACTTCGGTATTACTTGCCGCCAGTTTAGAAATGGGGGCCATTATAGGTGGGGCCAGTGAAGGCAATTGCAGACATCTCTACGATTTTGGCAAAAACCTCGGTATCGCATTCCAGGTGCAGGACGATTACCTGGATGCTTTTGGTGATCCTGAAAAATTCGGGAAAGATGTGGGTGGAGATATCCGTCAGAATAAAAAAACATTTCTTCTGTTACATGCAATGGAAGTGGCTTCACCGGAACAGCGGAAAGAGATGGAACACTTAATGCGACAAAACCCTGCGGATAAAGTAGAAAGAATGTTGGCTATTTTCCGTGCCTGTAATATTGATGAATGGGCCAGGGCGCTCAAAGATAAATACCTGCAAACAGCATTAGGGCATCTTGAAGCCATTGCCGTAAGAGCCGTTCGTAAAGAGCCTTTACAGGAACTGGCCAATTTTCTCATACAGCGAGAATATTAACCGGATTGAATTATCTTGTCACCTGTTCAAGTTGTAAATAACGATTCTTCCATCACCAAAACCAACCAGCATGTCAGGTTCTCTTTTCAGAAAAAAATCGCTTGATAAAATTACGGCAGATGCAGCAGCCGGTCATTCAGATGCACATGGAGCCGGACTGAAAAAAGTATTGGGAGTACGCGATCTCACTTATCTGGGTATAGCGGCAGTAGTAGGAGCCGGGGTATTTTCTACCATTGGAGGTGCTGCTTACGATGGTGGACCGGGTATATCCCTGTTATTTGTTATTACAGCCATTACCTGTGGGTTCTCTGCACTTTGTTATGCTGAGTTTGCAAGCAGGGTACCGGTAGCAGGTAGTGCTTACACTTATTCCTACGTTACTTTCGGGGAACTGATTGCATGGATTATCGGATGGGCATTGATTCTCGAATATGCCATTGGTAATATTGTGGTGGCTATATCGTGGAGCGGTTATTTTAATAATCTGCTGGTACATATTTTCAATATTCATTTACCCGACTGGTTATTGGTAGACCCATTAACCGCTTCCAATGCATTTACAACGGCTACCAATGCAATGGCAGCGGGAAATATTACAGATCCGGCACAACTTGAGTCATATCGTTTTGCCATTGATGCCTATAACAATGCCCCGGTAATTGGTGGCATGCATATATTTTTCAACCTGCCCGCTTTTATGGTAGTGGCATTGATTACATGGATCACGATCATCGGAATAAAAGAAAGTAAAAAAACAGCCAATGCCATGGTGATTTTTAAAGTGGCTGTTATCATATTCGTAATTATTGCAGGTGCATTTTTTGTGGATACCAATAACTGGAGACCGTTTATGCCCAATGGATTTACAGGTGTGCTGAAAGGGGTATCTGCTGTGTTCTATGCCTATATTGGTTTTGATGCCATATCAACTACTGCAGAAGAATGTAAGGACCCGCAACGCGATTTGCCAAAGGGAATGATCTATTCGCTGGTGATTTGTACCGTTCTATACATCCTCATTGCACTGGTACTAACCGGTATCGAGAACTATGCCAATTTCAAAGACGTAAATGACCCACTGGCATTTGTATTTGAAAACAGGGCGCCATGGATTGAAAAAATTGTATCTATCAGTGCAGTTGTTGCCACTACATCTGTAATGCTCGTATTCCAGTTGGGACAACCGCGTATATGGATGAGTATGAGTCGTGATGGATTATTACCTAAACGTTTTCAGAAAATACATCCTAAATACAATACGCCCGTTTTTGCATCAATCGTAACAGGTATCATTGTAGCAGCAGGTGCTTTGTTTATTGAATCGGGTATTATGACCGACCTCACCAGCATCGGTACTTTATTTGCTTTTGTATTGGTATCGGGAGGTGTATTGTTGTTGCCACCGGTGAAAAAAGAACCGGGTAAATTCAGCCTGCCCTATATCAATGGCAAATGGATCATCCCTGCATTAACACTCACCTTTATTTTTCTTACGCGGGAAAGATTACAACTGGCCATTAACAACCTCACAACGGAAGGTTACCAGGAAATACTGTTTATCGTATTTGTTATTATAACGATAGTATTGAGCGTACTTACTTTTCTGCGTAATTATTCTTTTATACCCATCATGGGAGTGTTTACCTGCTCGTATCTGATGATTGAAATACCTGCTTTAAGCTGGGCCTGGTTTTTTATGTGGATGACGCTTGGTCTATTGATTTATTTCTTTTATGGTCGTAAAAACAGTGTTCTAAACCAATCAGCAGGGTAAATAAAGAAATAAGGAATGAGAAAGTGAAGGGCAAAATACTTTCTCATTCCTTATTCCTTATTTCTTATTCCTCTGTTTCTCTTCTTCCGTATTTTTACAGCATGAAATACCAGGTAGGAGACGAGATCATTGTATTACACAGCAATGAAGAGGGAAAAGTAATTGAAATGATCAACGATAAAATGGTGATGATCGAAGTAAGGGGTGTAAAGTTCCCTGCTTATATGGATCAGATCGATTTTCCGTATTTCTATCGTTTCACCAAAAAGAAACAACCCGAAGAAAAGAAACCAGCACCCAAACAATACATTGACCAGCTTCCCAAAGAAAAACCCAAACCCAACCAGATACAGGTGGCAGATGGTGTATGGCTTTCTTTCATCCCAAAATTTTCTCTCGATGATTTTAATGATGAAGTGGTAGACCTGTTAAGGGTGCACCTCGTTAATAAAACCCCACAGGCATACCAGTTTGTCTATAAACAATTGTTCGCACAGGAACTCAATTTCGAACTCACGAATCAGGTACAGGGTTTTCACGATTTTTACCTGCACGACATTGCATTTGAAGCGGTAAACGACAGCCCCTCTTTTTCCATTGATTTTTCATTGCTGCAACCCGAAAAAAAGAAAGCGCCTCACTACGAAACACAACTTAAACTAAAGCCCAGGCAACTGTTTCAGCGTATTGAAGCGATGAAAGAGAACAATGAACCTACTATTTCATACAAGTTATTTGATACCTATCCCGATAAAATAGAGGAAGATTATGTAGATCTCTCCAAGTTGTCTGGTAAAGGTTACAAGATATATGATGCTTCAAAAGTTCGTCAAAACCTGCCACCTGCACGTTCAGTAGTGGATCTTCATATTGAAAAGCTGACCCACGATTACGAAAAACTCAGCAATATCGAAATCGTTGGTATCCAGTTATCCGAGTTCGAAAAGTGGTTCGATCTGGCAATAGCCCATCGCCAACCAACACTCATCATTATTCATGGTGTAGGAACCGGCAGATTAAGAGAAGAGATACACGATATCCTCAAAACCAAACGTGAAGTAAAAAATTTCATCAACCAATACGATCCTCGTTTTGGATATGGGGCGACGGAGATTTTTTTTCAGTATTGAGAACGTGAGACGTGAAAGGTGAGACGTGAGAAGAGGTGAAAAGTGAAAAGTGAAAGGGGGAGGAAATATACGCTCTAACCTTATCTTCATTTCACGTTTCACTTTTCACGTCTCACGTTTCACCTTTCACGTCACTCCTCTCACGTTTTCCCTATCTTCGCCCTTCCATAAGCCCGAACCATCGCTCCGATAATATGGGAGAGGAAAGTCCGGACAGCAAAGGGCAACCCACCGGTGAAGAGCCGGCTCCCGATCTGATCGGGACGAGATAGTGCCACAGAAAATAACCGTCTCTGCAGCAATGTAGGGGTAAGGGTGAAAATGTGAGGTAAGAGCTCACGGTTTTTACTGGTAACAGTAAGAGCGGGTAAACCTTGGGTGCTGTAATGCCATGTATAGGAATCATTGAGGGCGGCTCGTCCGATCCCGACCATCGGTCGGGAGGGTTCCAGGGTAGGCAGCAAGATCGCAACAGTAATGTTGAGGCCAGATAAATGATGGTGTAGGAACAGAATCCGGCTTATGAGGCTTATGGTTTTTTAGATGGCTGATTTCTGATGTCTGATGTCGGATTTAAAACAAATCCGACATCAGACATCAGAAATCCAAAAATTCACAACGTATGACACAAGAACAAATTAAAATTTTAAGGGACCGTGTAGTTGTCCTGAGGAGGTTTCTTTGACGTCGATAACAGGAACTATAAAGTAGAAACCGATCGTCAACTCTCACTCTCGCCTGGCTTCTGGGATGATAATGCCCGTGCCACGGCTATCATGAAAGAAATTAAGGTAAATGAATACTGGCTCCGACTGTACAAACAGGTGGAATCGGCAGTAGAAGATTTTGCCGTACTCTTCGATTTCTGGAAAGCCGGTGACGCTTCTGAAGAAGAAACCAAACAGGCTTATGAAAATGCATTGACAAATATTGAAGATGCAGAGTTCAAGAGTACACTCAATAAACCTGAAGATGAACTGCCCGGAATTGTACAAATTAATTCAGGTGCCGGTGGAACTGAAAGCCAGGACTGGGCAGAAATGCTACTCCGCATGTATCGCATGTATGGTGATAAACAGGGCTGGAAAGTAACCGAACTCGATTTTCAGGAAGGTGATGGCGCCGGTATCAAAAGTGCCACGCTGCAGTTTGATGGCGATTTTGCTTATGGATTTTTAAAAGCAGAAAGCGGTGTACACAGACTGGTTCGTATTTCTCCATTCGACAGTAATGCAAGACGCCACACATCATTTGCATCGGTCTTTGTTTATCCGTTGATTGATGATAGTATAGAAATCAATGTAAATCCCAGCGATCTGGAATGGGCCTTTTACCGTAGTGGTGGTAGTGGCGGACAGAACGTAAACAAAGTAGAAACAGCCGTTCGACTCAAACATATTCCCAGTGGTTTCATTGTGGAATGTCAGCAGGCGCGAACACAGGGCGAAAACCGTGAACTGGCTATGAAAATGCTGAAGAGTCGATTGTATGAAGAAGAATTACGCAAGCGGCAGGAAGCCATGAATGCCACCAATGCCAATAAGAAAAAGATAGAGTGGGGCAGTCAGATCAGAAGTTATGTATTCCATCCCTATAAAATGATCAAAGACCACCGCACCGATTACGAAGTAGGCAACGTTGGCCCAGTAATGGACGGAGAGATCGATGGCTTTATTAAAGCGTATCTGATGATGGAGAAAGCCGAGGGAACAGAGAAATAAGAAATAGGGAATAAGAAATAAGGAATAAGAAATAAGGAACAAGAATCAAGAAATAAGGAATAAGAAATAAGGAATAAGAAACAAGGAGTACACTATACTTTCTAATTTCTTATTCCTTATTTCTTATTCCTCTGTTTCCTGAGCCAAACATATCCACTTACCATAGCAATCAAAGACGCGAGGAGGACGGATATTTTTGCGATGTCCTGGTCGGCGGTATTGGTGAAAGCCAGTGTGGAGATGAAAATACTCATGGTAAATCCAATGCCTGCCAGTAAACCACCTCCAATCATTTGATACCAGTCTGTGCCGGATGGAAGTTCTGCCAGTTTTCGTGATACCAGCAGATAACACGCAGTGGTAATACCCAATGGTTTTCCGATACAAAGTCCGATGATGATTCCCCAGCTTAAACTGCTGTTTAAAGCCTGTAAACTGTTTTCAGGAATACCGATGGCCGTATTGGCCAATGCAAAAACGGGCATGACGATGAAGTAAACCGGGGTATGAAATTTCAGCTCTAATTCTTCCAGCTTTGGAACAGGAACCATAAAGGCGAAAAGTACACCTGCCACCGTAGCATGTATGCCTGAATTAAACATACAATACCAGAGTGCAATACCCAGTAGCCAATGCAGCCATCCAAAAGCCATTTTTCTTTTGTTCATGAACCATAGAAGGGTTACTACAGCTATTGCTCCCAGCAAATAGCCGAACACGATTTCGCCACCATAGAATAATGCAATGACCACAATGGCACCGAGGTCGTCGATGATGGCCAGTGCTGTGAGGAATATTTTTAAAGCTACCGGAACTCTTTTGCCCAATAGTGATGCAATACCAAGTGTAAACGCAATATCTGTAGCTGTTGGTACGGCCCAGCCCGACATAAATATGGTACCCTTATTAAAAAGACCAAATAACAATGCAGGAAACAACATACCTCCAATGGCACCGATAACAGGAAGTGCAGATTTTTTTATGGATGCAAGTTCACCACAAACCAGTTCACGTTTTATTTCCATTCCCGCCAGGAAAAAAAACAATGCCATCAGTGCATCATTGATAACAAGGAGCGGAGAATTGGGTAATGATAAAAAGCCAAGATGGGCATGATGGTTGAGTGAACCATCAAAAGAAATATTCCACATGCTTCTATAGCTTTCGCCCCAGATGCCCAGGTTGGCTGCCACCAGCGATACAGCAGTACATACCAGTAATGTTATACCAATAGCACGGCTATCGTGAATAAACTGTTTCAGGGGATGCAATAAACGGGTGTGTACAAACTTTGGTAAGATCATACGTGCAATTTACAAATTAAACAGGGGATAGTTATTGACCCGAAAGAATATCGAACCTGCTCTTGGGTCTTCGGTTATCGAGCCATCTAAAATTACGCAATTTCAGTTCATCATGATTCACCTGTCGCATTGGGTACATAGTGCCATCTACGGCATTGATTAATACCACTCGTTTGGGTTTGCCATTATCAAAGCGTATCTCAATAACATCGGAACTGTTTTTGTTTACGCCTATAAAATTCTTCTGTTCATCAACCCCGTAATACACATTCTCCGAATTGCCTTTTGATCTCAGAAAATCAATCTGCCCCGAACTGTCGAAATAGGCATTGATGGTATTGCCCTTTACCTGGTTAAAATACATGGAACTGTCTACCTTACTCAGTGCCAACGCATTTTCAAATACATATAATCTTTCCGGCTTACTGTTTTTGAGGTACATATAAATCGTATCACCACTTATCTGGTTTTCCTGAGCCCATACTACGGGTTGTTTAAAAATGCGGAACACAGAATCTTTCAGTGCATAAAACAAACTGTCGCCTACACTCTGCATGGAGTCGGAATAAATCTTCACATTGTAATAGGCTTCAAAATATTTATCGGTACTGTCTTCTTTGGTACTGTCGGGGGCAAAAACAAAATCTACACTGTCTCTTACCCTTGGAACAGGTTTTGTTTTAAGCAGATCAGATAATTTGGCGGAATAAAAAGTATCGGCAGCAATATAAATAGAGTCGCGATCCTGTTTCAATAACAGGAGTGGACTTTGGGTAGCCAGTAAGGAATTACGTTTGTTATTTGTTTTGATATTATTGGCAATCAAATCAAACCCTTTGGTAGAATCTTTTCCGCGGTACACAGCATTGCCCCTGAATTCGCCCAAACCACTGATGCTGTCCAGTGCCATTTCATCGGCCGTCATAGTATAAGCGCTGTCGTCGATAACAGAACGTTTATACAACTCTGCGCGTTTGTTTTTCAGGTCATAAAATCCGTCACGTGTTTTGATGACGAGTTTTTTATCGTCGCGGATTGTTGTCGGACTTGTAAATGTGGCAATCTCAGTATCTGTATTGTACTGAAGTGTATCGGTATTGATGCGGTAGTCTGGATTAATCAACACCACTTTTCGTTTGAAATAAATATCCCTGGTATCGCCATAGTAATAACCTTCGGTACTGGTGAGTGTTGTTTTTTCATTGACTACTTTACCGCTTTTCAGGTAAGTGCCGATTTTTACGGTTACATCATATTCCAGTTCTTCGGTGGTGAGGGTACTTTTTCCATCCGTTAACCTTACTCTTTTTTTCAGGTAGGCTTTTTTATCTTTTGCAAGGTATTTCAGGTACTGCGCATAAGTATGCACACTATCGGCATCATTGATATGAACATTGCCAAATGCTTCCAATACATTGGTAATAGTGTTTATTGATACACTGTCTGCATAAAACAGGGTTTTATCCTGCTTCATGATTACATCACCGGCATAAGAAATAAACTGATTTAACGAATCTATTTTCCGTAAGTGGGTGCGAGCGCCTTTCAGGTATTCCAATCGCATACCTGTTGCAGCTTTTGTAGTATCTGTAACAGGTGGATTGCTGGTCTGGGCCTTAACAAAAAGGCCAGAACACAACAACAAAGCGCAAAAAACAAATTGGCTGATCCGCATTATTGTTTATTCTTCGTAGAGTCTAATGGAGCCATTAAAGGGCCTGTTTTATCTTTCTTTCCAAAGACAGAAATATTTACATAGCGTTTAGGATGTACACGAAGATCGTCCATCAGAATATTGGCACTTCTTACGGTATTGCTCAGGTTATCATACAATGTTTTGTCGTTGAGCAGTTTACCCAATGAGCCATCGGTAGAAGAGGCTTTGGCCAGCAAACCATTGAGTGTTTCAATAGAATTTTTCAGTTGAGCCACTGTACCATCAATATCAGCTTTAGATAAGTTTTCGGTTGTCTTCTCCACATTACTGAGCATACGGGTAACTTTCTCATTGTTATCGGCCAGGTTTTTGGTGAAACTGTTTACATTGTTCATGGAAGCAGTAATGGCACCTGTTTGCTGGTTCAACATGGCCTGTATGGAAGCAGATGAAACCACAAGACTGGCCGTGGTTTTATTGATATTGGCAATTACACCCTGCAGGTTGTTTTTGGTGGCAGGATCGAAAATGGTATTGATATTCTTCAACACACTGTCCAGCGAACTCACCGTTGCTTTAATCTGATCGCCAACAGGTCCCAGTTTGTTCATTACATCGCCCAATAAGCCGGCAGAAGAAGAAGTGAGTATGGTATCGCCGGGTTTTACATAAGAAGCGGCATCACCCAGGCTGATGGTGATACTGGCATTACCCAGTGGATTTTCTTTGATAGATGCCACAGAGTTGCTTGGAATATTATAATTGTCTTTCAGTTTAATGGCCACCACAATAGCGGAGAGGTTGGCATCAGCATTTTCAATATCGTACACAGAACCTACCTGAAAACCATTGATAAATACGCCATTTGATACCATAATACCTTTGGTATCTGCGTATTTGGCATAAATGAAATTACCGGTTTTGAATAATGTTTTTCCTTTGAGGAAGTTAAATCCGAGGATCAGTAAAGTGATGGCAATCGCCGTTAGTGCGCCCACTTTTGTTTCGTTCGATATCTTCATATCGCAAAACTAAGGTTTCTTGGGTTTAGGGATTCTGTAAAGGCTGTTAAAGCGGCTTTATTTTCTGTTACTGCCCGCAGTAATACCGGCCTGGTTTTCCAGAGAGTTCTTATAAATACGGATCGATTTGGTCACCACCTGGCAAATTTCCATCTGTCCTTTTTCGCTGTTCAGATAGTCTTCTTCATCGGGATTGGAAATAAAACCCGTTTCTACCAGCACTGCAGGCATATTCACGGCCTGCAACACCCAGATACCTTTTTTTCTCTGTTGGGCCTTGCGGCTAACGCGACCTACTTTCTCGAACTCCTCTTCAATGGTCATAGCCAGTTTGGCGCTTCGCTGGAAATATTGCTGGGTAAGAATATTGGCCAGCATGGTTTTGGTAGGATCGTTGGCATCTGTTTTTTTACGTGCTTCCAGAATTTTTACCGAAACACTATCAAGGTATTCATCCAAACCTTCACTCGCCACTGCTTTACGCTCATCGGTTTTGTCGATACCATAAATAAAGGTTTCAGTACCCATGGCCGGACTAGGGGTGGTCCAGGTGCGGTAATCTTTCACTCTTTGTTTCACCATTTTCCCCTTTCTTTTTACGGTAATGGTTTTATAACCTACAAATTCCCTGTTTCTTCTTGCGGCGGCCGAGTTTACGTGTATGCACACAAAAAGATCGCCCTTGGCCTGGTTGGCCATATCTGCTTTCTGGATTACAGAATGAAACACATCGGTTCTTCGGGTCATCACAATCTCCACATCCGGCAATGCATCCCTCAACATTTTCTCCAGTTTAAGAGCCACTTCCAGCGAAATCTGGCTCTCTGTTGAATATCTGCCACGGGCACCCACATCTTCTCCGCCATGGCCAGCATCAACAATAATCCTTCTGAGGACCTGTTTTTGCTGAGGTTTGCCTTTATCTGAGCTAAAAGAGCAGAACATGGTGATCCCAAAACTTAACAAAACAAAAGCAGCATATTTAACACGCATCATATCAATTCGTTAAAGGATTATAGCCAGAGTTCGGTTTACACGCTTCAAACACTATTTTTGCCAGGTGAATATGCGCAAACGCTGTAAAATTAACGTAAAAACCATGCTTCCTATTGTTGCGTGTGGATATTTGCTCATATTAACATTTCATAAGCAGCTAAGTGCAGCTCCTATTTCCTTTCAGACAAGAACCAGTATTGCTCCGCGAGATACAGTTCCAACCAAAAATCTAAGCGATAGCAGCAGGAAAAAAACAGATAGCCTCTCGCAGAAAAAGTTAACCGATTCGCTGGTTACAAAGACTGATACATTGCGCATTTCAAAAGATTCGATTGACGCACCTATCAGTTATTCAGCAATAGATTCAGGGGTATTGATTATTGATACAAGAGAATTCATACTCTACGGCAAAGCTAAAACCAATTACAAAGATTTGCAGATGGAAGCGGCCACCATTCGCTATGATCAGGAGTCGCAGATGGTAAAAGCATATGGCTCGCTTGATTCTACCGGTAACCCGTTGAGTAAACCTCAACTGATACAAGGTGAAACAAAATCGGTAAGCGATTCCATTCTTTTTAATCTCAAGACCGCTAAAGGTGTTATAAAAAATACTTTTTTTCAGGAAGGAGAAATTTACGTGAATGCGGAGGTGCTGAAAAAAATAAGTGCCGATGAGGCTTTTGCCAGTAAAGCAAGATTTACGACCTGTAACCTCGATACACCGCATTTTGCTTTCCGAACCAGAAAGATGAAGATCATCAATAACAAAATGGGCATTTCAAGTGCCGCTTTCCCTGAATTTGAAGGAGTACCCATGCCTATTGGTATTCCCTTCGGTATTTTCCCATTGTACCGAGGGCCGCAGTCAGGTTTTATTGCACCTGCATTTACAGCCAGTGAAGATTTTGGTCTGGGTCTGGAAGGTATTGGCTACTATCACATTTTTAATGATAACCTTGATCTTACCACAAGGGCCAATTTGTATTCTTATGGTGGTTATATGGTAAACTTTAATTCCAGATTTTTAAAGCGCTACAAATTTACCAGTAACCTGAACCTCACCATTCAGAATTCAAGAATATTGAACAGGAGCGGCATATCAAAAGAAGAGTTTAACAAAACCAATTCATTCATGATCAACTGGTCGCATAGCAGAGATAGCAGGGCCAGACCGGGAACTAATTTTTCTGCCAATGTAAATTTTGGTAGCACCAGATTCAACCAGTTACTACTGAATAACCCGGTTCAGAATTTTAATAACCAGTTGAATTCATCTATCAGTTACACCAAAGACTGGCGCGGTAAATACAATCTAACCGTAAACGCCAACCATAGTCAGAATAACAATACCCGATTGGTGAATCTGAGTCTGCCAACCATGAATTTTAACGTGGTAACTTTTTATCCTTTTCAGAAAAAGGATCAGGTGGGTTCGGGTAAATGGTATGAAAAAATTGGTATAGGATATAGTGGAAATGTGTTGAACCAATTGTCGTTTTATGATACGGCATTTAGCATTCGCAGAATGCTCGATACTTTACAGTGGGGTGCACAACACAATATCCCCATCACACTTTCATTGCCATCTCTTGGCCCCATAACCATTGCTCCCAGTGTTTCCTTTGAAGAACGTTGGTATGGCCAGCGTATTTTCAGAAACTGGAACAGCGGTGCCAAGAGAGTTGATACTACTATTCAGCGTGGATTTTATACGGCCCGGCAAATGGCATTTGGTATCAGTATGAATACGCGCATATTCGGAACCTATACACTCAAGTCGAAGGATGCAAAAATCATCAGGCATGAAGTACGACCCAATATCTCATTCAGCTACCGACCCGATATGGCAGCCAAATATTTTTACAATACACAGGTTGATACAGTGGGAAGGGTCATGCGTTTTTCACAGTTTGACGGAGGTGTGATACCCGGTTTTTCAGAAGGTGCATTTGGTGGCATTGGTTTTGGTATCGATAACCTGTTAGAGATGAAGCTGAAAGACAAGGCTGACAGTACAGGCAAAGCCACAAAGAAAATTAAACTGATTGATGGTTTTGGTTTTAACTCATCCTACAATTTACTCGCAGATAGTTTTGCACTGGGCAACTTTAGTTTTTATGCACGCAGCACTTTGTTCAATAAGATCAATATTACTGCGGGTATGAATCTGGATCCTTACGAAGTAGATGCAAATGGGTTTCGCCGGAAAGAACTGGCTTTCGATTTTAAAAAGATGAAATTCGGACGTATTACCAATGGTAATCTGGCCATCTCAACATCATTCTCCAGCAAGTCAAAAGATGGTTCAGATGAGAATGGAAAAGACATTCCCATCGATCCTTTCATGACACCGGATGAGCAACAAAGACAATTACAATTTGCGCAGGCCAACCCCGCTGAGTTTACCGATTTTAATATTCCCTGGACACTCAGTCTTTCTTATTCACTGAATTTTACCAGGGTAATGCAACCTGATTTTTCAGGATTCAGAACAGAAACATTCTCAGCCATTTCTTTCACCGGAGATTTCAGTCTTACCGATAAATGGAAGTTGGGAGGTAATGGAGGTTACGATATAAACAACAGGAGTCTGCAGCAGTTAAGTATGTTTATTACCCGTGAAATGCATTGCTGGCAATTATCGATCAACGTAACGCCAATAGGTTTGTATCGTTCATTCAATATCACCATCAACCCCAAATCAGGCATCCTCCGCGATCTGCGGATCAACAGGAGCAGGGTGTTTTCGAATTCGAGATTTTAGGAGAGAACGTGAGACGTGAGAGGTGAAACGTGAAAAGTGAAAGGAGGGATAGGGAAACTTTTTTGAATTGCTCGTTTTTTTATTTTTTACCACAGAGTTACACAGAGTAAGGCACAGAGTTACACGGAGTTTTTTTATGCCCTTTAACGAAACTCACTACTCACTACTCCCTTTTCACCTTTCACCTTTCACCTTTCACCTTTCACTTTTTCCCCCTCTCACGTCTCACGTCATAATATTCCCACATCAACTTAAACAATTCCTCCTTAAGCGTTGCCGTCGTTTTTCCTTTGGATGCTACGGGTGGTAGGAAATGCATTTCGAGGTGATGGGGCATGAGGTAGAAAAACAGGTTGGCAGGTAATACTTTTTTGGTATGAAAAAGCACTGCTGGTAATACGGGTTTGCCGGTGTCTACTGCGAGTTTGAAAGCGCCGTCATAAAAACTTTTTAATGGATCATTGGTGCGGTTGCGGGTGCCTTCGGGATAGATGACCATATCGAGTCCGATGGATAACATTTTTTTCATTTCATCAAAACTGCGTCTCCTGCTTTCATCGCTTTTTCTGTCGACCAGTACACTGCCAAAAGTATAGATCCATCCGAAGAGTGGAATTTTGGCAAAACTTTTTTTGGCAATGGTTTTATTCGCGCGAGGCATAAATGGTGTACTCACAGGAATATCCATCAGGCTGTTGTGGTTGCAGATGATGACATAGTTGTCGTTGGTTGCGAAATGTTCTTTTCCTTTTACACGAATCGGACAGCCGATCAGGTGTAAGTAAATCCACATCCACACCCTTGAAACATGGCGGTGCCAGCGCGCTTTTGCGGGATCGTTGAGTAGGAAGCAGGGTAGATAGAATACCACGGCCGGAATCATGGTAACAACAAATAAAATCAATGCCCAAAGCGCAAATATTCTTCCGAGGATGAGTTTCCAGACGGGTGTTTTTTTATGTTGTTGACTCATGTGATTAGCTTTCGTTTGAAATGTTCCAGTCAATAGGTGAAAGTCCCTGCTTCATCAATAATTCATTGGCTCTGCTAAAATGTTTGCAACCAAAAAAACCTTTGTCGGCGCTGAAGGGAGAGGGGTGAGCTGCTTTTAATACATGGTGTTTGGTTTCATCAATCAACACCTGTTTGTCTTGTGCAAAGCGCCCCCATAATAAAAATACCACACCTTTTTTCTCGTCTGATATTTTACGGATAACGGCATCGGTAAAATCCATCCAGCCAATTTTTGCATGACTGGCGGGTTCATTGGCTCTAACGGTCAACACGGCATTGAGTAATAATACACCCTGCTCGGCCCATTTGGTAAGGTTACCGGAGTTGGGTATGGGCATGCCAATATCTTTTTGTAATTCCTTGTAAATATTTACCAGCGATGGTGGAGGTTTGATGCCATCAGGAACCGAAAAACTTAATCCATGTGCCTGTCCGGCGCCATGATAGGGGTCCTGCCCCAATATCACCACTTTAACCTGGTTAAAGGGTGTAATAGAAAAAGCGTTAAAAATAGATTGCCCCGGTGGATAGATGACGGCACCCGTAGCCCTTTCTGTTTTCAGGTGTGTAACAACCTGCAAGAAATAGGG
Organism: Chitinophaga pinensis; assembly: GCA_943372605.1. GTDB lineage: Bacteria > Bacteroidota > Bacteroidia > Chitinophagales > Chitinophagaceae > Sediminibacterium > Sediminibacterium pinensis_H. The sequence continues at coordinate 3,881 of CALRZI010000019.1, read as the reverse complement.
TTTGTTGAACTCATTTTTTAAAACATCTTTCCATGATGCTTCTATTTTCACATCCATAACAGAAAAAGATTGATGCGAAAATACGGAAAGGAGGTTGATTAGCTGCCAGCTACTAGCTGCTAGCGGGAGCTATAGTTGTTATTATCGATGAATATGTCATTCATCCCAGATCTATTGCTAGAAGCTAGAAGCTAGTAGCCCATCAATACAACACTGTAACCGTACCTGATACCGGCTTTTGTTTGGCGTTTTGTTTGATGACGTAGTAGTAGACTCCAACGGGAACAATCTTCCCTTCATTGGAGCGACCATCCCAGACAGGGGTGTAGCCCCGGGATTTATAAATGGATTGTCCGTTACGGGTAAAAATTTCAATCTGCGATTCGGGATAATATTCTATCAATGGAATATGCCATACATCGTGAATTCCATCGCCATTGGGTGAGAAAATATTGGCCGGAACAATAAGAGCATCCTCTATTTCTACTACAACAGGTCGGGTGGCAGTACAGTTAAAAGTGTTGGTGCTTTTGATAAAATAAGTTCCCGATTTTAATATCCTTTGTGGGTTCATCAATGGTTTGGTGGTAGCACTGTCTTCCCAATATGAATAGGTCCAGTCGGCACTTACCGGTACCGTATTTACAAGATTAATCGTTTGCGGAATGCGAACCGTTGGAGGATTGGTTACACTAAATTCAGGAACAGGGTTGATGGTTACTTTGGCCACTTTTTTTACGGCGCAACCTTCTATTGAACTGAGTTTCGCATAATAATCGGTGGTTTGTGTAAATACATGATCTACAGGTATCTGGATAGTGGTGGCAGCATCGCGCCAGTAACTGGCTGAGGCTGTTACATCACTTCCTTCAACGGGGTTAACAGTAGAAAGTTGTAAAGCCCCACAGGCAGTAAAATTATGGGTAACAATAACCGGCGGTGCTGTAACAGAAGTGTACACTGGCTGAATATTGGTACATCCATACTGATTTACTCCCTTGATATAAAACAAACCTGTTTTATTGATAACAGCAGGATTGGCGAGTGTTTTAGTGGCTTTATCATCTTCCCAATAACTGAAAACAATACCTGGATCACTTCCCTGTGTAACGGCAGGAGCAGTTAGGTTAACTGTATTGGGTATGCATTCGGCGAGGTTACCGGATACTTTAATCAGCGGATTTTTTCTTATAATGGCATTGAATGATTTTGTATCGGTACATCCGGCTTTATTAACTGCTTTAATATAATAATTGCCGGGTTGTATCACCGCTTTTGGATTTGAAACAAAAACGGATTCATTCTCGTCTGCGAAATAACTATAGATCATACCCGGTGTACTTCCCTGTGTAAGAGTGGATCCGGTTAAATCGAGTCCGGGTGTTTGACAGGCTTCCATTTCGGTTTTCAGGTTGAACTCAAAGGGCTCATCCGATTTCATAATGGTCGTGTACAGCGTATCGAGACAGCCCTGGTTGGGGTAGGGTACAATTTCTAATGCCAAACGTGTTCCCGGAGCAGGGGCGGGACTCAGTTTCAACGTATTTGACTTGCCGAGTTCCTGCGAAAAATCTTCTGTAAACCATTTGTATCCCATAAACCCATAAGGTGCTGTAAGCGTAAGTCTTGGAATATCATTACACATTACATTTCCGGTAATGGGGGTGGTACAGTTTTCGTTGATATCAATATAGGCATAACCAAAATGTCCGCCGAGAGAGCAGTCATTCACCGTAAATTCCAGACGCAGGGTCTTGCCTGCATAACTCAACAGCTTTAATGTAATGGGTGCCCAGTCTTTGTAAAAAACATTCGGTCTTGAACCATTAGCCATTATGAAACCGGGTAAATCTGCTGAAGCAATAAACTGAAAAGAACCACAATCTTCATATCTGTTGTCTGTTACGTTGAATATTTTTACAGATAGTTGAGGTTGCTCATGCGGCTGATGGGTTGGATTTTCAAGTACAACTGCATAATTATAAATGATACTAAAGTCTGCATTTGTTTGTGGAACCGTAAAAGTATAGTTAAGCCCATGTGCATCGGAACCACCTTGTTCCATTCCCAGTTTTACAGAATAGCCACTACCATTCGGACATACCACAGGAAAACCTCCATATGGGTCGGTTTCTTTGGCATTGGTACTGGCACTGAGTATGCGGTGCGTAGTAGGATCGGGAGGAATAAGATTCATGAACATCTGTCCATCTCTTTCAATACGCCCTTTTAATGTTTCCCAGTTTTCAAAACTCCCTTTTTCAAAACCAATATTGGGCGGACATTGTGCCATAGCGGTTTGTGTACCCATACAAACGAGCAATAGCAGCAACCCTGCAAGGTTGCTGTAGATGAAAGCGATAAGATTGTTTGCTCCTTTCATGAATGGCTTGCTTCAAACAAATACATTAACTCAGACAATCATGTCTGTTCATTGGTTGCATAGAATAGATTTTATGGCAGGTTTTAGAAAGCAGAGATGCAAGGATAAAGGGAAATTAAGAAAAAAATAGATATAATGATAAAAAAATGGATGTTTGGTTGTCCCGCTTTTGTTGGTCGCCTGACCAACAAGGATTTTAGTTGTTTTAAGGGTTGGTTCTCCAGAGGGGAGTAGCCCTCCGTTTACTTTTTTGTCTTGACACAAAAAAGTAACAAAAAAAGTCTCCAAAGGAGTCTTTCAGACAAGGCTGTCGAAAAAAAGCTAAAATTTACTTCGTTCAGCTACAATGGATGTCCAAAGGACTCTTCGAGAAGTCTAAAGCCTAGCTTTTTGTTCATTGATTGAGCGAAGCTATGCTTCGGCATTAGGTGAAAGCCTGACATCATCCATTGCTTAACGCTTCACTGCGTAAATTTCTTAACGCTTTTTTTCTAAGGCCGGATCTTCCTACACTTTCTCATTTCTTATTCCTCTGTTCCTTATTTCTCTGTTGGCCTGTCATCCTGAGAAGCGTCACGATCGCAGATCGGGTTCGCGACGAAGGATCTCGCCCATTGTTGTTCGCCTGACCAACAACGGGTTTAGTTGCTTTTTGGGTTATTCTCCTTTCTGATTAATTGCTACAATGATCAACATTAGTATCAATACTCCTCCTCCGATGAGGATGCCTGGAAACACGAACTCGGGTACTTTCTGAATATGTTTTGTTACGGCAAGAAATACTGACAACACAATACTGAAAATTTGAACCAGGAATAAAATCTGAAATCCTTTTAATATATTTTTTATGGCAGCTTGCTTTCGTTCACGCTTGTTTTCAGCAATTGAAGCGGAGGGAAACATCAACCGGGGTATGGCGCGAATAAGCACGATCATCATAACATAAATACCTGTACTCATTACAGGTAGTATAAATAATAACCAACTATTATTAGTATAACCATCAATCGAGCCATCAATTTTAAAATGCGATGGAACAGGCCCCTCGCTCTTAACTATTGTTAGTATGGTAAATAACCAGATGGATATAAGCAGGCAAATGCAAATAGCCTGAACTAAAAGATCACTTATGCTGAGTTTATAGGGGATGAGTTGCTTCATAGATGGAATCCTTTATAGAAGTGATGGTGTGTAATTACCGCAGATTGTACTTGTAAATAAGTATCACAGTATAACAGCCCCGGAAATGCAAAAACTAACCAGTTTAAATAATAACAGTATGGCTATATGAAAGCGTATTGCTAATATAAGATATTTTTTAATATTTTATTTCAGTGGGAAGAGGTAAATAATGTTAACCCTGAAAGGATAATGCTTCCCGCCATGGTTGGTTGCTTGGCTAGAGGTGTTCGGAAGAAAATATCCTTCGTCGTAATTTCTGATCTGCGATCAGAATACTCCTCAGGATGACGAGCAAAAAAAGTGAGTAGAGTTGGGG
>CALRZI010000018.1:0-82386 GCA_943372605.1 Chitinophaga pinensis | reverse complement strand
TGTTCCTTCTTTGCAACGTGTCCCATGTCAAGAGAAGTTCTGCGATCGTCCCCGATCTTTCTCCTGCGGGGATGGAGGGAGACTGATGCTGGAAACCAAAAACCGCAAACGAAATCGCTTGCGGTCTCTATACTTAGTATCAGTTATTTCTACTAAGATTTCATTCCCCGATTTTTCATATACTGTTATTTAAATACCAACGATGTTTTACCAGATGCAGCGATCTGCAATTTTGCACCAGACTGTAATGAATACTGACTGCCATGAGAAACACTGGCTAAGGCAGACCCTACTTTGAAAATGATATTACCCGCACCACCCGCTATAATACTCGCTGTATTTGAAATGGCATTACCTCCGCCAGATGCAATAATTTTACCGGATACCAGATCAATCAGGTTTCCCGCTCCACCTGCTATAATATTACCTGCACCGCCTGCTATAATATTACCCGCCCCGCCGGCTATAATGCTTCCATTGGTGTTCGATAAAATATTCGCTGCTATATAAGCACCATCTTTCTTAAATGCTACCAGACTTCTGTCTTTACTTAACATTGCAGTTTCAATGGTAACACCGCTTTTCTGCAGGTTGTTTTGAAAATCACGCACATACCTGGTTAACTCATCAAATGAACCCCATGAACCACCGTTGTAATTATTAATATTCAGTTCCCAGCAATTAGGCTGTCTGCCATATACGGTTTTGTAAATACTGGTAATCCAGGGGTCGCCGGTAACAGATGCAGGTGATAAACTTGCCGGGCCGCTCTTATATGCTTTAATGTATTCTTTCAATTGCGCATAACTGCTCCAGGATCCATTGTTGTAGTTCTTGATATTACACTCTTCTGTGTTGGGCTTTCGCTGGTATAACTCAGTATAAATTGACACAATCCAGGGATCACATCCCGCCGGTTGAGCCATCACCATAAAACTTTGTAACAGGCTACATACAATTAGTGATCCGATTATTGATTTTTTCATCGTAACTTATTTTTAATTAAAAGATGGGTGTTGCAGGATGATTGGTTCACAAAAGTCAGTTTTAACCCATCGTTAGTCAATACTAACCAGTTGGTATTTTTCCGGTATAAAAAATATGATAGCTTGCTGCTTCAATAACTCCTCTTGCGTTACAGAAAATACATATCCATAAGAACCATCTTCTGTTTTCTCTTATTATGCATGCGGTTTACAGTGCATGCAGAGGGCATTGGCAGTAACTTACCCGTAACATGCAGTAAGCTGTATTATTTTCAGGAATCAGATAGCCTGTTATCGCCCGGGCAGGCACTCCGATTACAACAAGCAGGGCGGTTTCAGCAAACCAGTAACAGCACCATTAATTTTGGCAATACAAAAAACAGGTACTGGCTTTATTTAGAAGTGGGTAATCAACAAGAAGCTGTTGATCTGGTACTCGAAATCAATAATGCGCACCTCTATAGGGCAAATCTTTATCAGGTAACCCCGGCTTTAATAGAACCCTTATTTGAAACGGGTAGCCTGCTTCCTTTTCAGCAACGCCCCATCATGCATAGAAATCTTGCATTCCCCCTTAGAGTGGCGGCTAAAAGTTCAATTGCTTATTTATTGATGCTCGACCGCAGAGATGAAGTACTCAAATTTTCTATACAACTCTATACTAAAAAAGCCTTTGAGCATAGAAGCAATAGACTGTATTGGTTCTATGGTTGTTTTGCGGGTATACTGCTGTTTATTATACTCTTTAGCATTTTTCTGCGGATTACTTTACGTGATCCGCTGTACACCTGGTACCTCTTGTATATGGTATTCCTGCTCTTATTTATTCTGACAGATAGTGGAATGGCATATGAGTTTTTATGGAGTAACTGGCCAAAAATCAATCAATATGCACGAACGTTTTTAGGCATTCTTTCTTTTATGTCGCAGCTACGGTTTATGCAACTTTTAATTGGGCAGGAGCGCAATAATAGTCGTTTTTATCAACCGATACAATGGAGCCAGTATTTTTTTACGGTGATCATGTTGCTGACACTTACTCACCTGATTCTTCAACCCAGCCTTTCGGCTTTGTGGATGATGGTGTACAATGTGCTGTTTACTGCTGCTTACCTCATGGGTTGTTGTTTGGTAATTGCCAGTTTGATGGAAAAAGCGATCCTGAAAAATAAAGAAGCTCAGTTATACCTGATCGCCATCTTCCCGTATTTCTGCCATATACTGCTACTCATGCTCACTCGCTGGGGTGTTCTGTCGCAAATTGACAGTGCGGTAACAATGGTCGTTAGCAGCACCATAGAAATCATGATACTGAGTTTTGGCATTGCCTTAAAATACAATAGCCTTAAACGTAAGAAGGAAGCATTGCAAACAGCCCTGTATGCTGAGAAGAAACGAACCATGGAGAAAGTAATGGACTCTCAGGAAGATGAGAAAAAAAGAATTGCCCAGGATTTACACGATGATTTGGGCGGTACGCTTGCTACCATTAAAGGCATGCTCTCCAATATCAGGCTGGCTGGTGAGCAGCAACAGATTGTTGCCGACTCACAGCACCTGCTCGATAAAGCCTGTCAGGATTTACGGGTAATTGCCCATGACCTGATGCCGGCCGAGTTCGATACCGTTCAGCTCAGTACAATTATGGAGGAAACCATTCTCAAGGCCAATACATCTTCTTCTATTACACATAGCTTTATCACCACAGGAACGCCTGTGCCAATAAGCAAACGTGTAACACTAACGCTTTATCGAATTGTGAATGAGGCCCTGCACAATATCAGCAAACATTCCAAAGCCAGTCATGCCATTGTGCAATTAATTTATCACTCCGACCATCTGCAGTTATTAATAGAAGATAACGGGATAGGTTTTTCAATGAAAGATGCCAATGCCGATTTGACCGGAATTGGATTAAAAAACATATTTTCACGTAGCGACTATTTAAACGCAACATTACATATAGACTCGGGTAAATCTGGTACCACAATTATTTGCAATGTCCCTTACGAATCAGCAAGCCACCCATCAGAATAGAACCAGCATCTGGATTGTAGATGACCACTTACTCTTTAACGACGGATTGAAACTGATGCTGGAAGGGGAGCCTGATTTAATTGTAACTCAACAATTAACGAGTGGGGAAGCAGTCATTCTCCAATTAGAGACAGAACAGCCTCGGCTTATCCTGCTGGATATTAATATGCCCAAATTAAACGGGTTGGAATTGGCCGGCAGGATAAAAAAGCATTACCCGCAAATAAAAATCATCATAGTATCTATGTATAGCGATCAGCAGTTTGTTGACATCAGTAAAAAAAATGGAGTGCCTGGTTTTATTCTAAAAAACACTTCCCGTGATGAGCTGCTTGCCTGTATCAGAACTGTACTGGATGGGGGTACTTATTATGATTGGAAACTACCTGTTGATAAAAAAGTACATGAAAACGATTTTTTTATCAAACAGTTTAAGCTAACCAAACGGGAATTGGAAATTATAAGTCTCATTCGTAAAAGACATTCTAATCAGGAAATAGCCAACCAATTGTTTATTAGTTTGTATACAGTTGAAACGCATCGAAGAAACATCAATACCAAATTAAATATCAATCACCCGATTGATCTGGTTGCGTTTGCGGTAGAGCATGGACTTTAGTTTTTTTTCAAATCAAGTTCAGAATAAATAGAAGTTTTTTCTACTCAGGGTGTGTCTATTACTTTGAATCTTACTAATTCATTACTGAAGAATTGAACAATAAAATTAATCATTAACTTTCCTACGTGTGAAAGAATTTTATTCTTTGTAGAAAAATAGAACACGGATTATCATGATTATTATGATCTGTCATGATTAATCATCATCATCATGATAATCTGTGTTCCATAACGACGTCTTTGTGGTTGGCCAACAAAAAAGCCCCACATTTCTGTGAGGCTTTCGTGAGCCAAGCTGGATTTAATTCAAAAATATTTCTTAAAGAATTAGTAATGATTTCAGAATTATTTCTTGTGAAAATCAGTTGTTTAAGCGGTTAAGGATGCTGGACTGAAATCTAACTTTTTCTTTTCCCCATCTTGTTCATAATGAAGAGAAGGTCGACGCACGATTATTTTAGGTACGAGGGACTCTCGTGCTGCATGGCAAGCGTTATCCTTTACTTTTAGTATCACTTATTCGTTTGTCATTAGTCATAAATAACGATTACTCATTAACTTTCCTCTGTGTGAGTGGCCGCAGAGTTCCTTAGTGCCTCAGGAAACGATGCGGGGAATCTGCTTTTTGGGGAGATGTTGCGTCGAGTGGACAAAGTACACCCTTCGAAGAAGGAAAGTAGTCAGACAGTATTATCTTCTCGTGTTTCTCTGCCAATGGGGATGGTATATATGAAGGTACTCCCGTTGTTGAGCATGCTTTGAATGATTAATTTTCCATTATTAAGTTGTAATAAATCAAGGATAAGGTTAACACCAAGCCCTGTACCTTTTTCCTTATTGGTTCCATAAGTGGTAAGATGCTCCTGTCTGTTCATCAGGCGGTTAATAAATTCCTGTTCCATTCCTACTCCATTATCTTGAACTGAAACCTGCACATTGTTCTCTATGGCAATGGCAGAAATACTGATTGCGCCGCCCTTTGGCGTAAATTTAATAGCGTTACCTACAAGATTTCGGGTGATAATAAAAATATGTGTAGCATCGGCATAAGCTATTATAGAAGGAGGGATTGAGTAGGTTATTTTTATTTCTTTTTGTAAAGCTAAGTATTTGAGAAATTGTTCTACCTCACCCATTGTTTCAATAAGTGGGAAATTGGTGGCATTGATTTTTGCTGCATTCATTTGTGTGGATGACCAGGCCAATACATTGTCTAAAGTTCTCAAAGCAAACCCAATACCATCATTCATCAGGTATAGATATTCCTCAAATTCTTTCTGCGTCATAGCTCCTTCTGCCTGAAAATCCAATAAACCTTTGATTCCAATTAAAGGTGATCGCAGATCATGAGAAAGGATAGCAAATATTTTATTTTTTGTCTGGTTAGAGGCTTCCAGTTGATTTTGGTAGAGAATTTTATCTGTAATATCAATAATCGAACCTGCCATTTGTAATGGATTGTCGTCCTGATCTCTCGCGGCAAGACCGGAAGCATCATACCACTTATATTCACCCGATTTGGTTCGCATCCTGATACTTACCTGATATTTATGATTATGCTCTAGATGAAGCCTTATAGCTTCTTCAACTGTTTGCTTATCTTCGGGGTGTACAAGAAAATTGATAAAAGTTTCGTACCTGGCAGGTATTTCTCCTACTTCATATTCTAGTAAATGGTAAAAATTTGTTGACCAGCTTTCTTGCCCTGTGCGAATATCCCAACTCCATACACCTGCATTTATTCCCGCGAGTGTAAGTTTTTCAAAGTTATGCAATTCTTCCAGTTTCACTTTTTGATCTGAAAGAGATTTCACCTTTTGTTTTATTTCTAAAGATTGTTCTTCAATAATAATTTTATTTCTTTTAAGCTCTGCGTATGCGTTAATTAGTTTTTTGTGATAAGGAATGATTAGCAATATAATCTCTAAAATAAGAGCCAATCCGGAAAAGAAAGCAACCCAAATCTGTTTTTGACGGATATTCACAAGAGATGCCTCTGCATTCTTCTGAAATGATGCTACTATGGCATCCATTGCAGGGTAATAAAAAGACTGGAGTTTTAATGCTTTGGTAACAATAGAATCGGAAATCCCTTTCGCAAAAGCGTTTTTAAATAAGATCAACAATTCTTGTTGAACAGGGTTTATTTTGTGGAAAACATTAATAATGTTTGTATCGGGAGTGGCAAAATGAAATTTGTCATCTCTTTTTTGTATTGCCCAATGCACTTCATCCCATACCGCAAGATTCTGTGTGGCTTCTGTAGGAATGGGGGTGCCGCGATCTGAAAGCAATAAGTTGGATATATTATACTGACTAAGGTATCGTTGCTTGCCAGCCAGATTGATTAACTGGGCATGATAATTATTTTGTTCGATACCCGATACAATGAAGATAACATTGAAAATAACGGCAATTATAATAGTGCCCCCGAAAACGAGGTAAGGCCACAGGTATTTCCATGGAATTTTCAATGCAAATTTGATTTATGATTCTCATAAATATAGCCAATGGACCTGAATTTTGTTTAAAATAAACATGCTGTTCTTTTATAATTTAAATTTTTTCTCCGCAGGTTGTTTAAATCGAAAGAAGTTCGTCGCAAATGTCTCTCGTAGAGGACTCTGTGTGTTACACAGCTAGGGTTTACCTATTAGTTTGAAGCATTACTAATGCTGTGCTTGAGTAAAACAAAAGATGCTTAAGCCGAAAGAGAATAAGTGTCTGACCCGCTCCGCATGTACCGCAGTGCGATCCAACTTTTGGAAAGTTCTGAAACTTTCCAAAAGTTTACTTCGAGGGTTAGCATATAAAAGGAAAAGCCCCACATTTCTGTGAGGCTTTGTGAACCGGATTGTCCCGACTAAGTCGGGATGCTCTATCCTCTGAGCTACCTCAAAAAGAAAAGCCCCACATTCCTGTGAGGCTTTCGTGAACCGGATTGGATTCGAACCAATGACCTGCTGCTTAGAAGGCAGCTGCTCTATCCAGCTGAGCTACCGATCCATTTTCTATCCTTAAGAAGGCAACTGCTTCCGCCTGAGGCGGACTGAGTTACCAGTCATTTAGAGAGCCGCAAAATAAAGAAAAAAAAGCCAGTTCATCAAATGAAAACGCTTTCTCTTTTCCATCCGCCAAAACAGCCTTACTTTGCGGCAAAGGATTGCTTTCATGAGTTATAATTATTTGCCCTTAGACCGTAAATGGCTGCATTTCAGCCAGGTGAAGAACCTGTTAGACTTCGATCAGCATATTTCTATCACTTTCGATGCCCATGAACGCATTCTCGCCTGCCGGGAGTTTCTCGACCGTAAAATGGCTGAAAAAGACCGTTCCTATTATGGTATCAATACCGGTTTTGGCTTTCTACAGAATGTAAAAATAGATGCAGACCAGATTGGTCAGCTTCAGTATAACCTGCTGGTTTCTCATGCCTGCGGACTGGGCGATGAAGTGCCCCGCGATATCGTGAAACTGATGCTCATGCTCAAAATAAAATCGCTCAGCTATGGTCATAGCGGGGTGCAGATTGAGACGGTGAAGCGACTCATGGAAATGTACAATAACGATGTATTACCCGTTATTTATACCCAGGGTTCTTTAGGGGCTTCCGGCGATCTGGCCCCACTGAGTCACCTCAGCCTGCCATTGCTGGGTTTGGGTGAAGTGTATTACCAGGGTAAACGTATGGCATCATCAGCGGCATTGGCAGCATTGAACTGGTATCCCATTCAATTACAGAGCAAGGAAGGACTGGCTTTGATTAATGGTACCCAGTTTATGAGTGCTTATGGCATGTACTGTTTAAAGAAAGCAGAACACCTGCTGGCCATGGCCGATCTGATCAGTGCCCTGTCTTTTGATGCTTTTGCCTGTACCACAGAACCATTGCATGAACGTATTCATGCCATCCGCGCCCACGATGGACAGGTTAACACCGCCAAGGTTTTACGTGATTATCTGGCAGACAGTCAGATAGCCCAACAAAAGAAAGAACAGGTGCAGGACCCTTATTCTTTCCGTTGCATACCACAGGTACATGGCGCTTCCAAAGATGCATTTGCACATGTATTGTCTGTATTTATCAAAGAAATCAACTCCGTAACCGATAACCCCAATGTGTTTCCGGATGAGGATCTGATACTGAGTGGTGGTAATTTCCACGGTCAGCCACTGGCTTTGGCACTGGATTATTTAGCGATAGCCATGAGCGAATTAGGAAATATTGCCGAGCGACGCACTTACCAGTTGATCAGTGGTCAGCGTGGCTTGCCGTTGTTCCTGGTAAAAAATCCGGGTTTACATTCCGGGTTTATGATTCCGCAGTACACGGCGGCAGGTATTGTGAGTGAGAACAAACAATTGTGTACACCTGCTTCGGTAGATAGTATTTCTTCTTCCAATAACCAGGAAGATCATGTTAGCATGGGCGCCAATGCGGCCACCAAATGTTACCGTGTTGTTCAAAACGTTGAGAAATTACTGGCCATAGAACTGCTGAGTGCTGCCCAGGCACTGGATTTCAGAAGACCGCAACAAAGTGGTTCAGCAGTAGAGAAACTGGTACTGGCTTTCCGTGAAAAAGTGAGTTTTAATGAACAGGATCGTGTTTTGCATGATGATATGAAGATGGCGATCGATTTTGTAAATAATTATAGCCTATAGGCAGGGAAGAAGAATGAATCTAAATCGTGCATACTAAAGGCAGGTTAGCGCACAAGCCTTAACTTTGTGCGCCTAATAGCGTAGTATGTCTGAAGAAAAGAGCCTGAATTTTATAGAAGAGATCGTTGAAACAGATCTGAAGAGCGGAAAATACAGTTCCATCGTTACCCGATTTCCTCCCGAGCCCAATGGTTATCTCCATATTGGTCATGCCAAAAGTATCTGTCTGAATTTCGGACTGGCACTCAAATATGGTGGTAAAACCAACCTGCGTTTCGATGATACCAACCCGGTTACAGAAGATACAGAATATGTAGAGAGCATTAAAGACGATGTTCGCTGGCTGGGTTTTGAGTGGGCCGAAGAGCGTTATGCTTCCGATTATTTTGAACAGTTATACGGTTTTGCCGTTCAGCTTATACAAAAAGGACTGGCTTATGTAGATGACAGTACCAGTGAAGCAATAGCTACTCAAAAAGGAACACCTACACAGCCTGGTACCAATAGTCCGTATCGTGATCGTTCTATTGATGAGAATATGACTTTGTTTGCCGATATGCGTGCCGGTAAATACAAGGACGGTGAAAAAGTGCTGCGTGCTAAAATTGATATGGGTCATGTGAACATGCATATGCGCGATCCCATCATCTATCGCATCAAACATGCACACCACCACCGCACGGGCGGCAAATGGTGCGTGTATCCGATGTACGATTTTGCGCATGGACAAAGTGATGCCATAGAAAATATTACACACTCTGTTTGTACCCTGGAATTTATTCCGCACAGGGCTTTATACGATTGGTTTATTGAACAACTCAATATATTTCCTTCCAAACAATATGAGTTTGCACGTTTAAACATGACTTATACCGTTATGAGTAAACGTAAACTCCTGCAATTGGTGAATGAAGGTCATGTGAACGGATGGGATGATCCAAGAATGTCTACCATTAGTGGTATGCGCAGACGTGGATATCCGGCTCCTGCTATCCGTGAGTTTTGCGATCGTATTGGTATCGCCAAAAGAGATAACCTGATTGATGTGGGTTTGCTGGAATTCTGTGTGCGTGAACAACTTAATAAAGTGGCTGTAAGGCGAATGGTGGTATTCGATCCGTTGAAAGTAATCATCACCAACCACAATGGCGAAACAGAAATGTTGAGCAGTGAGAATAATCCCGAAGATGCCAATGCCGGTAACCGTGATATTCCTTTCAGCAATGAGCTGTTTATTGAGAAAGATGATTTCATGGAAGTACCTTCCAAAAAATATTTCAGACTGGCTCCCGGACAAATGGTGCGTTTGAAAAGTGCCTATATCATTCGTTGCGATGAGGTAGTAAAAGATGCGTCAGGAAACATCACCGAATTGCATTGCTCCTATATCCCCGAAAGTAAAAGCGGATCAGATACTTCCGGTATCAATGTAAAAGGAACACTGCACTGGGTAAGTGCCAAACATGCGGTTCATGCAGAAGTGCGTTTGTATGATCGTTTGTTTAAAGTAGAAGATGTAGGTAATGCAGAAGGCGATTTTAAAGATCATATCAATACCGATTCACTCGAAATTATACCCAACGCTTTTGCTGAACCAGCACTGGCTAAAGATTCAGCCGACGACCGTTACCAGTTTTTACGTAAAGGCTATTTCTGTTTGGATAAAGACAGTACCCCTGAAAAACTCGTATTCAACAGAACGGTTACACTGAAAGATGCCTGGGCGAAGGAGCAAAAAAAAGTTAACTAGTTGTTAGCTATTAGCCATTAGCCATTAGCCTTTAGCTAGTAGCTAATAGCTAAAGGCTAGCGGCTAACCACCAAATGCAACTAACTCCAAACTTCATACTACACTGGTGGAAACAATATTTTCCGCATCAATTGCCTTCGCAGTTGCATTTGCTGCTGGCGGTGAGTGGTGGGGTGGATAGTGTGGTGTTGACAGATTTGGTGGCCCAGTCGGGGATCGACTTTTCTATTTTACATTGCAATTTCCAGTTAAGAGGAGCAGAGAGTGAAAGAGATGAACAATTTGTTCGCTCACTTGCTACGCGCTATGGGAAGGATGTGCTGGTAAAAAAGTTTGATACGGAGTCCATTGTTGCAGAAAGAAAATCTGCTGTGCAGGAAGTGGCCCGCGATCTTCGTTATGATTGGTTTGAACAGGTGAGGGGCGAATACGCAGCAAAATTTCTGGAGAAAGCTGTATGGATTGCAGTGGCTCACCATGCAGATGATAATATTGAAACGGTGCTGATGAACCTGTTTAGAGGCACAGGACTGCATGGGCTTACAGGCATGGAACCCTATCGAGGTAAACTTTTAAGGCCTTTACTGAATTTTCGGAAAGATGAACTAAAAGCATATGCTACCACGCAAAGCTTAGTTTCAATTGAAGACTCTTCTAATGCTAGCAATGATTATACCCGCAATTATTTTCGGAATGAATTGATTCCAGGGATTAAAAAAGTATTTCCATCTGTTGAAAATAACCTCATTCATACAATCGGTAGGTTAAAGGAAGCGGATAGCTTGTATGATGTTGCTTTGAAAAAAATGTTAGGGTCAATGATTGAACAAAAAGGAAATGAATACCATATTCCTGTATTGTTATGGAAACAGGCAAGACCGCTAATGACGATTACCTACGAATTGATCAAAGACTTTGGATTTTCAGCAGCACAAACTGTTGAAGCCATCAAGTTACTGGAGGCGGAGAACAGCAGTTATATTGCTTCAAAAACACATCGCCTCATCCGCAACCGTAACTGGATGATTATTGCGCCACTGGCAAATGAACATGATCAGTTATTAATACCTGTTGACAGTGCCGATACTAAGGTTGCTTTCGCGAATGGTACCATACAACTTTCGCCAACTGCATCTGCTACTATTCCCGATACGAATATGGAAGTAGTAATTGATGCGGATGCACTTCAGTATCCCATGTTATTGAGGCCATGGAAACAGGGCGATTATTTCTATCCTCTCGGTATGAATAAGAAGAAAAAGATCAGCCGCTTTCTCGGTGACCTGAAATTGTCGAAAACGGAGAAGGAAAAAGTATGGGTGCTTGAATCGGATAAGAAAATTGTATGGGTACTGGGTTTACGTATCGATCATCGTTTCAGGATCACCGATCATACTACACATAAACTGCAACTCACTTACCTGAAATAAGACTTTACACTTTCTATAAAATTGGTAACCGGATTGAAGTCGGTGAGAAAAGTACAGGTAATAATGACAAACACTACACCCCATACTGCACCCCAGAAATGCGCTGAGTGATTTACATTGTCTCCACCTCGTTTTGCCATATAAGCAGATAGCGCAAGGTATAAGGGCCCAAAAATAAAACCGGGAATAACAGGAGGAAGGATAAACAAACCAATTTTAATGGTTGGATCAAGAAAGATACCTGCAAAAACAACAGCCGATACAGCACCGGATGCACCCAGGCTCCGGTATTGATAATTTGTTCTGTTTTTAAAATATGTAGGGATGAGGCAAACGATCAATCCTGTCAGGTACATGGTTAAGTATAATGCACGTCCTTTTTCTACAAAGAATCCATTGAAATATTTTTCAACAAAGTCGCCAAACAAATAAAAGGAGAGCATGTTAAATGCGAGGTGGGCAATATCGGCATGAATAAAACCATTGGTTACAAAACGATACCATTGATTTCTCCCCGAAATAGCCGGAGGATAAAAAATAAGGTCGTCCATTACTTTCTGGTTGGAGAAAGCAGTAAATGAAATGACACAGGTAATGATCAGTATTAGTACGGTGATGCTAAACATATTTCTAAATTAAATAATTCTTTTGAACTCAGGGTTGTGTTTGGGAGTTTATTTGCTTAGGAGAGAGGCTATTAGCTATTAGCCTTTAGCCACTAGCTTTTGGCTTCGAGTATTTTAGGACTTAACAGCTTACACATTGAATACACTTATTTTTAAGTTAATACTAAAAGCTAGCGGCTAAAGGCTAAAAGCTAATAGCTAGAAGCTGGCAGCCCTCAGCTATGATGGTACTTTTCGTTTCGCAAAATAGTACAGGCCCTGTACAGTTGTTCCGCTAAGACCAGTCTTACGAGCATGTGCGGGAAAACGAGTTTTGAAAGACTCCAGCTTGTATTGGCTCTTTTGGTAACTGTTTCATCTACGCCAAATGCGCCACCAATTAAAAAGATAATATTGCGGGTGCTTTCATTGGCTCTTTTCTGTAAAAAATCGGCCAGCTCGGGGGAACTGAATTGCTTGCCGCGCTCATCAAGCAAAACCAGGAAATCATCTTTCTCCAGTTGCGCTAAGATAATCGCCGCCTCTGCTTTTTTTAAAGCAGGTTCAGTTAATGTAGCTGCCTGTTTGGGTGTGGCAATAATCTGCCACTGAACGGGGAAATAGTTACCGATCCTTTTGGTAAAATCTTCAATACCATCTTTTACATATTTCTCATGTGCTTTACCAACAGACCAGAGTTGAATTTTCATGCCCTAAAGTTAGGGTAGTCTGCCAAAAAAATGGGCCGGAACATTCGCTCCGACCCGGTTCCTATAACCCTTAAAAATCCAACTAGTTTGAGCCGTCGGGCTGACTGGCTTTCATTTTTTCCAATATCTCCTTGTATTTTTCTGCATCATCATTGGCGGGATCTAGTGCGAGTATTTTATCGTAGAGCGCCAATGCATCATCATATTTTTTCTCGGTATTTACCCTGTATGCGGCGATATAACCATATGCCTGTATGAGCCATTTTTTGTTATTGGCATTGGCTGTATCTTTTAAAGCCACATCAATCATGTCTTCATAGTGTGAAATGGCGATGCCGGTTTCCATGGCTGTATCAATGGCCGCATTGCAACGGGCGCGCCAGTAATAACCAAAAGTCTGGTCAGGATATTTGGTGGCATAAATACCAAATACACTGTCTGCCATCGGGTAATCTTTTGCGTTGTAATATGCTACGCCCCAGTTAAAAAGATCAACATTATTAAATCCCGGATTGAGTTTGTATTGCTCACCTGTCCACAAAGCCTGTTGTGCATAGTTTTTTTGTTCTTTGTACAAAGCCGTTATTTTCTGCACATAACCCAGTTTTACAATGGAGTCTTTTTCCATCTGAAAGGCTTTTTCATACCAGATGGCTGCATCTGTAGCAGCATTGTTTTTTGCTGCAATTTTTCCCATCAGCTCAAAATCTTTCGACACATAATTGCTGTCTGCTTCTTTGGCGAAATAATCTTTCATCCATGTGCCGGCATTGTTGTAGTCTTCCAGTCCATCATAGCTATAGGCCATGAGTTTGTATAATCGCGGTTTTATCTGAGTTTCTTTTTTTGCCAATATCTGTTGTGCTGTTTGAATGGCGTTCTGGTATTTTTTAGATACATAATAAAGATCTGTCAGCATATAATCATGCTCGATTGTGTAGTCTGATTTGGCGATATACGACTGCAGGTATTCCAGCGCTTTGTTTACATCTCTGAAATAATAATAATAGTATAAGGGATAATACACAGGTGCAAAATCTGGATCGGCATTAATGGCTTTGTTATAGTATTCAGTAAATACCTCTACATTGTTTTGTGTCTGGTATATTTTACCCATCATATAATAGGCATATGCATTGGCTGGGTCTGCATCAATGGCTTCCTGGTAGGCTTTTACAGCCGAAGAGCCATCGTATAATTTTCTGTATGCATCACCAATTGCTATATGTATATCTGCATTCTTTTTATCTTTCCTGCCTGCATCTTCCAATAGTGCAATGGCCTGTGCCAGGTTTCCTTTTGGTGCATCAATCATGGCCCTGGCTACAGCCCATTGTATGGCGGGGTCTTTTTTTCTTTTTGTTCCGATGGCTTCTGTAAAAAGCGCAACGGCGTTTGCTGAATCGTTTTTCTGCAACAACAATTCACCCCTGAGCACTTTAGCAAGCGGCTGTTCTGTAACAGATGCAGGTATTTGTTGCAGGGTAAGAGCAGCGCTGTCTGAATAGCCCGCGGCCAATTGCGATTTTATGAGCCAGTACCATCCCGAAATATCAGACGGATTCTCTGCAACTGTTTTTTTAAGCAATTGAATCGCACTGCCATATTTTTCATAACTATATAACTTTCTGCCCTGATCTGTTTGCTGGGCAAATAATGATCCTGTGGCTAGCAGAAGTATGGCCATTACAAGTGAACGTTTCATACAAATTTGGTTTAGATACTTCTTCTTAAATAGGGTTTGAGTGTTAGAATATGTAATGCCGATAGCGGCTGTATCATATCTTTTATCTTTCCCTGAAAAAAAACAGGGAGCATTTTTTTCTTTTCAGGATTTACCAGAATCATGTCTGCCTTAACCTGGTTGGCATACCTTACCAGTGCCATGTCGGAATCGTTTCCATGAAGAATTTTATACTGGGGTGAATGCCCCATTTCAGATAATATTTTATAGGTCAGGTAAAAAGCATCGATTCTGATCTTTGTATTCACATCGTTACTGTCGAGCATGGTAACCAGGTGAATATGAGCATTGAATTTTTTTGCAAAAGTCAATGCCATATCTATCTTTCTTTCCGGTACAAATGACGTTACAGGTAATACGATGGATTTTATGGGATGATTTAAGCAGCCTTTTGTAACCGTAAGCACCGCCAGGTTTGCCTTTCTGGCGAGGTCTTCCCCGATATCTTTATGGGAAAACCAAAACCGTGATTGTTTTTTTTGATTGGTAGCAATAACGAGATCAATCTCATGTTGTAATGCATACCGCAACAGGTTCTCACTAATTGATGTTTCGGTAATGATGGCCGTTTCAACAGGTGTATGTGGAGAAATGGCAGCTATTCTGTTCTGAAGTGTTTCAATCTTTTTCTGCGCCAGCGACTTTCTTTTGTTTAAATGAGTTTGTCGTTGAGTGATAATATCTGTGTAAAACAGCTTTTGCCAGAATGAATCATAACGTATAGTGGCAACAAGGTATAAAGTGGTTTGGGCAGCATCAGATAATTCCAGTGCTTTTTCAGCAGCTATCTGTGCGTTGTACAACGAGTCAACAGGAATCAATATGTTGTTGAATATTGGCATAATCGAATAATCAAACCTACAGGGCAATAATTAGGGGATAATTAAACTAATATTAGAAGTCTATTAGAATCAATGTACTGCGTAGTCAAGAATCGGGCTGAACTGTTCTGTTTCAATTAATAAATCGGCGGTTTGTTTCAGGTATTCATTTTTGGAGCGGAAGGCTACACCAAATCCGGCTTTTTTCACCATACAGATATCGTTTTCACTGTCGCCGATGGCAATACAGTTACCATGGTCGATATCATACTTTTGCAAAATATGATCCAGTGCATTCGACTTACATAAAGTATGTAAACAGGAGCTGTTATCGTGGTGAAAGAAAAAGGATGGGATTTTTACTTCTCCTGTAGCAACACTGTTTGAAAACTCAAGTTCATTGGCCAAAAAAAAATCTGCCCCAATTTTGTGTTTAATCTGGTTGGCCACAAAATCATAACTGTCTGTAATAATACCAACAATATAACCACGGTCGTGCAACACAGATACCACTTCTTTGATATCGGCTATTGTATCTATTGAGTTTACCGTTTCTATTAATTCCCCGAAATTTTTCCCTTTGAACAGTTTGGCAATTGCTTTGGTTCTCAGGGTGCTGTCGGTGACTTTTTTTCTTATTTCCTGTAATGATTCTGTAACGCCGAACCTACTGGCATAGGTATCTACAAAGCGTCCTTTCAGAATGGTATCATCCATATCGAGCACTACCATTTTTTTGGCATTTCTTAATTGCTCGGTAAAAGCCATTTCCATCTGGTCGCGTATTACATTGATCGATTGGAATTCTTCCATCGATACTGCTTTGCTGTTTTGTGAGAAGGCTTTTTTAATGATGGCACTGGCTACTTCCTTACTCATTTTTCCCAGTTCGTGTAAGGGTTTGCTGTCGTTTTCGATATAGCCGATATTAATCTCAGCTATACGTGCAGACAGCATGTGCATGTCGATCAAAATACCGATATCTACTCCATAATCATTGAAGAAGTCAATCTTTTCAAAAAATGATTTCCTTCCGGCGATCATTCCGCTCAAGGGTTGTGAGTAGTGGGAGAGTGCAGGGAAAAACATAGACAGCAATGGTTTGGCAACCAGTTCTGTAACACGACCGCTGTTGCGGGCAAATGTTGCTTTGATGAAATCGTATTCATTGTTCATCAATGGTTCCGACATCTGTTCTATCATTTTTTCAGGATAGGGGTCTATGTCTCCATCCAGAAAAATAATGATTTCATTTTTCGCGCAAAGCATTCCGTCTTTCATTGAAGCTCCTTTGCCTATTTTCGTACTGGTAATAACTTTTGCACCAGCTTCAGTGGCATGCTTTACTGTATGGTCGAACGACTGGTCATCAACTACAATTACTTCTGAAACCATGGGCTTCGTCCAGCAATAGTTCACCACTTTCGCAATGGTTCTTTCTTCGTTGAGTGCAGGGATTATAATGGTTATCATACAGGCAAAAATGACCCTCTACCCTTAAAATGGAATTAGCCTGATATTAGAAGATGATTATAATGGGGGATAGGCTCTAAAAAAACAAAGCCACTCTTAGAAAAGAGCGGCTTTAAACTAAACCCTGAGCAAATAATAACAGTGTTAAATAATTTGAATGCAATATGATACCAGCCTATTAAGCATGGATTAATACAAGATTAGAATGAGATTAAAAAAGAAATGAGAGGGCGAATGCCGCTATAACTAGATAAGGTGAAAATTACGGGCAATGGGTAATGTAATGGTAAAGATACTTCCATGAGGTTGGGCTTCTTTATAACCAATATCTCCTTTGTGTAATTTGGTGATTCTGTAGGCAAGAGACAGGCCAAGACCAAAGCCTTCTGCTGCGCTGTCTTTTTCGCTTCTGAAAAAAGGTTGAAAAATCAAGACATGGTCTTCTTTCAATATTCCCGGACCATTATCGGAAACAATGATGTTCAGGTGTTCATTTGAAAATTTCAATGCAACATTAGCTGTATGATTTTTTGAATATTTACAGGCATTCAGTACCACATTTTTAACAGCACTTTCAAGCAAGTCTCCGTTTCCGAAAACAAGCAAGCTGTCTTCATCGTCAGGAAAACTATCGAAATGCAGTTCAACCTTATACAATTCACTGGTTTTGTGCATGTCAACCGGCAACTTCATTAACAACTCGTCCATCCTAACCAGCGAAAGTTCCATGCCATCAGATGTGCCGCTTGCTTTCGCCAGTTCAAGGAGGCTGCGTGTTAAGCGGTTCAGGTTTTTCACATCATCATAAACAGATTGAATGATCTGCTGATATTCTGTTGCGCTTCGCTGGTTTTGCAGCGTAATTTCTAACTGGCTCGATATGGAGGTGAGGGGCGTAGATAATTCATGTGATGCATTGGCAATAAACCTTCTTTGTATTTCAAATGACTCCTGAAGCCTTGTTAGTAACTGGTTAAATGTATACGAGAGTTCATAAAGTTCATCCTTTGAAGTGGCGAGTGCAATTCTTCTTGACAGGTTCTGTGAGGAAATCTCTTTTACTTCGTTGGTTATTTTTTTGATGGGCCGAACAATTCTGGATGAAAAGATAAGACCCAGTAATAACGTGATTAAAGATCCACTTACAAAGCTAACCAGCAATACAAACTTTAGCTCTTCCAGTTTTTCCAATCCCACATCATCAAAAGCCGCGGCCACTGCAACATATTGCTGATTCCCCGATTTGTATGCCACTGCAATAACATCTCTATGCCCTCTGCTATAAATATATTCTCCGTTTTCTCTGGTGCTTTGAAGTGCACTTTCATCAAGTCTTTCATAAGTGGCACCTGAGTCTCGGTAACGATATATTTCACGATTCTGATTGTCGTAAACGATCACGCTTTTCTCTTTGAGCGAAATAAGCATGTTTTCATCAATCCGCTTCAACAGCTCCCTATCAATACCTTCTACTTTTACCAGCAGGCTGATGGTTGATAGAGCCCTGTTTTTGATTCGTCTTCTGAAATCTAGTTCCCTGTTCAGGTTGGAAAAATAGTAGATGGATGCACATACAAAAAAAAGAATGAGCGTTACCAGCAGGGTAAACAATATGGCAATCCGGTACTTTATTTTCATCAGGTGGGTTCTTTCATGATGTAGCCCATGCCCACCTGCGTATGTATGAGACGGGTATCAAATTTTTTGTCGATCTTATTTCTCAGGTAATTCACATATACATCAATCACATTGGTTTGTGTATCGAAATCAATTTCCCAAACCCTTTCAGCAATATCGGCTCTTGATAAAACGCGGTTCCGGTTGCGCATAAAATATTCGAGTAGCTGAAACTCTTTGGCGGTGAGTGAAATATTTTGTTCGGCCCTGGTTACTTCTTTGGTGTCGAGATTCATTTCTAAATCGGCTACTTTAAGAATATTGCCTGTTGGTAACTGCTGATTCATGGTTCTCTTTAGCAGGGCCCTGATTCTTACGAGCAATTCTTTAAACTCAAAAGGTTTAATCATGTAATCATCTGTACCTGTATCGAAGCCTTCAATCTTATCCTCCGTAGTATTCATGGCCGTAAGCATGATGATGGGAATTTGCTGGTTACTGTTACGTATGGCTTTACATAACTCAAAACCATTCATGCCCGGCAGGTTGATATCCAGTATAATAAGGTCATAATCGTTGGAGTCGAACAAGCGTTTACCGATAATGCCGTCAAAAGCAACATCTACATGATAGCCATTTTCCGTCAACCCTTTTTTTAAAGTGGTGGCAATTTTTTTCTCATCCTCTACAATCAATAATTTGCGTTCCTCGGTCATAGTATAAAACTTAAGAATGACGGCAATTTACAGAATACTGATAAAGCCCTGTCATTCTAATATTTTTCTAATATTAAACAGGATTGACAAGGTTGCAATAAACAGATTGTTTAAATTTACTCAAAATGACTGAATCTCATTGATATGACAGATCAATCCAGACGCAATTTTATTGAACAGGCGACTATCTTAGGGGCAGGAGCCCTTGTAACCGCTTATCCTCATTCATCTACTATAGCATCTAAAATGTTACTACATCATGTTTTTTTCTGGTTAAAGCAACCAGGATCGGAATCGGATCGCAAAAAACTGGTTGAAGGACTACAAACCCTGAAAGCCATTCCAACGATTAAACAGTTGCATATTGGTTATCCGGCCAGTACAGAAAAAAGAGAAGTGGTTGATAATAGCTGGGACGTTTCGGAACTCATGTTCTTTGACGATCTTGCCGGACAAAAAGTTTACCAGGATCACCCCATTCATCAGGCATTTGTTCAAAACTATGGGCATTTGTGGAGCAAAGTGGTGGTGTATGATGCTTTGGATGTATAAGAGGGTGTGAGAAACGTGAGACGTGAGACGTGAAACGTGAAAGGGAGGCGAATCAGGTTTTACCTTTCACCTTTCTCTTTTAACGTCTTACCTCTCACGTCTCACGTTTCACGATTCTTTTTATAAACCCTTTTTCATGCGTATAACATTTCTCTTTCTGCTTTTAATTATAAGTTTCGGTGCTTCTGCCCAGTCGGAGCCTACTTTAAAAAAATATTACGACCGCATACGGGCGGCTTTTCAGGAACAAAATGCTTTTGAAACAGTTGCGTATGTGGAGCAGCGTTGGCGTTTGCCGGGTAACATTGGTTTTAATGAGAGTATTTATTATGTCGAAAATATTTTAAAGAAAGCAGGTTACATTAATGAAGCCGTTGCTAAAACGAGCGACCATCTTACCTATCGCATTGAAAAAAGACCCATGCGCAGAAAGACATGGGAGCCGGTTGATGCTGTGGTTGAAATAGTGGGAGAGAAGGAACCGCTGCTTTCTTTTAAGACCAACAGAAATATGCTGGCCATTAATTCTGCATCAACAACAGCAGAAGGTATTGAGGCTGAGTTGTTGTATTTGCCTAAAACATCAGCCGATGTATTGGCTTTGCATGATTTGCAGGGGAAGATTGTATTTTCTGATCAGTCTGTATCGCAGGTTGACAGGGCTGTAGCGGGCAAGGGTGCTATTGGGGTAATCGGTTATTCCATTCCTGCCTATACGCAGCCAGAGAAACATCCTAATTCTATCCAGTTTTCTTCCATAGCACAGGTGGACAGTACAAAAAAGCAAGGGTTTGGCATTTTGTTGTCTACATCAGCCAGAAATCGTTTGAAAGAGGCTTTAGCGAAAGGTGTTGTTAGATTAAAAGTAAAGATACAGGCTAAGTCGTACCTCGCAGAAGAGCTTACCATTGTTGCAGATATTAAGGGTAGTGATAAGCCGGATGAGCGTTTTGTGTTTTCGGCGCACGTGCAGGAACCTGGTGCCAACGATAATGCATCGGGTGTGGGTACACTTGCTGAAATGGCAAATGTTGCTGCTCAATTATTTAAAAATAAAACAGTGACACCTCAAAGAAGTATTAGTTTTTTATGGGGTGATGAAATCAGTTCAACAAGAAGATATATTGTTGAAGACTCTGTTCGTGCTAAGGGAATTAAATGGGGGATGAGTCTGGATATGGTTGGAGAAGACACCAAAAAAACAGGCGGTACTTTTCTGATTGAAAAAATGCCAGATCCTTCTGCTGTATGGACAAGGGGAGGGGAAAAACATACTGAATGGGGTGGAAGACCTTTGCCGGAGTCGGCGATTGTTCCGCATTACTTCAACGATTTTATGCTGAGTCGTTGCTTGGATCAGGCTGTTACCAATGGTTGGGTAGTAAAAACCAATCCTTTTGAAGGAGGTTCAGATCATACACCATTCCTGAATGCAAAAATTCCGGGGTTATTGTTGTGGCATTTTACAGATGTGTTTTATCATACCGATGCTGATCGTATTGATAAAGTATCGGCATGGGAAATGAAAAATGTGGGTGTGTCTGCATTGGCGGCAGCATACACACTTACTGCCAATAATGAAAAGCTGGTTCACTATCTAATTGATGAATACAAGCAGTCGGCATTGAAAAGATTAGATGTAGAAGCGGCACTGAGCAAAACCGCCATTGCTAATGGAGGTAATAAAGAAACTGAAATACATATTCTGGAAGTATGGGCTAAATTTTATGTGGATGCATTGGGGAAGATGGGGGAGCTGCCTTGTATAAATATGAATACTTCAACAGCCATTGCAAATGCACAGCGTGCAGTTAATGATAAACTGCGGGATATAATTGCTTCGGTTAAATAGAACACGGATTTTCATGATTATTATGATTTATCATGAAAGATCATAATAATCATGAAAATCTGCGTTCCATTGGATTGATCTACGAGTATGTTGTAATGATATTTTTTAACCATTCACGCCCTTTACCAGATTTGAAAAATTTTTCTCTTACCATGGCTTCTGCTCTAGTTGAGAAAGTTTCAAAATAAACAATTTTCCAAGGTCTAAACTTACTGGTAAAAGTGACCAGGCCATTATTATGCTGCTCCAGTCTTTGGTTGAGATTTTCTGTTGATCCCTTATAAAGAATATTCTTTTTCAGCGGTTGTAAAACGTAAGCATAAAACATAAATGATTGGTTTGATGCAGGGCAAAAAAAAAGGCTACACATTGTGTGTAACCTTTCTTTTTGTAGTGACCGCGTCAGGATTCAAACCTGAAACCTTCTGATCCGTAGTCAGATGCTTCCGCCTCAGGCGGATTGAGCTACGAGGAGTTTGTAATGATATTTTTTAACCATTGACGCCCTTTGCCAGATTTGAAAATTTTTTCTCTTTTCATGGCTTCAGATCTGGTTGAAAAAACTTCAAAATAAATAAGTTTCCATGGCCGGAATTTGCTGGTGAAGGTAACCAGTCCATCATTATGTTGCTGTAGTCTTAATTCTATATGAGCAGTGGAACCATAATAAAAAATGTCTTTTTTTTGAGAAGCTAAAACATAAGCGTAGAACATAACCAATGATTGAAATAAATAAAAAAGGACCAGCATAAGCCAGTCCTTCTTTTTTCTTTCTGTGACCGCGTCAGGATTCAAACCTGAAACCTTCTGATCCGTAGTCAGATGCTCTATTCAGTTGAGCTACGCAGCCATTTTTGATCCGTAGTCAGATGCTTCCGCCTCAGGCGGGTTGAGCTACGTATCTATTTTTTTGATCCGTAGTCAGATGCTTCCGCCTGGGGCGGATTGAGCTTCGGAGTCATTGATGTTTGACAGAGGATAATCTCCTCAATCGGGGTGCAAATATAGGCCTTGCCTGATTATTTTCAAAAAGCTACGCCGCTTTTTTCAAAAATCAATCTAATTCATAAATACCGGCAGCCGTTTTTTCTGCCAGTTTTTTTGGGAAAAGCCATACCAGGAAAGCACCTAACTGGTTAATAAACCCGGTAATGACTTCTGCTTTTTTTGCATACATGGCTTTAACGGCAATAGCAGCAACAGCTTTCGGAGTCATATTTACCTTTTCGGCAGCTTTCAGTCCTTTTGCACCAACTTTGGCTCTTGCTGCAAAACCGGTGTCGGTAGAACCCGGACTCACTGCCGTTACCGATACGCCTTTGTTTCTCAGTTCATACCTCAGTCCGCGACTAAAACTCAACATAAAAGATTTACTGGCTGCATAGGTGGTTAGTCCTGGAACAGACTGGTAAGCGGCCGAACTTACAATGTTGAGTATATAAGATGGCTGGTTGGTCTTTAGCTGGGGTAAGATTGTGCCCGTAAGTTCAACAGGAACAGTCATGTTCACCTGCATCATGGCTTTGTGTTCTTCCACAGTATAGTCTGTAAAAGGGCCACTCAATCCATAGCCCGCATTGTTCACCAGTATATTAACCTTAAAAAGGTTGGTTTCTACCCAACTGTTTAAGGTTTGTACTGCATTGGGTGCTGCGAGGTCAAGTGCCAGATAATGCGCCTGTATATGGTATTGCTGTTTTACAGTTTGTGTAAGTTCCTCAAGTAAACGGGCATCTCTGGCTACCAGCAAAAGATTTACCTGCCGGGATGCCAGTTCTTCTGCAATGGCTTTACCTATTCCTTTACTGGCACCTGTTATTAAAGCGTATCTCATGACAATAGGTTTTGAATGAAAAAGGTCAACTGTTCGTTGACCTTTTAAAAATAATATTTTCTCTGTCTATTAATGGTGCACTTTACCGGTAAAACGATGGTAGAATGGCGTTTTACTGTTTTCGTTTTTAGGTTTGTATTTGCCGGTTACAATGGGTACATACATTACCCTTCTGCGGCTCTCTTCACCAAATTTGGGTGATTGTTTTACGCGGTGCCATAAACGGCCATCGTGTACAGATAAATCACCTGAATAAATATCAAATCCAACTTCTCTCGGATCATCATTATTATCGATGAAATATTTTTTACCAAAAAGGAGTTTGAACATTCCCTGCTTATGTGTACCTGGTAATACGCGTAAGCCACCATTTTCAAACATGCAGGTATCAAGATGAATACCTACGTTGAGCATCGGCATAATTTTCTGCCCCATAAAAAGGTCGCGCGGACTATCGGTATGCCAGCCCATTTGGGTAAATGTGCTGTTCGGAGTGTTGATATAGTTATTGATCACCAATCCGTCTTTTTCATTCTCCGCAATACGACCTTCGTAAGGCTGGAGGAATGCCGTTAATGCTTTCAAACGCTCATCGCTCAAAAGATCATGAAGTGGGTTACTATACAACGAACTAAAACAAAGACGCTGAATAGTGGTATTGCCCTGGTCGTCTTTTCCGAATTTGAGCGGAATACCATTGACTTTATCTTTCTTTTCATCCAGCCACTGCTTTTCCAATCGCTGAAGTTCGCTGATGTACGTGGCCACTTTTTCTTTGTCAAGAAAATTGCGAAACACGATTACACCATGTTTGTCAAAAAAATCTAATTGCTCGGGGGTTACCGTATCGCCAAGCTTAAAATGACTGTCCCATTTTTTCATTCTGATCCGGTTCGTTTAGTATATAACTGTAATGTTAATTATTTATTACAAAATTGTAAAGTATCAGGGTCTACAAAACAAGCAAAAGTAAGCAAATTATGGCCAGATTTTTCACTTATAATGGTACCAACGGCTTATTTTGCATTTATATGACACGTTGCATCAGGCGTTTATGCCTCTCTTCATTGCTTTTGCCCTGTTTTTCCACAGTTATGTCGCAGGATTCTACCCAAACTACATCAAAACTGGTAGTATTTCCAGCCATGACCCGTTCCATAGAAACAAGCTGGGCTTTTGGAGGGGCGGCTTCTTATACATTCAGGGCTTCTAAAAAAGATACCGGTTCCCGTACTTCCAGTGTTCAGCTAGGTGCCCTTTATTCATTAAGAAAACAGTTGGTAACATCGGTACGTGGCACCCAATACCTGCACAAGGAGAACTGGATATTAAACGAACAGGTTTCTTTTAGTTCATTTCCGGATAAATTCTGGGGAATGGGGAAAAACTCCACCGAAAAGAACGAGGAAGACTATTCCTTCAAGCAGATGTATGTGTATCTCCATATGATGAAGAAAATTGCTCCACGTCTCTTCGCAGGTTTCCTGTATGAATACCAGCGTGTTTGGGATATTGAGTATCGGCCGGGTGGATTGTTCGACCAGCAGCAGGTAACAGGCAGGTATAATTACCATGTTTCAGGTCTGGGTTTAAGTCTAACCTATGATAGCCGAAATCATGCATTCTATCCCGAAAAAGGCTTTTTTGCACAAGCATATTTTAATCATTTTAGTGCGTTAACGGGTTCGCAGTTCCCGTATACCAATATTGTAATCGACATCCGTAAATACACTCCTGCAGGAAAAGATGGTGTATTTGCCGCTCAGGCATGGTTATTTGGTAATATTGGCAAAGCTGTTCCATTACGTAGTCAGGCAGCATTTGGGGGAGATAATATCATGCGCGGGTATTATCATGGCAGGTTCCGTGATTTACAGCAGTTTGCCATTCAGGGTGAATACAGAAGATACCTGTTTAAAAGAATTGGACTTGTTGCTTTTGCCGGATTTGGCAATATAGCTCATGACCTCAGTGAGTTAAATTTTAATCAACTTAAATATTCATTTGGTGGGGGGGTAAGGTATGCGCTCAATGCTTCAGAAAAACTCAATCTTCGCATTGATTATGGAATTGGTCAGGGGCAAAATAGCGGACTGTATTTTCAACTTGCTGAAGCGTTTTAGTAGGAAACGATCATTTTAGTTACCCTATAAATAAGGAAAGTAAAAAAGAAAGCAGCCAGTACATCTACGGTATAATGTACATGTTGTACCAGTACCAGTACACCCACTGCAAGTGTTGCCATTAATGCTAGGTATTTATCTGTTTTTTTAGTGAGGCACAGACACATCAGGAACATATTGGAAGTGTGGCCTGAAAAAAACAGATCCTTGGTCATAAATTTATCTTTTCCGCCATAAATAAGGCTGGTAAGCGGATCATTTAGCCTGATCAGACCATCTGGCGGGTTAAGCGGTACCATGGTAATACTCACCATCCGCGCAATACATAACAAAATAAAAGAGGATAGCATCAGCAGTGCAAAAGCCGGATCTTGTACCATACGTACAATGACAAGCCCGCTGATTGTCCAGATAATGAGGAAGGTAGGGATGGATACATCAACTGCTGGTATAACCTGTAAAACCAGATCGTGAAGGTAAACTCCTTCTCTTTTTTCAATGTACGCAAAAAAAGAAGGCAGTGAAAAGATAATGAGAACCAATACAATGGCACAGAGGACAAATTTTTTTCTAAAAACCGGATTCCTCCAGGCTTCCTGCCAGTTTAATTGATCTGTTACCTGCTTTTGAACCCTTTCCTGCATCCGGCAAATATAAAACCTCCGCTTTGTTTGAAAACGGAGGTTTTATAACAACGGTAAATTTTATTAATAATGCCAGCGCACAAATGCTTCCATGGCTGCATATTTGGTCATACCCAATGCTGCATAGAGATTGGCCGTATTGGCGTTCCTGTCTTCGGCCCTCTGCCAGAATTCGCGGCTATCGCTTCCCTGGAAGGGTACCATATCTTTCTGTGACTGGTGAATAAAAATGCCAAAACGTTTCTTCATTACCTGGTCGGGACTCATTGGTATAGCCATTTCAATTTCTGCAATATCCCATTCCTGCCATGCACCTTTGTACAACCAAACCCAGCAATCTTTGATCCAGCTATCACCGGCTGCTTTAATGCGACGAAGACTTTCAAAAATAATATCCAGACAAACTTTATGTGTTCCATGCGGATCGGCGAGATCGCCGGCGCAGTAAATCTGTTGTGGCTGAAGTTTACGTAACAGTGCGATGGTAATTTCAATATCAGCTTCACCCATTGGATTTTTCTCAACGGTACCTGTTTCATAAAATGGCAGGTTCATAAAATGACAGCGGTCATCTGTAAGACCTACATAGCGACAGGTAGCCTTGGCTTCACAGCGACGAATAAGTCCTTTGATTGCTCTTATTTCATTGGTATCGCGCTGATTTTTTTGTTTAGCTCCAATAAAACTGCGGGCGGCTTGTAAAATGTCCTGACTCTTTTTATTATCGATGCCAAACATATCTTCAAAGCCTACCGCGAAATCGATAAATCGTGTTACAAATTCGTCGGCTACTGCAATGTTTCCACTGGTCTGATAAGCTACATGTACTTCATGTCCCTGATCGTGCAAACGCATGAATGTTCCACCCATACTAATGATATCATCATCGGGGTGAGGTGAGAAGATCAGGCATTTTTTGGGATAGGGGTTACTTCTTTCAGGGTGAGCAGGTATTACCGCATTGGCTTTTCCACCGGGCCAGCCTGTGAGACTGTCTCGCAGCATGTAAAATACCTGCAGGTTAATTTCGTATGCTTCACCTTTTTCTACAATCAGATCAGACAGACCATTTTCATTGTAGTCGTGTTCTGTAAGACTTAAAACAGATTTATTGAGTTTGAGTGCCAGGTTAATAACGGCGCGTTTAATCATGCCGGGAGTCCATTCACATTCACCCGTAAGCCATGGCGATTTGATACGTGTGAGTTCTGATGAAGCGGCATCATCAATTACAAATGTGCAATTGTCGTGTTGCTGAAGAATACTGGCTGGTACCTGTTCGGTTACATCGCCTTCTACTGAGCGGGCAATTATTTTTCCTTTCATTCCCCAGCCCATGAGCAAAATACGCTTGGCTTTCATGATCACACTGATACCCATGGTAACAGCAAGACGCGGTACTTTTGAGATATTCTGGAATTCATAGGCATTGGCTATCCTCGTTGTGTTATCGAGGTTCACCAATCTTGTTTTTGAATGGATGCTGGAGCCGGGTTCATTAAAACCGATATGCCCGTTATTACCGATACCAAGTACCTGTAAATCAATTCCACCCATATCTTCCATCAACTGGTCATATTCGGCGCAATGTTTTTTGATTTCATCTTTAGACCATTGACCACTCGGAATATGTATATTTTTTGGATCAATATCTACATGATCAAATAAATGGCGGTGCATAAAACTCCAGTAGCTCTGAAATGCTTCTTTTTCAATAGGGTAGTATTCATCGAGATTAAAACTTACCACATTGGCAAAACTCAGTCCTTCTTCTCTGTGTAAACGTACCAGTTCGGCATACATACTGATAGGGGTTGAGCCTGTTGCCAGACCCAATACACATTGTTTACCTTCCTGCTGTTTTTTACGGATCAATGCAGCAATTTCATGCGCCACATATTTTGAACCGTCTTTTGATGTGGGATAAATTTTAACCGGAATCTTCTCGAAGGAATCGACCATGTTTGACATAAATTTTGATTTTACGAAAGTACTCCGATTATTTAAAAAACGCAAAAACGTGCAAACGTTTGCTCAAAAAATTACTTATAGGAGTATTTCATGTACGATAATTGCAATATTTTGCAACTAATTAAGATTAAATTCTATTTTAATACTGGCAATACAATCTTGGAATCATGATGATAAATCCTGATACTGGCTTTTTTAAAATCACTGTCTTTTGCCTGATAAATATCCATAAACTGTTGTGGATTTCGGTCAACTAACGGGAACCAACTGCTTTGTACCTGTACCATTAGCCTGTGACCTTTTTTAAAAGTATGTGCCACATCCGGTAAGCTGTATTTTACGCGGGTAGCTTTGTTTGGAATAAAGGGTTCAGGTTTTTCAAAGCTATTTCTGAATTTTCCACGCATCACTTCTCCCCGAACAAGCATTTGATAGCCGTTCATGATATATCCATTGTTTTTCTCGTTTTCAAAATTATCTGGAAACACGTCTATCAGTTTCACCACAAAGTCTGCATCAGATCCAGACAGCGATACCATCAAATCTGCAACAACCGGTCCTGCAAGCGTAAGGTCTTTTTCTAGGGGGGCGGTTTGAAATACCAATACATCTGGCCGTCTGGCAGCGAAACGCTGGTCATCGGTCATATATTCTCTTGTTCTTCTGAAATGAACATCTTCTGTATAAGGTACAGGTTTTTCGGGGTCACTTATGTACTCACTCCAACTGCTCAAAGGGGCAATTAAAGGGACTATTTTCGACAGGTAACCTCCTTTGCGGAAAGCGTAACTTTCATAAGAAATATTATCTGCAGGCCATTTGGGTAATTGCTTCCATTCATTGGCACCTGTAAAGAAAATGGTGGCTTCTTTTAACTGGTCTATACTGCCTGTTTGTTTCAGGTAATAATTAAAAAAGGGGAGCTCTATGTTTTTTCCATACCAGTCGCTGGTATTGCTGCCCCATTGTACATTTCCCAAGGATTTTCCATCACCCCTTGCCCATTGTCCATGATACCAGGGGCCCATAACAATCTTGTTATTGTTTTTTGCTTTCTGTTCAATAGACTTGTACAGACTCCACGCACCAAAACAATCTTCCGCATCGTATAAACCTCCCACAACAAGTGTTGCAATGTTCGGAGAGATGGACTGAACATTGGCACGGGCATCTCTTGCTTTCCACCATGTATCGTAATTGGGGTGACTCATTAAATCTTTCCAGAACTTAATACTGTCGCCCATCAGTTTGGTGAAATTGGTAAGTGCACCGGTACGTAAATAAAAATCGTAATTGTCTTTGGTAGGGAAATCAAAACCTTTGGGTCCAACAGTGGTAGGGAAGGGACGAGGTTTGCCAAAACCTGAGTAAAAAGAAAATCCATCCATCAGCATAAAAGCCCCATTGTGATGAAAATCATCGCCCAGAAACCATTCTGTAACGGGTGCCTGCGGACTTACAGCTTTTAATGCAGGATGATTACTCAGTGCTGCCATAGTTGAGTAAAATCCGGGGTATGAAATGCCGAATACGCCTACATTCCCGTTGTTGTTTTTCAGATTTTTTACGAGCCAGTCAATTGTATCATAAGTATCACTCGCTTCATCAGTTTCATTTCCTTTTTTATTCGGATTATAGGGTCGAACATCTTCAAATACACCTTCGCTCATCCATCTTCCTCTTACATCCTGTTGTACATAGATGTAATGTTCTTTCATGAAATACATTCTTGGTGAAGTCCAGAACGCTGAATAATTTGCTTCCCCATAAGGTGCACAGGAATAAGGAGTGCGTGTGATGAGAACAGGATGTTTTTCAGTTTCATCTTTGGGCATATAAACGGTCGTAAAAAGTTTCACCCCATCGCGCATGGGGATGTACATTTCTTTTTTTACATAATTGTTTACAAACCAAACAGAATCGGCTTGCTGTGCATTGGCATTTATGGCAAGCAAAAAGCAGAAAAAGAAGAAGAGCTTTTTCATATGAACTGTGCTTTGAATAGTGGGTTAATCATATAAAAGATTCACGGGAGAGAACCTTTTATATGATCAGGCTATATGATGCGCTTAAACTACTTTAGTAAGTTTAATGATATTGGTTGGTAAATGCTGATCAACCGGTGTTGATCCTGTATTTACTACTACATCTCCTGACTGAAGAAAACCTCTTTCTTTCAGGATATTAATCTGGTCAAAGATGATATCATCCAGACTGTCTTCTTCCGCATAATAAAATGCACGTACACCCCAGCTCAAACTTAGCTGGTTTACCAGCGATTTCTCTTTTGTGAAAATATAGAGTGGGGAAGAAGGTCGATAGCTGCTGAGCATAAATGCGGTATAACCACTTTGCGTCATCCCAACAAGTGCCTGTGCCGATACATCTTCCGATATTTTACACGCATTGTAACAAATGGCATCGCTGTGGAAAGATGGCGAATGTGGTTGTGGTTTCAGGTCTTCTGAACGATTATAACGGTATTCTTTTTTCTCTACTTCCAGGATAATCTTGCGCATGGTTTCCACCACCAGTGCAGGGTGATTACCTGCAGCGGTTTCGCCACTCAACATTACAGCGTCTGCACCTTCCAGCACGGCATTGGCCACATCGGTAATTTCACTTCTGTTGGGTTTCACCCTGTCGATCATACTCTCCATCATCTGTGTTGCCACGATAACGGGTTTGGCACGGTGAATACATTTACGAATCAGTTCCTTCTGTATTAATGGAATCTGCTCAACCG
The DNA here is from genome assembly GCA_943372605.1 of Chitinophaga pinensis. Taxonomy (GTDB): domain Bacteria; phylum Bacteroidota; class Bacteroidia; order Chitinophagales; family Chitinophagaceae; genus Sediminibacterium; species Sediminibacterium pinensis_H. Next base: position 51,492 of record CALRZI010000018.1, on the reverse strand, counting down.
GGAGCTCAACACCCAGGTCGCCACGTGCCACCATGATACCATCGCTTTCTATAATGATGTCGCGGATATTTACCAGTGCTTCGGGTTTTTCAATTTTTGCAATAATCTTAGTCTTGCTTTTCTTTTCCGTGAGCTTACTCCTCAATATCACGATATCATTTACACTGCGCACAAAACTCAGTGCCACCCAATCAAGTTGTTGGTCGATAATAAATTCAAGATCAATCAGATCTTTTTCTGTTAATGCAGGCAAAGAAATTTTTGTATCGGGTAGGTTGATTCCTTTTTTGGATGATAATATTCCGCCGAGTGTTACTACTACTTTTACGTCTCCGTTTTTTTCGATGCTCACTACTTTTACTTCAATTTTACCATCATCAATCATGATGATATTTCCAATGATCACGTCTCCGGCGAGATTCGGATACGAAACATAAATTTTTTCAAGGTTACCAATACATTTTTCATTGGTAAAAGTGAGTATGTCTCCCACTTTTACATCCAGTGCATTGTTCTCAATTTCACCCACCCTCAGTTTTGGCCCCTGTAAATCGCCAAGAATGGAAATATTAAAAGGCTGTGTTTTATTGATGTTGCGGATATGTTCAATGATGCGTTGTTTGTCTTCATGACTGCCATGCGAAAAGTTCAGTCTGAATACATTTACTCCGGCTTTTACCAATGCCAGCAGTTGATCATAACTGTCGCAGGCCGGGCCAACTGTTGCAACGATCTTGGTTTTATGGTTCACGTGTTCCAGTCCTGCCTGTTTGTCCATGTTCTTGTGCAGGTACTTGTCTAGGTTCTTTGACATTGTGTGGAGTTGTATTTATTGGTTTACGATCCGGATTGATTGTGTTGCTCGCACAAATCAGCTTGCTAATATTTTGACGATTTTCAGCCAGTCTTCAGAAATTTTCTGTTTCGCTTTAATGGCATTGTCAAGTGGTATATAATTCATTTTGTTGTTGAGTATTCCCACCATTACATTAAAGCGGCCTGTCAGCAGGCATTCTACGGCATGGTACCCCATTCTGCTGGCAATCAAACGATCGAGACAGGTTGGTGAGCCACCTCTTTGAATATGACCCAGAATACAAACCCTGGTATCGGCATTGGGTAATCTTTTTTTGATAATTTCTGCTACTTCATTGGCTCCTCCGTACTCGTCGCCTTCTGCAACGACAATGAGGTTAACCAGTTTTTTTCTTTTCTCTTTTTCTGTGAGTGAACTGATGAGTTCTTCGATATCGGTTTTGGTTTCGGGGATGAGGATATTTTCCGCACCGGTGGCTATACCACTGTGTAGTGCAATATATCCAGCATCACGCCCCATTACTTCAACAATAAATAACCGGTCGTGTGCATCGGCAGTATCACGTATTTTATCGATGGCTTCAACCGCTGTATTTACAGCCGTATCAAAGCCAATGGTAAAATCGCTTCCTGCAATGTCTTTATCAATAGTGCCGGGTAAACCGATACAGGGAATATCAAATTCATTACTGAATTTTTGCGCACCCCTGAAGCTACCATCGCCTCCAATGATAACGAGTCCATCAATCCCTCTTTTTTTGAGATTTTCATAAGCTTTGGCACGACCTTCAGGCTCAAAAAACTCCTTGCTCCGGGCTGTTTTGAGAATAGTACCGCCACGTTGGATAATATTGGCCACGGAGCGGGAATCCATTTTAAATATATCATCCTCAATCATGCCGCTATATCCTCGCATGATACCATATACTTCCAAACCATGGTAATTTCCAGTTCTAACAACAGCTCTTACGGCGGCATTCATACCGGGCGCATCGCCCCCGGAAGTGAGTACGCCTATTTTAGTTACTTTTTTAGCAGACATTTCTTTTGGCAGTTCTTCTTTCTTTTTGCAATAAGTCTTTCGACGTTGAGCGTATAACAATGTGTGTATCAGCTACACGGAGTTTCAAAAATAAGCAATTGGGTTCAATTGCCAATAGCGTCTTATGATTACATTTTAGTAAACTTGCCGGATGAAAATCATTGTAACAGGTGCTAATGGCTTTACAGGACAGCATTTATGTATAACACTTGCCAATAAAGGGTTTGATGTACATGCACTCGGACGTGGGCCGCAAAGGATTGCTGTTCATAATCAAATTAGCTATCATGATATTGAACTAACAAATGTTCGTTCCTTAATGCGGGTGTTTGAGTTGGTTTGTCCCGACGTAGTAGTTCATACAGCGGCCATGAGTAAACCTGATGAATGCGATCGTGACCGCAATGCATGTTTACTGAATAATGTGGAAGTAACCAGATACTTGCTGGAAGCCAGCCGCCATTTTCCGGTACATTTTATTCACCTGTCAACCGATTTTATTTTTGGGGAGAATGGGCCACATTGCGAAGACGATACACCAGCACCTTTGAATTTTTATGGTGAAAGCAAACTGATGGCTGAAAAACTGGTGCAGGAAAGCGGTGTGGGTAACACCATTGTAAGACCTGTCTTTATTTATGGTCCGGTTTGGGAAGGGCAACGTCCAAGTTTTATTCATTGGGTAAAAAATAAACTGACTGCGGGAGAATCTATTAAAGTAGTAACCGATCAGCAACGAACACCCACTTATGTCTATGATCTTTGTAATGGAATTGAACAGGTATTGATGTTTAAAAAACAAGGCGTGTACCACCTGGCAGGAAAAGATATTCTCTCGCCTTATGAGATGGCTGTTACCGTAGCAAAACTTATTGGTCTCGATGCCAAACTGATCATCCCCGTTACATCGGCAGAATTTCCAGAGCCTGTGCAAAGGGCAAAAAAATCAGGCCTGAAAATCGATAAAGCAATGACCGAACTTAATTATGCTCCTCATGGTTTTGAAGAAGCAGTTTGTTTAAGTTTACTATAGTTTTCGCAGAGTCGTTAAAAGAAATTGATTGTTTTAATTTTATATCAAATATGCTTATGAAAGTTAAACAAATTCTGCTGCCGGGTTTTCTAATCATACTTTTTGTACACTGTATTTGTATCTATGCAGAATTTGACATCTGGCGTTCTGTTACCAAGTTATTGCTGGTGCCATTACTCATGACTTATTTATTATTACAACAGGAAGTATTCAACTGGAAAATAAGACCGGTATATGGTTTGTTCTTCTCCTTCCTCGGCGATGCTTTGCTGATAGGTGAGGGGGCCACTTTTTTTCTTTCGGGTATGATTGCTTTTGTACTGGCTCATTTGAACTATAGCTATTTTTTTCTGCAACTGCATCCGGTTAAAAAAGATACCAGACAGGTTTTCGTACTTACACTTATACTGATGTTATTATTCAGTTCGGTTGTTTATTATTTTCTAGACGGTTATCTGGGTAGCTACCAAATGCCTGTTATGTTTTATATGCTCTTCATCAGTCTGATGGCTTCACTGGCGGTGCATACGTTTACACATACAATACTTAAATCGGTTGCACTGCAATATTTTATACCTGGTGCTATCTTATTTGTTATTAGCGATGCGATACTTGCGTTGAATTTATTTCGTTTTCATGAAGATATACTGGGAGTGGTTGTAATGCTTACTTATGGACTGGCTCAGTTTTTTCTGACCAGAGGCTTTGAAAAAACTGGCAATTTTGGATAATGATATCAGAATTATGTGTTAGTTTTCTGTATTGCTTCTAAACTATCGCTGGTATTCATGGAATTTATCCGAAAACACATACTCACTATTTTCTGGGTTTTATTGTTCCTGCATTGTGCCTTCCACTTTTTTCATCTGCCCTTTGTGGCCATCAGTAAACTCCTGCTGATTCCATCGCTCATGATGTATTTATTCACCAGAAGAAAGGAAGAGGCATTAACAGGCATTAATATTTTTTATCTAATTGCCATGTTGTTTGGGTTTATAGGCGATATGTTGCTGGTAATCATCAACGACCTATTGTTCCTGCCCGGAATGATTGCTTATATGATTAATCTTGTTTTCCTGAGTATATTTTTCCTGCAATTACATCCTTTATCATTTAAAAATGCAGGAAAACCTTTGCGGGTAGTTGGATTGCTGGTTATTGTGGGTTATGTTTTTTTACATTTCATGGGTAATCATTTACGTGAGTTTCAGGTACCAATCTTGTGTTATATGTTTTTTGTAACCATAGCAGCAGCTATGGCGATTAATACGACCAGTCATCCACAACTGAAAAAAACAGGTTGGTTATTTTTTGCAGGAGCTATTGTATTTATTATTTCCAACACCATACTTGCCCTGAACCGCTTTTACTTACTTTGGCATAACCTCTACATTGCCGTAATGCTTACTTATGGTGTTGCGCAATATTTATTTGCAAGGGGAGTAGCAGAGGTGAGTAAACACATTAAAACCTGATGCTTACCGGGTGATGCGAATTTTCACCGCAGAGAAAGGAGAAAAGGAGTTTACGCAGAGAGAGAAATAAATAAAAATCCCCGTTCAATAAAATGAAACGGGGATTTTTTATAGTAGCCAGCCTCAGGCTGGTACATCTTTATCTTAGTAACCCATACCACCCATATCAGGTGCACCTGCATGGCTATGTGGTGCTTCTGGTTTTGGTTTGTCTGCAATTACACACTCGGTAGTGAGTAACATAGCAGCAATAGAAGCAGCGTTCTCTAATGCAACACGGCTTACTTTGGTAGGATCAATTACACCAGCTTTGAACAGGTTCTCATATACTTCGGTACGAGCATTGAAACCAAAGTCGCCTTTGCCTTCTTTGATTTTCTGTACCACGATAGAACCTTCAATGCCGCTATTGATAACGATCTGACGCAATGGCTCTTCAATCGCTCTTTTCACGATCTGGATACCGGTTGCTTCATCTTCATTGGCTCCTTTCAGTTTCTCTAAAGATTCAACTGCACGGATATAGGCAACACCACCACCTGGTACAATACCTTCTTCAACAGCAGCACGTGTAGCATGCAGTGCATCGTCAACACGGTCTTTTTTCTCTTTCATTTCAACTTCTGTAGCAGCACCAACATACAATACAGCTACACCACCGCTTAATTTAGCCAGACGCTCCTGGAGTTTTTCACGGTCGTAATCAGAAGTGGTATTTTCAATCTGTGCTTTGATCTGGTTTACACGGGCAACGATATCTGCTTTTTTACCTTTACCACCAACAACAATGGTATTGTCTTTATCGATGGTAACAGAAGCTGCCTGACCCAAATAAGAAAGGTCGGCATTCTCCAGTTTAAAGCCCTGCTCTTCACTTACAACAGTACCTGCAGTAAGGATAGCGATATCGGTCAGCATTTCTTTTCTGCGGTCACCAAAACCAGGTGCTTTAACAGCAGCCACTTTCAATGTACCACGTAATTTATTTACTACTAATGTAGCCAGTGCTTCACCTTCGAGGTCTTCAGCAATAATTACCAATGGACGACCACTCTGTGCTACTTTCTCCAGAATATGGAGAATATCTTTCATTGCACTGATTTTTTTGTCGTAGATCAGGATATATGGATTCTGTAATTCTGCTTCCATTTTCTCGCTGTTGGTAACAAAGTAAGGAGAAATATATCCACGATCGAATTGCATACCTTCTACTACATCAACAGTAGTATCGGTACCTTTTGCTTCTTCTACAGTGATAACACCTTCTTTACCTACTTTACCCATTGCAGTAGCAATCAGTTTACCAATTTCGCTGTCGCTGTTGGCAGAAATAGTAGCTACCTGCTCAATTTTCTTAGAGTCGTTACCAACGGCCTGAGATTGTGCTTTCAGGTTTTCAATTACTTTGGCAACGGCTTTGTCGATACCACGTTTCAGGTCCATTGGATTGGCACCTGCTGCAACGTTTTTCAAACCTTCGCTGATGATAGCCTGAGCCAGAACGGTAGCGGTAGTAGTACCATCACCTGCAATATCTGCAGTTTTAGATGCTACTTCTTTCACCATTTGAGCACCCATGTTCTCAATAGCGTCTTCCAGTTCAATTTCTTTTGCAACGGTAACACCATCTTTAGTAACAGAAGGAGCGCCGAATTTTTTCTCGATCACTACATTACGTCCTTTTGGACCCAGTGTAACTTTCACTGCATTCGCCAGGGTATCAACACCCTTTTTCATTTTATTTCTTGCTTCGATATCGAAGAATATTTGTTTTGCCATTTTGTTTAATTTGAGAATTTGAAAATTTGGAAATTTGAAAATGCAGGAGTGTGTATTTTATCTGAAAATCTGAAATTGTTTATTTTCAAATTTTCTCCGAAGGAGCCCTTCGGGTAAATTGCCACATTTTCAAATTATACAATTGCCAACAGATCGCTTTCACGCATAATCAGGAGGTCCTGACCTTCGATCTGGATTTCTGTTCCGGCGTATTTGCCATACAATACCGTATCGCCCACTTTTACGGTCATGGGCTCATCTTTTTTACCGGTACCGGCAGCTACGATGGTTCCACGTTGGGGTTTTTCTTTTGCAGTATCAGGGATGATAATTCCGCCGGCAGTTTTTTCTTCAGCAGCGGCCGGCTTAACAATTACTCTGTCGTGCAGAGGAGTAACGTTGAGTTTCTTAGCCATACGTTATTGGTTTTTAATTTAATAAGGTTTAAAATCTGTTTGCCATTCATCGATAATTGTGCCACTGGCTGGTAACAGGTCAAAATTTCAGTTTTGTGGTCTGTTTTGGCCAAAACCTGCTATAACACTGTCAGAACGGGCGGCAAAGATGCAGGAAGTTTCCGGTTTCTGGTGTCAATTTTTCATTTCCCCTTTTTCCAAAAAAACCATTCCCAATCCAATCCAAAGTTTCCCGCATGCCGTATATGTCATCAAAACGTCATAAAATGAAACTGATCAAACGCATCGCAAAAGCAATCCTGGTCCTTGTTTTGGTACTGTTTACGAGTCTTTTCATCTATGCCAACTGGAGCAAACCCAGCCTGGGGGAAAGGGTGTACATGGAAAATCCTACCCAGATTGTAGTCATGAGTTTTCCAGCCAGTTTTACCGGAAAAGATTCTGCAGCTATCGACAACTATTTTATGTCGCAGAAGGGTGTTTATTCCAATATAGTGAGCCTCAAAAGCCAGACATTATGTGTTACCATTGATCCTCGTGAAACCGATCGGTCAGCGATTCTTAGGGCGGCTAAAAAATACAATACTTCAATTAATGAGCGGGAGCCATTGAGTTCCAGGGCCGAATGTCCGGTCAACCTGAATGCATTCAGGAAGATTACGTATGCGCTTAATATTCGTAAATAACCATCATTTCTTCACTAACCAATAAATCAATAACAATGAAAAAAAGTCTGTTACGTATGTCGGCTGTAGCGCTTTCTGCCGCAATGTTGTTTACAGCATGTAAGAAAGACGATGCAACGCCTGCCAATACCGGCAGCGAGCTGTACAAAAGACTGGGTAGTAATGCAGGTATCAAGAAAGTAGTGGATGACTTTATCGGAATAGTAGTGGCCGATAATGTAATCAACGGCTTTTTTGCCAATACTGCCAAATCGCAGGAGCGTGTAGATGACCTCAAAATGCACCTGGTAAACCAGATTGGCCAGGCAGTGGGTGGACCTGAAAAGTACACAGGTCTTTCGATGAAAGCGGCGCATGTTGGATTGGGTATAAAAGATGTGCATTTCAATGCACTGGTAAACGACCTGGTTGCTGCACTTAAAAAGAACAATGTGAGTGATGCAGATGTGAACACCATTGGCGGGGCGTTATCGCCAATGAAAGCAGATATAGTTGAACCTTAATCCAGAATGGGTTATTCATAGGTTGTATCAAGGTTAAACCTGTCCGTTCCCGGACGGGTTTTTTCATTTTGACCGGGTGACTGAAAACAATACCTTTGCCGCTCCCAAACAAGTTCTTACCAGATGATCAGTAGAAGAAATATTCGTGTGAAAGTAATGCAGTTGCTTTATATGATTGAGGCTGCAGATACCAGTGTGACCCGTCAGAAACCGGAAGTTGAGCTGAAAAAGCAATTCGATCAAACAACATCGCTGTTTGTTTACCTGCTCTATTTTATGACAGAAGTGGCCCGTTATGCAGAAACCAATGCTGTAAAACGTGCATCACGTAACCTGCCCACCACAGCAGATCTGAATGTGAATACCAAAATTGCAGGAAATGAACTGCTTTGGACCATTCTTGAAAGTGGCACTTTTCAGAAAGCTGTAGAAACTTTTTTGCCGGAGAAAATACTGGATAAAGACCTGGTACAAAAAATATACAACGAGCTTACCGCAATGCCGCAGTACCAGGAGTATATTGCAGTAGAAGGAAGAGAAAAAGGGAAAGAAAAAGAAATCATCAAACTGATTTTCACCCATCTTATGTTGCCCAATGAATCATTTATCAGTCATATAGAAGAGCATTATAACAACTGGGATGATGATGCCGAAATGATGGAACAACTAATGCTGAACTATATTCAGAAACCCGGTAGTTATAACCTCCAGGAGATGATCAGCAATGAAAAATGGCAGTTTGCCAGATTATTGCTGGTAACAAGTATTGAGAAAAAGGAACAGGCTACTGAACTCATCAAACCCAAATTAAAAAACTGGGACGCTGAGCGTATCGCACAATTGGATATGGTTCTGATGCGTATGGGTGTATGTGAACTGTTGTATTTTGAAACCATTCCCACCAAAGTAACCATTAACGAATACATTGACCTTGCCAAAGAGTACAGTACACAGCAGAGTGGTCAGTTTGTGAATGGTATTCTGGATAATATTCATAAGGAATTGACGGAAGCTGGGAAGATTCAGAAAATTGGATACAAGAAGTAAGAAACAAGAAACAAGGAACAAGGAACAAGACACAAGTTTTTTATTTTATGAAAAGAATAGTTGTTATTGTAGCTGTTATCAGTTGTTTACTGATGGCTTGTGCGGGGCCGGATAAGACGGCTCCGGCTGCGGATTCTCATCTGGCAGATACAGCTAATTACACAACCATTCAATGGCAGGATTCTCTGGTAGACTTTGGAACGATTACCCAGGGTGAAAAAATACAGTTGAAATTCAGGTTTAAAAATACCGGTAATAAGCCTTTGTTTATTACCAATGTGAGAGCGGGTTGTGGTTGTACGGTGCCCAGTTATACCAAAGAAGCGGTGGCGCCGGGTGCAGAAGGAGAGGTAACTGCCGCTTTCGATACCAACAGGTCGGCGGCGGGTGATACAAGAAAAACTGTAGTGGTTCATACAAATACGCGCAATGGAAGTGAACACAGCCTTATCTTTACCGGCCATGTTAAAGAAGTAAAAGTTAATTAGTCATTTATCATTTAAACAAATAACAATGTTTTATCTTAATTCAGTATTGCTTGCAGCGGGTGGACAACAAGGTGGAGGAATGGTTCAGTTGGTAATGATGGGCGCCATTATCCTCGTATTTTGGTTGTTCATGATTCGCCCACAGGCTAAAAAAGCCAAAGAGCAGAAAAAGTTTGTAGAGAATATGCAGAAAGGCGACAAAATTGTTACGATCGCCGGTATTCATGGTGTGATCAATAAGATCAATGAAGACAATACCATTCAACTGGAAGTAAGTCCGGGAAGCTACCTGAAGATTGAAAAATCTTCTGTAAGTATGGAATGGAGTGCAGCAATTAATAAGTCTTCAGACAAAAAATAAACATCTTCATTGTAAGAAAATAAAGGTTCGGGAAGTCTCTTTCCGAACCTTCTTGTTTTATCTTTAGCTTGTGTTAAAAATTGGTCTCACCGGTGGAATAGGTAGCGGTAAGTCTACTGTGGCGGGCATTTTTAAAGTGCTGGGGATACCTGTGTTTGATGCAGATGCCAATACAAGGCAATTAATGGAAACAGATGTTTCGCTTCAATCAGGTATTGTTAATTTGTTTGGTGATAAAGCATTTGAAAACGGCAGGCTCAATCGTAAATGGATTGCTGATATTGTTTTTAATTACCCCTTTCAACTGGAAAAGCTGAATGCATTGGTACATCCTGCTGCCATCAGAGCAGGTGAGCAATGGGCAAATCAGCAGAATGCTGCTTATGTTATAAAAGAAGCAGCATTATTTTTTGAAGCAGGGTCAACAGAAGGAATGGATTATATTATTGGTGTATTTGCTCCCCAGCATATCAGGATTAATAGAGTAATGAAAAGAGATGGCATAACAAGAGACGAAGTGTTGAGTCGGATGAAAAGACAGATACAGGAGGAAATAAAAATGCGTTTATGCGATTTTGTGATTTTAAATGATGACCAGCATCCGGTTATTCCACAGGTATTGCAATTGCATGAACAGTTTTTGAAAGAAACAAAAGAAATGAATCATGGATAAAGTAAATGTTTTAGGGGCTTTCAATAAGGTAGAAGGATATTGGAATCCAACAGTGGCAGGTGCTTTAAACGGACAGGAAGTAAAACTGGTAAAATTCAAGGGGCCTTTCACATGGCACCACCATGAAAATGAAGATGAACTGTTTTATGTGGTAAAAGGATCTTTTGTGATGGAAATGAGAGATAAAAATATCACGCTTCATGAAGGCGATTTTCTGGTTGTGCCGAAAGGAGTGGAGCACCGGCCCAATGCCGATGAAGAAGTTTGGGTAATGCTCTTTGAGCCTGCAACTACCCTGAATACCGGAAATGTCGAAAATGAATTCACAAAACACAGATTAGATAAGTTATGATTGCAGCTACACCAAAGCCGCCTTATTATGCGGTAATCTTTACCAACGAATTAACCTTACATACAGAAGGGTACGAAGAAATGGCGGAAAAAATGTGCCGTATGGCATTAGAAGAGCCGGGTTGTCTTGGTTTTGAATCGGTAAGAAATGGATTGGGTATTACGATCTCTTATTGGGACAGCCTTGAATCCATTAAAAAATGGAAGGCCAACAGCGAGCACCAGGAGGCCCAACATTTAGGAAGAGATATTTGGTATAAAAATTTTAAAACAAGAATTTGCAAAGTAGAAAGAGATTATGGTTTCGATAGAAATGATGATTGAACTATAACCCCCTGACTGAATATGATTCTTTCCCCATTGCCGCCAATGAGCAGGAACGCTTAATGGAATTGCTTCGTTATGAAGTGCTTCATACTCAGTATGAAGAAGATTTTGACCAGATTGTTCAACTGGCATCATCTATCTGTAAAACGCCCATATCTACCATCACATTACTGGATATTCACAAGCAATGGTTTAAGGCAAAAGTGGGTATTGAAAATACGGATGGCGATCGAGACACTTCGTTTTGTGGACATGCTATTCATCAGGCGGATATTATGGAGGTGAAAGATGCGTTGACCGATGAACGTTTTTTTGATAATCCGCTGGTACTTGGTGATCCTAAAATAAGGTTCTATGCAGGATATCCGCTGGTGAGTCCGGCAGGCTATGCATTGGGAACACTTTGTGTTATTGATAATGTGCCACGCTCTTTAACAGAAGAACAAAAACTAACCCTGCGTATACTGGGTAACCAGGTGATGAAAATGTTTGAGTTGCGACTCAAAAACAAAGAGGAATTAGCAAGAAACCAACTCATTGAAGAACAAAAAAGAAAACTGGAAGACTCAAAAGCTATTCAGAACAAAATCATTTCCATTATTGCGCATGATGTACGAGGGCCCGTTGCTTCTGTTAAGGCAATGATAGAACTAACCAAAGACTCGGGGTTGTCAGAAACAGAAACAACAACGTTATTGGGTTTGCTCGATAAACAATTGGACGGCACTTTAGATGTGCTGACCAATCTGGTGGAATGGGGGAGCATATTGTTACAAAAAGAACAGTTGAATATTCGACCTGTTACGCTTTCAGAAATTACACAGAAGATTATCAGTAACCTGCAACCTTTTGCCAGCATAAAAAATAATGAAATAGTAAATAAGGTAAATGCTGATTGCAGGGTGATAGCCGATGAAAATACACTTCGTTTTATCCTGCGAAATATCATCAGTAATGCCAATAAATTTACCAGCGCAGGAACAATTAAAGTTAGTTCGGAATTGATGGATAAGGAAATGGTAAACATTTCCGTAACAGATTCTGGTTGCGGTATGTCGGAAGATGTGCTGCAACAATTATTTAATCCGGCAAAACGTCAAAGCCGGGAAGGGACGAATAAAGAAAAGGGTAGCGGACTCGGTCTCATTCTTGCCAGAGAATTTGCAGAAGCCATGAACGCCCGAATTGAAGTGAGCAGTAAGGAGGGAGAGGGTACGGTGTTTAGTTTGTTGGTAGCTAAAGTAGTTTGATAGTTTATAGCTTATAGTTGATAGTCCATAGTTAGGAAGATTATCCTGCTTTACTATGAACCATGGACTATCAACTATAAGTTTTATAAACTATTTTCCTCCCGCCACTTCCTCAATTACTTTTCCAACCGCACCATTGGGCATCTGGATATTCAGCATGGCTGCCACGGTTACGGCAATATCTGTCATGTATCTTTCTTTGTAACTTTTTCCGGGAGCTACTTTCCAACCATACCAAACCAATGGAATATGCGCATCATAAGGGTTCCATACACTGTGGTCTGTACCTTTCCAATTCTCTTTAAACCAGTTGGGTTTGGGTAGCACCTGTAAGTCGGCACTTCTGTATGGATAATATCCGTTGATTAAACGTTCACGTATAGTTGCCTGCAGATTGGATTCTCCCAATTCTTCTTTATCAATCACACGATAAATACCTTCTTCTTTTTCCATCATTTTTATAATGAAAGACTTGATTTCATCGGTATCAAGATTCAATGAATCAATCTCTTTGTGGTTCAGTGCCAGGTTATAATAGGTGGAATTGATAATGCCGTTTTTCAGTTTGTATTTTGCCTGCAATTCACTGTTTACTTTTCTCACCACATTACCCAATGGAATAGAACCTCCGGGAAGGTTATGCTCTTTTAAAAATCCGGGTACATGTGCAGCACCATGGTCGGCAGTAAGAAACAATAAGTAATTGCCTTTTCCTACCTGTGTGTCCAGGAAATTCAGGAACTGTTCAATGTCTTTGTCAAGACGCAGGTAAGTATCTTCCAGTTCCACGGCATTCGGACCAAAACTGTGACCAGAATAATCAGGAGATGAAATACTTACCGCCAGAAAATCTGTTTCCTTATTTTTTCCCATTTGCTCATTAATGGCAGCAGCTTTCGCCATTTCAAATGTATAAGTGGCCGCTTGTGGCAGGAATGGAAGTTTGTAATAATCTTTTCCCACATAAGCACTCATGTCATAGGGGAAACTGTTCTTAGGTCCAATCTCTGTTCGCTCATAATCTTTTGCATCAGCCGAACTCTGTGTGTAGGTTTCAACAGGGTATAAAGTTTTCCATCCTTCTTTATAATAAGTATCAGGTAATTTTCTCGCATTGAAATCTTTCACCCACTGTGGCAGATCGTTCATGTAATAGGTACTGGTGATAAACATACCTTTCGATTCATCGTACCAGTAAGCCGCATTGGCCGAATGTCCGGCAGGAAGAATGGCACCGCGATCCTTGATGGAAATACCAATCACTTTGCTTCTGAAATTAGTGGCCAGTCTTAATTCATCTGTAACCGTATTACTCACCATATTCACCGGACTCATTTCACCATCGCGGCTGTCTGTACCCACTGTTTTTACAGACTTGTCTTCCGCACAATACACACTTCTCTGCAATTTGCTATCCCACCAGTTGTTACCGGTAATACCATTGATTGCAGGAACACTGCCTGTATACACACAAGCATGTCCGCAACCTGTAGCTGTAGGGGTATAAGGGATAAAGGTGTTTTCGCAACTGAATCCCTGGTTCAGTAAACGGTTAAAACCACCCTTTCCATAACGGTTCTGGTAACGATAGAGATAGTCCCAGCGCATCTGGTCAACCATCAACCCTACCACCAGTTTGGGGCGGGAAGCACCCGTGGGTGTGGTATTGGTGTTTTTTTGTGCAAACCCAGACCCCGTAAACAGAACAAGGCCTATTACCACTACTATTTTTTTCATGTAACGCAGTTTTTCTATGTTGAAGCGATAGAATTGGGCATGAAGATAAGACAGCGTGAATAAATGCGCTTGCCCCTTACCAATGAAAAGGTTATTTTTGCGGCAATTTAGAAACAAAGTAATAATTTGATAATATGGCAGACATTTTTGAGAAACTGGTTAAGAACTATGGTCCAATTGGTCAGCACCGCGAACGTGCACACGGTTATTTTGCTTTTCCTAAACTGGAAGGTGATATTGGTAGTCGAATGATATTTCGTGGTAAGGAAATGATTGTTTGGAGCCTGAATAACTATCTCGGACTGGCCAATCACCCCGAAGTGCGTAAAACAGATGCAGAGGCTTCTCAGCAATTTGGTCTGGCCCTGCCCATGGGTGCCCGCATGATGAGTGGTAACAGCAATTACCACGAACAACTGGAAAAAGAACTGGCCGAGTTTGAATCAAAAGAAGATGCCATTCTCATGAACTTTGGTTACCAGGGTATCATGAGTGCCATTGATGCTATCTGTGGTCGTCATGATGTAATTGTATATGATGCGGAAAGTCATGCATGCATTATTGATGGTCTTCGCCTGCATCCCGGACATCGTTATGTGTTTAAGCATAATGATATGGAAGATTGTGAAAAACAATTACAGCGTGCCACTGCCTTGATTGAAAAACAAAAAACAGGTGGTATACTGGTTATTACAGAAGGTGTGTTTGGTATGGCGGGTGACCAGGGTAAACTGAAAGAAATTGCTGAACTGAAAAACAAATACGAGTTCCGTTTACTGGTAGATGATGCACACGGATTTGGTACACTGGGTACAACAGGTGCAGGTGCCGGTGAAGCACAAGGCTGTCAGGATGCGATTGACCTCTATTTCTCAACCTTCGCAAAATCAATGGCGTCTATCGGTGCATTTATGGCCGGACCAAAAATCATCATTGATTTTATCCGTTATAATATCCGTTCACAGATTTTTGCAAAGAGCTTACCAATGCCAATTGTAATTGGTAACCTGAAACGTCTGGATATGTTGAGAACCATGCCCGAGCTAAAAGAAAAACTCTGGAGCAATGCGATGAAACTGCAGAATGGTTTGAAAGAAAGAGGTTTTGATATTGGAAAAACCGATACACCCGTAACACCTGTTTACATGAAAGGTGGGGTAGAAGAAGCAACAGCGATGGTAATGGATCTGCGTGAGAACTATCGCATTTTCTGTTCAATTGTAGTATATCCTGTTATACCGAAAGGACATATCATCTACCGTTTAATTCCAACTGCAGCGCATACCGATCAGGATATTGAAGAAACACTGAAAGCCTTCAGCGAAACAAAAGCCAGACTTGATGCAGGAGCGTATAAAGCGGAAGCTATTCCTGATATGGCGGAAACCAAGTGAACAGAGGAATAAGGAACAGAGGAATAAGGAACAGAGGAATAAGGAATGAGGAAGTGAGGGGAAAGGGACGAGAATCAAGGATCAAGGTTTGAGTAGATAATTAGACGGAATAAAAAAGCCGTTCTGCCTTAGGCGGAACGGCTTTTTGTTTGGAGGGGATGCTTATAATTTTTTGATGAGTTCGGTGCCGAGTTTTACGTATTCTTCGTTGGGGGAAGCGGCGGCTTTGGCCAGTTCAATACATTTTTCGGCGCTGGCTTTGGCGCTTATTTTATCGCCCAGATCGCGCTGAATTTTTGCTTTTAAAAGATAGATCCAGAAACCATTGGGGTTTGCTTCAGTAGCTTTTGTAGCAGCGCTTAAGGCTTTGTTGTAATCTTTGTCCCACTCATAGTAGAAATTAGCAGCAGGCCAATATGCATTAGGGTTTACTTTTTCTGCGCTTAATGCTTTCTCTACCTGTGCACGCAAACGGTCTTTTACGTTGGTGCTGATAGGAATACGAACAGCAGTGCCACCCCATACAATATTCAGGTCGCAGGTTTCGAAACCAATATTGCCAAACTGCATGGTGAATGTTTCGGTATTACCTGCTGCTTTATCTGCTTTTACTTTGAAGCGAACCACATCTTCTGCTTCTTTGTAACCATCGGTACCCCAGTTACCCAAACCTTTATTGAGTATCACTTCCCAGTTGTCTTTACCGGGAATGGTGTACAATACATAAGAACCTGTATCGAGTTTTTTACCACCTATGGTAACATTGTCAGTAAACTTTAAACGGGTAGCAGCATTGGCACCTGTGCGCCATAATTTGTTTAAAGGAGCGAGATCGCTGCCATCTTTCATCAAACTGCGGCCATTGATATTGGGACGAGAATACGTGAGTTCTATTGAACCCATACCAAAAGCCTGTGTAATACGCTGTGTTGTACTTGGCTGAGGCATATTAATCTGTGCAAATGCATTGATGCTGCAAATGGTAGCAGCAAGCAATAAAAGTTTTTTCATACTGATGATCGTTTTAGAACTGTAAAGCTACCTGAAAATCGTTCAACCACAGAACCAATTATACTGAATGGCTGTTTTTTATTTTTTAAACGCCGGATGAAACTGCTGTAAGGTATTTCGCAGAAAATCGCGATCGAGATGGGTGTAAATTTCAGTAGTGGTAATGCTTTCATGACCCAGCATTTCCTGAACTGCACGCAAATCGGCGCCACCTTCCACCAGATGTGTGGCAAAAGAATGACGGAACGTATGCGGGGAAATGGCTTTGCTGATGCCTGCTTTCTTTACAAGATCGCGTATAATATAAAAGATCATCACCCTCGACAAACCTTTACCCCTCGAATTGAGAAAAAGAATGTCTTCAAAACCCTTCAACAAAGGCTGATGCACCCTGATATTGTCTTTATAGAGTTTAATATATTTTACTGCATCCGAGCCAATCGGAACCAGTCTTTCCTTATCGCCCTTACCTATCACCCTGATAAAGCCCACATCAAGATACAGACAGGAAATTTTCAGGCCCACCACTTCACTCACACGTAAGCCACAACTGTACATGGTTTCGAGAATGGCTTTGTTACGGCCACCTTCAGGTTTACTCTGATCTATCTGATGAATGATCAGCTCTATTTCTTCAAAACTTAATACATCGGGTAAGGCTCTTTTTGTTTTAGGTGCTTCCAGCAGAGAAGTGGGATCAGTCGAAATAATCTGTTCGGTGAGAAGGTATTTATAAAAACTTCTGATACCTGAAATTATCCTGGCTTGTGAAGTAGCTGTCATGCCAAGTTCTCCAATCCACTTTACAAATGCCTGTAAGTCTTTTAAGGTAACTGCTGCGGGAGAGGGGTTATTATCGTCCTTGCCCAGGAATTGTGTGAGCTTATCAACATCACGCAGATAGGCTTCTACTGATAAATCGCTCAGTGATTTCTCCAGTCGCAGAAATGCTTTGAATCCTTTTTTATAAGCGTCCCACATGGTAATTTGAAAATTTGAGCATTTGGAAATTTGGAAATGAGACGAATTGCGGGGATTTTTTGTTTTCGTAAAAATAGAGATTAAAAAGGGCTTTTGCGGAGGGTGGGTATAAATAGGGGAGTTTACAAAATGATTTGGCATAACGCGGTGGCTCACCGATATTGCAAGCATAAACATTTATTATAGTTGTACATGCAGCCGATTAATCTTCGTTCATTCAAACAAAAAGTAAGACATCACCAGAAAGCGTTTAAAAAATTCTTAGGGAAGATTGAAAAAAATCCACCCAGACATTTAGATAAAATGGCTGAAACAATTGATGCTGAAGTATGGCAGGAAATAGATTGTCTTACCTGTGCCAACTGCTGCAAAACCATGAGTCCAACATTCACCAATAGCGATATTAAGCGGATCGCGAATCATTTCAGCATGACACCAAAAGAATTCAAGGAGAAATGGTTGTATTTCGATGAAGAAGATGGCGACTGGATGAACACCAAACAGCCCTGTCAGTTTTTAAACCTCAGCACGAATATGTGTGCTATTTATGAAGTGCGTCCTGCCGATTGTGCCGGCTTTCCTCACCTGAAGAAAAAGAAAATGACAGAATACATTCATGTGCATCAGCAAAATGTATCATACTGTCCTGCCACTTTTAAGATGGTAGAAAAAATGATGGAGCGTATATCCTGAGATCAGCGAATTAGTACAGAAGTCATGGAGATGGAACCGTAAATGGTTTTGTCATTAAAGAACTGCAGGTTGTCAGCATCATCTTTCAAACCCAGTAAATACAAAAGGGGTAAGAAATGTTCCGGTGTGGGAACCGATTGCTGAACGGCTTTGCCTAATGAGTGGTAGGCTGCCAGTTGCTGGTGATCGCCTTTTGTAATCAGGTCTTTAAAGTTTTCAGTGGCTTCTACTGCCCAGTCATAACCTGTTTCAGGTGTATGCCAGTTCATAACACCAAGATTGTGAACCATATTACCACTACCCACAATTAAAACCCCTTTGTTGCGTAAAGCCGACAATTCTTTGGCCAGTGCATAGTGCCATTCGGGTTTTTGTAACTGGTTCATGCTCAGTTGTACAACCGGAATGGAAGCATCGGGATACATATGATTCAATATGCTCCAGCATCCGTGATCGAGTCCCCATTGGTGATCGGGCTGTACGTTTTCAGACTGTATGCTTTCCATGGTTAATTCAGCAAGTACAGGACTGCCAGGTGCAGGGTATTCCACATCAAAAAGTGCTTTAGGGAAACCATAAAAATCATGGATGGTTCTTGGTTGCTCCATGGCCGTAACATAAGTGCCACGGGTTTCCCAGTGTGCCGAAATACATAAGATGGCTGTTGGCGTAGGGATATTACCTGTTACTGTTTTCCATCCATTAGCAAATTCATTATACTCAATGGCATTCATCGGGCTGCCATGTCCTACAAAGAGGGCTGGCATGCGTTCCGTAGAACCATTGTTGTTGATAATAGCTGAAAGTGCTGAAAAAGCCAATACTTGATGTTTAGACATCGAAGTTAATCTATTCTGATTCCAGTGAAAAGTTAAAGATTGTTTTACTAGAAATACACATCTTCAATCAGGTAAGTTTCTTTGGCAATGCCGTTAACAAGTGTAATGGCAATTACATCGAATTGCAGGTATTTCCATTCCGGGTTTCGGTACTGGTATTCTTCTGCAGCATTTTTCAGGTGAGTCATTTTTTCTCTGGTGATGCTTTCCTCGGGTTTTCCAAAACGCATAGAGTTGCGCGTTTTAACTTCAATAAAATGAAGTTTCCTGTTCTTCGAAGCAATGATATCTACTTCCCAGTGTTTAAACCGCCAGTTACGTTCAATAATCGTATATCCTTTGTTGGTAAGGAATACAGTGGCAATGTCTTCGCCCTGTTGTCCGGTTTGTTGATTGGTCTGTTGCATAGTTTCGTTAAAAATTGATTGTTAGATATGATTCTGATTAATTTGATCGTTATTTCAATACAATTGCACAATCATGAATCCATCATATACTATTTCAGCTTTACAAGGTAAAGTGCAACACTACGAATGGGGCGGCTTTAGCTTTCTACCGGGCTTGTTGGGGATAAATAATGAAGAAAAACGTCCTTATGCAGAATATTGGCTGGGTGTACATCCTCTGGGTGTAGCACAGGTTTTACAGGGAAATGAATCTGTTTTATTATCTGACTTTATCTCTAACGATCCGGCCAAGGCGCTTTCAGAATCGGTTTATAAGCAGTTTGGCGAGCTTCCATACCTGCTAAAAATATTGGATGTACATCAGATGTTATCCATCCAGGTACATCCCACAAAGAAGGTAGCTTCAGCAGGTTTTGAGCGTGAAGACAAAATGGGTATTGCTCGTAATGCCTATAACCGTAACTATAAAGATCGCAATCACAAGCCTGAAGTAATGCTGGCAATCAGTGAGTTCTGGTTGTTACATGGATTTAAACAGCAGTATCAGCTGGAAGTAACTTTGGGAGATATACAGGAGTTTCAGGTACTGTTACCACTCTTTAAACGAGAAGGGCTTGCATCGCTGTACAGCTTTATTATGGAGATGGATCAACAGTCGGTTAACGATCTTTTACTGCCATTGGTAAAAAGAGAAATCAGGAATAAAAGAGATGGTTTGCTCTCCAAAAAAGATGCAGGATGGTGGGTAGCCAAATATTACAATGAAGAAAATCCGGTTGGCGACATCGACAGAGGCGTATTCTCTATTTATTTGTTCAATATAGCTCAGTTGCAACCGGGTGAAGCCATTTTCCAGGGTGCAGGTGTTCCGCATGCTTATCTGGAGGGACAGAATATTGAATTGATGTCGAACAGCGACAATGTATTACGTGGCGGACTTACCAATAAGCATATTGACGTGCCCGAATTACTGGCCAATACCCGTTTTGAATCCATCACTCCAAACATTCTAAAAGGAACAGCCCTGAAAGACGGGGAAACGGTATTTCATTTTCCGGTTCCCGATTTTGCACTCGGATATATTCAGTTGAATGAAGGGGCATTATTTGAGGACAAAGCAAGCGGACCTGAAATATGGATGGTGTTAGAAGGCGGGGTCATCATTAATAACGAAATGGTGATGAAAAAAGGAGAGTCGTTTATCGTGTTCCCCGAACAGTCTTATACATTCAGAACATCAGGCAAAACTGCTCTCTGTAAAGCATTTGTTCCGTCAGACAATGCTTATTCACAATATGAGGAAAATTGAAGCAGGAACTTAGAGCAGAAGGCCTATTTTTGTCCCTGAAATTGATCAAAATGAAATTGAACCGTTCTCTTATTATTTCTTTGGTACTCACCATTTTTCTAAGTGCTATATATCGTGCCATGCCTAACAGACCCTGGGGTTTTGCACCTCAGTTTGCCATTGCTCTGTTTGCAGGTGCAGTGTTTGTAAAAGATAAAAAATGGGCTTTTATCATACCACTGGTTTCCATGTTTCTTTCCGATCTGTTATACCAGGCATTGTATGTAAATGGATTAACTGAAATACAGGGCTTTTATACCGGTCAGTGGAAAAACTACCTCTTATTTACTTCTTTAACTGTTTTTGGTTTCCTGGTAAAGAATGGCAAGCCATTTCAGGTACTGGCTGCGTCACTTGCAACACCTACCACTTTCTTCCTGGTGTCTAACTTTATGGTTTGGACTGGCGGCGGTGGATTGAATCGTCCTAAAACAGTTGAAGGTCTGATGCAGTGTTATGCCGATGCTGTTCCTTTTTATGGAAACAGTTTAATCGCTACAGTGGTGTTTTCTGCTATACTGTTTGGTGGTTATTATTTATTGAATCAATACAACGCTAAAAAAGAAATAGCGAAATAATATAGTTGTTGTTTATTCAACGAAAAGGGTAATGTAACGACAGGTTACATTACCCTTTTTCATGTAAAACCAGTTCAGATAACACTACTATATGAATTTTGGTTAGAAGTTTTACCATAAAAGCATCTTCAGTAAAGGCTTTCCCTCCGTTTACTTTCTTTGCCTTGATGCAAAGAAAGTAACAAAGAAAAATCAAGGCTTCAGAAAAAAAGCTAAAATTCATTGCATTACGCTACAATGGATGAGGTCTAAAGCCCAGCTTTTAAGTCATCAATTGGTCGTATCTGTGCTTCAACCTTTGTACACAACCCGGCATCATCCATTGCTTAACGCTTCATTCCATGAATTTCTTAACGCTTTTTTTCTAAGGCCGGAACTTGCATATTTAGTAGAAAAGAGCAGTGATTCAAAAAATCAATGCTGATCACTGTATCAGGCTTGTAGCCCACCGCTCATAGCTCAAAGCCTTTTTACCTGAAAGCAATGTCTGAAAACCAATAGTTCTCGTGTTCCAGTGCTTGGATAACCGCAATATCTAACGGATGTGAAAACAGGGGGCAATGGTAAACCAGTGTATGAAATTCTCCATTCTCACCACAGGCATCTACACCCAATGCTTCTAATTCATCTACCAAAGCTGGTGTAATGGTTCTTCCGAGAAAAGATGGTCCCATTATGCTGTTGCAGCTTACGATCATGGTTTGAATACCTGCATCGAGCATTTCAAATACCAGCGTTCTTCTATCCTGCAACCATAATGGCAAAAAGGCGTTGAGTCCGGCACTGGCACAAACTTTTTCTTCCCAGTCGCGATGTGCCTGCAGATCGATGTCGCCAAAAACAGCATCGGTAAGTTGGTATTGTTTTTTTAAAGTGGAAAGCGCTTCCACAAAGTTTTTTTCATAGTCCTGCCAGCTACTACAGATGAGGTGAATGGGTAAAGCTGCAGCTTTTGCCTGTGCCTGTAAAATATGCTCCGGAATACCATGGCTCCGCGAAATTTTACCAGACTCATTCATTACATTCAACAATACAACGGGCTTCATGCCGGCTTCCTTAGCCTTCATCAACGCAAAGCAACTGTCTTTGCCACCGCTCCAGGAGGAGAGAAAATTAGGCAATTTGAAAATTTGAAAATTTGGAAATTTGAAAATGCAGGACTGCTTTCCCTGTGGGAAAGGCAGTTAATATCACTTTATAATGAACTGTAAAACTATTTATTAGCAGCTTATACATTAAACTCATTTTCAAAATTCCAAATTTTCAAATTTGTCCTCTCTCAAACTCCTCATCTACAAGTAAATCAACACCATCTGCCGCCTGTGTTGCCAGTTCATCGCATCGGTTGTTCCAGGGGTTATCTGCGTGTCCTTTTACCCAGATGAATCTTACTTTGAAATGACTGGCAATGGCTTTATATCTTAACCAGAGATCCTTATTTTTTTTGCCGCCTTTGAAATCTGTTTTGATCCAGTTGTCGAGCCATTTTTTTTCTACTGAGTTAACAATGTACTGGCTATCGGTATAAATGGTTACGGCAATATTTTTTTTGGTGAGCGATTCGAGTGCCACAATTACACCCATTAGTTCCATGCGGTTATTGGTGGTGTGTCTGTAACCTGCCGATATTTCTTTTTTCTTGCTTCCCCAAAGTAACACAATGCCATAACCACCCGGACCCGGGTTACCCCTTGCCGAACCATCGGTATATATAATCAACTGATGTGCCTGTTGTTCACTCATGCGATCCTGTATGTTCCTTTCATGTATAAAACGGCTTTGCCGGCAATGGTAACACGGTCGCCGTTAATGCCACACCATAAATCGCCTCTTCGTTTCGATAACTGTACTGCTTTCATAGATGTTTTATCCAATGCTTTAGCCCAGTAAGGAATGAGTGTGGCGTGCGCAGAACCGGTTACAGGATCTTCGCCAATAACAGAGCTGGGTACAAAAAAGCGTGATACAAAATCGGCTTCTTTTCCTCTGGCGGTTATGATGATGCCGAGTGTTTCTACCTGGTTCAATTGAACAAAATCGGGTACAGCATTTAGTATTTCTTCTTCCGATTCGTACACCAGAAAATAATCGCGGGAACGCAATACTTCTTTTGGTTGAATGCTAAAGCCTTCTAATAAATGTGTAGGTATATCGCAGGCCACAGGCATGCGTGCAGGAAAATTCATTTCCATCAGATCGCCTTTTTTGGTTACGGTGAGTAAACCGCTTTTACTGTGAAAACGAATGGCTTCTTTTGCGTACCCTAATTCAAAAAACAACACATATGCCGTGGCCAGGGTAGGGTGGCCGGCGAGATCAATTTCCAGTTCGGGTGTGAACCAGCGGATATCGAAATCGCCATCTGGTCTTTCTAAAAAGAATGCGGTTTCAGATAAATTATTTTCATTGGCTAGTTGCTGCATGGTTTCGGTAGATAACCATTCCTGCAGCGGACAAACAGCCGCCGGATTTCCGCCAAATACATGATCGGTAAAAGCATCTACCGTATAAATAGGATAGGTAAGCATACAAAAAATTGAACGACAAAGTAAACTGATTCAGACAAACAATAAATGCCGTTGTTCACAATTCGTTTAACCTCTTATACACATTCACATCTTATACCTGGAACACGCCTATTTTAAACGATTCCATATCTGGATTGTGGTTGGCTGCATGAATGCCTTCTGAAATTACCTGTCTTGTTTCAGCAGGGTCTATAATGCTGTCTACCCAAAGTCTGGCCGCTGCATAATAAGGTGTGGTTTGTTTTTCGTAACGTCCCTTGATATCATTGAGCAAATCCTGTTCTTGTTGTATATCAACTTCTTTGCCTTGTGCCTTCATCCCTGCCACTTGTATCTGTGCAAGTGTTTTAGCTGCCTGTTCTCCACCCATTACGGCAATTTTTGCGGAGGGCCATGCATAAATAAACCTGGGATCATAAGCTTTGCCACACATGGCATAATTACCGGCACCATAACTATTGCCTACAATAATGGTAATTTTTGGAACTACCGAATTGGCCACTGCATTTACCAGTTTGGCACCATCTTTAATAATACCACTGTGTTCACTTCGGCTGCCTACCATGAAGCCGGTTACATCTTGTAAGAAAACCAATGGTATTTTTTTCTGGTTACAGTTCATGATAAAACGCGCGGCTTTATCGGCACTGTCATTGTAAATAACACCGCCAATCTGCATTTCACCTTTTTTGTTTTTACAGATCAGTCGCTGGTTCGCTACAATGCCTACAGCCCAGCCATCAATACGCGCATAACCACAGAGAATGGTTTTGCCATAATCCTGTTTAAACTGTTCAAATTCACTGTTGTCAACAATGCGTTCAATGATTTTGAGCATATCATATGGCTTTACATTTCCTTCCGGAATAATACCATACAATTCTCCTGGATCTTTTTTGGGTAACTGCGCAGCAATGCGGTTAAACCCTGCATGGGATGATGCACCCAGCTTAGACATTGTTTTTTTGATATGATCGAGACAGTCTTCTTCTGTTTTGAATTTATAATCTGCAATACCACTGATTTCAGTATGCGTTATGGCGCCACCCAGTGTTTCATTGTCAATATCTTCCCCAATAGCGGCTTTCACCAGATAGGAGCCGGCGAGGAAAATACTTCCATTGCCTTCCACCATCAGTGTTTCATCGCTCATAATGGGCAGGTAAGCACCGCCCGCTACACATGCCCCCATTACGGCCGCAATTTGTGTGATACCCATGGCGCTCATCCTGGCATTGTTACGGAATATGCGACCAAAATGTTCTTTGTCTGGAAATATTTCATCCTGCATCGGAAGAAAAACACCCGCACTGTCTACGAGGTAAATAATGGGCAGTTTATTTTCCATGGCTATCTCCTGCATCCGCAGGTTTTTCTTGCCAGTAATGGGAAACCATGCACCTGCTTTCACGGTCTGGTCATTGGCAACAATAACCGCCTGCCTGCCACTGATATAACCAATGCCGGCAACAGTGCCACCTGCCGGACATCCACCTTCTGCTTCATACATATCAAAACCTGCAAAGGCGCCAATTTCCACAAAAGGAAGATCTTTATCGCACAGATAAGCAATACGCTCACGGGCTGTTAGCTTCTTTCTTTCTTTTTGTTTTTCTATTGATTTTTTACCTCCTCCCATTTTAATTTTATCCAGGTGTTGTTGAACCTGGTTGAGTCCAAGTTTCATCCAGTTTTCATTGCGGTTGAATGCCATATCTGTCATGCGAACGATTGTTAGTTTTGTAAAGATAGGAGGATAGGGAATAAGAAATAGGAAATATGGAATAAGAAATAAGGAATAGGAAGTAGGGAGCAAGAAACAAGAGACAAGGAACAAGAAGTAAGGAATGAAGGTGTGGGGAGTTTTTTTAGTGAAATAATTCTTTTAGTTTTTCTTTCAGTTTTATACCTCTGAGGTCTTTTGCTATGATGTGCAACATTCACGTTTTTCCTCAATAAAAACGTTCCAATATTTGGACAAATGCAAATGGGGATGGCGTAAACGACAGATCAATGAAAAATAAATAGTACGAATGTGAAAACCAGTTGCTGTTTTCGGTAGTGAGGGTATTTACAGACAGCAGTCGCCCGCTTTATTGATGATGATTCTGTTCCTCACAGCTCTTTGGATATTTTCTTTGATATTATTTAAGTTAATGGCATTATTATTCAATACTTCGAGCGGAGTAAGTCCATTAAGTATATGAACGGGTCTGTTATTGTAGTTGAGAACGGCCTGTTCCAGTACTTTTTCTAAGTGTTGAAGGTTATTAATCTGTTGTTGATAGAGATACCGGTATTTAATGGTTTTATTGAGGTGTTCAATCATGGCATTGGAAAAGAGAATATCCTTTTGAGCAATCAGGTGTTCTAATGGGGGGGCTGCGGTAGCAAAATGTTGTTTCACAGACTGGTTCTCGGTTCCTCCATCTGTAAGCAGGGTAAGTGGAGAAGAGGATGGAGCCAGATATTGGTGATATACATTTCTGATCAGTTCAATAAGCGTTGATGCTTTTTTCTGAGTAGAAACTGCATATTGGAGTATGCTCCTTGAACGATTGTCCTGTATAAAGTAGATATAGGAAATGGCACCATCTGCTGTTCTGAAAAGGGTAATATCTGCATGTAGTATCTGTAAAGGATTTTCAGCCCTGATGCCTTTGCAATGATTTTTTCTTCTGCTTAGAGGCAGTGCGGGTCTACTCACCAATTTTGCGCAATATTTATAAAAACTGCTAAGTGAGCAATAGAGTTGGCCGGTTCGGATGAGTAGGTGATAAATTGATGAAAGCGGCCATGCCGCAAAAGCGGGGTCAATACAAGTGCTGGTAAGAGTATTAATTTCTCTGTTGAGTAATTGCGCCGGATGCTTTCTTCTGCATAACTGAAAAGGAGATCTGGCACAAAGTTGTTTGTTCAGTAATCGCCGCCATTGCGCATAGGAAAACTTACACCAGTGTAAAATTTTGCGTAACCCCATGACTGGACTAATGCTGTTAACCTGTTTGATAAAACAGTTAACAATGGGCGTTCTTCCCGACCTGATACTGTGTGCATTTTTACTGATATAGCGGCTGAGAGCTATGATTTTTATCAGGGCTTTATTAACGGTGAGTAGATGTTTATTGGAAGCGATAACCGATAAAGTATTGAGGGTATCCTGCTGCTCAATAGCAAGTTCGTATCCTGATAATTGTTGCAGATCTTTTTTACGCCAGTAATGTTTGGTAGATCTTGGTAACTGTTGTGTAAATTTTTCCGGAAGAATGCGCAAGTGAAATGCAAGTGGAATATAAGGGTGGTATTGGCGTTTATGCAAACTTGTTTTCATATCTGAAACTACAAAAAAGCTGCACAGCGAACTGAACGCTGAAGTGAGTGACACAACAGGTAATGTGGGGGAATGAGGTACATAAACAGTTTCATTCAGCCTGTTCAACTATTTTCTTTAAGTGTTACAGGTGTAAAGAGGTAAAGTTGCTTCCCACAGGGGACTGTGAATGGTATCTATATATTTTTTGTTTTGACGTGTATGATAGTGCCTATTCGTAAATATCTTTTCTATGTCCCAAATCAATCACGTCCACAGAAAGTATAGTATCGAAAATATCATAGATAATACGGTAGTGGGCAACCCTGATGCGGAAGCCGTCTCTACCTTTGAGCTTTTTGTACCCTTGTGGGCGAGGGTTATGGGCCAGACTAAGGATGACGGTTTTTATTTTGGAGTAATAGGGCTCATCTATTTTCTCTAAGGTTTTTAGTGCCGATTTTTCGATCCTCAGCTTATACATGCTTTTTTCTTTTAGCATCAATCTGCTTAAATGCGGTATCAGCGTCTACAAAGACTTGTTTCTTTTTTTTAGCGGCATCATAACGTTTTATATCTTCCAGTTCCTCCAACTCTTCGAGTAGTTGCCTGTAGGCTTTGATAGGTAGAATGGCAGATATTTTTTTACCCTTCTGGTCAGTTATAAAAGTGGTTGTCGTCATAGATGCAAATTTAGGTATTTTATTCCTTCTCTGCAATGATGTTGTTAGTATGAAATAATCCCTGCGATGGTAAAAAGTCAAATAGCGAACTGAATGCCGAAGTGAGTGACACAACAGGCGCTGAAGAACGATACTACCGGCGGCAACAACAACTATCACCACATTACCATATCATCAAATCAGTAACAGAAAAGGAATAACGGTTAATTTCCTTTATTTTTAAAAAGTGAGTATGAAGCGGATATTCACCGCGGAGCCGCAGCGGGCGGGGAGTTTACACAAGCACATCAACTAAAACTACTTACTGCAAAGCGCATCCATATGTCATTTGACTACATCATCATTGGGGCCGGGTCTGCGGGCTGTGTACTGGCCAACCGTTTATCGGAGGACCGCACCTGTAAAGTGCTTTTACTGGAAGCCGGTGGCCGCGATAACAAAATGGAAATACATATACCCGGTGGTTATGGTAAACTCCATCGTTCAGAAGTAGACTGGGCCTTCTGGAGTACACCTCAAAAAGCAATCGATAATCGTAAATTATTTATACCACGTGGTAAAACACTGGGAGGCAGTAGCGCTACCAATGCCATGGCCTATGTACGTGGCAATAAAGCCGACTTCGATGAATGGGCCGCACTGGGTAATAAGGGATGGTCGTTTGAAGATGTATTACCTTATTTTAAAAAGTCGGAACACAATGAGCAGTTTGGCGGCGATTATCATGGATGGGATGGAGAATTGAACATCACACAATCCACACAGCCACATCCTTTATCGGAAGTATTTATACAGGCTTGTGAAGAAATAGGGATACCCCGCAACGATGATTATAACGGCCCTGAACAATTGGGTGCATCCTTACTGCAGTTTACCATAAAAAATAACCGGCGTCATAGTACGGCAACGGCATTTCTTAAACCTGCTTTGAAACGCTCCAATCTTACAGTTCGTACCAATAGCCAGGTAAAGTCTGTGTTGGTTGAAAACGGAAGAGCAGTTGGTGTGGAAGTAATGATTGGCAATAACGGATCGGAGCGCATCAACTGTAACAAAGAAGTCATTTTATCTGCAGGAGCCATTCAATCCGCACATCTATTAATGTTGTCTGGTATTGGCGATCCGGTTGAACTGGGTAAAGCGGGTGTGAATATAATTCATCCATTGCAGGGTGTGGGTAAGAACCTGCAGGACCATGTGTGGGTAGGAACGGGTGCACATACCATTGTTCCTACATGCAACCAGTTATTGTCGCCCTGGAAAATGGGGGCAGCCGTAGTACAGCAACTGCTGATGAAAAAAGGACCATTATCAAACAGTCCTATTGAAGCCAATGCATTTGTGGCATTGGATAATGAATCAACCCGGCCGGATATTCAGTTTCATTTTGCACCCGTTGGTATTGCAGACGATTACAGTACCGATATCTATAACCTCAAAACCTTTCCGCAAAAAAGCGGAATAGGTATTATGGCCATTTTATTAAAACCCAAAAGCAGGGGAGTGATCGGGTTGAAGACATCTAATGCAAGAGATTATCCGGTAATCAATCCCAATGTGTTATCGGAAGAAACGGACCGCAGCATATTGTTGGCGGGTTTACAAAAAGCCATTGCATTGATGCGTACAACTGCTCTGGATGCCTATTTTGAGAATGGTATCCTTTTACCCAGAAGCCCCGATAACGAAGCTGCACTTCATAAACATATTAACCTCAGTCTCGAAACCCTTTACCACCCTGTGGGTACCTGTAAAATGGGGCATGATGATATGGCAGTGGTAGATGACCAGCTTCGCGTACACGGAATAAAAGCCCTGCGGGTTGTAGATGCGTCCATTATGCCGCTCATTGTAGCGGGTAATACCAATGCCGCCACTATTATGATTGCAGAAAAAGCCGCCGATCTCATTAAATCGGCCAACTAAACTTAGTTTTGCGAGCCAGATATTGGGCTATTGTGTTGTAATTACACATTAAATAACTACTTTGTGACTTCTAAAACTGCTCCAGTGGCTACCACTAAAAAAACGATTGCTCCATCTAATGGCAAAACTATGTCTGTACCTGAAACAGGCGCAAAGAAAAAAGCAAACCGCAAAGCTACCGGGAAAACAAAACCAGCCTCAAAAGCGGCGATACAAGCACCTGTCAGCGGGAACAAATCTGCTGTAAAACATATTACTTTTCAATTACGGTTTCATACTGAATTTGGTCAGGGTCTGTTTATTGTTGGTAACCATCCTTTACTCGGAAACAACGATGTGGAACAGGCGGTACCCATGCAATATTTTAATGAAGAATATTGGGTATTGACATTACCATTCGAAGCTGAAGATTGTACAGGACCTGTTACCTATCATTATATTTTGAAAAATACGGATGGAACCATTCAGCAGGACTGGGGCAATGACAAAAAATTTGATCCGCTTGCCGTTAAAGCAACTACACTTCATATCATTGACACCTGGAATTATGCAGGTTATTTTGAGAATGCATTTTATACAGAGCCTTTTCAAAAAGTGTTGTTTAAAAACAACCAGACAACAGTAAAAACGAGTAAACCCAAAACAGTTACCCATATACTCAGTGTAAAAACGCCTTTGCTCAAGAAAGGAGAAACGGTATGTGTTTTAGGAAGTAGTAATGCATTTGGGTATTGGGATAGTACAGAGCCGGTTCTTTTATCGAAACCGGAAGGTGTAGATTTTTATAGTGTGGAACTGAACCTGGGTAAAGACAATTTTCCTATTGCGTATAAATACGGTGTATATGATACCATTGAACAAAAATTTGTTCGATACGAAGACGGCAACAACCGCATATTACATGAAGCCGTACTGAAAGATAAATTAACCATTGTACACGATGGGTTCGCCGTACTTCCCAATAATACATGGAAAGCTGCAGGTGTGGCCATCCCGGTATTCAGCATCAGAACAGAACAGGGGCTGGGTGTGGGAGAGTTTATGGATCTGAAAAGAATGGTTGACTGGGCCGTTCAGGCGGGATTAAAAATGATCCAGCTTTTGCCCATTAACGACACTACGGCAACACATAGCTGGACAGACTCTTATCCCTATGCCGCTATTTCTGCATTTGCATTACATCCTATATACCTGAATCTTGATTTGCTGGTGAAGGATGATGTGAAACTGCAAAAACAGGTGAATGTTGAAAAAGCAAAACTCAATGCACTGCCTGAGATCGATTATGAAGCAGTGATACGTTTCAAAACAAAAATCATTGAAAAAGTATACGCGGTAAAAGGTAAGGATGTATTAAAGACTGCGGGCTTCAACGATTATTTTGAACAGAACAAACATTGGTTACAATCTTATGCCACTTTCTGTTACCTGCGCGATCAGTATGGTACGGTCGACTTTAACCAGTGGCCCGCTTACAGACAGTATGTGCAGTCTGAGATTGATGCTTTGACGGCAACTGATTCAGCGGCTTATCCCGAAATAGCCTTACATTATTTTATACAATATCAATTACATGTTCAGTTAAAAGAAGCTACTGCATATGCACATGCTCATGGTATTATTGTGAAAGGAGATATTGCCATTGGTGTGTACCGCCATGGTGCCGATGCATGGCAGCATCCTGAATTGTATCATATGGATGCGCAGGCCGGAGCACCGCCGGATGATTTTGCGGTTGCAGGACAAAACTGGGGTTTCCCTACCTATAACTGGAAACAGATGCAGGCAGATGGTTTTGCCTGGTGGAAACAAAGGTTTGAGCAGATGAGTTATTATTTCGATGCATTCCGTATTGACCATGTGCTCGGGTTCTTCCGTATCTGGAGTATTCCCATGGATGCAGTGGAAGGCATACTCGGACGTTTTGTACCTGCGATTCCTGTTCACATCAATGAATTTCAGCAGCGGGGAATTTCATTCGATCACCATCGGTTCACCCAACCCTTTATCAATGAAAATGTATTGTGGGAATTATTCGGGTATGATAATGAACTGGTAAAAAAAGAGTTCCTTGATTACAATGATGACAGCTATACATTAAAACCTGCTTTTGTTACACAGAAGCAGGTGGAAATTTATTTTAACTCCCTGGAACAGGATGAGCAGCATGAAAAGGTTAAGAAAGGCTTGTATGATTTGATCAGTAATGTTATTCTTTTTGCTGCCTCGGAAGACGACAACGAACATTTTCATTTCCGTATAGGCATTGAAAATATTTCTTCTTTCCGTTATCTGGATGCACAGGTGCAAAGTTTGCTGAAAGCCTTGTATGTAGATTATTTCTACCGCCGCCAGGATGATTTCTGGAAACAGGAGGCCCTGCAAAAATTACCTGCACTCAAGCGGGTTACGAATATGCTCATTTGTGGTGAGGATCTGGGGATGGTTCCGGATTGTGTGCCCGATGTAATGAAACAATTGGGTTTATTGAGTCTTGAAATACAAAGGATGCCAAAAGATCCAAAGAAAAATTTCTTTCATCCCAATGATGCGCCTTATTTAAGTGTGGTAACACCTTCTACACATGATATGAGTACCATTCGCGGCTGGTGGGAAGAAGACAGGAGCCGCATTCAGCAATTTTACAGTAAAGAACTGGGGCAGTGGGGAGATGCACCAGCTTATTGCGAAGCATGGATCAATCAGGCGATCGTACTACAGCATTTATATTCACCCGCCATGTGGTCGGTGTTCCAGTTACAGGATTTATTAGGAATGAATGCCGTCTTACGCCGCGAGGACCCCAATACAGAACGCATTAATATTCCCGCCAACCCCAAACACTACTGGCGTTACCGAATGCACCTGAGCATGGAAGAGTTGTTGAAAGAACAGGCGTTTATTGAAGAACTCAAAGGTTATATTCAGGCAAGCGGGAGAGCATTGTGAGACGTGAAAGGTGAAACGTGAGATGTGATCGACTCTCTGTGAAACTCGCCATAGGAGTCCTTTGGACCGTGCCTACTCCGTGTAACTCTGTGGTAAAAGATAAGCAAACCCATCAAATTCAGCGATCGAAAAATCAGAGATCAGACATCAATCTGCTATCTTTGCTCCTCCAAAACCAATTCCATTGAAACTGAGTTACCGGGCCATCAACCTTC
Source organism: Chitinophaga pinensis (assembly GCA_943372605.1). Lineage (GTDB taxonomy): Bacteria > Bacteroidota > Bacteroidia > Chitinophagales > Chitinophagaceae > Sediminibacterium > Sediminibacterium pinensis_H. The sequence goes on along the minus strand of CALRZI010000018.1, from coordinate 18,646 downwards.
CATTTCAATATCCATTCACCATTTCTCACGGCCGAACCAAAACACACCAGCCATCACTGATCGTAGCATTAGAACTGGGTCCTTTTATGGGCTTTGGTGAAGCACCTGCTATTACCTATTATAACGTTTCGGTGGATGAGATGATTGCCGATCTCGAAAAACATCGCCCGATGATCGAGAAATTTGCTTTAACGGAACCTGAACGTTACTGGCATTACCTGCACCACCTGCTACCAAATAATCCATTTCTGGTATGCGCCCTTGATATGGCCTGCTGGGATCTGTTTGGAAAAATGAAAGGGCAGCCGGTATACCAACTCTGGAATACTACCTGGACAAATACACCCATTACCGATTATACCATTGGCATCGATACCATTGATGTGATGATCAATAAAATGAAAGCGCATCCATGGCCCATCTATAAAATAAAACTGGGCACACCGCAGGATATTGCCATCATAGAAGCATTGCGTCAGTACACAAAAGCTACATTCAGGATAGATGCCAATGCAGGATGGACAACAGAAGAGGCATTGAGTAAAATTCCTCAACTGGCTACACTGGGGGTGGAATTTATTGAACAGCCGCTGGCAAAAGACAATTGGGAGGGCATGAAAATATTGTTTGAAAAATCTGCTTTGCCATTGTATGCAGATGAATCATGCGTATCGGAACATGATGTAAAAAAATGCGCCGGACATTTTCATGGCATCAATATCAAACTCACCAAATGCAGTGGACTAACACCCGCCATGCGCATGATACAGGAAGCAAGGGCATTGGGTTTGAAAGTAATGATGGGCAGCATGAATGAATCTACGATTGGTTCTGCAGCCATCGCACAATTCTTACCACAACTCGATCATGTTGATATGGATGGGCCACTGTTATTAGCAGAAGATATTGCTACGGGTCTACAGTATGAACAAGGTCAAGTAACACTATCAGGCAAGCCAGGCTTAGGCATACAATTACGCTAGTCGTATTTTGTAAATGACTCCGCGTAACCTCCGTTACCTCATTTCCCTGCGGTGAATATTCGCCCAGAAGAAAAGAGTTTATTAACGGAAGCGTTTTACCTCTTTCCAAATTCACTTTTCTATAACAGTTCTTTCTTTTTCTGGCATTGCGTTTGGCTTATACAATGTATAAAACCATGAACCATGAAAAAGAAAATTTTACCCATTGCAATTGTATTGTCAGTATTACTGATGAACATAGCTGAAGCACAAGTGAGGGTAAACCTCAACGTGAATATAGGTCAGCGACCTGCCTGGGGTTTACCTGGTAATTATACAGGCGATTTCTATTATTTCCCTGAGATAGATGTGTATTACAATATTCCACAACGCAGGTTTGTGTACCTCGATCGAGATCGTTGGATTTATGTAAACGAACTGCCAAGATCTTACCGTGGATTTGACCTCTACCGCGGACAAAAAATTGTGATCAACGATCCAAATCCATTTGCCCGTCCACATTATTACCGTGAAAGATATGGCCGCCAGTATATGGCTTACAGACCACCGGTGGTAATTGTTGATAAAAGACGTGGTTACGACCGCCATGATGACCGTAGAGACAGGAGAGACGATGACAGGAGAGATCGTGGTAGGGGAAGATGGTAGAGGAACAGAGAAATAAGAAATAAGGAATAAGGAATGAGAAAGTGAAATTCCCCACTTTGGACATTCCTTATTCCTTATTTCTCTGTTTCCCCCGTCTCTGTTTCATTTGTTTATGTCTCTTTTAGTACCGATTTTCGGGTTATGACACCCGAGAGAAGCGAAAAACTATTACGTGTATTACAGAATAGGCAGGTTAACCTGGCAGTGGTAATGGAAAATGTACACGATCCGCACAACGTTTCGGCAGTGATGCGTACCTGCGATGCGGTAGGTATACAGGATATTTATATTCTGAATACCAAAATTCCCCGTCATGAGAAATTCGGTGCTAAAAGTAGCAGTAGTGCCGCTAAATGGTTAACCGTACATCAGTATGAAGAGGCACAACTTTGTTTTCAGGAATTAAGGAAGCATTACCAGAAGATTTTAACAACCCATCTTTCTTCTGATGCAGTAAGTTTATATGATATTGATTTTACAGGCAGTATTGCACTGGTATTTGGGAATGAGCATGCAGGTGTGAGTGATGAGATCAGGGCATTGGCAGATGGTAATTTTATCATCCCGCAGATGGGTATTATACAAAGTCTGAACATTTCTGTGGCCTGCGCTGTAAGTATTTATGAAGCCTATCGTCAGAAGAAAATAGCGGGCCATTATGAAAGTGGGTCTATACTTACAGGTAGAAAGGAGCAGTTATTAAGGGATTGGGGATTGAAAGAGATGGAATGATTATGAAGGAAATAAATACGGCCACAGATTTTGATTTTATAATCTGTGGTTACAAATAGTCATAAATAGTAGTCAAGTATGAAAAAAATAATCGCAGTATTTATTTGTCTTATCGTATTCACCCAACTAAAGGCCCAAAATCAAAACATCCGGAAACTAAAAATAGAGGAGTTGATCAAAATGATAGATACCAGTTCAGTTCCACTCGTGGTAAATTTCTGGGCAAGCTGGTGTGGGCCCTGTATCAGGGAAATTCCCTGGTTTGAGAAGTCGGTAGCCGGTTTTCGCGATCAGAAAGTTAAACTCATCCTGGTAAGTTTGGATTTTGAGGAGGATTATCCAAAAGGCATAGCTGATTTCGCTAAAAAAAATAAATATACCTCCACTATTGTCTGGCTGAATGAAACCAATGCCGATCTGTTTTGTCCAAAAATAGACAAACAATGGGATGGCGCCATCCCAGTTACCCTGATGGTGAATAAAAAGAAAAACTACCGTAAATTTTTTGCGCAACAGCTACCAGAAGAGCGTTTACTCCTCGAATTAAAAGCGTTGACAGCGCAATAGTTTACTGGTATTCGCCTTCGGCTTCTTCTTCCTGTTGTTTGTCTAACTTGTGCGTGAGATAAATAGCGTACACAAGTGCTATCAGGCTACAGGTGGCGAGGATAATGCCTTTAATACTCCCGTAATTAATGCCCTGAGCGATAGCATAAGCAATAAGTACCAGCATGATGATGATAAATAAAGGTCTCATGTGACAGAGGTTTGGTTATTCAATAGATGCAGGTTCCATACATTTCCATAAAAAAACTCCCAGCCCGGGATTTAATTCCCGGGCTGGGAGTTTTTTTATGGGTAGGGATAAGACTAGTTCCGTTTGATGCTGCAACCCACAGAACGGCTTTCTCTCACAGAAACCGATTTGCCTGATACCAGTTCGGTAATAGCTTCACGGGCATGAACACGTTTTACATTACCAGCGTCATTCGGGTTATCGTCAATGGCGCCTTTGTACTGTAATTTTCCATTGGCATCGAACAGGAAAATTTCAGGTGTACGGGTGGCTCCGAACGCATTGGCAATTTTTGAATCCTGGTCAACCACATACGGGAAATTATACTGCTGTGCCTTCGCGTAGTCTTTCATGGCACTATAAGAATCCGCATCATTTCTTGAACCTTCATTTGAATTCAACAGGATGATACCAATATTGTTTTGTTTTGCATAAGCAGCTACATCAAGCGTTCGCTGCTGGTTTTTGATCACATAGGGGCAGGTATTACAGGAAAACATTACCAATACGCCATTCTGCTGGATGGATTCTTTAATGGAAATTTCTTTCCCTGAAATATCTTTCATTTTTACATCACCCATTGGCAAATCGGAACCAATACTTAGTGACTGTGCCTGGGTGCCAACAAATGCTCCCAATAACAGCACGGGAAAAAGTAGTTTTTTCATAAGTGTATGTTTTAAAGAATAAGACAAAAGGAAACTCAATCTGGTTTAACCAATAGGGTTATTTTTCAGCAGGTGCAGTAGATAATAAGGCTTCCTGGTCGGCTTCTTTCTGCTTACGAAGTTCTGCCTCTCTGGTAAGATAAGTAATACTTACGTTTAATTCAAAGCCTATCAATAAAATTAACGAATTGATATACATCAGCAGCATAAGTATCAAAACAGTGCCGATAGAGCCGTAAATGCGGTTATAACTGGAACTGGCAAACAGACTCACCCAATAGGAGAAGGCCAGGGTAGTGGCAAGGGTTAAAAAAGTAGCAAGCAATGAACCGGGCGACACCAGTTTCCAGCGCTTGGTTACAGAGGGTGCGTACTTATAAGTAAAAGCAATGCCATAAAAAACAAGCCCCACAATTACCAGCCAGCGTAATGTGTTCACCAGGGGTAATGGCTTTTTTGACTTGATGTTAAAAAGGGTCTTCATCAGTCCATACAATTGTTCCTGACCAATCAATACAAGTGAAGAGCCTATTACCAGCAGAATAAGAATAGCAGTTAACTGTATGGCCCTCCAGCGCTGGTGAAATAAAAATCCTTTTTGTTCCTGAATAGACCGGTCGAAAGTGCGGATAATGCCAATCATGGCGTTTGAGGCGTAAAAAATCAACAGGAGGAAACCAAAAGAAAAGATGCCGACATGTTTTTCTAAGAGATCAACCATAATGTCTCTGATAAAAACATAGGTATCAGAATCAGGTGTAATGTCTTTGAATAATTTCAGGATCTGTTTGTCTACATCAAACGAATCCGGGAAATAAGGTATCAACGAGAACAGGAATAATAAAGCAGCAGGAAGTGCCATAATCAGATTGAATGAAATAGCAGCGGCTCTTTCATTCAATCCAACTTTGTTGATCTGTTTAAAAAAGAAAACGACCACATCAAATAAGGGCAAACCCTGGAAGCCTGGTATATATAGTTTTTTGCTTTTGCGGATCACAAAAGCGATGGGTTTCCATGAAATAATAATGCGTTGCAGTTTAATCAAAATGCCTTTATTTTTTATTGGCCATATAAATATCTAATTGTCGCTGGTATGCTTTTGCATATTTATCATGCTCCTCATAACTCGAACTGAAATGATGATAGCCACTGAAATCACTCTTGGCTACAAAGAAAAGATAATCTGTTACCGGTGCTTCCAATATAATATCAATGGTTTTGGGTGCTGGTGTGCAGATGGGTCCCGGTGGCAAGCCCTTTCTGCGATAGGTATTATACGGAGATGGGTTCAGTAAATATTTTTCATAGATACGGGTAATGGTAAAATCCTGCATGGCATATTTAATCGTAGGGCAGGCCTGCAATGGCATGCCTTTTTGGAGCCTGTTTTGGTACACACTGGCAATTTTATATTTATCGCTGTCGAAATTGGTTTCTTCTTCTACAATGGAGGCAAGCGTGTATGCATCTGATATTGAAAGTCCCTTTGATTTTGCTTTTGCCAAACGATTGTTCTTTTGCCAGAACTGTTCACTGTTTTCTTTCAGCTTCCGCATGATCTTAATGAGTGGCGTATTCCAGTAAAAAATATAGGTGTCTGGAATGATCTGCGTAAACAAAAGGGTAGTATCAGTTCCCAGTTGTTGCAGGGAATCATTGGAGGAGAGAAAAACCATTGCTGCTGCAGAATCGGTTGAAAATTGTTTCCCGATAAGTCTGGCGAGATCTGCTTTGGTACGCAGTTTATTGATCACCAGTTTGAGTTCGGCCTGTTTGCCATTGCGCAACATACGGGCAATATCGAAAGCCGATTGGCCTTTCTTCACTTCATATTTACCCACTTTCAGTTTGGGCCATACGGTAGTAACTGAGCCAATCAATTGTAAACCTGTTGTTCCGGAAACGATTTTTTCTTCCTTCAAAATGGCCAGCACGTCTTTTTTGTTGGTTTGTCCTTCCCTGATAATAAAATAGCGGCTCTTTTCTTCAAATGCAGTTGCAGACCCAAACAGGAGCCAGGCTGTTATAGCTCCGCCAATAACCAAAAGGAGTAAAAACCATCCAAGGAATCGTTTCATATCATCAAATTAAACAAAAAACCCTGTCTGTAGAACAGGCAGGGTTTTGGGAAAATGTTTTTTATGTTTATTTCTTGCCGGTGTCGGGCGTAGCAGTTGCGGTATTAGCCGGCACTGCAGGTGCAGGAGCGGGCTGACTGGTAGTAGTATTTACTTTTTGTAATACTGAATTGTCAACACCAGAACCACCTTTCAGGAACAGGCTCGATACCAGTGCCAGAACGGCAATGATGCTGGCGAATATCCAGGTACCTTTCTCTAATACATCGGTGGTTTGTTTTACACCCATGAAATTGTTGCTTAAACCACCCACATTGGCAGAGAGACCACCACCTTTGGGGTTCTGAATCAATACAACAAAACCCAGCGCCGCACAGGCTAACACAATCAGAACAAGAAACAGAATGATCATTTTATATACCTTTTAAATGTTGAATCTTGGCCGCAAAATAAGCGGATTTTTCAGGATTTATGAAACTTAATTTAATATAGAGCTGAATGGCTTTTTCTGTCTGCCCCTGTTTTTCGAGTACTTCAGCCATGGTTTCGGTGACAACCTCCCTCGATTCATTCGAGTTTTCGGCAATCAGCGCTACGGCCTGCTCCAGGTCAGAACCCGTTCCCAGGTCGGCGGTCTGCTGGTTTACATGCTTCATTTCCTTCAGCCAGTCGGTAAATTTGCGTAACTGGGAAGTGAGTTTATCCTGCGGCATGGTACTCAGGTCAACCCTTATACCCTGAGACGCAAAATAGTCGATGGTATGCAGGCGTTCGGTCTCAATTTCCAGTTTATCACCCGCTTCCACCGGTTTTTTGAAATCGGCCAGTTGTTCTGACAATAAACCTGATAATTTGGTATCGGGCAAAGGCAATAGCTCTGCATCATCATCCAAAGCTATTGCTTCGGTATCGTCAACATCTGATGGATTATCCGGCACTTTTCTGGGGTCGATAGATCGGATAATATCCCGCACATCTTCCATTGATGGGATGGCAATCTGCTTATGAATGGGCTTATCTATTACCGGTGTTTCAGGCATACCAACCGTGGGAGGAGCTATATCTGTTTCCACCAGATACTGCATCCAAAGTGGGTTGCTTATGTGTAACAGCGATTTACCGATCGTTTGCTGGTACGTATTTGTATGCCCCATCTGTTTTAAACCGGCACTATACAACACATGTGCAGGGGAGAAATAGGGGTATGATTTAACAAGCGCCTCCAACTGGTCAACAGGAACCAGTTCGGTCGATGACTGACCCGTTAAATGCAATAAGGCTTTCTCCCTGATGGAATTCATAAAGATAAATGTACTAATTGATTACCAGTTAGAAAAAAGTCGGTTGAAGATCTCATCCACCATATTTCTTACTACTTCATCGAGCAACTGGGCCTCGGCAGTATTAAAGGAAAGATTGGCGCTGTAATCGAAACTTCTGCTTACATCAAATTCTTCTGTAACATTATCCAGGTTTTTCCTGAAAACAATATGAATGGTTACTGTTAAACGATTGGTGCTGGCCTGTCTGTTACTGATACCTACGGTTTGCGTACCGTTATAAGTGGTAATGCTGCCATTGATAACATAGTGTGCATCATCACTGGTAACGCGGGTGAGTTTGGTTTGATTGGTAATTTTTTGCTGTAGCTTATCATTCAACTTTGGACTCAACTGTGGATTGATGTACTGGGCCTTGTTATCAATAAAACCAAGTTTAATGGTTTTTACTTTAGGATCGATACTGGCATCGTTGAATTTATACGTCACTTTACAGGCCGTAAATACAAGGGCAATCAGTATGCTGATACTGATGCCGTAAATACCATATGTGCCAATCGTTTTTTTCATACCCATTTTATTCTTCAATATCGTATTCTTTCAGTTTGCGGTACAATGTTCTTTCGCTGATTCCCAGGTCGAGTGATGCATCTCTGCGTTTACCTTTATGTTTCTTCAGCGCTTTCAGGATCAGTTCTTTTTCCTTATCCATGATATTCAGCGATTCTTCCACTTCTTCATGATGATGAATATCGTCTTCATGCAACAATACCGGTTGCCCGTTAGCCGGCATGATCTGGTGTGGTACTGATGATACCTGGGTATTTACCGGTTGCAGTTCACCATTACTCTGAAAATCCTGTAACAAAGAATCTCTGGTAAAATTAGCAGCCGATCCTGCAAGGGAAGGGTTTTGTAAGATTTCAAGGAACATTTTTTTCAGTTCTGTCACATCTTTTTTCATGTCGAAGAACAGCTTGTATAAAATCTCCCTTTCATTGGCAAACTCTCCCGAACTGCTGGCTGCATGTCCAGCCAGTACAGGCATACGTGAGTATTTAGACTGGTCGGGGAGAAATTGGCTCAATGTTGTGGCAGATATCTGGTTGGTTGGACTCAGCACAGATATCTGTTCTGCAATATTCTTTAATTCGCGCACGTTACCCTGCCATGGATGGTTAATTAACAAGGATTTTGCGTCGTCTTCCAGTTGAACAGGTGTTGTTTTATAGCGTTCTGCAAAATCAACCACAAACTTGCGGAACAACAGGAGTACATCTTCTTTGCGGTCGCGCAGTGAAGGAACGCGGATAGGCACCGTACTCAAGCGATAATAAAGGTCTTCCCTGAAGCGTCCTTTCTGCGTAAACTCGAGTAATTCGCGGTTGGTTGCCGCAATAACACGTACATCTGTTTTCTGTACTTTCGATGAACCAACGCGTATAAATTCCCCGGTTTCGAGAACACGTAACAAACGGGCCTGTGTGCCCAACGGCATTTCACCAATTTCATCTAAGAAAATAGTACCGCCGCTAACGGTTTCGAAATAACCTTTACGGCTATCAACCGCGCCGGTAAAAGCACCTTTCTCGTGGCCAAATAATTCAGAATCGATGGTGCCTTCCGGAATGGCGCCACAGTTTACCGCAATAAATGGATTGTGTTTACGGGCCGATAATGCATGGATAATCTGTGAGAAAACTTCTTTACCCACACCACTTTCACCCACAATTAAAACAGTAAGATCGGTAGCAGCCACCTGTACCGCTGTATTCAGTGCATGATTCAGCGACGGTGAATTACCGATAATACCAAACCTGTTTTTTATACTTTGAAGATCCATAGATTAGATTTGTTGATCGCTGATGTCTGATGTCTGATTTGATTTTCTGTCCGAAGGACCCCTTCGGGGATGTCAGATCGCTGATGTCAGATTTTTTATTTCTTGTTTCTTGTCTCTTGTTTCTTGCTCCTTGTACTTCCTGATTTCTTATTCCTTATTCCTTATTTTATTCTCTCTCCCAGCAACGTTGTTCTTGTATGACCGGTAACTGTTACCATTACATAGGTTCCTTTTAATTGCTCATCCACATTTAGCTTGGGAAATACCAATACTTTATTCTGACTGGTTCTGCCCATCCATTCCATTTCATTTTTCCGGCTATTGCCTTCTACCAGTACCTTAAATGTTTTACCCAGATCGTTCTGATTGCTTTGTGTAGATAGTATGCCCTGGAGGTCTACCACTTCCTGTAATCTTCTTTTCTTTACTTCTTCCGGAATATCATCTGTATATCTTCTTGCTGCAAGTGTACCGGGTCTTTCGCTGTAGAAATACATATAACTCATGTCGTAACCACTGTAACGCATAATGTTGAGTGTATCCTGATGGTCTTCTTCTGTTTCGGTACAAAAACCGGTGATGATATCGGCGCTGATGCCACATCCGGGTAATATTTCACGGATACGGTCTACTTTGGCCATATACCATTCGCGTGTATAGGTACGGTTCATCAATTGTAAAACACGTGTGCTACCACTTTGAACAGGTAGGTGAACGTATTTACAGATATTTTCGTACTTAGCCATCGTATGCAATACTTCATCCGTAATGTCTTTGGGATGTGAGGTACTGAAACGTACACGCATATCTGGATTGATGAGTGCTACTTTTTCAAGTAAAGCTGCAAATGTTACGGTCTCATCTTTCTGTTCATCCAGCCAGTAATAACTATCTACATTCTGACCGAGTAAGGTTACTTCTTTATAGCCTCTTTCTGAGAGAGCGGTTACTTCACGCAGAATAGAATTGGCATCACGACTTCTTTCACGGCCTCTTGTAAATGGCACCACGCAAAAACTGCACATATTATTACAGCCTCTCATAATCGAAACAAATGCACTGATGCCATTACTATCAATACGAATAGGAGCAATATCACTATAGGTTTCATCACGGCTCAATAATACATTCACCGCTTTCTGTCCGGAGCCCGCTTCTTCAATCAGTGAGGGCAGACTTCTGTAAGCATCGGGGCCTACAACAATATCTACCAGTTTTTCTTCTTCGAGTAATTGTGCTTTCAAACGTTCGGCCATACAACCCAGCATACCGATCAGCAGACCCGGTGTTCTTTCTTTTATTTTGCGGAACTCGGTGAGTCGTTTACGAACTGTCTGCTCTGCTTTTTCGCGGATAGAACAGGTGTTTAATAAAATAAGGCTGGCTTCTTCAAGATTACGGGTAGCGCCAAATCCGGCATTGTTCAAAATAGAGGCAATGACTTCGCTGTCTGCAAAATTCATGGCACAACCGTAGCTTTCTATATAGAAATGTTTCGAATACCGGTTGGGGTCGTTTGTAAACGGACTAAACGCTTCCCCCTGACGGGCCTCATCATGTACTTTGTCTCCAATAGCCAATACATCCATGAACAATACAGTTTATAACTTGCAAAATTAACAAAATTGTCCGGCTTTTGTGTCAGTTTGGCAGGGTTTTAGGTTTGAAAATTCTGTTAATCAATTAGTTTTGCAGCGAAAATGCCCCCTACACATGAAGAAATGGTTCTATTGGCTGCTATTCCTTTTATTGAATTCAGCAGCTTTCTCCCAAGATATAGTTGTAAATAAGCTTAGAAGCGAAACATCCCGTACCATTAAAAAAGAAGCTGATACCAGCCGGTGGACCTGGAAAAGAGGTGGTTTGTTGAGTGCCAATGTATCTCAGGGTTCACTGAGCAACTGGGCTGCGGGGGGCGATAACTTTTCACTCGCAGTGAGTTCCTATTTCAACTTTTTCTATTTTTTTAAAAAGGATCGTCATAATTGGGATAATAATTTCGATATGAACCTGGGTTATGTTCAAACCACCAGCCTCGGTGGAAGAAAGAACGATGACCGCTTTGATTTTCTGAGCAAGTATGGTTATAAAATGGACAGCACGGGTAAGATATTTCTGTCCAGTCTTTTCAATTTCCGTTCGCAGTGGTTTGATGGTTATACTTTTTCGGGTGGCGTTCCTTCTTTTTCATCATCTTTCTTATCCCCGGCATATATTATCCTGTCTGTGGGCTTTGATTATAAACCCAATGATAAACTCTCTGTTTTCGTTTCGCCCTTAACTTCAAGATGGACAGTGGTGGCGAATAATACATTGTCGACTCAGGGGAAATATGGGGTTCCTGCTGGCAAGACTTCGATCAATGAAATCGGTACTTTCGCTACGGTCAACTACAGCAATGCCATTGCTAAAAATGTAACCTATAAAGGAAGGCTCGATATGTTCTCCAACTACAATAACAGAGCACAGAACATTGACTTCTTTATGACCAATCTTTTTTCTTTCAAGATCAATAAATTCTTTTCTGCTACTTATAGTCTTGACCTTATTTACGATGATGATGTTCGCCTCTTCGGCCCCAATAAAACATCGCCGGGCTTGCAGACGAAAAGCCTCATCGGTATTGGTTTCCTGAAGCCATTAAATGTGAAAAAAGGCTAGGAGAGATGTAGGAGGATGTTAGATGTCTGATGTCTGATTTGTTTTTTGTATCAGACATCCTACATCCTGCATCAGAGATTTTTCTCATTTTGTTTTCACTTTCAACAGGTGTTTTATCTTATTCGCTTTATGCGTGAGATCCTGATAGTCTTTGTGCATGATTGTAACATGCCCCATTTTACGACCGGGTTTGGTTTGTAGTTTTCCGTAGAGATGAACAAATACATTATCCATCTTTAAAACCTCTTCCAGATTTTCATAAACGGCATCGCCTGAATATCCATCGGCGCCCAACAGGTTTACAATGGCAGATGGGAGGATAGCATCAGGATTACCCAATGGATAACCCAGCATGATGCGCCAGAGCATATCGTACTGACTTGAATAATTGGCTTCAATGGTATGGTGTCCGCTGTTATGAACCCTCGGGGCGGTTTCGTTTACGAGAACTTCATCATTCTTGTCTACAAATAATTCAACGGCAAAGAGTCCGGGACTTTTCAATGCTTTTACTACGCGTAATGCGATGGCTTCGGCCTTCCATAAAACCTGTTCGGGTAGTTGGGCCGGACTTACCTGATAATCGAGTAAATTCAGTACGGGATCGAATACCATTTCAGCAGGAGGGTAGAGTGTGGTTTCTCCTTTTTCATTCATGGCAACAATCATGGCGATTTCTTTTTCAATCGGAACCATTTTTTCGAGTACGGCAGGAGCATCGAAGCCTTTACTGATATCGCTTTCATCTTTTATCACCTGGACACCTTTCCCATCATATCCGCCTTGTCCGATTTTATGTACCGCAGGGAGAAATGAACTGTGCTGTTGAATTTCAGCCAACGTCTGTGTAATGACAAAAGCTGAAGATGGTATATCGTTATCCTTGTAGAATTGTTTTTGTAATATTTTATTTTTGATGATGCGGACTGCAGATGGTTTTGGGAATACTTTTACGCCTTCTGCTTCCAGTTTTTCAAGGGCTTCTACATTTACTGATTCTATTTCAATGGTAAGAACATCCAACCCTTTTCCGAACTGGTACACCGTATCAAAATCGTTGATATTACCTTGTATAAAATGATGGCAGAGATGCGCCGCCGGACAATGAGGATCGTTCTCCAGTACATAGGTTTCTACCGTATAATTGGCTGCTGCCTGTAATAACATACGGCCCAACTGGCCACCGCCGAGTATTCCTGCTTTCATGCACGCAAAGATAAGAGGGGAACAGAGAAACAGAGGAATTTCCAATTTCCAACTTCGAAATTCAATATTTCTCTGTTCTTCTGTTCTTCTGTTCTTCTGTTTCTCTGTTCTATTACTGTCAGAAACCCTTAATTTTGTTCTATGCTTCCCGATTATCCACATAAAGTATTTGGCGACAAGCGTTTCTGCTATTGCCTGCTGATGGAAGCGCTGGCCATGGATGCGGCATTGTAATTTATTGATTTGATCAGGTTTCTTCTCTCTTTCTTACTTCATCTCATTAAACATAATTGTATGGAAACAATTACGAGTACCGTGGTACCATCAAATACAGCAACAGATTTTCTTCCTTTGCAGGGAACAGATTATGTAGAATTTTATGTGGGTAATGCCAAACAGGCCGCTCATTTTTATAAAACAGCATTTGGTTTCCAGAGCCTGGCTTATGCCGGACCTGAAACAGGTGTTAAAGACAGGGCCAGTTATGCCATCAGACAAAACAAACTCACTTTTGTATTTACCACCGCTCTGCGCACCGATAACCCGGTTGCAGATCATGTGTACAAACATGGTGATGGCGTTAAAGTACTGGCACTAAAAGTACAAGATGCTGCCGATGCCTGGAAACAGACCACGCAAAGAGGTGGTAAAAGTTATATGGAACCACAAAAAATGACGGATGAACATGGCGAAGTAGTCATCAGTGGCATTCATACCTATGGCGATACCGTGCATCTTTTTATTGAAAGAAAAAATTACGCAGGCACATTTTTACCTGGTTTCAGAAAATGGGAGAGTCATTATAACCCAACAGAAACAGGGTTATTATATGTTGACCATTGTGTGGGTAATGTAGGTTGGAACCAGATGAACCCCTGGGTAAAATTTTATGAAGATGTGATGGGCTTTAAAAATATCCTCAGTTTCGACGACAATGATATTTCTACCGAATACTCCGCACTCATGAGTAAAGTGATGAGTAACGGAAACGGTTTTGTGAAGTTCCCGATTAATGAGCCTGCTGAAGGAAAGAAAAAATCGCAGGTAGAAGAATACCTGGAGTTTTATAATGGTGAAGGTTGTCAGCACGTGGCCCTTGCCACCAGCAATATTGTACAAACAGTAACAGCCCTTCAAGACAGGGGAGTGGAATTCCTGAAAGTACCCACTACTTATTATGATGATTTATTAGACAGGGTTGGACATATTGATGAAGATTTGAATCCGTTACGTGAACTGGGTATCCTGGTAGACAGAGATGATGAAGGATATCTTTTACAGATTTTCACCAAACCTGTGGAAGACAGGCCCACACTTTTCTTTGAAATCATACAGCGCAAGGGAGCCAAGAGCTTTGGCAAAGGCAATTTCAAAGCCCTTTTCGAAGCCATTGAACGCGAACAGGAAAGCCGCGGAAATCTTTAGCCTATAGCCATTAGCTATTAGCAGTTAGCCAATTAAATCTAATCTTAATTGGCTAACTGCTAATAGCTAATGGCTATAGGCTCATGCCTCAAAAGCAATGCGCAATATTTAACGGAGGGTTTCGCTTCTTTAACAGGATATTCAATTTGTTGTATTGAACCATTTGTTATTTTGCAACCATGAAGCGCCCCCTGTTTCTCTGTTTAATCAGTTTGTTTTCGGCCAGTCTTTGGGCGCAGACTAGTTTTATTGATAACCAGCGGATATTTCCCCGTGTAGCAGGTGCCATACGTTCCAAAGAAGATACCCTTAAAAAACAGTTTACGGCAGCCAAACTCCAATGGCCTGCAAAAGATATGTATGTACGCAGTTTCAAGTACGATAGCCAGTTGGAAGTATGGGTAAGAAATACTTCAGCAGAACCGTATAAACTGTTCAAAACCTATAAAATATGTGCTTTATCGGGTACGCTTGGACCTAAACGTATTGAAGGTGATTACCAGGTGCCTGAAGGGTTTTATTATATCAATGAATTCAATCCTAAAAGCATGTATCATTTGTCGCTTGGATTGAATTATCCCAATGCATCCGATCGTTTATTGAGTGATTCCATTAAACCTGGCAGCGACATTTTTATTCATGGCAGCTGTGTTACGGTAGGTTGCATACCTATTCAGAACGACCAGATTGAGGAGTTGTATGTATTGGCATCGCATGCGCGTAACCAGGGACAGGATTTTATTCCCGTTCATATTTATCCCGTGCGTTTCAGCAATAACAGAAGCCAGGAATACCTTTCCCGCAACAGCAAAGAAGACAGCGACTACCAGAAATTCTCCACCCGCCTGAAAGAAGTGTACGATTTCTTCGAAGAAAACAAGAAGCTGCCGTTGATTTCGGTAAATAAGAAAGGAGAATATATTATTTTATGATCTCGGATGGCAGATGTCTGATTTGATATTCCCTTCTTTTAATAATCCGACATCTGAGATCAGACATCATACATTTCTCTTCCATTTGTTTCTCACCACATCATACAACTGCATGGCATCGGGTGTTAGCTTGAGGTAGAATACACCGCCAATCATAATAACAGAGAAAACAATACCATTGAGGAAAATGGAAGTCCAGCCAGAGAATTGACTGAATGCAAAATAGCAAACACCATAAGCTGTCAGGCTTAACAGGATAACATACACTGTTTTCAGGTTGAAGGGTTGCATATTAAACTTACGGCGCAGGAATTCATATCGTATGAAATTATAAATGCTATAAGCAATCAGTTCTGCAATGGCTGAGCCTAGAATGCCGTGGTTTTTAATCAGGTAATAAGTGAGTGGTAAACGAAGTCCGATAAGAACGACACCACTGATAAAATCAAATCGCCAATGTGTTGATGTATTAATAACCATGGCATTTAATCCGGTGCCCGCATCAATAATCCGAACCATACTGAGTACAAAAAGTACAGTTAAGCCTTCAAGATAATCGGGTCGTATATTCAAAACAGAAATACCTTCTCTTATATTCAGCCAGATATTACCAAATAGAAAAAGTGCCATTAATAACAAATTGATACAGGAGCGTGAATAGATTCGATTTATTTCAGGATAATTTTTGTCCTTCCATGCTCTTGACAAAAAACTGACTGAAACTGCCTGTATGCTTCTCTGTGGTACCTGTAATACATTGGCGGCAAACTGGGCGAAAATGAAAATGCCTACTGCTCTTAAACCAAGGAATTTTGCAATAATAAAACTGTCAATTGTAGCTGCAACAGAAGCAATAATGGTTCCTCCATATAACAATGCCTGCATGGACACCATCTTTTTCCAGAATTTTTTTGTCACACGGCTTATGCGAAATGCGATAGTAAAGTTGCTGGTTCTTATCATATACATCAGTAAAATCAAAAAAACAACGAGGTACTGAAATGCAAAAAGTTGGATAAAAAGATTAAAATCGATCACCTTACAATAAAAAAGAATAATCAAAATACTTGTTAATGCCCTTAATATAGTTTCTTTTAAAAAATTAGAGACCACCGATAATTGCAATGCCCAACAAAAGCCTTCTATTACAGAAAAGAAAAGCATTCCCATTGCAAAAGGGAACATCCAATAATAATATTCAATAATTAACGGAGAAGTTTTGAGAAATTTTTTGACAAAATAGGGCTCAAATGCAAACCCGCTGGCAAGTACAACAATAAAACCAATGAATGCCGCTACCATTGACCAACTCATCAAATCAATCTTCCTTTGTTCGAGATTGTCTTTGTAATAAGGATAAAACTTATTAATCACCGGAATAATCCCTAATGCACCAAACGCGGTCATATTCTGGGCAAAGTCGAAAAATATCCTGATAAGACCGTATTGCTCAACAGTAAAAGATCCAGCCATTGTAGACAAATACTGGTTTACAAAACCAATCAAAAAGCCAATATAAATCAGCACACTTGAGATAATGGTTTGCTTCCTGATACTTCCCATGCCCGGTTTATGGTTTACTGGTGTTGGTTTTAAGCCATCTTGCAAAAGCATTCCTTTGATACCGGAAATGCCGCTTTGTATTCATCGGCTAAAAATAGGATATTCGGGGCAGGATGAAAGAAATGGAAATCATAAAATATAAATCAATCCTGTTTGGTATACTGGCATGCTGCTGTTTATTGGGTATTGCCGGATGTGGCAGGAAAGCAGCATCAGAAAAAACAGTTTTTTATTACAATGAGTCCACTGGCATTGCCACCCTTGATCCGGCTTTTGCCAAAAACCAGTCCATCATGTGGGCCATTCATCAGGTATACAATACTCTGGTAGAGATTGACAACAACCTCAATATTGTGCCATCACTGGCCAAAAGCTGGGATATTGATGCCGCAAGAACCACTTATACCTTTCATCTCCGCACCGATGTTTATTTTCATGATCATGAAATATTCCCCGGTGGTAAGGGCCGGAAAATGCTGGCATCTGATGTTGTGTACAGTCTAAATCGTATCATCGATAAAAGTACAGCCAGCAGCGGGGCATGGATTTTTAACAACAGGGTGGATAGCCTGCAACCTTTTACCGCAGTCAATGATTCTACTTTCCAGCTGAAACTGTTGCGGCCATTTCATCCTATTATGGGTATACTGAGTATGCAGTATTGCAGTATCGTACCCAAAGAAGCGGTGGATAAATATGGCAAGGACTTTCGCCGTAATCCATGTGGTACCGGACCTTTTAAGTTTATTTCATGGGATGAAGGCGAGGCATTGGTCATGCATAAAAATGAAAAGTATTGGGAGAAAGATGCATCAGGCAATCCATTGCCTTACATCGATGCCATTCAGGTGAGTTTTTTTGACAACAAAGCCACAGAGTTTTTACAGTTCAGACAAGGCAAGTTGAGCTTTGTAAATGATATCGATCCTTCTTTTAAAGATGAACTCTTAACCAAAAAAGGGGAACTGAGAAAAGAATGGGAGGGTAAACTCCAACTCAATAAAGCCGCTTATCTCAACACAGAATATTTCGGGATACTGGTGGATGAAAAAAATCCTTTGGTAAAAACATCACCTGCAAGACTGAAACTTGTACGACAGGCCATGAATTACGCCATTAACCGTACACAGCTCATGATGTATATGCGCAACTCCATTGGTATTCCTGCCGAAGCGGGGTTCGTTCCAGGCGGACTTCCTTCCAGGAATGTGGAATTGGTAAAAGGGTATCATTATGATCCGGTGAAAGCAAGACAATTAATTCAGCAGGCTGGTTTTAATGAAGCGAAGAGGATGCCTGAAATTAAATTGCTTACTATTCCTATTTATGCAGATATTGCCAGTTTTGTGGCGAAGCAGATGGAAGAAGTGGGGATACCTGTTCAGGTAGAAGTGATACAAAAAAGTTTATTACTTGAACAAACCGCCAAATCGCAGGCGCTTTTTTTCAGGGGTAGCTGGATAGCGGATTATCCGGATGCAGAAAATTATATGGCCATGTTCTACAGCAAAAATCCGGCACCACCCAATTATACCCGCTATAAGAATTCCGACTTCGATCTGCTGTATGAAAAAGCATTGCTCGAAACCAACGATAGCCTGCGTTATGAACTATATCGCAAAATGGATCAAATGGTCATCAACGACGCACCCGTAATTCCCATCTGGTACGATATGGCCATTCATTTTGTACAACCCAATATCAGGGGCTTCCGGGCAAACGCGTTGAACCTGCTTGAATTACGCAGGGTTGATATCGTGAGACGTGAGAGGTGAGGCGTGAGAAAAGTGAAAGGTGAAAAGAGAAGGAAATGATCTTCCTACTTTCT
>CALRZI010000017.1:0-82860 GCA_943372605.1 Chitinophaga pinensis | reverse complement strand
TATTCTGTGCAAGGAAAGATGCAATATCTCCTGTACCACTCGCAGCCAGTCCGATAGAAGGATTGTCATTGGTCCAGTTATATACCGTACCGCTGACATTACCTGTAAAGGCAATAGCTGTTACAGGAATTGCATTGTGACAAACTTCTATGTTCGTAATTGGGTTTACGGTTGGCGCTGGTAAAACAGTTACTGTTGGTGTTGACGACATTTGTACACTACAAACAGCACCACATACAACATTACCGGAAGTCCATGAAGCGGTACCGGTTATTGTTCCATTATTACCCGATTTTGAATCGATCACTGTTGTACCATTACCATCATCCATTTTATACAATGCCAGCAAACCTGTTTCAGATCCTGATAAGCAGCTGTTCATGCTTGCAGTAATTTCTGAAGCTGTACGTACAGTATTCCAAACGCGAACATCATCGAGTTTACCATTGAAATAATTACAGCCACAACCCGTACCCTGGCGGCCGATGATCAGGCTTTCTGTATTATCGTTGATCTGGGCGATAGGAGACGTTTTGTTTCCTACATTCACTCCATTCAGGTAAAGTTTTACCGAAAGATTAGACCCATTATCCTGAACTGTAATGGCTACATGGCTCCAGGTATTGGCAGGCACTGTTACATCAGACCAGGTATCATAAGCATTACCAGCACCCTGATCCCAGAAATATAATCTGTTCGAAGCATCGAGGGCCATACCATATCCATAAGCACCCTTCATCAGTATATTTCTCCACTGACCTGATACAGCAGGGTTTACCCATGCTTCCATGGTTAACTTTCCACCTGCACTCACATTCAAACTATTATTGTGCAGTATGCTTACATAGGTTGTACCATTAAAATTCAACGCACCTGTAGGATTCGTTTCAGCCAGTACATTATAAGTAGTGCTTTGAGTAATGTTTCCTGTATTGAAATTAATAGCAGCACCGGTTCCTGCAATGGGTCCGGCCACTATTGCATTATCTGCATTGTTGCGTAGCGTGTAATAAATACCTACCTGCGAAGCAGCAAGTGTTACCGTTGATGATCCTGTAGTACAAAGATTAACGGGTGTAGCCGAAACAGTTTGATCATTAATAGTGGTAACAACCACATTTGTTGGAGCAGATGTAGCACTGCATCCGCTGGCGTTTGTAACTGTTACCGTATAAGATCCGGCTGCGCTTACGGTAATAGATTGCGTAGTTGCACCATTGCTCCACAAATAACTACTACCTGCAGAAGCAGTGAGTGTTACCGATCCGCCTGCACAGAATGTGGTTGAACCACTGGCACTTATTGTTGGCGCAGCCGTTACAATAGGACCACAGGTTCCTGAAACTTGTCCTGCCACCCAGTTAGATGTAGTGCCGTTTAATGCAAACCCTGTTAATGATCCTGTATTATTATTACCGCTGGCATCAGTAAGGGTATTAACAGCGCTGTTATTAAAATTGATATTACCCTGATTGAATTTGTAATAAGCAGCCAATGCTGTTTGTGTACCACTCAGCTCACAACCTTTATTGCTGCTGATTTCACAGGCCGTTAATGCCCTGTTCCATACACGCAATTCATCCATATTACCATTAAAGATGTTACATGCACAGGATGACGGAGACTGGCGACCAATATTCACAGGACCACTATCCTGTGCATAGGTTACTGCTGCTGTTCCTGAAGCCACACCATTAATATAAAAAGTCATCGTACCGTTTTTCAACGTTACTGCCACATGGGTCCATACGCCTTCCGGTACGGTTCCGGTTGAATTTACCCAACCGGTATTTCTGTTATAAAAATTGAGTCTGTTAGGTGCAAAACCCGGATTGTTACAGTTTACCTGTAACAGGTAATTGTAGTTTCCTTTATCAATAATGGTACTGTTTACACCTGTATAGTTTACCCATGCTTCAATGGTAAACTCTGCACCGAGGTTCAAAGATGCACTATGGGGAACAGTAATATAATTGTTGTTTGCTTTTACAAAATTCAAGGCACCAGCGGGGTCTGAAACAGGTGCAGTTACGGTAACCGTAAAACTGGTACTGCCTGCATTATAATAACCCGAAGCAGCCTGATTTGCTGTTATGGTAACGGTACCCTGTGCATTTAAGATGAGGTTATTACCGCTTACAGAAACCACAGATGGGTTACTGCTGGTATAGGTAAAAGCACCACTGCTGTTACTTGTGGGGTTGGTAAGGGTAATGGGCCCCAGGTTTAGCGCACGTGAAATACTTGGCATTGCCGATATAGTAGGTGCACTATAAACCGTAATGGTAAAGTTTTGATCAGCAGTTGCCGTACCATTGGTTACACGAAGACTTACATTGTTTACACCCAATGCCGATAAAGGTGGTGTTCCTGTTAATGAAGCACCTGTTTGTAATTTGGCAACCCGATTGGCACTATTGTCTCCAAAAACCAAAGCCCCTGTAGGAGTAATAGACATACCCCATACATAACCGGGGGCCGTATAAACAGTGATAAAAGAGGAGAGATTGGGTGTATATTTTCGTACAAACTGGTATCCACTTACATAGATATTGTCGTAAGCATCTACCTTAACATCACTCGGGTTTTGTAAGCCTGTTGCTACCTGTGTTAATGCACTGTTGGCAGGATTGAAGGAATAAATGGAACCGGTTCCATAAGAAGCTATATATAAAATGCCGGCAGAGTTAAATCCAAGACCAAAAGGGGATGAAATACCTGTTACAAAGTCCGAAACAGTATTGGTGGTTACATCAATCCGGATCACTTTACTCTGACCATAAGCTGCTACATACAAAAATCCAGCCCTGTAAGTCATAGAGAGATAAACGAAGTTATTGCTTGGGTTTACATATACATCTGTTTCACCTGCAGACGGATTGGCAAGATTCACTCTTGTGATCTTACTTCTCCCTGTTACAGAATTATAATAATAGGAGATGTATAAAAAATTATTGTATACATGCATGCCATATACATTACCGCCTTGCCTTGTGAACCATGTTGTAGTAGTACCATTGGGATCAATTTTGTAAATAGTAGGCGTGGATAAAGAACTTACATAAGTGTTACCTGCATCATCACCAGCAATACCCCCTGGCTGAGGAATTGTTCCTCCAAACTGCGCGGCAGCACTCTGTCCATTATTGTTCAGCGTAAGCCATGACGGCATGGTAAGTGCCGAAAAGTTCAGCGTGTTATTTGATGGATCTGTAGCCGATATACCGTAGGCATAAGGAGACCCAACTGTAGCTGTTGTTACCGGTGTAGATGTGAAGGTTGGCTGAGCTGTTAAAATACCAAATGCTGCCATAAAAGACAGCAATAACAGACCCACTACTTTGCGTAGAGCTGAATTCATAATAGTTTAGTTTGGTTGCATGAAGCGGCTATCTGTAGATAGCCATCTTTTCAAAAAATCACCTGGTATGATCTTTCTGAGGATATTGGATAGATAAATGATTCTGATAGCAACAAAGGATGATTCGATGCTATTCGAAATCAGGTGAAAATTAGATAGAGACTTGCGCAACGGGGAATAAATGGTACCAAATGCAGAAAAATGGGTATGAAACTACAGACAGGCAATTATGCCTTTAACCTGTTTTGAGGAATCCTGAAAACATAGATGGTTCCGTTGTTCACTTCACAGCTAACAGTTCCTTTTAACTGACGGGTGAGTTCGCGGATAATTCTGAAACCGAGCGAATCAGCTTCATGACTGTCAAAGGGTTTTGGCAGGCCAATTCCATTGTCGGCAATACGCAGCATCAACTGGCCATCTGCTTCTGCTTTACAGGAAATGGTAATGATACCCTGTTCCTGTTTTTCAAATGCATATTTGAGTGCATTGATCATTACTTCATTCATAATCAGCCCAAGCGGAACCGATTTCTCGATATCAAATACCAGGTTTTCAGGCTCGGTGCTGCAGATGAGCTCTATATTTCCTTTATTATAAAGCTGTCGAAGATCGTTATACAATTCGTGTATATATAAGGCAAACGATACAGTACTGAGTTCTTCGAAACCATAGAGGTTCTGGTGTATCAGTGAAATGGCTTTTACTCTTTTCTGGCTTGCCATTAATGCATCAATGGCTTCCTGATCGGTAATACTGGCGGCCTGCAGATTTAATAAACTGGATACTACCTGTAAATTGTTTTTTACCCTGTGGTGTATTTCTTTTAACAGAAGCCCTTTTTCACCCGATTGTTTTTCTATCACCTGCTTCTGTAATTCCAATGCCAGGTTTTTCTGTTTTATTTTCCGGTAGGCAAAAACAATCACCAGCGCCGTCAGTAATAATATACAGGCCACTGCTGCTGCCAGCAAACTATTATTACGCAATCTTGTATTCGATACTTTTAATTGCTCGTTTTCTTTTGCCTGAATAGTTAATTTCGCTTTGCTTTCTGCATTGGCAATGGTTCTTTCTTTGTTGTCATTAAACACACTGTCGTTCCAGCGTTTATAATTTTTGTAATAAACCAGTGCAGTATCTGTTTGTCCTTTTTTTTCTGCTGTTTCGGAAAGCACTTTATACGCATTCCGGAGAAATATTTTCGACTTATACTGATCTGCCAGATATAAAAGTGTTCTTCCGCGTTCAATTGCTTTATTATACTGGCCACTCTCCACATACAGATTAGATAAGGCAGACAATACGATGAGTTTATTGTCTTTTGTTTTTAAACTGTCGAGTATATAATATGCTTCCAGCAGGTATTGTTCTGCTTCTTTGTATGCTTTCAGATTGGTAAGCATTTCTCCGATATCGGTGGCACAGGTAGCATATACATAGCCCTTCCGCTTTACTTTATTCAAATAATTAACAGAAGCCGCTGTTTCTATCATAGCAGAATCGGGCCGGCCGGCCATCATATATTCTTTGGCCATATTGGAATGAATCATTCCGGCATATTGCCAATTTTCGCGGGGCAATACTTCGCGTAAGGCTTTCTCATAAAAAGGTCTGGTAAAACCAATGGGTCTGCCAGCATCGGAATAGGCTTCTGCCATACAGTTGGCAGTAAACGCTATCATTTCAGAGCTTTTGCTTTCTTCAGCAGCTTTCTGGGCTTCTAAAAAAAAGGCGATTGACTGATCATAATCACCTTTATCCTGGTACATGCCTCCTATCAGATTCAGAATAGCAGATTCATAGTATTTACTCTTTGCTTTTTTTGCATACACGATACCCTGCTCATACATTTTTAAACAACCTTCAATATCCTGGTTCACCACTTTTACAAAGCCTTTGATACGGTAGGCTTCTGCCAGTCTTATATAATCTTTTGCAGGAGTAGATAACAAGAGCATACTATCTGCCAGTTCAACTGCTTTTGGCTGATTGGAGAAACGCATTTCCCATCCAAGTATGCCGAAGAGCCGGCTTCGGGTACTGTCGCTGGTTGCCGTATTAATCTGCTGGCGCAACAGATCCATATCTACATAGTTATACTGCGCCTTTAATTCTGTAAGGAACAAAAAGCTGCAACACAACAGCAGCAGAAAACAACTGCCCCGTTTCAGGATATGAACTACCTGCAACATGATGTAGTGTAAATATGCGGCAAATGAGAAGAGCGAACAAAAAATAGGTACCAAGCGCTGTAATTTGGGTACCATAGCAATACTTCTGTATTATAATACCCTCTTCATGCAGGCAAAAAAATCATCTTTATACATTCTGCTCAGAGGAATTTCCTTGCCGTTGATGGTAATATCGGTATGCGAAAAAGCATCTACTTTATTAAGGTTAACCATATACGATTTGTGCACCTGTATAAATTTGGCTGCCGGAACATGCTGCTGAAAATCCCTGAAATTAGATCGGATGATATGTTTTCCTTTTTGTGAAATGATATAAAGATAATTGTGTTCCGATTCTATCCATTGAATATCATCTATATCAACACGCACAAAATTCTTATCGTTTTTTATAAAAAGTGCATCCTTACACAGCAATGCATCATCTTCATGGCCGTTAAGGGTTTGTCCTGAAAAATTACTCAGTGCCACTTCAATGGCGGTATAGAGATCATTGGCATCAAAGGGCTTCAGCAGGTAACCATTGGGTTTGGTAACCAGTGCCTGGTCAATGGTTTTTTTATCGGAATGAGAGGTTACATAAATAAACGGAATCTTATACTGTTGTTGCAGTACATGCGAAAGATCGATACCGGTTTTGGTATCATTCAACGTAATATCGAGTAAAACAAGATCGGGTTTGGTTGTATCGAGTAGCTGTACTGCATCATCGTAATTGTTTACATTCGGCAATACATCGTAACCGAGACCGGTTAGCATACGTTCCATATCCATCGCCACAAGCGATTCATCCTCAACAATGAGTATGCGGCAGGGTTGCATGTGCAGGGTTAGTTTGGTAAAAGCAGCTACAAATTAAGGGTTTGATTTATAAATCAATGATTTTCTGTGAGATATAAGTGATTTTTAAGGTGGTGCAGGGGTAGTTAAAAAAGAAAGCCCAGGTACAGAGATAAATCTGTGAAACTGGGCCTTCTCCATAAAATTGAATTACCTATTCCGCTGCTTTAAAAATATTTTTTGCTCCTTCCTTCTGTTGTTCCGTTATACCGATAAACCCATATTTTCTTTCCAGATCATTATACATGGTCACCGTTTTACGGATACGGTTAAAATCTGTTTCCGGAATTTTCGCAATCTCTATTGCTTCTTTCTGTTTCCATACTTCCGCTTCTATCAGCATATCGGCCTGTTTACCATTTACCTCCAGTTTATCCATTAATGTTTTGCGGAACTTGGTTCTGAACAATAACTGCAATTGTGGTTTGGCAATGGTATCGTAAGTTTTGTTAACGGTTAAAGTAATCAGTGCACAGGGTTCACTTAAACTTTGCTTTCTTCTTTCCGTCAATGTTTTTAACTGATCGCCTGAAAGCCCAAGTGCTTTGTATTTTTTTATCACTGCTTCTTCCACTTCACCTTCTGTAGCAAATGTATCGCTGGCATTGGCCTGTATTTTTATTTTGGTAAGTCTTGCCCAGTGATTAATCTGTCCGATTTTATCAACATTGGCTTCTGCTATTTTTAATTGTTTGATGAGGAATGGTTTTTCACAAAAACCAAATAACTCAACCTGTTGTTCGGGACTCCATTCCGTTACGGCACTTTGTGCAGAGAGGATATTTATACACCCTACAAATAACGATACCAATACTATTCTTGAAAAAAACGACTTACACATATGTCTTCATTTTGCTGTAAAGTTATTTAATCATGGTGCTAAAAATCAACACCTAATGTTAAAGATTGTTCATCTGTAACATGATCAGGTAATAAACGTTTCACAGACTGTTCAAAACCAAAAAAAGCCGTCTGTAAAAAGTCAACCCACTGCTAGGCAAGTTTTTTTACCTTGTCAACCGAATCCTGCTATATGAAAAAATCTGTCGTCTTTTATTTTGTCTTTATGCTCATAGCCCTTGCCGGTATTTTTTACGGCAACAGCATCAGTAGTGAGTTTGTTAACCTCCGCATCTGGACTTATGAAAACATTGCCCTTTTACTGATTGGCCTGCCCTTTGTTTTTTTACAACAGCATGCTGGTTTACCGCTCATTTATAATAGTGAGAATTCGCTGAGCGATCGACTATTTAAGCCCTTACTTATTGGTATTCTGTTTGGCATAGCAGATCTGATTGTGATTGAATTTTTTCTTACGGGTACCACACATACCAGTATGCCACCTTACACACAGCCCTTTCCTTATTCTCTTTTTTTATATAGTTCCGGAGCTTTTGAAATAGAAGTTTTTTACAGGCTTATTCCTATTACGCTGGTATTACTCATTTTCAGTAAAATTAAAAAAGGGGCTTATCAGTCACAGGCTTTTGGGGTAATTGCCATTCTTACCGCTATCAGGGAACCGATTGAACAGCTTCCTTCGGAAGCTGCATGGTGGTTTATTGCTTACTCGCTGGTCACTGGTTTTGGTATGAATTTTATACAAGCCATATATTTCAAGAAATTTGGCTGGGCCTCATCTATATATATCAGACTCGGACATTACCTTGTTTGGCATATACTGAATGGCATATATATTCAATACTTCATTTTACAAAATGCGATACAGGCATAAGACCAACTATTATCAAACATGATTCATCCTTTGTACAATCCTGTATGGGAAGCATTATCTACTCACCAGTCATACCTGAACCAGGGAGATGATATTGTGAAATATTTCCCGGCAGATATTTGTCCATTTGTAGCTGTAAAAAACTGGGATGATACTGATTTTAATACACTAACTGCCAAGCTCCCTGCCAACAGAACCTTCTCTGTACCTTTTTCGAAAGAGATTCATTTTCCAGAAACCTTTGAGGTATTATTTGCTATTCCGCTTTACCAGATGATCTGTAACAATTTTCATCCCGTAGAAAGATCCGTACAACCTATTGTTCCGCTTACAGAAGAACATGTGCCGCAAATGCTAGCACTTACAGCACAAACCAAACCCGGACCTTTCTATCAGCGAACCATTGAGTTTGGAAATTATCATGGCATTTTTGAAGGAGACAAACTGGTTTCCATGGCCGGACAAAGAATGCAGACCCATACCCATACCGAAATAAGTGCCATCTGCACCGATCCCGAACATTTGGGTAAATCCTATGCCAAAATACTCAGCTCACATATCTGTCCATTAATTATTGATGCAGGTAAAACTCCTTTTCTGCATGTAAGACAGGATAATCCTGCGGCTATTGGTTTATACAAAAAGCTGGGCTTTGAAATCAGTACAGAAATATTCTTCGCTGTTTTCAAAAAGAAATAATCCTCATCCCTGCCCCGGACTTAAGTCCGGGGCAGGGATGAGGAGAGAATTCTTATATTTAATCCATAATTGTACGCCATGCATTCATCCAGAAGATCGTTTTTAAAAAATAGTGGTCTTGCCTTAGCTGCCACCACATTATTACCACGTCATTTATTTGCAGAAAGCAATGCTAAAATGCTTACAGGAGTACAACTGTATTCCGTTCGTGCAGCCATGAGCAAAGACCCATTGGGTACACTCAAAGCATTGGCCGAAATGGGTTACAAATATGTAGAGCATGCCAATTATGTAAACCGCAAATTCTACGGTTATACTGCCAAAGAATTTAAAAAAATACTCAATGATCTCGGTATGCAAATGCCCAGCGGACATACCGTAATGGGTAAAGCACATTGGGATGCCGGAAAAAAACAATTCACCGATCTCTGGAAATACACCGTTGAAGACGCCGCAGAAATGGGGCAGGAACTGGTGATCAGCCCATGGCTGGATGCGGATCTGCGCAAGACCTACGACGAAATGTTAGCCTATATGGAAGTCTTTAACAAAAGCGGTGAGTTATGTAAAGCAGCAGGTATGCGCTTCGGTTATCACAACCACGATTTTGAATTTACGGCTACGCTCAACGGGCAGAAAGTATATGATATCATCTTAAAAAATACCGACCCTAATTTAGTAGTACAACAGCTCGATATGGGTAATCTGTATCATACCGGAGAGAATGCATTGGAGATCGTAAATAATTATCCCGGTCGCTTTGTATCTGTACATGTGAAAGATGAAATTAAAACCGCCGATGGTAAATCGTATGAAAGCACCATACTCGGAAAAGGAGTGGCCAATACCAAAGCCATTACCGATCTCTGTAAAACAAAAGGTGGCACTTTACATTTTATTATAGAACAGGAAGCCTATCAGGGTATTGATCCCATTGAATGTGTGAAGCAGGATTTGGCGGTGATGAAACAGTGGGGGTATTGAGGAAAGCTACAAGCTGTTAGCTTCTAGCTGCTAGCTTTTTTTCTGGCTATTGTTGGTCGCTGACCAAAGGTGTTCGGAAGAAAATATCCTTCGTCGCAGATAATAACCTGCGGTTATTAATGCTCCTCAGGATGACTAATAAGTGAAGTAGAAATGCAGTGGGATTGATTGGCTTCGCCAATCAATCCCACTCTAATCGCCCCGTTCGTTCGTCATCCTGAGGAGCATTCCGATCAAAGATCGGAAATTGCGACGAAGGATGTTTTCTTCCGAACACCTGTAGTCGCTGACCAACAATAGCAGAGGTTTTAATTTTGTTTACCTAAACATTCCCTGCCCCGGACTTAAGTCCGGGGCAGGGAATGTAGGATGATAGCTCTCTCAACATGGCGCATGTTTTCTATATTTGGTATTCCTCAAAACCAATACCATGCGATTACTGCTTTGCTGCCTGTTGTTTTCCTCTTTCGCTGTTGCACAATCTTTTACACCAACTGAAATAAAACGCTGGGAGGCTCAGGCGAAAACCATTACCATCATTAAAGACAAATGGGGTATTCCGCATATTTATGGTAAGACTGATGCTGATGCTGTATTTGGTTTGCTATACACCCAATGCGAAGAAAATTTCAGTCGCGTTGAAAGAAATTACCTCGAAGTATTAGGCCGCCAGGCAGAAGCCGATGGTGAACGTATGCTTTACGCAGATTTACAAATGCGTTTGATTGTAGACAGTGCCGCAGCTATTAAAGATTACAACAATAGTCCTGCATGGTTTAAAAAATTGCTGGATGCTTTTGCAGATGGCATCAACTATTATCTCTATAAACACCCTGAAGTAAAACCCAAAGTCCTTACCCGTTTTGAGCCCTGGTTTCATTTGATGTTTACCGATGGAAGTGTGTCGGCTACCAGAACCGGAGGTATTGCTTTAGAGGAAGTAAGAAGTTTTTACAGTGGCAATAAAAATGCAACCGCTTATCAACCTGTGATTAACAAAGATGTGGAACTAAGCGGCTCCAATGGTTTTGCCATTGCACCTAAACTCACCACCAATGGCAATGCCATTCTGTATATCAATCCACATGTGCCTTTTTATTTCAGACCAGAAATGCATATGGTGAGTGAAGAAGGGTTAAATGCTTATGGTGCTGTTACCTGGGGTCAGATGTTTGTATACCAGGGCTTCAATGAACATTGTGGATGGATGCACACTACAGGTTATGCTGATGTAGCAGACCTCTACGAAGAAAAAGTAACCAGGCAGAACGATAACTGGTTATATGAATATGAGAAAGAAATGAAGCGCATCAACACAAAACCGATTACCGTAAAATATTTAAAAGATGGACAACAGGTAGCTGTTCCTTTTACCGGTTTCTATACCCATCACGGACCTGTTATGGGTAACCGCAATGGCAAATGGCTGGCATTAAAAGAATTCAACCGTTCATTAAGTGCATTGATACAATCATGGGTAAGTACCAAGGCCAATAACCTGGATGAGTTTAAAGAAGCCATGCGTTTTCTATCGAATACCACCAATAACACCGTGTATGCCGATGATAAAGGCAATATTGCTTACTGGCATGGCGATTTTGTTCCGAAACGCAACCCGGCTTACGATTATACCCGACCTGTAGACGGAAGCATTAAAGCCACGGAATGGCAGGGCGCTCATAGACTGGAAGAAATTGTACAGGTACATAATCCGTCAGTAGGCTGGATACAGAACTGCAATTCAACACCTTTTACTGCATCGGGCAAAGACAGTCCTGATAAAAATAAATTCCCTGCATATATGGCACCGGATGGGCAGAATGCACGTGGCATTAACGCAGCACGCTTACTGGAAAAAGCCAATAACCTGACTTTAGATAAAATTATTGAGATAGGCTATAACCGTTATCTCGCTGCTTTCGATTTTCTGATACCGGCGCTTGTGAAAGATTACGATGCATACAATGGTCCATTAAAAAATGAACTGAAAGAAGCGGTTGGGCTGTTGAGTGCATGGGATAAAACAACTGCACTCAACTCAGTAGCCACCACCATTGCCATTGACTGGGCCAACCAACTCAGCCAGTTTGCACCGCGTGCTGAAACCATGGAAGAAGGCACCAATTCGGTAAAACGTTTTCAAGACATGGCCAATACTACGCCTCAACAAAAAATGGAGTCGCTGAAAAAAGTATTGGATGATCTCACCAAAACCTATGGTAACTGGCGACAGCCCTGGGGCGACATCAATCGCTACCAGCGTGTGGCGGAGGGTCAGCGTTTTGATGATAGCAAACCCAGTATTGCCGTTGCGCTGAGTTCATCTCGCTGGGGTTCTTTACCTGCGTTTGAAAGCAGATCGGGTAATGGATACAATAAAAGATATGGCACATCGGGCAACAGCTTTATTGCAGCTGTTGAATTTGGTAAAAAACTAAAAGCCAAAACCATTCTCACCGGCGGACAAAGCACCGACCCCAACTCACCCAATTTTACCGACCAGGCAGACGGGTTTGTGAATGGTAAGTTTAAAGACATTTTCTTTTATAAGGAAGATGTGGAGAAGAACAAAGTGAAAACGTATCATCCGGGAGAGAGGTAGTGAACAGAGAAACAGAGGAACAGAGGAACAGAGAAATAAGGAAGTGATGATGTTATTCTTAAAATAAGTAAGTGGTACAGGAGATTCATAATTATTATTTGAATAAAACAGAACCAGTTAAAAGCTGTCTGCTTGCTTTACGCAGTATTATACTTCAGCAGGATGATATGATTACTGAAACGCAGAAATATGGGATGCCCTGTTTCTGTTATAAGAAAAAAGTCTTCTGTTATTTATGGACAGATAAAAAGACCGATGAGCCATATTTGCTGATGGTGGAAGGTGCTTTCCTTCATCATCCTCAATTAGAACTGGGTGACCGAAAGAGGATGAAAATCTTCAGGGTTAATACTACTAAAGATTTACCCATAAAAACCATTGAGCTTATCCTGCAACAAGCATTAAATTTGTATAAAACAGGAGTGATAAAAATAAAAGCATAATGAACAACAGCCGCCTTTACCACGCCTTTGTTGATCTTTTTGCCTCTGTTGGTCGCTGATCAACAATCATACAACATACAATATGACCCGGCATTCTTTTTTATATTTTGGATTGACCATTTCGTTCATTATCCTATTACAGCTTACAGGTGTTAAGGCACAATCAGCCGTATATGTTTGTAAGGAAACCGGTCAATGGGGTGTTGCATGGGATGATGGTAATGCGCCAAGAATGTCGATGGAGGAAACAAAGAAAGAAGCATCAAAAAGATGTTATGACCGCGGCGGAAAAGATTGTCAGTTATTTTTTAGTGATGCCACCAAAGGTTGGTACACTTTCTTTACCGGGGGCGATAAAGGAAAATATGTTTTCGCCATTGGAAAATCGCTGGTCTCTGAAAAAGAATCTATGAAAAAAGCAATGGATAATTATCTGCAGAAAGGTGGTATTATTCAGCCGGGTTACCAAACTTCGGGTTGGCATACACCGAAAGATGCTGTAAAAGGAAAAAACTAATTTATTGCGCACTCATTCTTGTTAGTAGCCCAAAAGCAAAGAGAGGTAAACAAAAGAATAAGAAATAAGGAATGAGAAAGTAGTTAAGTAACGCTTTTGAACTTTCCTTCCTGATTTCTTATTTCTTATTCTTTATTTCTCTGTTCACTTATCCGGCAGTCCCCATTTCTTTACTAGTTCTTCGTTAAGTCCACCTTCTTTTGCGTTGGGTTTACCTTGCCCGGTTGTAATAAGCTGTTGCAGGCTGCCTTGTATATAACTTGTCCAGGCATCATTACAAACCTGGTAACATTCGCATTCGGGCACGAGACCTTCATGTGTAAAGGTGATACTTGTTTTACCTTCTTCTTCAGTAATATCAAAAATCAATCTGGTGTTCACCCATTCTGTTTTGTCTTCTATAAAACTAAACTGGTTATCTAATACGAGGTAAACCAGTTTTTTGTGGGGCACCAGTTCTATTAATTTTAATTTACACAAATGCACTTCTTTATAATGGTAAAAGAACTCCCCGCCAAGCTGATCTGTCTCTCCCTGAATTTCTTCGGACCACCATGCCTTAAAATTTGTAATGGCTTCAAAAGCAACTACCGCACTTTGGGTAACTAACAACGTTGATGTATAATTTTTTACCTGCATCTTATTGATATTTGGAATTAAAATGTATCGCTCCTAAGAAGCTGTTATAGTTTTTCGGGATTGAGCAGGGGCAGTAATTTGCCCTGTAAATATTGCGCCCAGGCGGGTGTACAACTATCATAACATTCCACATCTGGTGTTAAACCTTCGTGCGTAAAACGAACAGTTACATGGCTCTCTTCCTGTAAAATTTCAAATACAAGACGGGTGCCTGTCCATTCATCCTGTTTTTCAAGAAAGCTGAGTTTACTCTCTGTTACCAGCCAGACTATTTTTTTACCAGGTATTAATTCTACAAGTTGCAGGCGGGAATAATGAGCACCTTCACCTGCCTTAAAACTAAAAGAATCGTTGAGTGATCTTGTTTCTCCTTCAAATGATTCATTGAAGAAACCAGACCACCATTTTCGAACATCAAGAATAATATTAAATACTTCTTCCGCCGGAAGCATGGTAGTAAGTGTGCGCGTAAAGTTGGTTGCTGTCATGCATACTGATTGTTATAGCAAACATATTATCTAAATCACACTTTCAAGCTGTGTAAAATAGACAATCTCAGGGGGCAAATCAGACATGCTTCTTATTTACCTTTAGAGAAAGAGACCGTATGAAACATATATCCATCCTCGTTCCGGAAGGGCAAAATAACCTGAGCAGTATTGTGGGTGCTTACAAGATTTTAAAACGTGCCAATAGCTACTGGCTGGAGCATTCCAAAAAAACTGCTTACCAGATTGAGCTGATTGGTCTTTCTGATACGGTAGATTTTCATGATGGTTTATTCAGCGTTCATCCACATAAACATTTGTCGGCAATTGCACATACCGATCTTATTATCATTCCTTCTCTTAACCATAACTATAATGAAGCCATTCAGGGTAATAAGCCAATGATAGAATGGATTGAAAAACAATACAAACAGGGTGCGGCAGTTGCGAGTATTTGTACAGGCGCTTTTTTACTGGCTGCTGCAGGCTTGTTAAATGGCAGGGTATGTTCTACACACTGGGCTTTTGCAGACAAATTCAGAAATATGTTTCCTGAAATAAAACTGCAAACCGATCGTTTGATTACCGATGAAAACGGTATTTATACGAATGGCGGTGCTTATTCATTTTTAAATCTGGTGCTTTATCTTGTTGAAAAATATTTCGACAGAACCACCGCTATTTTTTGTTCTAAGGTATTTCAGATTGAAATAGACAGGCAAAGCCAATCTCTGTTTATTATCTTTTCCGGGCAGAAACAACATGGTGATGAAATAATCAGACAGGCTCAGACTTATATTGAAGACTCGCTGCATGAAAAAATTTCGATGGAAGATGTATCTGCAAAGTTTGCCATTGGCAGACGAAATTTCGACAGACGTTTCCTGAAAGCCACCGGGAACACTCCACTGGAATATGCACAAAGGGTTAAAGTAGAAGCGGCCAAGAAAGCACTTGAAACCTCCCGCAAAACCATCAATGAAATTATGTACGATGTTGGCTATGCAGATGTTAAAGCTTTTCGCGATGTGTTCAGGAAAATAACCGGGATGTCGCCTTTATCGTACAGAAGTAAGTTTAATCCACATTCGTAAAAAGCGACAGGGAATTAGTACAACTATAAATCCGGATTACTGACAGAACCAATATAAGCGGCTTTTATATCACGCAATAAATGGTTAAACAGCCAATAATAATCGCAAAAGGTGAAATCAACTGAAAGTATAGTGGTTTTAAAATGTCGGCAGCTTTCATTGAAAATTTGTGATGCAATTTTCTTGGCACAAAATATAAAACAAAAGAGGTAAGCAACATGAACCACCCAAAGATTTTAAAGATGTCGGGGTATTTTGAAATATCTGCTGCCAAAATAATCGCTACTGCCGGAATCATTCTGATGGTTATTTCGGCATAGTTAATAAAATTAGTGCTTCCTGCTTTACGTAATGTGGCTCTTGCCTTTTCGGGATTAAAAAACATCAGGAAGCCAACAAAGATGAAAAATACACCAAAGAAAATGACCACCCATTTTGCTATAGTATCTGTCATGAGATGTTTTCTTGACTGGTTTTTGTAAGACTCAAAATGGTACAGGATAGATTTATACAGTCATCGTATAAATATATACAACACTTTTTGTTATAGTATAAAAAGAATCTTCGTCATTGTTGGTCGCTGACTAACATATCTGTGTTTTCACAAAAAATACTGACTCACAAAACTCTGGTACTCTCCCTCTGGTGGATAGAAAAACAAGAGTACCAAAAATCGTCTTTCCTTTTTTTCAATCGGAGAGTTACTATTATGTCTGACAGTTGCTTGCACAAGCTGCCTTTTTATCTGTTCTGCGAGGATGCTGTTATTAAATTCCTTTAACACTTTTATCTCTTCCAATTCCGACCCGGTATTAAACAGCAGTTCAAAGGCACTGAAATTATAGGCAGGCTCCTCAAAACCTTTTAGTAAATTTATAGTGTCGCGAAAAAGATGCACATTGGCAGTGGTTTCTACAGCGATAGATAATTTGGCTTCTTTTAAGAAATCAAGCAGTTTGAATGTTCTGTCTACAAATTGTTGACGTCGGGTTTTGTATTTGTCATCATAAATATCGGCTTCTGGCTGATCAAGTCGAACAGGATTTGAGCAATCTCCAAAAGCGAGACTACCATTGGGGGTCTTACCCGCATATATCAGCCATACTGAATTTAACTGAGCATTCACTCCACAACCACTCTTTAAAGGACTTTCCATTTTCAATTTTGTTACCGGATTGCCTTTATATAAAGTAATGATGTCGATTTCAATATCACTGTAATCGGCGTTTGCTTCACCAGCATCTATACTGATAATTTTTGCAACAGCTATAAAATCTGATCTTTGATACTGCACAGCAAAGGGTTCGGTTATACAGTCACACCCAAAAGTTTTTGCTATTAAAAAAGTAAAAAATATTGTAAGCAGGCCTTTCATTAATGCTTTGCAGGTTTAAGTTTGCTATCCTTTTTAAAACTCAGTTTGGCATCGCTCAATTCTTTTCTGAGTATCGGCATTGATTTGGGACCCATACCATGAAAAGATAAAATTTCTTTTTCGGTATAGTTTGATAATTTCTCTATTGTATCTATTCCATGAAAGATCAAGGCCCTTCTTGCCGGTGATGCCAGGAGGGATAAAAAACCATCAGCCGGTTTTTTTAACTGCTCACATTGCGGACAGGTAGGGCAGTCGCTGGTTTTGTAATACTGATGTCCTTGTTTACAGGTTTTTATCATTTGCAATCTTTTCGCCGGTTTAACCACAACGCTTCCCAAAATACACATTACACCTCTGTGCAACTCCGTGCCTCACTCTGTGTAACTCTGTGGTTAAAAAAATCATGCTAAAAACCACAGAGTTACACAGAGTGAGGCACAGAGTAACACGGAGGTGGTTTTATTAATGGGCAGACTAAAACATTCGCTCCAATTCTTTTTCTAATTTATCGAAATTTTCTTCGTTTTTGTCTACCACATAAGGCCTTAATTTTTTGCATTCTTCAGCCGTATTAAACAGCATTTTAAAAACAAGGTTTGTTTTATCTGCTGCCAGTTCCTCAAAAACCGCCACAACCTGGAACAGTGGTTGAGAATGGCGTTTCCAAGCAATTACTGAGGGCTCTTCTATTTTTATAAATTCACAATCATTCTGATAATTTCCTTTCTCCGGCCCATGCATGGTAAAGCGCCATCTGCCGCCTACACGAAAATCGAATTCATGAAAAGTATTGGTAAAGCCCGCCGGTCCCCACCAGTTTTTCAAATGATCCGGTTCGGCCCATGCGCGGAAAAGCAGTTCGCGCGGAACATTGAAAATTCTGGTGCTGGTGATTTCTGTGTCGGGGGTGGTATTTAGTATGATGGTATCCATTCGTTATTAAAAATATTCAAAAAAACTAAAGTGATGTAATTTAGATAGTCAATAATCAGTACTCATTTATGAGTCAACTGTATTATCAGTAAGGCTATTTAGCTAATTTCATTACGGACAATAATTTTTTTAAACCCTATATCAATACGATTATTCCGTATGACAGATTTTGTATCAGCATTCAATCATCTTTCAGTACTCAGTCAGGAAGCTACTGATGACATATCCGAATGCTTATTTACTAAATCATATGAAAAGGGGGGGTTATTATTGAAAGCTGGTGAAATTTGTAAAAAACTTTATTTTATTGATGAGGGATTAACAAAAACATGCTTTGCTAAAGATGATAAAGAATTTATCATGCGTTTTTTTCCGGAGAATTCACTTTTTACAGTTGTAAACAGTTTTGAAATGCAGGCACCATCTACCTATGACATTACGGCGCTGGAAAAAACATCCGTCACTTATATTCTCAAGTCAGACCTGAATATTTTATGCAAAAAACATCATAGTATTGAAACAGCCTTTAGAAAACTGCTGTCCATTGCTACCATCAATATGATGAAACGCATCAGTGAAATGCTGGAAGACAGTGCAACAGAACGATACAATCATTTCCTGAAAGATAGTGGTCACCTGCTTCAGCGCATCAGTTTAGGAGATCTTGCCAGCTATCTTGGTATCACACAGGTTTCTTTGAGCAGGATCAGGGCCAATAAATAAGTTTTTATCATTTGTATAATTCTGCACTTTGTTTGCTTCATAGTTTTGTTCAAAATATATAGCATGCTCGAATTAAGACCCGTTTGTGAACATTGCGGCAAAAATTTACCTGCCGACAGTACAGACGCCATGATCTGTTCTTTCGAATGTACTTTTTGTAAGGAATGTGTTGATCTGGTTTTGCAGAATGTTTGTCCGAATTGTGGTGGTGGTCTGGAGAAAAGACCTGTAAGACCAAGAGACAAGCGAATCAAATATCCACCTGTACATTTGAAAATTCATAATCCTGTACAGACTGAGCAATTTGAACCATTATTGCTGAAGAATAAAAACATCCGGCCTGAAGAACGATAACTTATATCATACCCAAATGACGCTGCTGTATTTAAAACCACTTTCCTGCTGAAAGTGGTTTTCTTTTATTCTTACCTCGTTTTGCTTCGTTCCTTTTTTATCATTTGTAAAAAATAAACCCGCTTGTGAAAAATAGTTTTGCCCCTATAAAATATTTACAATGCAAAACTTAACACTTACACAGAAAGCAAGCCTGCTAACAGCAATTGCTATCTGCATTATTGCACCAACATTCGGGTATTTAAAAATCGGTCTGGCTCCTGTTATCATTGTTGGAGGTTCAGCCATCATTGGATTTTTTTTCTGGTATTTTACCTACCTGAAAAAACCAAGTGATCCCAAAATCATACTACCCATTTTTATCCTGGCAGTTGCGGGACTTCAGATACATATGGTAGAAGAGTATTTTACCAGTTTTGGGCCCGCCATATCAAGAATCTTTAATGTGCCCTGGACCGAAGAACGGTTCCTAATGGTTTTCATGATGATTCTGCCGATCATTTATACACTTACCACACTAGGATTATATTACCGCGTTCCGCTGGCAGGATTTGTAGCATGGTTTATTTTTATTGGACCCGGGGTAGCAGAGTTCACTCATTTTATTTTTCCGTTAATTGAACCTCATCTTGAGCCAGGCAATATCAACAGCATTACACATTCTATTGATGGTGTTGAAGTAGCAAACATGCCCAACTATTATTACAAAACCAGTGGCAACTATTATTTCTCCGGTATGTGGACAGCTGTTTTACCAATGATACCCGGTATTTATGCCATTTATCGTCTTACAAAAGAATCCAGAAAACCAAAACAGCTAATTCTTAATTGATCTGTCAGTATATGCTTCCTCACTGGAAAAAGAGATTCTCTAACTATAATCAGCTTTATTAACCAAAAAAGAGAGACCTCCAACCGGAGATCTCTCTTTCCTTTCTTATTCCTTATTCCTCTGTTCCTTATTTATTTATTTCCTTCAGGAGCTCATTCACCGCTGCTTCCAACTGTTGGTCACGGCCTTTGATTACGATTTCGTATTCATTCATGAGTTTAATATCGGGTTCGGTCTGGTAGTTTTCCAGGTACTGGCTTTTCAATCCTTTTACACCCAATGGTGGAACACCCCAGCGAATGCTGTTATCCTGTAACGACTCCCAGCCGGCAAAGGTACAGGTACCGGGCACCGGCATACCTACCAGCTTACCAATACCGAGTTCTTTGTAAGCATAAGCATAACAATGTCCATCGCTGTAGTTGGCTTCATTGGCTATAGAGATGCTTGGTTTGGTCCAGCGGAAATTGGGTTCAAAACCACTGCTTCTGGTGTCGGTAGTATAGTCCATGAATTTTTTACCACTCAGGAACATGGCCAGATCGGCAACCAGGTCGCCACCGCCATTAAAACGGGTATCTACCACAATACCTTTTCTGTTTACATATTTACCCATAATTTCTTCATAGGTAGTTCTGTATGCCCCATCGTTCATACCGGGTATATGTACATAACCCAGTTGACCATTACTCAAACGATCTACTTCGTCCTGGTTTTTCTTGATCCATCTTTTATACAACAAACCATTTTCTTCACCTGTTGAAATGGGTTTTACAATGATCTCGCGTTTGGTAGCGCCATCAACAATTGACAGTAAAGTATTTTTTCCTGCTTTTCTGTTGAGGTATTGCGGAAGATCGGTTTCTGCTGATATGGTTTCTCCATCAATCGCTTCAATAATCATTCCTGCTTTGATGTTCAGACCCGCTTTATCTAACGGACCATCTTTTATTACTTCTTCAATCTTATAACCTACTCCTTTATAATTCTGATCGTAGAATGCACCCAATGCAGCAGTTGCATCGCCACCTGGGTTGAATGAACCATATGATGAACCACTATGGCTTACATTCAGCTCTCCCAATAATTCACTCAGCATTTCAGAAAACTCAAAATTATTTCCAATATGGGCGAGGTGACGTTCGTAATCGGGTTTATAACTATCCCAGTTAACGCCATGCATGGTTTTGGTATAGAAAGTTTCTTTGGTTCGGCGCCATACATGTTCAAACATAAACTGACGCTCGGCTGCTACATCCAAACTCATTTCACCACCAATACTTACCATTTCTCTTCTGCCGCTGTTGGGATCAATTTTTGAAATGCTTCCACCGGCAGACAGGAATATGGTTTTCTGATCCTTATCCCAAACCATACTTCCACCGCCCGCATTCAATGGCACCAGCATTTTGGTTTCGCGGGTACGCAGGTTGGTGGTCCAGAGGTTGGTTCCTCTTTCAAAACGGGTGAGGTAATACAGGTTCTCTCCATCTTTACTAACCAATGCATCACTCATTTGCGATGAGTGTATGGTAAGTTTACTTTTACGTGTGGTTAATCCATCCCAGTCAAACACAACGCTGTCTTTTTTAGCCGCTGGCTTTTTGCTGGTATCTGCTTTTGCTTTATTGTCTTCTATTTCTTTTGCCAGTGCTGCATCTTCTTTACTCAATTTAAATTTATCGAAGGCTTCCTGTGTAAAGAACATGGCATATGCGTCGGCCTGTGCGCCACCGCTCTGTGCCACAGATTTCAAACCATCGCGGTTGCTGAACCACATCATGGCTTTACCACCCATGATCCATTTGGCACGACCATCGTTAAAGCCACTTTCGGTAAGGTTAATTACTTTGCCTTTTCCATCAGCAGCAACAAGGCCTACTTCTCCGGGAGAAATTCCAGGAACAGCGTAATCAAACAGGAACCATTTTCCATCGGGGCTCCATTCGAAATACTGATCATTATCGCCCATCGAGAATATTTCCTTATCAGTAAGAATAGTGCGCGATTGCTTGCTGGCAATATTGTACACTTTCAATGTCATCCTGTTCTCTACATAAGCAATTTCTTTTCCATCAGGTGAATAAGATGGTTGATAATTTTCATTGCCGTTGCTGATAACTGCTGTTTCATTCAGCACTGTAGACGCATAGAAATAAGGTTCTTCTGCTCTCTGTTTTTTTGTTTCAAATATTTTCCAGCTATTGCCTCTTTCTGATGTGTAGAGTAATGTTTTTCCATCAGGAGAAAAACTTACCAGTCTTTCTTGTTCAGGTGTATTGGTAATACGTTTGGTGATACCACCTTCCACACTGCTTACAAACACTTCTCCACGGAAAATATAAGCTACTTCCTTTCCATTCGGAGAAACCGCCATATCTCTTACACCACCACTTACAGGAACGATGCGATTGTTATTGGTACGCGCATCTGCTACAATACTTACGTTTACTTTCTGCGGACGGCCATTACCTTTCATGGTATAGAGTTCGCCATCATAACCAAAACAAAGTGTACCATCATTGGCAAGGGTAAGAAAACGTACCGGATGCTTTTTAAAACTGGTCAACTGTTGTGACTTACCTCCTTCAACCGCCATTTTATGTACGTTGAATGAACCACTTTCTTCACTCAGGTAATAAAATGCCTTATCGCCATCTGTGAAAACCGGGTTACGGTCTTCTCCATTGAAGCTGGTGATTTTTTTATGTGTTTTGGCATTGTTATCATAGATCCAGATATCTCTGGCAATAGAAGATGTATGGTGTTTACGCCACTGGTTCTCTCCGCCTTTTTTATCCTGGTACAGCATGTACTGACCATTACTGCTGAAGTTTACCCATTCTGCAGGGGTTGATAATACCTGTTCCACACGTCCGCCGTTCAGCCCTGCTTTATACAATTCGGGTTGTGAGCCGGTGGGGAAGGTGCGGTTACTGGCTACATCCATACGGGTAGAGCCAAATATTACCGACTTATTATCTGTGGTGAAGCTGTACGGATATTCAGGTGCCGAGTGCCAGGTAATTCTTTTGGCTTCGCCACCTTCTGCGGGTATAACGAGTACATCAAAATCGCCAAAACGATCGCTGGCAAAAGCAATCTGTTTGCCGTCTTTACTCCAGATGGGCATCAGGTCATTGGCCTCATGAAAAGTAAGGGGAGTTGCTGCCCCACCAGAACTTGGTACTTTATAGATATCGCCTTTATAGGTAAAGGCAATGGTTTTACCATCGGGAGAGATGGCTGAATAACGCATCCAGTTTGGATCGCTTTGCGCATTTAGCTGTACATAAGCAGCCAATGAAAGCAGTGCAAGTGATAGTTTTCTCATAACAGTCTTTAAATGAAGCGGTAATTTAAGAAAGAACAGGCAAGATTTTTGGAGAGATTGATGAGTGAATAGGAGAATCGGTTAATCTGGGATTTGTTTATCTTGGTGGACGTTGTGAAAAGTGAGAGGTGAAAAGAATATTTTTTCACTTTTCACCTCTCACTTTTCACCCCCTAACCTTCCGCCTATGCAAAGTTTTGTAAACGGAACATTTGTTGAACAGCAACATGCAGTGGTGCCTGTTAGCGATCTGGGTTTGCAGCGGGGGTATGGTGTGTTTGATTTTTTACGGGTGAAAGGGCCGCAACCTCTTTTTCTGGATGCACATATAAACCGGCTGTATCGTTCTCTTGAGTTGATGCGCTTACAACTCAGCTATTCAAAAGAGACGCTTAAAGACATCATTGAAACATTAATCAGCAAAAATCAGCTCGATCATTCCGGCATACGTATTACCGTAACAGGTGGAGCTTCGCCGGATGGCTATACACCTGTTGAACCACATATCATCATTGTTCAGCAACCCATAGCTGCGCCACCAGTTGAATTGGCAAGAGGTGAATATAAATTGGTAACACATGCTTACCGCCGCCAGATGCCTGAAGTTAAAAGCACCGATTATTTAACGGCTATCTGGTTACAACCCTGGATCAAAGAACAGGGGGCACAGGATGTATTGTATCACTGGGATGGAAATGTAACGGAATGTCCGCGTGCTAATTTTTTTATCGTCACACAAAACAATACACTTGTTACACCCGGAACAGGTATGCTGAAAGGTATTACCCGGGCCAATATTTTATCGGTAGCCAAAGACCTGATGGCTGTGGAAGAGCGAACTGTTACACTGGAAGATATCCTCACCGCCAAAGAAGCCTTTATCTCCAGTTCCACCAAACGCATTATTCCCGTTACCGCAGTAGATGATATGGTTTTGGGTAATTATACAAAAGATAGCGTGGCTTTCAGGTTGTTTGATGGATT
Organism: Chitinophaga pinensis; assembly: GCA_943372605.1. Lineage (GTDB taxonomy): Bacteria > Bacteroidota > Bacteroidia > Chitinophagales > Chitinophagaceae > Sediminibacterium > Sediminibacterium pinensis_H. The sequence goes on along the minus strand of CALRZI010000017.1, from coordinate 58,728 downwards.
GCGGAAGTTGGAGGAATAAGGAAGACCGGAAGACCGGCGTCCGAAAGCCGGAGAGACAATAGATTTAGTAGTAAAACCTCCGTGCAACTCTGCGCCGGACACTGTGTAACTCCGTGGTAAAAAACCACAGAGGTAAAGGAGTGCGGCACAGAGTTGCACGGAGCTTACTTCATTACATGAATCACCTTTCCGACTTTCAGACTCCGGACTTTCGGACATTCGGACATTCCCACCCCCTCACATAAATATGCTGTTTTTTATGCCCTGCTCTATCAGTAGATTTGTGCTGTGCGGCTTCGTTTATACAGCTTTATCTTTCTGTTTCTATTCTGTGCGGGGTTTTCTGCTGCACAGGAGACTTATACTTTCACCCACCTCAATACCGATGACGGACTTGCCAGTAACGATGTTCGTGCACTTTACCAGGATGCCAAAGGATTTATATGGATAGGCAGTGCCAATGGTTTACAACGTTTTGATGGCACCAAGTTTATTGTATTTTCAACGAGCAATAAAAAAGACAGCGACCCCTTACCCATTTCCTTACTCGAATTTATTGTTCCGGGAAAAAATGGTACACTATGGTTGTATTTTCCGGAACTGCGTGAAGTGGGCATTTTCGATCCGGCGAAGTTTAGCTATAAAAAAGTGGCCATTAAACCACCCACCCCTTTTCCGGGTCGTATCAATTCAAGGTTATGGAATGATAGTAAGGGCAATATCTACCTCACCATTCAACCTATTGGTATTTTAAAGTTCGATGAAAAAGCCAATGCGTTTACTGCTTCCACTCCTTTTCGTATCCCCAAAAACTGGACCTTTGGTATTGGCTCTGCGGAAGACAAAAAAAATGGTTTACTCTGGTTATCCTGTTCAGGTGACGGACTGGCTGCATATGACGAAAAAACCGGAGAAACCTATACCCGCTTATACAATCCAAAGAAATTAGCCTTACTCAATAACTGGCGCGTACAGGAAGGGTTGAGTAATATTTTTATCGACAGACAACAACGGTATTGGTTATATAACTGGCCCGTTTATGGCGGAGGTGGAGAAGTTTTGCATTGTCTTGATTCTACAGGTACACGTTACCTGAATAACGATACAACTGGTCTTACGTTGAATAATGGTAAATACCGTGAGTACCGCAATATGGTTGATCTTCCTAAAAGCGGTATCTGGGTTTTTGGTTTGAATACCCTGTTCAGTCATAACAGAAAAACCAACCGGTTTAATTATTATAAAAATGATCCGCTCAGCAGTATTGCCATTCATTATCAAATTGCACACCAGGTAATTGAGGACCGTGAAGGAGGTGTTTGGGTAGCCACAGATGAGGGTCTTTATTTTACTTCTCCGGGCAAAGATGGTAATGGTGTTCAGAACCTTATTTTTTCTGAAGCAAAAAAGAGCAAAGAGTTTACAGATATCATTGAACTCAGCAATGGCGACTACTGGCTCACCAACTGGGGTCAGGGTGTACTTACCATGGATAAATTTTTCCGACCCAAGCCATATAATATCTTCAAAAATTTTCCGGCCAACTGGAACATTGCACAAAGACTGGGCACTAACCTTACCTGGTGTATGCACGAAGAAAAAGCTACACGCGATGTATGGATTGGTTCAAATGGTGGTCTTATTACCCGCTTTAATCCCGCTACCAATAAAACACAATTTTATAATCCGCCTGAATTTCAGAATGCTACGGTACGTTATATCACGGAAGACAAAAAAGGGCGTATCTGGTTCTGTACACAAAGAGGAAGGGTTATTCGTTTTGAAGACAATAAGTTTACTGTTATCAAAGATTTTGGTGTCGCCGTTATTCCTAAAATTTTCTTTGATAAAGACGAATGGATCTGGGTGGGTGTTCAGGGAACCGGACTATTTGCACTTGAAGCAGAGACTGGTCGCATCATCCAGCAATATGTAAAAGGAACTGCCGATAACAGTTTGTTCAACGCTATGGGCAGCGATATTGATCAGTTGAACGATAGTATCATTGCTTATGGTGCAGGCGCCCTAAACCTGGTTAATAAAAAAACGGGTAAGGTTCGTATCATCGATTATGCACAGGGGCTACCTTCTAACTCTGTACAACGTTTGCGTATTGACAGGGTTGGTTATTTATGGATTGTAACCAACAACGGTCTTTGCAGGTATAATCCCTTTAACGACAATATCACACCCTATAATAAAAGAGATGGTGTGGTATTAGGCGAAAAAACGGTAGCGGCTGATTATTTGTGCAGTGAAGGTTTTGTAATGTTTGCCGGTAGTAATACCCTCATGTTTTTTCAGCCGGAAGTATTTGCCAGTAACCAGCAACCTCCCGATGTTAGCATTACCGATTTCAAACTCAATAATGAATTTCTTCCGATTGATTCACTCACGGCGCAATCGGAACTATCGGTGAACCATGAGCAGAATTCTTTCAGTATCTATTTCTCTTCGCTGAGTTATGTTAACCGCGACAAACTGATTTACTATTACAAAATGGATGGCATCGACGATCAGTGGATACGTGCTGATCGGCAGAAGCTGGTTAACTTTTCACTTCTTCCGCCGGGTCATTATACTTTTCAGGTGTATTGCGAAAACATTGACGGAGTTCGTTCTAAGAATATCACCAGTTTCTCTATTTATATCCGCCCGCCATTCTGGAGAAGATGGTGGTTTATTAGTTTGCTGGTGCTTGCTTTTGGCGGATTGTTGTATTTCATTCACCGCTTACGCATCAACAGAATTTTGGCCGTAGAAAATTTAAGAAACAGGGTGGCACGCGATCTGCATGATGATATGGGTTCTACGCTCAGCACCATCAATATATTGAGCACAATGGCCAAAAGCAAACTCAATACCGATAATGTACGTGCCAGCGAATACCTGGGTAAAATCAGCGATAACAGTCAGCGTATGATGGAAGCCATGGATGATATTGTATGGAGCATTAAACCCATGAACGATTCCATGCAGAAGATCACGGCACGCATGCGCGAAATTGCCACCAGTGTACTGGAGGCAAAAGATATTGATTTGCAATTCCGCACCGATGAATCGATTGAAGAAGTAAAGATGAATATGGAAGCGCGGCGCGATTTCTTTCTCTTATTCAAAGAAGCCATTAATAATATTGCCAAATATTCAAAAGCATCAGAAGCATCTGTTCACCTCACCGTTCACCATAAGCGTTTACTGATGCTTATTAAAGACAATGGCGTTGGATTTGATATTGATAAGGCCGATGGCAATGGTCTCGGAAATATGTATAAACGTGCCGCTTCTTTAAAAGGAAGAATACAAATACAATCAAAGCCCGGTGAAGGCACACAGATTACACTCAATATTCCTGTTCAATAATATCTAACCCTGCCCGTGATTTAAATCCCGGGCAGGGTTAGATATCTACACAATCATTTTCTGTTCACACATTCATGTGGTTGGCTTGTTCATTTTTCGTCACGATTTTTGGCAATCGCAACAAAGTAAAACAGCACTATTTTTACTTTGTTAAAACCATGGGAACGATGCGCTATAAATTACTCAGACTCAGTCTTGTTGTTTTTTCTTTTTTATTTACAAACACTATTCATGCACAGCAGGACTCTTTACATACGCGTATTTTTTCCGTGGACGAACTGCTGAGTGATTATGATAGTCTTTATAAAATCGTCACCCAAAACCATCCCGATCTCTGGGCCGGCACAGATAGTTTAGCATCTGAACAAGTATGGCGCAACATCAGAAAAAAAATTAACAAGCCCATGAAAAGATGGGAATTTCTTGAGTTAGCAGCACCGGCAACCACACAATACAATGATGGACATACAGCGATGACTTTTGATTTCGACTTTGAAGAAGTGGAGGCTTTAGAGAAAAGAAACGGACAACTATTTCCTTTCCGTGTTAAACTTTACAACGATACCATCTGGATCACAGAAAACTGGAAAGATAGTTCCACTCTGTACAGAGGGTACATGGTTACAGCCATCAACAAAATTTCGGTTACCGATATCCTGAAAAAAATACTACCGGTTATTCCGGCAGATCATGATAGAATGCGCGAAGCTGGCTTATCCAGATTATTTCCCTTTTTACTCTGGTCGGCATTTGGCTGGGAAGGCCGCTATGAAATTGATTGTTTTGACCCCTCTCTTAAACAACATTCAACAATCAATACGGATGGCATTACCATGAGTGGTTTTTTTCAACGTCAGTTTCCAAAACGAAAATGGAATTTGCAACTGCGCAACGACCTCAGCTTAGCCATTATTAGCTGTAGCGGTTACAACAACTATGCGGAAGGCATCAGGTTTATTGATTCTGCTTTCGCAGTAATTAAACAGCAAAACATACAACATCTTGCTTTTGATATACGCAACAACGGCGGAGGCAATTCTTCCATCGGCGATCATTTGCTGGCCTATATTGCAAGACAACCTTATATGGATGTTGTTAGTAAAACACTCCGCAATGGGCCGATGATGAAACGTTTCAAAGAAAACAGCGGCATGTACAGGGTTATGCAAAACTTTATGAAAAACGGCATAAAGAAAGACAGTAATTATACCATGCGTTTTAATAACAAGTCGCTTGATACCAGTATTAAAAAAGAAAATTTGTTTTCAGGAAAATTCTACCTGCTCACAGGCCCTGTTACCTATTCATCAGCACATATGACAGCCATCGCTGTAAAATCATCAGGCATGGGCACCATCATTGGAGAAGCTACAGGTGAAAGGATTAATTTAACCGGGGAGAACGCTACATTCAAACTTCCTGTTACGGGTCTCTATGGTTATTGCGCAATGGCTGTTTATGAAGGTGCGCTTGCAGATAAAAAATCGAAAGGAGTGCAGCCCGATATTTTTATACCTTTCCAACCATCAGCTCTTCTTTCTGGCAAAGACCTTGTTGTAGACAAATTGTATCAACTCATTCAATCAAACAAGTAACTACTTCTGGTTTCAGTTAAAACGATATATCATTTTCAGTCTGGCGCTATACAACTAATCGCTCCCGATTCTGAAAACCTGCGCCGTGAATGGCGTGGGGGTTTGTTAAAAGATTTTCCCTACTGGGGCAAATGCTGGCCTGCAGCTATTGCATTATCTGATTTTATTGAAAAAAATGCAGCTCTTATTAAGGGCAAACAGGTTCTTGAACTTGCAGCCGGATTAGGTCTACCTTCTCTTGTAGCAGCCCGTTATGCAAAACAGGTAATCTGTAGTGATTATCTGCCTGAACCTTTGTCGTTTGTAAAAATGTCGGCAACCGAAAATGGTATCAGCAATATTGAAACCAAAATCATTAACTGGCACCATATTCCTTCAGAACTGTTTACAGATGTTGTACTCTTGAGCGATGTCAATTATGATCCCACTTCTTTTGAAGCCCTTGATCGATTGCTTTCTTTTTTTCTTGAACAGGGCACATTCATTATACTCAGCACCCCTCAGCGCATTATGGCGAAACCCTTTATTGAAAAATGGATGCCCTTTATAACTATACAGGAAGAATTTGTTTTGGATGATGAGGTGAGGGTGAGCGTGTTGGGGATGGGAGGCGTGAGACGTGAGAGGTGAGACGTGAGAGGTGAGACGTGAAAAGTGAAAGGTGAAAGGGGAACTCTCCGTGGGAGTCCTTTAGACCGTGCAACTCTGTGTTCCACTCTGTGAAACTCTGTGGTAAAAAAATTAGAAATTTTACCACAGAGTTTCACGGAGTACGGCACGGAGTTACACGGAGGGTGGTTTACGAACGCAATCTTCTTTCGGTCTTTCGGACTCTCTGTCTTCCGGACTTTCCGTCTCTCAAAAGAAACAAGGAATACTCCTACGCCTATCCTTCTGGCTGAAGAAATAGATAAATGATAATTCACTGCTGCCGGTAAATCCGTTTGCTTTTTTGAGATCGGAATGGGTGATATCGTAACTGATGCCTATCTGGTAATTACTGGTTCTTAATCCGATATACGGGTAAGTGGCATCTTTTACCCTTAGCCATGCTCCTGCATAAAAATGTGCATCAGTATCACCAATGCCCCAACCGTAAGCCATGCCTACAACCGTTTGGTTGTTTCTTGCCTGCTGCATAAAATTGGTACTGAAGAAAAGTTGATCCCGCTCATTTACCTGTAGAAGTCCGCTGGCATGAATGGCATAACGTCTGGCCAGCCGGCTGTTCTGCGCGCTGAAAAAACTCAGTGATGGATTTAATAAGTGATATACGGATGCGCCTACATTGAAATTGTTCCCATCATCGTCACCATAATTATACAACATCCCAATATTCAGATCGGCATATCCTATAGAACGGTTGTTAATGGTTTCACCACTGGGTACCGATAAATCAAAACCACTGCTGGTAAACTGGTTGGCAAAACTTACTTTGCTGAAATCAACCACATGTCTGGCATAAGCTGCCTGAACGCCAATACCAATCGACTGGTTTCCATCTGCATCCAAACCTTTGTTAAATCCGGTTGACAGGGCGATATAACTGTTCTTGTAAACACCCGCGCCTGCCTGGTCGTACATGGCCTGTACACCAAGTCCCCATTTATCATTGGCAGCAATTTTATTCTGCATGATACGTGTATCAAAAGAGATGGCTCCGGTTTGATAAGGTGAGCTGATATTGGCCCACTGGTTTCTATAATTTACAGCAAGTCGATGTGCCCCATTAAAATAACCTGTTAATGCCGGATTGAATGTAAGTGGTGAACTATAGTATTGAGAAAAATAAGGGTCCTGTGCATGCAGCATACTGCTGATGCAAAAGAATAATAAAATACAAATAGTATATTTTCTCATCGTTTTTTATTGATGGTCAATAGTGAGAGGTGAATTTTCCCTTTTCACTTTCCCTTTTCACCTTTCCCCTTTCACCTTTCACTTTTCACCTTTCACGTCTCACCTTTCACGTCTCACCTTTCACCCCCCTCACTGCAACAACAACACCGTTCCCGTTTTCCTTACTACATTCCCCTGAAGATCCACGGCTTCGGCCATCCATGTATAAGTGCCCATTGGCTGCATTACACCCAGGTACAAACCATTCCATCCCATCGCTGCACTGCTTTCTTTTGTGGTGAAAATCATATTTCCCCAGCGGTTGAATACCCGGAAATAATTCAGTTGACGCATACCCACCAGTATCGGATAAAGCCGATCGTTTTGTCCGTCGTTGTTGGGCGTAAAACCTTGTGGTACATAAATGTCTACACCCGGAATTACTTTCAGTAAAACGGTATCGGTGGTAGTACAACCAATATCGTTGGTAATAGCTACCGTATATTCTGTGGTAGTACTTACACGGATACTGGGCGATGCAATCCTGTTATTGTTTACACCTGTAGCCGGCAACCATAAATAGCTGGTACCGATGGCCCTGGCTGTAACGGTTGCAGGAATATCTTTTAATACATCTACATCTTTATAACGAATGGCTGGTAATGCTGACTGTACACGATAGGTTACAAGACTTGTTTCATTAAAGCCGTTACATACGGGACTGGTTGCGGTGAGACGTACAGCATAGGTTCCGGCACTGGTATAAATATGTGCAGGTGAAAACTGGTTGGAGCTGCTGCCGTCACCAAAATCCCATAACCAGTTAATACCGCCGCTGGCGCTCGTAATCGAAGTGTTGTTGAAACTGGTTGGCACTCCGGCACAGGCATTGGCAAGTGTAAATTGTACGGTTGGTTTATTCAGTAATTCAAGCTGAAGAGTATTAGACGATACTGCTTCACAACCCTGCGCCGAAATAAAACGAACTGCATAATTACCCGCAGCAGTTGCATTATACGTTGATGTGTTGGCTCCGGTTATGGGTTGCTGATTCAGTAACCACTGGTAACTATTACCTCCTGATGCATTCAGTGTAAGTGATCCGTTTTCACAGATAATATTGGTAGCAGGTGTTTGTAATACACCTTGTGGTGCCGCGTTAATTTGTACCGTTACCGGTAATGCCCTTACACAACCCGTTGTGGCATCGGTAGCCCTGATGTAAAAAGTTCCTGAATTGTTTACCGTCTGCGCATTGCTTACCGGTGTGGTTAATGCTGCATTGGAGAAATAAGCAAAACTCAACCCCGCACTGCTACCAGCTGTAATAGTGGTATTGCTAAGGTTGATGACCTCCGGCGAACATACTGCAGCCGGATTATTTACCACCAGTGTGGGTAATGGATTGATGGTTACTGTTACCGGTACCACCGCGCTGCAACCCGATACAGGTGTACCCTTGATATAGTAAACACCCGATGCGTTTACCGCATTGGCATTACTGAGCGAAGTGGTTGCGGCAGCATTGGTAAAATAAGTATAACTGAGTCCGGCAGCACTGCCACTGGTGATGGCTGCGGCTGAGAGATCAACTGTTTGAGGTGCACATACAGCAGCAGGAGTATTGATCTGCATAACCGCCTGTGGATTGATGTTCACTACTACCGGTTGAATAGCAGCACAGTTGGTTACCGTATTCGTACCTCGTATATAATAAGTACCTGCGGTGCCAATAGCAAATGGGGTACTGAGGTTTTGTGTACCTGCTGCGTTTGACCAATATGAATAATTTAATCCCGTAGTGCTGCCGGTTGTAATTGCCGATGCGGTAAGATCAACCGTACCCGGTGAACATACAGCAGCAGGATTGGTAATGATGAGTGTAGGGTTTGCATTTACGGTAATGGTTACCGGTGCCGATGTATTTGCACATCCATTGGCATCGGTAGCCGTTACAGAATATGTACCCGATGTAGTGATATTGGTAATGGAAGTGCTGGTTGATGTATTGCTCCATACATAACTTGTTCCACCGCTTGCGGTGAGGTTTACGGAGTTACCCGAACAGAATGTGAGAGGACCTGAAGCATTGATGATTGCTAATGGTAAAGCATTTATGGTTTTACTTGATGTAACTGTAGTAGTACAATTATTAGCATTTGTAACTGCATAGGAGACAATTGTTGTACCTGATGTTTGGCCTGTCAATACACCTCCGCTATTAATAGAAGCGTTAGCATTATTCACCGACCATATGCCGCCATTTGTTGCGTTAGTAAGATTGATTGTTGATCCAATGCATACACTATTTAATCCATTAATGAGAGCAACTATAGGCCTTGCGTTGATGGTTTTATTTGACGTAACCACAGTAGTACAATTATTCCCATCTGTAACTGTATAAGAAACTATTGTAGTTCCGGATAACTGACCTGTTAAAACACCTGTACTATTTATTAAGGCGTTTGCATTATTTACTGACCATACGCCTCCGTTTGTCGTATTTGTAAGATTGATTGTTGAACCAACACAAACATCATTCAATCCTGTAATAGCCGCTACCACAGGTAAAGCATTAATAGTTTTATTAGATGTAACTGTTGTAGTACAATTGTTTCCATCTGTAACTGCATACGATACTGTTGTTGTACCAGATGATTGCCCGGTGAGAACTCCGACACCACTAATCGTAGCATTTGCATTATTCACCGACCACACCCCACCATTTGTTGCATTTGTAAGGCTGATTGTTGAACCAACACAAACATCATTCAATCCCGCAATGGCTGCTACTACAGGTAATGCATTAATTGTTTTATTAGATGTAACTGTTGTAGTACAATTGTTTCCATCTGTAACTGCATACGATACTGTTGTTGTACCAGATGATTGCCCGGTGAGAACTCCAATACTACTAACCGTAGCATTTGCATTATTCACCGACCATACCCCACCATTTGTTGTATTTGTAAGGCTGATTGTTGAACCAACACAAACATCATTCAATCCAGAAATAGCTGATACTACAGGCAATGCATTAATTGTTTTATTGGATGTAACTGTAGTTGTACAATTATTTCCATCCGTAACTACATATGATACAGTTGTTGTACCAGATGACTGCCCCGTTAGAACTCCGATACCACTAATCGTAGCATTTGCATTATTTACCGACCACACCCCGCCATTTGTTGTATTTGATAGACTAATTGTTGAACCAATACAAACATCATTCAATCCCGAAATAGCTGCAACTACAGGTAATGCATTAATAGTTTTATTGGATGTAACTGTAGTAGTACAATTATTTCCATCTGTAACTGCATACGATACTGTTGTTGTACCAGACGATTGTCCTGTAAGAACTCCTGTGCCAGTAATAGTTGCATTTGTATTATTTACTGACCATACACCACCGTTTGTTGTATTTGATAGATTAATTGTTGAGCTCACACAAACTGTTGTTGCCCCTGTTATTGCGTTTACTATTGGCAAAGCATTCACAGTTACAGTTGTACTTGTTAAGTTAGTACAACTGTTGATATCTGTAACTGTATAACTAACCCCAACTGTTCCGGCTGATTGGCCCGTTAGTATTCCACTTACATTGATTCCCGCATTTGCATTACTTACTGACCATACACCTGATGGGGTAGCGCTTGACAGCGTAATAGTTGATCCGACACAAACAGGGCTTGCTCCAGTTATGGCATTTACCGTTGGCAAGGCATTCACCGTTACAGTTGTACTAGCAAAATTTGTGCAACTGTTTATATCCGTAACTGTATAACTAACTCCTACAGTACCTGCTGACTGGCCAGTGAGTGTTCCACTTACATTGATACCTGCATTTGTATTATTTACTGACCATATCCCTGATGCTGTTGTACTTGTTAGGTTAAGCGTTGATCCAACACAAACAGGATTTACTCCTGTAATAGCATTAACCACTGGCAAAGCATTTACCGTTACTGTTGTACTTGTTAAGTTGGTACAACTATTCCCATCTGTAACCGTATAGCTAACATTGACCGTTCCGGCTGATTGGCCAGTGAGCGTTCCGCTTACATTGATACCTGCATTCGCATTATTAACAGACCATATTCCCGATGCTGTTGTATTTGTTAGATTAATTGTCGATCCAACACAAACAGGACTTACTCCTGTAATTGTATTTACCGTCGGGAGAGCATTCACTGTTACAGTTGTGCTTGTTAAGTTGGTGCAGCTATTACCGTCTGTAACTGTATAACTAACATTGACCGTTCCGGCTGATTGGCCAGTGAGTGTTCCACTTACATTGATGCCTGCATTTGGATTATTCACCGACCACACCCCTGACGCTGTTGTATTTGTTAGGTTAAGCGTAGACCCAACACAAACAGGGCTTACGCCTGTAATTGCATTCACTACCGGAAGCGCATTTACTGTGACTGTTGTGCTCGTCAAATTTGTACAACTATTCCCATCTGTAACTGTATAACTAACATTCACTGTTCCTGCCGATTGTCCTGTTAGTGTTCCACTTACATTAATACCAGCATTTGCGTTATTTACCGACCACACCCCTGATGCTGTTGTACTTGTTAGGTTAAGCGTTGACCCAATACAAACAGGGTTTACTCCCGTAATTGCGTTCACCACAGGGAGCGCATTTACCGTGACTGTTGTACTCGTCAAATTTGTACAACTATTCCCATCGGTAACCGTATAACTAACCCCAACTGTACCGGGTGATTGGCCCGTTAATGCTCCGCTTAAACTAATAGTTGCATTTGCGTTATTGACTGACCATACACCTGATGCTGTTGTGCTTGTAAGATTAATCGTTGATGCAACGCAAACCGGACTCACTCCTGTTATGGCATTTACCGTTGGCAAGGCATTAATCGTTACCGTCGTCGTTGTTAAACTGGAACAACCACTTCCATTTGTAACCGAATAGGTTACTATTGAAGTACCTGCTGCTGATCCTGTTAGAACACCTGAAGAAATTCCTATTGATGAGTTTGCATTATCAACTGTCCATGAGCCGCCAGTTAATGAGTTTGATAAGTTGATGGTTGATCCAACACATACTGGTGTTAATCCTGTTATTGTACCAGGTATCGGTAATGGATTAATTGTTACAAAAGCAGAACCTGATGTAGTACATCCTGCCGATGTAGTAAATGTTAAGGTCCCTGTGTATGTTGCTGCCGGTGCAGTATTTGTTACGGTAACAGCAACTATTCCATTCGACTGATCAAATGGTTCATTAGTTAAGTTTGGAAACGATTGTGCTTGAGCTGCTCCCCCCCACACAATGCTATAAAAAACCGGATTGTTACTTGTGCCGAATACTACATTAAAATTTGTTTGCCCTTGACAAATTTCTGGAGGAACACTTGGTAAAACGGTTATCTGTGGTAATGGGCTAACTGTAACAGTAGTATTTGATGTTAATGCGACATTTGTACATGACAAGCTACTTTCCTGAACAGAAACTAAAGAATAATTGAACGTACCTGTAAGTGTTGATGAGACAGCGATATTAGTTGTAGCTGATGCAGAACTAATTGGCGTTTGATTAACTCCATTAATTGCATATGTCAACGTATATGGAGCTGTGCCTCCTGAAAACGTTACTGTAAGGGTTGTTGCAACAACATTTTGACAAATTGTAAGTGGGCCACCAGTGATTGTTGCAGTTGGGTTTACTACTGTAATACCTGCAGTTAACCCGTCTAGACCGTGATCGGTGTAACCGCCAATATCATCAGTAACAGAAAGCAATATATAGTTTCTGTTTCCGCTTGAAGTATTTGCTAAAATATCAACAGTGGAACTGCCTCCAGTAGTTGATACTGTCGTTGTACCTAACCCTGTAGCAAAATACTCAAATGTATATGGCGGAGTACCACCAGAGCCAGTAAAGGTTATATAAGTTGTAGCATTTCTACATACAGTTGCTGTACCACTTATTGTTCCAACTGGAGCATAATTTGTGACTCTTGCTGAATCTTTTTTTGTTCTCCCAAACAATGGCGTGATTTCACCAATAATATTATCAACTGAACCTTTCTTTTTGTCATCAGTAAACTCAGAGGCTAAGGCGGTTTCTATACAAATAGTTACAAAGAGTATAAAGAACAGAGCTTTAAATAGTTTACCCCCCCGCACTCCACGCACAGGCATACCAATATTGGATATTATCTTCCACAAACAGCTCATCGGGGGGATATTGAACTTTGATTTAAAGATATAGAAATTTGATATTCAACCATTTAGCTGACAATAGATTTTATAATTCTATAACAACAGTATATACGAGAAAAATGGCCGGAAGGTTATTAAAACACAAAGCCCCGACATGGCAGCCGGGGACTTCGCTCAGGGTTTGGTCTAGGTAAACCAAATATCAGGGTCAATTATTAAGCAGGTTCAATATAAGAAATCTCCGGGAATGGAGTTAGGAGTTAGCTATTAGCTATTAGCTGTTAGCTGTTAGGGATTAGGTTGGCCAATACCTAATAGCTAATAGCTAATAGCTAACTCCTTTCTGCTAAGTAGGTTCACGCATAGTTATCGCAATGATGTCGCATTGATGCCGCATTGTTAACGCATATCTTTAAGGAATACGACAACTATACCACAACATAGATGCAGCTTTGACTGTTTTATAAGCCAAATATAAAAGCGGCTACCAGAAACCCCTGTATTCTACTATTATAACCAATTGATAACCATCGTATAAGCCCGGCATACTGGCTGCCAAAGCAGTTTTCTGGAAACAATCGGCTCGATGATCAAACCTAAAGCGATTTGATGACAGGTGTATGTTTTCGCCGCTCATCCACTTTTTTTCAGCCTATATGCCCATAAAATATTTATTTTTATCCTGCCTTCAGTAACAATCTGGTTGAAGGAAGATTTACACCAATACAGGTTTTATGAACTACTAAGCCGGGTACATCCATCAGTGCTGCACCCATTTTCTGCCAACCCTTAACTACTGCATGCCATTGGTATGCCTATTATTTCTATTAACTTATTTCAGTAATGACAAATCTTCAACCAACACATACGCCCAAAAAGGGCTTCTTCAGTTATTTCCGCGAAGCACTCAACAGCGAGCACCAGGACTTTACACAGGGCAGCATTCGCAAAGCCGTGTTTATGCTGGCCATTCCCATGATATTGGAAATGTGCATGGAATCGGTCTTCGCTGTAGTAGACATATTCTTTGTAAGTAAACTCGGTGCCGGTGCCGCAGCAACAGTGGGTCTTACCGAATCTTTTCTCACCCTTATCTATTCTATCGCCATCGGTTTAAGTATGGCAGCTACGGCCATGGTGGCCAGAAGGGTGGGCGAAAAAAATCCGGAAGAAGCGGCACATGCAGGTGCACAGGCTTTACTGCTTTGTGCCGGTGTTTCCATCATTGTCAGTATACTCGGTGTTTTCTTTGCTGCCGATATACTTGCACTCATGGGTGCCGATGAACAGGTGGTTAAAATGGGTACCAACTATACCCGCATCATGCTCACGGGTAATATTGTAATTATGTTACTCTTCCTCATCAACGGTATTTTCCGCGGTGCGGGCGATGCAGCCATGGCCATGAAAAGTTTATGGCTCGCCAATATCTGTAATATCATTCTCTGTCCTATTCTCATTAACCAGTTTGGATTAACAGGTGCGGCTATTGCCACTACTACCGGTCGTGGAATTGGTGTATTGTACCAGCTCTATCATTTGATGAAAGGAAAAAGTATTGTCCGCATCCTCAAAAAACATTTTGTTCCCGATGCGGCCATACTTAAATCCATCGCCAATATTGCATCTACCGGAACCTTACAGTTTATCATTGCTTCTGCAAGCTGGATTGTAATGGCACGTATCATCACTGGTTTTGGCAGCGATGCGGTGGCGGGTTATACCATTGCCATTCGTTTGCTCATCTTCTTCCTCATGCCCGCATGGGGTTTAAGTAATGCAGCCGCCACTCTGGTTGGACAAAACCTCGGTGCCAATCAACCCGATCGTGCAGAACAATCGGTCTGGAAAACGGCTCGTTACAATGCTGTTTTTATGGCTTTCGTTTCTGTACTCTTTGTAGTGGGAGCTGAATTTTTTGTGGGTCTTATTACCCAGGACCCCAATGTAAGTGGTACAGCCGCTTCTGCGCTGCGTATCGTGAGCCTGGGTTATATTTTCTATGGTGTGGGTATGGTTATGATCAATGCCTTTAACGGCGCAGGCGATAGCCGCACACCTACCTGGATTCATTTATTCTGGTTCTGGATTTTCCAGATTCCATTTGCCATCTTACTCTCAAAGGTTCTCAACTTCGGTCCCACCGGCGTATTCATCGCCATCGTAGTAACCGAAACCTGTATCAGTATTACCAGTGTAATATTGTTTAAAAGAGGGAAGTGGAAACTGGTGAAAGTCTAGAAAATAAGAAATAAGGAATAAGGAACAGAGAAATAAGAAAGTGGATATGCTGCCAATAACCACTTTCTTATTCCTTATTTCCTATTTCTTATTTCTCTGTTTCTAAAACCACCCTCTCCTTTTAAACAGCACCAGCATCCACACCGGTACAACGAGCATGAGACCTACGGCGATGAAGAAGCCGTATTGGTGGTGGAGATAGGGAATACGATCGAAGTTCATACCGAAGATGCCACCGATTACTGTGGCGGGTGCCAGTAAACAGGTTACAATGGCCATTACCTTCATTACCTCATTGGTTTTGAGGTTTACATTACTCAGGTAGAGATCCTGTAAGTTCATCATCATATCGCGATAGTTTTCTACATGGTCGTTGGCCTGTAGAATATGATCGTACACGTCTTTAAAATATTTGGTGGTTCTTTCTTCCAGCAATTCACTTTCACTGCGAATAAAACCATTGATGAGTTCTCTTACCGGATTTACATTCCTCTTTAATACAATCAGTTCTTTGCGCAGGCTGTTGATTACTGCCAGTGTACGGGTATTACTTCCACGGATGATTCGTTCTTCCAGTTGTTCAATCCTGTCGCCCAGTTTCTCCATCACGATATAGTAATTATCTACAATCATATCGAGCATGGCATAACAGAGATAATCGGCTCCGCTTACCCGGAGTTTACTTCCGGCCAGTTTCAGTTTATCGCGAATGGGATTGAATACATCTCTGCCCGCATCTTCCTGGAATGAAAGCACAAAACCCTTACCCAATACAATACTGATCTGTTCTGTTTCTACCGCACCGGTTTGTTCATTGAAATAAAGCATGTTGAGCAGACAGAACAATACATTATCCATTTCATCCATCTTGGGTCGCTGGCTCACGCTCATGATGTCTTCTACAATAAGGTAGTGTATGCCAAAATGGTTACACACTGCTTCCACATCGGCTTTGCGTATACCATCTACATTGATCCAGGAAATATGTTTGTTGTCGCGATAAGTAAAACAGTCCTGAATGCAGGCCAGTTGTGTTTCCACCAGTTCTGTGGCATCATAATCATACACTTTTACTTTAATCTCACTGGCTTCTACCCGTTCCGGTATCACCGTAGGGTTTACATGAAAGATATCGCGTGTACGCTTGGTATCGAACAAGGTAAGCGGATTAAGGTACTTGAGGTATTTGCTGCCGGTCATAGAGTGAAGTTAGGAAAACAGAGAAATAAGGAATAGGAAATATGAAATAAGGAAGTGGTTTTTTGCCTTACTTTCTTATTTCATATTTCCTATTCCTTATTTCTCTGTTTCTTTCTCCAGATAAAAAGCAAACTCGCTTCCTTTTCCATACTCAGATACCAGCTCCATTCTGCCGCCCTGGGCTTCTATAAATTCTTTGCTGATGCTGAGTCCGAGACCAGTGCCTTCTTTTTTGCTTCCGGGAATTCGGAAATAGCGATCGAAAACACGGTGTATATAACGTGGCTCAATGCCCTGCCCCGTATCGGCTACGCTAAAACGTATCTGGTCATTTTCTTCTTTTGCAGTAATGTACACCGTAGCATTTTCGTAACTGTAGCGTATGGCATTCGATACGAGGTTGTTGAGTACCCAGGCTGTTTTGTCTTTATCAGCCAGCACTTGCGAAATATTATCAGGCACATCCGTTAACAACCGTATTTTCTTATCCTCTGCCGCTACTTTATTGGTACTGGTAGCGTATTCAATCATTTCCTGCACCGATGCGGGTTGCACTGTCATCTGAATAGAGCCTGTTTCAACCTGTGTCATATTCAGCAGTTCACCCGTTATCTTCAACAGTCTTGCTGTATCATCCTTAATACTTTCTACCATGTTTTTCTGCTCGCTATTCAGTTCACCCAATTGTTTGTTTGCAAGCAGATCGAGACTCATGCGGATTGATGAGATAGGTGTTTTGAGTTCGTGTGAAACGGTGGCAATAAAATTGGTTTTGGCAAAATCCAGCTCTTTATAGGGTGTAATATTTTGTAGCAGAATTACATTACCAATCAGCTTTTCCATCTGTTCACCCGTTGGAATAATTTTGATGGGAATAATTTCTTTTTCGAAATAGCTTTCTTTATTGTCTGCATAAATTTTTACCGGCAACTTTGATGTTGTTTGTTGTGTACCGTTGTTGTACAGCTCTTGTACCAGTGATCGGATCAGATCGTTGTTCAGTGCCAGCTCTTCGGCTGTTTTTCCTGTTACCTGTTCTGCTTTTAGTCCTGAAATTTTAAGGGCCATATGGTTCATGAACAATACCCTTTTGTTTTCATCCAGTCCAATAACAGGGTCATTCATGTTATTAATGAGTGTTTCAATTCTTTTCTTTTCTATCAACAGTTTCTGTACACTGCTGGCCTGGTACTCTTCCAGTTTTTCGGCCATGGTATTAAAAGATGCGGCCAGCTCGCCAAATTCATCTTTTTGGTGAAAATGAAGTCTGCGCGAATAATTTCTTTCCGCAATCTCCTTAATACTGGCGGTTAACTCTCGCACAGGATTGGCAATATTACCCGGCAGGTTAAACAGCAGGGTAAATGCGATGATGAAACAGATGGTTCCTATAATACTGATCCAGAAAATGGAATTATCTAATGTAGTTTCTGCCACTTTATTCTTCCGCTGTATGGCCTGCATATTCAGCAGCATGATATTCGATATATCTCTGCGGATACTTTTTACCTGCTGCGAATCGCTGAAGTTCTGTTGTAATAAACCAAAATGGGTTGCCAGACTGGTGGTAAGTTCTGCTTCTCCCGTTTCAGTAATATTTTTCTGCTGTAAGGCAAGATTATCTGCAAAGAGTTGCTGGTTTTCTGGTAACAGAATATTATGGTCAAGTGCCATTTGCATTTTTCTGGAATAATCAAGGGTATTGTAATTGGCCACTAATATATTTTTAGTGTCGTTACTCAACCTGTTGATATAAAAAACACTGAGCGATGCCAGTAATAATATCATGGCAAAGAGCAGACCCATACCCAGTTGCAGTTTCTGTTTAATTTTCATCAGCTTAAAATTACAAGGTCAATATCACTGCTCGACAATTTTTTCAGTAATTCGTTAAATACATTGGTGGCCAGTATCAACCTGAACAAACTTAAATGTGGTTTGCCAATACAAATGGTGGTAATCTGTCTTTCATCGCACTGCTCCATGATGGCTTTCGCAATATTGGGGTTCTCTACTTTAATAATCTCTGCACCCAGCTCTGTGGCGAGTTTAAAATTATTGATGAGGTGTCTTTGTTTATCCAGCGCAATTTTATCGGTAGCTTCTCCCGGTGTCTGTACATAAAGTACGTACCATTTACTGTTATAATAATTGGCCAGTCTCGCTGTTTTCCGGATCACGGTTTTGGCGGTCTGGTCGTTAGAGCTGATACAGGCGAGGAATTTTTCATGCTTGATGGCATTTACTTTGGTTATTTCTGTTTCTACTTTTCTTTCTACCTGCGATGCCACTTCTTTCAGTGCCAGTTCGCGTAATTGCAGAATATGCTCACTTTTGAAGAAGTTGTTGAGTGCCGTTTCAATTTTTGCGGGCTCATAAATTTTCCCTTCTTTCAAACGTGCTACCAGTTCATCTGCTGTAAGGTCTATATTAACCACTTCATCGGCCTGTGCCAATACACTGTCGGGCACTCTTTCTTTTACTTCTACACCGGTTATCGCTTTTACTTCTTCATTCAGGCTTTCTATATGCTGAATGTTTACCGCACTGATGACATTGATACCTGCATCAATAATTTCTATTACATCCTGCCATCTTTTTTCATTTTTGCTTCCTTCAATATTGGTATGTGCCAGCTCATCTACTATAACCACTTCAGGCCGTAAGTTAATTACGGCCTGAACATCCAGTTCCTCCAATTCTTTTCCTTTATAAAAAAGTTTGCGCCGTGGTATTACAGGTAAACCATGCAACAGTTCATGTGTTTCTTTCCTATTATGGGTTTCAATATATCCGATCTTCACATCAATGCCGTTTCTCAACAAAGCACGCGCTTCCTGCAGCATGCGATAGGTTTTACCTACACCGGCACTCATGCCTATGTAAATTTTAAACTTCCCCCGACGCGATTTTTTAATCAGGTTCAGAAACTGCTGTACTGTCTGGTCTTTATCTGGCATCAGAATGAAATGGCTAGTGCGGTGGATATAAAGAAATTGTTGTTGGCCATATTTCCATTCTTCTCAAAAATTCTGTCTTTCGATGAAAACCCTCTGGCTTCTATACGCCACATGGCCTGGTTGCTGATGGCATGATCGTAATTCACTGAATAACCCCAGGTTTTAAAACCATTGGGTGTTGCAGTGGCAATGATTACTCCATTTGCATCATTATAATATTCCAGTCTGGCTGTAAAACTGTTCTTTGTATCTGTATTTATTTTTGCCATTACTATAGGTGTGTACCAGGTATTGTACTTGCTACTTCCTTTTTGTTGTTGTTCAAAACCAATATCAAATCCTGTGGTGATGGCAAAAGCATCAGACAATTGAAATATGCCATAAAAATTATGGAAATAGCGCATCTGCTTTACACTGTCGGGTTTATCGTTTCCAATAAATGAACTACTGTTCAAAGTAATTTTTGTATTGGGTTTATAGGTTAGCTGGTGGCCAATACCAAGGGTACCATTACCAGGCACACGCTGAATACGCTGCCAGCCATTTAACAATAAACCACTCATTACCCATTTTTCATTGGGCGATGTATAAGTAAGTTTTACACCCGATTCATAATAAGGAGAATTATCTGCCAGTATTCCTCTGGTAAGCGCCCAGCAATCTTTACCGATGGCACTTTCAAAACCAATATGTGAGGCAAAAATGCCCGCATCGATCCATAGATTGGAGGTCTTTGATATTTTAACACCGGCATTGGCTTCAAAAATATTTTTCAATACACCTGGTTCTGCAGCGAGGTTGGCATTCATATATGTTCCTGCAGCTAAAGCGAGGTTGGCACGCACCCCGTTTTTCTGGTATGCGGCTTTTATCATACCCAGGTTCAGGTTAAACTCATGATGTCTGTTATGCGAATACACAAAAGAAGGACGGTTCTGTAATGCTGGTTTTCCAAAATCATAGGCGTAATAAGTCTCCAGGTAACCGCTTACTGTTAATGGATTTGTTTCCTTGTTTTCCTGTGCACTTGCTGCGAGCAAAGCGCAAAAACTACTGATCGTCAAAATTGCTTTTTTCATCTTGTTGTTAATTTAATTGATCTAATGCAATATTCAATTGTAAAACATTCACTGTTTTTGGACCCAATGTTGGTGCACTTGTATAAGTACGTACCAATTCGAGCAAATTGGCTTCCGGTATATTGCGTATGGTTGAAATACGTTTCACCTGAATTTCAGCCGCCGCTACTGAAATATGCGGGTCGAGTCCGCTGCCGCTGGCGGTTACCAGATCTACCGGAATGGCTGTTTTATCTACACCCGGATTGTGCACCAGAAAACTGTCGATCCTTGCCTGAACCGTTGCGAGGTAATCGGGGTTTGATGGACTTTTGTTACTACCGGCAGATCCTGCGGCGTTATAATTCACTGCCGATGGACGGCTATAGAAATATTTATCTTCTGTAAAAGTCTGGCCAATATTGCTGTAATATTTTTTACCATTGGCTTCTATCAGTTCTCCTTTTCCTTTCTGTGGTGTGAGTTTGGCCACACCCCATATAATAAGTGGATAGATACCTGATAATACAATCAATAATACCAGTGTTAGTTTAATAGCTGGGAAAAAATGTGTTTTCATAAATGATGTTTATTAGAATAACAAAAACTCATAAACGACTCTACGTTGACTCCCCTTCTCCCTTTCTCTTTGCAAAAAGATTTTTTCAATTTTTAATTGCCTTTTTCTACGCATTTATTAACAATGAGAAAGGGAGAAGGGGAGTTTACATAGTGTTTTTTAATAGAATAAGGATACTACGATGTCGATTAGTTTGATGCCGATAAAGGGTACAATGATGCCACCCAGTCCGTAGATGAAGAGGTTACGTCTGAGTAACGCACTTGCACCAATGGGTTTATACGCCACCCCTTTCAATGCCAGCGGAATGAGTAAGGGTATAATGATGGCATTAAAAATAACGGCGGAGAGTATGGCTGTTTCCGGGCTGGTGAGTTGCATAATATTCAACGCCTGCAATGCCGGAATAGCACTCACAAATAAGGCAGGTACAATGGCAAAATATTTGGCCACATCATTGGCAATACTGAATGTGGTAAGTGTGCCCCTTGTCATGAGTAACTGTTTGCCGATCTCTACAATTTCGATGAGTTTGGTAGGATCGTTGTCGAGATCTACCATATTACCCGCTTCTTTAGCAGCTTGTGTTCCACTGTTCATGGCCACACCTACATCTGCCTGTGCCAAGGCAGGTGCATCGTTGGTACCATCACCCATCATGGCTACCAGTCTGCCTTCCGATTGCTCCTTGCGGATATAGTTCATCTTGTCTTCCGGTTTGGCCTCGGCAATAAAATCGTCTACCCCTGCTTTTTCTGCAATGTATTTTGCTGTTAAGGGATTATCACCTGTTACCATTACTGTTTTAATACCCATTTTACGTAATCGTTCAAAACGCTCCTGTATACCGGGTTTAATAATATCCTGTAATTCAATTACACCAAGTACCTGTTCGTTTTCTGCAACTACCAATGGGGTTCCGCCATTACCGGAAATCTGTCTGATACGCTGGTCAATAATATCTGGAAAAATATTTCCCTTTTGCTCACAGAGGTTTCGAATGGCATCAGCAGCTCCTTTGCGAATACGTGTTTCTTCAAAATCAATACCCGAACTCCTGGTTTCTGCAGTGAATTTGATGAAACGTGGTTGTGTTATAGTATAAGACGATGGTTGTACACCCGCCAGTTCTATAATTGATTTTCCTTCTGGTGTATCATCAGCCATGGAACTGAGCACCACTGCTTTTATAAATCTTTTTTCATCCACAGTTTCTGCCGGATAAAAATGAGTGGCTTTTCTGTTTCCGATGGTAATGGTTCCTGTTTTATCGAGCAGTAATACATCTATATCACCGGCTGTTTCTACAGCTTTACCACTTTTAGTAATGACATTGGCTCTCAGTGCCCTGTCCATACCCGCAATACCAATGGCAGAAAGCAATCCGCCAATAGTTGTTGGTATCAGGCAAACAAACAAAGAGATAAATGCTGCAATGGTTATGGGCGCTTGTGCATAGTCGGCAAAAGGTTTCAATGTTACGGTTACAATTATAAATACCAGTGTAAAACCTGCCAGTAAAATAGTGAGTGCAATTTCGTTAGGTGTTTTCTGTCTGGAAGCACCTTCAACCAGTGCTATCATTTTATCGAGAAAACTTTCGCCTTGTTCGGTGGTAACTTTTACCACGATGCGATCGCTCAATACTTTTGTTCCGCCGGTTACACTGCTTTTATCACCACCTGCTTCTCGTATTACGGGTGCACTTTCGCCGGTAATGGCACTTTCGTCGATGGTGGCTAAACCTTCCACAATTTCTCCATCGGATGGAATGATATCTCCTGCTTCACACACAAACAGGTTTCCTTTTTGCAATTGTGAAGATGGAATGATTTTTATTTCACCCACAAACATTTCACCAACAGCTTGTATCAGTTTAGCAGGTGTTTCTTCTCTTGTCTTGCGTAAGCTGTTGGCCTGTGCTTTTCCCCTTGCTTCTGCAATGGCTTCTGCAAAATTGGCAAAGAGAAGGGTGAGAAAAAGAATGGCTGTTACAATTAGATTATACATCAGAGAACCCTGGTTTTGTTCTCCGGTAGCCACCCAGATACTAACTGCTGCCATTACCCATGTTCCTACCCATACCATAAACATGACAGGATTACGAAACATTTTTGAGGGAGCGAGTTTTACAAAAGATTCTTTCAGCGCTTCCGCTACCAGTTCTTTCTGAAATAATATATTGGAATTGTTTTTTTTCATCTTGCTTGTTTTAAATCATGGAAAAGAATTCGGCAATCGGACCGAGTGCCAATGATGGGAAGAAGGAGAGTGCGGTAATAATCAGTATTACTGCAAAAATCATGATGCCAAATGTGAACGTGTCTGTTTTCAGTGTTCCCGCCCCTTCCGGAATATGTTTTTTGGATGCCAGCATTCCCGCAATGGCAACAGGGCCAATGATGGGTAAGAAGCGACCCAATATCAATACAAAACCGGTGCTGATATTCCACCATAGATTGTTATCACCCAATCCTTCAAAACCACTGCCATTATTGGCCGATGCGGAAGTATACTCATAGAGTATTTCACTGAATCCATGATAGCCGGGATTGTTCAGCCAGCCACCATAGGCTTCAGGATTGTTTACAATCAGGTAGCTTGACAGTGCGGTACCCACCAGTATCAGTAATGGATGCAGCAGTGCAATAATCATCGCAATTTTTATTTCTCTTGCTTCTATTTTCTTTCCCATGAATTCGGGTGTTCGGCCCACCATCAGTCCACTGATAAATACAGCGAGGATAATAAAAATGAAAAAGTTGAGTAGTCCAACGCCACAGCCTCCATAAAAACCGTTCACCATCATGGCCAGCATTTCGTTCATACCACTGAGTGGCATGGTGCTGTCGTGCATGGCATTTACCGAGCCGGTTGAAATAACTGTGGTAACAATGCTCCAGAAACCGGAAGCAGCGGCACCAAAGCGTACTTCTTTTCCTTCCATGGCACCCAAACTATTATCGATACCCATTTTGCTGATAGCAGGGTTACCATTTATTTCCTGAATAATATTGGGAACAGCGAGCAAAAGAAAACCCACTGTCATCACACCAAAAATCATCCAGGCCAGTTTTTTTCTTTTGATAAAATAACCAAAGGCAAAAATCATGGCGAAAGGAATGATCAGTTGTGCGATCATCTGAATGATATTGGTGAAATAAGATGGATTCTCTAATGGATGTGCACTATTGGCCCCAAAGAAGCCGCCACCATTGGTGCCCAAATGTTTTATCGGAACAAATGCCGCCACCGGACCTCTTGATACCTGAAGCGTGTCGCCCTGTAAACTTGTATAACTGTCTTTTCCTTCAAAACCCATAGGCATTCCATTCAGTAAAAAAAGAATGGCCACGATGATGGAGAGTGGTAATAAAACGCGTGTTATAGATTTTACAAAATAGAGGTAGAAATTACCCAACTGACTGGTAGCTTTTTCTTTTATTGCTTTGAATAATACCACTGCGGCTGCTATACCTGTTGCGGCACTTACAAACTGTAAAAACATCAGGTACAACTGACCCAGATAACTCAATCCTGTTTCACCCGAATAGTGTTGCAGGTTGCAGTTCACCACAAATGAGATACTGGTATTAAAAGCAAGATCGGCACTCATATCGGGGTTGGCGTCCGGATTCAGTGGTAACCAGCTCTGGTTCATTAATACAAACATGCCCAGCAAAAACCAGATCAGGTTTATGAACAGCATGGCGGTCATGTGCTGTTTCCAATTCATTTCGCGGGTAACATTGATACCGCTGATACGGAAAAACAGTTTTTCAACCGGGGCCATCACCCTGTCGAGCAATGTACGGTTGCCTGCAAATACATGGGCCATGTATTTACCCAAGGGAACAGCGATCAATAAACTTGCACCGAACATGAGCACGATGCCTGTAATTTCAGAATACATAGTAGAAGATTAATTTTTTAAAGGATTCGCTTCTGTTGTGTTTGTATGGATCAGAATTTTTCAGGTTTCACCAGTACATAACACATGTAACAGAATACTGAAATGGCAATGATAAATAAGTACAGCATGGTTTAAAATTTTTCGAAATAGTTAATGGATCTGAAGAAGAACAGAAAACAGGCAATGCCCGCAAGAATAAGGATGAGTGTGAGCATGGTTTAATTTTTAAAGATTCTGTAAAAGATTCCGACAATAACAATGATGGAATAAAAACCTGCCACTAAATGCCAGGACTGTAATCCGTTTTTTAGTTTCATGTAATCATGTGTTGTTGATGCCAGAAACAGGCAATTCAAATGCCTGAATGCATGGAATTGGGTAAAACACAACAACAGCATGGGTTACAGATGGTATGGCATAAACCGGGAAATAAAAAACCCTTTCATTTTGAAAGGGTCAACACTATCATTTTGAAAGGGTTTAGCTAATCTGGTATTCGTCTAACTTACGGTATAATGTGGTGAGGGCTATATTTAAGAGCTTTGCAGTTTCTGTTTTGTTTCCCTTTGTATAGTTCAATACTTTCTGAATATGAATTTTTTCTGCACTTGCCAGATCAAAGGCCGGAAGCTGGTTATGATCTGCAGTTCCCTGCTGAAAATCGGAGGGAAGTGTATCAGGTGTTAACTGATGATTATTGGTTAAGATCATACTTCTTTCAATTACATTTTTCAGCTCTCTGATATTGCCTTTCCAGGAATGTGCCTGTAATGCCAGCAGGTATTCTTTCGATAACTCTAGTTTTTTCTTATTGAGTTTATCGGCAAAACGCATTACAAAATGGTGTGCCAGTTCTTCTATATCTGAAATCCGTTCTCTCAATGGTGGCAAATAAATCTGGAACACCGATATGCGATAAAAAAGATCTTCCCGAAAATGACCCTGTTTAATTTCGTCCTGCAGGTTGCGGTTCGTAGCGGCAACGATGCGAAGGTTTACGGTGGTAGGTTTGCTGTCGCCCACTTTTAAAAACTGGCCCGTTTCCAATACACGTAACAATTTGGCCTGCAGGTCAATGGGCATTTCACCAATCTCATCGAGAAACACCGTTCCGCCGTTGGCTTCTTCCAAAATACCTTTGGTATCTTTTATCGCACCGGTAAAAGCGCCTGCTTTATGTCCGAATAATTCGTTTTCCAGCAATTCTTTACTGAAAGCGGCGCAGTTTACTGCAATAAATGGTTGTTTGCTTCTACCGCTGTTGTTGTGAATGGCTTGGGCAAATACTTCCTTCCCTGTTCCTGTTTCACCATTTAATAATACGGTTGCCTCTGTTACAGACACCCGTTCTGCCGCATCAATAGCCTGCTTTATTTCTTTCGACTTACCCAGTATGCTGCTAAATGAATATTTATTACCCAGTCTTTTTTCCAGTTGTGCCAGACGCTTCGACAGCGCAACTTTTTCCATGGCCTTATACAGGAGGGGTATGATGCGGTCGTTATCATCGCCTTTGGTGATATAATCAAACGCGCCGTTTTTAATGGCTTGTACACTATCTGCGATATTCCCAAACGCTGTTAAAAGAATGACTTCTATAAGTGGATATTTTCCTCTGATCTGTGCAGACAGTTCCACACCATTGGCATCAGGCAGTTTTACATCGCATAGTATCACATCAATTTCCTGCTGTTCCAGTTTCTTCAGTGCCAATTTTGCATTACCAGCCTGAACCACTTCAAACCCTTCTAATGAAATGATCCTGGACAATAATGTCCGTAGTTTTTCTTCGTCGTCAATAATAAGAATGGTGTTCAAAAGGCGCTTTTATATCAGCGCAAAGATAGAGGGGAATGAACAGAGAAATATAAGTGCGCAACGCAAATTATTGATTAACTTTATTTGTATGACTAAAGGAAACATCAAGCCTCTATTAATTAAATCCACTTCAATTCTCTTTGGGGTGGTATTAATTGCTTTTTTAGTTGAGCCTGGTTTTCAATTCATCAAAACAGGATCAAAAGAAGTTTTTCTGGAAGAAGTACGTCAGCTTTTTACTATCAGAAGAGGTATTATATGGATTGCTATTTCAGTCATACTTGCAAACTACCGTGTAAAACAAAAGCAAAAACAAATTGTCAAGCAATCTGATCAAGATATTTAGTGATATGATTTGCAGTATCTAAAACGCAGAAACAGAAGAACAGAGGAACAGAGAAACTTCCATCTTCGAAATTGGATATTTCTCTGTTCTTCTGTTTCTCTGCTCCTTATTCCTCTGTTTTCCCCGCCTGAACAGCATCTATTTTTACAATGGCTTCAACCTTTTTTCTTTGTTTGCCTTCTATATAGGAAAACGAGAGTTTAACGGTATGGTCGGGTTGTTTTGTAAGTACGAAACCGGCAGGTGCATACAGATTTTTAATAACAAACAGCGACTGTTTAGGATTCTCATCAAATTCCGAAACAGCTATATAAATATTATCTGTTACCTCATGTGTCTCCGGCTGTTTTGCGCTACCGCTTTTATTAGACACCGCATACACAGTTACAAAAATATGCGCTGTCTCCGCTTTATGTGTTGACCTTATATTGTTCAACACATAAGAGAGACTTGCATTGTTTACTTTTTGTACAGGTAGTTGCTGAGCAGACACGGTTTGGTAAAACAGAAGAACAGAGCAACAGAGAAACATCCAATTTCGAAGTTGGACATTCTTCTGTTTCTCTGTTGCTCTGTTCTTCTGTTTATACAATTCGCAGTTTCGCATAATTCAACATAATTTTTTTCTCTCCGTTCTTTTCAAACAAAATAGTGGCCACCGGGTTATGTGCCGAGCCTTCTACACTCGTTACGGTTCCGAAACCAAATTTCTGGAGATAAGAACTTTTGGAATGTTCTGGAACTTTTCAAAAGTTAAACCGCAACCTTAACACTTAAAGGTTTAATCGATTTGAGCATTGATTGCTTTGCAGAAATTTCTTCTTCAATGTCGAAATCGTCTTGTAACCCAAGCCAGAACTTTGCAGAGTTACCAAAGTATTTACTTAATCTTAATGCTGTGTCTGCCGTAATCCTTCTATTCCCTTTAAGTATTTCAGAAATTCTTGTTTGAGGAATTTCTATATCTTTTGCTAGTTTATATGCTGTTATATTAAATGGGATAAGAAACTCTTCTGAAAGAATTTCACCGGGATGAATATTTTTTAGCTTTGTCATTTTAGTAAAGTTTAATGATAGTCAATTATTTCAACTTCAGAAGCATTGCCAGCATTCCATTTAAAAATGATACGCCATTGATCATTAATTCGAATGCTGTAAAAGTCTTTCAATTTGCCAGCTAACTTTTCCAAACGATTTGCTGGTGGTATTCGTAAATCCGCTATATCAACCGAGTTATTGAGCATTCTCAGCTTTCGTCTGCCAATATTTTGAATTTCTATTGGCAATTTTTTTACCCGATTACCTAACCACACTTGTTCAGTTTCTGAATTTCCAAAAGAAACAATCATAATACCGATTTACGTTACTAACGTCAAAAGTAAGTATTTTTCAGAAACCATCAAAATTTATGAGATCTAGTGGGTGTATATACACAACACGCAAGGTTTTGCAAAGGTTGGGCCATACGTGATCCTCACTGCCTGCTCCTCCAGCGGCGGATTAAAGCCAAATTACAAAGGTCCATTAAACTTCTACTGCTGATGGACAAGGATAACAGGATGGAGAGCAGAAAAACAGAAGAACAAGAAACAGAGGAATAAGAAATAAGGAACAGAGAAATCAGAAAGTGAATGGCAAATTACTTTCTGATTTCTTATTTCATGTTCCTTATTTCTCTGTTCTCACACAATTCGCAGTTTCGCATAATTGAGCATAATCTTTTTCTCACCATTTTTTTCAAACTGAATAGTGGCCACCGGGTTGTGTGCCGAGCCTTCTACACTTGATACAGTTCCAAAACCAAATTTCTGGTGTTCAACTTTTTGTCCGGCCTGTAATTGAGAGGTATCACTCGCCACAAAATCAGCGGATGGAACATGCGCTACCACTTTGGGTGCCACTGGTTGTACCGGCAGGTATTCCGGTTTGGCTGATGGTTTGCGGCTGGGTGGCGGGCCATATTTTCTCTCCGCTGCAGCAGCACCGCCTCCACCATATCCAACACCTCGCTGCATACGCTCAAACGCACTGCCCATATCGCTGCCGGCATTGTTTCTTGCACCACCACCGGCATAGGTTTTATCGATATACTGTTCGGGCATTTCTTCTATAAACCGACTGGGTTCATTTTGTACGAGTTGACCAAAACGGTAACGTGCATTGGCATAAGTGAGCCATAATTTCTGTTTGGCCCTGGTTACTGCTACATAAAACAAACGACGCTCTTCTTCCAGTTCTTCGCGGGTGTTGATCGACATTCCACTCGGGAACAATGTTTCTTCCACTCCGCCTACAAACACACATTCAAACTCCAGTCCTTTGGCAGCGTGTATCGTCATCATTTTCACTGCATCCTGTTCGCCTTTATCGTCATCTGCATCGGTAAGTAATGTAATCTGTTGCAGGTAGGACCCAAGCGATTTATCGCCCTGTTCCCCATCTTCATTGCTGGGGCTCTCTGTCCACTCTTTAATAGAGTTCAGTAATTCCTGTATGTTTTCGTAACGCGCGAGGCCCTCTGTTGTTTTATCGTTAAAGAGTTCTTTTACCAGATTGGTATGTTTACCTACCTGTACGGCCACATCGTATGCATTGGTACTGGTAAGCATACTCTGGAAATAGCGGATCATGGTATGGAAATTCTGTAAGGCTTCCAGTGTACCTGCTTTAAAACCAAACTCTCCGGCACGCGATACTACTTCATACATCGAAATATTCTGTTCATTGGCAGCAATTACACATTTTTCGATGGTGGTTTTACCAATACCACGAACAGGATAGTTGATGATACGTTTCAATGCTTCTTCATCTCTTGTATTGGCAATTACCCGCAGGTAGGCAATAAAATCTTTTACTTCTTTTCGCTGGTAGAAACTAACACCTCCATAAATGCGGTAAGCAATGCCCATTCTGCGCAGGCTTTCTTCAAATGAACGGCTCTGTGCATTGGTTCGGTAGAGAATCGCAAAGTTTTTATTGTAGAAATGATAGCGCAATTTCTGTTCCTGAATACAATCGGCCACAAAACGTCCTTCATCATTATCGGTCATGGTACGCACCAGTACAATCTTGTCGCCTTCCTTATTTTCTGTCCAGAGGTTTTTAGGTATTTGTCCTTTGTTGTTTTTGATGACTTCATTGGCCACATGAATGATGTTCTGGCTGCTGCGGTAATTCTGTTCAAGTTTTACCACTTTTACATCATCATAATCTTTCTGGAACTGTAAAATGTTTTCGATGGTGGCGCCACGGAAACTGTAAATGCTCTGTGCATCGTCTCCCACCACACAAATGTTTTCATGTACTGCTGCCAGTAGTTTGGTAATCTGGTACTGTACTGCATTCGTATCCTGGTACTCATCAATCAGAATGTATTTGAACTTATGCTGGTACTTGTGTAATACTTCGGGGAAGTTTTTCAGCAGTTCATACATTTTCAGGAGCAGGTCATCAAAATCCATGGCCCCGTTTTTAAAACAACGGTTAGCATAAGCAGCGTAGATCTGTGCAATGGCTGGTCGGTTGGCACGCATGTCTTCCTGCTGTATATAATAATCGGTGGCATATTCTGCCGGACCCACCAGTGCATTTTTAGCCGATGAAATACGGCTGCCTACCACATTGGGTTTATAATGTTTATCGTCGAGGTTCAGTTCATTTACTACCGTTTTAATAACAGAACGGCTGTCGTCGGTATCGTAAATGGTAAAACTGTTCGGATAACCGATGCGGTGTGCTTCGGCCCTCAGTATACGGGCAAATACACTGTGGAATGTGCCGATATATAAATTACGTGCTTCTGCATTGCCGAGAATACGTTCAATACGTTCCTTCATTTCTGCCGCCGCTTTATTGGTAAAAGTGAGGGCGAGAATATTAAATGCATCCACACCACTATTCATCAGGTGAGCAATGCGGGTGGTTAATACTTTTGTTTTGCCACTACCGGCGCCGGCCACAATCATTAATGGTCCGTTGATATGCGTTACCGCTTCGCGCTGGGGTTCATTCAATCCATTCAGGTACTCTTGCATGGGCGCAAGTTAATCAGTTGAGCGTGTATGAGATGCGGTCGTGAATAAGTTGACGGTGGTTAGTAACGATTACCGGCTTTTTTCCCTTTTTTCCTTTTTGGGGTAATCCGTTGTTCGGTTTTCTTTTTTGCCAGTTGTTCCACTGCTACAGTACGACCAAGTGCATAAAGGATTTTATGACCTACTTTTTGTGATAGGCCCACCAGTTGAATATTTGATGTCGATGAGATTTTAATCATACTACCTGTTCTGCTACTAAAATTAAGGAGAAAATTAACTGGCATATGATCATACGCCACAATTATTATCAATTCAAATGACCTTGTCGCGGAATGGACAGGGATTCCATATTAGAAGCATTTGGCAAACATCTGGCACAGATCAGAAAAGAACGGAGGCTGAGTATTCATCAGCTTGCGATTGCCTGCGATATGGAATACAGTCATTTACAACGCATTGAGAAAGGAAAAGTAAATATTGCCCTTACTACTTTACTCACGATTGCCCAGGGTCTGGACCTCTCTGCCGAGGAGTTGCTCCACAAATTTAAGACCCCGAAATAGAGCTGAAATCGTCCAGGAAATTTCAAAAAAGAGTATTTCCCACCACAAATAGAGTATTTTCCACATTAGCGGAGCCGATGCGCTTTACTTATTTCACACAGGTATGAATAAAGCCTGTATGGAATACAAAAAAATTAAACTCATGATCGCCGATGATCATGTGATTTTCCGAAAGGGTTTGAAAAAAATCCTGGAAGATGTTCGTTTTCTCCAAATCATCGGAGAAGCCTCCAATGGGGTTGAATTGCTAACACTGGCCCACCAGCTAAGACCCGATATCATACTGGTAGATGTATCGATGCCTGTTATGGATGGGGTGATGGCCGTTAAGGAGCTTTGTAAACGCCAGTTATCGCGCCGCATCATTGCCCTCTCGGTTTTCAGCCAGGAAACACATATAATGGAAATGCTGGAAGCCGGTGCCATTGGTTATCTTACCAAAGGAGTGGGTAAGAAAGAAATCCTCGAAGCCATTGAAGCCGTTTACGAAAACCGTCCTTATTTCTGCCAGGAAAGCAGCAGGCAGGTTACCGATCTCATTGAAAAATACCATACCGGCTACCGTAACCACCTCGTGGTTTTTACAGAAAGAGAAAAAGATATCATACAATTAATCTGTGAAGGCTGTACGAGTAAAGACGTTGCGCGTAGTTTGTACATCAGCCAGCGAACGGTTGAGGGTCACCGCACCCGTATCATGCAGAAAATGCGGGTAAAAAGTATCGCCGGCCTGGTTGCTTATGCTTGTGAGAAAGGGTTGTATAAGGGGGAGTAGGAGGAGGCTGCGAGCTATTAGCTACTAGCTAATACTCCTAAATGGAGGATTTCACCATAGATTATTGAACTTGCCTCCCCAGGAGCATCAGCTAGAAGCTAAAAGCTAGAAGCTAGCGGCTCGTAGCTCGCAGCTTTCCCCCCCTTTCTGTAATTTTCCTCGCGCTACTGCAACAAACCTTCAGGAAACCATCAGCACTTGAGCGAAACAGCATTTTTGGAAGCAATTAAAAACAGCCAGGGTATTATTTATAAGCTCGTGGGACTCTATGCCAGCGATGCTGAAGAGCGTAAGGATCTGTATCAGGAAGTATTGTTGCAGTCCTGGAAAGCCTGGCCAACTTTCAGGGGTGAGTCAAAATTCAGTACATGGCTATACCGTATTTGTCTGAACACCATTCTTACCCAGAAAAGAAAAGTAAACCGGATTGATTACCTCGAGTCGCTTGAACCGGTGGAACACCTGGCTACTGATGCTGCGAATCATAAAAAAGAAGAAATAGAAAGACTTCGACGCGCCATCCGCTCTCTTCCCGAAACGGACCGGGCGATTATTTCGATGCACCTTGATGGATATGATAATGGGGAGATAGCAGATGTGCTTGGTATCAGCACCAACCATGTGGCTGTTAAGCTGCATCGTTGTAAACAACAATTGGCTAATCTTTTAAAGTTATAACAGATGAGCATAGAAAAAACCTGGAAAGATATAGATGAGCAGTCTGATGAGGCATTGGCGGCATTACTTAAACCAAGGGTTCTGGAGCGTTTGCAGTCGAAAAATCCACTGGCTACCATCAAAAAAAATATGCTGATCAACAATATTTGGGCCATCCTTATTGCGGCTGGTTATCTCCTTGTTATTATCTATTTCCCTTTCTGGCAAACAAGACTTTGTATTGGTTTTCTATTCTTATATACCTGCTGGGCTATTTATTCAACTTTACAGGAGTACAATAACATTAAAAAAAGTTCTCCGGGTAACTCAGTGCTGGAAGAAATGGAAAGACATTATGTCAATATCAGCAAATGGATAAAAATGCAGCTAAGAATGGGTATTATTATTTACCCCATCAGTGCTGCGGGTGGTTTTATGTTGGGTGGTACCGTTGGTTCGGGAAAATCTGTGGATCAAATAATGGCCAAGCCTGTGATGTGGCTTGCACTGTTCATTGTTACCGCTATTCTTGTTCCCTGTGCCTTTTACCTCGCTAAATACTTGAGTCATCGGGCTTTTGGCAGGCATCTGGAATTATTAAAACGAAACATTGACGATCTCAAAGAAAAAATATAATCCAGTAATTTATTGTTTCCTTCTGCAACTAACTAAAAAAGTAAAATGATGGAAATTCCTGTTAAAACAAAGTCGCAAAACACCAGGTTTCAAAAAACAGCTTACGCTGTATTTGTGTTGGCTGGTATTTATTTTCTGATCCGGAAAGACTATGGCAATGCAGTAATATTCTTTGGTCTTGCACCCATTTTCGATCCTTTTGATGCAAAAATCCCTTTCACCAAAAGACCTTTATACCAGAAAATTTGGCTGATGGTGCATGTTGCCATTACCTTATTCTCTATCACACTGCTCATTATAAATAAGGCATGGTAAGTCAATCCAATGAGCACATATAGTGTATGTTTTGTCAAATTTTATGCAAAACACCTCCAACTGCAGGTCGTCATATTACCCAATGCTTATCGTTGTTAATAATATATTGCTTCCTGTTGGGTTACCATTGCCAGCATCTGGCATTAAGGGCAAGCAAACAACCAACCATGATTCAGAAAACGATCTACAAAACCAAAGACTACTGTAAAGTAAAATTTAACCTGGATATACAGGATACTGAAAGCGTTTCCATCCTGGGACTAAATGGTGATTGGCATAACCCTGTTCCGATGAAAAAGAAAAAAGACGGAAGTTTTACCGCTGAATTACAATTACCCAAATCATCACAACACGAATTCAGATATCTTCTCAACGAATCTGAATGGATCAATGAACCCGAAGCAGATGGCGAAGTAGAGAATAGTTTTGGAAGCAGTAATAGTGTGCTTAGTTTGTAGTATCCCGTAGGGTTAAGCTGCAAGCCTCAAGCTACAAGTTGTTTGGGTGTTGGAGTAATGCTACCTGAAACTTGCAGCTTGTGGCTTGAGGCTTGCAGCTTAGTCCTTGAGCCTTAATAAAATTACTTGTAGCTTGCGGCCTGACGCTTGTAGCTTAAATGCCTCTCATCACTACCGATATTACACTTGTTGCCAACAGTCTTTCAAAAGAAGAAGTTGCTGCTATTCCTACGGAAACCGTGTATGGATTGGCCGGTAATATTTATAGCGATAAAGCCATTCGTAGTATTTTTCGTATTAAACAAAGGCCCTTATTCAATCCTTTGATTGTACATCTCCCGAATGCTGATGCCATAGATGAAGTGGCGAAAGATGTTCCTGCAATGGCAAAAGCACTGGCCGATGCATTCTGGCCCGGACCTCTTACCTTACTACTTCCTAAAAAAGATACCGTTCCCGATCTTATTACAGCAGGTAAATCTACGGTAGCAGTTCGTGTACCCAATCATCCGCTTACCCTGTCTTTATTGCAACAGCTTTCTTTTCCATTGGCGGCACCAAGTGCCAATCCGTTTGGAAGTATCAGTCCAACTACGGCAGCACATGTGGCCAATTATTTTAAAGACGAGTTTCCTTATATACTAGATGGCGGCCCCTGTACCAGTGGTATTGAGTCTACCATCATTGGTTTTAATGAAAATGGTGCCATCATATACCGATATGGTTCGCTTGCCATTGAGGCCATTGAAAAAATTACTGGTCCGTTACAAGAACATATTCGCGATGATGAAGCTCCCGATGCACCGGGTATGCTGTTAAGACATTATGCACCTGCCACCAAAACTATTTTAACCGGTAATATTGATGAGGCAATAAAAAATAATGCAGGGAAAAAAATTGGTCTGATGATTTTCAGTCAATCGTTCGAAGGAGAAAATATTGTATTCCAGGAAATTTTATCTCCATCGGGTTCGCTTGAAGAAGCCGCATCCAATTTATATGCAGCCATGCATCGGCTCGATCAACTGCAACTCGACATCATTATTGCAGAACGTTTTCCGGATAAGGGGTTGGGAAGATCTATCAATGATCGTTTGCAGAGAGCCACTTATTGTTGAAGAAACAAGAATGACAAGAGACAAGGAGCAAGGGAATAGGAAATCAAGCGCTTGTGTCACTAATTTTTATTTACTTTCACGGCGGTCATGGAGCAAGCGAGAATGAATCAGCATACAGAAAATTTATTGAGGGTTGAAGCGGTTAGCAGAACAGAAGCTGGAAACCTTGTGTTACATCCCACCAGTTTTACGTTGTCTTCGCAGAAAAAGCTGGCGATTGTTGGTGAAACAGGATCGGGAAAGAGCAGTTTACTGCGCATGATTGCCGGACATATTGCACCCGATTCAGGCAGTATCTTTTTCAAAAATAAAAGGGTGTGGAGTCCACCCGTTACTTTATTACCGGGTCACCCCGGGATTGCTTATCTCTCACAAGATTTTGAATTGCGCAATAATTACAAAGTTCATGAGCTCTTAAATTATAAAAACCTGCTGTCGCCCGAATCGGCCGCACAGTTATACCATGTTTGTAAGGTTGATCATTTGATGAACCGTAAAAACGATGAGCTCTCCGGAGGTGAAAGACAAAGAATTGCTTTGGCGAAATTGCTGGTAGGCGTACCGGAACTTTTATTGCTCGATGAACCTTTCTCTAATTTAGATCTCCCACAGAAAAAAAATATCAATGCCGTATTACATGCCATCAGTAATCAGTTAAAGATTACCTGCATCATGGTATCGCATGATCCGGTTGATACTTTGAGCTGGGCCGATGAAATTATGGTATTGAAAAATGGGCGTGTTGTTCAACATGCAAATCCTCAACATATTTACCAGCAGCCTGCCGATGAATATGTAGCCGGATTATTTGGCTCATACAGTCTTTTAAAAGGCATTTATCATCCTTTCAAAATAAAATGGGGTTTGAATGATCAGCAGCCTTTTTTATTTATCAGACCTGAACAGTTGTTGCTTACCAACTCGCATGAAAAAGCAGTAGACTGTGTGGTAACCCAGGTATTGTTTTGCGGGGCTTACTGGTCGGTAACAGTAAGTAATGGAGAACAGTCTTTGATTATTCATACCGATGATTCCGGTGTACAGAAAGGCGATCTTGTTTGGGTGGCTTATAAAAACTAATCAACTGCTTTAATTTATCTAAAAACGAGGCGTTACAAAAAGTTATATAGTTTAAGCGTGTCAGGGTGAATCAATTTCAATCAGTCCCTGTGGACGGGCCTCATTGGGGTCGGTGTCAAGCGCAGCGAAGACAGATCAGATCATGCGCAGCAGATCTGATCAGAGGCCAATGCAGCCCGGTAACAGGGACGGGGCCCTGCGGCCATGAGCACAACAATGAGTTTTGAACAGCAGGGTGTTGATTTTAATAGTACAACTCTTTAAAAGTTAAAATACAGCCGCTGTTTTTAATTTACCCCACAATTCATTATCGAAACTCGATACTGCCAGTTGTGTTTGTCCGGCCGATTCCCCCATTCTGATGATGACCAATTGTTGCGATGGAACCACATAAATTTTCTGGTCATCTTTTCCCAATGCTGCATATGCATCTGCCGGTGCATTGGGAAAAAGGTTACCCGTAAATAAAAACTGTACGGTAGGCAATCTGTAAAAACCTTTTCCATTGAGCCATGTGAGGTAACCATAAGAAGGGTTCAGGCTTTGTGAACTGTTAATCTGTGTATTTATATAATTGGTATCATTAAGTATGCTTATCTCATCCCATTTCCCTTTGGCCAGCATCAACAAACCAAAGCGGGCCATACTTCTTGCTGTACTGAAATACACATTATTATAACCCACCCTCACCCATAAACCGTTCATACCAATACGATCCCGTATTTTTTGCTGGAAATAAGTATTATAATTTGTGTTCGTCGCATTTTCAATCACTTTATCCAATAATGTGTATGCTGCATTATGATAGGCCCATCTGGAACCGGCATCGGCTTTGTACTGCAAACAGGAGGGTAGTGTGCAATCAACATCTGTAACACCATCATCTAAACCCGATGTCATGGTTAACTGATGTTTTATTGAAATCAGGTTTTCTTTTTCGAATGGCAGTGAAGTCCATCCTGTTCCGAGGTACTGTGATGTTTTGTTATTGATATTGATTTTTCCCTGTTCCTGTGCGATGCCTACCAAAAAAGCAGTCATGGTTTTACCGGCCGATGCCCAATACCAGTTACTATCGGCTGTAAATGTTCCGAAATATTTTTCAGCAACTATTTTTCCTTTTTTGAGGATGATGAAAGCCTTGGTATTTTTTTGTTGCAGGTATGTGTACACATCATTCAACCCTGTTTCATTCCAGCCTAATGATGAAGGCGTAACTGTTTCCCAGTTAGTGGAATTTGATGAAGGAAAATATAAAGAAGATGTATCTGTAGATGGTAACGGTGTTACTGCTTTTTTACAGGCTGATAAAAAAAATAGCCCCGCAATAATGAACAGGAGGTTTCTCATATACAATAAACCTGTTTGACTGTGTTTCCTTATCATGGTTTAATCATTCCGCTGCAGCGGAATGATTAAAATTCGACAATTAATCCGAATGTTGGTGTTACCTGAACTTCAGCATTCGATAAAATTAATGGTATAGCATTGCTTCCATTGGTTGCAATGGGCTGACCATTGGTGGTAAGAAATGCTTTGTTATCGGCTGTACGCTGAAAAGTATATTGCGGCATTCCGCTTACTGTGGCTCCATACCAGTTGCTGATATCGATGAAAAGGTTGAGTGTTGTTTTCTTATAGTTCCATTTTTTATCGATACGAATATCACTGGCATGAAATGCTGGTAAACGGTTGGCGTTGAATTTTGAATAATCAAGCACACCTGTACCAAGGCTGAGGTAATTTAATTGTGAAGCGGCCAGATCAAACGGTGTTAAAGGTGCAGCACCCTGGTAACGAAACTTAAGACCCAGTTCCCAGTTGCGGGGTAATTTATATCCCATTGTTATGCTTAAGAGCTGACCATTATCCCAGCCCGCTGGTAAATAATTCCCGGCGCTATTGGTGAATTCAGATTTGTATAAAGTATAACTGAGTATACCGAAGAATCGTTTGGTTAGTTTTCTCTGCATAAAAATTTCCATACCGTAGGCTCTTCCTTTTCCGTTTTGAACAACGGCTTCATTGCCGATACTACCAAACTCTGTTCCTTTATTGGCCAGACTTATTCCTTCCGCAATACTCACCGGATAGCTGCTGTATGATTTATAAAATCCTTCCACTGTTAAACGAAAACTACCTGATGGCAGGTATTCAACTCCACCTGTATAATGTGTA
Organism: Chitinophaga pinensis; assembly: GCA_943372605.1. GTDB lineage: Bacteria > Bacteroidota > Bacteroidia > Chitinophagales > Chitinophagaceae > Sediminibacterium > Sediminibacterium pinensis_H. The sequence goes on along the minus strand of CALRZI010000017.1, from coordinate 19,803 downwards.
CTTTGAATATAGTTGCCTGAATTTTTAATACCCGAACGCATAAATGCCAGTTGTGTGTACGATGGAAGTTTATAATAAGAACCCACGCTTGCATTCAGGTTCCATTTAGGCGCCAATGCATAACCTACAGACAAACGTGGCGACAATTGCTGCAGTGGGTTCGATTCGCTGTTGGATAAACTATTGGCATCCATCCTGATACCGGCACTAAAAGCCACTCTATCGTTCAATATTTTTCTTCCGGCCTGTAAAAAAGTACCATACCTAATAAAATCAATATTGCTATTGGCGTTGATGCGTACTTCGGGCTGAATGATAGTGCCATTCTGATCGCGTAATTCTTTGCGATAAAGGTTTTCAAAACGGTTTACAAAATCAACATACTGCAATACGGTTCCGTAACTTATTTTCCAGCCTCCTGTATTACTGGTAACATCAAAACGCAATTTATTTTCCGTTTCACGGCTATCGGTAAATAATGTTTGTGTTGCCGGACTTGGATTTTCATTGTCTTCGAATTTTTCTACTGAATTGTTGAGTGTATTCCTGCTCAGTGCCAGGTTCCAGAATCCTTTTGCCGTTAATTTTTTTAAGCTCACGCCGAATGTATAGTTCCATTGATTAATACTGGGATTACTGTTTATGACATATAATTTTTCCGGTGTTGCCTTTTTGGGTGCAGCAAACCTGAATTCATCGATGGCACCAAGTCCGAGAAAGCTCAGCGTTGTAGTTGGATTAATCTTCGTTGTGGTTTTAAACTGAAGATCCCAGTAATTAGGTCTGATGGGCAGGTCAATAGCCTGGAACAATAACTGCAGATAACTTCTTCTTACCGATGCCAGGTAGGTGGTTTTATTACTCAGCGGACCATCGGCTGTTAATGCCAACTCTGTGGCACTCAATATTATATTGCCCTGTGTTCGCTTATCATTTCCTGTTTTTTGTTTGAACTGTAATACACTACTCAGTGCATTATCGTAACGTGCATCAAAAGCGCTGGAGCTGAGTTTTACTTCTTCTATAAAATTGGCATTGAGAATACCCTGCGGGCCACCACCACTTCCCTGTGTACCAAAATGATTGATCAGGGGTATTTCTATTCCATCGAGATAGTACACGTTTTCATTGGGCGCTCCACCACGGATGATGATATCGTTTCTAAAACCACCGCCACCCACACCACCACCTACTCCCGGCAGTGATTGTATTACTTTACTCACATCAAAATTACCACCGGGGTTTCTTTTGATTTCTTCAATCGTCATACGCTGCACACTCAGCGGTGTTTCAATACTCGCGGCACGGGCTGTATTTCTTCTGCCGGTTACCGTTACATCAGATAATATGGTTCCCAGTGATTCCATTTCAACAGATACCACATTGATATTACCATTGGTCACCAGCAGGTTATTAAGCGATATGGTTTTATAACCCAGGCTATTGATGCTAATATTATATGTTCCCGGTAGTATCTGGTTGAAGCGAAACACACCTGCAGTATCTGTTAGAACCCTTTGTGAAGATGGGTTTAACAGAACAGTTGCTCCGGCAATAGGTCTTTGTGAATTTTTGTCTAAAATAGTACCTGTGAGCGCGCCTTCTTTACTGGTTTGTGCGTACGCAAATACAAATAGGGTACAAGAAAAAAGAAAGGTTTGTATCAGTCTGTTGAACATATTGCCTGTTTTTCTGTGGTAATAAACAACAAAACAGGCTTCTTGTTCGCTACATTAGTGTAAAACAATATTCTGTTCCATGTCTTCTAAAGCTACCCCTTTTGTTTCGGGCATCATTTTCCATACATATAAGAGTTGTAAGACCATCATAAAAGCAAAGAATCCGAAAATATAAGTACCCGCTACATTCGCGGCGAAGAAAGGAAACACCTGTGCCACCAGTGCTGCAAAAACCCAGTGTGTTAAACAGCCGAATGATGTACCGCTTGCCCTCACCGAATTGGGAAAAAGCTCCGACAGAAACACCCAGATAACTGCACCCTGTCCTACTGCATGTGCCGCAATAAAGAGAAATACATAATAAATGATCATACTCTTATCGGCACTGTTAAATGAAACTGCTATCAGTGTAAGTGAAACAATATAACCAACTGAGCCTATATACATGAGCATTCTTCTCCCAAAACGATCAATCAGGTACCAGCCCGTTATAGTGAAGAGAAGATTTACTGCGCCTATTCCTACGGTTGATAATAATGCACCACTTCTTTCAATACCTGCCATTTCAAATACTTTGGGTGCGAAATAAATAATGGCATTGATGCCCGACATCTGGTTAAAGAATGCAATCAGAAATGCAAGCAGCAATGGGGTAAGGAATTTTTTTGAGAATAATTTTTCTTTGGTGGCCGTTACAGATTGTTTGATGATTTCAATCATTTCATCTGTTGCCTCGCCGGTTAAGGACAATACCTTTTTAGCCGCTACTGTATCTTTCTTATACAATACTAACCACCGTGGTGTTTCTGGTGTAAACAGCATGAGTACAGAAAACAGTAAGGAAGGAATAGCCACCACGCCCAGCATCCATCTCCAGTCCTGCTCACCACTTATTCCCTGTAACAGATAATTGGATAAATACGCCAGCATGATACCGGCTACTACATTTAACTGAAAAGAAATAACCATACGTCCACGATACCTGGGTGGTGCTATTTCAGCAATATATACGGGTGCCACTACCGATGACGCACCAATACTCAATCCACTCAAAAACCGGAAGAACATAAAACTATATACATCCTGTGCCAATGCCGCACCAATTGATGTTAGGAGGAAAATGATACCAATCCAGAACAATGTTTTTTTTCTTCCGATGCGATTGGCGGGAATATTACCCAGTGCCGCACCAAAAACAGTTCCATACAATGCCATGGCAATTGCTGTTCCATGCATCCAGTCGCTGAGGTTCCATAAACTTTGAATGGCTTGTTCGGCTCCGGATATTACGGCTACATCTAATCCGAATAAAAGTCCACCCAAACCTACAGTGATGGACCATAAGGCAAGTTTCTTATTCATGGCAGCTTCGTTGGCTACTTAAATATAAGTCGGAAAGTCCGGAAGACCTAAAGTCCGAAGAGGTTTGATTTACTAAGCCACCCTCCGTGTAACTCTGTGTCCTACTCCTTTACCTCTGTGGTTAACCACGAAGTTTCACAGAGTACGGCGCAGAGTTACACGGAGGGATTAAAACAGAATTCATCATCTTTCGGACTTTCCGACTTTCCGTCTTCCGGACTTCGCTCCAACAAAAAGACCCGCTTCACAAAAAGCGGGTCTGGGTTTTATTCAGGGGGTTCAAGGGCAAATAGATAATAATCCCCCCGGACTTTCTTTATCGCACCTTGACTTACTGAATCTCTTTTTCATCCGGCATTGGCGTTTGTAAAAGTAGCAGTATGGGTTCTGCTTACGAAATGCGTTCGATGAAAAGCGTTTTTCAGTAGATGGCAAAGAAGAAAAAGTAGATGGCGCTTTTATTTTGCCGGTGTGATGATAATATTTCTGTATTCAACCGGTCCATGATCACCCTGTAATAAAATAGGACCCGGTTCTCCTTCTTTACTGTCGAGAGCGCCGCCTGTTATGCCTGGTATAATCTGATCTACAATAATGGCTTTACCATTTGCGATAACAGTTACCCTTCTGCCAATCAGTGTAATATCGAAAGTCTGCCATTCGCCTGCTGGTTTTGCGGCCATTTCATTGGGTGTAAGAAAACCATAGATTCCACCGAAATACGTTGATGATGGTTCTTTTCCTGCATTATCTTCTACCTGCACTTCATAACGGCCACGCAGGTAAACACCGCTATTACTTCCGGCGGGATAACGTAGTTCTACATGCAGTTTGAAATCGGTAAATTTTTCTGTCGTCATCAGGTTGCTTCCCGATTTAGGACTGGTAAGTACTCCATTAATATTTTGCCACTGGTTGTTTTTGCCCTGCGCCACCCAGCCATCGAGGTTGGTTTTATTCAACAGGTGAATTGGTTTGCCCCATACTGCGGGCTTGTCTCTTTTTAACAAGGGAGCACGTTCGCCGGTAACAGTATACGTTCTTCCGTTGCTGGCATAAATGGTTCCTTTGAGTTGATCGTTTTCGAGTGTTGCTTCAAACACCATTTCCTTATCTGTGCGTTCCCACTGTGCGGGAATGGAAAAATGAATTTTACCGTCCTTTACTTTAACCTGTGCAATAGGTCTTGCACTTCCACCATCGGCTACAAACTGTCCAACCAGTGTTTGTATGCCCGATAATTTTACTTCGAGCCATGACGGTGCAATACGATCTCCCATGTTTACCGTAAGATCCCATCGGCCAATAATATCCTGATCTCCTGCCGCTGTTTTTTTGTTAGTGAATGCTGTTACGGCAATAAGTACTGTAGCAAAAAATACGAAGAATAATGAACGAGTGATGCTTTGTTTCATATGTGCAAGTTTGAGTAATGAAGATAAAGAAAGAATAGAGAAACAGAGAAATAAGGAATAAGGAATGAGAAAGTGAAGACAGGAGAATAACTACTTTGGACATTCCTTATTTCTTATTTCTCTGTTTCTCTATTACAACCTCTTCCTTGCCAATACCATTAATCCGTTTCCGGATTGAACGGGCAAAATAAAGTCTAGTATCATACAGAGCAGAATAAGTGGATAAAAGATCAGTAGTGAGATGGATAAAATTATTTTAGCAGGGAAGGAGCATGCATTGAAAAGAATCAGATGGCTGTTTAATAGTTCGTTACTGAGTTTGCCAAAGAATCCGTAGGTGTTTGTTGTTTCTGTTACTTCAAAATTGCAATTCTGTAGAAGCTGGGTTAATCCCGATTCTGTATATACACGCTGGTTTTGTTGAATCGTTTCATAATTCTCATAACGCTGCAATATGTTTTTATAAAATGGAAGTATTGTTTTATTGTTTACCGGAACATACAGCAATAAGCTGGCACCAGTTTTCATTGCGTTGTACAGATTCGTTAAAGCTGCGCGATCATTTTTACTGTAGGGCAATACTGAAATACATAAAATAAAATCATAGATTTCTTTCTCATCCAGTTGCTCCATCTCCATTTCTTCAAAGGAAACATGACTGAACCTGCGTGCTTTTATATAACTGTTACCAAAAGCAATATTCGCTTTCTCACGGTCTATGCCTTTGAAGTAAGACGTACTGTATTGCGCTACATAAGGAAATAAAAACTGGCCCTCTCCACATCCTGCATCCAGTAAATAAAATGATTCTTTTTTTGAAGCAAGGAGTTTTTTCAGCCTTCTGGCAATATGCCATTTTCTAAGTTGAAGCAGGTAATTAAGCGTATAAACAAGATGTATCCACCGGGGATGATGTAATAACCACGACGGGTATTGATGTGTAAAAAACTGTTGGTGCTTTCGTTTGTTCAAACCCCTGTTTTGAGGCCCAAGATAAACAGAAGAACAGAGAAATAAGGAATAAGAAATAAGAAACAGAGAAAGTGTTTGCTTGCATTTTCTCTGTTTCTTATTTCATATTTCTTATTCCTTATTTCCTTGCTCTTCTGCTACAACTGCCCCACCCATCTTCTAAACTCCGACGCATTTTCCTGGCTTACCTGTATGGGTTGAAAAATATCGAGCTGCATATTAATCTGTATACGCCCGTTACCAATGGGTTTGAATGACTGGATAAAATGTATATTGATAATAACCTGCCTGTTGGCGCGAAAAAATAATTGAGGTGGTAATTCTTCCATTAACTGGTTGAGGTTGGTTCCTTCTACTACATATTTCTTTCCTGAATTGGTAATGCAGAATACAATTTTATTTACGGTATAAAACATCATTACCTGCAGAGCAGGCAACACAAAATATTCTGTTCCCAAACGAACAATAACACGCGTTCTTTTCGGTTCGGGTTGTGTGGCCGACATCTGCACATAAGGCATGGCATAAGCACTAAACATTTCCCTTTCCACAGACCCGTACATATCGCCGGGTACCACTGATAAATGAGCTCCTTTCATCTTGTCCGATTTTTACAGTTTTGTCTAAAAGCTTTTATTTGTTCTCAATAATGGATACATGCCATTGCAGACACGTACAATCAGCATCATCTTGCCAATTGGAACCGGTGCAGTTTAAGTAGCTGAGCTAAAACGGGTTTGTTTATTAACAATGATACTCCGTTTACAAAAGCTGGTATTATGAAGCAGTATAAAGCATTTAAAACTCGTCAACAGATTCTTCGATAAGGGCCCTACCACTTCTTTCACCACTCATTACATCACTGCATTCATTTTGTATCCTGCATCCAACGGCTCACACAATTATCGAATTTCTCATTGTCGTTCTCTTTTATAAAATTCCTACTATTTTCATAGAGAATGATCCCACTCGTTTAGCTATAACACCGCTTATAAATTGTACCATTTTTACATATATGACAATGCGGTTACAAAAGCCACAAGCTGCAAGCCACAAGTAGGATTCTACTTGTGGCTTGCAGCTTGTGGCTTGCGGCTTTAATATTTATGCTACCGTCCTGGTTTAGTAACCTGGATTTTGTTTGAAGTTGGTATTAAAGTTTGTTTCTGCGCTTGGATAAGGCAATTGAAAACGATGATCTGTATTCGCCATATTCAGGAAGAGATAAGTTGTTCCTGTTCCATCTGCACGATCGCCTTTTGTTCCATCACGATTAATGGGCAGGTTCAATCTTTTCAGGTCAAAGAAACGATCTCCTTCAAACGCCAGTTCCAGTCTACGCTGTCTTAATATTTCTGTCAGTATCTGGTCATTGGTTAATCCAACCAGTGGTTGATAATCTGTATAACGCTGTGAGCGCAACAGGTTAAGATCAGCTAATGCCAAAGTTCCATTTCCACTGCGCAAATGTGCTTCTGCCCTGTTGAGTAATACCTCTGCCGTGCGCAATAATTTAATATCAAGCACGCCGAGTATTCCACCGGTGCGTCCTGCATATTTGATTACATGGTTTTGCTGTACGCCGTTGTACGGGCTTGTAGTAATATAGGCTGCAGACCTTACATCAGTAGGTGTAAAAGCCTGACGCAGATTGTATTCCACCACATATTCAGAACGGATATTTCCTGATGTGATCTGGTAGTAATTTACACCCGGTGTATTGATATTATCCAGCGTTGTATTTAATACTTTGAATAAAACACCGTTGGTTGTTTCATCTCTCCATACCCTTGCCACATCTGCCAAAGCAGGTAATACCGGTGTGGTACCCAACGCAGCATTGGCCGATGCAATGGTTTTTGCATAGTCGCCCATATAGAGATACAAACGCGAAAGCAATCCCTGAACTGCGGCTCTGTTTATTCTTCCGGCACCGTTGTTTACTGCAATCAGAGGTTCAGCTGCAACCAGATCGGCAGCAATTTTATCATAGAACTGTCTTACCGGTTCCTTGCTGGGCATAATATCTGATGCGGTACTGGTTACATACGGCGCTACCGAATCGGTATTGGTCGCATTCACATAGGTTTTGGCATAATAACGGGCAATATCAAAATACTGCCATGCTCTTACGGCAAGCGCTTCTGCTTTTGCATTGTCTTTAAATGCACCGGCAGGAAATTTATCGATATTTTCCAGGATCGCATTGGCTCTTCTGATCACACCATAAGCGCTGGTAATAAAAGAAATACTTGTATTACCATTGTAACGCCACTCGCTGAAATTGGTAAGGGTTTGGCGGCCCGATGTACTCAGTATCAGGTTATCGGCCAGTGCATCGGCCATAATGTTCCAGGTTGAGTTGGCATAAGTTCCCCTCAATCCCGAATACATACCATTTACCGCCAGTGTTACATCGGCCTGTGTGGTAAATGCTTTTCCGGTTTCAATCTGGTCAAACGGACCCAGATCGAGTTCGCTCTTTTTACAACCTGCCAGTGTGGCAATCGTTGCTATTGTGAATATGAATTTTTTCATGCTTCGTTTTTTTTGAATTAGAACTTGATATCCAGACCAACAGTTATGGTTCTGGCAGTAGGATAACTATATAATGTTAACTGACCCGGCTGCGAGAATGTGGCCGCTCCAGATTCACGATTGGGGAAGCCTACTTCAGGTGTTCCCCTGAATTTGGTGCCCATCCATAAATTGGTTCCCTGAACATAAAAGCGGAAACCTGCGATGCCCAACTTTCTGGTAATAGATGAAGGCAGTGTATAACCAATCACTACATCGCGCAGTGTGATATAATCACCCTTCTCTAAAAATTTGTCACTGGCCAGGTTTACTTTTTGTGATGCATCTGTAATAGATGGGTTGGCAACCACATCACCCGGTTTGGTCCAGTAATTCAAAGCGTCGGTATACTGGTTAATGGCGAGGCTCGATGCATTACCACCATCACCCACTGCATTCCTATACATTTGGTTGTAGATATAGTTACCACCATTATAATAGAACTGCAGACTCAGGTCAAAACTTTTATAGCGCAGATTTGAATTGATACTACCGAAGAATTTAGCCAGTGGCGATTTGCCTTCCAGCATTACCTGATCGTTGAGCGAATAGGTTTCTGTGATTGAGCCATCCGGACGGTAATAACGGTTTCTTCCGTTTGCCGGGTTAATTCCTGCCCATCTCACCATAAAATAAGTATTCAATTCTTGTCCTACCGTTAACCTTGTATTTGAAGTAGATGGTAAATCAGGCGATACCAGTTGTGTTACTTTATTATCGTTCTGAGAATAGTTGAATGAAATATTCCAGTTGAGGTCTTTCTTACGAATCACATCACCACTTAAACTAACTTCAAAGCCTTTGTTCACTACAGAGCCCACATTGCTTAACACACTGGTGAATCCGGTGGCCTGACTTACGTTTTTGGGGAAGAGCAGGTCTTTAGTGGTTCTGTGGTAATAATCGAATGTACCGGTGATACGGTTATTGAATAAACCAAACTCGAGTCCGATATCGTAGTTGAAGTTTTTCTCCCAGGTAAGATCGGGATTAGCCAGCTGGTTAGGAACAGCTGCAGGCAACTGATTATAACTTGAACTCAATGCATAAGTTCCCAATGATCCGTAAAACTGGTTGGGCACATTACCAGAAGTACCTACAGAACTTCTCAGACGAAGGTCGCTGATGTATGACAGCTTATCCATAAACGCTTCTTTCTTGATATTCCACCATGCACTGGCAGCCCAGAAATTAGAGAAGCGGTTATTGGAACCAAATCTTGAAGAACCATCTGTTCTCGCGCTCAGTTTAACACCATAGGTTTTTTTCCAGTCGTATCCAACAGAACCAAAATAGGAAATGATGGAAAACTGTGAACGTGATGTAGTAGCAGTTTGAACCTGTGCCGCATTTTCAATGGTTGTTACAGTTGAGCTTGGCATACTGTTGCCAGCCAACTGGTAAGAGTAGAAACTACGTTTAGTAAATTCCTGTCCGGCCAGCACATCAATATTGTGTTCGCCATTAATGGTTTTGTTCCAGCTTGCTGTATTGGTAGCTACATATTGAAAATCCTGGTTACCTGCATCTGATTTCTGGCTATAACCCAATATAGCTGCCAGATTAGAACCTGGTTGAAGATAGCTCTCTGATTTTGCAGTATTATAGTTCATCGCCAACTGTGTTTTTAATGTCAGCGACTTAAGTGGTTTTGCTTCTGCGTATAATGTGGCAAATGTGGCAATGCGATCGAGGAAGAAAGTGTTTTTCTCCTGTCCTTCCAATGCAGAGAAGCCCTGGAAAGTAAGATTATAGGTTCCATTGGGCATGTACAATGGTTCATATGGATTGCTTGTAAAATATGCTCTCCATGGACTCTGCACATTGTTCAGTTCCCTGTTCTGGTATTCCGTTGAGTGTGTTACACCCAGATTTACGCCTGTTTTCAACCATTCGTAAGCCTGGTATTCAATATTAAAACGTCCGCCTGTGCGATCGCGGCGCGACATATACATCAATCCTTTCTCATTGAATTTATTCAATGAGAGATAGTAACGAACTTTATCTGATGAACCTGTTAAGGCAACTTCATGCTGATCGGTATAACCATCCTGTAAATAATATTTTTTCCAGTCACCTGCTCCTCTCGATTCCATCAGGCTCCAGAGGTCTTCGCGTTGTTGTGCTGTAATATTAAACAAAGTAGATCCTGCAGGAAATGCACCCGAAGTAATCCTGTTTCTGATCATTGAATCTGCAATGGCATTTACAACACCGGCGTCATATTCATACTTCAGTTTTTGTCTTGCATCCATCAACTTTACATTGTTCAATGGCTGAAGCCCAACAAAACCATGCTGGAATGAATAACGCAATTCAGGTTTTCCAGATTTACCTCTTTTGGTGGTAACAACGATTACACCATTTCCTGCACGTGCTCCATAAATGGCAGCGGCTGATGCATCTTTTAATACAGATACATTTTCAATGTCATTTGGATTGATCAATCCAAATGCAGTTGAAGTAACTGCAATACCATCCACCATAATCAATGGTTCAGAAGAAGCGTTGATAGAACCTGTTCCGCGTATACGCATGTAGCCACTCTGACCAGGTTGTCCGCTCTGACCAATTACCTGTAAGCCGGCCGATTTACCCTGTAACAATTGGGTGAAATTTGAAATGGGTTTTTGTGCAATCTCTTTGTTATCGATAACAGAGATACTACCATTGAGGTCGCGCTTTTTTACGCTCTGGTAGCCCACCACCACTACTTCATCAAGGCTTTTATCGGCCGGATCAATCTGTATGGTGTAATTGGTATTAGCTGTAAGGTTAAGTTCGCGGTCGGTATAACCAACGGCTGAAATAACCAGTGTCTTTGCCGTTGCTGCAACTGACAATGAAAACTGTCCGTCGGCATTGGCAGAAGTGCCCACATTGGTTCCTTTTACCAGAACACTTGCGTTGGGGACTTTATTATTGTCCCTGTCGACCACCCTTCCGGTAATGGTCCTGTTTTGGGCAATAGCTGCCAGTCCTATTAAAAAGGAGCAGCAGAGAAGTACAAATTTTCGCATGATATTTCAAGTTTATTGTTGTGCGTAGACAACAAAACTTCATTAAATACTGTATGCGAAACCTTGTTAAAAACCCAAGTTCAATTTTTAACGACCGAAGTGGGGGAATGGGGGAGTGAGGCGGGGAGGGGGACGTGGGACGTGAAAGGTTAGACGTGAAAGGCGAAAGGAAAAGTAGTGAGTAGTCAGTAGTGAATAGTGAGTGTTGTAAGGTGTTCTCTCTACTCACTATTCACTACTGACTACTCACTTTGCTAAGCAAAAAGGTGCGCTTTTCACGATTCACCATTTCCCATTGCCCACTTCGGTCATCATTTATTTCCCTTCAGTGTTTTAGGTTTTTGCGGGATCTGGTGATGTAATAATATTGTACCAGACATTTCTCATATGTCAGTTTTAAAAAAATGCGAGCGGGTATTCTTACCTGCTTTTTTTATGCCTGCGAGGCAAAACGTGAAACGTGAAAGGTGAAACGTGAGAGGGTGTACTAGTTGTATTACTAACTACAAAAAAGTGCGGCGCATAAAATGCGCCGCACTTGTGGTTTCATTTTTCACTTTATCAATTCACCTCCATAGGAGTCCTTTGGACCCGGCCCTCTCTGCTTCGCAAAGAGGGAGGAGATCATTGAAACTCCTTTCACATTTCACATTTCACGTTTCACATTTCACGAACACTACCCCCCCGCATACAAATCCCAGTTAATTTCTGCCTGTGGACGAGGGAATTGTTTAAAGATCGTTCCCTGGTCGTAAGAAGTTGGAATTGTATTGAGCCTGTCGTACCTGCGAGCATCAATCCAGCGATGACCCCATGGCTCGGCCCATAATGAATAACGACGCTGATAAAGAATCTCATCAATCAGAGCCGCCTGTGTAGTGGCTCCTCCATAGTTACCAATATTGGCAGCAGTGCGAATAATGTTGATGGCATTCACGGCATCGGTTGTTTGTCCGAGTTGTGCGTGTGCCTCCGCTTTAATCAGAATCAGTTCTTCATTTTTAATAAATGGAATAGGTGATGTATTACTTGCCCATCTTTTATCCTGGTGTGTACCTACCAGTGGAGCCGCATCTGTTGTAATGGTAACAGGTGTTGTTCGCTGGTGGAATTTAGCAGCCACCCTTGCGTCATTCGGTGTAGCATCGGCCAATACCGATGGATGTACCACAATGATGGTATTTACACTTGCATCCGGCACATAGTACAATGGATTGAAGCCATCGGGTGGTGCACCAAATGTATGGGCAGGACCTGCACCCAAAATACCTGTCAGGTTCATAAATGAATTACCCAATGCAGTAAGTGCGCCGTTCCAGTCTTTGCGATAGATGGCCACTCTTGCAGCAATAGCCCTGTTCACTCTTTTCAAACCGTCGATATTATTAAAACCATTCCAACCGGCTGTAAGGGTAAAGGGGAATGTTGTACCCGCAGCATTCAGGTCGGCATAACCGGCTGTAAGCAATGAATCAATAAAACCTAATGCAGCAGTATAAGTACGGAACCCTCCGGGTTTCAATGGATCTTTTATATCGGTTCTGATTCCGTTTTCATATTGCCAGTTGGCGGGAATAATGAACTGATAAGCCATAATGGTTTTAGCAAAGCCTGCTACCGCACTCTTTTCCTGTGCAGTAAGTGCTGCAGAATTTTGTGCGGCATCAATCAGTACATATCCTTGTTTAATACACTGGTAGGGAGTTGCATAAGAACCGCCACCTGTTGCACCGAAACCAAAGTAAGCAGCATCGGGTACACGTCCGGCCTGACCTAACCAGTCTGTCTGAAAACGAGGGTCAGATCCATTCAGGTACCACACTTCTCTTCCGAATGTGTTCCATGCCTGGCTTACGTTAGTAACATATCCTTTATGTCTTTGTTCCAAACCGGTTACCAGAAACTGTATCTGGCTTCGCGAAGCATTGTTCAACACACTTGCCTCACTGGGATTGTTCGGATCTACCAGCTCTTTTACTTCCAGGGGGTTGCAGGAAAACTGAAATGCTGCAACACTTGCTATTAATAGTATTTGAAGCTTTTTCATGTGTTACTATTTATTGATTTTGGTCACATGGAATTCGCCAGGAAAAGTTCAATCCATATCAAACTTTGTAATGGCTCATTTCATGTGTTATTAGATTTAGAAGTCAATTTGTAAATGAAAGAATAATCTTCTTGCTGTTGGATAAGGTGCCACATCAACATTATTGGCCACAGCCTGTGCACCAAATGTGGATGTTTCAGGATCATAACCAACATATTTTGTTTTCAGGAACACATTGTTTCCCGATAATCCAACTTTAGCACGCTGAATTACTCTTCCAAATGTTTTACTCAGGAAGCCTTTTGGTACCGTGTAATACAAACCAATTTCACGTACTTTCAGGAAAGTAGCATCCTGTACCCAGCGACCTGCATTGTTATAAGGAGCTGGATTGCGCTGGCGACCATTTGGTATACCATCTTTATTATCATCATCAAACCATCCCTTGGTAGTACCACCACCATCAGTAAGGAAAGATGTAAGGTTTACATTATCACCACCACTACGATATTCCATCAGGAAGTTCAGGTCGAAATTCTTCAGGAATGTAATGTTGTTTGACCATGATGAAGTCCAGTCTGGTTGTGCATTTCCCCATACGGTAAATACACCCGGAGAAATTGCAGGCGTACCAACAATTGTTGTAGGTGCAATCCCCTGCTGATAGAGGAAAGTACCCAGTCCTGTACCAAATGCACCCGCCGTATAGGAAGGAATGCCTAACCTGGTAATCTTCACATCATTTTTCCACCACATCAGACGTGATGTCCATTTAATGTTTTCTTTCTGTAATACTGTACCAGACAATGCCAGTTCAATACCATTGTTTCTCATCTCTGCTTCATTGCTCAGAGTTGTTGCTACACCGGTTGCAGGAGACAGGTTCAGTGGCTGCAAGTTGTCTTTGGTTGTTTTAATATAGTAGGTTGCTTCTAACATCAGTTTGTTATTGAAGAAGCCCGCATCTAAACCAAACTCAATTTCCTGAGCTCTTTCCGGTCTGATGTTCAGGTTACCTACATTCACTGCTACAGTAGAGCCCAATAAACCACCAATGTTTACACCACCCAGCGAAGTAAAGGTTGCACCAAACGGTACAGGACCCGCTGTTTGTCCGTAAGCAACACGAGGTTTTAACTGGGTAATGGTGCGCGATTTCCAGAAATCAAAATTGGTTAAGTTAATGGCCAATGATGCTTTGGGAAATGCATAATATTTATTGGGATCGCCATTGGTGTTTGATTTATCCCAACGGATACCTACTGTACCAATAATCTTGTCTTCATAGTTGGCTTCCTGCTGCAAGAAAATACCCACATCTCTTTGTGAGTTTTCAAACTGTGCTTCCACTTCCTGAACAGTTGCCTGTTTGATGTTCGACTGTCCGGGAGCCAGACCACGACCGCGGTTGAACAATCCGTCATTTTTAAAATCAAGACGAACCATACCGGCCTGTGTGGTCATGCTTATTTTTTTCAGTTCCCAGTTGTACACCATTGCTGCCTGGAAATTGGTATTCATGGTTTGCTGTCTGCCCACCAGCACATCACCCGGATTGGCTTGTGCGCGCTGGAATTGCAGATCATCCGGTAAATACACTTTTGTTGAGTTCTGGAAGAAATCCAACCCTCCATTCACTTTGAATTTCAGTTGCGATCTTTCTGTACGCAATAAGTTCACATCTAAACCAAACGACTGTATAAAACGGTTTACTACAGAGTTATTGATTCCTTTATCTGTAACTGCCACCGGGTTCTCTGCAAAGTATGGGTTGGCAGGATAAACACCACCCACAGGTCTCAGATCGAAATAGTTGGGTACGTAAGAAATATTGTAACCAATACTGGCACCCGAGTTATTCTGGTTACCCGTAAAACCGCGATCGGTATTGGTACGGGTATAGTTGGAACCAATACTCAGTGTAATGTCTTTTGTGAGTTTGTGATCAATATTTGCACGGATTGACTGGCGTTCAAAACCTGTTCTTCTTACCGTACCTCCTTCATCTGTCATAGATCCGGAGAGAAAGAATTTGGTTTTTTCATCACCACCACGAACACTTAAGCGCGTGTTAAGCAGTGTAGCTGTATTTCCATAGAAATAATCTTCGTAATCAATAAAAGTTCCTGAAGCCACTGCGTTTTGGTAACGTGTTAATTCAATGGGTCTTCTGGCAACCGGAAAGAATGAATTAATTTTTGCTTCACTCCAGTTATCTACACCCATCAGTTTTAGTGGAGTTGCCATACCTATATCCTGCGCAAAACTTACTGTCGTTTTTCCGGCAGCACCTTTTCTGGTATTAATTACGAGTACGCCTGCATTAGCACGTGTACCGTACATGGCAGCAGCAGATGGGCCTTTCAGTACTTCAATGCTTTCAATATCGGCGGGATTAATGTCGGCCAAACGATTGGCTCCATCATCCTGACTGGCTGCACCGGCGCCTGTAACAGAAGCACGTCCCGTACGCTGGAAGTCGTTACTGATATACACACCATCCAATACAATCAATGGTGCTGATGCCTGTGTAAGACTTGATAAACCGCGAAGCTGAATGTTGATACCGCCACCGGGTGCGCCTGAATTCATACGAATGTTGGCTCCGGGAACTTTGCCGTACAATGCTCCGTCTGTGGTTTGAATTTGTGTGGTTCCTGTAAGGTCGCGTGCAGAAACAGTGGTTACTGCATTCGCCAGATTGGAACGTTTGATAGATGATGCCAGACCTGTAATTACCACTTCTTTCAACGGACTAATGTCTTCTTCCATTGAAACGGTTACTGTTGGTCTGTCGGCACTAACAGCAATTTCTGTTGTTTTATAACCAACATAATTTAATACCAGCACGGCTGTTCTGCCGGTTGGTTTAATGGAGAACGTACCACTTGCATCAGTGGTGGTTACCTGTTTGGTACCCTTAATGGTTACGGAAACACCAGCTAAAGGATTGCCCGTTCCGGCTTCCTTAATAGTGCCCGTTGCAGTAAAGCCTTGTGCATCGGCCGCTGTCATCCTGCCAAAAAAAACAAACAGGAGCAGCATTCTGAAAAGATAACGTTTCTGCATACTCAGCATTTTGATTTGTGAATAATTGGGTTTTCGGTTCTTCGATTGAATTGGTCTGTTTTATTTTTTAACCACCGGTAATTTTATCACCGAAGGGTATTGTGTTGAATGATGAATTTTATTTTCCACTTTAATACCAGTTGCTTCATCGTAATTCTTACCACCTGTATTCATGTTTCTGTCGAAGCGTGGAAAATTGCTGCTTGTTACTTCTATGCGTATGCGATGGCCTGCTGCGAAGAAATTACTCGTTACCATGGGTGTGAGGTCTACTTTGTATACTTTACCTTTTTCCATAAACACTTCCTTATCGTAACCTTCCCTGTATCGCAAACGCTGAATGGTTTCATCAAGATTATAGGCTTTACCATCGGGGTGTACATCAATTAATTTGATGGTAATATCTGTATCGGGTCCTGTTGATGAAACGTATAAAGTAGATTCAATAAAGCCTGTTATTTCAACACCTTCTTTCAGTTCATCTGAAGTATATACCAGAATATCATCGCGCAGTTCCATCTTCGACTGATCGAATGAACCGCCCACCACTGCATTACCTGTGCAACATACATTACCACCATAAGAAGGAACAGGGTTCATAGGATCATAAGTAAAAGCATCGGGCTTGTCTTCTTTTGGAGCGGCGTTGCTCAATTGTCCATCACCATTTCTTGTATTGGCTTTTCCTCCGCTGGTTAAATAGAAAGACTGCATTTCTGTATTAGCCGGTGGAAATGTTTCAGACTGCTGCCATTTATTACTACCCATGGTATAGTAGCGTACCCTTGGTTGTTTCTCTTTAAAATCGTTTTTCTCGCCTTTCAACAGCATATCGAACCAACCCCAGGTAAGTTCATCGTAATTCAATCTTGCATCGCCCACACTTCTTTCACCAACTATGGTATTTTCTGTGGCACGTTTATAAGAACAATGCAAAACAGGTGCAATTACCAAATATTGGTTGTCGGCAGTGGCTTTGTCTTTGGCTGCTTTACGCGTATGGTTAAAGAGCGCAATATTGGGAGCCGATGATACATCGTACCAGGATACAAACCAGTATGCCGGAACATTTAATGGCATATTATCGTGGTACAGACCACCCTTAAACCATTTCGGATCATTGGGTTTACGGCGAATCATGTCTTCATATACACCTTCCTGTCCTTTAGCATTTTTAATGATGTCCTGAACAGGCAAATGGCGTAAACCTACCGACCAGTCTACACGTGGCATTTCAGTAGACATATCATAAAAGCGTTGCAAACGCTGCAAATCTTTCTGCTGGATATTTTTGGGGAATGTTGGTTTGAATTTATCGTTCTGTGTACCATAGAGCCATGCAGTAAACAGCATTTGCTGTGCGCCGCCACGGTACCAGTTACCCTGTTCCATGAATTTACCTACGCGGCCTACCCCTGCTCCAAAACCCTGTGCCACCATAGCAGCGAGTGCCGGATGGTTTTGTGAGGCTACAGCCATCTGCCACTCCGCTGTGGAGGAACAACCAATCACACCAATTTTTCCATTGCTCCAGGGCTGTTTACTCATCCAGGTAAAAGCATCGTAACCGTCGGTAATGGGTGCGCCGAGAATATCCCATTCACCTTCAGAAAAATAACGGCCACGCTCATTCTGTACCACATAGGCATAACCTCTGGAAACAGCATTATATGCTTCTTCCATAGTGCGGGTGGTCATTTTACCATCTACCCAGGTGTTAAACTGATAAGGTGTTTTGGAAAAAACAATGGGCACTTTGGCATCGCCTTTCGGGCGGTAGATATCGGTGGCCAGTCTAATGCCATCGCGCATGGGCATCATTACTTTCTGGTCGATAATGGCGATTTCCTGGAGTTTAAGGTAAATCGCGGCGGTATCCTGTGCATAGGAACCAATGGCAAGCAGGCAGCTTGCCAGAATGAAGGCTATTCTTCTCATAGGCATTTTTTGGTAAGGCAACGGTTTCTTTAAAAATGTTGCATTCAAACAACAATAAAGTAAAAAAAGTTTAATGTGAAAGCAGGCTTTAGGTCTGCTACCCCAAAAAAGCGGCTATTTAGTCCGGTTCTGTCCATAAAAAAACCCGCTTCCTTGTGAAGCGGGTTTGCATTTTTCAATTAAGGTATCGTGAGTCTATTCGCTTATCGAACCTTGATCAACTGAATGGTTTTTCTGCGGTTACCCTGTATAAATTCTGCAAAGTAGTTGCCCGCATGGTAATTATGTCCGATTTGTAACGTACTGTTCGGTCCTAGTTTTGCACGGCTGTCTACCACTCTGCCTGCTGCATCTACCACCCTCAGTGTTACAGGTGCATCGTGTTTGCTCTCCAGTTTCAGTGTGAAGTAGGTTCTCGTCGGATTCGGCATCACCGTTACCTTCAACTCTTCTTCTGTTTTACTTGTAGCTTGTACCTTGATACTTGCTGCTTCTTCCGTTACACTTGCTTTATTGCTGTTCGATGTTAACGTTGTTACCGGTGCAGATGGTGCCGCACAGTTGTAGCTGTTCCAGATTACATTCTTACCCTCACTCTGTACTTCTTCTGCTATAAACAGACCTGTCATAAACACATCGTCTCTGCAATCTCTGTCGCCATGACCTCTGTGGTCGCAGTCGTGGTGACCATGTCCTCTGTGTCGGCAATCCTTATAGCTGTGTGGTCGGTGATCACATCTGTCATCTCCATAGTTACCACCCGTTACTTTCAGTTTACCATCGGGTAAGATGATATTGGCTGTGATTCTCGTATCATCACCCTTCACATGGAACTTCTCTTCATCTCTTCTGTTGTCTGCCATGTAGAAGGTTACCTGATAAGCCTCTGGGTTCACGATTACATCGCTGCCGATCGTTACTTTCTTGCTCACCCTGATGCTCGTGTTCGGTGCAAAACGGATATAGCTGTAACCTCCGCTCTTCGGTCCTTTCTCTATCTGGAGCTCTGCTACATCGATCGTAGTAGAGGTAAAGCGTACACTTGCGCCTTCTTCCAGTTTAATCTTTCCGAAGATGGTTCCTGTTAAGGTTACATTCGAGCCTTTCTTCAGTGTTACCTCATCGTAGTTACCCGCTACAGTTGCTGTTACATTTGAGTTAACCGTTTTATCCTGCAGGTATCTGGTGTTACTTAAGTTATACTGCATCGTTGGTAAGCTAACATTCACTGTACCATAGATCTTATTGTTGATCGTTACACCTCTGTCTGTTTCTATTCTTGGCGCTTTTACAAAGCTGCCTGCGCCTGTTACTGAACTGTATTTATCAAATTCTGCTTCGCCTCGGCTGCTCATCACTCCCACACTACCGCTTTCTACCTTATCGTACTGACCCAGCTCTACTTCTTTGATACCGATAATCGTATAGCTGCTCACCAGGTTTTGTTTCTGGTAGTTATACGTAGCTGGTTGTTCGCTGCGGCATCCATTGGCATCTGTGGTGTACACACTGTATACGCCATCTGCATCGGTTAAGCCAAGACTCAGTTGCTGGGTGGTGGCTTTTGTATTGTTATTATACAACCACTGGTAGCTGTATGGACCACTCAATGTACTGTTGGCTGTTAGTACAAACTGGTTACACAATGCATTGGGCGATGCTGCTGCAATGCTTGCTACCGGTAACGGGTTGATCCTTACCGTGAAGCTGCAGGTGCTTACATT
>CALRZI010000016.1:0-86604 GCA_943372605.1 Chitinophaga pinensis | reverse complement strand
TCTATCCTACCCAAAAAAAACTGTGGCTCCCCACCGGGAGCCACAGCCCATTAGAAATCATCCTACTCTCTTGTTTCTTGTTCCTTGTCTCTTAATTTCCTGATTTCTTATTTCTTATTCTCCTTGGGAGTCCTTTGGACCTTATTTCTAATTCCTCCTCCCTGCTCTTCCATTCTGCTCCACTTCCTTATTCATCTCTTCAATATCGGTTTCTGTTCTGCCGGTTTTATCGCCTAACAGGTGTTCTGCGAAATAGTCGGCTTGTCTCCAGAAGAAATATTCGGTCATATCACCATAACCATGACGCTGTCCGGGCAGAATTACCAGGTCGAAACGTTTGTTGGCACGGATCAATGCATTGGCCATACGGATGGTATTGGCAGGGTGTACGTTGTTGTCGATATCACCATGCGATAACATCAGTTTACCTTTCAGGTTTTTGGCGATATCGGGGTTCTTTTCAATGCTGTAGAGGAAAGAAGTGTCGCCTTTATCGCTGATAACTTCTTTCACACCATGGTGTTGTTCGCTCCACCATCTGTTGTACACCGAGTTATCGTGGTTACCCGCAGATGATACGGCCACTTTAAAGAAATCGGGATATACCAGCATGGCTGCGGTACTCATAAAGCCACCACCTGAGTGACCATGAATACCCACGCGGCTGATGTCGATGTATTTATAACGATCGGCCAGTTGTTCTGCTACTGCTTTTTTATCGGCCAAACCATAATCGCGGAGGTTACCATAACCATAGTTGTGGTACCATTTGCTACGTGCGGGGTGTCCGCCACGGTTACCCAGTGTAATTACAATAAAGCCCATCTGCGCCAGACGGTCGGTTCTGTCGAAACCACGACCAAATGCTTTGTTTACGGCTTCTGTTTGCGGACCAGGATATACGTACTCAATCAGCGGGTATTTTTTGGTGCTGTCGAAATCGAAAGGTTTGTAGATGGTTCCGTAGATATCGGTAATACCATCATCGGCTTTTGCCTTGAACACTTCAGGGAATTTATAACCCGATGCAAACAGCGATGTGAAATCAGCCGTTTCGAGGTCGAGTATTTTTTTACCTTCTGCATTGTACAATACCGATTTCGGTACGGTGTTTACGCGTGAATAGTTATCGATAAAGAAACTATTACCATCGTTCATACGCATCGCGTGATCGAAATCGCCTGCATTCAGCAGTTTCATTCCTGTACCATCGAAGTTAATGCGGTAAGCATGCAGGTAATAAGGATCTTCTCCTGCTTCTTTTCCATTGGCAGAGAAATACAATACACGTTTGGTTTCATCCACACCCAATACATCTTCACAATGGAAGGCTCCGGTGGTGATCTGGTTTTTCAGTTTACCGTTTTCATCATAGAGATAAAAATGTGCCCAGCCATCGCGCTCACTCCAGTGAATAAATTCTTTACCACCATTCACCAGTGCAATCTGGTTTACTTCTATGAATGAATTGAAACGCTCTTCTACCAGTGTTTTTACTGCACCGGTAGCCACATCCACCACACATATATCAATACGTTTCTGGTCGCGACCTGTGCGGGTAAAATAGAATTTGTCTTTGGTACCCAGCCAGATGCTTGGTCTCCAGTCATCGTCACGTGTATTTACTTTTGCAGGTGTAGCCCATGAACCAACAGTCTGGTCTTTGAAAGCAGATACATTCAGTTCTTTGCTTGTTTTAGTGGTTACATCTACCAGGTAAAGATGATCAACCGGCGATTCTTTTTCACCCGGCATCCAGTATTTATAGGTTTCAAGCGTTGGGCGTGGATTGGCCACACTGTTGATTACCCATAGATTTTTTACTTTACGGTTGTCTACACGACGCAGTGTAAAATATTTTGAATCGGGTGACCACAATGCGAATACAGATTTTCTTTTTTTGGCTTCTTTCTCTTTCTCTTCATCGGTCATGCCGCTGCCGGAAAGATTGCCATCATTATAATAACCATAACCATCAAAACCATCTTTGGTGATGGCATTTTCTACGATGGTAGAGTCGTTTTCATTTTTCAAAGCCTTTTCATAGTTGGCTTTATCCATCCAGTACACATTGTAGTTTTTACCAAACACAATGGTATTGCCATCAGGAGAAAGATTGGCCCAATTGGGTTTTCTTTTTGGCTTTTTGAAATCGGGTAATTCAATCAGCTCACCTGTGGTCAGGTTGTATTCGAAATAGAATACTTTTTTAGCAGGTGTTGCAGCGGCTGCACCGGCAGCGCCTCTGCGACCTGTTGTGGCTGTATCTTTTTTCACTTCATCCTGCGTGCTTTTCACTTCAAACTGGATCCAGTTTTCATCGCGTACAAAACGCATACTGTCCAGTCCGAGGTTTTGTGCATCAAACGGGTCTTTAACAACACGTGTGATCTTGGCAGCGAGGTCGGCATTGTCGAACAATACTTTCTTCTCTCCTTTTACCGGATCTACTATATACCACTTTTTACCTTCAGTGGTTTCGTACATATACCAGAATTTTTCGGAGTTCTTTAACCAGTGTGGATCCACATTGGTGCTGAAGATCATTTTACCCAGTTTCTTTGGCGAGAAACGGGCCGCCAACGAATAGTTGGCCTTGGTAACGGGGGTATGTTGTGCAATAGTAGCAAATGCAAACAGCATGCATACTGACAACAGCATGAATTTTCTCATACAGTTTTTACGTTTTTGGAAGTCTGAAAATTAGGTCAAAGCCAGCAATTCACCGACAGAGTTTGATGAAAATTCGGTAAAGGCCCTTAAAAGTCACCCCGAAAACTCCCCTTCTCCCTTTCTCTTTGTTAATAAAGTCTCGCATTAGTAACTTAAGAAAACAGGTAGTGTTTTTAACAGGGAGAACGGGAGAAGGGGAGCTTTTTGCAGTGTTGATGATTGGCAGATTGATTTCAATTAGGTTATTTTAGTGCCAAAATAGAGACGATGTTTGCTTTTAGTACCGATATAAACTATGCCAAAAACGCCGATGCCACCGATGAACTGGCGCGGTTTAAAAAAGACTTTCATTTTCCGCAGAAAGATGGAAAAGATGTCATCTATTTCTGTGGCAACTCATTAGGTCTGCAACCCCGCCATACCGCTGCTGCTATAGCAACCGAACTGGAAAGCTGGCGCAACCATGCGGTGGGTGGATATTTCGGTGGCAGCAATCCATGGTTATGGTATCACAAATATTGCATGCCCGCACTGGCAAAGATGATGGGTTGTAAGGAAGAAGAAGTTACGGTGATGAATGCCCTCACCGTTAACCTGCACCTGCTCATGTTGAGTTTTTATAAACCATCCGCCACCCGTTATAAAATTATGATGGAAGCCGGTGCCTTCCCCTCCGACCAGTATGCCGTTGAAACCCTTGTAAAACATTTTGGTCTTAACCCCGATGATGCCATTATTGAAATAGCACCAAGAGCAGGAGAAAAATTATTGAGAACGGAAGATATCCTTCAATCCATACAAGACAATAGCGAGAGTCTGGCTTTGACGCTGTTTGGAGGCATCAACTATTATACGGGTCAGTTATTCGATATGGCTGCTATTACCAAAGCAGCGCATTCTGTTGGCGCTATCGCAGGTTTCGATCTGGCACATGTAGCTGGTAATATACCCATGCAGTTACACGATACAAATATTGATTTCGCTGTCTGGTGCAGTTATAAATACCTGAATGCAGGTCCGGGTGCTATTGGTGGAGTGTTTGTACATGAAAAACATGCGTCGAATACCGATACGCCCAGACTCGCCGGCTGGTGGGGCAACGATGAACAGACCCGTTTTAAAATGGAAAAAGGATTTGTTCCCAAAACCAATGCCAGCGGATGGAACATCAGCACTTCGCAGGTATTTAATACGGTTTGTCTGAAAGCATCGCTTGAACTGTTTGAAGAAGCAGGTATAGAGCGGCTGCGTAAAAAAAGTATTCATCTTACCGCTTATCTCGAATTTTTATTGAAGGAACTGAAGCATATTAATTTTGAAATCATCACACCTGCCGATCCAGAGCAAAGGGGCGCGCAGTTGTGTTTGTATTTTAAAGAGAGAGGAAAAGAAATTCATGATAAGATGATCAGCAGTGGCATCATCGTAGACTACCGCGAACCCGGAGTCATCCGCGTGGCCCCTGCTCCTATGTACTGTAGTTTTGAAGATGTGTATCGTTTCTATGAAATTCTAAAAAACAATTTTTAACCCTTCTGTGTTCCTCTGTGCCTTCAGTGGCAAATCAGTCCGAAAGACGTCAAGACTGAAAGTCCGAAGAAGATTTGCCACTGAAGACACAGAAAGACACAGAAAAAATGCTGCTATGACACGTCATTATTTTAGTTATCTGGCACTGGGCGATTCTTATACGATTGGGGAATCGGTTCCTTTGCATGAAGGGTTTCCCTATCAGGTAGTTCAACTCCTGCGCAAGAAAGGAATACATTTTCATGCCCCCGAAGTAGTAGCTAAAACAGGCTGGACCAGCTTCGAACTCGCCGATCATATACTTCATACCCAATTAAATGAACAATACGATTTTGTGAGTTTATTGATTGGCGTAAACAATCAATACAGAGGTTTGTCTGTTACAGATTTTAAAGATGAATTTGAATACCTGCTCAAAAAAGCCATTCACTTTGCAGGTAACAGACCAGAAAGAGTTGTTGTATTATCCATCCCCGATTGGGGTGTTACTCCCTTTGCCGCCGGTAAAGACAACAAAGCCATCAGCGAAGCCATTGACGCATTTAATAAAGTGTGTGAAGATGCCACAAAAAAACTCGGTGGTACTTTTATCGACATCACCACCCAAACCAGACTCGCCAAAAACAACACAACCTTATTAGCCAGTGACCAACTTCATTATTCCGCTAAATCCCATGCAGTGTGGGCGGAGAAAGTTGCAGCCATTATTGAGAATACAATTTGAAAATGTGCTAATTTGGAAATGAAGGCAGTTACTAAATAATAAGTGGCTTATAATAGTTTAGAGGACTTGCTTCATTTCCAAATTCTTCAATACTCCACCATTTTCCTATTCACACTCCCGTCTTTAAAAAATTCGAAGACTGCATAGGCGGGTGCAAAACCTTTGAAGGCACCGCCCCACCAGTTGCCGCTGATGGCGCCGTTGCAGTAGTAGTGAATACCACGGTATTCTACCATATCCTGCAAATGAATATGTCCGCTCAAGCAGCAGCGGATATTTTTATGAGAGCGGAAGAGTTCTGTGAGTTTAAAAGAGTCAGTATGTAATAGTGCCCTTGATATTTTGCGGTCGCCGTTGTCTTCTGTTTTATCAAAGAAAAACCCCGATACATAAGATACAATGGGTATATGCGATGCAATACAGATATGTATTTCAGCATCAGTGGATTTTAATTCATTTTCGAGCCATTGCCATTGCTCTTCATCAATTTTAGCAATATAGCCGCCATTGTTTTCATGTGCACTGTCGAGTACGACGAATTTCCAGTTATTTTTGGTAAAGCTGTAATAGCGTCCGGGCATCTGGTGTTGTTGTACCGCCCAGGTTTTGTTGTATAAGGGATCACTTTTTATTTCAGGTTCTGTCATCTGCCATCCCCATGCATCGTGGTTACCAATGCAGTGATAAATGGGTAGTTTATTTTCTGCTGTCAGAATTTTATTCCAGAGACCCCATTGCTCCTGTACTTTAGCCTTGGTAGCTTTCATGGCATCCATGATCGCATCGCCACCATTGATGACAAAATCTACGGAGGGTTTAAGTGCATTTACATGTTTAAATGCCTGCTGCATACCATTTTCCGGAACTGCTCCCGGTTTAATATGTACATCTGAAATAAATGCTACACGAAAAGAGGGTTTGGCATTTGTTTCGGCTGTAGATACCAATGGCAGCGCCGCTACCGCCGCCGCAGACAATGAACCCTGCTGCAAAAATTTTCTTCTGTTCATGTACTTGGATTTTCAGGATTATAAAGATAGACTTTGATTGTAGTAAATAAATCATAGTTCGTCTCTTAAATCATCCTCATTCAAGTTTGAGACAGGTTGATGTTTCCTGTTGATGGGATTGGAACACGGATTTTCATGATTATTCTGATCTATCATGATGAATCATAATAATCATGAAAATCTGTGTTCTATTATCTTTTAAGAAAACCGGTCATTTCATTTTGATAATCCTGTGCGGCTTTTCCTGCTGCTTCTGCAAAATCTTCTCCGCTGCTGGCGAAGATGATGGCACGGCTGGCATTTACGAGGAGGCCGGCATCTGTATTCAACCCGTATTTAGATACTTCTTCCAGACTGCCGCCCTGTGCACCAACGCCGGGTACCAGTAAAAAATGATCGGGTATGATACCACGTATATATTCAAGATCGCTTGCGCGCGTGGCTCCTACTACAAACATCAGGTTATCTGGTGTACCCCATTTACAGGTGGTTTCGAGTACCTGCTCGTATAACTGTTTGCCGTTTTGTTCTGCCAGTGGTAATCGCTGAAAATTAAAACTGCCTGCATTGGATGTTAGTCCGAGTACAATCGCCCACTTATCCTTATATTCGAGAAAAGGACGAACACTGTCTTCACCCATATAGGGTGCAACGGTTACCGAATCGAATGGTAATACTTCAAAAAATGTTTTGGCATATTGTGCCGATGTATTGCCGATATCACCGCGTTTCGCATCAGCTATGGTAAAATGTGTTGAAGGAATATATGCCAGTGTTTCCGCCATGATCTCCCAGCCTTTCAGCCCCTGCGACTCATAAAAAGCGGTATTAATTTTATAGGAAACACAATGATCCTTTGTTGCGTCGATAATTGCTTTATTAAAAGCCAGCACTCCATCGGGTTGCCCCTTCAAATGAGCCGGTATTTTTTCAATATCCGTATCCAATCCAACACAGAGATAGGAACCTTTTAATTGTATCTGTTCTACAAGTTGCTGACGGGTCATGAGGCAAAAGTAAGAAAACAGAGAAATAAGGAATAAGAAATAAGGAATAAGGAAGTAATTCTTTACAAAACAACTACCCCCTACTTTTTCATTTCTTATTTCTTATTCCTTATTTCTCTGTTTCTTTGTCTTGCTATGGAAAAACAACCTATGTATTACGGCACTTATCTTGGATTGGATAAGGTTTTGGATGCACAACATCCTGTAAGTTTTGAACCGGGGAATGAACCGGCGCATGATGAAATGTTGTTCATTATTATTCATCAGGCTTATGAACTGTGGTTTAAACAAATTTTGTTTGAACTGGATTATATTACGGGGGTTTTCAGCAAAGAAAAAATAAATGATAATTCAGAAGATATGAACCTGGTGCGTCACAGGTTGCACAGGATTATTCATATTCTTCAGTTACTGAATAAACAGGTGGAGATATTGGATACCATGACCCCGCTTGATTTTCTTGAATTCCGTAACCTGCTCACTCCTTCCTCCGGTTTTCAGAGTAAACAATTCAGGTTACTGGAAGCAAGACTGGGACTGGAACTCGATCATCGTCATCATAAAGATTATTATAAAAGAACCAATGAAGGTGGTTTTACCAAAGAAGATTACCAACATATTAATGCAGTGGAAGAAGGACATAATTTACTGGAACTGGTAAACAAATGGCTGGAACGTATTCCTTTTTTTAGGGAGGATTTCTGGAAAGATTATAAAAGTGCTGCTACAGGCAAGCATCATCCCTTCTGGAACGATTACCGCGCCATTTATGAAGCCGGACTAACCGAAAGAGAAAAAAATAAGATCCATGATTTCGATCTTGTTTTCTTTGAAGAAAAGCCAGCGCATTATACAGATGAACAGACAGCTGCTATGAAAACACTGTTCTCTCCCACTGCCTTACGTTCGGCACTATTCATTATGCTTTACCGCGACTTTCCTTTGTTCCAAACTTCTTACCAGGTATTGGATGCTTTGATTGAAATTGATCATTTAATGAGTAGCTGGCGCCATAAACACCTTGTGATGGTTCGCCGTATGATTGGCATGCGTGTGGGAACAGGTAATACCTCCGGAGCAGGTTACCTCGAAGGCGCCATGAGCAAACATTTCGTGTACAGAGATATTTCAGGGTTATCTACCTATCTCATTGAAAGAAGAAAACTACCGGCCTTACCGGATTCTTTGATTCGGAATCTGGGATTTCAACTTTAGGTAATTAGCACATTTCCAAATTATTCTCCTAAAATCCCTTAATTTAGTAATACCCCCTTCCGTCTTCACGGCGGACTATATAAGCAAAGAACATTCAGGGTTATTACCCTGTTTGATTATCGTTCATTTTAAAACCTTGCATGATGTTGCGCATCAAACAAACATTGCTTTTATTGCTTGTAGTTGTATTCGTACAAGCACAAAACGGTTCAGATCAGAAACTGGGTATTGATCCCAAAGTAAAAATTGGTAAACTGAGTAATGGCCTTACCTACTACCTCAGAAAAAATGTAGAGCCTAAAAACAGGGCCGAGTTAAGACTGGTGGTGAATGCCGGTTCTATTCTTGAATCGGACCAGCAACTGGGTCTTGCTCACTTTGTGGAGCATATGGCTTTTAATGGCACCAAAAATTTCAAGAAACAGGAACTGGTCGACTTCCTCGAAAAAAGCGGTGTAAACTTTGGCGCCGACCTCAATGCTTATACCAGTTTCGATGAAACAGTGTATGAACTGCAGGTTCCCACCGACAGTATGCATGTATTTAAAAAAGCCATGCAGATACTGGAAGACTGGGCCCACCAGGTAAGTTTCGAGCCTGTTGAAATTGACAAGGAAAGAGGCGTGATTGTGGAAGAATGGAGACTCGGTCGCGGTGCTGATGCTCGTATGCGTGATAAGTATTTTCCCGTAATACTTAAGGGTTCTCAGTATGCCAAACGTCTCCCAATAGGCACCAAGCAAAGCATTGAGAAATCGCCTTACAGCCAACTGACAAAATTTTATAAAGACTGGTACCGTCCGGATTTACAGGCGGTGATTGTGGTGGGTGATATAGATATTGCAGAGACAGAGCAAATGATTCGTGATCATTTCGGAAAAATTCCTGCGGTAAAAACACCACGTGCGAGAACAAAATTTGGTGTACCTGCTTTCCCCGAAACACGTACTTCCATACTTACCGATCCTGAGCAGCCATACAATGTGGTGCAGGTATATTATTTAAGACCTGAAATGCCGCAGTCAAAAACAGAAAAAGAATACCGCGCCAGTATTGTTCGTGGCTTGTTTAACCAGATGATGAGTAGCCGTCTTGAAGAGATTGCACAGAAACCGGAAGCGCCCTTCCTGTTTGGCAGCAGTAGTTATGGCTCTTTTATTGGCGATAAAGACGCATTCAGTTTAGTAGCTGTAGCCAAAACCGCTAAGGAAATTTCTGCTTCCGTAGAAACCCTGTTAAAAGAAAATGAAAGAGTAAAACAATTTGGATTTGTGCAGAGTGAACTTGATCGTGCAGCGAAATCAACTATGTCTCGCCTCGAGAATATGTATAATGAAAGAGACAAAACAAAATCTGCCGAACTCTTACAGGAATATGTACGTAACTACCTGAAAGGAGAAACCATTCCGGGTATTGAGAAAGAATTTGAGATGCACCAGAAATACCTGCCTACCATTCAACTGGCAGAAGTGAATGCACTCATCAAACAATGGATCACTACACAAAACAGATCGGTAGTAATTACTGCGCCTGAAAAAGAAAAAGCGGATATGCTTAGTGCTGCGCAGGTTACGGCGTTACTCAACAAACCATTGGGCAAACTACAACCGTATGAAGACAAAGTAATGGCAGGAGCCATTCTTCCTGTTCTGCCTGTTGCAGGTAAAGTAGTGAGTGAGAAAAAATATCCTTCTATTGAAACTACTGAATGGACCTTATCCAATGGAGCCAAAGTAATATTGAAGCCCACCACTTTTAAAAATGATGATGTTCAGTTTTCTGCGATCAGTTGGGGTGGCTCTTCCCTGTATAGTGATAAGGATTATGTAAATGCATCCTCTGCTTCATCTGTAGCCCTGTTTGGTGGGGTTGGCGATCTGGATATCCAGAGTCTGCAAAAAGAAATGGCGGGCAAGAACTGTTATGTATCACCATCTATCGCCAACTATATGCAGGGGCTGAATGGCAGCAGCACGACGAAAGACCTCGAAACAGCTTTACAATTGCTGCACGGTTATTTTGTGGCACCCAGAAAAGATGCCAATATGTTTGAAGTATTGAAACAACAGATGCAGGTACAGATGGCCAATAAGGACAAGGATCCGGCTTCTGTGTTTGGCGATTCTGTAAACTATATCATGGGTAATTATCACCCTCGCAGAAAACCATTCTCTGTAGAAACCATTGGTCAACTGGAACTGGATCGTGCTTTTGATATTTACAAAGAACGTTTCAGCAATGGCGGACAGTTTGTGTTCACTTTTGTAGGCAACTTCAACCTCGATACCATGAAAGTTTTGGCAGAGAAATACATTGCTTCTCTCCCATCATCCAATACAAAAGAAACATGGAAAGATGTGGGTATCCGTTATCCTAAAGGCGTGGTGAATAAAACGTTCAGAAAAGGAAAAGAAGCCAAAGCCAATGTACGTTTATTCTTTACCGGTGAGGTGAATGAAATAAATGATATGGATGAGGTTCAGTTGGGCCAACTTACCAAAGCCTTGTCTATTAAACTGAGAGAAGTATTACGTGAAGATGCAGGTGGTGTATATGGTGTTGGTGTGAATGGTGGATTTAACCGCGAGCCTGTTAAGAGTTACAGCATCAGCATACAGTTTGGTTGTGCACCAGAAAATGTAGACAAGCTGGTTGATCTGGTAATGGAAGAAATTAAAAATACCAAAGCCAATGGTGTACCTGCGGTGAATATTGAAAAAGTAATTGCAGAGCAAACCCGTAGCCTTGAAAATGATGTGAAAGAAAACAATTACTGGAGATTCAGGCTGGAACAGCATTTCTTCCGTGGCACCGATCCAACAGAGTTACTGAAGTCAGCAGATAAAATAAAACTGATTACAGTAGATAAAACCAAAGAACTGGCCAATCGTGTGTTTAATGAAAGCAACATGGTAAAGCTCATCATGCTGCCTGAACAACAATAACCAATCTCTGCGGTCATCTTTGCGTTCTCATGTTCTCTGCGGTGAATTTACTCGACTATTCACCGCAGAGAACGAGAGGTCACCGAGATGGCCGCAGTTTTTTTATTGACGGGTTTTCTCCATGGGTAGTTCCGGTAAACGGCTCCACTCCTGTAAAGAGCCATCGTATATTTTCATAGGATAACCCAATACTCTTCCTGCGAGGTACAACACACTGGCTGTTTGTCCGATGAAGCAATAACCAATCATTTCTTTCTTTTTATCGCTGTTCAACACATTAAAATAGTTACTAAGCTGCTGCACCGATTTAAATTTTGTGGTGCTGTCAATCAAATCGGGGTAAGGCAGGTTGAATGCGCCGGTGATATGTCCATCGCGGGGGTTACCTGTTAGATCTCCATCATAAAATCTTTTCAGTCTGGCATCAACCACCATTTTACTATTACCTGCTAATGCCTCCTGCACATAATTTTTATTTACAAGCAGATGCATGTATTTGGGTTCAATATTCCCTTGGGCAACAGTAGGTGATGCACCGCTCTCTACTGGTAAGCCTGCTTTTTTCCATTCCTCAATTCCACCATCCAGCAAACTCACTTTTCCATACAAGCCAAGGTGTTCAAATGTGAGAAACATGCGTGCCGTAACGGTGAGATCGGTTCTGATGTACACCAATACAATATGCGAGTTCTGATTGATACCCAAAGATTGTAGTGTTTTTCTGGCCGATATAATATCTGGTGCATTAAAATTTCCTTCAGGAGAGTGCGATGCCAACCAGTCAGGCCAGAGGAGACGTGCTCCGGGAACATGCTCCATTTCAAAATCGAGACGCAGGAAATTAGTTTGGAGAATAACCAGGTTTTTATCCTGCTTATGTTCCTGTAACCAGGCTGGTGTAACCAAAATGGGGTTCGATTGTGCAATAACACCTGTTGATAAAACAACTGTCATGACAAGCAGCAGGTAACGCATAGGGAGGGTTTTAGGTAAACGAATCTACAAATGCATTGCTGCTTTTTATTGTTAAAAGTGTTGATTGGTTCGTCATCCCGACAAAGGAGGGAACTTACTCTGCCAAACTGATTCAATAAAGCATTAAAACCCTAAAACTAAACGTATCCCTCAAACAGTTGGAGGATTCCTCCTGCGTCGGAATGGCGGCAACAAGTCATCCCGACGAAGGAGGGAACTTACACCTACAAACTGCTTGAATAAAACATGTAAGCCTTAAAACTAAACGTTACACTCAAACAGTTGAGGGATTCCTCCTGCGTCGGAATGACGGCAACTCACCTGCGTTAAATCGCAGTTGTAACTAGTCTGACACTTTGTATTTTGTTACAAATTAATGCACATGGCAAAGAGTTCAAATGCTTATGAGCCCTATGAAGGACTAACCATTGATGGTAGTTTCCTTGAACCTCAACTTCAGCTTAACAGTGATTTCACTAAACTGGCTGCTAATCTTTTACAATTCTACCTCATTGTATGGGATCCTGATGGAAAAAATGAATATAAAAGAGACCTCGGACACTCAAATGAACGGTACAAAAGATTATTACATGACGCAGGATGGCAGTTTGAGGTAATCAGGTCTGAAAACACCCCTGCCACTGCACTCGTGGCACATAACAAAGACAGTATTGTGGTTAGCTTCCGTGGATCTGGTGTACAAAAAGAAGGAGGAGAAACCGGAAAGTGGGAAGCCAGGCTCAATACCATCAAAAACGTGCTGGCCGATATGAATATTCTTCGTGTGGCAGACAACAATTTCCCGGGAAAAGTACACAAAGGCTTTCTGAAACAATACAAGGAAATCAGCAGGGAGATTTTTGAGAAAGTTGCCGCGGCCATTCCGGTTTCCGGCAGAAGTGCCATAAGAAAAAAGAATCTTTTTATTTCAGGTTTTTCACTAGGCTCAGGCATGGCTACACTCTGTCTATGGGACCTTCCCAGACAACTGGAGAGCAAGAATCTGAAAATTGACACTTACGGATATCTTTTTGCCTGTCCGGCTGCCGGGGATCACGATTTCGAATCGGCATTATACGGGTATAACAAAAATATTTTTCACATCATGCATGAAAGAGATGTGGTTGGACAAATACCACATTCTTTGTTTAAAGAATACAAGGCTGGTGCCAGAAAGTTATTTGTGTTTGATACCAATCCCTTGAAAACAGACAATAAATCACCTGAAACAGTAGTGCAGCTGGAGCATGAGAAGATGGATGTCAACCTGAAAATTAAAAGAATGCTTCCCGCCTCTGTTATTACCAAAGTTTTATACGACAAAATATGGCCCTACTTAGTGGTTAAACTTACCAAAGATGCAATCATGCCATTTATCCGTTACCATAACGGCTATTTTTATAAAAACTGTATGACTGAAATGAGTAATGATTTCAATAGAAAAGCATCAGGATCAACTTTATTAGAAACAGGTAATAAACAATATGAGTTATGCCAGCAACACGGCATATAGACAGCATATGAAAAACATTATTATTACCACATCATTACTAACTCTTGTGGCTATTGGTATAGATCTTTTTACCTGGCATCAGGTTTGGAAAGCTCGTGGTACAGAGTTGTCAGTATGGACTGAATGGAGCGGTTATATTCGTTTTTCCAGAACACTCGTTTTTGCTTTTGTTTTCGTTCCATACCTGCAAAAAACATTGTTTACAAAAGATCAACTATTGATGCAAGTGGCCTTGTTGGTGGCTACGGTTGCTGACTTCTATCTCATACTTCAAAACAAACTCATCGTTGGCATTGCCATATTTGCGGTAATGCAACTCGTGCTTTTATACCGTCATTTACAAGGATTTAAATGGCAATTGTTTCAACAAAAAATATACCTGTACCTCACCATTCTGCTTCTTTTGCTTGCGGCGGTGATATTATATTCTTTGTATCCTGCGTTGCAGGCAAAAGGTTTATTCTGGCCTGTTGCAGGTTATGGTTTTTTGTTGATTTTATCGGTATTAGCCGCTGCATTCAGTAAAGCATTGGGCTTCCTATCAACTAAACAAGCTCAACTGGCAATCACAGGAATGGTTCTTTTTCTGATTTGTGACATCACTGTTGCGCTCGGAGCTGTATGGCACAACCAGCCCGCTGGTTATCTGGTTAGGGCATTAACCGGACTCGTGTACACTCCTGCCCTGGTATGTTTATCACTTTCAGCAATAAAGGATGTAGAAAGACATAAAAGCTAAAGGGAAATCCCTTTCTTGTTTTTGAAGGAGCCGCTTTATAGAAAAGTGAAACAAAACACTGTCTTTCCCTGTTGCGAAACTTAAATAATTTCAATAATTTCATTACATGAAGCCAATATCTTTTCTAATGCTGGCTATCAGCCTTCTGGTATGCACATCTGGTACTGCTCAAATTCGTGAAGACAATAAGATCAGAGCCATACAGGCCGTTAATATATGGCCCCTTTCAATTGATGGCGATACTAATGACACACTGGTTTATTTTTTTCGTCACGACACCGTTTTATTGAGAACATCATACAGTTCCAGACATGTATTCTTCAATGCCGACAATGATGATGAGGACAGTGCCATCGTCAGCAGGCATTATCGCTATTTTCTGTACAAAAAAGGGGACAAAACAGGTAAATGGTTTGAAGACTACCAGTTTTCATCTAATAAATTTAATGAAACAGTAATAGTGGACTCGGTATTACAACATCGGCAGGGTTATTTTACAATACCTCTGGCAACAATGCTTGCACAGGACAGCATGACCTTAATCAGCAGCCTTTCTGAAGGACAGGATATGGAGAAAACATATATTTTCAATCAACACATTCATATCAAGGGACCGGATACGCTGATACTGAGATTTAGTCCAACATTCAGGCAATCCGATTTCCTGTTTTACAATTACAAGCCTTCAGAAGATCATCAGGCACTGTATAGCGTAAGGATGATTGTTCAATGCGACGAAGCCATACAAAAAAATATGCCTGAGTTTGCTTTAATTACACTTCATCATTACCTCAGTGAAGTGGCACCAGCGGCTATTGCAGAGGCAGAGAAGTATTTTTCGCTTTTCAAACATTAAACTGCTTTTCAACTCACCCCAACCCTCTCTGCTTCGCAAAGAGAGAGAAGCAGTTTTAACAGCAAAACCTCTTTCACCATTGACCATTCGCCCAATTACCCCACTTCCTGATTTCTTGTTCCTTGTTCCTTATTCCATATTTCCTACCTTGCATCCTCAAAATCTAGAAACATGAGCTTTGGTACTTTCTCCTATCCTATTCCGGCCAATGAGCCCGTTAATAGTTATGCTCCCGGCACACCGGAAAAAGCAGCATTGAAAAAAGCAATTGCCGATCTTAAAAAGAAGGAAATAGATATCCCGATGTATATCGGTGGTAAAGCAGTGAAGACGGGTAATAAAGTGGCTATTCATCCTCCTCACGAGATTAAACATACCCTCGGATATTTTCATGCCGGCGAAGAGAAACATGTTAACCAGGCCATTGATGCTGCTTTAAAAGCCAAAGAAGCATGGGCGGCTATGAGCTGGGAAAACAGAGCGCATATCTTTTTAAAAGCTGCAGACCTGCTGGCTACCAAGTACCGTTATACCATGAACGCAAGTACAATGCTCGGACAAAGCAAAAATGCTTATCAGTCTGAGATCGACAGTACCTGCGAACTGATTGATTTCTTACGTTTCAATGTTCACTTTTTAAGTGAAATCTATAAGCAACAGCCTATTTCTGCTCCTGGCATGCACAACCGTATGGAATGGCGTGCACTCGAGGGTTTTGTGCTGGCTGTAACACCTTTCAACTTCACCGCTATTGGTGGTAACCTCCCTACTTCTGCTGCCATGTGTGGTAATGTGGTGGTATGGAAGCCTGCCAATACCCAGATTTATTCTGCGCAGTTATTTATGCGTATTTTGAAAGAAGCTGGTTTGCCCGATGGTGTTATCAACCTGATTTATGTTGACGGACCTACCATTGGTAAAGTATGTTTTAATCACCCTGAATTTGCGGGTGTTCATTTTACCGGTTCTACAGGAGTTTTCAATAATATGTGGAAAGTGATTGGTGAGAATATTGCGAAGTACCGCTCTTATC
This sequence comes from Chitinophaga pinensis, assembly GCA_943372605.1. Taxonomy (GTDB): domain Bacteria; phylum Bacteroidota; class Bacteroidia; order Chitinophagales; family Chitinophagaceae; genus Sediminibacterium; species Sediminibacterium pinensis_H. The sequence continues at coordinate 70,384 of CALRZI010000016.1, read as the reverse complement.
CACGCATCGTTGGTGAAACAGGTGGTAAGGATTTTGTAATCGCCCATTCAAGTGCCAATGTTGATGCTGTTGTAACAGCCCTTGCCCGTGGTGCTTTTGAATACCAGGGTCAGAAATGTTCGGCTGCTTCACGTGCGTACCTGCCTGATAATATTGCCGCGGAAGTGAAACAGAAACTGGTAGCTACATTGAAGACCATGAAAATGGGTACAGTAGAAGACTTCACCAACTTCATCAATGCAGTGATCGATGAAAAAGCATTCAACAGCATCACCAAATACATTGATGGTGCTAAAAAAGATAAGAAAGCAAAGATCATTGCCGGTGGTAATTACAGCAAGAAAGAGGGTTACTTTATTGAACCTACAGTAATAGAAACAAGCGATCCCAAATACAGAACCATGTGCGAAGAAATTTTCGGACCAGTACTGACCATCTATACCTACAAAGCAGCTGAGTTTGAAAAAGCACTTGACCTTGTCAACAATACTTCATCTTATGCCTTAACAGGTGCAGTATTGTCGCAAGATAGGGCCGCTGTGGAACTGGCCACCAATAAACTGCGTAATGCAGCGGGCAACTTCTACATCAACGATAAACCAACAGGTGCTGTTGTAGGACAACAGCCTTTCGGTGGTGCACGTGCTTCAGGAACCAATGACAAAGCCGGCAGCATGCTCAACCTTTTCCGCTGGTTAAGCGCCCGCACCATCAAGGAAACCTATAACCCTCCGGTAGATTATAAGTACCCGTTTTTGAATGAAGCCTGAGAGAATAAGGAATAAGAAATAGGAAATAGGAAATAAGAAATGAGAAAAGGTATCAAAAAAGGTTGAACCCTCTTATTAAAAACTTTCATTCAAAATTTCATTATCCGACATTAAAAAAGCCTCCACATGGAGGCTTTTTTATGCACATAAGAAATTAAAAACCGAAATGTTCAAACTAAAATCGACCACTCTACAAATCCTTCCTTGCTCCTTCTTTCTTGTTTCTTATTCCTTATTTCCTATTTCTTATTCTTTATTTCGGCAACACCACTCCATCAATCACATGAATCACTCCATTTCCTGCTTTCAGGTCTGTAGCTGTTACGGTTGCAACGCCACCATTTTCATCGGTAAGAATTACTTTGCCATCTTTCAGTGAAGCAGTTAAAGAACCACCGCTTACTGTTTTTACCACTGCTTTTCCTTTACCGTCCTGAATAGCTTTTACTACCGCAGCAGCATCTAAATTTCCTGCCACTACATGGTAAGTCAGCACTTTAACTAACTGTGCTTTGTTTTCTGGTTTTAATAATGTTTCTACTGTTCCGGCAGGTAGTTTACCAAATGCTTCGTTAACAGGAGCAAATACGGTAAATGGACCAGCACTCTGTAAAGTTTCAACCAGTCCGGCAGCTTTCACAGCAGCAACCAGTGTTGTGTGCGCCTTTGAACCAACAGCTACATCAACAACAGTTTTTTGAGCAGATACGGTAACGAATGCACCCATCAGTAAAGCAATGGCAAAGGAGAAAAATTTCATTTTCATTTTTATGGTTTTTGTGGAATTAATACAGGTGTCAGCACCAAACAGTTCGTTTCTTTTCTTCTTTTTTATTTTTTTAACAGTGTCGTTTAAGAGATAGGTCAACTGCATGAAAAAGTATTCAACATAAATGAAAAGTGCTGACACATAGAACCAATCGATTTTTAGATTTGTTATCTTGAAATAAAGAACATCATATGGCATATCCGAATATTGAACTGATTGCTGCACTTCGTGAAACCGCATCCCGGTTAAAAAACGGAGTTCCCTACGCCTGGGGCAATCATGGTTCCTGCAATTGTGGCAATCTCTTACAGGTGATTACCGATTTATCAAAAGAAGAAATACTCACATATGCCCATTCGGGTATTGGTGAATGGACAGAACTCGCAACAGACTATTGCGGTGTCACCAATGCGCCGGTAAGTCTTTTACTCAAGAAACTACAGGATGCAGGTCTCACCCCTACCGATATTCATCATCTTGAATACCTTGATGACCGCCAGGTACTCAATGCCCTTCCCGGTGGTTTCAGATGGCTGAAACGCAACCAACGGGAAGATGTAATCATATATTTTGAAACCTTCGCACAATTACTGGAAGACCTATTGATTGAATCAGTGCCTCTACCGAAGATGGACTGGGTGGAGGAAATGGCCTGATTGATCTAGTCCGAAAGACCGAAAGTCGGGAAGACCGAAAGAAAGCATTTTTTCTGTGTTTTCGCTGAAGTCGTCCTTTGAACAGTGGCAATAGTCCGCTTACTTTTTATTGTTCTTAATTTGCACGGATGGGACACAGATTTTCATGATAAATCATGAAAATCTGTGTCCTACCCTTTTTTACATTTTCAGCAGCAATAAATCACCCTCTCATACTTCCTGATTTCCTGTTTCTTATTCCTTATTCCTCTGTTTCCCTCCCCTTTAGGGAGTAGAACAGATTTTTGCCACATAACCCCTATATTTGCTGCTCAAAATTTGACCAAGTGCCAACCAAATTTTCTAAAGAAACCTATCTCTACTGGTATGAGCTGATGCAGCTTATCCGTCAGTTTGAATTGAAAGCCGAGGAAATGTATAAAATGGCGGGTAAAATCCGCGGTTTCTTCCACGCCTATATTGGTCAGGAAGCCATTGCCGCCGGATGTATGACCGCTACCCAGCAGGATGATCCTTTCATTACAGCCTACCGCGATCACGGGCTGGCCCTGGCCAAAGGTGTTAGCGCCAATGCCTGTATGGCTGAACTCTATGGTAAAGCTACAGGCTGTGCCAAGGGTAAAGGTGGAAGTATGCACTTCTTCAGCGTTGAACATAAGTTTTTTGGTGGTCATGGTATTGTAGGTGCGCAGATTGGCACTGGTGCCGGACTGGCTTTTGCCGAAAAATACCGCGGCTCTCAGAATGTGGTACTCTGTTATTTTGGCGATGGTGCCGCCAGACAGGGTATGTTACATGAGACTTTTAACCTGGCGATGACCTGGAAACTACCTGTCATCTTTATTTGCGAGAACAATAACTACGCGATGGGTACCTCTATTGAGCGTACCAGTAACGTTACCGATATCTATAAACTGGCCGACGCTTACGATATGCCTGCTGATAAAATTGATGGCATGTCTGCAGAAGCCGTTCACGAAGGGGTGGCTAGAGCTGTAAAAAGAGCAAGGCAAGGTGATGGTCCGACCCTCTTGGAAATGAAAACCTATCGTTACAAAGGCCATTCTATCTCTGATCCTCAGAAATACCGTTCTAAGGAAGAAGTAGATGAGTATAAAGAACAGGATCCACTTACCCAGGTGCGTAAGACCATTCTGGAAAATGGTTTCGCTACTGAAGCGTTCCTGAACGATATCGATAAACGTATTGATGCCGTGGTGGATGAAAGCGTGCGTTTCGCTGAAGAAAGCCCATGGCCCGATGACAGTGAAGTACTGAAAGATGTATATATTGATCAGAACTATCCTTTTATTGTTGACTAATATTTTCAAACCACACACATAAACTCGAATAATTAATTTCCCATGAGTGATAAGCACGAAGTGACGAATGAGCATCAGACCCTTGCAAAAGCACAGGGTTTCTGGCAGCAATACCAAAAAATAATCATTGGCGCTGTAGCCGTTGTGGTAATAGGCTTTGCCGGCTGGTATGGTTATAAAGAATACATCGTTAAACCTAAAGAAGAAAAAGCAGCTGAAGCTTTATTCAAAGCAGAAGAATATTTCCGTATGGATTCTTCAAACCTGGTGTTAAATGGTGATGGTCAGACCCGCGGTGCTTTGTATGTGATCAAAAACTTTGGTGGTACCAAAGCAGCCAACCTCGCTCATTTTTATGCAGGTATCAGCTACCTGAAACTTGGCGACTTCAACAACGCTGTAAAATACCTGAAAGATTTTTCTACTGATGCAAAACAAATCCAGCTACTGGCTTATGGTGCATTGGGTGATGCTTATGCTGAGCAGAATAAAACAGATGATGCTATCAGCTACTACAAAAAAGCAGGCAGTGCTTTTGATAAAGATGATAACAACTCTGCAGAATACCTGTTTCGTGCGGCCCTACTGTTAGAAACAAAAGGTAAAACTGAAGAGGCTTTAGGCATCTACAAGGAAATAAAAGAGAAATTCCCTAAAACCGATAAAGGTTTTCAGGCCGACAGATATATCTATCGTTTAAGTATTGAAAAAAACGACCTGGGAGCTAACTAATGGCAACAAAAGGAAATACTTCATTAAATAAAGGCATCCCTACCCTAAAGGATGCCTTTGTTGTTATCGTTAAAACCGAATGGAACGCCCATATCATTAATAAGCTGGAAGCAGGGGCAAAAAAAATATTCAAGGCACAAGGGATCAGGGTTTCAAGTATTGTGGTGCCGGGGGCAGTGGAAATTCCTTTTGCGGTGAAGAACCATTATGCCTACAGTAAAACGCCACCTGATGCCTATATTACTTTAGGTACAGTGATCAGGGGCGATACGCCACATTTCGATTATGTATGCCAATCGGTTACTGACGGTGTATTGCAACTCAACCTCGCACTCGATGTACCCGTTATCTTCGGTGTATTAACGGTTGACAATGAGCAACAGGCCATCGAAAGAATTGGCGGCAAACACGGACACAAAGGCGAAGAAGCCGCCATTACAGCCATTAAAATGATTGCACTGAATCGTAAATTGATGAACACTAAGTCATAAAGACAAGATGCGTGTACAAATCTTTATACCCTGTTTTATAGACCAGCTCTACCCTACGGTTGCTTTTAATATGGTGAAAGTATTGGAGAAAGCAGGCTGTGAAGTAAACTACAATCCTAACCAGACCTGTTGTGGCCAGCCTGCATTCAATGCCGGTTTCTGGGGCGAGGCAAAAGATGTGTGCAATAAATTTATTCAGGATTTCAGCGGGTCTGACTATGTGGTGGCACCCAGTGCCAGTTGCGTTGGCTTTGTAAAGAATTATTACAGCAAACTGTACGAACACTCTTCACAACAACAGGCTGCCAGAAAAATGAGTGAACGCATTTTTGAATTGTCTGATTTCCTGGTGAACATTTTAAAAGTAGAAGACCTGGGCGCCAGCTTTACCGGTAAGGCAACTTACCATGATAGTTGTGCGGCTTTACGTGAGTGTGGACTGAAACAGGAACCCCGTAAGTTATTACAAAATGTAAAGGGACTTGAGCTGGTTGAAATGGCCGACAATGAAACCTGTTGTGGTTTTGGTGGCAGTTTTGCTGTTAAGTTTGAGCCCATCAGCATTGCAATGGCCGATCAGAAAATTACACATGCAGAAGCTACCGGTGCCGAATACATCATCAGTACCGACATGAGTTGCCTGATGCATATAGATGGATGTATGAAACATAAAGGATCTGGCTTGAAAGTATTACACCTGGCAGATGTACTTGCCTCATTTTAAATCAAACAAAATAATTGTATGGCATACTGGCTCATTAAATCGGAACCATTCAAATATAGTTGGGAACAATTTGAAAAAGATAAGTCCACTTTCTGGGATGGTGTACGCAACTATGCCGCTCGCAATCACCTGCGTACCATGAAAAAAGGTGACCAGGCTTTCTGGTACCACAGCAATGAAGGATTGGAAATTGTTGGTATTGCCAAAGTAATTAAAGAAGCCTATCCTGATCCTACTGCCGATAATGAAACATGGTCGGCAGTTGACTTTGCGCCTTTTAAAAAATTAAAGAATCCGGTTGGACTGGCACAAATAAAAACCGATAAAAGATTGGCCAACATGGCGCTTGTTCGTTTAGGACGTTTATCTGTACAACCCGTTACAGATGAAGAATGGAAAATCATCATGGAACTTTCCGGCACTAAATAATTCTCCCACTGCGGTTATCTCTGCTATCTCTCGTTCTCTGCTGTGAATATTCGAGTAAGTGCACAGCAGAGAACGAGAGCACACAGAGATAACCACAGTGTTTTTTTAACAAGTCTTATGGGGTTACATTTTCTACGCTTGAGGTATTCATAGCTACAGGCCTGTGCATTTTTTTCTTCACTGCATCTAATTAAAAAAGAAATTTATGAAGACCATCACTTACATGGCCTGCCTGGCCATACTGTTTTCTATTGCCTGTAACAGAGGTGAACAGGATCAATTAAAAGCTAAAGAATCAACAGCCGATATTGCATTTACAGACGCGGTTACAACAGACACCGCCTATACAGCCCCACAAATAGTTACCGATGAAAAAGTACAGGACAATATTGCCGGAAAACCATCTGCGCCTGTTTATCAGGACTGGGATAAAAAACTCATCAAGACGGCAAACATTACTATTGAAGCAGCCAACTACCCTCGCTTTGATCAGGATATACGAACTTCATTAAAAAGATACGGTGCCTATATCGCATCAGAAGAACAGGCTTTTTCGGATGACAGGAAGCAGAACCTTATGACCATTAAAGTTCCTGTTGCATATTTCGAATCGCTGCTAGGCAGTTTTGCATCTGACAGCAATCGTGTAGTTCAAAAAAATATCAGTACAGAAGATGTTACTTCCGAAATGTATGACAGTAAGTCGCGGATAGAAGCAAGAAAAAAAATCAGGGAGCGTTATGTACAACTATTGCAACAGGCGAAAAAAATGGATGATGTATTAAAAGTAGAGCAGGAGATCAATAACATACAAGAGGAACTGGAGTCGGCTTCCGGCAGATTGAATTACCTCTCACACCAGACTTCTTACAGCACCGTTCACCTCACCTACTTCAGTTTGTTAACAGCAAGTCCGCAAACACACAAACCAAATGCATTCTGGAACAGGCTCAAAGAAGGTTTTGCCGATGGTGGTGACATATTGGTTGAAATTATACTCATCGGTATTCGTTTATGGCCCTTAATTTTATTGGGCATATTGATCGGCCTATTATGGAAACGAAAAAGATTACAGGTAGTAAAAAAATAAAACCTAAGCTGGTTGTGCTTACCGGTGCGGGTATCAGTGCCGAAAGCGGCATCAAAACATTTCGCGACAGCGACGGCTTATGGGAGGGCCACGATATTTATGAAGTGGCTTCCCCCCGGGGCTGGAGAAAAGACCCGGCAATCGTTCTTGAGTTTTATAACCTGCGTAGAAGAGATATAGCCAATGTTCACCCCAATGCAGCGCATACTGGATTGGCTGAACTGGAAGAAGATTTTGATGTGCATATCATTACACAGAATATTGACGATTTGCATGAACGTGGCGGAAGCAGCAAGGTTTTACACCTGCATGGTGAGATCTTTAAAATGCGCAGCGAAAAAGATGAATCACTCATCTACGATATTCGCGGCGATATTAATATAGGAGATACAGCGGAAGATGGTGAGCAGTTAAGACCCTATATTGTGTGGTTTGAAGAACCTGTACCGATGATTACAGCAGCCGCACGTATTACAGCCGAGGCAGATATTTTTGTGGTGATCGGTACTTCACTGGTGGTCTATCCTGCTGCGGGTTTACTCGATATGGCACCACGCCATATTCCCAAATACATCATCGACAAACATATCCCCTCAACAGGTGCTGTCCCGAATCTTACACGTATAGAAGCACCTGCTTCTGAGGGAGTGTTGCAGCTTAGAGATTTACTGTTACGCTAATATTTTGGGCTATGAGCTACGAGCCATGAGCCATGAGTAATAAATTTAGCTCGAAGCTCATGGCTCACAGCTCATAGCTTTAATGAAAGAAAATATACCCGATAATAATGGCCATAATCACACCTATAATATCGGCGAGCATTCCTGCCCAGATGGCATAACGTACTTTCTTAATGCCTACGCTTCCAAAATAGAGGGCGATGATGTAAAAAGTGGTATCGGCCGATCCCTGGAAAGTAGAAGCTAGTTTACCAACAAAAGAATCGGGGCCATGTACCTGCATGGCATCCAGCATCAAGCCTCTGGCTCCACTACCACTAAAGGGTTTCATGATTGCAACAGGTAAGGCAGAAGTGAAATCAGTATTTACACCTGTCTGCATCAACAGCCAGGTAATGCCCTCTACTATATAACCGAGAGCACCACTGTCACGAAAAATACGGATGGCTACCAGCATACCTACGAGGTAAGGAATAATTTTAATGATCACTTCAAATCCTCCTTTAGCGCCATCTATAAAAGCATCAAACACATTTACTTTTTTCCACACAGCACCCAGAATAATCGTAACCACAATCAATAGTAATAAAAGGTTACCCGTTATTTTGCTGAACACTTCTCTTTTTTCCGGAGCCATCCCCTGTACCCAATACAACATGAGTGCTACCAGAAGAAGCATACTGCCAATCCATCCAAACATTACTTTGTCCCATTTCAGTTTCTGTTTAAACCCAACAACCAAAATGGATGCCAGCGTGGTACAAATGGTTGCCAGTACCAGAGGAATAAAAATACTTGCTGCTTCTTTTGAACCCGCAGCAAGCCTATAAGAAATAATGGTTAATGGAATCAGCGTGAGTCCACTTGTATGCAACACCAGGAACATGATCTGTGCATTGGATGCTTTTTCTTTCTCCGGATTAATCGACTGTAACCCCTCCATGGCTTTTAAACCAAAAGGAGTAGCTGCATTATCAAGCCCCAGCATATTGGCGCTGAAGTTCATTACCATTTGCCCCATGGCTGGGTGTTTTTCCGGCACTTCAGGAAAAAGGCGTTTCAAGAAAGGGTTTAATATTCTTGCCAGCCAGTTGATGGCGCCTGCTTTTTCTGCAATATTCATGAGTCCCAGAAAAAACACCATTGCTCCCGTTAATGGAAATGCCACATCTACCACCGAGCTTTTGGCGCTGTCGAACATGCCATCTACCAGGGTTTTGAAGATATCTGTATCGTGCAGGAAAATGAACTTATACAGCGCAATTACAAACGCAATCACAAAAAATGCGATCCATACAATGTTAAGGGCCATGGCGTTGAATTAGGAAGTGAATATAGGGAGAAAAGCGACAGCGGGGAAACGTGAGAGGTGAGACGTGAAACGTGAGATAAAATTTCGTAACCTACTAAAACATCCTACCCCTTTTACTTTTCTCCTTTCTCGTCTCACCTCTCACGTTTCACGTCTCACGCCTCTTTTCCCCTACAAAACGCTATATTTGCGGCTCGAAAAAAAGGATTATGGCTTTACAAGCAGGTATTGTGGGTTTACCCAATGTTGGAAAATCAACACTTTTTAATGCGGTTAGTAATAGTGCAAAAGCGCAGGCGAGTAACTATCGTTTCTGTACCATTGAACCCAATGTGGGTCTGGTTGACGTACCCGATGAAAGACTTGCCAAACTGGCTGAACTGGTTATTCCCGATAGGATTGTTCCCACACAAATGGAGATTGTGGATATTGCCGGTCTCGTGAAAGGTGCCAGTAAAGGTGAAGGATTGGGTAATAAGTTTCTGGGTAATATCAGGGAAGTAGATGCCATTATTCATGTGGTGCGTTGTTTTGAAGATGAGAATGTATTACGCGATGAAGGTGCCATTAACCCTGTTAGCGATAAAGAAATTATTGACACCGAACTTCAGTTGAAGGATCTGGAAAGTGTAGATAAGAAAATGCAGCGCGTTGAAAAAATGGCGCGCGTGGGTTCAGATGTAAAAGCAAAAGCTGAATATGAAATATTATCACGCTGCAAAGCTCATCTCGAAGCAGGTAAGAGCATTTATTCACTTGGCTTGAGCAAAGAAGAAAAAGTGGCCGTAGCTGATCTGTTTCTTTTAACAGACAAACCAGTTCTTTATGTTGCCAACGTTGACGAAGCAAGCATGCATACAGGCAATAAATTTTCTGAACAACTGAAGGCTGTGGCCGATGCAGAAGGTGCAGAAATGATTGTAATGTGCAACAATATTGAGGCCCAGATTGCAGAAATGGAGGTAGAAGAAGACAAGCAGATGTTCATGGACGAATATAAAATGGCCGAACCTGCATTGAATAGATTGATCCGTACTGCTTATAAACTTCTCAACCTCGATACTTATTTCACCGCCGGTGTACAGGAAGTAAGAGCATGGACCATTCACAAAGGCTGGAAAGCACCACAGGCGGCAAGTGTTATTCATACCGATTTTGAAAAAGGATTTATCAAAGCCGAAGTGATTGCTTATGATGATTTCGTGAAATACGGCAGCGAAGCGGCTTGCAGGGAAAATGGAAAATTAAGAATTGAAGGAAAAGAATATATTGTGAAGGATGGAGATGTGATGCATTTCCGTTTTAACGTGTAATATATTCTTACGCCGGATTTAAATCCGGCGCAGGGAGATATACATTGAAATTCATTCAACTGCCGGCTTTTGGCCGGCAGTTTTTTTTACCACAGAATTCACGGAGTTGCACACAGAGTTACACCGAGGTCTTACTATTAACCCATAACCTATTTTTAAAACAACCTCTGTGCAACTCCGTGCCATACTCCGTGTAACTCTGAGGTTCCCCCTTCGTACAAAAAATAATTGATGCTTACTTAGTAACTTTAGCTCATGATTAGCTTGTCAATCTGGGAACAGGAATCGTTTTATGCACCAAAAGATATCATTATTGTTGGTGCAGGTTTAATGGGTTTATGGACCGCATGGGAACTGTTGCATCAAAACCCTTCCCTCCGTATTGCTATTCTTGAAAGAAACAGCACCCCACTTGGCGCCTCTACCCGCAATGCCGGTTTTGCCTGTTTTGGCAGTCCTACAGAACTCATGAGCGATATGGAAACCATGGGCATCAATGAAATGCTGAAAGTGGTTGAAATGCGTTATAAAGGCATTGAAAAAATCAAACAACATTTTTCTGATGAGGTAATTGGCTTTGAGCATTGTGGTGGTTACGAATGTATCAACAACGACTCCCGGTTCTGGCCCGCACTGGATGATAGAATCAGCCAACTGAATAAACTACTAAAAGATATTACAGGTCACCGCTCCATTTTTAAATACGCTGGCGATAAATTATCCGGTTTAGGGCTACAACATTTTGATACACTGATTGAAAACAGTACAGAAGCTGCACTACACAGTGGTAAACTGGTGCAGACACTTACACAGCAGTTGATGACAAAAGGGGTTTCCATTTTACCTGGATTTCCGGTAAAAGAATGGCAGAAAGATAGTAACGGGTATGAAGTAATATCAGCAAATGATCAGTCTATCAAAGGAACCAAACTCATTTTATGTACGAATGCGTTTAGTAATTTCTTACTTGATTCAGCAACTGTTGAACCTGCTCGCGGGCAGATCATACTAACTTCTTCTATTCCCAATCTCCCGATGAAGGGTACTTTTCATTTTGATGAAGGTTATTATTATTGGCGACACCTGGGTAACCGTATTTTACTGGGTGGTGGAAGGAATGCAGATTTTGAAGGAGAAAACACAACCGATTTAAACGGATCTGATATCATCAGGAACACGCTTGTATCATTTCTGCAAAAACACCTCTCTCCCACCATTCAATATACGATTGAACATTCGTGGAGCGGTATTATGGGTTTTACGGAAAACAAACGCCCCTTTACAGGTTATGTAAAAGATGGTGCTTACCTCGCGGTTGCCTGCAATGGAATGGGAGTGGCGTTTACACCTGTTATTGCTGAAACTATTGCATCAGATATACTTTCCTGATCCAAATCTCTATCCCAGCTCCGGACTAAAGTCCGGAGCTGGGATAGAATATCATTAACATTTATATTTATTTACGATTTCCTATTTTTAGACTGAACTTTAGACGCATGAAACTATATCCCTTACTTATAGCTGTTGCAATATTTAGCAGTTGCAGTTGTCGTGACAATAAGAATGACCAGGCTGATTCTACCAATAGCAGTACCGCTGTTATACCTGCTCCTGCCAACTTGAATTATTCCATTGTAAAAATTTATCCGCACGATACAAGTTCTTACACACAGGGATTGATATGGTACAACAATACACTTTATGAAGGTACTGGCCTCGAGGGCGAAAGCAGGTTAATGAAAGTAGACCTTGAATCGGGCAAATACAAACAGAAAATAGACCTGGCAAAAGAATATTTTGGCGAAGGCATTACCATTTTGAACGATAAAATTTATCAGCTTACTTACCGGGAGCATAAAGTTTTTGTGTATGAACTAGCCACATTTAAGAAAATCAAAGAATTCGACTGGAATATGGAAGGTTGGGGGCTTACACACAATGGAAAACAATTAATTGTAAGTACAGGCAGTAGTAACATATACTTTGTAAATCCTGAAACATTTGCCATTGAAAAGACAGTAGGTGTTTACGATAACAATGGCTACCTGGATTCTATAAACGAACTTGAATTTGTTAACGGCAGTATTTATGCAAATGTGTATTTGAGAGAGCTGATCGTAAAAATAAACCCTGAAACAGGTTTGGTGGAAGGACGGATTGACTTAACAAATGTATTGCGAAAAACCAACCAGTCCTTTGACGAAGAGATGTATATGGCCAATGGTTTTGTACTCAATGGAATCGCCTACAACGCCGCTACCAACAGCTTTTATGTTACAGGAAAAAAATGGCCTGCTTTATACGAAATCAAACTTAACTAAGTACATAAATCAGTGAACTGCATCTGCGTTTATCGCCCAGGGCAGCGAGGTTAGAACTGATTCCTTTTAATAAAGCTCCCATAAGATTGGGTTTCCCGTTTTTGTATTGCTCACTCAGCATCGACACATAAAATGCATCGAACCACATGGGGTGCATGGATTGAATAGTAAATCCTTCGAGATGCGCCAATTGTTGCATACCGGCCGGTGAAAAATGATAGAGATGTCTGGGCACATCCCAGGCAGCCCAGTATTGACCATAGGTAGTTGCATCCTTGCTGGTATAATTTGGTACAGCAATCACCAGTTTTCCTCCAGGTTTTAATAATACTTTGAACTGTTTGAAATAGCCATGTAAATCATGTACATGTTCCAATACATGCCAGAGTGTAATTACATCAAAAGAAGAGGTGGATAAGGAATAAATATCATCTGCTGAATGCAATTCGATTCCATGTTTGGTTTTGGCATTCTCTCTTGCAATACTATCGGGCTCCAGTCCTGTTACATTCCAGCCGGCCTGTAACATCGTTGTTACAAATGCACCGGTTCCGGCTCCAATATCAAGTAATGTTCCTTGTGTCTTTCCGGAAACCTTTTGAATCAAACGACGTTTGCTTCCCAGTGTATAAGAACGTACCCAGTGATAGAGGCGGTTAATGATTCCTTTGGCCGTATCGGAATGTGAAATGTATTCTGCTGACTGATAATAAGTACCAATATGCATCAGATCGGGAACAGCTTGTGTAAAACGATTGGTACATTGAGCACAATGCCATATTTCAAATGAAGCATGGCTTACTGTATGATCCTTCGCTGCCATTACGGGATGAATAGCTGAACTATTGCAAAAAGGACAGTTTGTATAATTTACGAGAGATATACTCATTCCATTCAATACTTTAGAGATAACGATAAGCTATGGCTGCAAGACCTAGTAATAAGAATATAACGGCATAAATCCACCAGCCCGAATCTGTTGTCTCAACTACTGTTTCTTCTTCTACAGCAACAGTCTTCCAAACAATTCCTTCAGGCAAGTCAACCGGTGACTGAATAATCGCTGGCACCAAAGCATTAAAACGATATGAGCCCTCACCCATTAAATGTAGTGAACCCATAAATGGCAATTCTGCCACAGACTCCTTTGCCAGTTTTTCTTTGATTGATTTTACCCATTCATTGAATTGTCCGATGGCCGCTACTTCATCCGATGCTGTTTCCTGTGCCAGAAAAAGAAAGAGATTTTTATCGGCCTGTACAGTTTGGAACTCAAACTGTACCTGTTGTACGGGAGGTAACAATACTGTGCCTGCAGTATCAACAGTAGCAGGCTGGCAATGAATTGTAAAACTACCGATGTCGGGCAGACCGAGTTGTCCGTTTAAAACAAGGTATTTATACAATAATTGCTGTATCATAGTTCCGGTTTACCGGAACGAATATACAACTCCGCCCAAAACATTCAATCCCAATACCTCATATTGGTTCCAGCGCTGGTATTTGTTATTGAGTACATTATTGAGCTGTACCCATAAATTAAGTTTTGGCATCACTGAAAACTCTGCTCCGAGGTTAAGGTCGGCGGCTGGTTTCAGCTTGAATGTATTAACACTGGTATTGCGGTACTTGCTGCCATCCCAGAAGAATACATCTGCTTTTAATTGCAGGTCCTTTAAGATTTTCCATTTTAGTGCCCCTGTTACTTCAAAAGGCAATAAACCCCATGGTTCATAAGATGGCATATTTGAAAAACGGCGGAAGGTGGCGCCTGCCAGTAAAGAAAGTTTCTCCTGCAAAGTGTACCCCAGTTCTCCATGTATTTGTACCACATTCATGGTTGACTCATATAACACATTGAATGTTTTTCCGTCCGTTACCGAGTTAGGAAACACCGGCTGGTTACTCAGTTGCTGGAATGATAATCTCGCACGATACGTTAAATGATTCCCCGCTGACCCTTTGATACCTGCATACTGTTCCATCACTTTGGTATTCAGGAGCATAAGCATTGGCGTGTACACCCATGGATTAAAATCGGCGATACTGCGGTAACTGTTTTTATTGAAATATCCATGCCATCCGGCTTCTGCTACAAATGGTGTTTCAGGCACTTTTACTTCGGCTGTTATATTAGGTAATGTAGCGTACTTCCCATTATCCCATGATGGCCTGATACCAGCAGACAACCTGAATCCTTTACTCACATACTCCACAGATGGACTCACATAAAAGAGGTTATTGGTTTGTTTGAATCTTGTTCCTATGCCCAATACTTCAAAATCGGTTTTAGCGATGTCAGCAGTAATTCCCAGATCGATTGCGAAATGTTCCCCGAACTTTTTCTTAAGAGGGGCATTCAACACTGCATTATACTCTTTATTCGAATTATTGTCACTGAAATAATGCAGGCTGATTTTAGGAGCATACGTAATATTAAATGCATTGGCTTTTTTATTCCTCAATCCCACTTCTATGCCTGCATGATTAAACCTTCTCAACAATGATTCTTTTGAATAATGAAACATTGATGTATCATATCCATAGAAATACCTTGTGGTGTTTCTATACCAGGCTTTGGTGGTCCATTCGTTGTTGTTATTGGTATTGAATACAGACAATACACTCAGACTAAGATTGGCATATTGCTGTGCAAACAGGTTGCCTTTATTGGTAAGATAATCTGCGGTTACAATCGTATTACTCTTTACACCATCCCCAAAAGAAAAGGCCCCTGATAAAAGAAAACTGTTAAAATTACCCAATCCAACTTTCACAGAATGATCGTTTTGCCAATGGAAACCTGTATCTACAGGTAATGCCAGCGGACGAATAGGCACAGGCTGATAGGAAAAGAAAAGATTCTGTGATGGCACTGTGTAGGTCACCGGTGTTCTCGATGAGTCGACAAAAGAAGAAGCCGCCGTAAAATTAATCTTTGCCGCATTCTTCAAAGAGGGTTTGAAAGCAGATGTTACCGTAACTACTTTTGGGGCTGATGTATCGCCCAACGCTTCACGACTGGTCTGCGATTCTGGGTTCTCTTTTGCAGTGACTGTTTTCTTAACAGGCGTAATTTTCTTCGTATTACGTCTGCGCTGTGCATCGGATGATACCACAGACAGTAACAATAATGCCACTAAAAAGCCTTTATATGTTTGACGAATCATGTATGCTGATTTATTCTTGTTCTACCTTATTTGTTTTATTCTTCTCTGCCAATACCTGGGCCAGTTTCTGCTCTGCTTCTTTTTTTAATTCTTCAACGGTACCATTGTCCACTATGCTTTTAAAAGTAGCTTCTGCGTTAAACAGGTCTTTCTGTTTGAAATAGATATCACCGAGTAATAAATAACTTTTGGTGACCCAATACTCATAGGAACCTGATTTTTTGATGACATCAAAAGCCGACTTTTCTGCTTCTGCCAGTTTATCCTGCTGGAACAGGATTTCTGCAATACGGTATTGCGATTCGGCTCCGTATTCCGATTTACCAGTTGTCATTACCTGTCTGTAAGACGCAATAGCCTGATCAGGTTCTTTGTTAAGCTGATGATTCTTTGCCACTACAAGACTCGCCATCATTCTGTCATCGGTGGCAATACCTGATTCTTTCAGAAGTTCCTGTGCATTCGGTGCGGCTTCTGCCCATTTCTGTGCCCTGAACTGACAACGCAGCAACCCTCGCATGGCTTCCAACTTATTCTCCTGTTGTGTAGCGATGGGCTTTAACTGCGTGAAATATTTTTCTGCCTGCTCATAATCTTTTACTTCAAAATAATTGATCCTCGCTGCCTGTAACACACTTCTTTCTGCAAACGTGCTTACCCCCTTGCCTGCTACAGCAACATAGAATGGTAATGCTTCTTTCAGTGCTTTCTCTGTTACAAAAATTTCTGCGGTAAAATAATTGGCTTCTATCTGGTAACGGCCATCGGGGAATTTGGAGAGATAATCTTTGAATCCATTTTTCGATCCGGTCCAGTCTTTTACATCATACCGCAACATGGCAGATTTAAAAGTCAGTGAGTCTTCTTCATTATAAGTAACTGGCCGTCCATTCGCACGCATAAATGCGGCAAACTCTCCTGGCTGTTGGCGCTCTACAAATAAATTGCGTATATACTCAATGGCATCATCGGTTTCAGGAGCATTCGGATAAGTTGATACCAGTGTTTTAAACTGCGTAAGTGATTCCTCGTTTTTATCGAGATTGAAATAAGCGATTCCTGTTTTCAGGTATGCTTCAGGTTTTAAAGAAGCAGCTTTATTACTTTTGATCAGTTTGTTCAACGGTAGCAGTGCCGCTTCATAATTTTCGTCTGCAATATGTGTATTCGCTATTTCAAGTGCAGCGTCGGATGTAAATGGAGATGCAGGATATCTTGTATCAATACTCTGCAATAATTTCAGTTTCTCTGCATTCTGGTTCATGGCACCAGCAATAATTCCTTTTTGGAACAGGGCATAATCTGCACCATCCATCTGCAAGGCCATTACCTGATCATATATTTTCAATGCCTGTTTGTAATCTTTGTTCATGAAATAACAATCGGCCGAACGCAGGTAGGCATCTTTTTCAATGGTAGATGACGCCGAACTCACATTTTTGGCAATGGTTTCAAACTGCTCTTTCGCTGCCGGATAGTTTTCCATCTTTAATAAAGCATAGCCAAGATTATATCTTGCATTGATCGTATTCACTTCCCCATTGGCCATTGGATTTTTCAGGTACTCTGTGAAGTAAGCAATGGCCGATTCATTGTTCCCATTGCGATAAGCTATCTCTCCTTTCCAAAAACGGGCCAATGAGATCAATGTATTATTGTATGGCACTTCCAGTAAACGACTCAGTAAAGGATCGGCCTGTGCTATCTGCTGATCGTTGATCAGCTCTACCGAACGTCCATACAATAACCGTGGATATATCTTCATGGCATTCTCACTCCGTACAGGCAAACTTTCATACAATGCCAGTCCATCTTTATAGTTGCTGGTATTTGCCAATGTACTTACCAGTAATTCTCTTGCTTCCTGTAACATGGTAGAACCTGGGTATGCTGCGGTAAAAGCCTGGAAGCCTTTCAGTGCAGCATCCATATAACCCAATTCATAAGAAAGTTTGGCATAGTTAAACGATGATACTTCTTTCTGTAAAGCATTGCTGTTATTGGCAGCGCAGAACTGGAAAGCGTTCCTTGCATTTACTTTATCATTGGTTTTGAGGTAAGCATCTGCCAGCAGATACATACTGTTCTGTGCAAGTGAATCTTCTCCTCCACCCAGTTGCTTAAACCCCTCTATTGATTTGGACCAGTTTTTTGCTTCATAATAACAGTACGACAATTCATACAAGTCTTCTCTTCTTACTTTCTGATTACCCGCTACATATTTTTCCAGGTATGGAAGTGCTTTGGGATATTGTCTTTTTTCAAACCAGATATGTCCAACCAATTGACGCAACTGTAAATCATAATATTGTCCACCTTTATTCAATGCTGCTTCTCCATATTCCAGTGCCCTGTCTCTCTCTCCATTGAAATAATAAATTTCAGCGAGATAGAATGGAACCACATTCTGGTAATCGGGTGATTTTTCTGCTACCTGGAAACTGGCAATAGCTTCACTGTATTTCTTTTCATTGAAAGCAATAAAGCCATAGTAATAATTGGCATCTATATAATTAGGGTCTTCCGGTATCTGGCGAATGGCGTTGAAGAGTGGCTTTGCCTTATCGAACTGCGTCATGGTAAAGTAACCGTAGGCTTGGTGAAACTTCATATCGGCAATTTCACGGTTACTGAGATTGGCAATATTGGTTTTTTCATAGCTCGCCACTGCTTCTGGCAGCATTTTCCGGCGATAATAATATTCACCCAAGTGAAAACGCATCATCTGTACATGCGGCACATCATATTCTTTCTCGGTAAATTCAACGGCCATTGGCACTGCCGTTGAATCATTGATTTTTAATCCACAGAGAATATAATAGTATTTAGATTCTAGCTGTACAGCTAATGACAGATTGCTGTTAGGCGCACCATTGCTATAAATTTTTTTGAAGACTGGATAGGCAAGCCCATACTGGTCGTTCTGATACAATTCTTTTGCCTGTTTAAACTCGGCATCAGGGTCTTGTAATAGTTGCGTGATCTGTGCATATGAGTTTGATTGAATCGCCAGACCTGCGACAATCAGACTTATGGATAGGAATCTGTTCATAGATTGCGGACTGCTTGATGACAAAGATTTCTGTTTCTTTCTTAATGAAAAGCGAAAAACCTGTTTTAAAGGTAGTATTAGCGTTTTGTAAGGAAAGGCTTAACAGCTATTTGTGGAAAAACAGATCAAGAGCGTAAGTTTGTCAACAAATCAGGATAACTATGTATGCCCACAGCACAACGTTGAGAATACGATATGCAGAAACGGACCAAATGGATATTGTGTATTATGGCAACTATGCCCAGTTTTTTGAAGTGGGCAGGGCCGAATGGATTCGTGAGCTTGGATTTACTTATAAGAAGATGGAAGAAATGGGTATCCGCATGCCTGTAGTAGAAATGGAAGCACGTTTTCTTAGACCTGCACATTATGATGATCTGATCACTATAAAAAGCATACTAAAAGAATTACCTGCCGATCATAGCATCAGCTTCTTCCACGAAGTGTACAATGAGCAGAACAAATTACTCACCACAGGCAAAGTAACATTGTTCTTTATTGACAGTAATACCAATAAAAGAACACTAATGCCGGAAGCATTGCGTGAAAAACTCTTGCCCTTTTTCCAGGATCAAAGCCTGCTGTAATCAGGTTTCCAGTTACGGATAGCTGCTTTTATGGCTTTGTTACCCATTTGTTCCCTGGCTGCTTTTTCTGCTAATGCAGGAAACTCTTCATCAGATGCAAAACGAAGGGCGATGATTTGTCTTAGTCTCAGTTCCTGCGGCAAAGGTTTTCCCGTGAGTATAAAATGACGGAACTGCTCTTCTGCCCTGATGGCCCTGTCCTGCGCTTTTAAAGCAAAGGCACGAACATACCAGTAGATAAAACCAAGTACAATACTGACGAGACAGATAAGTGAAGCTGAATACAGGTTATCATCTGACGCATCTGCCAGATTGATAAAAGCACCAATCAACAAACAAAGAAGAGCTGGCGCCACAAAAAAATGCCATACAGGAACATAGCGTGTATGGTTACTAAAGTTTTGTTCTTTCATACTTTTTTATTTTTCCCCCAGATTAAAATCTGGGGCTGGGTTTGGTTAGGGGCGTATCAGTGATGGTTTAAAATCAATATTTTAAACCATCATCATTTTTACATCCAAATCACCTTGCCCCGGATTTCAATCCGGGGTAAAATGATTACAGGTTATTTTAGTTCATCAAGTACAAGAAACATTTTCTTTACGATTTCGCTTGCCGATCCATCATAGTTATTTACCAGCATGGCAATGGTATAACCAATTCCTTCTTTTGATGTATGATAACCAGCAAAACCCTTCGATCCTCCAATGGTTCCACTCTTTAATTTCATTTTATTGTACTCCGGAAATGCCTCAAGATAATAACTGTACCAGGAACGGCTGCGTGCATACTGCAATACTTTAATGAGTGCATTGGTAGTAATCCTGTTCTGCGGCGATAATCCACTTCCATCAATCATTCTAAGTGACGCAGGATCAACACCTTTTTCTTTCCAGAAATTTTTCATGATTTCGAGTCCGTCATCTGTTGATCCAAACCCGTTTTGTTTAAAGGCAATGGCTTTTACCAGACTTTCTCCATACAGGTTCACACTTTTTTTCATGAACCAGTAATTGATGCTGTCAAGTGCCGGTGATGTTTGTGTATGAATTGCGGTAATCTTTCCTTCTGTTCTTTTTATACGAACACCCGGCTGTTTTCCATTTGCGGTTAACTGGGCCGATAAACTATATGCCAGTTGTTGTTGTGGATCGGTCATAGACCCTGATATGGTAAAACTTTTTTGAGCCGGCGGTATTGTTCCACGGATATATACTCTTTCATTGTAAGGTGCAGAAAAAATATAGGCATTATCGCCACTACCCTTTTTACCGGCTTTCAGTTCATTGGTGAAAAGCAGATTATGGAGTTTGGGAATGGTTTTACTGATTAATACAGGATCGCCTGTATTCGGACCCGATTTCAATACCAGGTCGTACTGGTTTTCTCTCCAGTTGATACCATAGGCCCCTGCTCCATAATAATTTCCCATATCATCCCATGGCCAGCCACCGGGAACGGATGAACTCTCCCACTGTTCACTGTGCATGATAATATTACCTGTTATTGTTTTTATGCCTGCTTTATGGATGATTTCTTTCCACTGCCTTAAAATCAAAGTATCACTGGTATTGCTGTATCGCCAGCTTCCGAGTGTAGGGTCGCCAGAGCCGGTAATGTGTAGGTTGCCGTTGAGTTTGCCATTGCTAATCGTTCCATCATGACCGATAACGGTAGTAAATACATGATCCTTCCCCAGTAATTCAAATGCAGTGGCACTGGTAACGGTTTTCTGACAACTGGCAGACGCCAGACCTGTATTGCCATTGTGTTCGTATACCACTGCTCCTGTTTCGCTGTTCACCACTGAAAAACCCAGTGTGGCATAACGCATTTGCGGATCGTTCAGGAACTGCTGTACGGCTTTCTGCAATTTTTGCTGAACCGTTTGAGCTCCTGCTCCTGTCAGAAAAAAAACTAAACTGGCAATACTATAAACAAGTCTTCTCATAAATGCGTTTTACCTTGCATTAAAATTAAGCGCCTGTAAAGTATGGAAAAAGTTTTTGCATCAATTATTACAATTGGCGATGAGTTACTGATTGGCCAGGTAATAGATACCAATAGTGCCTGGATGGCCCAGGAACTTAATAAAGCAGGCATACAGGTAAAAAACAGGGTGGCCGTTGGCGATATATGGAACGATATATGGCAGGCTCTTGATGCAGAAGGCAAAAAAGCATCTATTGTTCTCATTACAGGTGGACTGGGTCCTACAGCCGATGATATTACCAAGCCATTGCTCTGTGAATATTTTGGCGGTAAGATGATCATGCATGAAGAAACGCTGGCTTATGTTACATTTCTTTTTGAAAAAGTATTCAAGCGCCCGATGATAGAGAGAAACAGGAAGCAGGCAGAAGTACCTGATGTGTGTACTGTTTTAAAAAATGAAAAAGGAACAGCACCCGGTATGTTGTTTGAAAAAAATGGTGTGATCTATGTTTCCATGCCCGGTGTACCACATGAAATGAAATGGTTAATGCTGCATCATGTTCTTCCGCTGATTGAAAAACGTTTTACAACCGGTTTTATACGTCACAAAACACTTCTAACTGCTGGCATCGGCGAATCTTTTCTCGCAGAAATGATTGCAGATATTGAGTCAGCGCTTCCCTCCCATATTAAACTGGCTTATCTGCCTAATTATGGCATGGTTCGACTTCGGTTAACAGCTTCAGGAGTCGATGAAACCTTACTGGAAAATGAATTGTCGGATTATTTTACTCAACTGCTGAAAAGAACAAAAGATTACCTCGTTATTGATGAAGATATACCGATGGAACTGGTGGTGGGTAAATTATTGAAGGAAAGAAACCAGACCCTTGCCACAGCAGAGAGTTGTACGGGCGGATATATTGCCCATCTTATTACCAAACATAGCGGTGCATCGGCTTATTATATGGGTTCTGTTGTGAGTTATGATAACCGTATTAAAGAAGCCGTATTACATGTTGATTCCTCAACTTTACATAGCGTTGGTGCGGTGAGTGAAGAAACGGTTCGTGAAATGGCGGCTTCGGTGAGAACCCTTATGCACACCGATTATGCCATTGCTGTAAGTGGTATTATGGGACCAGACGGAGGAACAGGCACAAAACCTGTTGGTATGGTCTGGATAGCCGTGGCTTCAGCAGAAAAAACCGTGACACAGCTTTTCAATTTTCGCTTCGACAGGGCGAGGAATATTGAATTAACAGCTACCAACGCTTTAAACTTGCTCAGGCAACTGATATTAGGAAAATTATAACTCCTTTACCCTAATCTCTGCGTAACTCCCCGCTCTCATGTTCTGCGGTGAATAGAGCGTATCTTTACCGCAGAGAACGAGAGAATGCAGAGGAGGCCGCAGGAAAATCACATCTGAATTGCATCCTGAGGCTTTGTGCATAAAGACGATGGAGTTTTTTCGGTTTTCAGCCGGAAATTGTCTATTTTCTCACTAATATTGCCCCCGAAAACAAACGGGCGTAAGTTTTGGGATGGGATTTGGTGTGAAGAAGGGTTTTTGATCATTATTTTAAACACTACGAATTGTATGGCAATTGCTGAACTGGTGATGCCCAAGCTGGGCGAGAGTATCATGGAAGCTACAATCCTGAAATGGAACAAAAAAGTGGGCGACCATGTGAAAATGGATGAGACTGTGCTGGATATCGCCACGGATAAGGTTGACAGTGAAGTACCTTCTACTGCTGAAGGTGTTATTACAGAAATATTATTCAATGTGAATGATGTAGTGCCCATTGGTACTGTGATTGCAAGGATTAATACCGCAGGCGGAAATGGGGTAATTACAGATACACCTACCCCTGCTCCAGCTATAGAGGAAGATAAAATTATTACTACTACTGTTGAAATTTCAAGCACAGAGTCTGTTCAGCCAATCGGACCTTTACCCTTGTCTTTATCAATACCCGAAGCTCCGACAGAACCTTCACCCCAGATAGAACCAGAAGTACCATTTGTTCCGGCTACAACAGAAGTTACATTACTCGATAAACCCGCTGCTAATCGTTTCTATTCACCACTGGTATTGAATATTGCCAATAGCGAAGGAATCAGTTTAAGTGAGCTGGAAAGAATTCCAGGCACTGGCATTGATGGCAGGGTGAGCAAAAAAGATATCCTGAATTATGTAACTGATAAAAAATCAGGAAAAGCTCCTACTACCGCCGCTACAGCACCTGCTGCTGCACCGGTTCAGGCCGCACCGAGATTTGAAACTGTTGCCACAAAAACAAATGAACCTGTTATTGAAACAAAAACTATTTCGATTCAGACTTCTTCAGGTAAACTCAGCGACCCTGCTAAAGTGGTGGTAAATGGTCAGACAGAGATTATGGAGATGGACAGAATGCGTAAACTGATTGCCAAGCACATGGTTGACAGTAAGCATACCAGTCCGCATGTAACCAGTTTTGCGGAAGCCGATGTTACGCATATGGTTCAGTGGCGCGAGAAAGTGAAAACCGAGTTTGAAAAAAGAGAAGGCACCAAACTTACTTTCACTCCTATGTTTGTGGAGTGTATTGCACGTGTGATTGAACGTTATCCATTGATCAACTGTTCTGTGGAAGGCGATAAAGTAATCATCAGAAAAGATATCAATATTGGTATGGCCACGGCCCTCCCATCTGGCAACCTGATTGTTCCTGTTATTAAAGGTGCCAATCAACTGAATATTGTTGGATTGAGTAAAGCGGTGAACGGACTTGCTGATGCAGCCCGTAACAATCGCCTCAAACCTGATGATACCAACGGTGGAACTTTCACTTTAACCAATGTGGGCACATTTGGAAGCCTCATGGGTACTCCTATTATTCCGCAACCACAGGTAGCCATCCTTGCGGTAGGTGCCATTAAGAAACGTCCGATGGTAATTGAAACAAAAGAAGGCGACACTATCGGCATCAGACATATGATGTATCTATCACTCAGCTACGATCATCGTATTGTAGATGGAAGCATTGGTGCCAGCTTCCTCACAGAAGTGGCCAAAGAGTTTGAGAAATGGGACATCAATCGCCAATGGTTTCAGTACCTCTAAGCATTTGTTGTTTTTGATGAACGGTTTTGTTGCTGTCTGCTGTTTTCTACCTTAGTGTAGATGAAGTCAATGGCTTATATATTCATTTTACTGACTGCACTTTTTACCGTGCAGCCTTTGATGATGATGTATGCACAGAATACAGATAACTGTGAACAAGCCGGCACTTGTAGTAAGGTTTGCGGAAAAAATGATTCCGAACAAAAGAAAGAAAATAAAAACTGCGATGCAACTACCAGGTGTAACACCTCCTCATCCTGTTGTTTTGCATGCCAGTATTTACCAACTGAACAATCTTCCTATAAAAGTTTTTGGTCGATCTCGAATGTTAAGTTAAACCCCCACTATACGGAAAGCCCTGTTTCGGGTTATTCAACCGACTGCTGGCAGCCTCCCGAGTTTCTTTTCGTTTGATATAGCAACATTTATTTTTAAAACCACTTAATTACCATCAAATGAAAAAAACAATGATGGCCCTGATAGCTTTTACGCTGATCAGTGGCATGGCTATGGCTTCTGATAACAAAAACAACAAGAAAGCCGAAACAAAAAAAGCAACTAAAGAAGCATGTACTAAAAAGGATTGTAAGGACAAAAAAGATTGTACCAAATCCTGCACACCTCCCGGTTGCACTAAAAAATGCTGATTCAATAGCATAATCATATGGCCCGCCATTACTGGCGGGCTTTTTTGTGGGAGAAGTCTGGGAGTCGGCAAGTCCGAAAGACCGGAAGTAGCGGTTTTGTATCAGGAGCTCTTTTGTTATTTATTTTACCGGTCTTTCGGACTCCCCGACTTTCGGACTTCTCTCTCCGATTTTCACATCCTGTTAATAAACAAATGCACCATACAATTTCAGGTTTTCGTAAATTAAGGAAACAAAACGGATCAGTATGAAGACCTTATCACAAACATGGTTTGCAGATGGTTATATTGATTTTGAATTAAAAAAATATACCCTGCTGGCTTATTTACAGGAGATCAGTCATTATTTCTGCCAGAACAAATTATATCCGCAACTGGCCGATGTGATTTTTCATTACAACAATTTGATTGCCTTTAAAGAAAATAAAAAATACTTACAGGAGCAATTCCCTAAAAAACTCACAGGTGTACAACTTGAAAAATTACAGTTGCTCTATGAGTCCATGGTAGAAGACGATGAACTGATGCAGGAACTGGAAGACATCATACACTACGCATCATCCAGCATGAAAAAAACCATTAACAGTGGTACAGAAATTTATGAGTTTGTTGAAAACAAACTCACCATTGAACCTATCGGCATTGTACCACTTGATCACAACGAAGGTTATTTTCTACTCTGTGAAGGCGCCTGCAGAAATACGTGGGTATACCAGTACCGTCTGAGTATTTTTGAAAAACACGATGAAAAATACAGGAGTATTAAAACTGAATTTGTAGATGTATGGCAGCGTAATATCGTGAACTCCTACCAGAATATTAAAGCCGAACTCATCCGTAACCGTTCGGACCTGCCTAATCCAGCCGTGTATGCTGTTGAAACCGAACTCAGCATTCCACTGGAAGAAACATTACTTCCTATTGCGAAAAGAAGTCTGGTGAGGTATATTACAACGATGATGCGGTAGAGGGGGAAATGGAGGATGTCTGATGTCAGATGTCGGATTTGAAATATCGAAGCCATTATAAAACAAAAACCGAACAAGATGTTCGGTTTTTGTTTTATAATGGCTTTCTCAAATCCCACATCTGACATCAGACATCCTCCATATTCTCAATATCCCAGTCCCATGTCTTTTCCTTTCATTGTTGCAGGAACTCCATCAGTGATCCACTTCGCGGGCTTATCGCCTTTAAGCAGATAGTCGAAGAATTGCTGCTCGCGGATCTGGATATCTTTTCTGTTTCTTCTTTCTACCAGATTATGTGCCTCATTGTTATAATTCAGCATCCATACTTTTTTACCTAACCTGCGCATGGCGGTGTAGTACTCAATACCCTGGTACCACGGAACTGCATCATCAGCGTCATTGGCCATAATAACTAGTGGCGTTGTTACTTTGGGCAAATGAAACAATGGAGAGTTTTCTATATACAGGTTGGGTTTCTCCCATAAGGTTGCTCCAATACGACTTTGTGTTTTTTCATACTGAAACTGCCTGTTCAATCCTGTTCCCCAGCGAATACCACCATAGGCACTTGTCATATTTACTACCGGCGCACCTGCCCATGCTGCAGCATATAATTTTGTTCTGGTAATAAGGTGTGCTATCTGATAACCACCCCAGCTTTGTCCCTGTAAACCTAATTTGGCACTGTCTACATAACCCTGTTTCACCACAGCCCTTGTACCACTCAGGATATAATCATATGCACCTTGTCCGGGATATCCTTTTTTATACCAGATATCCGGCACAAATACCACATAACCCCTGCTCACAAAGAATGAAATATTTAGTCGCGATGGTGTAGGTGCTGGCGCATTATAACCATACAAGCCCTGACTGCTTCTTTCATAGAAATAAACGATCATGGGGTATTTCTTTTTGGGATCAAAATCTTCAGGCTTGTACACAATACCTTCCGATTCTTTTCCTGTATAGGCTTTCCATTTAAAGAGCTCGGCCGTTCCCCAATTATAGTTCGACTGCTGAGGGTTTGTATTCGACAATTGTTTTGCAACACCATCTATTGTCTGTACATAAAGATTGGGCGACTGCTGGTAGGTTTCTTTCGTATAAAACACTACATTGGCATCCTTCGCCTTTTGAATAGCGGGACTCATCCCTATTTTCTCTTTAAATATCTGCTTGAATTCTTTATTGAAAAGATTCAGTGTAGCAAGACCTGCACTTTTATCACGCTCATCAAACAAACGCAATAATAATGTTTGCCCCGCTTTGATAAAACGTTCTTCCTGGTCTGTATTTACATAACGGAAGGTGGTTTTATCCTTGCGACCTGCTGTAAGACAAACAGATGCTGCTTTTCCTTCAGGGTCTACCTGCCAGATATCGTAACGATCGTACACATAAACATACTGATCACCTTCTGACCATTTTACGATACCATATGCATTGGGATCATCAGGCACATCGTTTTCTTCATCACTCAAAGCTACTTTGATGTCTTTGGCAACCTGGTACAATTGCTGTGTACCATTGTTGTACACAAAGTATTGTTGCTTTTGCTCATCGAAGAACAAGAGATATTTACCTGTGTATGATGGTTGCAGGTTCCCTCCTTTTAAATCTTTCCTGATCACTTCTGAGCTACCTGTTGTTGGATTTACTTTGTACACATCATTCAAACTAAAACCCTGCCATTGTGTGGCTACACGTTTTCCAAAATCAGATACTCCATAAAATACAGCACCATCTCCTTCCTGTGTAGGTACTACGGTACGGAGTTTTTCATTTGCAAGTTGCACTACTTTGTTGGCCGACATATCATAGTACGCCGTATAACCTCTTCTCAATTCATTATTCATGTTACGCAACTGTACCGGCTGAACATAATCATCGTTGTAATGCCATACATCTACACTAACTCTGTCTATTTCTGGAACAGTAGTATCGCGTACCGGCCAGATAGGCAATGTTCCCAGAAACAGCCTGTTACCCGATTTACTGAAGACAACGCTATTGGCATTATCGCTGATGGTCCAGTTAGCAGGTAAGCCGCTGGTTTTATTATCGGCAAGCAAACGGGCACTGTCCATACCGTCTTTGTAGTAATACAATTTATAGAACTTCTGCAATGCTTTACTACTGCTGTCTCTTTCAGCTACAAATGCCACCTGTGTTCCGGTTTCGTCCATACGGTAACTCTTGGCTTCATTAAAGCGTTTAAAGATGACTGCTGAACTATTGTTTTTCAGGTTAAGTTTTGTGAGCGATGCCACAGATGACTCATCATTGTTCTTACGTGTTGTCTCGATCAGTAAAACAGTACCTGCTTTATTGAAGAAATAATCTCTTACCAGACTAAACCTGCGCTCTTCTCCGGTGAGCAGGTTTTTTAATACCAGTTCCGTTCCTTCTTCTACTGATTCTGCTGCAGGTCTGGCAGCCGGTCGGGTAGTTCTTGCAGGTTGCAAAACAGACATCCCATTTGTTTTTGCCAGATTGGCTTTATTGCGAATGCTGTCTGCAACACGTATCAAACTATCTGCTATCGATAACATCGTATTGATTCTTGTTAAAGAATCGGGAGTACGGGGTCTATTGGTTTCGGGCAAAGGTTTATCTAATAAGTAAGCAAGCCATGTACCTGTTTCATCAGGAATTTTATAACTTTTGATGCGTGGCACTTTTACAATCTCTGTTTTTCCTAACGCCACAATTGCGAGGCTGTCTTTCGGCATTTCATCCGGGCGGCGTTTCTTGATCCTTGCATCCCTTGTATCCTTAAACAAAGGTCTGATACGACAGATAGCATACAGGTTGTCTTCCGTAATGGAAACACTGTAACCACGGGGTATGATCACTTTATAGTCGCCTGATATGCTTTGGATATACAGGTTACCATCTCCCTCCTGCGGGTTTACGGCATAAGCCACATATTTTCCATCATTACTGATTACTCTTTCACCCAATGCTTCCCATCCATCATAAACAGTATGATCCAATGGTTTTTTCTGTGCAAGGGTTTGAAGTGCCGGCAGTAATAGCAAGGCCAGCATGAGTTTTTTCATAGCGGTAGTTTTAGTAGGTTCCGAAGATAATCAAACCAGCGACTTCCTGCAGACCCTTTTGCCGGAAAATGACCAGTGGGTGAAATGAAACAGGTAACCATTGTTTGGGTTATTTTCGTATAAACGTATCCATATGAAAAAACACTTATTAATAGCCGCACTACTATTCTCCACTCACCTGCTGGCGCAGGAACCCAGATTGGAAAAACTATGGGCGACCGATAGTCTGCTGAAAGTACCCGAATCTGTTTTATACGATGAAAGAAACAAGGTTTTGTATGTTTCAAATATTGATGGTCAACCCGCGGAAAAAGACGGCAAAGGCTCGATCGGAAAACTAAGCCTTGATGGAAAAATTATTCAGGTAGAATGGATAACTGGTTTGAATGCGCCAAAAGGCATGGCTCTCTATAAAAACAAACTTTATGTAACCGATTTGACCGAAGTAATAGTGATCGATATCAAGAAAGGAAGCATTATTGAAAAGATTCCCGTTCCTGACGCTGTTTTTCTGAATGATATCAGTATTGATAAAAATGGAATCATCTATGTATCAGATAGCGAAACGGCCAAAGTACATAAAATAGAACAAGGAACCGTGTTTTTACTGGTGGATAAATTACAGCGACCGAACGGCTTGCTTGCTATAAAAGACGGTTTACTGATACTTGACAGGGGAAGTTTGTTAAAAATGACCAACACTGGCCAGCTCTCCAAATTAGCGGATGGTATGGATCCCGCTACCGATGGTATTGAAAGGGTGAAAGAAAATGAATACATTGTTAGTTGCTGGGGTGGCGTAATTTACTACCTGCATGCCAATGGCAGTAAAACGGTTTTGTCTGACACAAGAAATGACAAAATCAACAGTGCCGATATTGGATACGATGCGAAACGTAAAATCGTTTATGTACCTACTTTTTATAGAAACACAGTGGTGGCTTATCAGTTGAAATAATAATTAAGGTCATTTTAATGCCTGATTCTGAATCATATGTGAGAAATGGCATATATTTCATGATGGTGGGTATCTTTACAAAATCCGCACAAGATTCAAATGCACTCATTTGAAATGAATACCGATGTTCAAAGTGTACAACAAGCCATCAGAATGCTGGAGCATTCCGATTTGTTTGCGTGTATGCTGCTGAATGAGCAAGGGTATTACACTTATATCAATCGTCGCTTTGCGCAGATAACCGGTTGGTCCTCATCTGGTATTACAAATAGTAAAGCCGATGAGCATATCCACTATGCCGATCTTGATTTTTTCAGACACCAGTTATTGAATTGTCAAAAGCATCCGGGACAGAAATATGCGGCTACTGTTCGATATGTTCATCGCGAACAAACCTGTACCCTTCAATGGGAACTTTGTTGTTTTGCCGATGAGCAGGACCGGGTTATTGTTGGCATGGGTGTTTTATTAAGTGGTGATCCGCTTGAAGAATTTTCCGCCACACGTTATGCCCATCAATTCAATGAATACCTTGATGGTGTACAGGATGGTTTTTTTGCACTCAACCGTAACTGGGTGTTTACAAGAGTAAACCGTTTTTTTGAACAGGTAA
Organism: Chitinophaga pinensis; assembly: GCA_943372605.1. Taxonomy (GTDB): domain Bacteria; phylum Bacteroidota; class Bacteroidia; order Chitinophagales; family Chitinophagaceae; genus Sediminibacterium; species Sediminibacterium pinensis_H. The sequence continues at coordinate 39,663 of CALRZI010000016.1, read as the reverse complement.
CCGGTTTGAGCAGACATGAAATGATTGGCAGAAATTTCTGGGATATTTTCCCGGAGTCGCCCGATCAGCCTTATGCTATTGCCATGCGGAAAGCATTTGATCAGGAGCAGACCATAACTTTCGAACAACCCTGGCCCCCCGGTTATCATTTTGCGGTATCAGCAAGTCCGTCGAAAGAAGGTATTATCTGTTATTTTATCGACATCACCTTACAAAAGCAACAACAACTGGAACTGCTGGCCAATGAAATAAAACTAAAAGCCATTCTCGACAGTACCACTGATGTAAACATTATGATCAGTCCGGATATGCGGATTCTCAACTTCAACCGTACAGCCGGAATGCTGGCTGAAGACTATTTCGAAGCAACATTACATGTTGGTGCCAATTTCATGCATTATGTAATGCCGGAATTGAGAGAATCGTTCCAGGAAAATTTCAATCGTGCATTATCAGGTGAAAAATTAACGACAGAAAGACCAGTTGCCTTACCCAATGGAGATGCCAAGTGGTTTCAATTTCTCTATTACCCTGTGTACAGTGAAAATGGCGATATGATGGGCGTGGCTATGAACATTACCAATATTGACGGGAGGAAAACCGCAGAGATGAAACTGCTGCAGCAATACGATAAGATGCGTGAGATCGCTTACCTCCAATCGCATGAAGCGAGGGCTCCGCTGAGTAATATACTAGGACTGATTAATGTGCTGACGCTCTACACAGAAAAAAGTAATGACCCCGATATTTTACAAGTGCTCGAACACCTGAATGTAAGTGCCGCCAGGCTCGATAGCGTTATTCAGAAAATTGTATCTAATACACGACAGGAATAAATTATTGCAAAGATTTTGTTTTCCGGTGCTGGCCAATAACCCTGATCATCTGTAATACCACCGAAAAAGTAATCAGTATTACGCCTATATAAAAACTGTTACCCAACTCTTTCTGTTCCCCAAATAAAATAAAGGCAAGGATAATACCATATACAGGTTCAAGATTTAGGCTCAGGTTTTGCGTGAAAGCCGATACTTTTTGCAAAGCCTGTAACATCAGATCCATGGCCAGCACGGTACATAACCAACCCAGTATGAGTAACCAGAACCAGTCTGACATTGATGGTAATACCGATTCTACAGGATAATAATGCAGGTAAACAGGCATGAGCAACGTTAACAGTAAGAGTCCGCCGCTTAATTCATACACCATCATTACACGTGGTTCTACTTTATTTACCTGTCTTTTATTGAGCACTGTAAACAAAGCAGCAAGAATAGCAGAGATAATACCGGCAATGATTCCTTCCCGGTAACGTTGATCGAATTGAAAAATGAGTAAAATACCAAGCAGGCTAATCAATCCCAACCCGACATCCCAAACACTGAATTTTTTATTATTGAAAACAGGTTCAAGTAAGGCAGTAAAAAGTCCTGTAGCAGCAAAACACACCAATCCGATAGAAACGTTGGCCATTTTTATACTTCCGTAAAAAAATACCCAATGCAGGGCGATGAGTGTACCAATACCTAATAATTTCCATACCATGGATGCAGGAATGCGCTGGAATTGTTTCTTGATTTGCAGTAATGCGAGCAGACTCACAACAGTAATCATGATCCTGTACCATACGAGCAGCCCTTCATTCAATTGTATAAGCGCACCTAATACCCCGGTAAAACCAGCCAGAAAAACAGAAATATGAAGTTTAATGAGCGCATCTCTCATAAGTATGATTGTGTGTGGCAATAAAGCTAATGAGAAAGGAGTAAAGTTGAGCGTTGTGTGGGAAAACGTTGGGCTACAAGATGTGAGCCTTGAGCTATGAGTAAAACAGTAGATTATTTAAGTACAAAACAATTCCAATATACTACTCGCCTTAGCTCGCAGCTCAAGGCTCATAGCTCATAGCCAATAAAATACTCCTAGGAACTCGCTACGCGTTTGCGGTAATTGCGGAACAGGCTATGCCATTGAATTTTCAATACACCCAATACACCTTCTTTAATGATGCCCTTACTCATTTTACTCACCCCTATTTTTCGATCTACAAAAGTGATGGGCACTTCTTTTATTTTAAAACCCAGTTTCCATGCTACAAATTTCATTTCAATCTGGAAAGCATAACCCACGAATTCAATTTCGTCGAGATTGATTGCCTCCAGTACCTGTCTTTTATAACAAACAAAACCTGCTGTGGGATCATTTACAGGCATCCAGGTAAGCAAACGCGTGTATAAAGCTCCTCCCCTCGAATACAGTTGTCTGTCTAATGGCCAGTTTTCTGTTTTGCCACCTGGTACATAGCGGCTGCCTACAGCAACATCAGCACCTTCCTGTGTACAGGCATGGAATAATCTTTCGAGGTCATTGGGATTGTGAGAGAAATCGGCATCCATTTCAAAAATGTAATCATAGAGCCTTGTAATACCCCATTTAAATCCATGAATGTATGCAGTACCCAATCCGAGTTTACCTTTTCGTTCTTCAATGAAAAGTTGCTCAGGGTATTGTTGCATCAGCGATTTTACAATATCTGCTGTTCCATCTGGTGAGCCATCATCAATTACCAGTACATGATAACCTGCCTGCAATTCAAATACGGCTGCAATGATTGCGGCAATATTTTCCTTTTCATTATAGGTGGGTATGATGACTAATTTTTTCAAAAGCTGTAACAGGTTGCCACGCTAAAATACAACACAGAACGATTGCTCGCTTTTTCAAGTAAAGAAATGCGGGAAATACGGTGTATTTAATACAGACTTATCCTTTTTTTAACAAGGTTCTGTTCAGAATTTCGGTGAGTTTTTGCTTGGTATTCATTGGAAAATCGCCTTTCATCATCCAGTCGTAATACTGTGGTTCTTCTTTCAGTACCTGCACAACGGTCTTGCCTTTGTGTTTTCCGAAGTTAAATATTTCCACCCCATTTTCTTTTACAAAGCGACGGGCAAAATCAACAATATCATCTTCACCTGTAAATTTCACAATACTATCTACTGTATTGCCAATTTGAGGATAGCGTTCTACCTGTGCCTCCAGCACTTCCCAGGTAGCAGTGGCATCTATTTCGGCGCTGTGTGCACCATCGAGCGTTTTCTGACAATAAAATTTATATGCGGCACTCAGTGTGCGTTGTTCCATCATGTGAAATACCTTCTGCACATCTACCAGTTTTTTTCCATCCACAGAAAACTCTATACCCACGCGAAGAAATTCTTCAATCAGCATCGGAATATCAAAACGGTTGCTGTTATAACCTCCCAGGTCGCACTGGTCAATGAATTGTTTGACTTCATTTGCCACCTGTTTAAAACTTGGTGCATCTTTTACCATCTCATCAGTAATACCATGTATATCACTCGAACTTTTAGGAATAGGCATTAATGGATTGATGAGTTTACGTTTTACCTGTTTGGTACCATCAGTATTTATCTTTACGATTGCGATTTCCACAATACGATCGGTACTGATGTTTACACCTGTTGTTTCAAGATCAATAAAAGCAAGCGGACGACTGAGTTGCAATTTCATGTTACGAAGTAAATACTTTAATTGTTAATTCCGACTTTTAAGTGCTGTTCCATGAGTTGGGTTGCCAGTAACGGAACATCCATTCCATCGTAGTTACCACTACTCATTAGCAACAGGTTGGCATTTGTATAATTACGGGATGATAACCAGTCTGCCAGAGCCTGACTTTCCGTAAAAACAATCAACCCTTTCTTATTAAATCCCGCTTCTACAGCCGTTGCAGGCAGATCGGGAAGTCGTTTTATTTGCAATGCATGACGGGAGTAAAACACTACCGCTTCATCGGCAGGTTCCAATGCCCCATCGTATTCTTTCATAAATGCTTCATTCAGGCTGCTGTATGTATGCAGTTCCAGCACAGCCAATAACCTGCGTTCGGGAAACTGTTTTTTTACGGCTTCAATGGTTGCTTTTACTTTGCTGGGGGCATGGGCAAAATCGCGGTAAATGGTACTGTCGTCGGAAGATGCCAGTAATTCCAATCTTTTGGCCGCTCCTGTAAAGCTGCCAATAGCGGGTATAAATGAACCTGCCTCAATACCCAATTCTTTACAGGCATAGTAGGCCGCATTCAGATTCATGAGGTTATGGTTACCAAAAACTTTGAGTACACCTTTTGCCCCATCGATGGTTACTGTTGTATTGCCATTTTCAATTTCGTGTGCAGGAATACCGTAAGGCTGATAACGTATATCAGTTCTGGGATTCGTTGTTACCAGCTCTTTTAATACCGGATCAGACTCATTGTAAATTAATATTCCTCCTTTCTCGATTCTGTTGATGAAAATGGTAAACTGTTCGAGGTAAAAATCGAATGTGGGGAATACATTGATATGATCCCATGCAATACCGGTTAAGATGGCCACATGCGGATAAAGAAAATGAAATTTAGGCTTACGCTCGATGGCACTGGCAGGGTACTCATCTCCTTCACATACAATCACAGGAGCATTCGTAATATTTACAGACTGATCAAATCCCTCCACCCTTGCACCTACCAGATAGTCGAATGATTGCTTTGCCTGTTTCAGCACATGCATGATCATACTCGTTGTGGTAGTTTTACCATGACTTCCTCCAACCACTACCCTTGTTTTATTTTGGCTTTCATGGTAGATATATTCAGGAAAGGAATAAATTTTCAAGCCCAATGAAACGGCCTTTTGCAATTCGGGGTTATCCTGTTTGGCATGCATACCTAGAATTACTGCGTCGAGATCAGGTGTAATCAGATCGGGCTGCCAGCCAATCTGATCGGGCAACAATCCATGTTCTGACAGGTTAGCTTTGGCAGGTTCAAAAATTTCGTCATCTGTTCCCGTAACCTGATAGCCCTTTTTATGCAATGCAATGGCCAACTGGTGCATTACACTTCCCCCTATTGAAATAAAATGAACCTTCATAATAATTGATTGATTTCAACCGTTTTATACAAATTAACGAATTGGATACTGTGTACGAAGCAACATTTTAACTTAATTCAGTATCTTCGTTACAGCGCAAAATACAGTCAAAACGCTAACATAATACAACACACATGAAAAAGATAACCGCATTCATGCTTCTGCTTTTATTCAGCGCTGCATTGGTTAGCTCCTGTACTTCTTCAAAAAGCAGGGGTTGTCCTACCACTAATCCCCGTTATTTTAAACCTTAACCGGGAATGAATTGATTCGTTTAATGACTGTTTGATATAAGATGTATTGGAACACCTTAAGTTCAGTTGAACAATTAGAAGAAATTAAAAAGGCCTCATACCAGCAACCCCAGCTAATTTTTAAGCATAGTACCCGTTGCAGTATCAGTTCAATGATCCTCAACCGTCTTGAAAGAAGTGAAAAGCCCGATCAAATACATTTTCATTACCTCGACCTCATAACCTATCGTAACCTATCCAACCAGTTGGCAGAAGATTTTTTTGTCTACCATGAATCACCTCAGGTACTGCTGATTAAAAACGGCGAATGCATCTATGACGAAAGCCACCAGGGCATTAATATGGATGAAATAAAGGAACAGGCCGCTTTATAGTTCCTCTACGCTAGATAAATTATTTTACATTCAGTAAATTGCTGAAAAGTCAGTTTCATGACCATTACTGTATTTGGTGCTACCGGACAGGTAGGAAAATATGTGGTATCGCAGGCTTTGGCGCTGGGATTCACCCTAAAGGCTTTTGGCCGCTCCATAGAAGGCTTGATCGATAAAGACATTTCTTCAGATAAATTACAAGCCATTAAAGGATATGTGTTTGATGAAGCAGACGTGTATGCAGCCGTTAAAGATGCAGATGCAGTTATTTCAGTTTTAGGTGGTGCTTTCGATGGAAAAGACCGTACCAGAAGTCTGGGCATGAAAAACATCATTACCCAGATGGAAAAAGCCGGTGTAAAAAGGATCGTGGCGCTCGGCGGTATGGGCATATTAAATGGAGATGAAGCCGAAAAAACTTTGCTGATTGAACAACCTGACTACCCCGAACAATATAAACCTGTTGGACTTGAACATCTGGCTGCATTTCGTTCACTCGAAGCATCAGGTCTTGAATGGACTTTTGTTTGTTCTCCCGATATTCTTAATCAGTCTGGCAACAGGCAATACATTAGTTCAGCAAATTATCCACCGAAACCCAATCATTACCAGATAGCCGCCGGGGATCTGGCAGATTGTATGTTGCAATGTGTTCGTAACAGGCAGTATATGCGGCAGCGGGTTGGGATTAGCAGGCTGTGAGAGGAGGAAACGTGAAACGTGAGAATCGTGAGACGTGAGATGTGAAAAGTGAAAGGAGAATTCTGCATCACGTTTCACGTCTCACGATTCTCACGTTCTTGCCATCAACCAATCCCTCTGCACATCTTTTCCGAGTATAAAATCGTGTTCTGAAAATTTCTGGAAGCCAAATGAGTAGTAAAAATCGATGGCTCTTTTATTATGCTCCCATACGCCAAGCCAGATGGTTTTATAATGAGTAGTTACAGCATATTCTAAAGCATACATCATCATTGCTTTTCCGATTCCTTTGCCGATCATATTTTTCCTGGCGTAAAGGCGACAGATTTCAATGGCTTTATCTGTATTAGTCAGATCGGTATTACTACCCGGTTTTAATTTGAAATAACCGGCTGGTTCTTCTTTATAAAAAGCAAGAAAAAATAGATTCGATGGATCAACTACTTCCTTCATCAACTCAGATGCACTGAATTGCTGCTCCATGAAGAGTTCCATATCTTCAGGTGTATTATGTTCCGCGAAAGTATCATAGAAGGTTTCGCGGCTGAGGGATGCAATTAAAGCTGCATCTGCTTCATTAGCCTGTCGGATGATTATTTCATTCATCCCTGTTAGGCTGTTACGTTTTCAATTACCATGGCACTTGCACCGCCTCCTCCATTACATATGCCTGCGGCTCCTGTTTTTCCACCATGTTGTTTGAGTACATGAATTAATGTAACAATAATTCTTGCACCGCTGCAACCCAGAGGATGTCCCAATGAAACAGCTCCACCATGCACGTTTACTCTTGCGGGGTCAAGCTGCATTTTTTGCATATTGGCAATACCAACCACTGAGAATGCTTCATTGAGTTCTACAAAATCAATATCAGTCATAGCAAGTCCTGCTTTGGCAACTGCTTTCGGAACTGCTAACGATGGTGTGGTAGTAAACCATTCAGGTGCCTGTTCTGCATCGGCATAACTGCGGATAATGGCGAGTGGTTTTATACCCATTGCATCTGCTTTTTCTTTACTCATCAATACAACAGCGGCAGCGCCATCATTCATGGTAGATGCATTAGCGGCAGTTACTGTTCCGTCTTTAATAAAAGCCGGTTTCAGTTCAGGTATTTTATCAAACTTTACATTGAATGCATCTTCGTCTTTTGCAAATAAAACCGGATCGCCCTTACGTTGTGGAATGGGTACAGGAACAATTTCAGCATCAAAACTTCCGTTGTTCCAGGCAGCCTGGCTTCTTGTATAACTTTCAACAGCAAATGCATCCTGCTCTTCGCGTGATATATTGCATTCTTTGGCGCAAAGTTCTGCAGCATTGCCCATGGCATAATTATGATACACATCGGTAAGTCCGTCTTTGGCAAGTCCATCAATCATTTGCACATTGCCGTATTTATTTCCCCATCTGAGGTTGGGTGAATAAAAAGGCACATTGCTCATGCTCTCCATACCACCAGCAACAATAATATCTGCATCGCCTAATAAGATGGCCTGTGCTCCCTGTGCAATGGCTTTCATTCCACTGGCACATACTTTATTTACCGTGGTACAAATAACTGCATCGGGTAAGCCTGCAAATTTTGCGGCCTGTCTCGCAGGGGCCTGGCCTGTATTGGCCTGTATTACACAGCCCATTAAAACTTCCTGTACTTCGGCTGGCTGAATGCCTGCTTTTTCCACTGCCGCTTTGATAGCGATGGCGCCCAGTTGGGGTGCAGTAAAATCTTTTAAACTCCCTCCAAATGAACCTATTGGCGTGCGTACGGCCGATACGATATATACAATTTTTGCTGACATTTCCTGATTTTGAAATGCAAATATAAAGCAATCATGCTAACGATCGTTAGCATGGGCATTTTTTGCAGTAATCTGTGGCCAAAATAAAAGCCACAGATTCACAGATTATTAAATATCCCGGATATAAACAGACCTATCTTAGTGTAAAGATCAGGGACTATGAATTGGATGAAAAAATCAGCACTTTTATTGCTTAGCTGCACAGGTATTTTATTAACGAGCTTTATAACTACCCCAGATTGTACCCAACTAAAGAAAGGAATATTTCATAGTTACAACAAACAGGGCGCACATATCATCATCAACAGAATTGATGGCATTCAGCAAGACATTAACACTAAAACAAATGATACCACTTACTGGAAAATAAATTGGTTAGCTGATTGTCGTTTTGCAGCCACTTATTTAACAGGTTCTGGTCCGAAAACACCGGAAGAAAAAAATTTCTATCAAAGTGCCGTTCTGTTTTATGAAGTGAAAGTTATTGCCGACAATTATTATGTAGGAACCACTACGGTTAAAGCTCCAAATGGAACAAGCAACTCTACAGATACAACTTGGTTGGTGGAAAGATGACAAGTCGCGTGAAACGTGAAACGTGAAACGTGAAACGTGAAACGTGAAGGGAAGAAACTTGACTGCGATAATGTTTATTGTTTGGGGTTGAAATAATTTTCGACGACACTATTCACCCCTTCAACTCACCTGCATTGGAGTCCTTTGGACCCGGCTCCCTTTGCTGCGCAAAGAAGGAAATAGTTTTTGATGTTTCACGTCTCACGCCCTCACTCTTCAAGTAACTTTATCCCCGTCTGCGTAAACTCTATTTTTCGTTGTTTGTAGAGATTGCCGGTTGTCATTTTGAAAGTTTTTTTACTCATACCGAAGAAGTCATAAATGGCTTCGGGGGCAGACTTATCGTTGTATGGGAGGTAGCCATTGTTTTCGTTGAGCAGGCGTAATAATTTTTCAGCTTCATCTTCTACTTTCTGGAAGCCGGGTTTGCCTAAGACCACATCAATTTTATTGCCAACTAATATTTTCTTTACAAAGCCTTTTAGTTTATCTCCAATTTGTATATCGCCGAATATTTCATTCTGGTGTATAATACCTGTATGAAGGTTATTGATGATGACTACAAACCCCAGTTCCGATTTTCGGTAGACCAGCAGATCTACCTGGTCCATTTCTTTTACGGTTAGCTGGTCATTGCTTAGCAATTGTTCCAGTTTTTCTGTGGCGGCTACCCTACCTGTCATTTCATCGATATAGAGTTTCACGAGGTATTCGCCACCTTCACGCATTCCTCCCAATTGTTTGGATGCGGGTACAAAGAGGTCTTTCATCAATCCCCAATCGAGAAATGCACCTTGTCGGGTTACTGCCACCGCTTTCATTTTTACGATATCGCCCACACATGCTTTGGCTTTTTGTGTAGTGGCAATCAGCCTGTTATCTGAATCGTGGTACACGAACACATTGAGTTCATCCCCAATCTTTAATCCTTTAGGCGCAAAACGGGTGGGTAACAATATCCCATCTTCCCCATTATCGAGGTAAAATCCAAAATCTACTTTTCTTGACACTTTGAGTGTATTGTATCTGCCTACCAACACTGGTTCCATAAAACGGTTTAAGTGGCAAAAATAGGTTAGTTTATTGGTTTGGAATGATTCATACAAACCGGTGCAGCTTTCCACTACTGTTAGCAACTTTAAAGAAGCTGCTTGAAATGCTTTAAATATTTTGCAGCCGATGAACCGGATCAAGCCCCTAATTGGAATCATTTTTTTATTTTTTGGCTGGCTACAAACATCATTGGCACAACAGGTAAATGGCCATTGGTATGGAGTAGGCAAAGTAGCTGTTCCCGGTGAGCACAGTGCTTATCTGGCCGAACTGATTCTGAAACAAAAGGGTAAAATAGTTTCCGGTGAATTACAGTATTATTTTCGCGACAGCCTCTTTAAATTAAGTGTCAACGGATTATTTAACAGCAGCAACAGGCAGCTTTCACTTAAACCACTACCTTTTATTTATTATCTCTCGAAAAGCACTAAGAATGGCATTGATTGTATGCTAACCGGCAATTTTACCCTTATCATTAATCGCACCGAATCCATATTAAACGGTTCTTTTGAAAGTGACGCAGATCACAGGTACACGACCCCTGCTATTCAATTTCGTTTCAGGTATTCGACTGATACCATTCCAGCGCAGATTGATTTTTCGGTTCAGACAGAGGAAAAAGAATCCACAATAGATACTGATATAACTCCCATTTCGATTGATTCTGCAACAATCGTCCCAAAAAAAATCGATTCCATATTTCAATCCAGAGAAAAATTATTTGTACGTGAGATTGAAGTTTCGGGTGGCCCTTTGCGACTTGAATTATATGATAATGGAAGTATTGATTACGACTCCGTATCAGTTTATCTTAACAACCATTTATTGATTCCAAAAGTAAAACTGGATCATAAAGCCATCAGGAAAACCATTTTGTTAGACAGCACACTTGCTTTTAATGAACTGAGTATGTTCGCTGAAAATCTGGGTATGGTTCCCCCCAATACAGCAGCATTGATTGTTTATGATGGTGACAAAAGATATGAACTGATTCTTACCAGCGATCTGAACCGTACCGCAACCATCAGATTAAAGAACAGAAGAATATCGAATAAGTAATATTGAATGTTGAAGTTGAAAGATGCTTCACTATTACCGGCTTTGTCTTCTGCATACAAAGCCGGTTCTGTAACGTTTTCTTTTATCCATCCTATAGCCTGCTAATCGATCCACATATTTCATGAAGATTTTTAGTATGCCAATGCTCCGACAAATCACATGTATAATATTTACATATTTGTCCTAAATGGATAAATACTTCTATTATTTTAACCTATTGTGCAGATTTTAACATTTTTTTTTAAATTCATGGTCCTATAACTTCTTAAACCAACCAACACATGAGAAAAATTGTGACTAGCTTATTGCTAGCAATGTGTGTTACTATTGCAGTAAACGCACAAGTCTTAAGTATTTCCGGTCGGGTAACAGATGAGAAAGGAGCTCCTATTCCTTCTGCTTCTGTTACGATCAAAGGGAAACCCAATGCGGGCATTGCCGCCGATGCCCAGGGTAATTACAAAATTTCAGCTTCAAAAGGTGATGTACTGGTTATTTCAAGCGTAAGTTTTACTACGCGTGAAGTAACAATTGGTACAAACACAACAGTGAATGTTTCACTGGCTCCAGATGCTTCTTTATCTGAAGTAGTAGTAACGGCGATGGGTATTAAACGTTCTGAAAAAGCAGTTGGTTATGCCATTTCCAAAGTGGAACCGGGTACCCTTCTGCAGAAGTCGGAGCCAAATATCCTCAACAACCTTGCAGGTAAAGTTCCGGGGGTTGACATACGCGCTGGACAGGGTGCTCCGGGTGCTGCTACACGTATGCAAATCAGAGGTGTATCATCATTTAATGGGGGTGAGCCTTTGATCATTGTAGATGGTGTGCCGTACAGCAATAATCTGGTTAATACAAGCAGCCCATTCAGTGGTGGTGGTACTTACGGATCCGGTTTAAACAACATTGATCCGAATGATATTGAATCAATGAACGTATTAAAGGGCGCTGCTGCTGCTTCTCTTTACGGATCACGTGCTGCGAATGGTGTATTATTAATTACCACCAAATCAGGTGCCCCTAAAAAAGGAGCTAAATCATTAAATGTAACCTATAGAGCCGGTTACAGTATTGAGAAAATTTCAGACATACCTGAGTTCCAGAACTCTTACGGTGCTGGTGCCAACTTCAGAACGCAATCATCAAATGGTTCTTGGGGTGCTAAATTCGGAAAGGGTGTAATCTATGATGCCGGAGGTAACGTAATCGGAACTTCTGCATCAGGAATAGATTCTATTCCAGCTACTACATGGGCTACCATGTTTGCTTCTTATCCTGAACTTTTCCCGAATGGACGTCTTGCTTACAAACCATATCCTAATAATGTGTCTTCTCTGTTTAATACGGGTCACTTACTGGAAAACTCTATAGGTTTGAATGGCGGAGAAGGGAATACTACATTCAGTGCTACCTTATCACGTGTAGATCAGAAAGGTTATATCACCAATTCAAGCTATACCAAAAACAATATCAGTGTAGGGGGGCAGACAAGTGTGGGCAATCTTACATTCGGTGCCAATATCTCTTATGCCAGAACCAAACAGATAGGTGGCTTTATTGGTCAGGCCCAGAGCTTTATCTCACAGTGGGGACGTACCTACACTATGGCAAGAAACTGGGATATTGTTGGATGGCCATCTGAAGACAGAGCTGGTCGTCAGATCGGATTTAACGACGGTCAGTACACCAACCCTGTATGGGGAGCATACCACAATGTTATTACTAGTATTGATGACCGTATCGTTGTGAATGCAAGAGCTTCTTACAAATTCAGCAAAAGGGCACGTGTTGACTTTAATGGTGGTGTTAACAACTATGCATTGTACAGAGATCAGATTATCGACAAATCATCTTTGGGAAGTGCAGACAACCTCTTAGGTACACTTACTGAAGTAGTAAGCAGAACACAGGAAGTCAATGCAAAAATCGTTGCTGTTTTCAATCCCAAAATTTTCGAAAATTTCACATTGGATGTTAACATAGGTAGTGAAATAAACGAAAGAACCAGCCGCAACCAGCAGGTATATGGTGTTGACTTCGTAATTCCGGGTTTATTCAACCTTACCAATACACGTCGTCAGACATTCAGTGGAGATACCAGATCTAAAAGAAGATTAGTAGGTGTGTTCGGAGATGCTTCTCTGGGATACAAAAACTATGCTTTCTTAAATATCACAAGCAGAATGGACCTTACTTCTACCCTGCCTTATAAAAATGCGAGATACTTCTATCCAGGTGTTTCGGGTTCATTGGTTTGGTCAGATGCGTTCGGACTTAAATCAAACTGGCTTGATTATGGTAAATTTCGTGCTGGTTATGCAAGAGTGGGTAATGATGCAGGACCACATAATGGTCAGCCCATTTTTGGTCTGAATGCTGCTGGTTTCCTTGGACAGCCGCTGGCAACAAGAGGTGGTTCCAGCTATGACCCCAACCTGACCCCTGAGTTTACAACTGAACTGGAAATCGGTTCTGATATGCGTTTCTTCAAAGGAAGACTGGGTCTGGAACTTACCTGGTATGACAAAAGGTCAACTGATTTGATTTATTCAATTGGTTTACCACAAACAACAGGTTATAGCTCATTCTTTACCAATCTCGGGGAAATCCGTAATACTGGATGGGAAGCTGCTTTAGACATTAAACCAGTGATCGCTAAAAACTTTCAGTGGGATGTAAGAGCCATCTTTACCCGAAATATTAATACAGTTGAAAAACTGATACCAGGTCTTACAAGAGATATCATTGGTGGTTTCAATTATATTGAAGCAGGATTCCCCTATGGTTATTTAAGGGGTTCTTTCTCTGCCAGAACAGATGATGGACAGTTATTGATTAATCCTTCATCTGGTATGCCATTCTTAGACCCTAACCCAGGTATGGTTGGTAACCCCAATGCCGATTACAAAATAGGTATCACCAATAACTTCAATTTTAAAGGAATTGAATTAAGTATTCTTTGGGATATGACCAAGGGTGGTGACTTCTACTCTGAAACCATCAGCAGCATGCTGGGAAGAGGTGTTACAAAAGATACAGAAGACAGAGAGAAGAGCCGCGTTATTACAGGTGTTTATGGAAACACTACTCCTGTTCCTGGTCCAAACGGATTGAATCGCTATACACCAATGCTGGTGGGTGGTAAAACTGTACAAAACCAAACGAGGGTAACTACCAACGATTTATACTTTACACAAGGAACAGGTGCAAGTTTTGCAACCAATGGTGCATTTGAATATGCGGTTTTTGATGGTACCGTTTACAGGTTGAGAGAAATTACACTCGGTTATTCTTTACCAAAAAGATGGGTGAGTAAACTTAAGTTATCAAATGTTACCCTTTCATTAAGTGGGCGTAACCTTTGGTACCTGGCACCGAACGTACCTAAGTACACCAACTTCGATCCAGATATTAACTCAGTTGTTGGTGCAGGTACACAAGGTGTTGAAACAGGTGGAGCACCCAGTACAAAAAGATATGGCCTGAACCTGAACGTAACTTTCTAATATCACTAAGTAAAATAAAAAATATGAGAAGGATAAAATATATCTCTTACATTTTTACAGCCCTGGTAGTGCTTTCTGCATCAGGCATTGGTTGTAAAAAGTTTCTTGATGTAAACAAGAACCCCAACAGCCCTACCCCGGAATCAGTACAATTGTCTATGGTACTGAGTGCCGCAGAACGTAATATTTCCAACAGCTTTGCATTAGGCTCTGGTCTGGGAAATACATTCTCCGTATATACACATCAAATGACAGGTCGTGTAGGTGCAGACCGCTATGGTGCCGGTGCATCAGGATGGGAAGGATTGTATAGTGCCATCTCTAACCTAAATGTGATCATTACACGTGGCACTGCGGAAAACCGTTTTGTCTACGTTGGAATCGCCAAAATATTGAAAGCCTATACTTTCAGCATGATGGTAGATATCTGGGGAGATATCCCTTTTTCTGAATTCGACAAATTCGAATCAGGTATTACCCAGCCTAAATTTGATAAGGGTTCGGATATTTATCCAAAATTATTCGCAATGCTGGATGAAGGTATTGCCGATATTAATAACACAACAGTTAACCCTTCTGTACCAGGTAATGATGATTACATCTATAAAGGCAGTAAAACAAACTGGATCAAAGCAGCCAATACCATCAAACTGAAATTATACACTCAGGTAAGATTGGTACAGGATGTGAAAACACAGGTTGCCGCATTACTGGCAGCACCCAACTCTCTGATCAACTCCCAGGCTGAAAGTTTTTCTATGGCTTATGGTCCAATTGCCACTACCGATGATAGACACCCCGGCTATGGCGACTATAACGCTACCCAGCGTGGTGGACAGCTTTTCAGTCCATGGTTATATGAAATAATGAAAGGAAGAAATCCAGACATCCTTACAGGTATTGCTGATCCAAGAATTCCTTATTATATCTATAACCAGAAATCTGCTCCAGGTGGCTCTAATCCAACGCCTGAGAACTGTACCGAGTTCCGTGATGGTGGATTTATCACTATTCTCTTTGGATCAAATGGCCGATGCCGCGATGGTTCTAACAGCCAGACTTATTCATTGTTTGGCATTTACCCGGTAGGTGGCAGATATGATGACGGTGCGGCAAGATCAGTTAACTCAATCGGTACCCAAAATGCAGGAACAGGTGCGAGACCTCATCAATTTATTTCTTATGCTGACCGCTTGTACCTGGAAGCTGAACTTATCAATGTTGGCGCAGTGACGGGCGATGCAAGAGCTGTTTTCAGTAAAGCAATGGATGAATCATTTAATCAGGTTGATTATGTGATCACCAACTTTATTAAACCAGGATCTGCAGGTGCTCCTCAAACAGTTCCATTAATTGCATCGCAAGCAGCGACTACAGCCTATAAAGCTGCCGTTCTTACTGCCTATGATTTAGCCAGCACAGCCAAAAAGCTGGAACATATCATAACACAGAAATGGATCAATAGAATTGAGAACCCTGTTGACAACTATACCGATTATCGCAGAACCAAATACCCTGTACTGTTTGCTCCTGCGCCAGAAGGAAATGTAACAAGTGTAACAGCTCCCGATGGCACTGTTACTTCGGTATCAAACGACAGAAAATATCCCTGGTCATTACCCTTCAGTGCCAATGAGATTGCACTGAACTCAAATGCACCTCCCCAAAAAGTTCCTGAATCATTTAAAGTATTCTGGCAACCTTAATCGATCCATTCATTAAAATAGTAGAACATGAAACTCAAACAAATTAATATACTATCTGCTCTCGCATTATTTTTTGTGATTGCATTTACAAGTTGTAAAAAGGATGATGGTGCCATCCCAAAAAGAGTGGGTATTGAGGATATACCAACCATTACCTCCAATATTGAGACCGGTAGTCCCACCACCATTACTTTTACCAATCAGGCTGCTTTTCAGGGAAAGTTTAAAGTAGCACTTTATTTCCCTGGTGCTGTGGCTCCGGCAAAAGTTGACATTGTAGTTAGAAAGAATGCTTCTGCAGCAAGTGTAAAAGTATTCAAAGCCAACGTAACTACTTTACCAGCATCATTTACAGTAACAGCCGCTGAAATCGTTGCGCTTTTTGGTGCACCAATTGCACTGAACGACAACTATGATTTCGCACCTGATATTTATGTTGGTACAAAAAAATATGAAGCTTTCCCTGTAACAGGTTTAGGCTCGGGAGCAGGTGTAGTGAATATGCCAGGCTTTGGTGAATATGTAAGGTATTCAGCGAAGTAACAGCAGTTTTCAATCTATAAGTAAAAAGGGTATATCAACATTGATATACCCTTTTCCTATTTTGCACATACGCTATATGCTTATCAGGCAAGTTTTATAATGATGATTACTCGAAAAGTTCAGGCTGAGCATTGTCATCTTTAGGTTTCTGCTCCCACTCCATCTCAATATTCTTGTTGAAGTCTGTGAGCTTGGCACCTACTGCTTTCCAGCCCATTACTTCCACCATTTTACCTACTTTAAATTTGGCTTTTCTAACCTGCGTCCCCTTACCTGTTTGTACGGCCAATATTGGTTCATCATCTGTTGTAACAGCTTCCAACCGATTACCCTCTCCTTCTTTGATAAACAGGAACTGGGTCTTCATGGTACTTGTTTCAATTTTAAAGCGCTTGATATTGTATTGCTTTTTATCATTATCGAGGTAAACGGCCGTAATGATTTTATTGGGATCAAATTTTTCAATCAAGGCAATTTTTTCCGGCTCAAAACGCTGGGTCATTTCGGTGTCTGTAAGTTCATAACTACCATCATGGTAAATGACCAGCAATTTTTCGTCCTCAAAACTTCCCAAATACTGTCCTTTATCTTCTGTGTTTAATCGACCAAATTTATCGTCGAACCAGAGTTTGCGACCAGCAAGAGTACTCTTTCCTGCTTCTTTCAGTTTTACCGCTTTAATGGGGTATTTAGTTACCTGATTACCCATACTGCTTCGTCCTTTGATTTCCAGTTCTTCGAAATAAAAATCAAATTCTTTATTTCGGGCTGTACAATTCGGACTCAGTACAATCTTAACCACTTCTGCCTCACCATTCAGGTTAGCCGTGAAATAGTGAACCTTACTTTTATCTGAGCCTTTGGTAAGATCATATTCTTTATCTCTCGTAATACCTGTTACATTAAAACGTTTGGCATAACTGGTTCCGGTAGCACCGTCAAGATAAATCATATTATAGGTGGTACGCTCATCATTTTTCTGGAACACAGCAGCGTGCCAGATATCTTTTCCGATAAACACCTTATCCGATACTTTCACCACTTTCATGGTACCTGAACGGGTGAACGCAATGATATCATCATAATCAGAACAATCGCAGAGAAACTCATCTTTCTTCAGACCTGTGCCAATAAACCCTTCTGAACGGTTGATGTATAATTTTGTGTTTGCTATCGCCACATGTTTTACCTGTATGGTATCAAACTCTTTGATCTCTGTTTTACGCTCTCTCCCTTTACCATATTTTTTCAGCAGGTTTTCAAAATAGGCCACTGCAAAATCGGTCAGGTGCTCCAAATCGTATTGCACCTGTTTAATATCTGCCTCTATCGATTTTATCTGTTCATTCAGTTCATTGATATCGAGTCGATAAATTCTTCTTACAGGCTTCTCGGTTAGTTTGAGAATATCTTCCCTTTCAATGGCTCTTTTCAATTTTTTCTTGAATGGAGTAAATGCTTTGTCAATGGCTTCAATAACAGCATCCCATGTTGAATGCTTCTGCTCCAGTTCCTTGTATATCTTTTCTTCAAAGAATATTTTTTCGAGTGAAGTATAGTGCCATTTATCTTCCAGTTCACCCAGTTTTATCTCCAGCTCTCTTTTGAGTAGTTCGCGGGTATTGTCGGCAGACACTTTCAGCAATTCGTGTACACCCATGAATTGCGGCTTATGATCCACAATAACACAGGCATTGGGTGAAATACTTACTTCACAGTCTGTAAATGCGTACAATGCATCAATGGTAATATCCGGTGAAATACCTGCAGCCAGATCAATATGTATCTCTACATCTTTGGCAGTAACATCCGTTACTTTTTTAATTTTGATTTTACCTTGGTCATTGGCTTTGGTAATACTTTCCATTAACTGGGTAGTGGTTACACCATAAGGCACATCTTTAATGATCAGCGTTTTCTTATCGAGTTCTTCTATGTGCGCCCTTACTCTTACTTTACCTCCCCTTTTTCCTTCGTTGTAATTTGCCACGTCAATCATACCTCCTGTCTGAAAATCAGGAAATAGCTCAAAGCGTTTGCCTTTGAGGCATTTGATGGAAGCATCAATCAGTTCACAAAAATTATGCGGTAACAATTTTGTTGATAACCCCACCGCAATACCATCGGCACCTTGTACCAACAAGAGTGGAAATTTCATGGGCAGTGTTACCGGCTCATTCTTTCTACCGTCGTAACTCAACTGCCAGGTGGTGGTTTTCGGGTTGAAGGCCACATCCAGCGCAAACTTCGATAAACGTGCTTCAATATACCTTGAAGCAGCGGCATCATCACCTGTTCTTACATCGCCCCAGTTACCCTGTGTTTCAATCAGCAAATCTTTTTGTCCCAGATTCACCAGTGCATCACCAATACTTGCATCACCATGCGGATGGTATTGCATACTCTGACCGATGATATTGGCCACTTTATTAAAACGGCCATCATCCATTTCCTTCATCGAATGCAAAATTCTTCGCTGTACCGGTTTTAGCCCGTCTTCAATAGCCGGAATGGCACGCTCCAATATTACATAAGAGGCATAATCAAGAAACCAGTTTCGGTATTGCCCCTGCACACCTGTTTCATTTTCAAAAACCCTGTTTGGTTGTTTTTCTTTCGCCATGTCTACTTCGTTTGTGATCGCTACTGTTCCAGTCTGAAAGTATCGTCTTTTGCATCTTCAAGACCATTTAGTTCAAATACGATGATATCTGTATTTGCTATTACTTCATGCCAGGCCCATGGTTGAATTTTTACCATGACCGGTGCTTTTACTTTTATACTTCCTTTTTTATCACTCCGTACATCCAGCCAGTTCACGGTTGCTTCTCCCTGCATAATAATAATCTGCTCCGGATTTTTCTGAACTGCTGCTCCCTTATGATAATGTCTTCCACTTGCACTACCTGCTTTTCTGTAAGCAATAATGAACTGACCTGTTCGATCAGTATCAAAAAAATGCGTGCCCCCCCTTTCATCTTCTGCCACCTGTGGTACCGGAATAATTTCTACCATACACACTTTAATTAAACTGTTTCTGTTGTTACAGTCTGTGTTGCAGACGCTGTCTTTACTGTAATCTCTTTCCAGCCTTTATTCCAGTCGCCTACCATCTCTAATCTGCCTGCTGCCACAAGTTCACGTACACGCCATACAAGAAAAACATCGCCAGTTTTTACTTTCATTTTAGACAGGGTATTGGCGATCACTTTATTCAGTTTTTGCGACTCCGCTGTAATATGAGCCAGCAAATCTTTATCAAAGAAATCTGCTTCTTTACCAATGATTTTTTTCCCTCCTTCCAGGAAACGAACCAATGCGTTGTCTACACAAAGTTTTTTCCACTCATCCGGATCTACTTCAAATTCACTGGGTGTAATAGGGCGTGCCAGTTTTTTTGCCTTCAAAAATTCCTTCGGTTGAATTTCATGCAGGTAGGAGGGATAAAATATCTGCCCCTTCTCATTAATAAAAGGCAGATTATTTAAGTATAATACCTGTACACGACCCTGGTATTCTTTCAACTGACTCATGAGCCAATAATAACCACACACATCATGGGCATTTTGTGCCATCCAAATCCATACTTCTGCTTCAGGCTCTTCATCCAGTTGCTTGAGCAACTGGTGAACCGTTAATTTATCATCTACAATATTGATTTGTTCGGTATAAGGCGAAAACTCCAGCAGGTTCTTCCACCAGTCGCGTCGAGTCTGATAACCTTCTGTTTCATAAATATCTCCCAACGGACCTACAGCATAATCATCTTTTATCTCCACTATATTGCCTTGCAGGGTTTCGTCGAGTTCAATAGCCTGTTGTAAGGCTGCTACATTCGCTGTTTCAAAAACTATATGAATCATCTTTTCTTTTTCTTTCTTGTGTTAATAATCAGTCAACCAAATCCAGTTCTACTTTCAGGTTATTGATGATAAATTCCTGTCGTTCCATGGTGTTCTTTCCCATATAATATTCGAGCAGTTGCTGAATATGATCACCTTGTTCAAGAATAACCGGCTGTACGCGCATCTCTTCGCCAATAAAACGACCAAATTCTTCTGGCGAAATTTCACCCAACCCTTTAAATCGGGTTATCTCGGGTTTGCTACCCAGTTTGGTTACGGCTGCCTGTTTTTCTGTTTCGTCGTAACAATAAATAGTTTCCTGTTTATTTCTTACCCTGAACAAAGGTGTTTCGAGAATATATACATGACCACGTTTCACCAGGTCGGGAAAGAATTGCAGGAAGAAAGTCATCATCAGCAAACGGATATGCATACCATCCACATCGGCATCTGTTGCAATAACAATATTGTTATACCTCAACCCTTCCATTCCGTCTTCAATATTCAGCGCATGTTGCAGCAGATTGAACTCTTCATTTTCATACACCACTTTTTTGGTGAGTCCGAATGCATTCAGAGGTTTACCCCTCAGACTGAATACAGCCTGTGTGTCTACATTTCTCGATTTGGTGATACTTCCACTTGCACTATCTCCTTCTGTAATAAAGAGGGTTGAGTTTTTCTGCGTCGCAATAAACTCTTCTTTATTCTTGGCAGGCAGATCATCATTCAAGTGAACCCTGCAATCACGTAATTTTTTATTATGAAGATTGGCCTTCTTCGCCCTTTCATTCGCCAGTTTTTTAATACCGGCCAGTTCCTTTCTCTCCCGTTCACTCTGTTCAATGCGTTTACGCAATGCATCAGACACAGCAGGATTTCTGTGTAAATAATTATCCAGTTCTTTTGCGAGAAATTCTTCCACAAATTTCTTCATGGTAGGACCGCCATCATAGACATTCTGAGAACCCAGTTTTGTTTTGGTCTGGCTCTCGAATACCGGCTCCTGCACACGAACAGAAATAGCGGCAACAATACTTCCGCGGATATCTGCAGCGTCATAATCTTTTTTATAATAGTCGCGTATAACTTTAATATAGGCTTCCCTGAATGCCTGCTGATGGGTACCACCCTGTGTGGTGTACTGACCATTCACGAATGAAAAAATATCTTCCCCATAATCGTTGTTATGAGAAAGTGCTACTTCAATATCTTCTCCTTTTAAATGAATAATAGGGTAACGGAGTTCATCCGCATTGGTTTTGCGTTCCAGCAAATCGAGCAGACCATTTTTGCTGACATATTTTTTGCCGTTGAAATGAATAGACAAACCAGCATTCAGGTAACAATAGTTCCATAGCTGGCTGTCGAGGTATTCATGGATAAAATGAAAATTGCGAAATACAGTTTCATCCGGAACAAAACTTACAAGTGTTCCATTTGGTTCCGAAGTTTTTTGCTCCTTATGATCTTTTACCAACACGCCTCTTTCAAATTCAGCTGTTTTTTCTTTTCCATCTCTGTGAGAAGTAACTTTAAAATACTGGCTGAGTGCATTCACCGCTTTGGTACCCACACCATTCAATCCTACACTTTTCTGAAATGCTTTACTGTCGTATTTAGCGCCGGTATTAATTTTACTTACCACATCCACCACTTTACCAAGCGGAATACCACGTCCATAGTCACGAATAGTTACCTGTTTTCCTTCGATAGCAATCTCCACCTGTTTTCCAAAACCCATGGTATGTTCATCGATACAGTTATCCAGTACCTCTTTAATGAGGACATAAATGCCATCGTCGGTTGCAGAGCCATCTCCCAATTTTCCGATATACATACCCGGACGAAGCCGGATATGTTCGCGCCAGTCGAGCGACCGTATGGAATCTTCATTATACTCGTTCAAATTCTTCTGTTCACCCATTTGCAATCTATTTAGTCAGTCACAACGCCACCTCATAAAAAGACAGGCGTATTCTCAACCCGCAAATCTAACCACCTCAACTCCCGGTACAATTTTACTTTTCTACAAATAGGCTTTTGATGTGGATAAAAGAGTAAAAAATGTTGATTTACCCCTCATTATTACCCAAGTACCTACCTTTACAGCATCAAACAGCCCGAAAAATACCTTTTAGAGAATCTTGAACAGATTGCTGCCCTGGCATTGGAGAGAGCAACAGAAAACGACCATTTTGCCCTGAAAGTAAAGGAAATGGACCCTGTTTTGGTTGATAACATGGTTCAGCAATTGAACAATGAAATATCTCCTAAAATAGATTGTACCCAATGCGGTAACTGTTGCAAAACTTTAATGATTAATGTAAGCGAACAGGAAGCTAATCATTTGAGCCATCACCTTCAATTAACAAGAACAAATTTCGATGAACAATACCTTGAAAAAGGCAGCAATGGCATGATGCTGATGAATAGTATTCCCTGCTCTTTTTTAAGTGATAACAAATGTACCGTTTACGAATACCGATTTGAAGGCTGCCGCGAATTTCCCGCCATGCATTTACCCGGGTTCAGCAAGAGACTATTTACCACCCTCATGCACTACGGCCGCTGCCCTATAATTTTTAATATTGTGGAGGAAATGAAAGGACAGATTTCGGATGTCTGATGTCGGATGTCTGATTTTTTCGACTTTTGGTTTTTGATTTATAATTGCTCCATTTATTTCATCTTTACTCCACATATCAGACATCATACATCCGACATCAAAAAATCCTCCTCTATGGTTGCTTTTGGAATAGACATACTGATTCGTCAACAACCTTCCTGGAAAGAATCAAGGATTGGTATGGTTACCAATGAAGCAGCTACTACCTGTTTATTGGAACCATCGAGACAGGCTTTGTTGAAAGCGGGTTTTAATATCAAATTGCTTTTTTCGCCTGAACATGGACTGGATGTTCGTGGTGCAGATGGTCATCCCATAAAAGATGGCAATGATGTACTTACAGGTTTACCCGTAATTAGTTTATATGGAGAAAGATTAACACCAACAGCTACTCATCTTTCAGATATTGATCTGCTGATTTTTGATGTCCCCGATATAGGCAGTCGCTTTTATACTTATTTGTGGACGCTTACCCATATCATAGAAACTGCCGCAGCATGTCATAAAAAACTTGTTATCCTTGATCGTCCCAACCCCGTTTCCGGCAATATGCAATTGTGTGAGGGACCAATGTTAGATGAGTCCAACAGTTCATTTATAGGTAGATGGGCCATGCCTGTGAGACATAGTTGTACGCTGGGAGAGCTTGCACTTTATTTTAATCATGCAAGAAATATTGGAGCAGAGATTGAAGTCATTAAATGTGAAAATTGGCGAAGAGATATGTTTCAGCCAGACTGGGGCATTCCTTTTGTAGCTACTTCTCCTGCCATTCAAAGTTTTCAATCGATGTTGTTATATCCCGGACTCTGTTTATTGGAAGCTACTAATATCAGCGAAGGCAGAGGAACTGATGTTAGTTTTGAATCTGCCGGAGCCCCCTGGCTTAATGCCAATGTGGTAGCTGATATGCTCAATAACATGTCGGGTGGCGAACTCAACGCATCAACCATTCAATTTACTCCTGTACACAGTAAATTTGAGCAACAGTTATGTAATGCGGTACATATGAAAGTAGATGACCGCTCCTGTTTTAATGCAGTAATGAATGGAATGATATTGATCAAATTGATTAAAAGCCTTCATCCATCGCAGTTCCAATGGGCAACTTATCCTACCAGTGTAAACCCATCAGGCAAAGGACATCTCGATAAACTACTGGGTATTTCAAGCAGCGAAGCCTTATTCGATCTCCCCGTACCAGCATTTATGGCCGCTATTACCAAATATTGCAGATGCAAGGAATGGGAAGATGAGGTTAGGCGGTATTTGCTGTATGAATAGTGAGTAGTCAGTTGTGAGTGATAGGAAAAAATAAAACTCACTACTGACTATTCACTACTCACTATTCAAGCCCCCTCATACAAATCTCTAACCACTACGCTTGCAGCTACGCAACCAAAAATAGCCGGCATATAGCTAATGGTTCCGATAATGGATTTCTTGGGATATGCTTTTTCAGTTTCAATGATCCGGCTCTGGTCTACTTTTTCTGCGCTGAAAACAACTTTCAACCCTTTATAAATACCCAGTTCATGTAAGCGTTTACGTACATACCTCGCGAGGTTGCATTGGTGCGTTTTAGAAATATCTGTTACCACTACTTGCGACGGATCAACTTTTCCACCGGCACCCAGTGAACTGACAATGGGGATTTTTCTGTCGATACAGGCTTTAATGAAATAAACTTTTGGGGAAAGTGTATCAATACAATCCACTGCATAATCAAACCCACCCTGATCGAGTATTTCATTGGTACGTTCATCGCGGATAAATTCAGTCAGCACAGTTAGTTCAAGTTCAGGGTTAATATCCTTTAATCGTTCCGCCATAACTTCTGCTTTCAGTTGCCCGGCTTTTGAATGAAGTGCGGGAATCTGGCGGTTACAATTGCTGAGGTCAACTGTATC
The DNA here is from genome assembly GCA_943372605.1 of Chitinophaga pinensis. Classification (GTDB taxonomy): domain Bacteria; phylum Bacteroidota; class Bacteroidia; order Chitinophagales; family Chitinophagaceae; genus Sediminibacterium; species Sediminibacterium pinensis_H. Next base: position 14,767 of record CALRZI010000016.1, on the reverse strand, counting down.
TGCATCTACAATGGTCATTTTACCTATGCCGGCACGTGCAATCATTTCGGCGCATATACCACCTACGCCACCCAAACCTACCACCAATACATTTTTGGTTATGAGTTTTTCAATCGGTTCATCACCCAATAAGAGCTGGGTACGGCTCATCCAGTATGGAATCATAAGCATTTCTGATGTAAGATGTCAGATGTCTGATTTAGTTAGAAGATAAATTTTAATTTACATCACTTAACTTTCATGAGATTTTGACATTCGTGATTGATCATTTTAATGTACAAAAATGTAGTTCCTATGCGGTTTTATAAAATAATTATTGTGTTGTTCGCTGCGCTGACTTCATTGAATGGTTTTTCACAGACTTCCCCGGTAAAAGTATTGGAAGCAGGCAGACGCGTAAGTTTTCGTGGACTCAGTGTGGTGAACGACAAAGTTTTCTGGGCCAGTGGCAGCAATGGTACGGTTGCCAAATCAACTGACGGTGGCAATACACTTGAATGGATCACCATTCCCGGGTACGAAAAAAGAGATTTCAGGGATATAGAAGCTATTGATGCAGAAACAGCCGTTATAATGGCCATTGCTGAACCTGCTGTGATTCTTAAAACAAAAGATGGGGGGAAAAACTGGGCCAAAGTATTTGAAGATACCACCAAGGGTATGTTTATGGATGCGATGGATATGTTGGTTGATTCAGTTCAAATTAAAAGGATAAAGGATCAAGGGAACAGGAAACAAGATAATAAAGTTCCTACCCATACACTGATTGTAGTTGGTGACCCGATCAATGGAAAATTATTTGTGGCCATGTCGTTCGATGCGGGCGACACCTGGCAGGTTATGCCCAAATCTGAATCGAAAGATGATGTAAGATTGGTTCCTGATACCGAAGCCATGTTTGCATCGAGCGGCACCAATGTAAAGCTGACCAACTGGAACGACCACTCACCTACACTGCTTGTTACCGGCGGAAGTAAAGCAAGAATGAAAGATTTAACGCTCCATAACTTCAATGACTCTTTACACATAATACAGGGTGGTACTTCAACAGGTGCCAATTCGATTGATGTGTTTAACAAAACAAAATCAGCTGTTATTGTAGGCGGCGATTTTGCAAAAGACAGTATTGGTTCCAATAATTGTGTGCTTGTTTCTTTTCAAACTGGTAAACCCGTGTATTCATTACCTGAAACAATGCCACATGGATACAGATCATGTGTTGTTTATCTTGATGCAAATAACCTGGTAGCCTGCGGCACTTCTGGGATTGATGTTTCGAAAGATGCAGGTAAAAACTGGCAACTTATTTCAAAAGAAAATTTTCATGTGATACAAAAAGCCCGGAACGGCAAAGCCATTTTTATGGCAGGCAGTGGCGGACGTATTGCACAACTGATTCTTCCATAGGTAAATTCTTTCAGTGGCCTTCTGTGTCTTCAGTGGCAAATAATTAATGTATTGCCATTGAAGACACAGAGAAACACAGAAGGGTTGCGGAGATATTGAAATGTTAAAAGGCTTCATTGATCGGTTCCTTCTTTAAACCTGTATCTGTGGCAGTGGTCTTATAATCATTAAACCACTGAAACATGAAACAAACCATTCTCATTTGCTGCAGCTTATTCAGCATAGCTTTTCTTCAACAGGAAGTAAAAGCGCAAACAGCAACCACTCCCCAACAAAAAATCCGCCAGCGCGGCGATAGCCTGAATCCGGAACAAAAAGCACGACTGGCTGAATTCAGAAAACATCGTGGAGAACATCGTATGTCCCCTGAAAAAAGAAAAGAGTTGAAAGCACACTACGACAGTCTTTCACCAGAACAAAAGAAAGAACAGCGTGAAAAAATGCGCAAGCATTTTGATGAATTATCACCCGAACAAAAAGCACAGATGAAAGAAAGAATGAAACATCGTGCAGACAGTTTATCGCCCCGCGAAAAAAAAGTGTTCAAACGCAGGATCAGGGAAGTAAAAAAAGATACGGAATAAGGTTATAGGATAGATGGAGGGGTACTGAGAAGTACCCCTTATTTTTTAAAGGCAAAATACACGGCACCGAGTATAAACAAAAAGCTGATCAGGTATTTTGTCTGAAAAGGTTCTTTGAGATAAAACACGGCAAAAACGGTAAACACAAGCAGCGTTATGATTTCCTGGGTAATCTTTAATTGAAAGCCGCTGAATCCGTTGGCATATCCTGCCCTGTTGGCAGGTACCATTAAACAGTATTCAAAAAAAGCGATACCCCAACTGATGGCAATGGCTTTCCATAAGGGCACACCCTGTTGTTTGAGATGGCCGTACCAGGCGAATGTCATGAAGATGTTGGAAACCAGGAGCAGTAAAATGGTCTTTATCATATAACTTTCATTTGTAGTTTGACAGTACTTTCTGCAATATCAGCAGTAAAACTGATACAAATGTTGCCAGATTGCCACATGAAAGCAGAACAGCACGGATCTTGTATTAGGTAAACCAGTAAAAGAGCGTACGAAATGAGCCATAACGAATCTATATATCAACAGAAATGTTCATTAGCGAATTCCATGTGGCCAAAATCAATAAAACTGAGCGTATGAAAAAGTTTCAGGCAATTATTAAGTTCCAGATGGATGACAATTTTATGGCACTCGTACCACCCCACCGTACCTATGTGAATTTTTTACTCAATAAAGGCATTATAGACAGCTATGCGGTAAGTATGGAGAGCCAGACCTGCTGGATTACACTGAATACAGAGAGTAAGGAGGAAACCGATAAAATTCTCGTAAAATCGCCCCTGTACAAATACTGGACCTACGAAATTGAGGAATTGTTTGTGTATGATAGTCAGCACTACCGTTTACCTGCTTTGCAGTTGAATTAATTTAAAAAAACTCAAAACTTTTTTTGGCAGTAATGTTTCAGACCCTATTTTTGCACTCCCAACAAAACGGGAGCATAGCTCAGTTGGTTTAGAGCATCTGCCTTACAAGCAGAGGGTCCGCGGTTCGAACCCGTGTGCTCCCACAGAGAAAAGACTTACAACCAAATTGTAAGTCTTTTTTATTTAACCTGTATCTGTACTTTCTGAAGTTCAATTTAACTTTATAGAATGACCCTTATTTCAAATAGTACAAGCCCGCGCCCCTGGGAATCGCAGGAAGAAGATATAGCGGTGGACAATGCCACGCCGTTCCGCCTTATTGTATGGAATGATGAGGTGAATACTTTTGAATGGGTCATCGAAACATTAATGGAAGTTTGTGGACACACGCACGAACAGGCCGAACAATCTGCTATTATCATTCATTTTAAAGGAAAATCTACTGTTAAAATCGGCGATTACGACACCCTTAAACCCATGTGCGATGCCATTACCGAACGCGGCATCGGAGCAACCGTTGAAACAGAGAAATAAGGAATAAGAAACAGAGGAATGTGAAAGTAGCTTCCTCTCCCTTCCCGATTCCCCTGTTTCTTATTCCTTATTTCTTATTCCCTAAGCTATGTCTTTACACGCACTAGATTCCCGCCTTTGGTTTCCGCCTGTTAACGAGGCTTTGGAAGATGGTTTGCTGGCGATGGGTGGAGATGTTTCTGTTGACAGATTACTGCTCGCTTATCGGAATGGTATTTTCCCCTGGTATGATGATGAAAGCATTCCTTTATGGTGGAGCCCCGATCCGAGATTTGTTTTATTTCCCGAGCGGTTAAAAGTTAGCAAGAGCATGTTGCAGGTATTTAAAAAGGGAGATTTCAGTTTTCGTACCAATACCCATTTTGCAGAAGTTATAGGAGCCTGTAAATCCTTACAACGCAAGGGGCAAGACGGCACATGGATTACCGATGAACTGGAAGCCTCTTTTATTCAACTACATAAAATGGGTATTGCTCATTCAGCAGAGACCTGGATGGACAATGAACTAGTGGGAGGTTTATACGGCATCAGGATGGGACCTTTCTTTTTTGGAGAAAGCATGTTCAGTAAAGTCAGTAATGCCAGCAAATTTGCTTTTATCAGTTATGTACAGCAATTACAAAAAGAAAGAGTAATACTCATCGATTGTCAGGTACATACCGACCACCTCGAAAGCCTTGGTGCAGAAATGATTTCGAGAGAACATTTTATTCAGTTGCTTAAACAACATATTTAGCATTGCCTCTGCGTAAATTTTGTTAACTAATGTTTTACGCAGAGGAGATTAGCTTTTATAGCCGTACATCAACTGCACATCACGTACAATTTTTTCCATATCAAGGTCTTTGCCGGAGGGGTCGTAGTTTTGCTTCAGGTTACTGCCAAATACTACTGCAATGGTTTGCCAGAAAGCTGCATTAAATCCACCTTTGTATTCCTGGATGATTTCATAACAGTTATTTCCTGTTTGCCGGTAAATCAGTTTCATCAATACTTTACCCTGGTAAACAGATAACTGTGTAAGCCTGTCTGCAAAATCTCTTTTGAGTTCTTTTTCTCTTGATTTAATAATGGCCCTTCGCTGTTTCTTATCGCTCACCCGCTCCAGTTTTACATTAATCTCATTCATGATTCTGCTGGCTGCAATGGCATAAGGATAAGTAACATAGACAGCATTGCGTAACCTTGTCCATTCGGCCCAATGACGCTTCCATTTACCGGTTAATTTTCCTATTACTTCTACTGGAGGCAACACACTTTCGGGGATGGTATCTCCTTCGGGTGTAATAAATGCATATACCCTCACCGTATCATACGGCCCACGGGTTTGCGCCTGCAACTCCTTCCCTGCTCCTGCCATTAACAGAAGTAACAACACTATGATGATATGTTTGCCAGGGATTTGCATTACTTAAATATAGAACTAGTTCCGATAATTAATGCTGCCCCTGTAAAAAAGTAACCCTGTGCCATGCATCCTTTTAACAAATCGTCAACGGATAACAGCACAGGGTTTATTGATTTATTTTATTGTAGCTCAGGAAACAGGTTTCAGGTTATTTTTCACCTGTTTATTGCGTTGAATGATTGACATGATCAGACCGGCAGTCATGATCAGTATACCCAGCCATAAAATATTAATCATGGGAAACTCGTAAACTTTAAGCGTAATCAGATCGGTAATACCGCCGCTTTCTTTGATACCAATTTCCAGTAAGCCTTTCTTTTCATCTTTCACTTTGTTAAACTGTATTACAAGGCTTTGCGCTGTTACCGTATCTGCAATGGGTCTGAAAGTATTGCCATTCACAGCTATACCCGGTGTAGCAGCATAACGACGACCATCTTTCGACAATACAGCTATATCAAGAAACAAGGCTGTTTCTCCATTACCATACAATGCCGATTGCTCAGGCGGGTTTACACTTACTTTATTCAGTATAATCAAACCATTACTATAAAATAATGTGTCCCCAACTTTAATATCACGGTTTACAAACTTTGTGGTGTCTTCGCTGTTGTTTTCCTGGAAAGAAGTGATATACGCAAAAATATCTTTGTGCCAGTAATGTTTGGCCGCAGGGTTGGCAGCAAAACCCTCCATCCCTTTGTTATTTTTAATTACATCGGGATAAAGATTAAATAATTCCGTTCCCTGTTTGGCTTTGAATGTAATTTCAAAATATCTTTTTCTATCACGTTCGTTAATGGTGTCTTTGGTGTAGGTAACCATATACCTGCCCATATCGGTTGCTACACCTTTAAACAGGGTAATATTTTCTGCAGGATTACCGGCAGGGTTGCCTCTCTCCTTTGCATCTTCCTGGCGCAATGGCGTAACACCTGTTGTGTTCCAGCTCAACACCGTTTTCTTGGCCGATGAAATCAATATACCCACCAGTACCATTCCAAAACCAATATGTGCCACTGAAGCGCCTGCTGCTTTGAGTTTTCCTTTCAGCCCCAGCCATATATAAGATGCGTTTGCCACTACAGCATATACAGCGGTGAAAATAGCGAGATGTATGGCAAACAAAAATCCGGGACCTTTCTTGTCGTAATTTACTTCACCAAAGAAACTGATGGCGAGGCTGATCAATACAGCAATGATGGTGGGTATCCATATTTTCTTTCCGAAAAATTCTTTGGGAGTATCCTTGTATTTCAGGTATTGTGTAATGGCCGTTAAGAAACCAATAATTACCGCTACAAAAATCTGGATCTGGTTATGTGCATACTCCGGATCTTCCGGTGGTGCAATATTGGTTCCAAATAATTTATTGAATACAGGTGTAGATGTTTTGGCGATGATAACCATGCCCGATAAAAAGAATACCAGCGATCCGATAAACATCCAGAATTCACGGCTATAGGTATTCTCTTCTTTCTGGATGCTTGGAATGGCTTTGTATTGTTTGAAATACAGGAACAATGCAGGTACAAAAAATACGAGTACAAATAAGAGCAACTGTGTATTCATACCCAGATCGGTAAATGCGTGTACCGAAGTATCTCCCAACACACCGCTTCTTGTAAGGAAAGTAGAATAAAGAATAAGCGAGAAACTAATGATATAAAAGAAATAAGTGGGTCGGAGTGAATAACCACTGTTTCGATAAATCAGATTCGTGTGCAATCCGGCAATCAAAGTGAGCCATGGCACCAATGATGCATTCTCTACCGGATCCCAGGCCCAGTAACCACCAAATGATAAACTTTCGTAGGCCCAGGCAGCTCCCATCATAATACCTACACCCAAAACAGCCGCAGAAAAAGAGGCCCAGGGCAATGAAGGTTTTATCCATTCATGTTTTTTACTCATCAGGCCAGCGATGGCATAAGCAAATGGCACAATGGTTGAAGCAAAACCCAGGAACAAAATTGGCGGATGTATCACCATCCAGTAATTCTGCAGAAGTGTATTCAGACCTGTACCATCTTTAATCAGGTTCAGGTAATCGGGGCGACTTAAAATAGGCCAGTCAAATTCATTTCTAAGTAAAGTAAAAGGGCTGCTTCCAATCTTCACACCAAAAATATATACACCCAATAACATGGTTGCTAGTGCAAACTGAGCGAAACTCACTACCGTCATAACACCTGCTTCCCAAACTTTTGCGCGCCAGATTAATACCCATCCCAGTACACAATGCCAAAAACTCCATAGCATAAAACTACCTTCCTGACCCTCCCAAAAACAACTCAGCAAATATTCAACCTGCAAACTTCTATCACTATGATTATAGGCATACTTGTATTCGAATAAATGATTGGAGATGATATAATACAGTATACCAAACATGGCCAGTACACTGATGGTCTCAACAAGAAAAGCTACACGTGCCATCCTGATCCAACCCGACTTTGTTGTCTCCATCTCCGTTCTGCTGGCTTTGAAATACGCGACTGTAGCAATCAGCGAAGCAACGAGCGATAAAACAGCAAAAAAATGTCCTGCCTGTCCGGGAAATAAATGTTCACCTAAATATTGCATGATGTATAATTCAGTAAGGAAAATGAATGTGCAAACAACACCCCTTATTTCGTGGGTTCGGTAGCTGCAACGGGCTGATTTTGCTGTTGCGCCTTAGGATCGTCTTTATATTTAGACGGACATTTCAGCAGGATGTCTTTGCATTCGAAATGATCGCCCTGCATTTTTCCTTTTAAAACAAGACGCTCACTTTTTTCCATATCAGTGGGTTTGTTATTGTGATAAACGACTTTAACGCTGTTACCCAATGTATCAACGGCTGTAAATGTGAGGTAATTAGGGTTTTTTACTGCATCGTATTCCAGTGGCTGGGTAGTATCCAGTTTGGCGATCAGGTTTACAAATTTTCCTTCTTTCTGACGTGCAGAAGCAATGGTTTCATAAGTAGTAAGGTCACCTGTATAACTGATCAGCACAACAATGGCGGCAGCAATCAATACAAGGATGATAATATGTGTTTTTTTCATCTCTTCTCGTTTACGCTGCAAAAGTAGCCCAAAATGAACAAGCAATAGCTGATGTTTGTCAGGCTTTGTTGTTAAAACCGGAATCTTTCCACAATTTTAAAGTATGGGTACACAAGAAAAGTCAGTTTTGCCAGTAAACGATGGTTATTTCACATTTATGAGTCGCATTTGCGGGTTATGGCTTTTACTGGTATTTATTGCACTTTGGATCATGGGCGAACTTCCTCACCAGTTGCCTGTGAATGATACCTGTTGGTTTCCATCTCTTCTGGTTGCCCAATGGGCGACTATATTGCCTTCCACACTAACTATTCTCTTTCTGATCATCCCGTCCAGAAAACTGGCTGCCATTTGCCTTTTATCGATGCTATTCCTGATTATCAGCTATCATGGCAGAAATCCGGCACTTACAATCTCTATTTTCCCATTGATCTTCCTTCCTTTTATTGTCAAAACAGCCGAATTAAGGAATGCCTGGAAATGGACCCGCTGGTTGATGCTGGTATCTTTTATTGTTCTTATTCCTGTTACACAGGTCTCCTTCTCAGCTACACCGGCCTATTCTCTTCTGATACTTGCTTTTATTCCCTGGGAACATGTGTTTGTTCGTTTTGTTGAAAGGTTTGAGCCCAGGTAGGGCTTTTAGGCTGATTTAATCCCATATTTCAGAAAATTGCTGCAATTTGCATCCCGTTTGCAATCTAAGAAAGATCATGGCCGACTTATCGCAGTTTAACCCCAATGCCGTTGGTAACCCCAACAACAATATTTTCGGACTCCCTTTTACTGAAGATGATGCCCGTTTGGTCATACTTCCTGTTCCCTGGGAGGTAACGGTAAGTTATGGTGCAGGTACTGCCCGTGCCTCAGACCATATTTTAAAAGCAAGCATACAGGTTGATCTTTTTGATGCAGATACACCCAATGGATGGAGAGAAGGTTTTTACCTGCGCGAAACCAATAAAAAGATTTTACTGAAAAGTGATTACCTCCGCAAAGAAGCAGAACTCTATATTGATTATATCTCTAAAGGCGATGAAGTGGAGAAAAACAAATTCATGTGCAAGAGCCTGAAAGAAATCAATGAAGGTGGTATTTTTCTGAACCAATGGGTTTATGATGAAACCAAGGCGCTACTTGATAAAGGCAAAATTGTTGGACTCTTAGGCGGCGATCACAGCACACCGCTCGGCTTCATGAAAGCCCTTGCAGAAAAGCATGGCGATTTTGGTGTATTACAGATTGATGCTCATTGCGACCTGAGAAAAGGGTATGAGAATTTTGTGTATTCACATGCATCTGTCATGTACAATGCGCTGACAGAAATTCCACAGATACAGAAACTAGTGCAGGTGGGTATTCGCGATCTCTGTGAAGAGGAATGGGAATATATCTGTAACAGCCAGTTCAGAGTAATTACCTATTTCGATAAAAACATCAAGGAGCGGCAATTTGAAGGCGATACCTGGAAACATATTGCAGAAGAAATTATTCAGCACCTGCCTCAAAAAGTATACCTGAGTTTTGATATCGACGGACTCGACAGAAAATATTGTCCCAATACTGGAACACCGGTACAGGGCGGGTTTGAAACCGAGGAAGTATTGTATCTTTTCAAAAAAATAAAAGAGAGTGGCAGGGAAATTATCGGGTTCGATTTGGTGGAGATTGGCGTTGGACAAACAGACTGGGATAGTAATGTAGGCGCCCGAATTCTCTGGAGACTTTGTAACCTGATGATAAAAAATTAATGAATTATGGCAGCCAGGACTTATGACTATGTAGTGGTATTAAAACAGCGCGATTTTAAACTGGTAGATAATATCACGCTGATGATGTTGGTTCTGGCCATTGTTGTATTAATGGAATCGGCACTTACTCCTTTCTCTGAAGCCTCCATATTTCCGGTTACCGTTGTGGCGCTTATTATTGGATGGGTAGCATTTACGTTTGTAAAAAAACGCAATGGCAAAACCGCCTACTTTCGGATTGCCATGTTATTTGCTGCATGGGGTTTAATGATGACTTTACCGATGCCATATACATGGCTTGCTGCTGTATATGTTATTGCAGCCGTAATAGAAAAGCAGGTAAAATTCCCGCGTGAAGTTGCTTTTGATGAAGAAGAAGTGGTCTTCAATACTTTTCCGAGAAGTCATTACCATTGGAGCGAATTCAGCAATATTGTATTGAAAGACGGATTACTGACAATAGATTTTAAAAACAATAAACTCTTGCAAAAAGAAATCGATTCCCATGTTGCACCACAACTGGAAAAAGATTTCAATGAATTTTGTAAGGACAGGATAAGTGAGAAAGGAGAAAAGTGAACAGCGAAACGTGAGACGTGAAAGGTGAGACGTGAGAATAGCTTAATAATTATTCTTACTACTCACGATTCATCACGACCTCCGAAGGAGTAGTGCATACCCCTTTCACGTTTCACGTCTCACGCCTCTCACGTCTCACGCAAAAAAAAGCCTATGCCCCTCTCCCAATCCCCATACATCCTCTACTCCGACGGTAACGGAAATATTTTTGAGGACACCAGCCTGTATGCCGTAGGTCGTGCGGGATGGGATGCTTTTCCAATTCCTGTTGACGAGTGGATAGAACTGCCAGATGGCGGTAATCTATATGAATTACCAGGCAGAAGAGGTATTGGGATTGATGTGGTTACAGGCGATATGCGTTTATGTGAAAAAGGATGGGCCGTTGCCGCATTCATTCCACCAGCACATACCGGCTTATACATCGCCGCATACGAAACTTTACCGGATGCTCCTACGCTGCCTTTATTTTGTTATACGGCCGCTGGCTGGCTCAACGATAAGACTTATGTTCCTGCAGTAAGAATTGAAAAAGATATTCGCCAGGAATGTGCAGGATATGATGACAAAAAAATTAAAACAGGTACTGAACAATTACTGGAACATTACCCGGATAACCGTCTCGTAAAACACCTGATGGAAAATTGCTGCATGACTTATAACTGTCCTGCCGCCAGAAATTTTTCTTTATCGCGTTGGGAATGTCCTGTTCCTACTTCTCCGGCCTGTAACGCCAATTGCGTGGGTTGCATTTCTTTTCAGCCTGAAGAAGAAACGATTGTATCCACACAGGATCGTCTCACATTCAAACCCTCAGCAGAAGAAATTGTGGAGTTTACTGTACCACATTTAATCAATGCGCCTTTCCCGATTGTAAGTTTTGGTCAGGGTTGTGAAGGAGAGCCATTGCTCATGTGGGAAACCATACGACAGTCTATCATTGAAATCAGGAAACATACAGACAGGGGTAGTATCAACATCAACACCAATGGTTCTAAACCCGACGCTGTAAAAGCCTTGTGTGAAGCAGGCCTCAACAGTATTCGGGTAAGTACCAATTCAGCCCGTAAACATATTTATGAGCCTTATTACAGACCAAATAACTATCAGTTTGAAGATATTATCGAAAGCCTGAAAGTGGTAAGAGGTTATGGTGGCTGGACAAGCATCAATTATTTTGTTTTCCCCGGTATGACAGACAGTGTGGAAGAATATGAAGCATTGCGTAAGCTGATCATAGACACTGATCTTTCCATGATTCAATGGCGCAATTTTAATATTGATCCAGACTGGTATATGGGTAAGATTGGCGTACATGAAACAGGAGAAATGCTGGGGGTAAAGCAACTGCTGAACCTGATTCGTGAAGAGTTTCCAAAGCTGAAGTTTGGCTATTTCAATCCTCCTATGGAAAGAATCAAAGGCAATTACGATCAGCATTTCGCAGGTGCTGAATTATACTAATAGCAGCAAATGCAGGTATGCACTCCGGTAAAAAAGATTATTATATCGGCATTTCACTCGCTGTACTCGCCACTATAATCTGGTCGGGTAATTTTGTAATTTCAAGAGCCGTGAACCAGCAAATTCCACCTGTAAGTCTTGCTTTCTACAGATGGACATTAGCCACCGTTTTAATTGCACCGCTTGCTTATCAAAAATTTAAACAGCAGAAACAGATCGTGTTCCAAAACTGGAAATACCTTTTCTGGGTATCGCTGAGTGGTATTACTTTGTTTAACACTTGTGTGTATGTGGCAGGACATTACACTTCTGCCATTAATATGGCATTAATTGGCACTACTTCCTCTCCCATTTTCGCTACCGTATTGGCGATCATTTTTTTGAAAGAACGGCTGAATATCTTTAGAATAGTTGGTATGCTAATCTGTATTGCTGGTATTGTATTGTTACTGTCTCAGGGCAGTTGGCAAAAACTGGCTTCGTTTACTTTTTCAACGGGCGATCTATGGATATTGGCTGGCGCTATGGCTTTTGCTGTGTATAATATTCTTGTAAGAAAGAAACCCGCTGGTATTACGCCTGTGAATTTTCTGTTTGTCATTTTTTTATTTGGCTCCTTACTTCTCTTACCTGCCTATATCATCGAATTAAATGTTACAGCGCCTGTTCAGTGGAACGGCAATATCATCGGATCAATTATTTATCTCGGTCTTGGCACTTCTGTAATTGCTTTTCTCTGCTGGAATACTGCTTTGCAGAAATTAGGTACTGGAACCACTGTTTTATTTGGCAACCTCATCCCCATTTTCAGCACACTGGAGGCCGTATGGTTATTGAGCGAAAGCATTACCAATATTCATATCATCAGTGGCTTACTGGTCATTGGCGGATTGGTGCTTGCCAATACCATGCAGCGGAAAAAAACAAATGCATAATTTACAGCATGGCCGTAAAAAAATCAAACACGGTTCCTGCGTATATACTGCCCGTTATTGTATTGTCGCAATTTGCAGGTACTTCGGTATGGTTTGCAGGTAATGCTATTCTTCCTGCTTTGCAATCGCTTTATCAGTTCCCTGACAGTATGCTGAGTAATATTACCATCGCTGTTCAACTGGGTTTTATTTCAGGAACGTTATTATTTGCCTTGCTCACTATTGCAGACAGATTTTCTCCCGTGATAGTTTTTATGTTATCCGCATTACTGGCCGCGACTTTCAACCTATTCATATTATTTACTGATGGAAATATCAACTCCATACTTGGTCTTCGTTTTTTAACCGGTTTCTTTCTCGCGGGTGTATATCCAGTCGGGATGAAAATTGCAGCCGATTGGTATGCAGCAAATCTTGGTAAAGCATTGGGCTTCCTGGTAGGCGCGCTGGTAGCAGGAAAAGCTCTTCCTCATTTACTTAAAAGCCTGGGCGATGTATCAATGTGGAAACAGGTAATCATTTACACTTCCTGTATTGCTGCAACCGGAGGCATCATTGTTGGATGGTCCCTCAAAAATGGGCCACATAGAAAGAAAGCAACAGCTTTATCATTCAGTAAACTACCTTCACTTTTTCATCGTAAAGATTTTAAAGCGGCTGCATTTGGTTATTTCGGGCATATGTGGGAGCTCTATACTTTCTGGGCCTTTGTGCCTCTCATGCTAAGCTGGTATAATGTACAGGAAAGCACGGGGCTGAATGTGTCACGCTGGTCCTTTCTTATTATTGGCATTGGCGCTATCAGTTCTGTCATAGGTGGTTATTATTCCCGCAGCATAGGAAGTGCCAAAGTTGCGTTTATAAGTTTATCCGGTTCAGGCATTTGCTGTTTATTATCGCCTTTGTTTTTCTTACTACCTGTGCCACTCTTTTTGAGTACACTGGTTCTTTGGGGTTGCTTTGTTATTGCAGACTCCCCACAATTCTCTGCGCTTGTTTCACAAACAGCAGACAGCACCCAGAAAGGAACAGCTTTAACACTCGTAACATCTATTGGTTTCGCTATCACGATTATCAGTATTGAAACCATCAGTTACTTTTTAATCAATGAACAACCACTTATTGCATGGCTCAAAACCAACAGAACCTTCAGCTTTACCATTATGGCCCTTGGACCTTTATTCGGCTTAATCAGCATGCGGCCTCTACTGAAAAACAAACAGCCTAGTTAACACAATCATTATTCAATTATCTTGCCCCATTGATGGATACTGTTACGATTATATTGCTTTGTATTGCAGCTTTCAGCGCCGGTTTTGTAGATGCCATTGTAGGTGGTGGCGGACTTATCCAAACACCTGCCGCTCTTGTACTACTGCCCGACATGCCGCTATCAACTGTTATCGGTTCTATTAAAATCCCTTCTTTCAGCGGTACTTTTTTTGCAGCACGTCAATACCTGAAACGGGTGGCTATGAACTGGAGATTAACGGCTTTAATGTGTACCACTGCATTTATCGCGGCTTTTGCAGGATCACAATTGTTAACTGTGGTCAGTAACCGTTTCATGAAACCGGTCATCTTCATTGTGTTGATTCTTGTGGCTATTTACACCTATAGCAAAAAGAATTTTGGTCAGCAGGTTCACAAGCAACATTCTGCAAAAAAAATCATCTGGCTCAGTTTGCTGATCAGCCTGGTGATCGGATTCTACGATGGCTTTATTGGTCCGGGTGCCGGCAGTTTTCTTGTACTGGCTTTTATTGCCATCCTCGGTTTCGATTTTATGCAGGCTAGTGCCAATGCAAAAATTGTAAACCTGTCTACCAACCTTGGGTCTATTGTTTTGTTTTTATTAAAGGGAAGTATACTCTGGTCCGTTGCCATTCCCATGGCCATCAGTAATGCCATCGGTGGCATACTCGGCGCACGTCTCGCTCTTCAAAAAGGCAACCGTTTTATCCGCATTTTTTTCCTGCTGGTGATAACAGCTACTTTGCTGAGGTTTGGGTATGATGTGTTCTGGGGAAAGTAAGCTACAAGCTACAAGCTACAAGCTACAAGCTACAAGCTACAAGCTACAAGCTACAAGCTACAAGCTACAAGCTACAAGCTACAAGCTACAAGCTACAAGCTACAAGCTACAAGCTACAAGCTACAAGCTACAAGCTACAA
>CALRZI010000015.1:0-89745 GCA_943372605.1 Chitinophaga pinensis | reverse complement strand
TTAATGCGGTAAGGAATAAACTTGTTCACCGTGTGTACGCTGTACTTAGAGATGAAAGAATGTTTGAGGAAAACTATGTGAGAAAGTGTGCATAAATACAAAAGTAAAATAGAAATAAAGGGTTGGTTAAGTCATAGAAAACGTTGCGTTGCTACACAGCTAGAGTGTGTCTATTTGTTTTTAGCTGCGTATATTAGTTAGTGTCATGTGAGCTTGCTAAGTAATTATTAGATAGCCTCTGTGTAACCTCTGCCGCAAGGTCCCCGATCTCTCACCTTCGGTGACAGAGGGAGACGTAGCGGGGAACACCCTGCGGAGGAGGAAACCCTGCTTAGAAGGAAGGGATAAATAGAGAGAAATTGAAAAATATTATCTTTAATTCGTAACTATAATTATACACAATCGACATCTAATGGAGCAGCGAGAAGAATTAATTATAAAATTAACGGAAGGTTATTCTAACCAATCTAAGCAGGTGAATAATATTTGGATTGTTTTAATGATTGTGTCAATTTTCGGCTTGACAGGACAGGCAAATGACAAAGGCAGAATTGCTTTACCTTTTACTTTAGGCGAAGTAAGTGCCAGAGACTTTTATACCATTTCTATAGTGCTTTTGTCTGTTATAATGATAGCCTTTTCATCTGCTGTGGCTCAAACAATAAGAACATGGTTGTTGATACAAAAGACAATCGATGCGTATAGTAAAACTGTATTTATAAATTACGAGATAAAAGATGTGGTAAATAGTTTGGCGATTTTCACATACAATCGTGTGTCCTCAATAAGTTATCTACTTTCTGAAGCAGAAAAATCTATTAAGCAGAAAGCAATCTCCAAAATATTTTTTTTACTTAAAAGGGTACTTTATTTGGTGCTGAAAATTTTTACGTTTGTTTTCTTATACTTTCTGCCTGTCAGGACCATCATTTATTGTATTGAACAAAAAAGTAAATATTGTAACATTGGAGTCCTTGGTATCCCTAATCAGCTTATTTTATCTCTTGCTGTGTTGGCAATTTTATCGGTTGTAATGATTCTGATTAATGATGTTGTTTATATGATTAAGGCAATAAAGAAGATTTAGTATTCATCGTTAATTTTTTTTAAAGGAGATTTCTGAATAATTTGAGCATGACTTTTGGAAAGCTTCGAACTTGCTACGAGTTGCTGTTATTCGGTGTTATTCGAGTATGCTAAATAATTATTAACTGGCCTCTGTGTAACCTCTGCCGCATCGTCTCCCTCTTTCACCTTCGGTGATAGAGGGAGACGATGCGGGAAACCCTGCGTAGAAGGAAGGGTTTCTGTTATTTTGAAAACCCTGTAAATAGTAATATTTTACATGCCAATGAGATCGCTTACCACAACAAAAGTTCAGGATTTGTCAAAAGCGTCTGCTAACAGTAGTCAACAAAAAGTTGCAGGAGGTATTGCTGTTCAATCGTTGCCTGCTGTTCACCCTTATTCACATGATATTAATAAGACAAAGCCGATTCAAATGGTTGGTCAGCTTACAACTCATCCTGGATTAGATCAATCGGTTTTGGTTGGGGGTGGAACAGGATCCAAAGTGAGCACAAATGCCGAAGTGAACACAATTGCAACGCAAGGAACAAAAAGCGAAATTTATGCAGCGATTAAATGTTTGAAAAATTCGTATCGGGCAAGAGAGGCAATTATTAAGCATCATTTTAACAGTGATGAATTACGTAGGAGCCCCGATGGACAAAGTCATGCTCAACGAATTATAAATGAACAAAACTGGGAGACTCAACTTGAGCAAGCCCTTTCGACACGTTTTGTAACATCAGTAGGTGGGGGTGAGGCTTCTTCGCTAGCAGCAGTTGTTATTCAACAACCACCTCCTAAACCAAAACCCAAATCTTCGCGGCAATAGCATTCGATGTTTGTTGGTTATTCGTATGGGGGTATGCTAAGTAATTATTGGCTGGCTTCTGTGTAGCCTCTGCCGCATTGTATCCCTCTTTTACCTTCGGTGATAGAGGGATACAATGCGGGGAACATCCTGCGGAGAAAGAAGCCTGGAATTTTCTTTTGAAAAAGAATAATTAGTATGAAACATTTATTATACATCGTAATTGTTTTTATTTGTGCGTGTTCTGATAAAGTAGGTCCTGATGTTGAGGGGGCTTTTTTTGCTTCCTGGATTAAGGGAATTGTTACTGATAGTGTTATTAGTGAAACAGGAAGCCTACTCGCAGCGCCATTTTCAAAACGCTCCAATTCACTTCCTGATATTATTTATCTGTCATCCAGGAAAATATACGCTGGTTCTCGCGATAGTAATATTCGTTCGATGTTTGATGTAAAGGATTCATTGGTTGTTCATAAACTTCCAGGCAAGGAAATAGACGTTTTAGAAGAACAGCAACTTGTAAGTAGAGATAGTTCCATATTCAAAAGCACTGCTGTAAATGTGTTAGGTACTATTTATATCAACCAGATTTTTAGGAACCTGTTAAATACCATTATTTATATCGACCATTCTTATTCGGGAAAAAATACTGGCCATTACTTTTCGGCTATCAGTGAATTGCACTATAGTAATGGGAGATGGGTACTCATCAGGACTGAAGTATATGAAATGAGTTAAGTAAGGCTGGCTATACGAGATACCTATTTTTTCATCTGCGGTGATAGAGGGGGACATGCGGGGAAGACCCTGCGAAGAAGGAATATTTGGATTTTATCACAGAATCTGCGTAGAAGGAAAACCAATGACTTCATACCCCGAAGGGGTTACATACGGTAGCTCCATGATAAAATATATTTCATTACCCCGGAGGGGTAGCACTGCATAAGTACAGCTATTCGTTTCACATGCATTCTGTGTTTAAGCTATTCATTCATATTTAGGGGAAACATCTTTTGTAAATGATAGTGTCTGTTATCCGAGCATGTGTTACCCCTACGGGGTAATGGAATGTCTTGAGTGGGGGCTTGTATTACCATGTAGTACCCCTCCGGGGTAGGAAGCGAGGGTATTTCAACCGCAGATCGGATTTGCGAGGAAGGGTCTTTAAGATATAATGTGGAGAACACCCTGCGTAGAAGGAAAACACGCAGAGGAGGAATGATTAATGTATATTTTCTCTTAATAGGGTGTATTCGTTAAGGTATAAGCGTAGACTTTTTCTTATTGTAGAGCCATCAGTAGATCTGTAAGAAATCTGAAATAAATCAAATTCTGGTGTGCCATTACCTGGCCATATAACAGCATCATCAAAATCTGGTATAAAACTTCTTTGTATATCTGAACTGGCTCGATGTATCTTTTGAATGGATCGCAAATGGATGAATGTTACTTTTTTTAATAAACCTCCTAAATAGCTTGACTTAATTGTTAGGATTTCTTTAGAAATTGAAATGATTTCAGGGCGTAAAAACAACTCGATAAATAACAAGATAATGCCGAGTAATACCAGATAATCAAGCTGCACTAAGATCAGTAGTATAATTGCTAATAATATACATGTAGCAAAAGCAATATAGTAGATAAGGTGTTTAACAGTTTTTTTTCTTTCGTAGAATGGTTGACTCATATAATAATTACATAAACTAATATAGCTATATTTTTTTCTGTATAGCCCAGTTGTGTTTATTAATTGTTAACTGTGTAGCCTCTGCCGCAACGTCCCCATTCTTTCACCTGCGGTGATAGAGGGAGACGTCGCGGGAAACACCCTGCGTAGAAGGAAGTTAATGCTCACCGAACTTGAATAGAAGCACAAAGCTCCAAGTTTGCACGTCAGCCCGCCTGACGCAAAACACGTGTTGGCGGCTGGTTTACTTCTCTGCATAAAGGTCATCGTCTATTTTTAAAAGGGTTAAAATGATTAATTTCAAAAGTCTATGGTAGTCAAATTCGTGTTCCTTTTCTGAGAACGCATTTGTCCCGTGCAAATATTTATTCCGCAAGTCATAGCCATTGGTAAACTCTTTTTTGTTGAGATAGAAATTGAAGTAGTTTCTTTCCTGTCGTGAAAACAAAGTGTTTTCTGCAATTGCCAGTTTCTTTTCAATTAACTCGTCCATTACAAGTCTGCATTGCACAGGATAATTCCAATAACTAATAACTTCTTTATGGTGTAGCTCCCCGATTAAGTAAATCAGGATTTCTTTGTTTAAAGTCACATACTCATCATTACTTAGTTTTAAATAGCCATCGTTTATTAGACTTTGAATTGTGTCTTTTTGATAGTTTTCAAAATATTCAAGTTTCACATTCTCATTTGTCAGTAGGTCAAACAGGCAATGGTATTTATTCTCAAAGTGTTTCACATAGTATAAATGGCTTTGGTCAGAAAAGAACAGATATTTTAATTGAAGTATCAAGTTGTCATCGGAGTAGAGATATTTTTTGGTTTTGTTGCTGTATATCTCGCTAATTCTAATTGGGGTAGAACTGATTTGAATGAGTTCAAGGTCTATGCTCTTTTCGTCTATAAGTAATTTGTATTGCTTTAAGAAGAATTCAAAGTCTGGTGTTAGAGTTCGGATTTTCTCTAAGTAACTTGATTCATTCAACGGCAACTTAAAGACAATTTTGTTTGGAGAAATTCTCTCGTTTAAAGATGTTATGTAAGAGTTGATGATTGATTCTAAACTTTTATTTTTTCGCTTCAAGTAGTCAGAGAAAATATATAACTGAAGGTTTGATAGGTTTTCTTTCCTAAAAAACGAGAAGCCAATTTCATACTCGTTTTTTGATTTCATAAATGTTCTTTCTAAAACATCTAATTCGCTCTGCTTGCTTACTAATGAGATTAAGTTCTTTTCGTCCGTGTAGAAAAAGAGGTATTTGAAAACCCAAAACAGGTCTAAATCCGTAGGGAGCATGTCTATAAAGCTCTCACTGTATGACGCTTCAAATGTTGTCCCTTCACTCTTAAATTTGAATGGGTCTTTCTGGTCTTTACTCAATGAAACACCAACACCAACATTCCATGTATGTCCGTTTTCAAGAACTTTATCATTTAACTCTTTTGATTTCTTTTTTGCTTTTAGTCTTGTTTTGTCGCTTAGTTTAAATTCACTAGTGTCTCGTGAGTTTTCTATAAGTCTGACATAGTTTAGGTTTGGGTCGTCAGTGTCTAAATAGGAGTTTATTATTGCTTCCTTGTCGTTAAGAGTTAAACTTTTGGGGAAATAATTTTTTTCTCTTCTTCCAAAAGTGTCTTTCTCTTCTAAACTTGATAAAAGAATTTGTGCACTGTCGGAATATCCAATCAAAAAATTTCTGATTGCCTTATCAAATTTATCTACAAGTTTTTTCTCTTTAAGGATGTAGCTTATTTGTCTTGGATGTTTCCCTAAAACCTCGGTTAAAGTTGTGTCGGTAATTTTCTTTAAGTCGTTAATATTGTTGAGCAAACTCCAGTAGTCATCATAGAAATTGTATTCAATGTCGGTTATACCTTGTTCAAGTGATTCATCTGTTACTTTATAGATTCTTTCTTTGAGTTGATTAAAGGCTAACTCAACATTTGCTTTGTAAGTTTTCTTTTTGTCCTCTGTCCAAGTCGTGAGAAACAAATTATTGTCGAAATACAATTTGATATTGTAGAATTCCAACAAGTCGTTTAAGCTAAAGTCAGCGGCAGCATTAAAATTGTCAAGCAAAGTTTCTGCTTTACTTAATTGATGTCCGCCTGACATATCTTCTACGGAATAAAATTTTGTCCTATGTCTTTTGTCTTCGCTCATTATTATTCCAAAATTTGGGAGTTAGCGCCGTCCCCAAAAACTTGCCGCCAACTTGCGTATTTCTGCACTCCTTTCGTAAATCATCCCAGTCACGCATGCTTTACGAAACATATACATTTCGTATAAAAATATTCCAAATATCTCACCCCCGCAATACCCCCATCAATAATCCCTCCCAACTCTAAAAAGAGAGTAGTAAATTACTCCTCCAAACCAACTCTATGAAAAGATTACAATCTCTCCTCATCCTCCTCATTGTGGCCCAACTAGCCCAGGCACAAGGCACCATGCTCTTACGCCAACCCGCTGCCAGCAAAGACCATATCGTCTTCGTACATGCCGATGATATCTGGGTAACCGACCGTAAAGGCGGTGATGCCCGCAGACTCACCAGTGCTGTGGGTTCAGAAACCAGTCCACGCATTAGCCCCGATGGTAAATGGGTGGCTTTTACGGGGCAGTACGATGGGAACTTGGATGTTTATATGATGAGTATTGATGGTGGCGAACCGAGGAGATTGACTTACCATCCGGGGGCTGATATTGTTCAGGGATGGATGCCGGATGGCAAGGCCATTTACTTTACTTCAGGCAGGGAAGGTTATCCTACGGTGAATGCGAAATTCTTTACCGTGCCGGTAACAGGTGGTACACCTACTGCCATGGTGGTGCCTTTTGGTTTTGTGGGCAGTTTATCGCCCGATGGAAAAACCATGGCTTACCAGCCCTATAGTTTCTGGGATCCTGAATGGCGCAATTACCGTGGCGGTCAGGCACAACCCATCTGGTTATTCAATATGACCACCCACGAAACCGTTAAAACCGTTCAGGGCGATCGGGAGCGTCATACAGCACCTGTATGGAACAATGGTATGCTCTATTTTTTATCGGAGCAGGATTTCATCAACAATGTATGGTCTTACGACCCCAGAACAAAACAACAAAAGCAGCTCACTTTTCATAAAGACTTTGATGTAAAAAACCTCACCGCAGCCGGCGATAACAGTCTGGTATACGAGCAGGGAGGTTTTCTCCACAACCTCGATCTTAGTGCATCCTCTTCATCCAAAACATCCAAGTTGGTTATTCATGTAAAGGGAGATCTGAACTGGGGCCGACCCCGCTGGAACGATCTGGGTGCGGGTTCGCTCATCAATGCCAGTTTATCGCCAACAGGTAAAAGGGCCTTGTTTGAAAGCAGGGGTGAAGTGTTTACCGTTCCCAAAGAAAATGGCGACTGGAGAAATATTACCAATACACCCGGCAGTGCCGACCGCGCACCGGTATGGTCGCCCGACGGACAGAAAATTGCCTGGTTCTCCGATGCCAGCGGTGAGTACCAGCTCATGATACGCGACCAGTTTGGTTTACAGCCCGCACAGGCTTTTGATATTCCCAATAAAAAATTCTATTTCACACCGGCCTGGTCGCCCGACAGCAAATACATAGCGTTTAGCGATACCGATTATAATATCTGGTACATGGATGTAAAAACAGGCGCCATTAAACGCGTGGATACCGATCGTTATGCGCATCCCAACAGAACCATGAAACCTGTATGGTCGCCCGACAGTAAATGGATTGCCTATGCACAACAGCAGAACAACCAGTTTAAAGCCATTAAAGTGTACAACCTCGAATCGGGCAGCAGTAAACAGATAACAGATGGTTTGTCTGATGCCATCGATCCGCAGTGGGATGAGAGTGGAAAATATTTATACTTTCTGGCCAGTACCGATTATGCGCTGGCTACAGGCTGGCTCGATATGAGTAATTACAATTATCCGGTTACGCGAGCCTTGTATATTGCCGTATTAAGCAAGGATGCGCCTTCGCCATTTGAACTAAAGAGTGATGATGAACCGGTGAAGGTTTCCGATTCGGCCAAAACCACCCGCCCCGCAGCCGCAGGTGGGGTGCAGGTGAAAATAGATTTTGAAGGGCTCGATCAGCGTATTGTTGCCACCAATATTCCCTTGCGCGATTATACCAGCCTCGTGGCCGGACCGGATGGTACTGTTTTCTATACAGAAGCCGTTGCCAATGAACAGGGCTTAATACTGCACCGGTATAGCATAAAAGATAGAAAATCTGTAGAATTTGCCCGATCGGTAGCTACGGCCGTAACCAGTTTCGATCGTAAAACCATTTTGTACCGTGCTGGACCGGGCTGGTTTATCAATGGCACCGCCGCCGCACCACGCCCCGGAGAAGGTCGCCTGGCCACCGATGGTATGAAAGTATATGTTGACCCTTCGCAGGAAGCAGAACAGATTTTCAGGGAAGGATGGCGCTACCAGCGCGATTTTCTCTATGTTGATAATACACATGGCGCGCCCTGGGATCAGATTTTTACCTGGTACAAACCCTGGGTGAAACATGTGAAACACAGAAGCGATCTGAACTATATCATCGATATTTTAGGCGGTGAAATTGCCGTGGGTCACTCTTATACCAGTGGCGGCGATTTTCCGAATGTGCCTTCTATACCGGGTGGTTTACTCGGTGCCGATTATAAAGTGGTGAACGGCTATTTCATGATCAGTAAAATTTACAATGGCGAAAACTGGAACCCCGAACTGCGTTCTCCCTTAAGTGGTCCGGGCATCAACGTACAGGAAGGCGATTATTTACTGGAAGTGAATGGTAAGCCACTCACCGCCGATATGAACCTCTTCAGTTTATTTGAAGGCACAGCCAACCGTCAGGTTAAAATACGTGTGAACAACAAAGCTTCACTCGATGGTTCCCGACTCATTACCGTAGTGCCTATTGCCAATGAAGGTGGATTGCGTTCGCGCCATTGGGTAGAAAGCAATAGAAAAAGAGTAGACAATTTATCGGGTGGTAAACTGGCTTATGTATATGTGCCCAATACCGGAAATCCCGGCTACACGTATTTCAACCGTTACTATTTTTCGCAGCAGGATAAAAAAGGCGCCATCATCGATGAAAGAAACAATGGCGGTGGCTCTGCAGCAGATTATATGGTTGACATTATGAACCGCCAGCTCATGGGTTATTTCAACAACCGTGTGGAAGGACATAGACCTTCTACTACACCCATGGCGGGCATCTGGGGTCCGAAAGTGATGATCATTAATGAGAATGCCGGCTCCGGTGGCGATCTGTTGCCGTACATGTTCAAGAAAGCCAATATTGGTCCGCTCGTTGGTACACGTACCTGGGGTGGATTGGTGGGCACATGGGATACACCTCCCTTTATCGATGGTGGTCGCATGGTAGCCCCCCGTGGTGGTTTCTTTGATACCGATGGTAAATGGGCCATTGAAGCCGTTGGTGTTTCGCCCGATGTAGAAGTTTTTCATGACCCCAAAGCCATCATAGAGGGCCGCGACCCGCAACTGGAAAAAGCAGTGCAGGAAGCGCTCCGCCTGATGCCTTCAAAAGGAATTGAGTTGAAGAAAGAACCGGCTGCACCGGTGAGGTCGTTTAGGCCGAAAGGGAGATGAAAAAATATGAAATAAGAAATAAGGAATAAGAAATAAGAAAGTAAATGAAGAAGGGAGAGCGTTGTAAATAACAAAATAGAAGGCAGCGTTATCATTCAGATACGCTGCCTTCTATTTTCTCATTCCTTATTCCTTATTCCTTATTTCTCTGTTTCATCCCGCTTCCACGAGCTCTCTCAAATACTGCTTGCTTTCTTCTTTAAACGCTTTTCTCGGCTGCAATCCTAACAACTGGAACATTTGATTGTCTTCATCAAATGACGGGTTGGGAGTGGTTAATAATTTATCTCCTGCAAAAATAGAGTTGGCTCCGGCCATGAAACAGAGGGCCTGGTCGGAGATGCTCATTTCTGTTCTGCCCGCACTGAGTCGTACCATGGTTTTGGGCATGAGAATACGTGCAGTGGCAATCATGCGAACCATATCCCACACATCAACTTTGGTATTGTTTTCGAGGGGTGTTCCTTTAATAGCTACCAGCGAATTAATCGGCACACTTTCCGGATGCTCAGGCATGGTTGCCAGTGTATGTAACATGCCAATACGGTCTTCATGTGTTTCACCCAGCCCGATGATTCCACCACAGCAAACGGTTACACCTGCTTTGCGTACATTATCCAATGTGTTTAAACGATCTTCATAGGTACGTGTGGTGATGATTTCGCTGTAATGTTCTTTACTGGTATCGAGGTTATGGTTGTAGGCGTAGAGTCCGGCATCGGCCAGTTTCTGTGCCTGGTCTTCGGTGAGCATGCCGAGGGTACAGCACACTTCCATGCCCATTTCATTTACGCCTTTTACCATATCGAGTACACGATCAAAATCGCGGTTGTCTCTTACTTCTCTCCAGGCAGCACCCATACAGAAACGGGTTGAGCCGGCGTCTTTGGCTTTCTGGGCATAAGACAATACTTCTTCTTTCTTCATCAATGCCTGTACATCTACGCCGGTACTATAACGCGCTGCCTGCGGACAATACGCACAGTCTTCACTACAGCCACCTGTTTTAATACTTAAGAGTGTACATACCTGTACTTCGGCAGTATCGTTATACTTTCTATGTAAAGTTGCCGCGCGGAATACCAGCTCGAGCAGTGGCATGTTGTAGATATCGTAAATTTCTTCCCTGGTCCAGTTATGACGGATGTCGGTTGACATAAGTTTTCAGATTTATAATACAAATATAGGGTTCGATCATTACTCTGCGTAAACTCCCTGTTCTCACAGAGTGAGGAGTATGGAACGCAGATTTTCATGATTGTGATGATTTTTCATGATCAATCATCATAATCATGAAAATCAGTGTTCTATTTAATATGCTTTAATCATCATTACTCAAACAATCAGCAGCGAGATACTTTCTCATTCCTTATTTCTTATTCCTTATTCCTCTGTTTTCCTGTGCATGTATTTTCTCCACTTTTCAATCACGCCCTGCATATCCTCCGGTAATGGCGATTCGAAGTGCATGGGTTGTTTGGTAACGGGGTGGATGAAACCGAGTGTTTGTGCATGCAGTGCGCAACGTGGGCACATTTCAAAACAGTTGTCTACAAACTGTTTGTATTTGGTATAGATGGTTCCTTTTAAAATTTTGTCGCCACCATATTCCCAGTCGTTGAAGAGGGTGTGACCAATATGTTTCATGTGTACACGTATCTGGTGGGTACGTCCTGTTTCGAGTACACATTCTACCAGTGTTACATAATTAAAACGTTCCAGCACTTTGTAATGGGTGATGGCATGTTTGCCGATTTCTCCTTCCGGATAAGCATCAAACATTTTTCGGTGCTGCCGGTGTCGGGCAATATGTGCTTCAATGGTGCCACTGTCTTCCTGTACATCGCCCCATACCAGCGCCTGGTATTTTCTGTTGACGGTATGATTGAAAAACTGTTTGGCGAGGTGTGCGGCGGCATCACCTGTTTTGGCTAGTACAATTAATCCGGTGGTGTTTTTATCGATGCGATGCACCAGTCCGAAACGTGGCAGGCTTTCTTCATCGAGGTTTGGGTTCTGTTGCAGAAAATGATAAGCCACTCCATTCAACATGGTTCCTGTGAAATTACCTACACCGGGATGTACCACCATATTGGGTGGTTTATTCAATACCATAATGGCATCATCTTCATACACAATATTCAGCGGAATATTCTCCGGTTTGAGCTCGGTATGTTCGGGGTTGATGAGGCTCATCATGAGTATTTCATCTCCCGGTTTAATCTTGTAATTGCTTTTAACTACCTGTCCGTTAACGGTGAGGAAGCCGGCATCAATACCTTTCTGCACTTTGCTGCGGGTGGCACCTTCAATACGTCCCTGCACCCATTTGTCGATACGCATGGGTTCCTGTCCTTTATCTACTTTAAAGGATTGGCGTTCGTATAGTTCTTCCACGCCGTCTTCGGGGGGTAAATCTTGTTCATCCAGCATGAGGCAAAGAAACAGAGAAATAAGAAATAAGGAATAAGAAATAAGGAAGGGGAGGAGAATAGGAAATAAGGAATAAGGAATGTGCAATGAGGAAGGGAACCTGCCATTGGCAGTTTGGCGGTCAACAATGTCAGACGACCCCCACTTTCTGATTCCTGATTCCTTATTTCTTATTCCTTATTTTTCCTCCTTCCTTATTTCTCTGTTTCTTTGTGGTATGCAGTCAGTATTTTTCGAAGACCTGGGGTATCGGTCCTATAAATCGGTATGGGACCAGCAGGAGGAGATGTTGAAGGAGAAGGTGGAGTTAAAAGCGAAGCACCGCGAAGATGCGACTACTGCATTGCCGGCACATCATTTATTATTTGTTGAACATTCACCTGTTTATACACTCGGGAAAAGTGGGAAAGAAGAACATATTCTCATTGCCCCCGATGAAATGGCGGCAAGAGGTATTGACTATTTCCATATCAACAGGGGAGGAGATATTACATTTCATGGTCCACAGCAGGTGGTGGGTTATCCGATCATCGATCTGGAGCAGTTTAAAACCGATCTGGGCTGGTATTTACGCAGCCTTGAAGAAGTAATCATTCTTACCATGTCCGATTATGGATTAAAAGGTGAGAGAAGCAAGGGCGAAACCGGTGTGTGGCTCGATCCTGATATGCCCGGTAAGGAAAGAAAAATATGTGCCATGGGTATCAAATGCAGCCGCTGGATTACCATGCATGGTTTTGCATTCAATATAAACACCGACCTCAGTTATTTCGATCATATTGTGCCCTGCGGAATTGTAGGCAAACAGGTTACTTCCTTACAAAAAGAACTGGGAAGAGAAGTCGATTTTTCAGCAGTGAAAGAACGATTGAAGAAACATTTTGAAGCAGTCTTTGATGTAAAATTAAAGTCGCCTATTATCTCCTAACGTATCATATTTCTAATCTTTTTTTAGTCGGTAACCTGGCAAATAGTACACCCTCCGTGCAACTCTGTGTTAAACTCCGTGTAACTCTGTGGTTTAATCTCTCAGATTTTTTTAACCACAGAGTTACACGGAGTTTAACACAGAGTTGCACAGAGTGAGGCAATGTAGCAACATAGGAGTTTTTAATTTTGATATTCTATATTCCTCTGTTTCTCTGTTCTCCTAGTCTTTTTGGAGAAAGAACTTATTTTTCTCTACCAGTTCATTGTGTTTGTAGAGTTCAAAATCGTACCAGCCGCTGCGTTTGAAATTGGCTTTGTCGAGGATGAGTTCGGCTTCCTTTATTTTGTTGATACGGAATAGCTCTTTTCCTTCTGCATCAAAAAATACAATTCGGTAGGCATGGAAATCCTGTGCAGGTAAAGAAATATTCAGGTAACCATTTGAATTGGTATACACATGAATGGATGGCTTCCAGACAAATTTTGGAATAAACCGCGACAGCTCGGCCCTGAATGTGGTGATATTAATGAGTGTATCTTTTGTATTGGCCGCAACAGAATCCTTGAATCGTTTATACAGCGGGTATTCAACCTGTATGAGTAAAGTGTCTTTTACAAATACACTTACATATTCTTTGGGTTTGGGAATAAACGGTTTCCAGTTGATCTCGCCGGATTTTATCAGTGAAAGAGAGTCTTGTGTAAACTGTATAATAGAGTCTCTGAAACTTTTATAAGACTGTGTATTCAACTGGTACAAAAACTGGCCTCTTTTATACAGACGTATCATTCTCTCAACCGTTTCTTTTACCGCACTGTCTTTGTTTAATCCGTTATCTTTTATTGGTTCTGTTGGAATGTATATACGGCCCGACAGATCTTCTTCTTTTTCATCCGGATCGCTCGATTCAGTAGCGGTTTTTATCGCGGTAAAAAAATAATTACCCCCTGCCAGTACATAGAATATGCGGTAATACACTTTTGGAGCAGCCGGTACTTTATTGTCTACATAACCGTTTCTAGGTAATTCCGGTGACTGTGTAGAATAAATGCTTTTAAAATTAATACCATCTGTGGAACGCTGGATAGCCAGTTGGTTACAGGTTGGGTAGGGATTGATCCAACTGATGCTTACTTTTCCTTTTCCGAGGTCCTGTACGGTAAAGCCCGGTAATGCCCGCTGTGCAGAAAGATGAATGATGCCGCAAAAGCAAAAAAGGATCAACAGGTTCCAGTGTTTCATTCTTACAAATATATAGAGTGAGTAGTGAGTAGTCAGTAGTGAGTGGGTGTTTTTTTCCTTTACGTACTCACTACTGACTACTCACTGCTCACTATTTATTACTGAAAAGGCAGGCTACCCGGAGCCAAAGAACGGTTTCCCTGTAACCCACCACTATGAATTAACAGCAACCTGCTGTTTGCAGGAAAGAATTGTTTTGAAATCATTTCTTTTACTGCATAACAGAGTTTAGCTGTATACACTATATCGGTAGGCAACTGATCTTTTGTCCATAAGTCGCTCATGAATTGGAGCAGGCTTTCCGGGTGTTTTGCATATCCGCCAAAATCATAACCATGTACACATTCAAAATGGGTATTTGCAGTAGGTCCGGTTAACACTTTTATTTCTTCAATAATAGATAGATGGTTTTTGAGTACGCTGATGCCGATGATTTTTTGATGGGGTTGAGCTGCCAGTATTAATCCACTCATCATGGTGCCTGTTCCGGTTGCGCAGAGTATATGTGTGTAAGCACTGCAATCGGCAACAGACAGTATATCGGCAGCCCCTTTGGCACCTGAAATACCATAACCACCTTCAGGTATCCAGTAATAATGCGGCTGATGGTAATGTTTGATGATGCTGGTTTTATCTCTGTATTCATTTCTGCCGATAAAAACCAGTTCCATTCCATAGCTTCTGGCTTCCTGCAGGGTAGAAGACAGTGTTGTTGCTTCATCGCCCCTGATAAAACCAATACTGGCAAAGCCATTCATCTGTGCCGCATATGCCAGTGCCACAATATGGTTGGAATAAGCACCCCCAAAACTCGCCAAACAACTTGATTCTTGTGTTCTTGCTTCTTCCAGGTAATATTTCAGTTTGAACCATTTATTGCCACTGATCACAGGATGCACGAGGTCGAGCCGGAGTATATCGGTTACAATACCATTGGCCGAAAGGCTGGGTAGTGGCTGAATATGAATATTTTGAATATTTATCAACATCCTATCTTATGGTAAGGCCGAAAGTTTTAGTTTCGTCCACTTAAATGATTGTATGCAACCAACTTTAGTGATCCTTGCTGCCGGAATGGCCAGCAGATATGGCAGCATGAAACAGATTCAGTCATTCGGTCCCGATGGCGAAACTATCATGGATTATTCAATTTATGATGCAATCCGTGCAGGATTTGGAAAAGTAGTGTTTATTATTCGTGAAGAATTTGCCGAGCAGTTCAAAGCCATATTCGAACCCAAGTTACAAGGCCGCATTGCTACCGATTATGTGTACCAGGCATTGAGTTCATTTACTAACGGCAGAAACATTCCCGCCGACAGAACCAAACCCTGGGGAACTGCACATGCGCTGTTATGCTGTAAAGGAAAAGTGAATGAACCTTTTGCGGTAATCAATGCAGATGATTTTTATGGTAAAGATGCGTTTGCCAAAGCCTATACTTTTTTAACTACTCAATGCAATGAGCAGACCTATTGTATCGTTGGCTATCACCTGAAAAATACGTTGAGTGAAAATGGAACTGTAAGTCGTGGTGTATGTGATGTAAGTGCAGATGGTAATCTCACCGATATCAATGAGCGCACCAAAATATTCGCACGCCCGGAAGGAGATATTGTATATGAGGAAAACGATCAGCTAACGGTATTGCCTGCGAACAGTCTGGTAAGTATGAACTATCTCTGTTTTGCACCGGGCTTTATTGGTCTGGCAGAAGAACTGTTTGAAAAGTTCTTAGACGAGCAGGGACAGGAACTGAAATCTGAATTTTATATACCTACTGTTACCAAACATTTTGTGCAGTCTGGTACAGGGGTGGTAAAAGTTATTCCTACATCCGCGCAATGGTTTGGTGTTACCTACAAAGAAGATGCGCCGGGAGTACAAGCCAGTATTAATGCATTAGTGGCAGCGGGAGAATATCCAGGCAGCCTTTGGAAGTAAGTTCTTTTTTAACCACAGAGGACACAGAGTTTGGCACAGAGTTTCACGGAGTTCTTTTGAGTACCTCTGTGTAACTCCGTGCTTTACTCCGTGAAACTCCTGTGGTTAAAAACTCCCCACATAAAAAGACCCCGCAAATGCAGGGCCTCTTTTTATTTAAACCAAACCAACTGTAGGAGAGAATTTCTGATGTCGGATGTAGGATATAGGAGATGATCTCAAATCAGACATCCTACATCCGACATCAGAAATTATTTCGCGAATGCTTTTACATAAAACACACAATCTTCCACTTCTGCTATCTGCTGTTTGCGTTGTGCGCTTCTGATATTCGATTTAGTAGGGAG
Source organism: Chitinophaga pinensis (assembly GCA_943372605.1). Lineage (GTDB taxonomy): Bacteria > Bacteroidota > Bacteroidia > Chitinophagales > Chitinophagaceae > Sediminibacterium > Sediminibacterium pinensis_H. The sequence goes on along the minus strand of CALRZI010000015.1, from coordinate 73,645 downwards.
CTTAATTTTTTCTGCGGCTGTATCTGTTTTTCTGAAGGCATCTACCATACGGAAGATATTTCTAGACTTAACGGCAAATACCACACCTTCTGCAGAAGATTGTCGGGTACTCAGTACACCGATGATCTCACCATTGTTATTCAGTACCGGTGCACCGGAATTACCGGGGTTGGCGCTCATCTGCAACTGGTAGGAGAGTGAATCGCCATCGAAACCGCTGCGTGCACTCAGGTAACCCATACCATAAACGATTTCGCTACGGGGATAACCGAGGGTATATATTTCTTCACCCAGATCGGAACTGGTTTTACGGATACCGTATGGCAGACTCTTGCGGGGAATAAATTCTTTGTCGGTTACTTTCAGGATGGCCAGGTCTTTTTCCTGGTCTATGTGAACGATATCGGCATTAAATTCCTGTCCCTTGCTGTTTACCACAATGGCGCCTGAACCTTTTAATACGTGCGCGTTGGTAATGATAAACCCTTTCGGATCGATCAGGAAACCGGAACCACCACTTACAAAACGAACACCTTCGGGTAATTTGCTTTTTACTTCATTGATGAGGTTGCCCTGTACCTGTTGTTTCTTTTTAATGGCGGCTATATCATTGCTCAATTGCTGTAATTGGTTGCCATTTACAGCGGGTGCAAAATACATGACCATACCACTGATGAATAAGGCGATGATACCACCCACACCTGCAGCAATAGCGGTAACACGTTTGTATTTATGCCATAACTGAATAACCCTTCCACGGGTAGTTAATTCTGCGCCTTCATTAATATCACCTCTTTCCAGTAAACGTTGGTGGGCATCATGAATGCCATGACGCAGGTTGCGGTGGGCCGAATACATATCCATCTGGTGCAGGAACATATTATGCTCCACTACCATCTGGTCTATTTCAGGGGTATTCTTACGCAGGTTCTCGAAATAGGTACGCTCCTCAACGCTCATGTCGTTGTTGAGGTATCTTTCGATGGCTTCTAGTAATAAAATATCATCCATGGTACTTACTCTCCGATATTATATTGCGCAAAGAATAGTTTCTTCAGGCGCATCAAACATTTATATTTTTGGTTCTTGGCATTATCGGCATTGGTATAACCAAATTCCGAAGCCAGTTCCTGCATCCCCAGTTTTTTGAGGTAATAACCTTCGAGTAAACTTTTACAGGGTTCACCCAGGCTATTCATCGCCCGGTCCATGATGGCGAAAGCTGCGTTGCGCTTTTCATGGTTGTCGAGGTCTTCTTCCACCGGGATAGTCTCTTCCAGGCTGTCCACCTGATTAGTATACTTTCCCAGTTGTTGTAATCTTTTAAGCCATAAACGCCTGCATATGGAATATACATAGGTTTTAATTTGACAGGTTAAGACAAATGATTCGCTTTGTGCCTTTTCGTACAGTGCAATCATTGCTTCCTGAAAAATATCCCTGGCGTCGTCGTAAGAACCGTTGTTGTTTAGTATAAAAGCCTGTATGGTATTGAAATTCTCCTTGTAGATGGTTTCAATAGCCCTGGAATCGTTATTTGCCAGTCCTTTCAGTAATGCTTGTTCGTTGCTATCGGCTTTCACTAATGCTCTTTTAATACGTTGAGGGGGGTAAAAGTAACCCAAAATACAGCGAAAACTTTTTTTCGAAAAAAACTTTGATATACCGGGTTACCTTTTATTATATAGTGGTATTAATATCAAAATCACTCAAAAAAACCACACAATGAAAAAATTATTATTCGTTCTGGCGCTGGGCGCATTTGCTGCTTGTAATTCAGGTGAAAACAAAGAAGCTGCTGCTGATACAACTGCTGCTCCTGTAGTTACTGACACTACTACTGCTCCTGCTGCTGACACTACAGCTACTGCTGATACTACAGCTGCTGCTAAGTAATTAAAACACGGAACCGCAGTGTTGAACTGAAAAGTGAAAGCCTGCTTGCCGGCAGAAGTGGTTCCCTAAGAATTTTTCATATGGCAAGCAATCGTTAGAGGCCGCTCCGTTTCCACGGAGGGGCTTTTTTTTCGTCGTATCCCGATCTACGATCGGGAACTCCTCAAAATGACAGATGTTTATTATTTGTGGGAAGGTGTTTTATTAAAGTGTGTTTGATTTTATCAACGATCGTCATCCTGAGGAGGCTTCCGACCTAAGGTCGGAAATGCCGACGAAGGAAACTAAGGGTTGTTAGTATATTTTTTTTTAATGGATTGATGGTTGATGTTATTTACTGTTCTATATTTGATCCAATGAACGCATTTACAAACAATACCCGATTTTATTTTTTCTTTTATTACTTCTTTAATCAAAGAAGCCGGGTTGTATTTGCTAAAGCATAACGAGATTAGAAAATACTAAACATACAGTCCCGGCCGAATAGGCTGGGATTTTTTTTTGCGTTGCAAGAAGGGAAATAAGAAATAGGAAATAAGGAATAAGAAAATAATGAAGAAGGAGATAAATAAAAATGGAGAAGAGATGAATGGGTTGGGTATTGCCATTCAAGGGTATGAAGGGAGTTTTCACCAGGTGGCGGCGAGGTCGTTTTTTGGGAAAGAGGTGGGAGTAATTCCCTGTGCCAATTTTCGCGACCTGGTTCAGATTGCGGGCGATGCCAAACAATCTGCCGGAGGAATTATGGCCATTGAAAACTCTATTGCCGGCAGTATCCTTCCCAACTATAACCTCCTGCAAAAAAGCAGGTTGAAAGTAGTGGGAGAAGTGTATCTGTCCATCAGCCAAAATCTATTGGTAAACCCTGGTGTACAACTGGAAGATATTAAAGAGGTGCATAGTCATCCAATGGCTATTCTTCAGTGTCTTGATTATTTAGAACAATACCCCTGGAAACTGGTGGAAACAGAAGATACGGCACTCAGTGCCAAACTGCTTCACCAGCACAGAAGTAAACATACAGCAGCCATTGCCAGTAAACTGGCAGCAGAATTATTTAAACTTGAAGTGTTGGGGCCGGATATCCATACCATGAAAAATAATGTAACACGTTTTCTGGTATTAAAACGGGCTACAGATGCAACAGAAGATGCTAAAGCCAATAAAGCGTCTGTTTATTTTCAGACCAATCATGCGAAAGGAGCTTTGGCGAAAGTGCTGGGCACTATTGCAAACGGAGGTATTAACCTGAGTAAACTACAGAGTATGCCCATACCAGGCAGTCATTTTAAATATGGCTTCTATGCCGATATGGAATTTGATAAAAGAACACAGTTGGAGAAAGTGCTGACATCAATTGCTTCTATGACCAACAGCGTAAAAATATTTGGCGTATACCAGAAAGGAAAAATTGTAAAAGGATAATTTATGCAGATCAAAACCGCATCGAGATTAGAAGGGATAGGTGAATACTATTTTTCGCAGAAGCTGCGTGAAATAGATACGCTGAATAAGGAAGGGAAAGATATCCTCAATTTAGGCATTGGTAGTCCCGATCTGCCACCGCATCCTGAAGTAATCCGTGTATTACAGGAAACAGCAGCACAACCCAATGTGCACGCTTATCAGAGTTATAAAGGATCGCCGGTGTTGCGTAAAGCAGTAGCCAGCTGGTATAAACAATGGTATTCCGTTGAACTGGATCCTGATACAGAAATACTGCCGCTGATTGGAAGTAAAGAGGGGATCATGCATATCTGTATGACTTATCTTGATGCAGGCGACCAGGCATTGATTCCCAATCCGGGTTATCCTACTTATAGCAGTGCGGTTAAGCTGGCCGGAGGTACACCCGTTACTTACAATCTATCTGCTGAACACAACTGGCAACCCGATCTTGAAGCATTGGCAAAAACAGATCTTTCCAAAGTGAAACTCATGTGGGTGAATTATCCGCATATGCCAACCGGACAATTACCATCCGTTACTTTTTTTGAGGAGCTGATTGCATTTGCCAAACAACACAACATATTAATCTGTCACGATAACCCTTACAGTTTTATCCTTAACGAAAAACCTGTGAGTTTGTTAAGTGTACCAGGTGCAAAAGAAGTGGTGCTTGAACTTAACTCACTGAGTAAAAGTTCGAATATGGCTGGATGGCGTGTTGGAATGTTAAGCGCATCGAAAGAACGTATTGATGAAGTGTTGCGTTTTAAAAGCAATATGGACAGCGGTATGTTTCTGCCCGTACAACTGGCCGCCGCTAAAGCGCTTGAGTTGGGGAAGGAATGGTACGAGAGTGTAAACGCAATATATGCCCAGCGCAGACAAAAAGTATTTGAACTATTATCATTGCTGAATTGCAATTTCTCAAAACAACAGGTGGGTATGTTTGTGTGGGCAAAGATTCCAGAGACTTACACAGATGGTTTTGCATTAAGTGATGAAGTATTGTACGGAGCATCTGTATTCATAACACCCGGTGGTATTTTTGGCGATGCAGGTAATGGATATATACGGGTAAGTCTTTGTGGCAGTGTAGAAAAATTTGAAGAAGCCATTCAGCGCATCAAAACAAGATTAGCAAAATGAAAATTACAATAATAGGAACGGGATTGATTGGCGGGTCATTATCATTAACCCTGCGCGCAAAGGGACTTGCAACCTATGTTATTGGCGTGGAAAAAAATGAAGACCATGGAAAAAGGGCACTCGAACTGGGTTTGGTAGATGAACTGGCCGATCTGGCAACAGCGGTACAACAATCGGATCTGGTAGTATTGGCTATACCCATTAATGCAGCTGAAGCTATGTTACCTGAGATTCTCGATCAGGTTGATAAACAGGTAGTGATGGATGTAGGCTCTACCAAAAAGATAATCTGTGAATCTGTGGCTATTCATCCCAAACGTGGAAGATTTGTAGCAACCCACCCCATGTGGGGTACCGAATACAGTGGTCCGGATGCGGCTGTAAAAACAGCTTTTGCAGATAAAGCAACTGTTATCTGCTCCAAAGAAGAAAGTGATGCCGATGCGGTAGAATTGGTAGAGAATATTTATAAAACACTGGGTATGCACCTGCTGTATATGAAAGCAGATGATCATGATGTGCATGTGGCATATGTGAGTCATATATCCCATATTACCTCATTTGCATTGGCAAACACCGTATTGGAGAAGGAAAGAGAAGAAGATGCCATTTTTGAGCTGGCCAGTGGTGGTTTTGAAAGTACGGTGCGACTGGCCAAGAGTAACCCTGCCATGTGGGTGCCCATCTTCATGCAGAACCGGGATAATGTGCTGGACGTACTGAATGAACATATTGCCCAGCTCCGCAAGTTCAAAGCCTGTCTGGAGAAAGAGAATTACGACTATCTCCAGGAGTTGATTGAGCATGCGAATGGGATCAGGAGGATATTGAAATAAACGTGAGACGTGAAAGGTGAGACGTGAAAGGAAAGCAGGAAAGCCAATTTGTTTACTTTTCACGTTTCACGTCTCACATTTCACGGGGCGGATGCCCCCAAATAAAACCCGCAAAGCCCCTGATAATGGGTAACTTTGCAAAAATTTTTATACATGACGACATTTGACGCGTTAGGAATTGATGCGAGACTGGTACAGGCAACCGATGAGTTGGGATATGTGAACCCAACTCAAATTCAGGAACAGGCAATACCCATTCTGTTGAGTGGTACAAAAGACTTTATTGGTCTGGCCCAAACTGGAACAGGTAAAACGGCTGCTTTTGGTTTACCACTCTTACATGTGATCGACGCAAAAGCAAGACATCCCCAGGCACTGGTGATTTGTCCAACCCGTGAACTCTGTTTACAGATTGTAAAAGAGATAGAACTGTTTAAAAAATATATGACAGGCGTTTCGGTAGTAGCAGTGTACGGAGGGGCATCTATTGGATTACAGATCCGTGACCTGAAAAGAGGTACACAGATTGTAGTGGCTACACCCGGACGATTAATTGATCTGATCGAAAGAAAAGCGATTAACCTGGAAGAAATTAAGTATGTGGTACTCGATGAAGCAGATGAAATGCTGAACATGGGTTTCCAGGATGATATTGAATTCATTCTGAAGAATACACCACAACGTGAAAGTACCTGGTTATTCAGTGCTACCATGCCTCCTGAAATCAGGAAAGTAAGTAAACGTTACATGAAAGAGCCTGCTGAAATAACAGTAGGTAAAGTGAATACAGCTAACAAAAGCATCGATCACCAGTATTATGTAACCAGCTCACACCACAGGTATGAAACCCTGAAAAGAATCATCGATTTTAATCCGGGTATCTATGGTATCATTTTTACCAGAACAAAAATTGATGCCCAGGAAATTTCTGAGCGTCTTACCCGTGAGGGATATGATATCGATGCCTTACACGGCGATCTTACACAGGGGCAACGCGATAAAGTAATGGGACAGTTCAGGGATAAAAGCCTGCAACTCCTCATCGCCACCGATGTGGCCGCACGTGGTATTGATGTACAGGGTATTACCCACGTTATCAACTACGAGTTACCCGATGACGTAGAAGTGTACACACACAGAAGCGGAAGAACAGGAAGGGCCGGTAATGTTGGTATCTGTATTTCTATTGTACACAGTAAAGAAATGTACAAGTTTAAACAGATTGAAAGAATCAATAACTCCAAGTTTCATAAACTAGATATACCCAGTGGTAAAGACGTATGTCGCAAACAGTTTTTCCATTTTATGGACAAATTGTTATCGGCAGATATCAGTCATGGGGATTATGAAACCTACGTACCCATGTTGGCAGAGAAATTTGCTGACGTAAGTAAAGAAGATGTATTGAAGCGTGTAGCAGCAATGGAGTTTGATCGTTTCCTCAAGTATTATGAAAATGCAGAGGATCTCAATTTCCGCGAAAGAAACAGAAGGGAATCCAATGATGCACCAGATCAGGGTCGTCGCAGAGATGCTGGTAAAGGAGATGCCAGGAAAGATTACAAACGTGGTGGTGGATACAGCCGCTTATTTGTAAACCTCGGAACCAAAGACGGTTTTTACAAAGCCAGTTTCCTCCAGTTCATATTAGACATGAGCGATCTGAAAAAAGAGGTGCTGGGTAAAATTGATATGAAGGACATGAATAGCTGGGTTGAAATAGAAAAAGGCGCCGCCAACCAGATGATCCGTGCATTGGATGGAAAGAATTATAAGGGAAGAAGAATCAGGATGAACGATGCAGACAGCGGTGGTGGGAGAAAGCCGAGGAAAGGAGAAGAATAAAGATATGTCTGATGTAGGATGTCGGATGTCTGATTTTTTTATATCCGACATCTAACATCCGACATCAGACATTAGAAATCATACATTTTAATTTATGGAGCAAGCAATCGAACAGAAAACAGGCGTAGAGGCTTTGTTACAGAAGCGTCCGCTCATTATCTCAGGACCATGCAGTGCAGAGACTGAGGAACAGGTTATTGAAACAGCTACCCGTTTGGCAGCTACCGGTAAAGTAGATATGCTGCGTGCCGGTATCTGGAAACCACGTACAAGGCCAGGTAGTTTTGAAGGCATTGGAACCAAAGGTTTACCCTGGTTACAACAGGCCCGCAAAGCATCAGGATTACCAGTAGCCGTAGAAGTAGCCACCGGAAAGCAGGTAGAAGATGCACTGCATTTTGATGTGGATGTTTTATGGATCGGTGCGCGTACTACGGTTAACCCCTTTAGCGTGCAGGAAGTAGCCGATGCATTGAAAGGTGTGAAAGTTCCTGTATTAATCAAGAATCCTATTAATCCAGATCTGGAATTATGGATTGGTGCAGTAGAGCGTGTGGCAAAATCTGGTATTGAAGATATCGGGTTAATACATCGTGGTTTCAGTTCTTATGGTAATACAGAATACCGTAATGCACCAATGTGGCACCTGGCGATTGAAATGAAAAGACGCAATCCCGGAATGTTATTGATCAATGATCCGTCGCATATCTGTGGAAGAAGAGATATTCTGTTGGACGTTGCACAAAAAGCCATTGACCTCGACTTTGATGGTTTAATCATTGAAAGTCATATTGATCCGGATAATGCCTGGAGCGATGCTAAACAGCAGGTAACACCTGAACGTTTGGGTGAAATGATTGGTTCCATCATCTGGCGTAAAGAAGACATCAGTTCAGAAGAACTGCATGCAGCTATGGAAAAAATGCGTCAGCAGATTAACCAGCTCGATGATGAACTGTTGCAACTGCTTGGACAAAGAATGAAAGTGGCCGATAAAATTGGGCAGTACAAAAAAGACAATAATATCACCATCCTGCAAACCAATCGCTGGAATGCTATTCTCGACAGAGCTTTTGCAAAAGGAGATAAAATGGGATTGAGCAAGGAGTTCATCACCAAATATTTTGATGCAGTGCATATGGAAAGTATCAATCACCAGAATAAGATCATGAATTCCTAACCTGTCGCGATTGATGCAATAGCGTATGAAAAAAAGAAACTTTCAGTTCTCCGCTAAAACGGTAACTTATTTTTTTGATGCCACTTTTGATCACCTGGAGAAAATAGTGGACAAAGAAAAAGCAGTGCTGGTAACAGATGAACATGTTTTAGCGGCCCATAAAAAGAAATTCAAAGGCTGGAATACAATTGTACTAAAACCTGGTGAAGCCTATAAAGTGCAGCAAACGGTGGAGGTACTGATTGACCAGTTGATAGAAATGGGGGCTGACCGGAAAACAGTATTGATTGGTGTAGGCGGGGGAGTGATTACAGATATTACGGGTTATGTGGCGGGCATTTTTATGCGGGGTATTGATTTTGGTTTTGTACCCACCAGTTTACTCGCCATGGTAGACGCATCTATCGGAGGGAAAAATGGTATTGATGTAGGCGTGTATAAGAATATGGTAGGATTGATTCGTCAGCCATCATTCCTTTTGTATGATTATAGCCTGCTCTCATCGCTTCCGCTTGCTGAATGGCAGAACGGTTTTGCAGAGATCATTAAACATGCCTGTATTAAAGATGCGGTAATGTTTGCCTCATTGAAGCAGCATACTATCAAACAATACCAGAAAGATAAAAAACTGCTGGCCCAACTGGTAGAAAGAAATGTGTTGATTAAAACCAAAGTAGTGTTGAATGATGAGTTTGAACAGGGTGAACGTAAACTGCTCAACTTTGGACATACACTCGGACATGCCATTGAAAACATGTATGAGTTAAGTCATGGTCAGGCCATTAGTATTGGAATGACTTATGCGGCCATCATATCACAACAACTGAAAGGATTTAAAGATACAGATGCAGTAATTAATTTGTTAGCACGTTACGGATTACCTACGCTTGCTGAGTTCGATAAAAAGAAAGCGTTCAAAGTATTACAGAAGGATAAGAAGAAAGACAGTGTAAGTATTCACTATATACTGCTGGAGAAAACCGGTAAGGGAGTTGTACAGCCTTTATTATTTGTACAGCTTGAAGAAATTTTTAAACAGTTTTAATGAATTGTTGCTGCCATAAATGAGCAGCCATAGATCGTTTGTTATGCAGGTAAGGATACAGCCATCAACCATACAAGGAACCATCAGGGCAGCGGCAGGTAAAAGCAGTATGCAAAGAGCCTGTGCTGCAGCATTATTGCGTGGGGGAGAAACCTTGATTGTAAACCCGGGAAACAGCAATGATGACAGGGCTGCATTAGATGTTATTCAAAAACTCGGAGCAGTTATACGATTTGAGGAGAACGGCGATCTGGTGATTAGTTCCAATGGTGTAAAGCCTGTAAATAAAGAAATCAATTGTGGAGAAAGCGGTCTTGGTATCCGTATGTTTACACCCATTGTTGCGCTGAGTGCAGAGCAGTTAACTATTAACGGAACAGGAAGCCTCGTAACAAGACCCATGCATTTTTTTGATGAGATACTGCCGCAATTAGGTGTATCCATTCAATCAAACGAAGGAAAACTGCCTTTGCAGATACAGGGTCCATTAAAACCTTCTCCCATAGAAGTAGATGGGTCATTGAGCTCACAGTTTTTAACCGGTCTACTGATGGCATTTGCCGCTTCTGATGCAAATGGTGTTACCATTACGGTGAAGGACCTCAAAAGCAAACCCTATATCGACCTCACGTTAAAAGTGCTGGAAGACTTTGGCTGGAAAGTATCGCATACCAATTATGAGCAATTTAGTTTTCATGGTAGTGTTGGCCGTACAACGCCGGGTGGTTTAACCTACCAGGTAGAAGGAGACTGGAGCGGGGCTGCATTCCTGTTGGTGGCAGGTGCCATTGCTGGAGGAATAACGGTAACCGGACTGGATGTATTCTCTACCCAGGCCGATAAAGCCATTCTTCAGGCACTGATAGACTGTGGATGCAGTTTATCGGTACAGGAAAAACAGATAGAAGTATCGCCATTGCCCTTAAAGGCATTTCATTTTAATGCGACCGATTGCCCGGATCTTTTTCCTCCATTGGTGGCATTGGCTGCTTATTGTGAAGGAACAACCGTTATAGAAGGCGTTAGCCGGTTATCGCATAAAGAAAGTGACAGGGGACTTACTTTACAAGAGGAGTTTGCTAAATTGGGTATTGAAATTGTGTTGCAGGACGATCTGATGCTGGTAAAAGGAGGAACAGGTGTGCAGGGAGCAACCGTACATTCCCGACACGATCACCGGATAGCCATGGCTTGTGCCGTAGCTGCATTAAAAGCCAATGGATCAGTAACGATAGAAGAAGCAGAAGCCATCAACAAATCATACCCCGATTTTTATGGTCACCTGAAACAGCTAGGAGCCAACCTCTCAATAACCCCAACCCCCTAAAAGCTAACCCCTAACTCCAAAAACCAATATTGTGAATTCATTCGGACGCATATTCAGGATACATATTTTCGGCGAATCGCACGGCGAATGTGTTGGCTTGGTGATTGATGGATGCCCGGCTGGTCTGGCACTCACTGTAGAAGATTTTCTGCCTGATCTGGAAAGACGTAAAGGAGGTGTGCAGAAAGGTACTACTCCACGTAAGGAAGACGATATTCCCATCTTTAAAACCGGTTTGTTTAATGGAAAAACAACAGGTGCGCCATTGACCATTCTTTTCGAGAATAAGAATACCCGAAGCGGTGATTATGAAAAGCAAAGGGAAGTGCCCCGTCCTGGACATGCCGATTTTACCGCACATGCCAAATATGGTGGTTTTGAAGATTTCAGGGGTGGCGGACATTTTAGCGGACGACTTACTGTTTGTCTTGTAGCGGCGGGTGTAATTGCCAAGAAAATCTTGCAAGGAGTTCATATTCAGTCGAATATATTGGAAATAGGAGGAGAGAAGGACCTTGATGCCGGTTTACAAAAAGCCATTGACCAGAAAGACAGTATTGGTGGAATTGTAGAATGCAAGGCCAATGGGTTACCCGTGGGACTGGGAGAGCATTTCTTTGACTCTGTAGAATCGGTGCTTTCGCACGCTGTCTTTTCTATTCCTGCCATTAAGGGCGTAGAATTTGGGACAGGATTTGCAGGTGCAAGAATGTTTGGTACGGAGCATAACGATTCAATAGTAGATGCAGCTGGTAAAACGGCCACCAACCATGCAGGTGGGATCGTAGGGGGTATTACAAATGGAAATGAACTGGTATTCAGGGTGGTAGTAAAGCCAACCTCATCCACACCCAAGGAACAGCAAACCTGGAATTGGGAAACCCAGCAGGTAGAATCGTTCTCTGTTAAAGGGAGACACGATCTTTGTATTGCACTCCGTGTTCCCGTAGTGCTCGAAGCCGTTACGGCAATCGTATTAGCAGACTTTATGATGCTTGAACAAAAGATTAATAAAGTTCTGTAATTAATTAATTTTCAAATAGATAGAAATGCCTAATCAATCAGAGTTTATATATCATATTACCACGCTTGATCAGTGGGGGAAGGCTCAGGAAACCGGGGCTTATGAAGCAGACAGTCTGGCAACAGAGGGTTTTATACATTGTAGTACAGAGGACCAGGTGGCTGGAGTGTTGGATCGTTATTATAAGGGACGGACCGGTCTGGTTAAACTGACTATAGAAAGAAGTAAAGTGGACCGCCCCTTGATTTTTGAACTGGCGGGTTCCATTAATGAAGTATTTCCTCATATTCATGGTCCACTCAACCTAGATGCAGTGGTATCTGTAACCCCTGTTTTGTCATGAATCATCTCCATACCATAAATGCTGCCATTCAATTGGTGCCGGTTGAATCGGGAAATATCCGCCCTTACCAATGGATTGATGAAGTAATCGATCTGATTAAAGCATCGGGACTATCATACGAAGTAGGCCCTTTTTCAACCAGTATAGATGCTGATTATAAATCAGTTATGGATCTTATCGATAAAATAAATCAATACCTGCTAGCCCGTTCTTGTCCGGAATGGCTGCTCAATGTACAGTTGCAGGTTAGGTCTGGTTCTGCTATCCATTCGGAAGAGAAAGTAGCCAAATTCCGTCCCTGATTGTCAGTTTTCCTCACAGCCTCTTTCTATATCATTTGAATTAATGGCATTTTAAGTTATTAGTCTTATATTGTTTAATATCAATTAATTATAAGTGATAACTGATCTTTAAATTAATATTCTATTCCTTTTTTGGCATGGTGTTTGGTTAATGGCGCATGTCAACGCTGTGTATATTCTCATTTGCATTTACCCATAGCAGTGAGTTATTTTACCCTTGTTTAGGGCCAGTGCTAAAGGAACAACATGAAAACAATTGTGTATCTGATCGTCGTACTTATTTTCCTGCTCCCCTCCGGGGCGAGACTGGAACCTATGGGTATGCCTTCTAAGAGGGATACCATACCGGCCGATACGATTCCAATATTACGAACAGATAGCAGTCGTTTTATTCAGGATAGTATCATTATAGTTGGCGATACACTTAGTTCACTCGATTCATTTACCATTGCCGGTAAAGCCATTAAGGGAACAGCCAGTTATTACAGTAAAAAATTTGAAGGCCGCAAAACGGCAACGGGCGATATCTTCAGACACGCCAAGTTCACTGCAGCAAGTAATCATTTTAAATTAAATACGCTGGTACGGGTAACTAACCTGAGAAATAACAAAAGCGTAATAGTGCTGATTAATGATCGGATGCACAATAAAATGAAGAAAAAGGGAAGGGTTGTAGACCTCACTAAACATGCAGCAAAAGAGCTGGATTTCGTTAAAAGTGGTTTGACCAAAGTAGTTGTACAGCCTATTTCTCCATATACCAAAAAACAGATGGGTATAAGTTCGGAATAACTTAAAGTTATCTTAATTTTCGGAAAATCAGTTTCACCCTGTATTTTTGTGACAATAAATAAAAACCTGTTTATGAAGAAACTTCTTTTTTCTTTAATAGCCAGTGGTTTGGTTTTGACTGCATTTGCTCAAAGCACGCCAGTTAGCTATAAAAAAAGACCCTCACTTGGTATCAATTTCATTTTAAAGGATATGTACACCTCTGATGCCATCAGCAGGAGTTCTATTTCTTCAGTTATTTCTAACAAACAGTGGACTCCATTCAGTCAATTGGACCCAGGGTTGAGTGTTCAGTATTTTGATGGTTTAACTGAGTATGTTGACTTTCAGGCAACTTTTTCAGGTTCTTATGTAAAATATCCATTCTATCGTAAAAGTGGAGTGACTCCATCTACAACAGCTAAATTCCTGTTGGAACTGGATGCTGCTGCCAATATTAAGTTACTGACTGATAAATACACTGTTGTTCCTTACCTCAGTTTCGGATTGGGCGCATCTATGTACACAGGTACTTACTTTGCCGCTTATGCACCTGCTGGTATGGGACTTCAGTTCAACCTCGGACAGGAAACTTTCCTGAATACCCAGTTTGTACACAGGTCAGCTATTTCTAATCTGGCTGTAAACCACCTTACTTATTCAATTGGTCTTTCTTCTCCTTTAGCAGATAAAAAGGCGCCGGTTGTAGTTACACCACCACCACCACCGCCTCCTGTTGAAAAAGATACAGATGGCGACGGTATCCTGGATAGCAAAGACAAATGTCCAACAGTTGCAGGCACTGCTAAATACGACGGTTGTCCTGTTCCTGATACAGATGGTGATGGTATCAATGATGAAAATGATAAATGTCCAACTGTAAAAGGACTGTCTAAATACGATGGTTGTCCAATTCCTGATACCGATAAAGATGGTATCAATGATGAAGAAGACAAATGTCCAACTGTAGCAGGTGTGGCCCGTTACCAGGGTTGTCCTGTTCCTGATACCGATAAAGACGGTGTGAATGATGAAGAAGATAAATGTCCAACAATACCAGGTGTAAGAGAAAATAATGGTTGTCCTGCTGTGAAAGATGAGATTGTGAAGAAAGTAGCAGCCAGCGCAAAAAATGTATTCTTTGTAACTGGTAGTGCAAAACTGCAGGCCAAATCATTCAAAGCATTGGATGAAGTGGTAGCAATTCTGAAAGAAGATGCAGCACTGAAACTGGATATTGAAGGTCATACCGACAATACAGGAACAGATAAAATAAATGTTCCGTTGAGCCAGAACCGCGCTAAAGCAGTACATGATTATATTGTGAGCAAAGGAATAGACGGAGCAAGACTTACATCTGAAGGTTTTGGTTCATCTCAGCCTGTATCCGATAACAAAACTGCGGCGGGACGTACACAGAACAGAAGAGTAGTGATGAAACTGAAATATTATTAATCGATACGGTTAAATAAAAAATAAACCCCGGATGAATTCATCCGGGGTTTATTTTTTATAGGATCATTTAACATAGACCAAATCCAATAACACATTATCTAGCCCTATCTTAGATAAGATATCAGGAACTTTTATGAGCTACCAATTTCTGGAACATCAGATTCGTCAACCCCACAGTGCTTTAACTGAATTCGTGGGGCGATTCTGGATGGCAAGAAACCCCTCGGGACAGCACCAGGAAATCATCATTATTCCTAATGGCATGATAGACTTGGTGTTTACAATTGCAGAGGATGGGTCATTGGAATCTAATTTGGTCGGGATAGAAAATGAACCATCACAACATCGCATTGATCCGGGAGCCATATATATGGGAGTAGGATTGAAGTTGCTGTCGGTAGAATATTGCCTGAAAGAAAGCATTGCACCCATACTTGGAAAAGTAATACCGTTAAGATCGCTTCATCATGACATCACCCAAATTGACCTTGACAATTTTGAGGGCTTCTGTCATAAAATCTCAGCTACATTGCAATCGCGTATCTCAACAGAAGTAGATACCCGAAAACAAACGCTTTTCCGGGCTCTATATGATACTCATGGTAGTTTAAAGATTAAGGAGTACGCTGAAATCTGTTGTTGGACAAGCCGACAGATCAATCGGTATTTCAGTGAGTGGTTTGGATTATCGTTGAAAGAGTATTGTAACATTTTACGTTTTCGAGCTTCACTCCATCATATTAAAGAGGGCAAATTTTTTCCTGAACAGAATTATAGCGACCAGTCTCATTTCATACGTGAAGTAAAAAGATTTACAGGCGTAACTCCCAAAGAACTGTTTAAAAGGCAGAATGACAGGTTTATACAGGTTCCTGAGGAGAAGTAGGAGTTGTTTTGTGAAATATCATCATGAAATCCTGATGAGGTATAAAATTTTATGTTAAAAACACACCGGTGAAACAGGATGATTTATATTGAACATCAAGCAATTTGCTATTTCAGCAGTTCATAAAATTCAGAAAGACCGATTTATTCAATTCCGTACACTGATGCCCGAATAATT
Source organism: Chitinophaga pinensis (assembly GCA_943372605.1). Lineage (GTDB taxonomy): Bacteria > Bacteroidota > Bacteroidia > Chitinophagales > Chitinophagaceae > Sediminibacterium > Sediminibacterium pinensis_H. The sequence continues at coordinate 57,963 of CALRZI010000015.1, read as the reverse complement.
TTGTTTTATTATTTATTCAAAGCATCAATCTACATGGCATAATTCTACTTGTTAACTATTCTAATTTATGACAAGTACCAAATGCATGAAACAAGTATTGTTTTGTATTCTGATTTTTATTTCATCTCCATTATTTTCTCAAACTCAAAATTTTACCGTCAACGGAACGGTGAAGCAAAAACTATCGGGTGAAACACTTAGTGGAGCGAGTGTAACGATAGTTGAAAAGCCTGGTGTTGGTGTAACCACAAATGAATATGGGTTTTATTCGCTTTCTCTTTCGCAGGGTAGTTATACATTGCGGGTTACTTATGTTGGATATCAGCAGGAATTGATATCCGTTAAACTCTTTTCCAATATTACAGTAAACATTAGCCTGTCAGATCAAACTGGCTTGCAGGAAGTAGTGGTAAGTTCAAAAAGAGAAAACGATAATCTTACCAAAGCAACGATGGGTACAGAAGTACTCAATATGAAAACGGCGGCTAAAATTCCTGTTGTATTTGGTGAAAAAGATTTGGTGAAAACCATTCAGTTACTGCCTGGTATAAAGTCAACCGGAGAGGGAAGCAATGGCTTTTCCGTACGGGGTGGTGCCACCGATCAAAACCTCATTATTCTCGATGAAGCGCCTGTTTACAATGCCTCACATTTGTTAGGAATGTTCAGCACCTTCAATAGCGATGCCATTAAAGATGCTACGATTATTAAAGGTAACAGCCCTGCACAATTTGGTGGTCGTCTGTCATCTGTGCTCGATGTAAAAATGAAAGAAGGCAATAACAAAAATTACCAGCTTAGTGGTGGCATTGGATTGATCAGCAGCAGGCTTACGTTAGAAGGCCCCATTCAAAAAGAAAAATCATCTTTTATCATTTCCGGCAGACGTACCTATGCGGACTTGCTGGCAAGGCTATCACCTGATATGAGTGGGGTTAGCTTATACTTCTACGATCTCAATGTAAAAGCCAATCTGGCTGTCAACAACAAAAACAAGCTATACTTCTCCGGCTATTTTGGTCAGGATGTATTGGGTGTGTCGAAAGCATTTGGAAGTAAATGGGGTAATGCCACAGGAACATTAAGATGGAACAGTGTATTAAGTAATAAACTGTTTTCTAATACTTCATTTATTTACAGCAACTATGATTTTAATGTAGGTTTTAAAAGTGGGGGAAGTGAAACGAACTTTAATTCGCATATCAAGGACCTGAACCTGAAACAGGACTTCTCTTTTTTTGCCAACGCAAAAAATACCATTCGATTTGGTCTAAATATTATTAAACATACCATAACCCCTACAATAGCAGGGGGGAATGATATTGTGAGTACTAAAAAAAGCAGGGAAGGGTTGGAGAATGCGCTGTATATAAGTAACGCCTACAAAGCCTCAGACAAAATCAGCATCGACTATGGGTTACGGTATTCATTTTATAACATTTTAGGTGGGGATACTTATAATATCTACCAAAACCACCAGGTTATTCAATCTGTAAACCTCGCCAGAGGAAAAACAGGAAAAACCTATGCCAATTGGGAACCTCGTTTTTCTGCAAGCTATATGTTGAATAACACATCAAGTGTAAAAATTGGTTATGCCCGTAATACACAGAACCTTCACCTGATGAGTAATTCTACAGGCGGTAGTCCAACCGATCAGTGGATCGGCAACAGCTACAATATTAAACCGGAGATTGCCGACCAGGTGAGTATAGGGTATAGTAAGAACCTCGCCAATAATGCATTCGAACTGAATGTGGAGGCTTATTACAAGTCGATGCAGCACCAGATTGATTATCGCGATGGAGCTGATATCAACACTGTTCCGGATATTGAAAGCGAATTACTCTTTGGCAAAGGCAGAGCTTATGGGCTGGAAGTTTTGTTGAAAAAGAAAAAAGGGAAATTGACAGGTTGGGTTGGATATACGCTTTCTAAAACCGAAAGAAAAATAACCGGAATCAATAATGGACAATGGTACAATGCCAAACAGGATAGAACACATGATTTGTCTGTTGTAGGTGTGTATAGCCTGAATAAGAGATGGACGCTGTCGGGTACTTTTATTTATACTACCGGAAATGCAGTCACTTATCCTACAGGTAAATACATGTTGAATGATATGGTGGTTTACCAATATGGCAGACGCAATGGCGATAGGATGCCCGCTACTCACCGATTAGATTTTAGTGCTACCTACGAACGACCTTCTAAAAAACGGGTTCAGAGTTCATGGAGTTTTGGACTATACAATGTATATGGTCGCCGCAATCCATACAGTATATCGTTTAAAGAGAATGCGTCAAACCCTCAGAAAATTGATGCAGTTCAGACATCTCTTTTTCAATGGATACCCAGTGTTACCTATAATTTCAAGTTTTAAATCATTTCAATAATGAAGCATATCATTTATATACTACTTATAGCTATATTTTTTACGGGTTGTGAAAAAGTATTGAGCCTGCAATACAAGGAAAACCAGTCAAAACTTGTCATCGAAGGCAATATTACCAATCAGGCTGGTCCTTATTTCGTAAAAATTACCCGCTCGATCCGCTTGCCGGAAACTGGAGCATACCCAACAGTTAGCAATGCCGTCGTAACGATAAGTGACGATGCAGGTAACAATGAAACGCTCGTGTTGCAGGGTAATGGTATTTACCAGACTACTGCTATGGCTGGGGTAGAAGGGAGAACTTATACTCTGACTGTAAACGTGGATAATCAGACATATATTGCAAAAAGTACCATGCCACAAAGAGTGCCGTTTGATTCTGTTAAAGTAGAAAATATTACATTCATCGGAAGCGAAATTGAATATAATATAATACCGGTTTATACAGACCCTTTTGCAAAAGGAAATAATTACAGGTTTGTATTATCAGTTAATGATAGTCTTATCAATCAACACTTCGTTCAAAATGATGAAGTAAAAAATGGAGTAGTTAATACGGTAAGGCTTGAAGTGGATGATGACGATTTAAAACTTAAAAAAGGTGACCTGATTAGCCTTAATATGCAATGTGTTGATAAAACAGTTGCATTGTTTTATACCACACTAGCCCTAATGACCGACAGTGGACCCGGTGGTGGTACTACGCCAAACAATCCGCCAAACAATCTGTCGAATGGCGCATTGGGTGTGTTTTCTGCTCATACCGTTGAGAAAAAAAGTGTAAGGCTTCGTTGATAGTATAGTAATCCTGACGCTAGCTACCATGTTTGATAATAGATTCATTCTGGGGGTAACACCTTTTTGGTAATGCAATAACTGTTAGTATAACCTAAGTCCTGGCCCTGCCTTTTCAGGCTGGGGCCTGGCATTATTTTAGTTTGCTTATGGTACAACACAAAAAACATAGTAACCAGGCGCTGTTATGCGACCTGCGATCGCAGATGGATGTGCAGTTTTTTCTGACCTATTTCAATATCCTTGTACGAATGATAGAAGAGGATAAAGAGTTGTCGATAAAGTTTTTATGCAGGCTGATGGATATTTACCGGTACTTGCTTTCGCATAAAAAAAATACTGTTACATCTCTTGAGAAAGAGTTGTCAGCCTTGTCGGCATTTTTCTTTCTTCATAAGATGATATATGATGAAGCGATTCAGTTAGATATACGAGTGGCACACTGTTATTATCAAAAAGGTATTTTACCAGCTACAATACTGCTCACACTGATAAATGCAATTCGACAGAGTAAAATAAATGCTACATGCCCTATTATAATTGAAATATATGTCCACGAAAACTTTCTGGTTATCCGGAATACCCATGTTCCTAAAAGAAGGTCAAAACCTGAAGCGGGATTGGAGAAGATGATACAACGTTATGCTTTTCTTTCAAAAAGGGAACCAATGATCCTGCAAACAGAACAGTTTTTTGTCGTTAAAATCCCTCTATTAGACCATGCGAGTGTGGAATGAATTAATTGCAGGAGATGTGTTTTTGAAAAAACTCAAATAATATTCACCTCCCTATCTAGCCTCACTCCAAATTTTGTATAAACCGATTCCATGATCTCTGTAGACAACATGAAAATATCTGCACCCGTAGCTTTTCCATAGTTAACCAGCACAAGTGCCTGTTGTTCATGACAACCGGCATCGCCTTTCCGATAACCTTTCCAGCCACATTGTTCAATTAACCAGCCGGCAGCGAGTTTAATTTTTGTTTCATTCACAGGATAACCCACTATTCCGGGAAATGCTTCCTGTAATCTTTTAAAATGGTTATTGGAAATCGTCGGATTTTTGAAAAAACTGCCGGCGTTACCTAACTTCTCAGGATCAGGTAATTTAGACTTCCTTATATTCACTATGGCTTTTGAGATGGCTGCAATACTCAGTTCCTGTACATTCATTTTCTCTAATTCCTGTGTAATGGCTCCATAAGAAGTATGAAAAACAGGGTTCTTATTGAGTTTGTAGGTAACACTGGTGATGATAAAACGATTCCGGTATTTTTCTTTAAATACACTTTCCCTATACCCGAATTCACAATCTTTCAGGTAAAAAGTTTCGTTGTGTTTTTCATTGATATGCCATGCTTCCAGCGAATGAAATACATCTTTTATTTCTACTCCATACGCACCAATATTCTGCATGGGAGAGGCACCCACACTGCCCGGAATAAGACTCAGGTTTTCCAATCCGGCATAGCCATGTTCAATACAATAAGTAACAAAGCCATGCCAGTTTTCTCCCGCCATGGCTTTTATATAATAATGATCAGCATCTTCATGAACCAGTTCAATACCCTTTAATTCATTGCGAAGTATGAGACCGTCAACATCTCTTGTAAATAAAATATTGCTGCCGCCACCCAGTATGTGCATGGGCATATAAGGCAGGTGCTGGTATTGGTCCAGCAGTTCCTGCATCATTTCATGTGTCTGAAAAGCTGCAAAGAACCTTGCACGAACATCAAATCCAAAGCTGTTAAATGCTTTTAATGAATAGTCGGGTAAAAAAGGCGTTGCGTGATACATAACTGTTTCCCGTAAACTTAAAGTGGATCAACATTTACAATAACTCTTACCGAACTGTATCGCTTGTTAGACTGGATAATTGCCGTCTGTTGCATGATCATTTGTTTACATTGGCCAATGCGTTGCATGTCTTTGGGTAATTTGATCAATAATTCCCAAAGATATTGGTTTCTGATTCTGTCGATCACCGGTTGGGCTGGTCCGCTTATATCCTTAAGAAAATGTGGAGAAAGCCCGCCTGCCATAATATTTGCCGCCTCTTCTGCTATATGTTTCTCTTTGTGTTTAAATATAAGTTGAATCATTCTGGTGAATGGGGGATAGCCAAATTCTTTCCTGTTGGTCATTTCATACTGGTACATGGCATTGTAATCATGCTTTTGTACAAAGGACAGAACCGGATGCAGGGTATTGCTTACCTGTATCAGCACTTTCCCCAGGTCGTCTTTTCTGCCCGCTCTTCCGCTTACCTGTTCCATCAACTGAAATGCTTTTTCGTTCACACGGAAATCGGTAAACCCAAGTATACCATCTGCATCTATAATGCCTACGAGGTTCACATGCTCAAAGTCGAGACCTTTTACCACCATCTGGGTACCAACCAGTATATCAAGCCGTCTTTGTTCAAATAATTTGATCAGTGCATCATGGTCATTTTTGCCTTTCACGCTGTCGTAATCCATTCTTGCAATTCTCGCATCAGGAAAATATTCAGTCAATAACTCTTCAATCTGTTCTGTTCCGAAATTTTTCTGTGTAAAATCATGACTGCCGCAGGCAGCACAGGTATTGATGACTGGATATTGCGTACCACAATAATGACAGGTGAGTTTGTTTTTGAATTTATGATAGGTGAGCGTAACATCGCAGTTCTGGCATTGTGGTATCCATCCGCAGGTATTGCATATCTGGTAGGGTGCATAACCTCTTCTGTTCTGAAATAGAATCACCTGTTTTTGTTGTTCCATCGATTGTTTGATGGCTTCCAGTAGGGGCTCTGTAAAAGCAACTTTCCCTTTTTGCTGGTATTTTTTAGCATCAACCAGTTCAATCATAGGTAATTGGGCTTCGCCATATCGCTCTGTTAACTGAACAAGTCCATATTTATCCTGCTCACAATTAAAATAACTTTCAATAGATGGAGTGGCGCTTCCCAACAAGACTTTTGCATGGAAAAGATTGGCGTAATACACAGCCGCATCTCTTGCATGATAACGCGGGGCAGGGTCCTGTTGTTTATAAGAATTATCATGCTCTTCATCTGCAATAATCAACGACAGGTTTTTAAATGGAAGGAACAAAGCTGATCTGGCACCCAATACAATTTTTATTTCCCCTGTTTTTACCTTATTCCAAATCTCTACTCTTTCGTTCGCATTGAATTTGGAGTGATAAATGGCTATTTGTCCGCCAAAATATGCCTGTAATCTTCTGATGATCTGAGCGGTTAATGCAATTTCGGGTAACATGTACAATACCTGCTTATTCATGTCTAACTGCTCCTGCATCAGTTGCGTATAAATCTGTGTTTTACCACTGGCAGTTACACCATGTAACAAACAAACCTGTTTTGTTTGAAAAATGGTTTGTATGGATTGCAATGCTTTTTTCTGGGTAGGAGAGAGTGTAAAACTAAGATTGCTGTTTTTTTGTCCGAGTTGTATACGATCGGTACTTCTTTTTTCTGCAAGTAAAATGCCTTTGTCAATTAATCCTTTGAGTTGTGCCGCACTGGCATTGGCTTTTTTTAATAATTCGGGTTGGATAACAGTGCCTTCTGTTTTCTGTAAATGGAGAAAAGCCAGCAGCAGTTCCATTTGTTTGGGCGCTTTACCCCAGTTGTTCAGCAATTCTGCAAGCTGGTCTTCGTTTTTATAAGCAGGAGCCAGCTCTATATAAGTTTGCTTTTTTTCGGCATATTTTTCTTTCAGCTCTTCCCACACATAACAAACTTCTTTTTCGATCAGTTTTTTTACAACAGGGTAAACGTGTGTAACATCCAATAAATCCTGTACTTCACTGATACGAAGCTCTTTTTTCATTTCAAGGGCCTCCGCAACAATGTATTCATTGTCTGTTAAATCGCTGAAGTTGATAGATCGCTCTTCATTCCAGATTAAAATACTTTCACTGGATAATTTCAGGTTTGCGGGAACAGCAGCCTGCATTACTTCACCTTCACTGCACATATAATAACCAGCCATCCATTCCCATAACTTCAATTGTTCAGTATGCAGAATAGGTTCCTGATCGAGGACATTGATGATATCGCGCGGGTTGAAAGCCGCTGGTTTATCTGAAAATATTTTTTTGATGATGCCGGCATATTTTTTTCTTCCACCCAGCATTACTTCCACACGAATACCCGGCTGAACCAGGTCCTGAAAACGTTCAGGAATGGCCCATGTGTAATTTTTGGGTAAGGCGAGGGGTATAATGACTTCCGCAAACAAGAGATTCTTCAATTTGATCAAAAATAAGACTTACACCACGGAATAATTGCGATAACGTCGCAACCCTGCATCCATGATGTCGTACACCTGTTGTTTGAGTGCAGGAATATCTTTAGACGTTAGTCCTTCAACAGGCACTTCCTCCAGGTAAATCACCCTGTTTTTTCCGGGTGTTAATGAAAATATACTGTTGTAATGCAGACGCTCAAGTGTGTCTACCAGTAAAACAGGTTTAATGGGCGTTTCGGTTTCAATAGCAATACGGAATGCACCATCAAAAAAATCTTTGAGAGGAGTAGGCCCCGTGTTGAAAGTTCCTTCCGGGAAAATAAAGATGGAAATACCATGCCTGAGTGCAGCTTTAAGGGCGCGTACACTTTTTGACCTCGTTTCTGCATTTCTCCTGTCGACCAAAACAACTGCAGCACGATATATCCAGCCAAACACTGGAATTTTTACCATTTCATATTTGCCCAGTATACGGATGGGTTGATGGGCAATCAATACCAATGGAGGAATATCCATATAAGAAATATGGTTGGCTACGAAAATATATTGACGGGTACTATCGTGAGGTGATTCGAAAATTTCCTGGTGCCTGATACCAATAAGCCAATACCAGCTCTGTGCCCAAAACATACAGAGTTTATAAATAAGGTTACCTCCGGTAAGTTTTCCGAATGCCAGTGCCAGTAATACAAAAGGAAAAACGATCAGCATGATCAGCACAAATAGTATAAAAGCATAAACGCAATACAATAGTTGAAACACTTTTAGCAAAGGATTCATAAGCCGAACTTAAAGAAAAAAGCCGATCAGCCTCAGGCTGACCAGCTTTTATTTTCTCATGTGTGCTATTATTCAAACCATTAAAACTTATAAACGGCTGCCAGTATAAATGCAGCAGAACTTTTTGTACCAGTAGAAGAAGCTCCTTTAAAAAATACTTCCTGTTGAGAGTTGTCGATCCTGAATTCGGGAATAATGGTCAGGTTATCGGCTTTCAGGTTGGCCGACAGGGTGGTGGCAAACATTTTACCACCCACTCCAATGGGAGTTAACGCGCGATCATCGAAATAATCCTGTCTCAGGGTAAAACCAACGGATGAAGTTGGATCATAATTTAAATACAGGGCATGACTCTTCCAACTTGATGAACTGCCACCTGTTTTGTAAGATTGGAGACTACCATCATAACTAATGCCCCATTTGTCGGCCAGTGCGCCTGTAACCACCAGGTTATACTGCGTAATGCCAGAGCCGCCCTGAAAATTAAGGTAGGCTTTTACCTTATCGTTATTAGTGGCTGTGCTGAACTGTGCCAGGAAGAATTTGGCGGATGAGGTAGTGGTGGAATAATCAGTAGGATTTGAAACACCCACCATCATAGCACTTTTACCACCCAGTGAAATATCGGCTTTGATACCTGTATGAAAGAAAGGACCATAAGAAAATCCATACGACATACTGTAGTTTCTGTTGGCTGGAGCATCTACCAGTTCGTATCCCACATGGGTGGCCCATTTACCCATGGTGAATTTTACTTTGTCGGAAGCAGCATAGGTAAGGTACATCTGCTTTACGGCTGCGAGCGAGCCGGCATCATTGTAGGAGAACTCCTGTGCCCTGCGACCAAAACCAATATCAGCAGTAGCTGTAACTTTACCAATGGTATGATCAACTTTAAAAGAAGCCATACCCAGTTCGAAAGAGTTCTGGGAATTGGTAAAACTGGTGAAATTGTTGGTTTTGCCAGGGGCATCAGAAAATCCGTAACGGTAATAGGCATCTACTGATCCGGAGAATGTAGTAGTAGATTTTTTTGTAGAATCTGATTGTGCATTCAGTAAAAGAAAGCTGAATAGCAGGCATGAAAGGGTGGAAATTTTCTTTAACATTGCAGAAGGTTTTATGATTAACAAATAGGTACAGCCGGTAAACCTGGTCAGAGGTATATCATATGGCTGTACCTTATTTTTTTAATGCGAAACATGGAAAAGGAAATAAGGAATAAGAAACAAGGATCAAGAAACAAGGAGACAGCAATAACCTTGATCCCTGTATCCTTGAACCTTGTTTCTTAAACTATTATTCAGCGATGGCGCTTTCTTTTAGTATGCCATTGTTTTCTACCAGTAAAGTACCCTGAACATATTTTTCATTGTGCTGGGTGGCATCCAGACCTAGCAATTCGTCTTCAGAGCTTACACGCATTGGCAAAATGAAATTGATGAATTTGAAGATGCCAAAAGAAACCACGAAACTGTATGCTACTACTATGCCCAGTGCTTTTAGCTGTGTAAAGAAGAAAGTGGCATTACCATAAAAGAGGCCATCGGCTCCAGCGCTGTTAACGGTTTTGGTAGCAAAAATACCCGTCAGTAACATGCCTACCATACCACCGATACCATGACAGGGGAATACATCAAGCGTATCATCCAGTTTTGATTTTGATTTGTAGTACACGGCAATATTGGAAACGATGGCCGCAATAACGCCAACGAAAATAGATTGTGGTATGGCCACAAAACCTGCGGCGGGTGTAATGGCAACGAGACCAACAACAGCACCAATACAGAATCCTAATACAGATGGTTTTTTGCCTCTGAGTACATCAAAAAACATCCATGATAAGCCTGCGGCTGCAGCAGCGGTATTGGTAGTGGCAAAAGCAGAAACGGCTAAAGAGCCGGCACCAACGGCAGATCCAGCGTTGAAACCAAACCAGCCAAACCAGAGTAAGCCAGTGCCGATAAGTACATATGGTAGGTTAGCGGGTGGAATTTCCTTTTGCTCCATATGTGTCTGTCTGCGTTTTAAAACCAGTGCACCGGCTAAGGCTGCACAGCCTGCCGAAATATGAACTACTGTACCGCCTGCAAAGTCAAGAGCGCCCATTTTAAACAGAAAACCCTCTGGATGCCAGGTCCAGTGCGCTATTGGCGCATATACCAATAAACTGAAGAGTGCTATAAAAAGAATATAAGAAGTGAATTTGATACGCTCTGCAACTGCACCTACCACTAATCCGGGTGTAATGATGGCAAACATTAATTGGAAAAGCGCGAATAGGGTAATGGGAATGGTTGGGGCCAGACTCCATGGAGCGCCTGAGTTAATGCCTTTAAAGAACAGGTGCGTGGTGGGATTGCCGATAAACCCGCCAATCGATTCGCCAAAACAAAGGCTGTAACCAACAAAAACCCAGAGAATGCTTACTACACCTGTTGCTACCACACTTTTGATCATGGTAGAGATTACATTTTTGCGATGCACCATGCCGCCATAAAAGAAAGCCAGTCCGGGAGTCATTAAAAATACCAGGGCAGTGGCAATAAGAATCCAGGTAATATCAGCAGCACTGTAAGCGCCTGCTTCATCGGCAAAATTGGGGAGGGAGGGAACAAAAAGAGCAGCAACCGCAACTGCTAGCAAAGCAACAAAAGGGGCTGCCTGCTGGAAGGTCAATTTTTTCATGCTTGGGTTTTTGGTTAATGTTACAAAATATTTTAATAAATATTTATTATTCAATAATACTAAAATATTTTATTAAATCTTTCTAAATTATTAACATTTTATATTTTTTAATTTAAATTATTAACTTGAAATAAATGTGCTAAAATAGATATAAGTAGTTGATTTATAAAACAATAAAGCCTGTTCCAACAAAGGAACAGGCTTTTGATAATAATAAATAGTAAAAATAATTATGTATTTAAAAGATAGCTTTGGTCCTTTGATTCAAGTACAGATGCCCCCATCAGGTACTGATCTACTTTTCTGGCGCATTCTCTTCCCTCACTAATCGCCCAAACTACCAGCGATTGACCACGGCGCATATCGCCCGCAGTAAATATTTTCGGGATATTGGTCTGGAACTTCTTCTCATCGGCTCTTACATTGCCTCTTTCATCAAGCTCCACGCCCAATTCATTAATAAGTCCATCGTGTTGAGGATGTACAAATCCCATGGCCAGCAAAGCAAGTTCGCAGGGTATTTCTCTTTCGGAGCCAGCTATCTCTTCAAAACCTGCTGGTTTATTATCAGTAGAAGCTCTCCATTGCAGGTCAACAATCTGCAAGGCTTTAAGATATCCCTGTTCATCGCCCAGAAAGGCTTTGGTGGCTACCGCCCATTCTCTGTTGGCACCTTCTTCATGAGAAGAAGTGGTTTTGAGTGTCATAGGATAAGTGGGCCAGGGCATCTGGCTGGTGCGTTGCTCAGGTGGTTTGGGTAATAATTCCAGTTGTGTTACAGAAAAAGCGCCCTGTCTGTTAGAAGTGCCCACACAATCACTTCCCGTATCGCCACCGCCAATAACTACCACATTTTTGGCTGTTGCAAAAATATCTGTTGTAGTTACGGGTTCATTTGAAACACGTTGGTTTTGCTGCTTTAAAAAATCCATTGCAAAATGAACACCGCTTAATATTCGTCCCGGTATATCCAGATTGCGCGGAACGGTAGAACCTCCCGCCAGTACAATTGCCTGGAACTCCCTTAGCAGATCATTAATACTCACATTTACACCCACATTGGCATTGCATTTAAAAGCAACACCTTCTTTTTCCATCAACTGCACCCTTCTTTCTACCACCCATTTCTCCAGTTTAAAATCGGGGATGCCATAACGTAACAGACCGCCGGGGAATGCATCTCGCTCGAAAACGGTTACATGGTGTCCTGCATAATTCAATTGTGCAGCAGCAGCTAAACCAGCCGGACCTGAACCCACTACTGCAATTTTTTTACCGGTGCGCAGATTGGGAACACGGGGTTGAACAAAACCCTTGTCGAATGCAATCTCAATAATATGTTTCTCTATTTCTTCAATGGTAACAGGAGGTTGATTAATACCCAGCACACAGGCACTTTCGCAGGGAGCTGGACAGATTCTTCCGGTGAATTCCGGAAAATTATTGGTAGCACTCAAGAGTTCATAGGCTTCTTCCCAGTTCTGGCGATAAACCGCATCATTGAATTCGGGAATGATATTGCCTAAAGGACATCCGTTATGACAAAACGGTACGCCGCAGTTCATGCAACGTGCGGCCTGCTGGTTAAGGGTTTCGTCTGGCAGACGATCCACAAATTCTTTATAATCTTTAATACGCTCTTCTGGTTTTCTTTTTCCGGGAAGACTGCGTGTGAATTCTAGAAATCCTGTTGGCTTACCCATAAACAAATTGTTTTATTGATACGCAATGTTGTTTGGCTTATAGCTAATAGCCATTAGCTATAAGCCATTTGCTCTTTCTGTTTTAATACTTTTTTATAATCACTCGGGAACACTTTGATAAAATTCTTTGTCTGGTTTTCGAAATCATCCAGAATGAATTTCGCCACGGTGCTTGCTGTATAAGCATAGTGCTTGGTGATCATGTCGTGAAGAAAACTGGCATCGCTCGCTTCAAGCGGATCGAGTTCCACCATTTCTTTATTGCATCTTTCTGTAAATAATCCACTTACATTGTAGATATAGGCGATACCGCCACTCATGCCTGCCGCAAAATTTCTACCGGTATCGCCAAGTATAATGGCTCTTCCGCCGGTCATGTATTCACAGCCATGATCGCCCACTCCTTCAACTACTACATTGGCACCAGAGTTTCTTACCGCAAAACGTTCACCTGCTTTTCCCCTGATAAATGCTTCGCCCGATGTGGCACCATACAATGCCACATTGCCAATGATGATATTTTCTTCCGGAATAAAACTGGCCTGCTTATGTGGATACACAATCAGTCTTGCCCCGCTCAATCCTTTACCGAAATAATCATTGGCATCGCCTTCCAGTTCCAGTGTAACACCTTTTGTGTTGAAAGCTCCAAAACTTTGTCCGGCAGTTCCTGTAAAATTGAAATGGATGGTGTCGTCCGGTAATCCTTCTGCACGATAGCGTTTCGTGATTTCATTCGACAGGATAGTGCCTGCTGTTCTATCTGTATTTTTAATAGGGAGTGAAGCGCTTATGCGTTCTTTTCTTTCCAGTGCAGGTGCTGCTGCCTGTAACAGTTTCCAGTCAAGCACATCGTTTAATCCATGATCCTGTTCCTCCTGTTTGTATAATCCGGTGTATAACGATTCAGGTTCTTTATATAAAACGGCAGAGAGGTCTAGTTTTTCATATTTCCAGTGTGAAATATTGTCTCTCATTTCCAACGCATCTACCTGTCCAATCATTTCGTGAATGGTTCTGTAACCGAGCTCAGCCATAATTTCTCTCAGCTCCTGTGTAATGAATTTGAAAAAGTTAACCACATGATCAGGATCACCTGCAAATCTTTTTCTCAATTCAGGATCCTGGGTGGCAACACCTACGGGACAAGTATTCAAATGACATTTGCGCATCATGATACATCCTTCTACAATCAACGCGGCCGTTGCAACACCCCATTCTTCAGCGCCAAGTAAAGTAGCAATGGCAATATCGCGACCTGTTTTCATTTGTCCATCGGCCTGAACTACGATACGGCTCCTCAGTTTATTTTTTACAAGTGTCTGGTGTGTTTCTGCCAATCCGAGTTCCCACGGTAAGCCTGCATGTTTAATGGAACTGATGGGAGAGGCGCCTGTGCCGCCATCGTGACCAGATATTAATACCACATCTGCCTTTGCTTTGGCAACACCTGCGGCAATGGTTCCAACACCAGCTTTCGATACCAGTTTTACATTGATACGTGCTGCACGGTTGGCATTTTTTAAATCGAAGATCAGTTGTGCCAAATCTTCAATGGAATAAATATCGTGGTGTGGTGGTGGAGAAATGAGTCCAACACCGGGTGTGGCGTGTCTTGTTTTACCGATCCACTCATCTACTTTATGTCCGGGTAATTGTCCGCCTTCGCCAGGTTTGGCACCCTGCGCCATTTTAATTTGTAACTCATCTGCTTCGGTGAGGTATAAGCTGGTAACGCCAAATCTTGCAGAAGCAACCTGTTTAATGGAAGAGCGCATAGAATCGCCATTGGCTAATGGGGTGTATCTTATTTCATCTTCACCACCTTCTCCTGTATTGCTTTTGCCACCCAGTCTGTTCATGGCAATGGCCAGTGTGGTATGTGCTTCCCATGAAATAGAGCCGAAAGACATAGCACCGGTGGCAAATCTTTTATAGATGGCTTCTGCCGGTTCTACCTCATCAATGGAAATAGATGGCCGGTTTCTTTTGAACTGAAACAGGCTCCGCAAAGTGCAGGCTTTTTCAGACTGGTCGTTGATGAGTTTTGAATATTTTTTGAAAGCGTTGTAGTCTTTTGTTTTGGTAGCGTGTTGTAACAAATGAATGGTCTGTGGATTAAAAAGATGGAATTCTCCTTTTCTTTTCCATTGGTACACGCCGCCAACTGGTAAACGATCAACAGGAATATCTTTTTTGCCAAAAGCAAAATAATGTTTGGCTAAAGTTTCTTTTGCAATTTCATCAAGCCCCATGCCCTCAATTCTTGAAGTAGCACCGGTGAAATAAATATCCACTACTTTTTTGTTTAATCCAATGATTTCAAATATCTGTGCACCCTGGTATGATTGTAAAGTAGAGATACCCATTTTTGAAAACACTTTCAACAAACCTTCATTCACCGCTTTGATGTAATTCTTTTTCAGGTAATCAGCATCCAGTTCTGTTTTCAGTTTATTGCTCAGCTTCATATCGCGGATGGATGATAAAGCGAGGTATGGATTGATGGCTGTTGCGCCAAATGCAATAAGACAGGCAAAATGGTGTACTTCCCAAACGTCTCCTGCTTCCACAATAATACCTACCTGTCCGCGATAACCTTTTCTGATGAGGTGATGATGTACCGCAGCAGTAGCTAATAAAGATGGCATGGGTGCATGATCAGAATCAATGGCACGGTCGGTTAAAATGATGACTTCAAATCCATCTTCCACCGCATCAACAGCATATCTGCAAAGCCTGTCGAGACCTGCTTTCAAAGAACCTGGTTTTCCATCGGAACGGAAATAAGTTTGCAGTGTTTTGGCCTGAAAAATACCGGTATCGATACTGCGAATTTTTTCCAGCTCATGATTGGTGAGTACAGGTTGTTTCAACGCTACACTATGACAAGCCAATGGGTCTTCCACTAACAAATTACCATTGCTTCCTGCAAACGTTGCCAGCGACATTACCATGCGTTCCCGAATAGGATCTATGGGTGGATTGGTTACCTGTGCAAACAATTGTTTGAAATAACTGCTCAGGTGCTGGGGCTGATCGCTGAGAACAGCCAGTGGTGTATCTGTGCCCATGGAGCCAATGGGCTCTTTTCCATCTAATGCCATTGGGGCAATAATGGTATCTAAATCTTCTGTTGAATAGCCAAATGCTTTCTGGTATTTGAATACCTGGTCGTGTTCGAGGTGTGTGAACATGACACGGGGTTCGGGTAATTCTTCGAGTCTGATTTTATATTTATTCAGCCATTCGGCATAAGGTTTCTGTGAGCAGATCTGTTGCTTCAGTTCTTCATCGCTGATGATGCGTCCCTGTTCCATATCTACCACAAACATTTTGCCCGGCTGTAATCTTCCTTTTTCTTTGATGATGGCCGGATCAATGGGTAATACACCCGTTTCAGATGCCATGATTACCCGATCGTCTTCTGTTACACAATAACGCGATGGACGAAGACCATTTCTGTCGAGTGTGGCACCAATTATTTTTCCATCTGTAAAAGAAATAGAAGCGGGGCCGTCCCAGGGTTCCATCATACAGGCATGGTATTCGTAAAATGCTTTTTTAACAGCGTCCATGTCTTCGTTACCATCCCAGGCTTCCGGAATCAGCATCATCATTACATGTGGTAATGAACGGCCTGTAAGTGTAAGCAGTTCAATCATGTTATCGAGACAGGCAGAATCGGATTGACCGTTGGTGACGATTGGTAACAGCATTTCCATTTCTTCTTTGCTGAAGAAAGGAGAAGTGAAGCCTTTTTCACTGGTGCGTAACCAGTTGAGGTTGCCTTGTAGTGTATTGATCTCGCCGTTGTGTGCGATATAGCGGAAGGGTTGTGCCAGTTTCCAGGAAGGAAAAGTGTTGGTGGCAAAACGGGAATGCACCAATCCGAATGCAGATACAACTCTTTTATCGCTCAGATCGGGGAAATATCCTCTTACCTGTGTGCTGGTGAGTTGACCTTTGTAGACGATGGTTTTATAAGAAAGGGATGCAAGGTAAAAGCCGATCTCATCTTTCTTTACGGTATTATTAATCGTATGCGATGCATAATTGCGCAACACAAATAATTTTCTTTCAAATTCATCGGGCTGGGTAATATGATCGGGGCAGGCAATAAAAACCTGTTCCATTACAGGCTCAACGGAGAGTGCTGTTTTGCCGATATCATATGTGTTTACGGGAACTTTTCTATAACACAGAATTTCAAGACCCAGTTTTTCTGCGGAGCGATTGAAAATGTCGCGACATTCTTCACGGAGTCTTAATTCTTTGGGAAAAAAGATGACGCCAACGCCGTACTTTCCAAAGGAGGGGAGGTGAACGCCTTGTTTTATGCATTCGTCAAAGAAAAACTCATGTGGAACCTGTATCATGATACCCGCGCCATCGCCGGTATTGCTTTCGCAGCCACAGGCGCCGCGGTGTTCCATGTTTTCGAGCACGGTTAACGCATCTGTTATGTGCTGATGTGATTTACTACCCTTGATATTTGCTACGAACCCAATGCCACATGCATCATGTTCAAAGCTCGGGTCATACAAACCCTGGCTGTTTTTTGAAACAAGCATTTGCAACCGAATTAAAGTTCAGGAAATAGAATGGCAGGCAATCGGTACTAAATTAATCAAAAAAATGAAAATTTTCGAATAAGTTATTCAATAAATGTGAATATTGATTGATAGTTATTCAATTTTAACCCAGAATTGCAGAATATTGTTTAATTCTAAAACTAACGTTTGTTTCTTTTGTGTGCAATCAGATAAAGAAGAACAGAGAAATGACGAAATTGATTACACCTGGACATTGGACATTCCTCTGTTTCTCTGTTACGCTTTTCCTGTCTGGCTTTGATAAATAAAATAGTGTGGTGGGAAATCAAATGAAGGGTTGACGTTTTTTGAGAAGATTCCATATACAGTGCTGCCTGTGCCGGTCATGGCTGCATAAATAGCACCTTGCTTATATAATTGGTCTTTGATGGCCTGTATATCCGGATAAGCCTGCATAACAGGTGCTTCAAAATCATTGGTCAAAACATTGCGCCATGTTTCAACGGGTTTTTGAACAATAGCATCGCAATGATGAGCAGGTAGCGTAGGAGTTACCTGAGAGAAGGCCCAGCCGGTTGGTACGTGTATTCCCGGGTTCACCAATACAAGCTCATAGCCGGAAAGATCAACTGCCGTATTTTCCAGTTGTTCTCCTCGTCCTGTTGCATAACAGGGTTTATTGATGATAAAAAATGGACAATCGCTACCTAATACCAAGGCATAAGAGATCAGTTGTTCCTCATTTAATCCCAAACCAAATTGTTGGTTAAGCATGGTAAGTGTAAAAGCACCATCGGCGCTACCACCGCCCAATCCTGCACCCATGGGAATGGTTTTATGCAAGTGCATTTGTATGGCAGGTAATTCAGGGAAATCTTTTTTGAGTAAGTAGTATGCTTTGTAGCAGAGATTATTATCCATGTTCCCTGCAATCTCCAGTCCGGAATGTGTAAAACGGAAAACTCCATCGTCCGTATTGCCATGCAGAATTTCCAGTGCATCACGCAATCCTTGAACCGGGTAGAAAACAGTTTCCAGATCATGAAAACCATCCGCTCTTTTTTGAATGATATTCAAACCCAGGTTGATTTTTGCATTCGGGAAGGAAATCATAGGTGAAAGGTCAAAAGTGAAAAGTCAAAAGGCAAAAAAGAATGAAACTATGCAATAAAATAAATCGCCGACCATTATTCTTAGATAGCTCATAGCTCATAGCTCATAGCTCATAGCTCATAGCTTGCTCCTCACTTCCTCTTATTCATCTCATCTCTTATTGCAATTGCCCTTATATAGTCTTCATGTTCCAGTACATCATTGAGGAGGGTTTGTAGTTCTTCCAGACTCATGCTGCTTAAGTCTTCACGGCCGGTGCTATTGTCTTCTGCGCCTACTGCTTCTGCTTTTTGTTTTTTACCTCCGTCTTCCATGAGTATACCTGCATTTTCGAGAATATGCTCATACGTATAAATGGGACAGCCAAACCTTACGGCCAGCGCAAGCGCATCGCTGGTGCGACTGTCTATTTCTACTGTATCATGTTCTGTAAAACAAACCAGTTTTGAATAGAATATACCTTCCTGTAGATCGCTGATGATGATTTCCTGTAATTCTACATTAAAGGCATTCATGAAATTTTTCATGAGATCATGTGTCAGTGGGCGGCTGGGTTGCATATGTTCGAGGGCCACGGCAATAGCCTGGGCCTCAAAACCACCAATTACAATCGGGAGTCTTCTTAAACCATTGGTTTCTCCCAACACTACTGCATAGGAATGTGTTTGGGTGATGCTGTGCGACAATGCCACTATTTCCAATTCTATCTTTTTCATAGACCACACGAAAATAAATCAAATTACCATAAGTATGGCAGGTTTAGAATGGGTTGGCCGACCGGAGCTTTTTATCGAACAGGAAAGTGCCAAAAGGAAAGAATGCTGCGAGAAAGGCCCAGACCAGCATTTTAAAGGGCCAGTTTTTTTCTTCCCTTACCATATACGCCAGCCAGCAATAGGCAATAAAAAGTATGCCATGTGCCCATCCTGTAAATTTTACAGCTTCCGGTAAATCTGCAAAATATTTGAGAGGCATAGCTATTCCTAACAACAGCAGGAGGGAGATACCTTCTGCAATACCAACTTTTCTGAAGAGTGGGAGCGATGATGACATACTGCAAAGAAACAACAAAGATCGCTTGCACAGATAGGTGCAGGAATATGTAATTTGCAAAACAAAAAACATTTTATGCCTTTAGTTGATCTGAATAGCATTACACCCAAAGAAATTGTACCCGGTTATAGCGCCCGTTTTATTCATACCGAGCATATGACTTTCTCTTATCTCGATGTGAAAGCAGGTTCGGCTTTGAAAGAACACTCACATCCACACGAACAGGTGGCACATGTGCTGGAAGGCAGTTTTCAGTTAACACTGGCAGGAGAGCCCATACAATTTGGACCGGGTGAAGTCATCGTTATTCCATCCAATGTGCCTCATTCGGGTCTGGCCATTACCGATTGTAAACTGCTGGATGTATTTCACCCGGTAAGAGAAGATTATCGCGCATTATAAAACAGGAACCATGAATCTCAACCTTACTGGAAAAACAGCCCTTGTTTGTGGAGCTTCTCAGGGTTTGGGTGCTGCAGTGGCACATGAGCTGGCGCTGATGGGTGCCAATGTGTACCTGCTGGCAAGAAATGAAGAGAACCTGAAAGCTGTTCTTCACTCACTCGATACGGCATTGCAACAACAACATGGATATTTTGTTGCCGATACAAGTGATCCCTCCACTGTATCGTCATTAATCAGTGATTTCCTTCTTAAAGGATATACTATTGATATACTGGTGAACAACAGTGGCGGACCGGCATCGGGGCCGCTATTGAATACTGCTGCAGATGATCTGGAAAAAAGTTTCCGGTCTCATCTGGTTACGGCTCATACACTGGCTCAATTGGTAGTACCCGGTATGCAGCAAAAAGGATTTGGCAGGATCATCAATATTGTTTCTACTTCAGTTAAGCAACCGATTAACGGATTGGGTATTTCCAATACGGTACGTGCCGCCGTTGCCAACTGGGCCAAAACACTGGCCAATGAAATAGGTAAGCATGGTATCACGGTAAACAATGTATTACCCGGTTATACCAAAACAGATCGTCTGGATTATTTATTTGGTAAACAGGCAGCTGATGCAGGTACAACGGTAGATGTCATTGTAGATAAAACCATTACACTTATTCCTGCCGGAAGGTTAGGTGAGCCGGAAGAATTTGCAGCGGCAGTTGCTTTTCTTTGCTCACCTGCGGCTGCTTATATTAATGGAATTAATTTGCCGGTGGATGGAGGGAGAACAGGAGGGTTGTAGGAAATAAGAGATAAGAAAAAAGAGGCAGGAAACAAGAGACAAGAGACAAGAGACAAGAGACAAGAGACAAGAGACTTTTTCGGGTACTAATTTATGGGACCTTTTAAGCCTTTTACCATCTTGAGTCCCATGTTTAAATGATGATTGTAAAGGCCGTTTATTGAATACTATTAACGACTGGATTGGATATGACTGGGCCTATCTCTCCACCAAAGCGAGAGGATAGGCCCAGTAAAGAAACTCCTTGATAAGTAAAGCAGAAGGGCTGTCGCATATTTTCATATAGCCTCTACTATCAAATCAATTGTTAGTCATTTCATTTTCATGACAAAGACTTTGGTAACCCAGTTATAAGAATAAATTCTTTAACCTTTTGGCTTATTTAGTTTTATAGTATACGATAGTTGCAAATAATAAGGAATCATGGGTGTTGTTTTGAAATCCTGAGTAAGTACGAGCCCGGTTTTCATTATAATGTCGCTATGGTTAAATGAAAAACCAGTTTGAATACCATAATTGAAATTGCCGCCTGTAGCAGGCTCATACCAGCCATCTTTTGCGCCGGCATAGATATTGGTTCTAAAACTCTCAGTATGTTTCAAATGTGTAACTATTGCTTTGTCGAAACCAATTTCTCCAGCAATAAACCATTTTGGTTTATAATACCCAAAGACAGTTGCCATTTCTGTTCCGAAATTTTGTAAACGTACCAGTGGGTTTTCGAAACGTCTGTAGATCCCGTATAATGATGCGCTGAATTGAAAGTTATGGGCACGATAAAACCTGATTTGCCCACCTATTTTTGTTTTGAAGTCATCGAGCAATTTTTGCCCTGAAGGGAAAGAGTAAGATATATTGAGGAGTAAAGGCGTTTTGGACTTCAGTTGGTAACTGTAACCTGCTCCATATACAAGTCCGTAATCCCAACCTGCATTAATGTGTACCAGGTGTTTTTGATTACTTTTTAAGTTAGCCCAGTTTATATTTTGTGAAAAACATTGCATGGTTAGTACACAAAAAAGGGAACTCAGTATTTTTAGTTTTACATTTTTCATAGGTCCTTTATTTTAAAGAGTTTAGGTAAGTCAATACAACCGGATACACGCTATTCCATTTGAAGTAGATCATTTCATGTCCTGTATTTTTAATTTCTGAAATTTGAGTGACAGGAAAGTAGCTGGCTTCTTTTTGAGCAAATGCTAATCCATAAGATTTATTATTCTCTCCGTACAGGAATAAAACTTTAGTTCGGTATTGTTGGAGGTTTGTAGTAAAATCAAAACCATCATCTTCTGCTATTTTCATAAATCCTCTTAATACTTCTGCGCCGTTTCGCCAGAATGGGGAGGGGCCTTCAATTCCTTCGGTATTTCCTTTCGCATAAGCGTAGCTTGATGCAAGACTCATTTTATAATCCAGTATAGCGTGTTCATTGTCTTTTCCAGTTAAAAACTGGTCATAATAAAAAATATCACTGGTTTGCTCTGAAGACAAAGACAGTTTTCTACTTGCTGTGCCATATTTGTCCAGAAGCGCTTTAGTAAAGCCCCCTGCTTCTGCAAAAATTGCCCCGTTAATACGATTGGGATATGCATTAATGTATGCGGCTGCTAACATGGCTCCCCATGAATGACCGAACAAAAACACTTTTTGAGTTGGCGATGTACGATAATGATTAATAATTGCAGACAGATCATCCAGCATTAGTTGGATAGAATACATGTTCCTTTTTTCCCTTTTAGATAAACCTGAGCCACGCTGGTCGTAAAACACAACATAATAGCCATTATCTGCCAGTTGTTTTGCATTTAAGCCATTTCTGTAATCTGCACCTGGCCCTCCGTGCAGGAAAATGACCATAGCGCTATCCTTCTTCCCGAAAGTTTCCGCATGAAGTAAAGAGCCGTTGATTTGAATGGACGGGATGGATGGATCCTGGTCAACGGTGATCGGCACCAGATGTCCGGCTTCGTTTATATTTATTTCCTTTTCACAACCCCACAAAAGGAAAATGGTAAGGGCTATGGCCCCAAAGAGTACATTCGTTTTCATTACATTTTTCGTTTAAACTTTCGGCAAAAGTGCAATGAAAAATACCCGTGTACGCCCCAACAGGAAAGGTGGTACTTAGTTTTGTTAAAAAATATTCAAAGGCAAGAGTTTGAATATTAATTAGTTATGAAGATTGAACCGTTTTCATAAAACTTGATCCTATATCGCTGACGCCAAATTGATATTTAATTGTTTTAAATATTCCGAGGGCGAAAGGTTGGTAGCTTTTTTGAAGTTTCGGTTAAAAGAAGTTTTGGAATTAAAACCACATTCAAAGGCTAGGGATAGAAGTGTAAATTTTTGATTTTCCGGCAGAGAAATCAGTCTTTTGAATTCTTCAATTCTCATGTGGTTAATATAGTCGTAGAAGTTTTTCTGTTCAACAGAGTTGATGACTTGTGATAGTATATTTGGATGGACCTCTATTTTTTGAGCTAAATCAGAAAGGGTAAGTTCAGGATTTGTATAAAATCTTTCAGTTTGCATGAGTTCTGAAAGTTTCTGATGAATCGCTTCAATATCTGCTGTGCTGATTTTTGATTTTTCGTATTTAACCTTCTCTGCTTGTACCCCATCAAGCCCGGGAGCCTGTAAAGCATTTGTTACAGTTGTAAGTGTATTTTCGGGTGTTTTATACTGTACTTGTAGCTCATTGTTGGTAAAAATACCTACTTGTTTTATGCCAAAATATCCAATAAAACCAATGTAGAGAACTAATCCTGAAAAGATATATTTATCATCGGTGAAAATTACAAGTAACCAGATAATGCTTGAGCCAAGAATCAGATAAGAGAGCCATCTTAAGTTAATTGCTTCCGTAAAGGAAAATTGAGTTGGTATTATGCTGCGATGTTTTGCCAGTTTTTGCAATGAACCTATTGTATATACAATACCAGAAACGATCGTTACACCAAATATGATGTTCACTAAAAGCTCATATCCCGTTCCTTCCTGTTTATAAACTTCTATTTTATGGATAGATGATGAAGAAAAAAATGGAAGAAGTGATAGCATTGCCAATGCAAAAGGAATAAAATGGACAACATCAGTCGGTTTTTTACTCTTTTGGTTGGTTAAAGCTGAAGTATATAAAAACAGAAACGGTCCGTGAACTAAAGGTAGCGGTATTTCAAGTCCTAATAAATAGGGGTAGTCAATATACTTTGTGGTAACATACATGTAATATAAAAACAAATGAACCCCTGTAAGAAACAGCCATAACGACAAGATTATATCGGCCTTGCTTTTGTTAGTTTTACTTAATAAAATAAATACCAGAAAAAATGTAATTGCAATTCCCGCTAGGTATAACATATATGCGATTCAACTATTGTTAATGGGAGGCAAGTTAGTATTATTGCGATCAAATGTCATACTTTGTAAATGTGCACTACTACTGGTTGTTTATACGTGAGTATAATATTAGAACACATAAATTATAATCTCGTTCTTTGCCTGGTATGCAGCTTCTGGCTATAAAGATGTTGAGGATTTGGATTCTTTTGTTTTACGATCAGTAGCAATATTGAAATCACAAGTCATTGCAATATTGAGATGGTATTCGCATTTTGATATTTCATAAAAAAGGACCGGTACAAACCGATCCTTTTTAGGCATTTTTATTTCGCTTTCATCTTCTTAATCTCTTCTGTCAACTTCGGCACTACTTCAAATGCATCGCCCACAATTCCATAATCGGCTGCTTTAAAGAAAGGTGCTTCCGGATCTTTATTGATCACCACAATTATTTTACTGCGGTTTACACCTGCCAGATGTTGAATGGCTCCTGAGATACCAATGGCAATGTAGAGATTCGGTGCTACCTGAACACCTGTTTGTCCCACATGTTCATGGTGTGGTCTCCAATGAGCATCACCTACAGGGCGACTACAAGCGGTAGCAGCACCCAGTTCTTTGGCGAGGTCTAATAGTATGCCCCAGTTCTCTGGTCCTTTTAAACCACGGCCACCACTTACTACAATCTCGGCTTCGGTTAAAGGTATTTCGCCACTTACTTTATTAACAGTAGTTACTTTTACTTTAGGTGCATCAACGGTAACAGCCAGTTGATTTACTTCCGCAGTTCCTTCACCTGCAATAGTGGTATAACTATTAGGGTTCAGCGAAATAACTTTGATTGCTGAGCTGATGCTTACGTTGGCAAATGCTTTTCCCGAGAAAACGGTTTTCTTCACCACAAAACCCTTACTGGTATCGGGCAGGGCACAAGCACCTGCTACCAGACCTGCTTTTAAACGTGCGGCAACGCGACCTGCAATGGCTTTACCTGTCTGGGTATGTGAAATTACCACCACAGTAGCACCGGTAGTCGTAACTGCTTCCGCAATTACTTTGGCATACAGTTGTGCATCGAGATGATTGAGTGCATTGTTGTTAACCTGGTGTACTTTTTTCACACCGTATTTGCCCAGTGCCGCCAGGTCATCGCTAACAGAACCCAGTACCAGTGCTTCTGCAGTGGTTCCTGTTTGTTCGGCAATTTTTGCACCATAAGTAAGGGCTTCAAAAGAGGCTTTTTTGATATGACCCTCTGATTGATCTACAAATATTAAAACAGACATTTCTTTTCTTTTTAAGTTGTTGAAATAGCAATACTATCAGATTGCTTTGGCTTCTTCGTGTAACAATCTAACCAGTTCGCCCATATTATCCGGACTCACCAATTTAACACCCGCTTTGGCCGGGGGCAGTTCAAAACTCACAATGGAAGTGAGCGTATCTGCTGCTGCAGGCTCAACTACTTTCAATGGTTTGGTACGTGCGGCCATAATGCCTCTCATATTGGGTATGCGCTGCTCGGCCACACCTTTCTGACAACTTATTACGGCAGGTAATGCCAGTTCTGCTACTTCTTCTCCACCTTCAATTTCACGGGTTACGGTAGCGGTGTTAGCATTCAGTTCGAATTTGGTGGCCAATGAAATATAGGGAGCATCAATCAGTTCTGCTACCATGGCACCAATGGAAGATCCGTTATAGTCAATGGTTTCTTTACCTGTAAAAACAAGGTCGTAACCATCTTTGGCAATTGCTGCAATCTGCGAAGCAATATAAAAGCTGTCGCTACCATCTGTATTAATACGTATGGCTTCATCGCCACCCAATGCCAGTGCCTTACGGATGATAGGTTCAGCATCGGCTCCACCCACCGTTATCAGGTGTACAATCGTAGAAGGGTCTTTTTCTTTCAGTTCAATGGCTCTCACCAACGAGTACCATTCATCGTAGGGATTAATGATCCACTGCACACCATTCTCATCAAATTTGCTGTTACCATCTGTAAAAGCAATCTTTGAAGTGGTGTCGGGCGTCTTACTTACACAAACCAGAATTTTCATATGTCATAGTAGGTTTTGATGCGATAATTAGTTGTTTATGCAACTATTAAACAAATATAGTGAGCTTTTGTTTCCGGCAAAGGTTCGGATAAATTTTTTAACAGTGGAAATTTTTAGAAAGGGGGATTAGTCCATGGTCTATAGCTAATAGTCCATAGCAAAACCAGATATCCTCCTGCCATGGACTATGGACCATCAACTATGGTCTAACCACTATCTTTGCCCTATGGAGCGAATAACCCGTATACTGGCATTTCTGGAACAGAATCCGAAGGATAATTTTCTGCGTCATGCGCTGGCACTGGAGTATATTAAAGGTGGTAGGCTGGAAGAGGCAAGGGGATTATTTGAAGCCGTACTTACAGAATCGCCTGATTATGTGGGTTCTTATTACCATCTCGCCAAATTACTGGAACAATTACAGGAAACAGAACTGGCCATTCAATGGTATGAAAAAGGAATGGAAGCCGCTAAGACAGCCGGAGACAACCATACGTTGAATGAGTTAAGAGCAGCGTACGATGATGTGATCTAGGATAGCTGATGTCTGATGTAGGATTTTAAATCAGACATCCTACATCAGATATCACACATTCCTCTTTATCAGCTTCCTCTCGATCCACCCGTTTTAATGGGCTTTTTGGCAATGCCTACGGCTTTGGTGCCGGGTTTGCTGATGAATTTAGAAGCCTGTGCGGCATTCTTTGAACCCGCAGCGCCAGCTTTACCGGCTTTCTTGTTATTAACAGGTAATCCCATATGATTCGTTTCTTCAAATATAGTGAAAAGTGAAAAGAGAAAGGTGAAAGGTGAAAAAATCAAAGATCAAAAAATCAAACATTTATTTCTGTACTTTCCCGCCCTAAAATGTTTGCTATGTCTGTTACAGCAGCTTATGATTTTGCCAAATATAAAACACCTACAGGTACGCAGTTGAGTTGTAAAGGATGGATACAGGAAGCGGCTCTGCGTATGTTATTGAATAACCTCGATCCTGCAGTAGCGGAAAGACCTGAAGAACTGATTGTATATGGTGGAAGAGGAAAAGCAGCGCGTAATATTGAAAGTCTTGATCTGATCATCCAGTCGCTCAAAAAACTGGAGAACGACGAAACACTCTTGATACAAAGTGGTAAACCCGTCGCTATTCTTAAAACACATGCGGATGCTCCCCGCGTTTTGTTATCCAATTCGCAATTGGTTCCCAACTGGGCCAACTGGAAACATTTTACCGAGCTTGAGCAGAAAGGACTGATGATGTATGGTCAGATGACAGCAGGTTCATGGATTTATATTGGCTCACAGGGTATTGTACAAGGCACATATGAAACTTTCGCAGCAGTTGCAGATAAACATTTTGGTGGATCTTTAAAAGGTACACTAAGTGTTACGGCCGGACTTGGTG
The DNA here is from genome assembly GCA_943372605.1 of Chitinophaga pinensis. Classification (GTDB taxonomy): domain Bacteria; phylum Bacteroidota; class Bacteroidia; order Chitinophagales; family Chitinophagaceae; genus Sediminibacterium; species Sediminibacterium pinensis_H. Next base: position 30,600 of record CALRZI010000015.1, on the reverse strand, counting down.
GTATGGGCGGCGCACAGCCATTAGCCATTACCATGTGCGATGGTGTGGCGCTTTGTGCAGAAGTAGAAGAATGGCGCATTGATAAAAGACTGGAAACAAAATACCTTGATCTGAAATTTACCCATATCGATGAAGCCATCGACAGGGCAGTGGTAGCCAAACAAAATGGGGAGCGACTGAGTATCGGCGTAGTATCCAATGCCATACAATTATTGCAAAGACTTATTGAAAGAAAAATACAGGTGGATGTACTCACTGATCAGACTTCGGCACACGATCCACTGATTGGTTATATACCGCATACGCTCGATAATAATGCTGCTAATGTATTGAGGGAAAAAGACCCGGATGCTTATATCGCATTGGCTTATGACAGTATGAAACTGCATGTTGAGTTAATGCTCGAATTGCAAAAAGCGGGTGCCATTACTTTTGATTATGGTAATAATCTCCGTGCCCGTGCACAGGAACATGGATTGAAAAATGCATTTGATTTTCCTGGTTTTGTTCCGGCATATATACGTCCATTGTTTTGTGAAGGAAAAGGGCCGTTCAGATGGGCGGCGCTCAGTGGTGATCCTGCAGATATTGCTGTTACGGATGAACTGATCATGCAACTTTTTCCTGAGAATAAATCAATGTTACGCTGGATGAAAATGGCAAAAGAAAGAATTGCGTTTCAGGGGCTACCGGCACGTATATGCTGGCTCGGACAAGGTGAACGTGAAAAAGCAGGTCTGGCATTTAATGAATTGGTACGTAGAGGAAAAGTAAAGGCGCCGATTGTGATTGGTCGCGATCATCTCGATACAGGATCTGTTGCATCACCCAACCGCGAAACAGAAGCCATGCTCGATGGTAGTGATGCTGTGGCTGACTGGCCCATCCTCAATGCACTCGTAAACACAGCAGGGGGTGCCAGTTGGGTGAGCCTGCATCATGGTGGTGGTGTTGGTATGGGATACAGCATTCATGCCGGAATGGTTATTGTTGCCGACGGAACCGATGATGCGGCCAAGCGTTTATCAAGAGTATTAAGAAACGATCCGGGTATGGGTGTTATCAGGCATGCAGATGCAGGGTATGAACTGGCAAAAGAGACTTTACATAAACACAAACTGAACTTGGATAGGTAGGATTGAAGGGATATGCAGGATGTGAAAGCTGAGTTACTTTAGATTGCAAATAAAATCATAGTCATCCCTTTTCATCATATTCCTATCCTGGTTTGAAGTGTGTCATCTATTTTCTTAAAAAGATGATAAGGCTTAAAAGTGCGCCATTCGGGGAGATCTAATAACTCAATATAATAGTTGAGTTTTTTCTTTTTGAAATCGTACTGTGCGGCATCACTCATGTTCAGTGCTACAGCCCATCCATTTTCATCGCTGAGTTCTTCATACCATTCCTGGTAATATTCTTTATCGCTGCTGTGAAAGTTCATCACATTCTCGGCAATCAGAATGTATTTGGTAATGCCTTGTTTGTAAAACAGATCCAGCACTTCCCGTTTCAGTTCCATGATATCGTTTTCAATGGCATCGTTCCATTCACCAATCAGTTCAATTACTGCAAAATTTAATTCGTAATCAACATAAATTACTTTCAGGTAAAGTGTGCGGCTGCCAAAATCATCCCACTGTGGATGTATGTAGTAATTGTAAACCGTTTGCGAAAATTCAAACTCACTATAAGAACGACCAAAAAAAGGGGAGCGCTGGTCTTCCTCAGAAACGTATATATGCCGCCAGTTATAAAAAGGTTCAATGTCGTGCATCACGGAGTAAATAAGAAATAAGGAATACGAAATAAGGAATAAGAAAGTAGCGAAAACAGGGGAAAGTATAAATTATAAAACTCCTTCCTGATTCCTTATTTCATATTCCTTATTCCTCTGTTTTCTCAGCCTGCGGCTTCAACAGCTTTTTTTACGCTGCCATGTTTCAGCAACAGGTCTTTGGCTACTTCGTATTCGGTAAGTTTTAATTTTTCCATCACCATTTTCACGCCTCTGTCAACCAGTTTAACGTTGCTCAGTTGCATGTTCACCATTTTATTATCTTCTACACGTCCTAATTGAATCATTACAGAAGTGGAGATCATGTTCAATACCAGTTTCTGTGCTGTGCCACTTTTCATGCGGGTACTTCCGGTAACAAATTCCGGGCCTACCACTACTTCAACAGGAAAATCAGCTTCTCTTGAAACGGGCGTATTAGGGTTACAACTGATACTGCCTGTAATGATGCCCTGTTTGCGGCATTCTTTAAGCGCACTGATCACATATGGTGTTGTACCGCTTGCTGCAAGACCAACCACCACATCTTTATCACTTACAAAATGTCTTTGTAAATCGGCCCAGCCCTGTTCGGTACTGTCTTCCGCAAATTCAACAGCCTGTGTAATGGCTTTGTCGCCACCGGCTATGAGACCTATAACCAAACCATAAGGTACACCAAAACTTGGTGGACATTCACTGGCATCTACAATACCAAGTCTGCCACTGGTTCCTGCCCCAATATAAAACAAACGGCCACCGGCCAGCATTTTATCGGCAATTGCAGCTACCAGTTTTTCGATCTGTGGAATGGCTTTTTCCACAGCATTGGGTACCATTTTATCTTCGTTATTGATATTGATCAGCAGCTCCTGAATCGACATTTTTTCCAGGTGCCTGTAAGTAGATGGTTGTTCTGTTACTTTAATAAACTCAGCCATAATGCTTTTTTAGCGGTGATATTCAATAAGTCCCTGCATGGGTGCTTTCAGTACCCGACCCAGTTCCAGTTCATACGTATTGCAAAGGTCTTTTAATACATCCTTGAAACCAAATGCAATGCTGCCCACAAAATGAATAGGGTGGGTCCAGCTTTCCCTGTATTTGTAGAGATGTGTAAAGAAGAAATCATTTAATCCGTCTTCAATAATATTCTCAATCATATAATGTCCCCTGTTTTCCGCAAGAAAAATGGCATAAGATGCCAGATAGCGGTTAGCCAGTGGCTTTTTGTACACGTTTTCTAGTATTTCCATGGGTGTTACCTGGAACCTTTTTTCAAAACGGGCCCTTAGTTCCTCATCATATGTATTGTAGAGATAGTATTGAATCACTTTTTTTCCGAGATAAGCCCCACTGCCTTCGTCGCCGAGCACATAGCCCAGTCCAGGACTGTTTTTCACCATTTTTTTGCCATTATAAAAACAGGAATTTGCACCGGTGCCCAAAATGCAGGCAACCCCCTTGTTCTTGCCACAAAGGGCGCGGGCAGCGGCCAGCAGATCGTTCTGCACTTCTGTTTTGGCGGTTGGGAATAGTTTTTTGAGGACCGATTTTACGACGATCACATTTTTTGGGTTGGCCAGACCTGTTCCGTAGAAAAAAATCTCTTTTACCTGAAATTTTTTGAGTTTGGGGATCAGTTCTTTCTCCAGGAGTTCGGTTATTTGCGGACCGGTAAGAAAATAGGGACTGATACCCTGCGTGATAATGGTTTTGGTTTTTTTGCCGTTGTCGAGAACACACCATTCACATTTGGTGGCACCACTATCAGCAATTAATCTTACAGGCATAGAATCTTTTTGAAACCGGAAAATACAAGAAGTCACGAAGTACGAAAATTTTAATGAGAAATCAACCCATTTTATTGAATCATTATATTACTAATGCCTGTTAGCCACTCATCCTGAACAAAAAAAGAACTTCATTACGAAATACAGATATTTGCAACATGGGAAATAACAAGTTAAAGGTATGGTTACCTGTTCTTTTTGCTTTGGTGATGGTATTGGGTATGATGATCGGCTACCAGTTAAGAGATAAATCGCAGGGCGGTCGTTTTCTCAGTCTCAATAACAGAAGTGCCTTACAGGAACTGGTTGAATTAATCAGAACCAAATATGTAGATCCTGTACAAGCGGACAGTATTACACAGGTTGCAGCAGATGAACTGCTCTCAAAGCTCGATCCACATTCAGTATATATTCCGGCAAAAGACCTGATGGAAGTAAATGAAGAACTGATGGGTAATTTTCAGGGTATTGGTGTGGAGTTCCAGTTATTTAGTGATACGGTGAATGTGGTTACAGTGATGAAGGGAGGACCTTCTGAAAAAGCCGGTATTCAGGTAGGCGACAGGTTTATAAAAGTAGATGACAGCATCTCTATTGCCGGTGTTAAAATAAAGCCTGATAAAGTGAGGTCACTGTTGCGTGGTCCTGCAGATTCTAAAGTGCAGGTTACGCTTTTGAGGGGCGGTGCAGAAAAGAAAATAACCATTCAACGTGGAACCATCCCTGTTCCTACAGTTGACGTTTCTTACATGATAGAGCCGGGCAAGGGTTTTATCCGTATCAACCGTTTTGGAGAACCCACTTATGAGGAGTTTATGCAGCAACTGGAAAAACTTCAGGCGCTGGGCATGAAAGAACTGATTCTTGATCTGAGAGGAAATGGTGGTGGATTGTTGAAAGAAGCTACCGATATAGCAGACGAGTTTCTGGATGGCGATAAATTAATTGTGTACACCGAAGGTGAACATATGCCGAAAATGCAATACCGCTGCAAGCGCGATGGCTTATTCGAAAAAGGAAAATTAGTGGTATTGGTAGATGAAACATCAGCATCGGCAAGCGAAGTGCTGAGTGGCGCGTTACAGGACTGGGATCGGGCCACTATTATTGGTCGCCGTTCATTTGGTAAAGGGCTGGTTCAGCAACAGTTTCAGTTGTCTGACGGAAGCGCCGTTCGTTTAACCATTGCCAGGTATTTTACGCCATTGGGTAGAAATATTCAGAAACCGTATAGTAATGGTAAGTCGAAGTATGAGGAAGAGCTGGTGAGTCGTTGGCATAATGGAGAACTGGTAAAAGCAGATACTACAAAGCATGCAGGTAAATCATACAAAACACCTGGAGGAAGAACTGTATATGGTGGTGGAGGTATTACGCCCGATGTATTTGTGGCATACGATACTACAAGACTTGATTCTACATTAACAGCGATGTATTACAAGAGTACGATGAACAATTTTGTTTATCGTTTATACCTGAGCCAGCAGCAAAAATTCGGTGCGTATAAAACACCGGAAATCTTGTTCAAAAACTTTACTCCGGGCGAAACTGAATGGCAGCAACTGGTGGCCTTTGCTGCAAAAGACAGTATCCGTTTAGCAGGAGCTTCGGTTAAAGACAAAAACTATTTATTACAGCATGTACAACTCATGATGGCTCGTCAGATCTGGCGTACACAGGGTTATTATGAAGTACAGAATAAAACTGACAAAACGGTTTTACGTGCTTTGGAAATGCTGAAGCAGTAAAACCTGTTTTAAGTAAAAATATCATCAGATTCAATCCCGAAAAACATTGTTCATGAAGTTGAAATATGGTATCGTATTGTTTGTTTTTTTATTGAATAGTGTTGTTGTATTGGCGCAGCCTAAAAACACATCGCATGCATCGCAGGTATGGCTGGCTTATTTTAACCAGACAAGACTGAGTAATAAATGGGGACTCTGGGGCGATTTTCAGTTGCGTACCAGAGAAGATGTAGTGGGCGATTTATCTACAGGTATTGCAAGGGTTGGAATTACTTATTTTGTAGATGATAATGTAAGGCTCACATTGGGATATGGTTTTATTAATAATTACCCTGCGAATGACAATATCACAGTATCGCAACCCGAGCATCGTCCGTGGCAACAGGTGCAATGGTTTACAAAAAATAAAAGAACCAGACTTATGCAGTATATACGTCTGGAAGAAAGATACAGAAAGCGATACCTGAATAATACGGAACTGGCGGATAGTTATTCTTTCAACTTTAGAATGCGCTATAATATTTTGTATCAGGTTCCGCTACATTCGGATGGGTTAGTGCCTAAGAAACTGTCGGCGCTTATTAATGATGAGCTCCATATTAATTTCGGCAAACAGATCGTGAACAATTATTTTGATCAGAACCGTTTATTTCTTGGGTTGAATTATGCTTTTGATGCCAATAATAATCTGCAGTTTGGTTACCTGAATACTTTTATACAGATGGCGGCCGGTAACCAGTATCGGAATATCAATGCTTTTAGGGTAGCATATCTACAAAATCTTGATTTGAGGAAGCGATAACTAGTCTTTTTCCTCACCTGATCATTACCAGCGTTCCTGCTTGTTGTTTTTCCTGACCTGTTGGTGTTTTATACGTGATCTTGTAAACATAAGTCCCTGCAGGTTGTGGCTTGCCTCCAAGAGAACCATCCCATCCTTTGGTTGATATGTTTGTTTCAAACACCAGCATACCCCATCGGTTCCATATTTGCATACGATATCCCGGTAATGGCACTGGTACCAAAGCAGTAAACACATCATTTTTGCCATCTCCATTTGGTGTAAATGCGTTGGGTATCATGATCTCAACACAGAATGTAGTTGAAACAATTATCTGGTCGGTTCCATAACAACCATTCCTGTCGAGAACCTCAAGCGAGTAAGTGCCTTGTTGTGAGAGGCTGTGTGGGTTTTGTGTACTGCCGTCGCTCCAACGGTAACTCATATAATTAGGAACATCAATCATGAGTGTGCCTGTGCTGCAAATAACAGTGTCTTTTGGCAGAAACTGGTAAGGTGTGTCGATCAGAAAAAGATCGGTAACAACAATAGAATCGCAGCCCAGGTAAGTTTTTAGAGAATCGGTGTATAATCCTCTGGTGCTCCGCCATACATTTCCGAGAAAAATTGAATCGCCGCGACAGATAGCAAGATTTCTGTGTAAGAATTTCACGGGGTTTACCGTAAGATTCAGAATGCGGACGCTGTCGCAACTACTGGCTCCGGTAAATATATCCGTATACGTGCCTGAGATATTGTATCCCATATAATTGTCATTGCTACAGATCGTAATATTGATAGTCGTAGCAGGGGGCTGATAATGGTAAGTGGAAATATTATTGGATGAATCTTTTTCCGAGAACGACCTGTTGGATGGAAGTATCCTGATATTATTTCCATTATCGTTGATGGAAGCATAGATGGTTCCGGTGCCAATATGTTTAATGGAACGGATAAAAGTGTGCGATTGTAAAAAGACTGTATCAGAAAGAATAAAAACAGGCCCTAATATAGTAGCCGTATCAGTATCCGGATTTCCTTTATAAAAAGTGAGTTGCAGATTTTTCGGAAGAATACCTTTTTTATAACTGTTGTTAATGGTAAAATTCAAAGACAGGCTGTCTTTTGATAAACAGTTTGCGTTATTAATGATGACGGTATAATCATTTACCGGTGGCACTTTAATGTTGACAAATGTTGTATCAAAACATTGGAACTGACTTCTTACCGCCAGTCTTTTGGTACGGGTGGAATCAGCAACGAAATAAGGAGAGGGGCAGGTAGTGCAACTTAATTGTTTGGCATCGCTCCAGATATAAGTAGATGTTGAACTTGGATCTGGGAATGTGCCGCCATTAATATGTAAAGTATCTCCCGGTTCCAGCGTGGTGTCAGTAGGTGAAACCACTGCCCTGAAGCGTATATTATTTATCTGCAACACATTGTTGGTATAACTTAACTCTTTTAAAATGGTATTAGGCAAACTAATAGGCAATGCTGTTCCTGTATCGCCTACGACTGCATAAAGACTATCAATCTGGCGATAGCCGATATCGATAATATGCGTGTAGTACATGCCGCAACAACGCCCCTGTATCCCATCGGGCAGAATAAATGTGGTGTCAATTTTTTTAGCACCCGGTAATGTTGGGTTTCTGTCGTAAAAACTCACGGGTGTTTTGGGTGGAATGGGTTTGTAACCACTGTTACAAACGATCAGTTCCAAACGTACTTTGGTTTCCTGGAAACAGTTGGCCCTTGCTACATATAAATATGCCTCTGATGTTGGATCAAAAACAGTTACACTAAAAACATTGGTGGTGTCAGAACAGTTGCCATTCGTAGCAATAAGCCTTGTATAATGTTGCACCGATTCCTGGAACACATAGTGAAGGTTGGTACTGGTGGATACACCCTGTTCTGCAGGATTGTTATCATTTCTCATCAGCCACCTGTAACTGGTGGCATTTAACGACTGGTTGGTAAACAAAATGCTGTCGAGTAAAACATTTGCTTTTGAAGCAATTGTTTTTTTATCCGGATAGAAACGTGCAATTACGCCACATCCAACAATTACTTCATCTCTATACGACGTAAAACAGGTGCCGCCATTGGTTGCACGTAACGTTACAATAAATTTTCCCAGTGTTGTGAATGTATAACTAAGATTGGTACTTGTGCCAACCAGAGAGTCGTTTACAAACCACTGATAAGTATTGGTGCCTGAAGAGGTGTTGGTAAAATTGATGACATCTCCTGTTTTTGGTAATGATATATTTCTGGTAAAACTGGCAAGTATATTATCAGCGCAGGGTTGGCTGCATTTGTTTTCCAGTAAACCTGTTCTTTGTGTATTGATGGCAGCACGCATGCGCAGTGCCTGTCCAAACGTAAACTGGTTGGCACAACTACCATTCCCATAATCCATAAAGTTGAGCGAAAAATCGGCCGTATCTCGTGGAAAGAATCCATTGGAATAATTGGAGAGGGTATCTGTTGTGCAGGAATTCATTCCCATTGGGTTGATACAAGCCTGCGTATAACTGGGAAAACCATCGGGTGGAGTATCGCAAACCCGGTCTCCATCCGTTTCGCAGTTATTATTGGTACAATACCCTTCAAATGTGTGGTAGAGACCCAGGTAATGTCCCATTTCATGTGCAAACAATGTACCGAAACCGGAAATAACAATTCCATCCGATGGCCCTCCACCGGGTGGTAATGTAGCATAACCACCTGCATTTAAGCGGGTCCATGTATTACAAGAGAAATCGGCGCTGATTTCTCCCACAATATTATTCACGAGCCACACATTGATGTAACGGCTGGGATCCCATTGCGCCAGTCTTTTTAAGCGATCATCCTCTGTGTACATATTTAGGTTGTCGCCATAAGTTGAGGTTACGCGATTGATGCCATTGGTAATACCGCCATCAGGTGCTTTTTGAGCGAGACAGAAACGTATTTTGGTATCAACACCCAAACTGCCTGCATAAGTACCGGCTTTGCCAAAAGCATTATTTAAATCATTGATGGCATTCACAATAGTGGCATTGCTAATACTATTCGGATTTTGATTGATGATATGAAATACAACCGGGAGAATAATGGTAGTATCAATGGTATTCGACTTCTTAATCTGAATATCATAATTCATTTTCATCTCCTGTACACGGAAATTACTGGAGGATCGCTGAACGCTCATCATTTGGTCGAAACTACAGAGAATAGGAGCAGGCTGGCTGCCGGGATTAAAAGGTTGAAGTGGTTTAACAGGAATGGTTTGCTGTGCGTATAAATACATACTGCAACAAAGAGAAATACATAAAAAAGGGATATGGATTAACCAGCGATTTTCCATTGAAACTCCGTTAGCTCAGATATGATTTAAAACTAAGATACGGGATGATGGGAAAATGTGGTCTGGAAAAAAGAATGCATAATGATGGTCTGTTTGGGTAAAAATGCATGTTCTGGACACCTATAATGAATTGAATGTGAGTAAATCGTATAAAAAAGAAGCATAAAAATTTGGCTGGTTTTTTATTTCACCTATTTTTGCACTCCCAAAACGAGATATAGTAATATAAATCGTTGTATAAAAGGGAGGATTCCGTAGCTCAGTTGGTAGAGCAATACACTTTTAATGTATGGGTCCTGGGTTCGAGTCCCAGCGGGATCACTTCAAAAGGCGGCTGTTTTCAGCCGCCTTTTTTATTTCGAAGATCGATCCTGTATTTTTGTTCCTTAAACTTTTACAGATATGTCGCAATTCCTCAACAAAGTAGTAGTTGTAACCGGTGGCTCAGATGGTATCGGTAGAGCGCTCGTAGAAGCTTTTCTGCAGGAGGGCGCCAAAGTAGCCACTTGTGGAAGGAATTATGATAAACTATACCAGTTACAATCAACTCATACAGGTCGCCCCCTGCTTATTCATACAGCCGATGTAAGCAAAGAACAGGATTGCAGACAGTTTATTGATCAGGTAATAAAGTCATTTGGTACCATTGATATCCTCATCAACAATGCAGGTGTATCTATGCGTGCATTGGTGCAGGATGTTGAGCTGGATACCATCCGTAAAGTGATGGATATTAATTTCTGGGGAACAGTATGCTGTACCAAGTTTGCACTTCCGCATATCATCAAAAATAAAGGCACTGTTGTAGGTGTGTCATCTATTGCGGGTTACCGGGGATTGCCTGGAAGGAGTGGTTATTCAGCTTCCAAATTTGCAGTACATGGCTGGCTTGAGGCTTTGCGAACAGAATTGCTGGAGTCAGGTGTAAATGTAATGTGGGTATGTCCCGGCTTCACCAGTTCCAATATCCGCAATGCCGCATTGAACAAAACGGGTCATTCGCAGGGAGAATCGCCGATGGATGAAGGTAAAATGATGAGTTCAGAAGAATGTGCACAGCACATTATTAAGGCTATCATCAAAAGAAAACGTACTATCGTACTCACATTTACCGGGAAAGAAACTGTGTTTCTGAATCGTTTCTTCCCCTCACTGGCCGACAAACTGGTCCGCAAGTTTTTCTTCAAAAAAGGCGAGTTGGTGAAATAAGAAGGCCATCCTTACGTTAATTAGGCGGCATGCCCATTGTAACGTTGACAACTGATATAGGCCAGCGCGATTTTCTTGTTGGCGCTATCAAAGGACAGTTCCTGCAACTGGACCCTACTATTAATTTGTGTGATATTACGCATTACCTGCCACAGACCAACTTTCCACAGGCGTCTTATATCTGCGCCAATGCTTTTAAACATTATCCATCCGGTACTTTCCATGTGGTAATTGCCAATCTGTATGAATCGCCCATAAAATACCTGCTGATGGCAAGGTATCAACAGCAATTCATTGTTTGTGCCGATAACGGATTGCTTACCATGATTACTGGTGAACGGCCAAAAGAAATTGTTGCCATTACTTTAAATAATGCTCATAACCTGTTGCAAATCACATCTGCTGTTGCAGTGGCTGTCAATACGGTATCCAAAACGGGGCAGTTGAATAGTGTTGGACAAGCTGTTGATGCCATTGATGAAAAATATCCATTGCGCCCCACCGTAGGCCCCGATTGGATTGAGGGGCAGATATTGTTTATCGATCAGTTTGAAAATGTGGTCATTAATATAACAGAAACTGAATTCAACGAGCATCGGAGAGGCCGGGGCTTTAAAATTGTGTTCAAACGAAATGAAGTCATAGAAACCATCAGCAATAGCTATGCCTCTGTTCCTGAAACAGAAAAACTGGCCTGGTTTAACTCGGCAGGATACCTCGAAATAGCACTCCGAAACGGCAATATGGCCGGTCTCTTTGGTCTCCAGGGCTTTAACGAAGAACTCCAGAAAACCTCATCAGTCGATACTAGTTGGTTTTACCAGACGGTGAGGGTGTTTTTTGAAGGATAAAAGTGAAAAGTGAAAGGTGAAAAGAGATTGGGCATTTTGATTGTTGTTTTAGCCTTATCAGTAGCATTATTCCTATCATCTCACGTTTCACGTCTCACCTTTCACGTTTTCACCTTTCACTTTTCACTTCTTTCCAGTATTTTCGCATCCGCAAAGGAATTCATCTAATCATCAATATTTTTTATGGCATACGACTTAATCGTTATTGGTAGTGGTCCTGGAGGTTATCCGGCTGCTATTCGTGCTTCACAGCTTGGTTTTAAAGTGGCAATCATTGAAAAAGAAAGTCTGGGTGGTGTTTGTCTGAACTGGGGTTGTATCCCTACCAAGGCATTACTGAAAAGTGCACAGGTATATGAATATGTAAAACACAGTGCCAAATATGGTATTAATGCCACAGGTACACATGATTTTCCCGGTGTGATTAAATTCAGCCGTGGAGCCGCTGAGAAAATGAATAAGGGTGTACAGTTCCTCATGAAAAAGAATAAGATTGATGTGATCATGGGGTACGGAAAAGTACAATCAAAAGGAAAAGTAGAAGTAACTGCTGCTGATGGAAGCAAACAGGTGCTGGAAGCCAAATATATCGTCATTGCAACCGGTGGTCGCAGCCGCGAATTACCTAACCTGAAACAGGACGGTAAAAAAGTAATCGGTTATCGCGAAGCCATGGTGTTGCCAGAGCAACCAAAAAGCATGATCATCGTAGGAAGTGGTGCGATAGGTGTGGAGTTTGCTTATGTATACAACAGTATGGGAACCAAAGTAACCATCGTAGAATTTATGCCACGTATTGTTCCGGTAGAAGATGAAGATATTTCAAAAGAACTGGAAAAGAATTATAAAAAGCAGGGTATTGAAATTATGACCAATGCATCTGTTGAATCACTCGATACTAGTGGTACCGGTGTAAAAGCGCAGGTGAAAAAACAGGATGGATCAATCGTAACTCTGGAAGCTGAAGTAGTATTAAGCGCAGTAGGAGTGGTAGCAAATATTGAAAATATTGGACTGGAGGAAAACGGCATCAAAACAGAAAAAGGAAAAATTGTTGTTGATAAATTTCAACAAACTTCTGTTCCGGGTATCTATGCCATTGGAGACTGTTCTCCCGGTCAGGCACTCGCTCACGTAGCTTCAAAAGAAGGTATTAATGCGGCAGAACATATGGCCTATCTGGAAAAGAAACACCATCATTTACCGGAAGCTATTGATTATAATAATATTCCAGGTTGTACCTATTGTACACCTGAAATTTCAAGCGTAGGTTATACGGAGAAAGCTGCAAAAGAAGCAGGCTACGAAATCAAAGTAGGTAAACTACCGTTTGTGGCCAGTGGTAAAGCAACTGCCGTAGGTGCAACCGAAGGTTTTGTAAAAGTAATCTATGATGCAAAATATGGGGAGTTCTTGGGCTGTCATATGATCGGTTACAATGTAACTGAAATGATTGCCGAAGCGGTAGTGGCCCGTAAACTGGAAACCACTGCTCATGAAATCCTCAATGCTGTTCACCCGCACCCAACCATGAGTGAGGCGCTGAAAGAAGCAACAGCTGCGGCTTATGGAGAAGCGATAGATATCTAAGAAATGTGGGATGTCTGATGGCAGATGTCTGATTTGAATGAATAATAACCAAGATGCCGGATTTTGTTCCGGCATCTTTTTTACTAAATGTCTCTGTGGTAATCTCTGTATTCCCTTGTTCTCTTTTCCTTGCCCGGGATTTAAATCCTGGGCAAGGAAAAAGAGGTTTCGCAGAGAGGTGGATTAGTTGTCGGGTTTTGTAGCAAATCCAATCATATTTACATCCACCAGTTCGAGTGATTTTACCATGTCTTTTACGGCGTCTTTGTATTTCTTGAAATGAGGCGTAAGAATATGTTTATTGTAGGCAGCAGTGTCGGCATAAATTTCAAGGATGGTGATGCTGGTCGAATCTTTTTTATCTGCAACGGCATAATAAGTTAATACGCCGGGTTCAAGTGCTATAGCTGTTTTCATTTGTGTAAGCAAGGCTTTATTGTAAGCTGCTAGTTGGGTTGGGTCAACTTTAATTTTAGCAAGACGAACCATCTGTGTCTTTTGTTGTGCCTGCAGATGATTTGTTTGCACCAATAAAGCTAAAGCCAGCAGAAAGGTAGATAGTAAGGTATTCGATATTTTGTCTTTAAGGATAATCGGGTCAATTGTTTTCATGCAAAAGGATATTTAATCGGTATAAGATACTTCAATGTAAGAAAGGTACGGGTATGATTATTTTTTCTTGATTATTGAAAATGGGAAAAAAATCGGAACTTTCTGTCTGGTATCTGTTAAAAAAATAATCTCAATCTGCTAAATTATAGAATCATGGCTACTATTAAACTACATGTGAACGGAAAGGAAAAACAAGTAGAGGTAGATCCGGCTACCCCGGTATTATGGGTCTTGCGTGATCATCTCGATTTACCCGGCACCAAATATGGGTGTGGCGTTGCTGCCTGTGGGGCCTGTACCATTCATATAGATGGGTTACCAGTAAGATCATGCCAGTTGCCGGTAGCGGGTGTTGGTAGCAAAAAAATTACCACCATTGAAGGACTTTCAGCTAATAATACACATCCTGTTCAAACAGCATGGATTGAGGAACAAGTGCCTCAATGTGGTTATTGTCAATCCGGACAAATCATGGCAGCCGTAGCATTGTTACAAAAGAAAGCATCGCCTACTGATGCGGATATTGATGCCGCAATGCAAGGACATATTTGCAGATGTGGAACTTATCCAAGAATACGGGAGGCGATAAAAAAAGCATCCAAAAAAATGTCGGCCAAAGGATAATATTAAACATTTTTCAATCACAACAATGATCCATCATGGAACCAAAAGATATATCAAGAAGAAAATTCATTAGAGCTACCGGACTATCCGCCACTGCGCTTACGTTAGGTTTTTACTTTTCCGGTGAATCAAAAGCATCTACGATTATCAAAGGTGAAGATGCGGAGAACTATGGAGTATCTCTCAACTCATGGATACATATTGATACCAATGGGAAAGTAACCATTGTATGTCATCGTGCTGAAATGGGACAGGGTGCTTATCAGGCAATACCGCAAATGATTGCAGAAGAATTGGAAGTGAATCTTAACGAAGTCAATATCATTTTCGGTAAAGGAGATACAGTCAAGTATGGCAATCAGATCACAGGTGGTAGCTCAACTGTTCGGGGTACTTATAAGAACTTATTGAAGTTAAGTGCCAGTGCACGCGAAATGCTGGTTGCTGCTGCTGCTGCCAAATGGAGTGTGCAGGCTACAGAATGTTTTGCAGAAGCCGGACATGTAACGCATCGCCCTTCAGGAAAGAAAATGCATTATGGAGAATTGGTGGTAGATGCTTCAAAGCTGGAAGCACCTAAAAATGTGCAACTCAAAAAAGTAGAGGATTATAAACTTATCCGTAAGCCACTTCCCCGTCAGGATACACCTTTGAAAACCAATGGTACAGCCGTTTTTGGGATAGATAAAAAAATACCCGGAATGCTTTACGCCGTGGTAGAACGCAATCCACGTTTAAGAGGTAAAGTGAAATCATATGATGATAGTGCAACGCTTAAAATACCCGGGGTAAAGAAGGTTTTTAAGGTTACCATGAAAGTATTCGATACCGATCGGGAAGGAGTGGCAGTGTTAGCAGATTCAACCTGGGCAGCTATGCAGGGTAGAAAAGCGTTGAAAGTGGTGTGGGATGATGCAGGTTTTGAATATGTGAATACAGAAGAGATATATAAGAAAATGAAAGCCGACCTGCAGTCCAAAGAAGGACTGTCTGCGAAAAAGCAAGGTGATCCTGACCCTGTATTGGCACAGCAGAAAAATAAACTTGATGTGGTCTATGAAACACCTTACCAGGCGCATGCTTGTATGGAGCCATTGAATTGTGTGGCACATTATAAAGGAGATTCCATTGAAATATGGGGTCCTATTCAGGCGCCTGATTGGGTACAAGGCGATATCAGTCAGAAGATGGGGATTAAAAAAGAAAATGTACACGTAAATATGACATTTCTTGGAGGAGGCTTTGGCAGAAAAGCATTTTTGGATTATACACATGAAGCCTGTTTAATTTCAAAAGAAGCAGGCGCACCTGTACAGGTTATCTGGACGCGTGAAGATGATATGACGCAAGGTCCGTTTCGTCCGGGTGTTAGTTACAGAGCTGAGGGCGCAGTAAACAATGGGGAGATCAGTGCTGTTAAATTTAGGATGTGCGGTCAGAATATCGGACATTGGATGGGAAGTAAAAAAGATGTTCCCAATGATAGTGTACTGGAAGGTTTTCAGCCACACTATTTAGATAGCATCAAAAATATTAGTTTCTCCGATATTCCATTTGAAACACCGATTCCTATCATGTGGTGGCGTTCGGTATATGCATCTACCAATGGTTTTGCATATGAGAGCTTTATGGATGAGCTTGCCATTGCAGCAGGCAAAGATCCATTGGCTTTCAGAAAACAATACCTGAAGAACGAGCGTTGTCAGAAATTATTAGAAAAGGTAGAGCAGGTATCTGGATGGAAAACCCGAAAACCAAAACAGGGGTATGGCGTAGCCATTACGGAGTGTTTTAGCAGCAGTGTTGCGCAGGTAGTGAAAGTATCTAAAGATGCCACCGGAAAAATCAAGATTGATAAAGTATGGGCTGTTATAGATTGTGGCTGGTACGTGAATTCCGATACAGTTCGTGCTCAGGTAGAAGGCTCTATTGTAATGGCATTAGGTGCTGCAACAAATCATGAAATTCATTTCAAAGACGGCTTAACCGTTGAGAAAAATTTTACTACTTACCGAATGCCAAGAATCAATGAAATTCCACCGATCGAAGTATTTATTATGGACAATAATGAAGATGCAGGAGGTGTGGGAGAGCCTGGCTTGCCTCCATTTACACCAGCTTTAACCAATGCTATTTTTGATTTAACAGGTAAGCGAATCAGGAAATTACCATTTGACCTGGCCAAGGTTTGATCTTTTTATTTTTTGATAATTTGCAAGTATGATTAAAAAAATATTGACAGTAACAGTAATCGTTTCAATCGTAATGATCAGTAGCGGTTTTATACAAAGTGACGTACAAAAAAGTATCGTAAGAGGAAAAGAAGTGTATGGTCTCTATTGTCAGAACTGCCATATGGAAAATGGTAGTGGAATGCCGGAAGTAAATCCTCCTTTGGTAAAAGCTGATTATATGAAAAGACCTGCTAAAGATCTTATCATTGTAATATTAAAAGGTTCAACAGCCAGTTTAACCATTAATGGTAAAAAATATGTGGGTGCCATGCCCGCACAGGAATACCTGAATGATGAACAGATTGCTGATGTGTTGAATTATATCAAAAACAGTTGGGGTAATAAAATCCCGGGCAACATTACACCTGCTATGGTAAAAGCGCAGCGTAAGTAAGTGGGTATATGAAATTATTATGCACGAAATAGTTGCGATCATAAAAGCATACCAGCAAGCAATAGCTGCCGGTAGAAAAACGGCACTGGCAACTGTGGTGCATGTAGAAGGTTCCTCTTACAGAAGACCCGGCGCCAGAATGCTGATTACCGAAGCAGCAGAATTAACCGGTTCTATCAGTGGGGGATGTTTGGAAGGAGATGCTTTCCGGAAAGCATTACACGTAATACTTTCCGGAAAACCCATGCTGGTAACCTATGATACTGCTGATGATGACGATGCGAAATTTGGAATGGGACTGGGTTGTCAGGGCGTGATCCAGGTATTGATAGAGCCATTACAGGGTGAAAGAGGAGAAGCTATTGTTGATTTGCTAGAGAAAGCTACCGCATCAAGACAAAAATCTGTACTGCTTACTTTGTTTTCCATCCAGGATAAAAGAACACCGCAATATGGTTCCTGCTTTTTATTTACAGAACAAGGAGAGGAGTTTGGTGAGATACCTGTGTTGGGTACAACAAGACTACAGCATGAAATAAAACTGGTAATGGAGCAGCAGAAATCTTCATTCAGTAAGTATGTGGATGGGGAGCAAGAACTGGTTGTATTTGCTGAATTTATTCAACCACCCGTATCACTTATTATTATAGGAGCCGGTAATGATGTGATACCCCTTGTGAGAATGGCAGAAATTATAGGATGGCAGTCAACCGTAATTGATGGCAGACCCATGTATGCCAGTAAAGAAAGATTTCCAATGCCCTCCTGCATGGTAGTACATGCAAAAGCTGATCATATTCTTGAGCATGTAATCATAGACAGCCGGACAGTGTTTGTGTTGATGTCGCACAATTACAATTACGATCTGGCGATATTGAAGGCATTATTGAATAAGGCAGTTCGGTATATTGGGGTATTGGGGCCACACAAGAAAATGCGTATGATGATGGATGATCTGGCAGAGAAAGGAATTCAATTGTCGCAGGAACAACAGGATGCTATTCACGGACCGGTAGGGTTGAATATTGGCGCTGAAACAGCAGAAGAGATTGCTATATCTGTTATAGCTGAAATACAGGCGAAACTTACATCGTCAAATTCGCTGCCTTTACGTGAAAAGACAGATGCGATACACCGTCGCGCCGATTTGGTTATTAAAACTGAAACATCTTCATCATCTGTCTGAATAAGCTATGCAAACTAAAGAAACTGCTGTTTTGATATTGGCCGCCGGAGCATCGAAGCGACTTGGCAAGCCCAAACAACAGTTGTTGTTTCATAACCAGACATTGCTCAAGCGCATTATTACTACTGCAACTAATTTGAAAACAGGACCTATTCTGGTTGTGTTGAATAAGGAAGATAATTTAAAGGAGACGGAGAATATTGTAACAGTTATTAATCATCATTGGCAGGAAGGCATGGCAACATCTATTCATGCCGGAATTAAACGATTGCAAACTGAATTTCCACGGGTAGAAACAGTGATCATTGCCGTGTGTGACCAGCCTTATGTTTCTGTTGATCTGTTTAACGAGATGATAGTTGCTCATCAAAAAACAAATCAACCGGTTATTGCCTGTACCTACGCCGATACAATAGGAACTCCCGTATTGTTTCATCGGAGCTTGTTTCCGGAATTACTGGAGCTGAAAGGTGATAAAGGCGCAAGACAGTTGTTAAATAAAGACCAGCATCGGGTTGGATTGGTTAACTTTCCGCTTGGAGCTATTGATATTGATACAGAAGAAGATTATGAGCGATTGATTAAACAATAAAAGCATGATTGTAGACAAGCATCATAGAATACACAATTATTTACGGATATCACTGACCGATAACTGCAATCTCCGTTGCTTTTATTGTATGCCAGAAGATGAATATGATTTTGCTTCGGCACAACAACTGATGCAGGTGGATGAAATTGAGGAGCTGGCAAAATTATTTGTAAGTCAGGGGGTAACCAAAATCAGACTCACTGGTGGTGAGCCGCTGGTAAGAAAAGATGCGAAAGAAATCATCAGGCGACTCGCGCAATTACCGGTTACATTAACACTTACTACCAACGGAACAAGATTGCATGATTTTGTAGAAGTATTAAAGGAAGCTGATGTGCAATCTGTTAATATCAGTTTGGATACTTTACAGGCGGAGAAGTTTCAACTGCTCACAAAAAGAGACCAGTTTACTATTGTTCAGAAAAATATTGAACTCATGATTACCCATGGGTTTCATACCAAGGTGAATGTGGTGGTGATGCGTGGTGTGAATGACAATGAGATCATTGATTTTATTGAATGGACAAAAGACCTGCCACTGCATGTGCGCTTTATAGAGTTCATGCCTTTTAGTGGTAACCGCTGGACAAGCAATAAAGTATTTACACTGGAAGAAATATTAACTGTTGTTGCAGAACAGTATGATTTCATTCCGTTGCAGGCAGAAAAAAATGATACTGCCAAGAAATTTATGATACCGGGTCATCAGGGAACATTTGCAGTAATCAGTACCATGAGCGCTCATTTCTGTGGCGACTGTAACCGCATCCGTTTAACGGCTGATGGCAAAATGAAGAATTGCTTGTTTTCAAAAGATGAAGTTGATTTATTAACGCCGCTGAGAAACGGAGAAGCCGTATTGCCACTGATTCATCAATCCATATCAACAAAAGCAGCGCAATTGGGCGGACAGTTTACCCAGGATTATGAACAGTTACAGGCCGATATTATTCAAAACAGAAGTATGATCACTATTGGTGGCTAATACATACTAGAAAATTTTTTGACAGACCATGATCAGCGTATCGGAAGCCAGAGAAATAATTCAGCAATATGTTACAACCTTACCGCCTGTTTATATAAAACTACAGGATGCTATTGGTTATAGACTGGCGGCTGATATAGTTGCCCCGCTTGATATACCTGCTTATTCCCAGTCATCAATGGATGGTTATGCTTTTTCTTTTGCAGACTGGCAGCACAATTCCGTTTTGCAGATTAAAGGAGAAATGGCTGCCGGTAGTAATCATGAACAGACGATCGGTCTTAAAACAGCAGTTCGCATTTTTACAGGTGCTGCAGTGCCGAATGGTGCTGATACAGTTGTGATGCAGGAGAAGACCAATGTCGTAAATGGCCAGTTACATATTCATGATGAACAGTTGAAACAGGGTAACAATGTGCGTTTGAAAGGATCGGAAATTAAAACCGGCGAACTTGCATTGTCAGCAAACACCATCTTAACACCCGCTGCTATTGGTTTCCTGGCAGGAATGGGTATAGCAGAAGTAAGTGTATTTCCACCCCCTTCTGTTACCATCATCATAACCGGTAACGAATTACAAACACCCGGTCATCCTTTGGCGTATGGACAGGTATATGATTCTAATTCATTTGCTTTAACGGCTGTTTTGAAACAAATGGGCGTCAGACAGATTAATGTGGTACAAGTGCCGGACATATTAGACAGGCTGATAAATGAACTGGAACATGCAATAATACAAACTGATCTTGTTTTATTAACGGGAGGCGTAAGTGTGGGCGATTATGATTTTGTGGTAGCAGCAGCAACACGATGTGGCATCACTACACGGTTCCATAAACTAAAACAAAGACCAGGTAAACCACTTTTCTTTGGAACAAAAGAATCGAAGCTGGTGTTTGGATTGCCGGGTAATCCCTCATCTGTGCTTACCTGTTTTTATATGTATGTATTGCCTGTTATCGCTAACATGATTCGTGGAGAGAAAGGATTGTTGGTTAAACAGGTGCCACTGGCTAAATCGTATCAAAAGCCTTCAGGACTTACCCACTTTTTAAAAGGATTGTATGATGGTCATACCGTATTACCTCTTGGCGCGCAGGAATCATACAGGATGCATTCATTTGCAAGGGCCAACTGTTTAATTGAAATTGGAGAGGATATAACGGTTAGTGAAGAAGGAGAGCTGGTCAGTATTCATCTTTTACCCGTTTAATGATGTACATGGATAGCCTGTTTTTATTTTGTACTTTATTACTTGTAGTTGCATTTCTCTATGCCTCAGTGGGGCATGGTGGTGCCAGCGGATACCTGGCATTAATGGCATTGTTCAGCCTAGCGCCAGCAGTAATGAAGCCTACAGCATTATTATTGAACCTGTTTGTATCGCTAACTGCTTTTCTGCAATTTTATCGGGGTAAACATTTTGTATGGAAAGTATTTTTTCCGTTGGCATTGGCATCAGTACCCATGGCATTTGTAGGTGGATTGGTTAGTATTGATGCAACGATCTATAAAAAAATACTGGGCTTGCTGCTGATCTTTTCTGTAATCCGTTTACTGATCCCCACAAAAAATACTTCACAGGAACAGAAACCGACTCATTTTTCAGGTGCCTTGCTGATGGGAGGGGTGATAGGCTTATTGTCGGGAATGATTGGTATTGGAGGTGGAATTATTCTCTCGCCTTTGTTGATATTCTTTAACTGGACAGATCAAAAACAAACAGCAGCCATCAGTGCCCTGTTTATTTTTGTAAATTCAGCATCTGGATTGATGGGGCAATTGACAAATGGTATTCAATTCAGCAGCGATATGTTTGTGTATGTTGCTGTTGCATTTGCGGGCGGAATTGCGGGGGCCTATTTTGGCTCTATGAAATTCAGACAAACTGTAATGAAAAAAGTGCTGGCACTTGTTTTAGCGGTGGCTGCATATAAATTGTTATTTACATCGGCTTAACAAAGAAAGTCTCAAGTGTTGAATAGAATGAAAATGAAAATTCTTTTATTTGGTCAATTAGCAGAAACAGTCGGTTCAAAAGAATTGGAGGTAGAAGGGCGTGTTGATACGGCATCATTGATAGCTGAACTGCATCAACAATTCCCGGCATTGGCTCAATCGAAATACGTAATAGCTGTTAACCAGGAGATGATTGCTGGCAATACCATTTTATCTGAAAACAGTATTGTGGCCTTGTTGCCGCCATTTTCAGGAGGATAATATGCAAAACAATAGTTCATATGAGCGATACCAGCGCCAGATGATCCTGCCAGGATTTGGTGAAAAAGGGCAGCAGCAACTGATAGCAGCAAGCGTATTGGTAATCGGTGCAGGAGGCTTGGGCTGTCCTGCTTTGCAATACCTGGCAGCCGCTGGTGTAGGAACCATTGGTATCGTAGATGGGGATACAGTTTCGCTCGACAATCTGCACAGGCAGGTGTTATTTAGTACCAATGATATTGGAAAAAACAAAGCAGTAACAGCAGCAACTCATTTAAAGAAGATAAATCCTGAAATCACCATCACATCATTCCCTGAGTATGCTACTACTGAAAATTTACTGACACTCTTATCTTCATTTGATATTATTATTGACGGTACCGACAATTTTGCTACAAGGTATATGATCAATGATGCCTGCGTTCTGATGAAGAAAGTATTGGTTTATGGTGCTGTTTCAAGATTTGAAGGACAGGTGGCTGTTTTTAATTATTCACTGGAAAAAGAAGAGCAATCATCTAATTACCGCGACCTGTTCCCGGAGCCGCCAAAAGAAAATGAAATATTGAATTGTGCGGATGCGGGTGTGCTAGGGGTATTACCCGGAATGATTGGTTCCATGCAGGCAAGTGAAACCATCAAACTCATCACAGGTCTTGGCACTTCATTGATCAACCAGTTGCTTACATATAATATCCTGACCAACCAGTTGTATACACTAAGGATTACAGCAAGAAAAGATACAGCATTGCTGATACCGCAAACGGAAGAAGCATTCAGAAAAACAGATTATGCATGGCTTTGCACATCGCCTGTTCCGGTAAATGAAATTGATGCCTATGCATTTGATCAGTTAATTCAACAAGACAATATAGATGTGGTAGATGTAAGAGAATTACATGAAACACCCATCGTGGATGAATTTCAGCACCACAATATACCACTGGTAAAGATTAAGACGGAATATGGACAACTAAAAAATGATACAGTTGTTGTATTTTGTCAGTCAGGTAAAAGAAGTCAGCAGGCTGTACAGTTATTATCTGAACAGTTGGGTAATGCTAAAACCATGTATAGCTTACAGGGCGGTATTGTTGCCTGGAAAAATTTTCGTCAAAAGAAATGATATGAAAGAGGGGAAGCCAAAAAATATATTTATTCAGGGAGCAATAGCTGCACCATTTATAGCAGCAGATATTCAAAAGCACAGTTCCAAAACAGGAATAGGCGGGCATAGCATTTTTCTAGGACAGGTTCGCGCCGATGAGATCAATGGAAAGAAAGTTGCAGCGATAGAATATACTGCTTATGAAGAAATGGCATTGCAGAAAATGCATGAGATCAGGGAGGCGATTTTTGAAAAGTATAATTTAACCTGTATGCACGTGTACCACAGTCTTGGGAGAGTACAGGCTGGAGAAATATGTTTGTTTGTGTTTACATCAGCACCGCATCGCAAAGCCGCTATGGAAGCCTGTACTGAACTGGTAGAAACAATTAAAGCCGAACTTCCTGTATGGGGAGCAGAGTTGTTTGAAGACAATACACATCAGTGGAAAATGAATCAATAATTATGGTTGATATAACATCAAAATCAAATACCCTTCGGCAGGCAATAGCCAGTGCCACATTAACTGTGTCAAAACAGGAGACAATTGATGCCATCCGTAACAGACAAGTGCCCAAAGGCGATGTATTTGAATTTTCACGGGCCGCTGGTTTACTGGCCATCAAAAAAACCAGTGATGTAATTCCAGATTGTCATCCTCTGCCTATAGAATATGCAGCGATTAAACACGAAATAACCGGACTCAGTATTCTCATTACAGTAGAAGTACATACTATTTATAAGACCGGTGTTGAAGTGGAAGCCATGCATGGGGCTTCGGTAACTGCACTAACCATGTACGATATGCTGAAGCCATTGGATAAAGGTGTAGAAATATCAAATATCAGGCTGGAACAGAAGAAAGGAGGTAAGTCAGACCATTTACCTGTTGATGCGAGCGCATTAAACTGTGCTGTGATTGTTTGTTCCGATACAGTCTCGGCCGGAGAAAAAGAAGATGTTTCCGGCAAAACCATTGTGCAAAAAATGGAGCAACTGGGTGTGAAAGTTTCAGCTTACAAGATCATTCCAGACGATATACAACATATACAGGATCAGATAAAGTCATATGCAGAACAAGGGTATAACCTCATATTGTTTACTGGCGGAACCGGCTTGTCGCCCAGAGATGTAACACCCGATGCTATTGAACCTTTACTGGACAGGATAGTTCCCGGTATTATGGAAACAGCTAGAAACTATGGGCAGCAGCGTACACCATATGCCATGTTATCAAGAGGTGTTGCAGGGTATGTAAAAAACAGCCTTGTTATTACACTGCCTGGTTCCGTAAAAGGAGTAAATGAAACGTTGGACGCATTGTTTCCACATATATTACATGTGTTTAATGTAATGAAAGGTGGTCGTCATATATGATGACAGATTATAGTAACAGGCTCTTTAGTTTTACCGATGACTTGTTTTCAAAAGCCATTGACCGATTTTTAGTCATTTGGCTTTTCTTTCTCTGAGATAATACTTAGTTTACCATTCACTAATAAATCCATCTTCCATATGCCGAAGTATAATTTTACCGTCAACAACAAACAGGTATCAGTAGAAGCAGATGCCGATACACCATTGCTTTGGGTATTACGCGATCAGTTAAACCTTGTTGGAACTAAATATGGTTGTGGTGTGGCACAGTGTGGTGCCTGCACCATACATTACAATGGTAACCCTATACGTTCCTGCCAGTTTCCTGTTGCAGGTGTTGGTGCCGGAAAAGTTGTTACGATTGAAGGGTTGAGTGAGAAAGGAGATCATCCGGTACAGCAGGCGTGGGTAGAGATGGATGTGGCCCAGTGCGGGTATTGCCAGTCTGGTCAGATCATGGCTGCAGTAGCATTGCTGAAAAAAAATCCCAAGCCAACCGACGAAGAAATTGATTCTACTATTACCAATATCTGCCGTTGCGGAACCAATGTACGTATACGCAAAGCCATTCACATGGCTGTATCAAAAGGAGGTAAATTATGAGTACACCATCAGTATCAAGAAGAAACTTTCTGAGGGTCAGCATGATTGCCGGTGGTGGTATGCTGGTCGGTTTTTCAACATTGGGTAATGATGAAAAACAGGAATTAGATGGAACGCCATTTTCACCAAATGCCTATATCAAAATTTCACCTGATGGCACTATTACAATGATGTCGCCCAATCCTGAAATTGGTCAGGGCGTAAAAACATCATTGGTAATGCTGATTGCAGAAGAAATGAATGTGGATTGGAAAAAAATTCAGGTAGAAATTGCACCATTGGATGCTAAATATGGCAGCCAGACAACTGGCGGAAGTGGTGCTATCAGGAGTCGTTATACACCGCTCCGACAAGCAGGTGCTACGGCGAGGGTATTATTAATTGCAGCAGCAGCCGATACCTGGGGTGTTGCTGCTGCCGACTGTTATGCAGAGAATGGTTTTGTAGTGAATAAAACATCTGGTAAGAAAATAGCTTTCGGTGAATTGGCTACCAAAGCGGCTTCCATGCCTGTGCCTGCCAATATTCCTTTAAAAGATCCGAAAGAGTTTACAATCATCGGAACACGTGTAAAAGATGTAGATGCGCAAGCTATTGTAACAGGAAAACCACTTTTTGGAATTGATACAAGAAGAGAAGGAATGTTATTCGCAGTAGTGGCACGACCACCGGCACATGGGAAAAAATTACAGTCGTTTGATGATAGCGCTGCTTTGAAAGTAACAGGTGTGAAAAAAGTAGTACAGGTTAAAAGCAGCGTAGCTGTTCTTGCAACATCAACATGGTCCGCCATCAAAGGAAGAGCGGCATTGAAAATAAATTGGGAAGATGCATCGAAGTTGGAAAGTACCACCGATCATAAAAAAGTATTTAAGGAATTATTGAGTAAACCGGCAGCCACACCCAATCGTAATGATGGAGATGTAGACGCGGCGATGTCAGCAGCAACCAAACTGCTCGATGTATATTATGAAGTGCCTGTATTATCTCACGCACAAATGGAACCCCTGAATTTTTATGCAGATGTACGCGACGGAAAAGCTGAGTTGTATGGACCAACACAAGTGCCGCAAAACCTAGTAACATCAGTAGCAAGAGAACTGAATATTCCTGTGGCAAATGTAACCCTCGGATTACCCAGACAGGGTGGAGGATTCGGAAGAAAATTAAGACCCGATAACGGAATAGAAGCAGCATTGATTTCTCAGGCAGCACAATGTCCGGTACAGGTGCAGTGGACGCGTGAAGATGATATGCAGAATGATTTTTATCGTGCCAGCGGAATGTTTCGTTTTAAAGCAGCGATCAAAGATGGTAACCTGGAAGCCTGGCACCAGTCATTTGTCTGTTTAAGTAATGGAAGAAGTCCGGATACCTATCCGGCCGGTGCTTTGAAAAACCTGCGCATAGAAAGCCATAGCTTACCCACCAATATTCCCACTGGCCCATGGCGCGCACCAACACATAATGTGCAGGCATTTGCCAATGAATGTTTTATGGATGAAGTGGCAACAGAACTGAAAAAAGATCCGGTAGCATTACGTCTTGAGTTACTGAAGAAAGCCAAGGAACAACCCGTCGGCAGGTTGGCCTATGATGCTGATAAATTTATCAGTGTTATAGAACTGGTTGCTAAAATCAGTAACTGGGGTAAGTCATCACCCAATACATACCGTGGATTTTCAACATGGTTTTCCTTTAATAGTTATGTGGCACAGGTGGTAGAATTAAAGATGGAAAATGGCAAGCCCAAAATAACCAAAGTGTATTGCGCCGTGCATTGCGGAAAAGTAGTGAACCTGAGTGGCGCAGAAAATCAGGTGCAGGGTGCGGTAGTAGATGGACTTGGTCATGCTATGTTTACCAAACTTACTTTCAAAGATGGTGCGGCGGTACAAACCAATTTCGGCTCTTATAATTTTGTGAAAATGCGCAGTACACCATTGGATGTGGAAGTAGCATTCGTGCCTTCTGAAGAAAACCCGACTGGATTGGGTGAACCAGGATTGCCGCCAATTGCACCAGCATTGGCCAATGCCCTGTTCGCTGCAACAGGAAAGCGTTTCAGACGAATGCCGTTTGTAGATGATATACAGTTCGCATAAAGAAAATTAAATTGCCACTGAAGGCACAGAAACACTGAACGATTCTGTGTATTTCTGTGTCCTCAGTGGCAATAAAACTACTATTAAAATCAAATCTGACATCTGAGATCCGACATCAGACATTTTCTTATTTTCCCCCAAACACCTTTTTCAAAATATCACTGGTTCTGGCCAGCGGATTTTTCCTGATTTCTTTTTCTTCTACTGCTATCTGGTAAAAAATACCACTCATCGCGCGTTCTGTTACATATGCCGATAAATCGGGATTGAGTTTCTGACGCACCAACGGCAATTTGTTATAACTGGTTACTAAACTGTTCCAGTGTTTGGTAGCATCCACTTTTTGTAATGAGGTTTCAATTACCGGACGAAATGCTTCTGTAAGCGGGTTAGTTGTTTTAGATTTCAGGTAAGCGGTGGCTGCTGTATCTGATCCTTTCAATATACCTACCGCATCCTGAACACTCATCTGTTTAATGGCATTGCTAAAAATGGGAGCTGCACTTTTGCAGGCATCTTCAGCGGCACGGTTCATACTGAGTATGGCTTCGTCAACCTGCTTGCCCAGTCCAACACTGCGTAGTGTTTGTTCTATTTTCTGTGCTTCAGGAGGAAGCAGTATTTTTAATGCTGCATTGGCAAAAAAACCATCGGTCTGCGATAAAAGATTGGATCCTTTTAATGACCCCTGTACAAGGGCTTCTTTTAAACCGGCCACAATATCATCATTTGCCAAACCAGTCTGGTTGCCAGACACGGCATTCTTGGCCTTATTCAATAATCCCCCCAAACCCTGGGCATCTGTATTTAGCTGGATTACTATTAAAACGAAGAGTGTAATTATTTTTTTCATACTGCTTTTTGTAATCTGTTCAAAAATGATACCAAATCTGTCATATCAAAAATATAACCTCTGATTAGAATAAGATGTGAAGAATACCTTATAAATACACCTGCTGGCGATAAAATGGACGGGCGGTTGTGCTGAAACACAATTAGCGCTTATCTTGGTTCTATAAAACATCACGCATGAAACAACTGTTTACCCTTGTTTTTCTTTCTTTTTTGGTACTCACAGCCATTAATGGCGAAGCGCAAACCAGTACCATTATCCTGATGCGTCATGCAGAAAAAGATACGAGTGTACAAGGTTCAACAATGATGCAGGCCGATCCGAAACTCAGTCCAGAAGGAGAAACACGTGCTGCGCGCGTTCCGGAACTGTTAAAAGCGTATTCTCCGGATGCTATTTATTCCACAAATTTTATCAGAACAAAATCAACGGTAACACCGCTTGCAAAAAAAGTGGGCAAGGAAATACAGGTATATGATCACCGCAATCTGAAAGGGTTTGCAGAAGAACTCCTCAAAATGGAGGGCAAAACCGTTGTGGTAGCAGGGCATTCCAATTCAACCCCTATGTTGGTTAATTTGCTCCTTAAAGAAAATAAGTTCCCCAACCTCGATGAATCGGTGTACGACACGTATTGGATTGTGACCGTAAAAGATGGTAAGGCGGAAGCTAAGCAGATGAAGTATTAGGCCTTTCTTTGCCTTACAAATCGTAAGTTTGCGGCCTGAAAAGTCCGAAAGTCCGGAAGTCCGGAAGTCCGAAGAAACTGCCAACAGTTTCCCGTTCTTCCGGACTTTCCGACTTTCTGTCTCTCTGACTAAGCATTATGAAGTACGAAAAAGAGATCAACCGCCGCAAAACATTTGCCATTATTTCCCACCCGGATGCGGGTAAAACCACATTGACAGAAAAACTGTTATTGTTTGGTGGCGCCATTCAGACAGCAGGTGCTGTTAAAAGCAATAAGATCAAAAAGCATGCGACTTCCGATTTTATGGAGATTGAAAGACAGAGAGGTATCTCTGTGGCTACATCGGTAATGTCTTTTGAATATAGTAATACCCTGATCAACCTGTTGGATACACCAGGACACAAAGACTTTGCGGAAGATACTTATCGTACCCTCACTGCGGTTGATAGCGTAATACTGGTAATTGATAGTGTGAATGGGGTGGAAGACCAGACCCGCAGACTGATGGAAGTGTGTCGTATGAGGGATACGCCGGTAATTGTTTTCATCAACAAAATGGACCGTGATGGTAAGAATCGCTTTGATTTGTTAGAGGAGATTGAAAAAGAATTACATATTTCACTTCACCCTATGACCTGGCCTATTAACAGTGGAAAGGAGTTTAAGGGGGTATATAATCTGGATGGAAAAAATCTTCGCTTATTTACTGCCAGCACCAAGGCAGATGATGACGATACCATTGCCATTGACAATCTTTCTTCTGCTTTACTGGATGAAAAAGTAGGAGAGAAAGATGCTGCTCAATTGCGTGAAGATGTAGAGTTGATAGATGGTGTGTATGGAGAATTAAAAGTAGATGATTATCTCACGGCTAAAATTGCACCGGTATTTTTTGGTAGTGCCGTGAACAATTTTGGGGTGAAAGAAATGCTGGATACATTTATTCGTATTGCACCGGTTCCAAGAAGCAGAAACACATCGGCCAGAACTGTGGAAGTGGGAGAAGATAAATTCAGCGGATTTATTTTTAAGATACATGCCAACCTCGATCCCAAACACCGCGACCGTATTGCTTTTATGCGTGTTTGTAGCGGTAAGTTTGAGCGCAATAAATATTACCATCATGTAAGACTTGATAAGGATATGCGTTTCAGTAATCCATACAGTTTTATGGCCAGGAGCAAGGATGTTATTGAAGATGCTTATGCCGGCGATGTGGTTGGTTTATTTGATACAGGTAATTTTAAAATTGGAGATACTCTTACTGAAGGAGAAGACTTCTATTTCACGGGTATTCCCACTTTCTCACCGGAAATATTTAAGGAACTGGTGAACAAAGATCCGATGAAAACAAAACAACTGGAAAAAGGTATTAGTCAGTTGACAGATGAAGGTGTAGCGCAATTATTCACCCAGTTTGGCGGTAATAAAAAGATCATTGGTTGTGTGGGAGAACTTCAGTTTGAAGTAATACAATACAGGTTGCTCCAGGAATATGGTGCTGCTTGCGAATTCAGAACACTGCCGTTTTATAAAGCCTGCTGGCTCACTTGTACCGATCAGAAAAAACTGGATGATTTCCTTCGTTTTAAACAACAAAATTCGGCAGAAGATAAGGATGGTCATCCGGTATATCTTGCACAAAGTGAATGGTTCCTGAATACCGAGATTACCAATAACCCCGATATTAAATTCCATTTCTCGAGCGAAATACACAAATAATCTCTGCGATCTCCTTTCTCTGCGGTGAATGTATTCTGTCTAGTCCTGAAATAGGTTTACATCTAAAGTAAACCAAAAACAGGATTATATGGAACACAACGTAGAGATTCGTCAGATGTTTGATGAATCATTCAAACGAAAAGTGATTGAGGAGTATTTATCAACCGGACACTCCAAGATGTCA
>CALRZI010000014.1:0-91881 GCA_943372605.1 Chitinophaga pinensis | reverse complement strand
TTCCGACTGCAAGTCGGAAATTGCGACGAAGGGCTGATTTATACTTCTGAAAAATATTTTAAATAGCACAACACGTTAATACATTAGTAATCCATCAACTTTGTAATATAGTCCCCTATCCTGCTGTTCGCCATAAAATTTTTCTCTAACTCAATATTAAATGGAATGGGTGTATCTAAAGAAGCACATCGCATAACAGGTGCATCGAGTAATTCAAAACAATGTTCGCTGATCCAGGCACTTATTTCTCCACCAATGCCGCCTGTTAAAGTGTCTTCATGTAATATCAATACTTTACCTCTTACCGCCACTGCTTCACGAATAGCATCATAATCTAAAGGTAGTAATGTGCGCAAATCGAGTATATGTAATGAAATGGCTGGATGCTGCTCCTGATAAGCCAATGCCCAGTGTACGCCGGCACCATAAGTAATAACAGTTATATCGGTACCTGCCCTGGTAACAGCGGCTTTGCCAATAGGTGTTTCATAATAGATATCAGGTACCATACCACTCACACTTCTGTACAATGCCTTATGCTCAAAAAACATTACGGGGTTAGGGTCATTGATGGCTGCAATCAGCAAGCCTTTTGCATCTTGTGGATTAGATGGATATACTACTTTCAGCCCCGGCACATGTGTAAACCATGCTTCATTGCTCTGCGAATGAAAAGGACCGGCACCTACACCACCACCCGTTGGCATACGAATCACCACATCGGCATTTTGTCCCCAGCGGTAATGTATTTTGGCAAGATTATTTACAATCTGGTTAAAGCCTACACTCACAAAATCGGCAAACTGCATTTCCATCATGCTCTTAAAACCTTCAAGACTCAACCCTAGTGCCGTACCCACAATGGCACTTTCGCATAAAGGCGTATTGCGAACACGCTCTTTGCCGAATTGCTCTACAAAACCTTCTGTTATTTTAAAGGCACCACCATATTCAGCAATATCCTGACCCATGAGAATCAGGTGCTCATGTTGTTCCATACTCTGGCGGAGGCCATCTTGTAAAGCGTCGACGAAACGTTTTTCGTTTTTGGTGAGTAGTGAGTAGTCAGTAGTGAGAGGAGGGGCTTCAATGTTTATGTCCATAGACAATGGACCATGGGCCATAGACTTCTTTGCATACACATCTCCCAACTCTTCTCCGGTATCCGGTACAATCGGCTCCGCTTCAAATGCTGCTTTGAGTTCTGTTTCAATATATTCTCTGAACTCATGTCTGATATCTGCTACCTGCATTTCATTTAATGCACCTTCTGCAATGAGAAACTGTTCATAATTTTTTACCGGGTCTTTCTTACCCCATTCTTCAAATAATTCGGGTGGTACATATTTGGTACCACTGGCTTCTTCATGACCACGCATACGGAAAGTCATACATTCAATCAGATAAGGCTTCTGGTTGTTGATGCAATAATCTCTCACGCCTCTTATGGTATCGTATACTTCGAGAATATTATTGCCATCAATACGAATACCTTCCATACCATACCCTTTGGCTTTATCTACCAGACTTTCGCAACGGTATTGTTCATTCACAGGTGTGCTTAATCCGTAGCCATTGTTTTCAATCACAAAAATTACCGGTAGTTCCCAAACAGCAGCTACATTGAGTGCTTCATGGAAATCGCCTTCACTTGTTCCGCCATCTCCGGAATAGGCAAGTGATACTTTATTTTCTTTTTTGAGTTTATACGCCAATGCCACTCCATCGGCTAGCGCAAGTTGCGGACCTAGATGAGATATCATGCCACAGATATAGTGTGGCTTACTTCCAAAATGAAAACTGCGTTCACGGCCCTTGCTGTAACCATCTTTATTACCCTGCCATTGTTTGAATAATTTTTCCAGCCCCATTTGTCTTGTGGTAAAAACACCGAGGTTACGATGTAAGGGCATGATCCACTCATCTTTTTGCAGTGCCAGTGTGCTTCCTACGGCAATGGCTTCCTGACCAATACCACTGAACCATTTACTGATTTTTCCCTGGCGCAACAAAACCAGCATTTTTTCCTCGATCATACGGGGTAAAAGCATGCTTCTGTAAATAAATACCAGTTCAGGATCTGTCAGTTTGGTTCTGTCGAATTGCATGAGCGAAATTTATTCAATGACTAAGATACTTGTATTGGGGTAATGATAGATATAAAAAACCATCCGTTAAAGGCGGATGGTTTTTTAAAAAGTGTAGGAGAGATGTATTAGTCTCTGCTGCCCAGTTTGCTGAGCAGTTTCAATATTTCAATGTATAACCAGATGATGGTAACCATCAATCCGAATGCGCCATACCATTCCATGAATTTTGGTGCGCCCATTTCTGAGCCTTGCTCTATCATTTCAAAATCGAGGATCAGGTTGAGTGCCGCAATAATTACGATAAACAGGCTGATACCGATGCTCAACCAACTGCTGTCTGACATAAAACTTACGTTTACACCAAACAGTCTTAATACCATGGTGATCAGGTAAAAAATAGCGATACCTACAGTAGCTGATATTACAACCGATTTAAAACGTTGTGTTGGTTGAATGATCCTGAAATTGTATAAGAGAAACATGGAGATGGCTACACCAAAAGTTAAGCCTACCGCCTGCATAACCAGACCGGGGTATTGATCGGCAAATGCATCATTCAGAATGGCGGATATACCACCAACAAAAAAGCCCTGTAATATTCCATAAGCAGGTGCGGCATATTGTGCCCAATGGGGTTTAAATGCAATTACCAGACCAGTGATTAAACCACCGATAGCACCTACAATCATCAGTGTGGTCATGAGACCCTGATTTAACTGTTCAAACAAATACCAGGTATAAGAGGCAGACCCGATTACCATCAGCATCAGGAAACCAAATTTATTGATGGTTCCTCTTACACTCATCACTCCCTGTGCAGCGGCTTCGCTGTGCAGGCTTTTATTGAACATCTTCTCTGTAAGGGTAGGGTTACCCGATTTAAATAAGGCCATGTTTTATATTTTTCTTGTTCAAATATACAATTTATAATTTTTATGGTTGGTCTTACTGTTTGTTAAACTGCACGAGTTTTCTAAACATACGTCCGCGAATGTCTAATCCCTCAATAATGATCTGATACCCACGGGCTGATTCATTGGTGTAAAATTCAATCAATTGATCATCACTGGATTGTCCAAGATATATGCCTGAATTCCATAGCAATGTGATGCGTTTATCTGTACTATTGGAGTAGTTGTTTATTAATGCGTAATCTACTTTCCTGAAATCCAGTAAAGGGGCATATCCTTTGAGTGAAAAATAGTTGGCTGCAGCAGGAATGTTTACGCGTCTTTCGTCTGCCTTTTTAAGGTAGATAAAAACAGCACCAATCGGGAAGCCGGTTTTTACATAGCGAATCAATGCAATTTCCTGTGTTTGTAAGGTTTCTACTTCTTCAAGGGTAGCTCTTCTTTCATCAATAAATATATCGAGTTCCCATTGTGCGCTATTAAAACCATAATAGGTTTTTGTTTTCAACTTGGCGGGTATGCCCATTGCGCCTCTTTCGAGTACAATGCCGGGTATTTTAGTGAGTATAAGATCGAGTGGCGGAGCCACTGTATTGGTTTTGGTCATATCGAATATACTGGTTCCGTCATAACGAAATCTTTCGCTAACGTATTTTTCAACCAAAGCAGGAAGTTTTATTTTACTGAATACGGTAACGGCAGCTAAAGTAGTACCCGACTGGTTGGGTGTTGTTTCGGTCATGTATAGTTTACTGGTGTCAATTAATTTTGCAAACCATTGACGATAATCCGGAGACCGGTCGAATAAAGGGTCTCTTTCAACGCTATCCTTTACTACTGTAACATCTTGTATACGGCCTTTGTTGTTTGTATAGGTATAATACACGGTAGCATCTCCAAAAAAAACAATGGAATCAACCGCAAATTTTCCCTCATCATCAACCGGTGATTCAAGGAATAACTGTTTCCTGTCGTTCATTAACCAAATAGATAACCGCCCACCTTGTATGATTTGTTTTGTTCTCGATTGAAATACCGTGCCTGAAAGACGTATCAAATAGGGGTCATGTAAAGGCGCTTTGGTTGGAGAAAAAACTTTATAATGATAGAACGCCAATACTTCATTTAATACTTCTTCATCAATCTGTGTTTGCATCAGTTTTCCAAAAGGATAACCGAGTCCTGAGAGGTCTTCCAGGAAATTTCCCGGAATAAGCATATTGAAAAAAATGGGGTCAGGAGCATGGACTGGTTTGTCTGCTTCAATTGCGGTAACAGAAACAGCATAAGTACGTGGCAGTGTATCGGGAAAACGAAGCTGGAATCGATTTAAACTCCTTGGTTGCAATGAAACGGAAAGAGTGTCTAAATATACAGGCGATAACAGCTTCCCGGGTTCATGTAGCAGCAGCCGACTGCCTATTACTTCGCCCTGTTTGTTTTCGAGAATAAACTCATAAAAACCAGTGCTGGATGATGGTACATTAAACGGTATTTCAAAATACTTCTCTTTGTTAAGTGTGTACTCTTTAAAAAAAGAAGGGTTGTTCTGATGCTTAACCGATAATTGTAATTGTTCGGGATAAGTCGCTCTTTGTGCGGTACGTTTAATAATAAACCGGTAGCTACTACCTTTCTTAATAATTTCCAATCCTATACCCATGGAGTCTGCTACCGGAAGCGGGATGGAATAATCTTTATTGTTATACCTGTAAAATACATCATACTGTTCACCGGGTTTTGAAGTCAACACAAATGAAGTGGTACCCGAACTTTTCGTCTGAAAATGCGAAACCTGGTTGCCCAGCCGATCTCTTACAGTTCCGGTTACGGCAACCGGCTTACCTTTTTCAGTAAGTGTTTTTATAAAAAAACGGGTTGGTATATTTTCAGGAAACAGACCGCCTTCTGGCTTTACTGAACAAATCGGGCGTTCATTCTTTTCTGTATAATTTCCTAATTGCAAAAGATGCTTATAAATAAATGGTTCATCATACACGATGGTTTCGGGCGTAAATGCCCTGATCACATACCAAGGGTTGCGTAAACTGTCTGGTATAACAAAATGACCTGTAGCCGTAGCTCCTATAACAGGAATTTTATTTTCAAGTATCCGGCGGCCACTAATATCCTGTAATTGAACATACAGGTTATGACTGGTAAAAGAGGGTCTTTCTCCTTTTTTCAAAAAAGCCTTGAACCAGATAGTATCTCCCGGGGCGTATTTTTCCTGGTTATATTGAAGATGAATTCTTTCTTGCCCATAGATTGAGCTGGTAAAAGCTAGAAGCAGGCACAGAAGCAATATTCGGATCATCGCAAAAACCGATTTATAATAAATTTAATAAATATAAATCTTTTGCATGATTCGGGTATTTCGTTTTCGAATTTCGCAAATCTGCTGGCAGGGGAGCTGCAATATTGCTAACTTCGTTGTTTAAAGCATGTTGGATGGAAAGAAAAGAAACGCTTCTACAGGATGTGGTGATCAAGTTTGCAGGTGACAGTGGTGATGGTATGCAGTTAACTGGTCAGCAGTTTACCAATAATACGGCCTTATTAGGTATTGATCTGGCCACATTCCCCGATTTCCCGGCAGAAATTCGTGCACCGATCGGTACTTTGCCTGGTGTAAGTGGTTTCCAGTTACGTTTCTCCAGCGACCGCGTATTTACCCCCGGCGATCTTTGTGATGTATTGGTAGCTATGAATGCAGCGGCACTCAAAGTAAACCTGAAGAGTATAAAACCCGGTGGTAAAATCATTGCCAATATTGATGGCTTTGATGCCAAAAACCTCCGACTCGCTAATTATGCCGATGGCGTAAATCCATTGGAAGATGGTAGTCTTGATGGGTATGAACTTACCAAAGTAGATGTAACCAAACTTACCCGCGAAGCGCTGAAAGAATTTACAGAGCTCGGCACCAAAGAAAGAGACCGTGCCAAGAATATGTTTGTATTAGGACTCCTGTACTGGATGTACAACCGCAGTCTTGATAATACCATCGACTTCCTGAAAGAGAAATTCGGAAAAAAAGATGTGATCCTGCAGAGTAATATCAAAGTATTACAGGCGGGTTATCATTATGGCGATACAACAGAATCATTTACCACCCGCTATAAAGTAGAGAAGGCAAAGATGAACCCGGGTTTATACCGGAGCATCATGGGCAACCAGGCTTTGTCGATGGGGTTGATTGCGGCGAGTGATAAAAGTGGTCTGCCTATTTTTCTTGGAACCTATCCTATTACACCCGCATCAGATATTCTGCATGAACTGAGTAAACACAAAGCATTTGGCATTCGTACTTTCCAGGCAGAAGATGAAATTGCAGGTATTACTTCTGCAATTGGTGCGAGCTATGGAGGTTCATTGGGTATTACCACCACATCGGGCCCCGGAATGGCACTGAAAACGGAAGCCATGGGGTTGGCTGTGATGCTTGAGATTCCGCTGATCATCATTAATATTCAGCGTGGCGGTCCTTCAACAGGCTTACCTACCAAAACAGAACAGAGTGATCTGATGCAAGCCTATTACGGAAGAAATGGTGAATGTCCCATGCCCGTAATTGCATCATCCACACCCAGCGATTGTTTTGATGTGGCTTATGAAGCAGTGCGTATTGCGGTACAACATATGACTCCCGTTATTTTATTGAGTGACGGATATATTGCCAATGGAGCAGAACCATGGAAGTTTCCATCATCAGCCGATCTTCAACCCATACAGGTTGAGTTTAAAAAAGCACTGGCTGAAGGCGAAGAAAAATTCATGCCTTATAAGCGCGATGAAAAACTGGTACGTCCATGGGCAGTGCCAGGTACACCCGGATTAGAACATCGTATCGGTGGTTTGGAAAAACAGGATGTTACAGGCAATGTAAACTATGAACCGGAGAATCACCAGCACATGGTGAAAACGCGTCAGGCCAAAGTAGATAAGGTTGCAGATTATATTCCGTTACAAACATTAGATAACGGACCTGAAAAAGGAAAAGTATTGATACTAGGCTGGGGGTCAACTTATGGCGCCATTAAAAGTGCCGTAGTAGAATTACTGGCCGAAGGCATTGAAGTGAGTCATGCACATATTCGCTACTTAAGACCCTTCCCCAAAAACCTGGGAGAAATCATCGGCAATTTTGAACATGTACTTGTTCCTGAAATCAATAACGGACAACTCATAAAAATCATCCGCGACCAATACCTTGTTGATGCCAAAGGATACAATAAAATCATGGGCATACCTATTACCAAAGGGGAGTTGGTTACAGCGGTGAAGGGGTTGATAAAATAACGTGAAAGATGAAAGGTGAAAAGTGAAAGGTGAAAGGTGAAAGGGGAGAAAAAATTTCACTTTTCACCTTTCACCTTTCACCTTTTACGTCTCACGCCCATGCCATGCATATAGAAGATCTCCGCAATTACGTACTCTCGCTTTCCGATGTGGAAGAAACGACTCCTTTTGGGCCGGATACCTTAGTGTATAAAATCAATGGGAAAATATTTTTCCTGATGGGACTTGATAATGAGATCGTACAATTCAATGTAAAATGTGATCCGGACAGCGCGGTTGAACTCAGAGAAGAGTTTCCGCAATCGGTATTACCCGGTTATCATATGAACAAAAAACACTGGAACACGATTGTGGTAGATGGAATATTATCAACCAGGCAATTGAAAGAGATGATTGATCATTCTTATTCATTGGTGGCGAGGAACGTGAGACGTGAAAGGTGAGACGTGAAAGGTGAAACGATTCTGAGCTTTTCTGTGTATTCAGTGGCAAATTAGTCCGAAAGACGGAAGTCCGAATGTCCGGAGAGTAGTTG
This sequence comes from Chitinophaga pinensis, assembly GCA_943372605.1. Classification (GTDB taxonomy): domain Bacteria; phylum Bacteroidota; class Bacteroidia; order Chitinophagales; family Chitinophagaceae; genus Sediminibacterium; species Sediminibacterium pinensis_H. The sequence goes on along the minus strand of CALRZI010000014.1, from coordinate 84,043 downwards.
CCACTGAAGACACAGAAGGTCACAGAAAAAATTCCCCTTTCACTTTTCACGTTTCACCTCTCACGTCTCACGCTTCTTCCTCCCTGGCTCCTGCGGCAAATATCTGATCCACTGCTCCGCCGAGCATCGGGAATTTTTCTTTTACAAAACCGGCAATAGTGGCCACCGCTTTCTGTGCCTGTTCAGGAGTTAAACCTGCTTCTGTAGTTAATCTTTGAATGAGTTCGTTCATGATGGTTGTGGTGAATGGTGAATGGTCAATAGTCAATAGTGAGTAGTCAGTAGTTCCTTCGGACTTTCGGACTTTCAACTCCTGACTTCTCTCCCGCAAATTAAATCCTCCAAACAAAAAAGCGATGAGAAGTTATTCCCATCGCCTGACTTTTTTTATTGAACATTCCTTATTCCTCTGTTTCTCTGTTCTTCTGTTCCTTACGCTACTTTGAGTGAACTTAGTTTGCTTTTGCCAAACATTTGCTCTGCATACAGTTTGGTAACGTGTAATTGTCTGGTATCTGTGCCGGGTAATTCAAACATGGCATCTGTGAGAATACTTTCGCATATACTGCGTAAACCCCGGGCACCTAATTTGTATTCCAATGCTTTTGTTACCATAAAATCAAGTACTTCACCGTCAATCACCAGTTCAATACCTTCCAGTTCAAATAAACGAGTGTATTGTTTGATGAGTGAGTTCTTAGGTTCAGTAAGAATACTTCTCAGTGTTTCCTGATCTAATGGATTCAGATGAGTTACAACAGGTAAGCGCCCCAGTAACTCGGGTATCAGACCAAAACTTTTCAGGTCCTGTGCATTGATGAACTGGAGCAGGTTCTTACGCTGCATTTCCTGTTCTTCTTTATTTACACTGAAACCAATTGCATTGGTGTTTACTCTTCTGGCAATCACTTTATCAATACCATCAAAAGCACCTCCGCAGATAAAGAGAATATTCTTGGTGTCGACCTTGATCATTTTCTGCTCCGGATGTTTTCTGCCGCCCTGTGGTGGCACAAGCACTTCCGTTCCTTCCAGCATTTTCAATAATCCCTGTTGTACACCTTCACCACTTACATCGCGGGTAATGGATGGGTTGTCGCCTTTACGTGCAATTTTATCGAGTTCATCCACGTATACAATGCCACGTTCAGCCGCCGCCACATCGTAATTACAGTTTTGTAATAAACGGGTGAGCATACTTTCAACGTCTTCACCCACATAACCTGCTTCTGTAAATACGGTTGCATCTACAATGGCAAAAGGCACATTGAGTAAACGGGCAATGGTTTTTGCCAGCAGGGTTTTACCCGTACCGGTTTCACCCACCATGATGATATTGCTTTTTTCAATTTCAATATCATCGGGTTGTTGTTTCTGTGTTACCCGTTTGAAGTGATTATATACAGCTACTGATAATACTTTCTTTGCATCATCCTGTCCGATAACGTATTCATCCAGGAATTTTTTGATCTCTGCGGGTTTACGCACATTGAGTTTAAAACCTGAACCGCCGTTTGCGGTGTCTGATTTGCTATTGAGTTCCTGAACAATTATTTCCTGCGCATGCTCTACACAATTCTCACAGATATGCCCTTCCTGTCCGGCGATCAGGATCTTCACCTCATCACGGCTTCTGCCGCAGAAAGAACAATGTAAATGATTCGCTTTTGCCATACAATGAATGTGTACTTAGCCTTTATAGACCAAGACACGAATTTTGATACTTATGTTGCAAAGTTAACCCCGTTCAGGCTACCAAACGGGGCTTAAATCGGTAAAAAAGGGTTGAACGGGCTATATTTTGGATAAAATACCGTCTACAATGCCGTATTCTACAGCTTCTGTGGCATTCATCCAGTAATCGCGGTCGAAGTCATTCATGATCTGCTCCACTGTTTTACCACAGTTTTCGGCCAGTATTTTGGCACCCAACTCCTTGGTTTTGCGGATCTGTTCAGCATGAATTTCAATATCGGCACTGGTAGCCTGAAAATAACCACCAATACTTGGCTGGTGAATCATGACTTCTCCATGAGGATAAACAAATCTTTTTCCTTTGGTTCCGGCACTGAGCAAAATAGATCCCATACTCGCGGCCAGTCCCATACAAATGGTGCTTACCGGGCTCTGGATCATTTTCATGGTATCATACACAACCATGCCACTGGTTACCACACCACCCGGGCTATTGATATAGAACTTGATTTCTTCACCTGGCTTATCTGCATCCAACAACAAAAGTTTACTCACCACATCGCGGGCAGATTTGTCTTCAACGGGTCCCCAGAGATAAACGGCTCTTTTTTCGAAGAACAGTTTCTCCATTTTTTTCATCATGAAACCTGTCTGTTCCTGTTTGTCATCTTTTGGTTCATTCTCCTCCTCATCTTCCATGAGGTAGGGGTTGATGTATTTTGAGTGTATCATTTAATTTGAAAATTTGGGAATTTGAAAATTTGAAAATGTTTTTTGGCCTGCGGCCTTCAATCCTTGTTTCTTGTGCTTTGAATCTTTTCCTCTTATTTCTTCTCCTTTCTCGGATTGGTTAATAACACTTCATCTACCAGTCCATACTCCTTGGCTTCCAGGGCGGTCATCCAGAAATCGCGGTCGCTGTCTTTGGCAATGGTTTCCACTTCTTTTCCGGTATGGTAAGCTGTGATGGAATACAATTCCTGTTTCAGTTTCTTGATTTCTCTTGCAGTGATTTCAATGTCTGTAGCCTGTCCGCCAATAGCGCCACTGGGCTGGTGCATCATTACACGGCTGTGTTTTAAAGCGGTTCTTTTTCCTTTCACTCCTGCACACAATAAAATTTGTCCCATACTAGCAGCCATACCGGTACAGATAGTGGCCACATCTGGACCAATAAACTGCATCGTATCATAAATACCCAAACCGGCATATACACTGCCTCCGGGGCTGTTGATATACATCTGTATATCGCGTGTTCTGTCGGTACTCTCCAGGAACAATAATTGTGCGGTAACAATATTGGCCACATAATCATTAATGCCTTCACCCATGAAAATAATACGGTCCATCATCAGACGACTGAATACATCCATGCTGGCTACATTCAACGGTCTTTCTTCGATGATATATGGTGTAAGATTGGTTACATTCTGGTGGTGCTGGTAATTATGCAGGGTAGCACTACTGATGCCCCTGTGTTTTACGGCATACTGCTCAAACTCTTTTCCAAAATTCATATGTTTCGATTTTCGCTTTGAAGATAAGTGATTTGCAATTTCACAAGTGATTCTATGTTCAAATACTGTGCAAAGGTCTTTTTACGACAACAAGACAGGAGGAAATGGAGGATGGCAGTCCGAAGGACCCCTTTGGGGATGTCTGATGTCGGATTTGGCATAAAAAAGCCGGATGCTTTGCATCCGGCCCCTAAATATCAAATCCGACATCAGAGATCCGACATCCTCAAATTCTCCTAGTGGTGGTGGTGATGCAGTTTCTCGGCAAATGCTTCTGCGCTGATGCTTTCTTCTTTAGCCGTTACCTGATTCTCCAGCAATCCGAAAAGTTTTTCGGTGCTGATACGGTGGTAGCTGTCTTCCACAAATTTTCTGTCCTGCATCATACGGTTGGTATAATCATCTACCCACTGTTGGTTATCGCCCAATGCGCCTAACTGACCGCCCATATAGCTAAACAATTGCTGCTTGGCAAATTCACGGATATCATCAGGTGCTACTTCAATTTTGTTATCGGTTGCCAGTTTGCTGCTTACCAGTGTCCATTTCAACTGGTTTACAAAGCTGGGGTATTCCTGTTCTGCTTCTTCTGCAGATTTTGGTTTTTCACCACCGGTCTGTAACCAGCGTTTCAGGAAACCTTCCGGAAATTCCATGCTGGTATGATCTACCAGGTGGTGATAAATCTGGTCGTGAATCTGGTTACGTGACTGCTGTGCGTAATAGTTTTCAATTTCTTTCTTTACTTCTGCACGAAACTCTTCTTCAGTAGCGATTGCTGCATTAGGATAAACCGATGCAAAAAGTTCAGCATTCAGTTCAGCTTTTTCAACCAGTCCAACTTTAGTGATCAGTAATTTGAAATAACGTTTGCCGTCTTCTGCAGTTAAACCTAAATCGGCCAGTATGGCTTCTTTTTCTTTGTCTTCAAATGCTTTCTCCAACTGCAATACAACAGTATCGTCGTTTTTCTTTCCAATCAGTTTCTTACGGAATTTCTCTTCAAAATATTTTACCAGTAAAGAATTGTCTTTGCTGATACCACCTTCTACTTCATTACCGTCTTTATCGCTTTCAATGAATTTTACATTCAATACATTATCATCACCGGTAACGGCTTCTGGTTCGGTCATTTTACCATTGCGAATCTGTAATCTTTCGATTTCCTGGTTCACCATTTCATCTGTTACGTCAATCACATAACGGGTTACTTTGATTTTTTTAGGATCGATATCAAAACTTGGTTTCAATCCGATTTCAAATGCAAAACTTACGTCTGCAGGATTGTTCATATCCAGTGCACGTGCATCATTATCCAAAGGAAGCGGCTGTGCAAAAATGTCGAGCTCTTCTTTGGTAAGGTAGCTGTTCAGTTCTTTTTCAATGGTACGTAATACTTCATCCGTAAAAACACTCTGACCATACATTTTCTTCACCAGACCGGCAGGAACCATACCTTTTCTGAAGCCGGGAATATTGGCGGTCTTGGCATACTTTTTCAGGCTCTGCTCAAAACCTGAAAAATAATCTTCTTTATTCAGGGTAACGGTCAATTTGTCGGTCAGTAACCCAATGTTCTCTCTGGTAACGGTGGCCATGGTGTTTTTTTTATTGATATTTTATCTGTTCATCCTCAAGCACTATCTTGAGAGTGCCGCGGGATTTTTTTGTAAATGGGCAGCAAAGGTAGGAGTTTAGTGCCTAAAATAAGTCGTTAAAACACAAATAAGCCGCCATGGCCAATGCTTTTTTCTTTTTGTTACTGGCACTGCTCAGCGAGATTGTGGGCACCGTTGGGGGCTTTGGTTCATCGGTATTTTTTGTACCCCTGGCCGGCTTTTTCTTTGATTTTAAGACGGTTCTGGGATTAACCGGGTTGCTGCATGTATTCAGTAATATAGCCAAACTGGTACTTTTCAGGCAACATATAGAATGGTCGCTGATCTGGAAAATAGGTATTCCAAGTGTATTACTGGTAATAGGTGGCGCCTGGCTGAGCAATCATGTACAGTTTGAATATGCAGAGTTGTTACTGGGTATATTCTGCATTTTCTTTGCCATCCTGTTTATGTGGAAGCCCGATCTGCGGTTAAAAGCTACCAATGGCAATGCCATAACCGGTGGTGGTGTGGCCGGATTTCTGGCAGGCTTTATAGGAACAGGTGGCGCTATCAGGGCCATTACACTTACTTCTTTCGGACTGGAGAAAAATATATTTATTGCCACATCGGCGGCGATTGATTTTGGAGTAGACCTGAGCCGGTCGGTTGTTTATGTAAACCAGGGTTATGTACAGGGTAATTTCTGGTGGTATCTTCCCGGATTAATCATCATTGCTTTTGCTGGTTCCTATATCGGGAAAAAATTATTGAACAGTGTTTCGCAGGACAGGTTCCGGAAAATTGTACTCATTTTTATATTGCTTACCGGGGTTTTAATGGCTGGCAAAAGCCTGTTAAAAATGTTTTGACGGCTTAGTTTTCAACCATTACTGTCCGGTAAAATCGGCTACGAGCTGCGAGCCCTGAGCTATGAGCCTTTTTATATTGAATTTGAATCATCAAATAGCATATTACTAACATCAAGTACTTCTTTTAAGCCGGTGGTTTAAAAATCTGATTCGCAAGCCCAACCATTTGTTCCACTAATAGGAGATAGTCTAAAACAACTACTAGTCACACTCGCAACTCGTAGCTCATAGCCCACAGCCTATTTTCCCCGGACAGCAATAGTTTTCAACAGTAATTATTTTTTTAAATAATTGATTTTCAATTCGTTTTTTAGAAATCTGCTTATTGCTGTGGGTTTTTGGTGCATTCAATGTTGACAAATACCGGTTTCTGAAAGCAACAAAAAATAGCCCTTGAAGTATCTTACAGGTATGGATAACACGTATCAAACCTTACAAACCTTATACAGGATCGTAAGAGAGGAAAACCATCCTGAGCAATATCTCTGTACACCCAGAGAAATGATCCTGCATTCTACATTTGGATGGGAACTCATCCATAAACACCTGCTTTCACTGGCAGAAGAGGGGCTGGTAATATTACAGCAACTCGATACGCCTCATTGTTATATTACTCCTGAAGGTATTGAACTGGTAAGATCAACTACGCCTGAAGAAACCGAGAAAGCAGGAACAGGTTTGTTGCTGAATGAAAAGCTGGTTTAGCCAGATTGTATTCTTTACAATATTTCCTCCCTGTTTCTGCTTCCCTGTTGAACAGTGACATTAGTTTTCTTCCTGCCGTTTGTGCTAACGTTTGCATGATTTTTCTTGTTCCGATGTGTTAACTTGTCCTGGCTGAGAAGTAACTAGCAGATGATTATAGCTACTTCAAACAAGCGCATCAACCATTAAGTATCATGCACATGAATCGAAAGACATTTATTACTTCTTCGGGCATGGCCGCAGCGGCTATAGCCATGGCACCTGTAAACAGCTTACTGGCATCGGCCAACAAAGACAAGGTTCGAATGGCAATTATTGGCGTTGGGTTAAGGGGGCAGAACCACCTCGACCTTCTATTACGCCGGAGTGATGTGGAACTGGTTGCCATCTGTGATATTGATGACAGAATGCTGGCAAGTGCCAAAAAAATGATTGAAAAATCGCAGAAAAAAATGCCGGAAGTCTTTACCGGCAATCCTTATGCATGGAAAACCATGCTGGAGAAATCGAAATTAGATGCCATTCTGATAGCCACACCATGGGAGTGGCATAAAGAAATGATCATTACCTCGCTCGATGCTGGTATTAAATATGTTGGTACCGAAGTAATGATTGGCATTACCCTCGAAGATCATTGGGAAGTAGTGCGTGCTGCTGAGCGAAACAAGGGGCATGTAATGATGCTGGAGAATGTATGTTACAGAAGAGATGTGATGGCGGTGTTGAATATGGTGCGGCAGGGACTGTTTGGAGAGCTGGTTCATTTACAGGGTGGCTACCAGCACGATTTGCGTGAAGTAAAATTTAATAACGGTATTGATGCTTATGGGAAAGGCTGTGAGTTTGGTGATAAAGGCTGGACAGAAGCCAGGTGGCGCACGCACCACAGTGTGTACAGAAATGGCGATTTGTATCCCACACATGGAATAGGTCCGATAGCGCACTATATCAATATCAATCGGGGAAACAGGTTTGTGAGTCTGAATTCTTTTTCCTCAAAAGCAAGAGGGCTGCATAAATATGTAGTGGATCATTGCGGAAAAGATCATCCCAATGCCAAAATTGAATTTAAACTGGGGGATGTAGTTACTACAACACTGCAATGTGCCAATGGAGAAACCATTTTACTACAACACGATACCAATTTACCAAGACCCTATTCATTAGGTTTCAGGGTGCAGGGAACAGAAGGTATATGGATGGATGTAAACAAGAGTATCTACATAGAGAAAAAAGCGGCCAAAGCTCACCAGTGGGATACGGCTAAAGAATGGCTCGATAAATACGATCATCCCTTATGGGCAAGATGGAGCAAAGAAGCAGAAGGATCGGGGCATGGAGGAATGGATTTTTATGTGGTACATTCTTTTATTGAATCGGTAAAACGAAATGTAGCCACAGCAATGGATGTGTACGATGCGGCTGCATGGAGTGCCATTACGCCTTTAAGTGAACAGTCTATCGCCAACGGCAATTCAACCATAGCTTTCCCCGATTTTAGCGGTGGACAGTGGATGTATCGAAAACCAGTATTTGCATTAACAGATGAGTATTAAGCTACCGGAAATATATACGCAGCAATCTATACCCTCTGCTGTTGCCGATTCATTTGAACAGATTACAACTGCTGTACACATTGAAAGGATGGGTAATGGACTGATCAACTCCACTTGGAAGATTGCAGGTGCAGATGGTTCCTATATTCTTCAAAAAGTGAACGACCAGGTATTCAGAGACCCGTTTATCATTGAACATAACCTCAAAAAAATTGCTGAACATATTCGCCTGCATTATCCTGCATATGCACTGCCATTGCCTTTGAAAAACAGAGAGGGCAAAGAACTCCTGTATGTAGCAGGAAACGGCTATTTCAGGATGTTTCATTTTTTGGAAGACTCTGTTTGTAATACGGTGGTGAATAATTCGAAGCAGGCTTTTGAAGCTGCCAGACAGTTTGCCGGCTTTGCCAGAAGATTGAATGCACTTGATACAAATGAACTCGGAAACCCCATAGAAGACTTTCATAATCTCACATTGCGGTATCAGCATTTTGAAACAGCAGTAACAACAGCTCAGTCATCAAGACTTATGGCTGCAAAGGAGCTGATTAATTTCTTACACGATCATTCTCCTATTGTTACCCGGTATCAACATATGGTTACATCTGGCAGCATGCTTCTTCGCCCCATGCACCACGATACCAAAATAAGCAATGTATTATTCGACCAACAGGACAGGGGACTTGCAGTGATAGATCTTGATACAGTAATGCCCGGTTATTTTATCAGCGACCTCGGCGATATGATCCGCACATTCACCTGCACTGCCAACGAAGAAGAAACCGATTTTAATAAAGTTACCATCCGCGAAGATTTTTTTGAGGCCATTATAAACGGCTATCTCTCAGAAATGAAAGATATACTCACAGCATCAGAAAGAAATCTTTTAGTGTATGCAGGAGAGTTTATGATTTATATGCAGTGCCTGCGTTTCGCTACCGACTACCTCGAAAACGACAGGTATTATGGTGCAAAATATCCTGATCATAATTTGAACAGGGCGCTCAATCAAATGAAATTATTAGAGGAGTTGATACAAGCGAAACCGGTGCTTGAAAAAATCATTGAAGCTGTTTTTGAGCGGATTAAATAATCCGGCTACCATATAATCAACAAAAAAGACCCAGCTAATGGGTCTTTTTATTGCGAATCAATCTGTGCGGATGATAGGAATCGAACCTACATGGGTCACCCCGCTAGATCCTAAGTCTAGTGCGTCTGCCAGTTTCGCCACATCCGCTTATTTGTTTAGATCGGGTGGCAAAAGTAGGGGATTTACGCAAAAAATACGCGCTAATCATTTCCTTTATTTAACCGGCAATGCTTCAATGATTTTACCAATCACTGCATTCTGCGAACGGCTGTCGATCCAGCGTATTACGGCCACCAGTTCATGCTCAGGGTCTACATAAATGAGGTTATTACCGTTTCCAACATGTGTAAAGGCGGTTTCGGGGGCACTGGGTAAAAACTTTCTGCCTGTATTTAAGAACCAGTTCATATATCCATAATCTGTTTTAGGAACAGTAGGTGTTAATGACTGTTTAATCCAGGTTTCGCTCAGCAATTGCTGACCATTCCATTTACCACGGTTTAAAGTAAGCCATCCAAATCTGGCCATATCATATGCATTGATAAACATACCACCGCCCCAATGTCCGCCACCACTAACCGACTGTACTGGCTGTCCATCCAACACAATCCATGCATTCCGGTAACCCGTCCAGCGCCAGGTATTCGATGCGCCGATGGGGTCCATGATATATTGTTTGAGTGCCTGCGGTAATGGTTGGCGCCACACACCCGTTGCTGCCAATGCCAGTGCATTCACCCGAACATCATTGTATTCGTAAGTAGTGCCAGGTTTGTTACGGGTTCTGTTCATCCATTTGGAAGCATCTGCATCTGGTCTGTCGGCCCAGTCGGGTTTACCCCAGAGTGTACCTTCCCAGTCGCTGGTTTGACGAAGCAGATCATCCCAGGTAATGGTTTGGTTATGCGCTGAAGAAAAAGGGAAAAGCATTTGCGGCTGTCCAATTGCTTCAGCAGGTCTGTTTACGGGTTGTTGCGGCTGGTATAATTCAATTGGTGGAACATATCTGGCCACAGTGTCTGTTACATTTGTAATCAAACCCTTGTCAACAGCAACACCTACAATAGCCGATAAAAAACTTTTGGTAACACTATGTGTCATATCGCAACGATCGGGTTCACCCCATTGCGCTACGATATATCCTTTGTAGATAATAATGCCTGTTGCCTCGCCACGATCGGCAAATGGACCAATACCTTCTCCAAATGGTTCTTTACCAAATGTGCGGTAATGGTTGAGTTCCATACTACGCGGATTTTTTGATTCGCCCGCTTTGGCAAGTGAGATGGCATCATTCAATATATTTTCTTTGATACCAAGGGAGGATGGAACACGCTGCTCCCATTTTCCAGCCGGAGGAAAATAAACGGCTGTTGATTTTTGTGCAAAAGAAAAACTGCAGGAGCATACCAACAGTATAAATGCAAAAAAGCTATTTCGCTGATTCATGTTACTAAATTAGCGAAATAGCTTTTGATCCCTGTATTCTTGTTCCTTGAACCTTGAATCTTGACTCTTGATCCTTGATTCTTGGTTCTTGGTTCTTGATTTCTTTCTCCTAGTCTCTTCTTTGTCTTTGCTGGCCATTGCCCGCATACCTTCTGCTGTCGCCACCTCTGAACGATCTGCGCTGACCATTATTACCCTGGCGGTTATTACCCTGGCTTTGTTTGGGAGCCGGTTTAAAATTCGTCAGTGAAATATCGTTCATCGCATAAGGCTGGTCAATTACCTGTGGTATTGAAATGCCAATCAGTTTCTGAATGTCTTTGAGGTAGGCTTTTTCTTCTGCGTCACAAAACGAAATGGCAATACCCGATGCACCTGCTCTGCCCGTTCTTCCGATACGGTGAACATAGGTTTCAGGAATATTGGGCAATTCGTAATTGATTACATGCGATAACTGCTCCACATCAATACCTCTTGCTGCAATATCTGTGGCAACCAGTACACGCAGGTTACCTGTTTTAAAATCAGTCAACGCACGCTGACGTGCATTCTGCGATTTGTTGCCGTGAATAGCTGCTGCGCCAATACCTGCTTTATGAAGGTCTTTTACCACTTTATCGGCACCATGTTTGGTACGCGTAAAAACCAGTACGGTTTCAATAGTCGCATCCTGTAATAAATGATTCAACAGTAAACGTTTGTTTTGTTTCTCAACAAAATAAACCGACTGTTCAATTTTTTCTGCGGTAGAAGAAACAGGTGTTACTTCCACTTTTACAGGGTTATTTAAAATGCTGTTGGCCAGACCTGCAATTTCAGGAGGCATGGTAGCCGAGAAGAAAAGTGTTTGTCTTTTCGCCGGTAATTTGGCAATTACTTTTTTAACGTCGTGAATAAAACCCATATCGAGCATACGATCGGCTTCATCCAGTACAAATAATTGCAGGTGTTGTAAGTTGATATAACCTTGTTGCATCAGGTCGAGTAAACGGCCTGGTGTGGCAATCAATACATCCACACCTCTTTTTAAAGTCTGTGTTTGTGGCAACTGAGATACGCCGCCAAAAATAACGGCATGTTTTATTTGTGTATGACGACCATAAGCAGCAAAACTCTCATCTATTTGAATAGCCAGTTCTCTGGTGGGTGTAAGAATAAGTGCTTTAATGCCCATTCCGAAATTTTTCTGCTGTGCCAGTAATTGTAAAACAGGAATAGCAAATGCGGCTGTTTTACCGGTACCTGTTTGCGCACAACCCAGTAAATCTTTTCCTTCTAATACTACCGGAATAGACTGTTGCTGGATGGGCGTAGGTGTAGTGTAACCTTCTGTCTGGAGCGCACGTAAAATGGGCTCGATCAGATTCAATGAATCAAATGTCAATGGAATAAATTTTTAATACAACACAACTGAAATCGCTCAGTTGTTATATAACCTTCCTACTGTGGGAGCTTATTGCAAACCCTGTTAAATGACTGATGAACTTTGTCACGGAAGGAAATCGGTCGTGTAGAGAGAGTATATGAATGAGGCAAAGGTAAGGAAAAAATTTGAGATCGCGAGAGGGGACGTGAAACGTGAGAAGTGAAAGGTGAGAAGTGAAAGGTGAAAAGTGAAAGGTGAAAAGTGAAAGGGGATATTAACCCCTCTTTGCGCAGCAGAGAGGGCAGGGGTGAGTTGAGGAAGTGAGTAGTGAGTAGTCAGTAGTCAGTAGTCAGTTTTTGATATCTACTCACTACTGACTACTCACCACTCACTAATTGAACGATCTCCTCCAGATACCGCTGATCCACTTCATCAAACTGATCAAGCTCACTGGCATCTACATCGAGTACGCCAAGCACCGCTCCGTTGCGGATAACGGGAACAACGATTTCTGATTTAGAGAGACTGCTACAGGCAATATGTCCGGGAAATTTTTCAACGTCGGGAACAATCAGGGTTTTGGCTTCTGCCCAACTGGTGCCACATACACCTCTTCCTTTTCTGATACGGGTACAGGCAACGGGTCCCTGAAAAGGCCCCAGTACCAGCTCATCATTTTTCACCCAATAAAAACCTACCCAAAACCAGCCAAACTGTTCTTTTAATGCAGCGGTAATATTGGCGAGATTAGCTACAAGGTCTGTTTCTCCCTCCAATAATGCTTTGATTTGAGGAATGAGCGATTGGTATTGTTCCTGCTTATCGCCTTTAATGATACTTAAGTCTTCTGCCATAGCACAAAGATAAAAAACTTAAGTTTGGCAATGCTTCATCAGGGTTTACGTATTGAGAAAATAAAGAACAGCAAAGAGCTGGGTAACTTTATAAAGCTGCCCTCAAAACTCTATAAAGATGATCCCCGTTGGGTACCGCCATTGTATGTTGATGAATACCAGTTTCATGACCCAAAAAAAAATCCTGCTTTTGCCTACGCCATTGTTGAGAGATGGATCGCTTATAAAAATGATGAACCTGTTGGGCGCATCATGGGTATTATTCACCACGAATACAATCGCCTGCATGAGGAGAAAACAGCCAGGTTTTTCCAGATGGATTGCATCAATGATTTACAGGTAGCATCATTACTTATACATACGGTAGAAGAATGGGCGATCGAAAATGAAATGAATCAACTGATAGGCCCATTTGGTTTTTCTGATAAAGATCCACAGGGTTTTCAGATAGATGGACTGGAGCACTTGCCGGTTATTGCTACACCAGCGCATCCGGCTTATATGCCCTTATTATTAGAATCATTGGGTTATAGTAAGTATCTCGATTGTGTATCGTATCGCATACCTATACCCGATCAACTGCCTGCATTGTATGAACGTGTATTGACAAGGGTTGCACAAAACAAGCAGGTGCATCTGCTGGAGTTCAGGAGCAGAAAAGAACTGAAGCCTTATGTATTACCCGTGTTTCAGCTTATCAATGAAACATACAGATCGCTCTTTGGTTTTGTTCCGATGTCGGATAGTGAAATAGATAAAATGGTGAAACAATACCTGCCTGTACTCAATCCTTCTTTTGTAAAAGCAATGGTGGATGATAAAGGAACATTGTTATCATTTGTAGTGGCCATGCCCGATATGAGCAAAGGTTTACAAAAAGCAAAGGGAAAATTATTCCCTTTCGGACTACTGTATATTTTTTCAGCCATGCGAAAAAGCAAACAACTCAATCTTTTGCTTGGCGCCGTTAAAGAAGGCTATCGTGGTAAAGGGTTAGATGTGTTTATGGCTATGGCATTGATTAAAACAGCTTCAGCAAAAGGAATGACACATATGGATAGTCACCTCATTCTTGAAACCAATCGTACCATGCGTGCTGAATGTGAGAAGTTAGATGGTGAGTTATATAAACGCTTCCGGGTATTCGTAAAACAACTTACCACAACCCAGCCCGGGATTTAAATCCCGGGCAAGGAGAGGAGCATTAACGCTTTTTATGGTGGCTTATATTTTCCCGGGCCAGTTGTAATAATTCTTTTGCGAGCGTAGTGTTTACTTTTTTAAGATTAAAAACGGTGTAACCACTTTTGCCCCATGCACCCGATGCAGGAGAAAATACTTCACCGGGAATTTGCAGGTAAACAGATTGTTGTTCGGGTGTTAGCTTAACCATGGCCGCCAAAGTTTCCGGCTGAAGCGAGGCGAATATTTTTTTATTCTTTTTGAAAGCGCGTCTGTCGAAATGAGGAGCCATATCGGTATCATCCAGTGCCAATGCCATCTCTTCAAATTTTTTGGCTGATACCATGGCATTTATTTGATGTATTTACCAATTACCGGTAATTTTTGAAACTCTTTTCTCTCCACCAGTAAAATAAACCAGGCAAAAGCACCAACAACTAATAAACCGAAAGCGGTGCCCAACCATAATTGAGGGAGGAAGTATACAAATAACTGGTGAATCAAATAAAGGAGCGTTACAATTACGAGATAAGCAATTAGTTTTTTAGTAGCGTATGGAATGCGATAATATTTTTGTCCAAGCCGGTAACTCACAATCATCATAAATGCATAGCAAGCAACAGTGGCCCATGCACTGCCATTATAACCAAATAGTGGTATCCACCAGATGTTGAGCAGAATGGTAATACCAGCTCCAGCTATTGTAATCCATGCGCCTGTAAGTGTTTTATTGGTAAGTTTATACCAGACACTAAGGTTATAATAAATACCCAGAAATACACTACCCATGGCGAGTATGGGAACAATGGAAAGACCTTCTCCATACGCATCGGCATTGGTACGATAGGCAATGTATTTGATGAGTGGGAGGTTAACAACAATAGCCAGCCACATAAATGCGCAGGCAATTACAAAAAATTTCATCACCCTGGCATAAGTGCGTGGCGCATTTTCTTCTTTAGACTGATTAAAGAAAAAGGGTTCTGCTCCCATCTTGAATACCTGAATAAAAATGGTGATCAATACAGCCACTTTATAGTTGGCACCAAAAATACCCAGTTGACGTAATTCTTCATCGCGGGGCAAATCCAGTACCCTGGTGTACACCAACCTGCTAAGCATTTCATTGATCATACCACCCAATCCTACAATAATTAATGGGTAAGAATATTTCATTACAGCTTTCCAAAGCGTAAAATCAAAAGAGAACCGGAATCCCCAAAATTCTTTCGTAAGCAAAAGCAGTGTAAGAATGCTGATAATCACATTGGCAATAATATAATAGCCAATACCAATGGATGGATCATATACTGATAGCCATATGCTTTCAGGGTTTTCCTGGTATAATTTGGGGCATAGACCAATAAAGAATAATACCAGTAAAACATTTACCACAATACTGAATACTTTGATAAAAGCATACATACGTGGTCGTCCTTCCTGTCTTAGCTTAGCAAAGGGAATAACAGAAAGCGTATCAAAAAAAAGAATCCATGCCATCCAACGGATATATTCAGGATGTTCTGCAAAATCAATCATTCGAGCCACTGCTGGTGCCTGCCATAATAAAAGACCCGTTAAAACAACCGTAGTTACGATAATGGAAGATAAAAATGTATTGAACACTTTTGTTTTCTCATGATCCTGTATAAACCTGAAATAACTCGTTTCTAAACCATAGGTAAACAAAATATTCAGGAAAGGGATAGCTGCATATATCTGAGTAATACTGGCCGTACTGCTGGGTTCATACCACCAGAACAATAAAATATTCAAAGCATAGCCCAAAAAACGAACGGCAACGGTAGGTACACCATACCACAATGTTTGTCCTGCTAATTTTTTGATGCTGCTCAATGAAATGATTTTAGTCCGAAAGTCGGGAGACCGAAAGTCCGAAAGACAAGAAATGATCAGCAGTTTCCTACTTTCGGACTTCCTGACTTCCGGTCTTTCGGACTCTCCCCGCAAACATCGCATTTCTTCGCTTTAAATTCAAGAATAGCGGGGAACATTCGTTAATTATTATGAATATCTACCGGAGCAGTTGTGCTGATACCTTTACCGGGCGCTGCAAAATTGGGATTGTTGAGAAAGCTGCTGTCGGTAAGTGTGTAGAGAAAGGCAGTAAGCTGACCAATTTCAAAATTGGAAAGGGGTAACCTGTTTTTTAGTAAACTGTCAGTTGTAGGGCTCACCACCATATTTTTCCTGTAATGTTCCATAATACTCAATACAGAAAAGAAACGTCCATCGTGTCCATATGGAAATGTACGCATCACATTTCTAAGACTGGGTACACGAAATTTAAGGGAGTCGCTGCTTTCATTGGTAATTTTCATCCTGCCCAGGTCTTTTAAAAAAGGATCAACAGGTATGCCGATGTTTCTGTAACTGTAATCGGTAAACAGTGGTTCTGTATGGCAGCTCACACATTTCCTTTGAAAAATTTCATAACCCAGTTTTTCCGGAAGAATGAAAGTATCCAGTCCCATTTTAACGCGATCGTATTTACTGTTACTGCTAACCAGCGTGAGTAAAAACTGGCTGATGGCTTTTGTTAAACTTTGTGTATTGATGGTTTCGGTACCAAAAGCTGCTTTAAAAAGTTTACGATACTCTTTTTCAGCCTGTAATTTTTTGATCACATTCGACAAACTTTCTGCCATTTCATTTTCCGCAGTAATGGGAGCCAGTGGCTGAAGATCGAGATGATTGATGCCGCCATCCCACATAAACTCTTTTTGCCATGCCAGGTTGAATAAGCCGGGTGCATTTCTGGTGGTAAGTGAATTGTTGAAACCATGACTCAGGTTATGATCGTAGGTATTGAATGCGCCAAACTGCTGGTGACAGGTGCCGCAGGAAATAGAGCCGTCTTTACTCAAACGGGTATCATAAAACAATTGTCGACCCAGTTCAATACCTTCTTTTGTGAGTGGGTTTTCTTTGAAATTATATACAGGTTGTGGCCAGCCTTTCGGAATCTGGAAACGAACAGGCGTGGGTTTGAAATAATTACCAAGATGCATCCAGCCGGTACATACAATACCAAAAATTAAAAGGATCGCTATCGTTTTCTGATATCTCATTGTGCTGCTGAGATAGAAAACATTTTACTATAATTATCTGCAAAACGAAGGGCCAATGCACCCGGACTATGGCAAACAGGTTCTTTGGAAATATTAATGCCACTGAACCATTTTGCCGCATCGGCAACAATGGTGAGTGAATCTGTAAATACGGATGACTGAAGTTGAATGAGTCTGGTGGTATTATGATGCTTTCGAAAACCGCCAATATGATAGGTAAACTGTTTACCTGCAATAGCAGAACTACTGGCTGTGCCTTCTAATTTGGCCATGATATAACCACTGTTCCAGGTCCAGAACATGCCATGTAACGGATCAAGCGCACCGGTTTGAACGCCCGAAACATTACGGATACTGTCAACCCCTAATAAAAAACGGATGCCTGTATAATTTCCTTCTGGTATATTCAGTTGAATCGATAAACTTTTTTCATCGGCAATGTCAACCAGAAAATATTGGTTTTCTGGAATAATGGTTTTACCCTCCGTATTCGTAAGCTGAATATTTGAGATATAATATTTGAAACGATTAACAACTAGCGTATCGGTATTATTCAGTGAATAGGTTTGTTCAGGAAGCAATTGTTCATTGCCAAAACGATTGTTGAAACGGATGGTAAGTGCCTGTTTTTTTTGTGCAGACACCACCAGTGACTGACAGATAAATAGGAATATGAGTATTGCAGTTCTTTTCACAAATCAGAGATAATCGTTCTTGTTGATCCTTTTTCTTAGTTCCTTGTTCCGTGTATGTTGTTTCTTTGACTCCAGTCTTTTCTCTTTCGCTGCTTTGGTAGGTTTTGTAGGCTTGCGTATTTTTCTTTTAATAAGAGAGGTGGTGATCAACTGAGTTATTTTACGAATCACTTCCTCTTTATTACCCAGTTGCGATCTTTCTGTTTGAGATTTCACCAGTAAATACCCGTCATCTGTAATACGATTACTCAATCTTTCAATTATCATGGCTTTCTGTTCTGCTGTAAAAAATACAGAATCGGCCACTTTCCAACGGCCTTCCACCATGGTTTCTACCTTGTTTACATTCTGCCCGCCTTTACCACCACTGCGGGCTGTCTGGAACAATATTTCGGTTCTAATATCTATCTTCATTACAAAATAAAGTTCGTACAAAAAGCGGAATCAATTATGAGAATTGTGATACAAAGGGTGAGCGAAGCAGCAGTAAGGGTAGATGGAAATGTTACGGGCAGCATTGGGAAGGGGTTGTTGGTATTGATGGGTATAGAAGACACAGACACAAAAGAAGACATTGAATGGCTGAGTAATAAGATTGTCAATATCCGCATTTTCGACGATGCAGATGGTGTAATGAATCTTTCTGTAAAAGATATTGATGGCGGAATTTTACTCGTGAGCCAGTTTACGCTTCATGCCAGCACCAAAAAAGGAAACAGACCATCGTATATACGTGCATCGAAACCAGATATTGCTATTCCGATGTATGAGGCAATGATTGCACAGTTATCGCTCGATCTGGGCAAACCCGTTCACACCGGCATATTTGGTGCAGATATGAAAGTGAGTTTACTGAATGATGGCCCCGTAACCATTACAATGGATTCAAAAAATAAAGAATGAGAGACATTGAAAGCAGGGAAGATATAGAACAACTGATGCGGGTGTTTTATGCCAAAGCCATTCCGGATGAAATCATCGGGCATTATTTTACACAGGTGATTCAAATGAATATGGAACAACACCTGCCTGTAATTACCGATTTCTGGGAAACCGTCATATTCGGTGTGGCAAAATATAAATCGAACGCTATTGCAGTGCATCAGCATCTGCATGCAAAGTCTGCTTTTACCGATCAGCATTTTGAAAGATGGGTAAACCTATTTCAGTCAACAATCGATGAATTATTTTTAGGTGATAAAGCAGAGCTCGCTAAACAAAGAGCTTTGTCTATCGCAACGGTCATGAAAATAAAAACCATACATGGCGAATCGCCCATCCATACAAAACAATAATACCATGACAATACAAGAGGCGCAACAACAGGTAGATCAATGGATCAACACAACAGGTGTTCGTTATTTTAACGAGTTAACCAATCTTGGCATATTGATGGAAGAAGTAGGAGAGCTCAGCAGGCTGATGGTGCGGCAATATGGCGAACAATCATTTAAAGAATCAGATAAAGGGAAAGAACTGAGCGATGAAATGGCCGATGTATTGTGGGTACTCATCTGTCTCGCCAACCAAACCGGTGTAAACCTGACAGAAGCCCTGGAGAAAAATTTCAACAAAAAAAATATTCGGGATGCGGAGAGGCATAAGAATAATGAAAAATTAATTTGAAAATTTGAAAATGTGCTAATTTGAAAATGAAAGATGAATAACAACTGCGTTGTTATTTTTTCCAGATACTTATAATCATTTTCAAATTAGCACATTTTCAAATTGTCTTATTTTCCAAAGATGCTTTTCTGCTTCGCCATTTTCTCAATTTCTGCTACGGTTCTTGGAGAAGAGGCAGAGAGGTTGCGATGACCATCTTTGGTGATCAGGATATCGTCTTCAATACGAACACCAATACTCCACCATTTTTTATCGCATTTACTTCCCGGTGGAATATAGATGCCGGGTTCTACGGTTAAGAAAACACCTTCCTGTAAAGTACGTGGTCCCATATCGTGCACATCCAATCCAAGATGGTGTGATGTACCGTGTGGGAAGTATTGACGTGCTTCCTGCTCATTGGCGGCAATACCCAGTTTAATGAGCCCGCGATTAATGACACGTCGTGCAGCTGCATCAACGGCACCAAATGCATTACCGGGTTTACATGCTGCAAAACCAGAATCCTGCGCTTCAAGTACCAGCTCATAAATAATTTTTTGCTCGGGCGTAAATTTGCCATTCACTGGTATGGTTCTGGTAACATCTGCTGTATAACCATGGTATTCTGCAGCGCAATCGCTAAGCAGTAAATCGCCATCTTTCATTAAACGAAGATTGGTAACATAATGCAGTACGCAGGCATTTTCAGATGATCCGTTAATGCTGGGATAGCCGGGATATTCAGAACCATTCTTTTTAAAATTATATTCCATAATAGCCTGAGCCTGGTATTCGGTCATGCCAGGTTTAACGGCACGCATTACATCGTTATGACCTTCGCAGCTCATAATGGTGGCTTTCTCCAGTAACCTGATTTCTTCGGGTTGTTTGATGCCACGTAATGACGACATGATCATGCGTGTAGTACGTTCTCCAAGTGGTTTTTTCAGTGCACTGATAGCACTATCTACAATACCCGCCATGCGCGATAACTGGTCGCGATTGCTGTATTTAGAGAGAATATCTTCTCCTTTAAACATACTCAATACTGTATCTACTGAGCTGAAGTCGAATGTAGTAGCGGTGAATTTATCGTTGGTGAATACGTTTTCAATTTTGTATTTATTCTTTACACCTTCTACGCCCAGAATTTTACCTGTCCACATTTCCTGTTGCGGATTGCGGTTCTGAACAAAAATAAATTCAGTACCGGTAGCACCCAGAATAGTTACGGGTTGTTTGAAAAGCAATAAGAGCGAATTGGGTTCTTCCAGACCAGTGAAATAATAAAAATTCTTGCTTTGTGCATATTGGTAGTCCACATCATTGTTTCTCACCCTTACCTGAGAGGCAAAAAATACGCCTACGCTGTTATTGGGCATCATTTCCCTGAATGCGGCACGGCGTCCTGCATGGAACTCCGGACTAAGATAATCGTTGGGATACTCTGTGGTTTGCTGGGCCAGTGTGATGGCCGGCATCAACAAACAAAGCAACCTGAAGCATGTTTTTCTGAGCATGTTGTGTTTTTTTGAGCGCATTAAAACTATAGGATTTCAGCGAGCCCGGCGAAAAAAAATGAGGAAAGGCCAGGAGAGAAGCGATGAGCTATGAGCTGTGAGCCACGAGTTACCCTTTTAAACTACCATTTGACTAAACTATATTGAGTAGTGCAATTTACGATTCGAAGCCGGTAGCTCGCGGCTCATAGCTCATAGCTCACAGCTTCCCTCAAAATCTCCTATTTTTGCCCCGTTATGAGCATACAGCAAGACAATCGTTTCCAGGCCATTATATCGCATGCCAAAGAGTATGGATTTGTATTTCCGAGTAGTGAAATTTATGACGGGTTAAGTGCCGTATATGATTACGGTCCTTATGGTGCAGAACTGAAAAAAAATATCAGGGATTACTGGTGGAAAAGCATGACACAGATGCACGATAATATTGTAGGTATCGATGCAGCCATCTTTATGCACCCCACTACCTGGAAAGCCAGCGGTCACGTAGATAATTTCAGTGACCCGATGATCGATAATAAAGACAGTAAAAAAAGATACAGGGTCGATCATTTACTCGAAGCCAAAGCCGACCAGTTAAGAGAAAAAGGAGAAGACAGCACAGCAGACGCCTTACTGGCAACCATGGAACAGTTGCTGGCAGCAGAAGATTTTGCCGGACTGAAGCAACTGATGAATGACCACAAAATTGTATGTAGCGTGAGTGGTACTGCCAACTGGACCGATATACGCCAGTTCAACCTCATGTTCTCTACACAGCTGGGTTCAGTAGCCGAAGATGCCGATACCATTTACCTGCGTCCCGAAACGGCACAGGGTATTTTCGTGAATTTTCTGAATGTACAGAAAACGGCGAGAATGAAAATACCTTTTGGTATTGCACAAACCGGTAAAGCATTCCGTAATGAAATTGTGGCCCGCCAGTTCATTTTCCGTATGCGTGAATTTGAACAGATGGAAATGCAGTTTTTTGTTCGTCCCGGCACACAGATGGAATGGTATAATTTCTGGAAACAGGAAAGACTGAATTGGCATAAGAGTCTGGGAATTCCGGCAGAAAAATATCGTTACCATGATCACGTAAAACTGGCGCACTATGCCGATGCAGCGCTGGATATTGAATATGAATTTCCATTCGGATTTAAAGAAGTGGAAGGAATTCACAGCAGAACCGATTTCGATCTGAAGAGTCACCAGGAATACAGCAAGAAAAAACAGCAGTATTTCGATGCGGATATTGATCCTGCTACCGGAAAACCATATGGCAACTATATTCCTTATGTAGTAGAAACATCCATTGGTCTTGATCGTATGTTCCTGCTGGTGATGAGTCATGCCTATGATGAAGAAACCATTACCAAAGAAGATGGTTCAACAGATAGTCGTGTGGTAATGCGTATTCCAGCTAAGATTGCACCCAACAAACTGGCCATTCTTCCTTTGATGAAAAAAGATGGTTTGCCAGAAATTGCAAAAGAGTTACTGGAAGAATGCAAGCCGCATTTCAAATGTTTCTATGAAGAAAAAGATGCCATCGGTAAACGTTATCGCAGACAAGACGCCATTGGCACCCCCTTCTGCGTAACCATCGACCACCAAACCAAAGAAGACGGCACGGTAACCATCAGGTATAGAGATAGCATGATGCAGGAGCGGGTACACATGAGTGAGGTGAAACAGATCGTGTTAGCGCAGGTGTGAGCTTTTAGCCATTAGCTTTTAGTTTTTTTAAAGTAAATATTCTCTTTTTAAATGCTAAATGCTAATGGCTAATAGCTTCTATCCGTAAAGTTCCAGATGAATATCTTTCTTCTCATACCCCATGGCAATAATGCGTTGTTTTGCTTCGTCGATCATATTTTTCCAGCCACAGAGATAGAAATGAGCGGGTTTTTTATTGATACGGAGTAGTTCTTCGTAAACACCATGTACATAACCGGTATAAGCGCCATCGGGTGCTGTTTCTTCGCGGGAGAAAACAGGATGATAGTAGAAACCGGGCATTTCATTTTCCAGTTGTTTCAATTCGGGTCCGTATAAACAATCGCCATGTTTACGGCAACCAAAAATGATATGTATTTCCTGATGCGGGAGTTTATGCCGTTGAATATGATGCGCCATAGAACGGAAAGGAGCGATGCCGGTTCCTGTACAAATGAGGAAGAGATCTTTTTCAATAATCTCCGGTAGTGTAAATACTCCTTGAGGGCCACGCAGTGTAAGTTCACTGCCTACCTGTATTTCTTTGAATAAATAATTGGTGCCTGCTCCATCTTCAAGCAATACAATAACCAGTTCAATGATATTGGTACCATCCGGTGCGGAAGCAATAGAATAACTGCGCCAGCGTTTGTTCTTTTTTTCATGAATCGGAAGATCCAGCGTTACAAACTGACCTGGTTTAAAATCAAAAGAAGCCAATTCCGGAATCTCGATCCAGAAACGACGTGTAGAATCGGTAGCGTCTTCAATCCTGATGACCTTACCTGTGCGCCATGGTTCAAGCATACGAATGGTTTTACACAATATAAGATAATTTGAAAATGTGGCAATTTGAAAATTTGAAAATGGAAGGGATGAAACAACTGCGTTGTTTTACGGCTTTATTTACTAGTAATAAAACTGGATTTCATTTTCAAATTTTCAAATTGCCACATTTTCAAATTAAAAAAGGCGCAGTAATTAATTACTGCGCCTTTTTAAGATGCTAAATTCTCCTTATTTAGGATCTAATGCTCTTTTTATTTTTTCTGAGAGATCCTGTAAATGAATCTTGCTCATTCTGTCGGCGTTGGTAGCTGCAGCAGCGTTTACCTGTGTACGTAACTGGATCAGTTGTGCGCGGGCAATGCTGTATACATCACTACGGCTGTTGGCACCAGATGCATATGGATTGGTGAAACCACCACCAATGATGATGCTAAGGCCACTTGTTGCTGGCGGATTGAGTAAGTTGTTCAGTTTCTCAACATAGCTCTTCTGCAACATCCTGCGATAGTTGTCGATCGCTTTATTTGATTTCAATTCACTGAACAGATCACTCTGCAGGTCATTGATCATTTCCAGTGCGCTATAGGCTTTATCAGCACCAAAACGCTCAGAAGCATACTGCATACGGTTTAACCTGTCGAGGGTTAATAAACTTCCCAGAGCAGCTTCCTGTGCAGCAGCTAAAGGATCGCTTGTACCCGGAGGATTGATTTTATCCCAGATCTTTTTATCGATCAGCCATTTTGGAGTCTGAAACACCTGACGGTTCATATAACCCAATGCATCACGCTGCATGGTTTTTGGAGTAGGCTCATACACAGGCTCATCCTGTTCTGCAACTTTAAAGGTTTCGTACACACCTCCGATATTACGTGCAACATGTCCGTAATAACGACGGTACTGACCTAACAGTTGTCCATACATGGTAGCGATATTTTCATTCTGATCGCCTTCTTCTTTGGTCCACTCTACCAGGTTGGCAAGAATGCGCTGCAGGTTTTTAATACCATAATCACTGGCTTTAACTGCATTATCACTCAGGTCTTCACTCTGGCTTCTTGGGTCAGCCTGGTTGCCAGATTCATAAGTACCAAACCATGTACGTGGATTAGCTTTCAGGGTTTCAGTAACCAGTTTGTTACTGTTCTTTTTTACTTCTTCTTCTGTAGCACCGGGAATATAACCATAACCCCAACGCATAGCCCATGCATCATATTCGCCAATGCGGGGATATAAACCGTCTTTGCTGATATTATCTTCTGGCTGTGCTACATAGTTAAAACGTGCATAGTCCATGATAGAAGCAGTGTGACCGTTGGCTTCAACCCATGCTTTATCACGTAATTTATCAACCGGTGTTTTGCTGCTGCTTCCCATGTTATGGCGCAGACCGAGGGTATGACCTACTTCATGTGAAGACACAAAACGAATCAGGTCGCCCATCAGGTCATCATCAAATTTCATCTTGCGTGCACGTGGATCCGTGGCTGCAGTCTGAATCATATACCAGTCGTGTACCAGTTTCATCACGTTGTGATACCAGCCAATATGGCTTTCGAGTATCTCACCACTTCTCGGATCGTGTACATTCGGACCGTAAGCATTCTCTGTTGGAGAAGCGAAATAACGTACCACAGAGAAACGGGCATCTTCCAGGCTCATAGTGGTATCGTTTTCTGGCCACTCTTTACCCATGATAGCATTTTTGAAACCTGCTTTTTCAAAGGCTTTCTGCCAGTCGTTGATACCGAGGATGAGGTGTTTTCTCCAAACTTTAGGTGTAGCGGGATCTATATAATAGATAATAGGTTTTTTGGGTTCAACCAGTTCACCTCTTTTCCATTTTTCTACATCTTCATCTTTTGGTTCGAGTCTCCAGCGAACAGCAAATTCTTTGTTTTCTACTTTTTGCTGATCATCACCAAACAATACATAATCATCGGTGAAGAAACCAACGCGTTTGTCTGCAATCCTTGGTGTCATTGGCTTTTCGGGCAACAATAACATAGAGGTGTTCAACTCAATGGTAACCGCACCTGCTGCATTGGCTGCAGGAATATTGCTGCCACCTCCGCCGCCCAGAGCGATAGCAGCACCGCCACCACCTGCACTAAAGGTTTTTACGGTTCTGATTTCGGTATTGATCGGATAAGAACTGATTTTCTGGATATAAGACCTGTCGCCGGCAATTGGTCCAAGACCAAATGAACGTTTGAGATTGGCGTTAATGCTTACTACCTGATTATCGCCTTTAAAATAGTCGGTAACATCCAGTACCACCGAAGCGCTGTCTTTGCCAAAAGCTGCAATCGGGAAAGAAGCTGCAATGGCATTCAGGTTAGAGTTGGTAACAGCTTTATAGATATCATCTTTTGGATCTGCTGCGTTGATCAATGTAATGGTACGCAGGAAGACATTGCTGTTAGGGCCTTTTTCAAATGCCAGTGTTTGCTGGTTGGCTACTTCACCGCCATAGGCACCGCGACCGGCACCGGAAACAGCAGGAACTTTAATGTAACGTGTAACTGCAAGAATTTCACGGCCTAAGATAGTATTGGCAATCTCAAAGTAGTATTTCTCATCTACTTTGTGAACCGTAATCATACCTTTTTGTGATACTGCTTTGTTGGTAATAACATCTTTGTATGCTCTTGGGCCTGTACGAGGGGCACCGCCACCAAAACCTGCCGGTAAGCTGCCTATCTGGGGAGCACCCGCCGGGCGGGTAGTATCTCTGGTTTGGGCAACCGACACAGTAGAAGCCAGCAATGCTGCTGCAATAAAATAGTTTCTCATTGTTTCAGTTAAATGGTTTTGAATAATCGTTAAAGATAGGATCGTAAATTAATCAACAATTTTTTTTCTCAGTGTGTTGGATGAAAGGTAAAATCTTTAATTTGGGTCGGTGAAAAGATAAAACTGGTTTTAATAAACCACTTATCTTGCCCACCCTGAAAGCGAAAAGGTTTGCGGGTTTTTGCCGAATCAAATTTGCCGCTTTCAGGAAAATACCTATTTTGTAACCCCTTTCGGACTTTTGAAATAATGTTTGACCTGTGAATGACATTTTTCATTAGCATTGCGAGGATAATTTTTTAAATCAACTGTTATTTTAAAAAACAAAAATCAATCGAATCATGGCTGAGACAAAACCAACTGCAACAGCTGCAAAAAGCTCCACTTCTGTTCAACCTAAGAAGAGCAGTAATTTAGTTGCAACACTTGCCCCCATCTTTTGTATCCTGGGCGGTTATTTAATCTGGCGCGTAGTGTTAGGTAGTGCTGGTAATTTTACAAACCCAGATCCCGATCCAAGCCATTGGTTCTGGCCTGCACACCACGGTCCAAAAGGTACTTTTACTAAAATGTATGAAGGTGGTATCGTAGTACCTATCCTGATTGGTTCATTCCTGATTGCCGTTACTTTCAGCATTGAAAGATTCCTGACTATTTCTAAAGCAACTGGTGCTGGTAATATTGCTGAGTTCATCCGCAAAGTACAGTTCCACCTGGCTAACAAAGAAGTTGATAAGGCTTTGGCTGAGTGCGACAAACAAAAAGGATCTGTAGGTAATGTAATGAAAGCAGGTCTGCGTAAGTATAAAGAAATGATCACCAATACTGAACTCGCTACTGAGCAGAAAGTATTGAATATCCAGAAAGAAATCGAAGAAGCAACTGCACTGGAATTACCAATGCTGGAAAAGAACCTGGTGTTCCTTTCAACCATCGCTTCTGTAGCAACCCTGTTGGGTCTGTTCGGTACCGTATTGGGTATGATCCGTTCATTCTCTAAACTGGGTGATGAAGGTGGTGGAGAAGCTGCCCGTGAACTGTCACAAGGTATCTCAGAGGCCCTGTATAACACGGCATTGGGTATCGGTACTTCTGCGATTGCCATCATTATGTATAATATGTTTACCACTCGTATTGATGGTATTACATATGGTATCGACGAGTCTGGATTCACTTTAACTCAAAGCTTTGCTGCTAACTACAAATAATCGTTGATTGTTTGTATGGAAAATCAAAAGTTTTGAATCTTAATTAGTGAATGCTATAAATAAATAACAATGGGAAGAGCCAAATTACCTCGTAAAAGTACCAACATCGACATGACAGCCATGTGCGATGTGGCCTTTCTCCTGTTGTCGTTCTTTATCTTAACTACAAAGTTTAAACCATCTGAAGCCATTGCTGTAACCACACCAAATTCTGTGGCGGCAAAAGTGGCACCAGATAAAGACTTTGTAATGATTACGATCGACAAGGATGGCAAGGTATTTATTACGATGGATGAAGAACAAAAGAAAGAAGCGGTGTGCAATGCGCTGAACACGCAACTGAACCTGAATATGAATGTTGCTGCATTCAAAAAAGCAGGATTCTTTGGAGCACCCTTCGGACAAATGGCCTCTTTTCTTGCAATACCTGAAGAACAGCGTAAGGGCGATAAATTACCAGGTATCCCTGTATTGGATTCAACAGATAACCAGATGGTTACCTGGATGAGAGCCATTACAGATGCATATATGGGCGTAAAAATCAACCTGCTGGTTAAAGGTGACAATGCTGCCAAGTATCCGTCTTTTAAAGCTGTGATTGATGCTTTCAAGAAAACTGATCAACTGAAATTCCAGATGATCACCAATCCTGAAAGTGTTCCGGCTGGTACTGAGCTTTGGAAAAAAACCATGGCAGGCGAGAAAAGAGAAGAATAAATACTGTTAACAGTAGTAAGTAAACAAAATACTCACGAAAACTAAATTCTACCGTTATGGCAGAAATGGATACCTCGAGTAGCGGGGGCCACAAAAAGGGCCCCGGGGTCAAGAAAGGGAAGAAACTCTCTACCCGTGTTGACCTGACGCCCATGGTGGACCTGGGCTTCCTGCTCATCACATTCTTTATCTTCACCACAACGATGAGTCAACCTACGGCTATGAAGCTCTTTTTACCGAAAGATGCGGAAAATCCGGAGGATCAGAACAAGGCAAAAGAATCAGGTGTTATTACCCTTCTGTTGGGAAAAGACAATAATGTCTTTTACTATGAAGGTCAACTGGCACCAGATGGTTCTAACTTCAAATCATCTAGTTTCAAGGAAATTCGTACGGTATTGCTGGAGAAAAAAGCACGTACCAATGAGAAAGACCTGGTAGTGGTATTGAAGCCTTCATCTGAAAGCACTTATAAAAATGTGGTGGATATTCTGGATGAAATGACCATCAATGTGTTGAAGCGCTATGCGCTGGTGGATATTTCTCCTGTTGAAGAACAATTAGTAAAGTTGTCTGATGCCGGCGGCGGCGCGGCAGCTTCCAATTAATTTGTTTTTCGGTATGGAATAATACCCCAACATGAATCATACATTATAAAGACCTAACAATGGACGTAAATAAAATTTTAACCGCGGATATCCTCGATATCGTTTTTGAGGGTAGAAACAAAGAGTACGGCGCGTACCAACTCCGCAGAACCTATAATAAGCGTATCACATACGCTATCGTAGGAACTATAGTTGTGTGCCTGCTCTTCCTGGGAGGTTCATTGATTGCCAACTCATCCGACAAGAAAGAGACCCAGATTCTGGTACAGGATATGGAGCTTGAAAAAGTGAATCAGGATGAGAAGAAGCCTGAACCACCACCTCCGCCTCCACCACCCAAACAGGAGCCTCCTAAAGTGGAGATCACCAAATTCACCCCTCCAAAAATTGTGAAGGATGAAGAAGTGAAACCTGAAGAGGAAATCAAGGAAGTGGAGAAACTGGAAGATACCAAAATTGGTACCATCAACCAGGAAGGTATTAAAGACGAAGGTATCGTTGCTCCACCCGTGGAAGTAAAAGGTACCGGTGTGGTAGAAGCCCCTAAACAGGAAGAAGATTACGATAAAGTATTTACAGTGGTACAGATCCCGGCGGAATTCCCCGGTGGTTTGCCTGCCTGGACCAAATACCTGGAACGTAACCTGAACAGGGATCTGCCAGTTGAAAATGGTGCACCTCCCGGCAAATACACTGTAATCGTATCATTCATCGTTGATAAAAACGGTGGTATCAGTGAAGTAAAAGCTGAGAACGATCCTGGTTTTGGTACAAAAGACGAAGCGGTACGTGTAATTAAACGCGGCCCCAACTGGAAACCAGCCGTTCAGAACGGACGTCAGGTAATCTATCGTCACAAACAAAGCATCACATTCATGGTATCGGAAGAGTAATCTCTTTACCTGATAAATTTTAAAAGGCCATCTGCATTTATTTGCAGGTGGCTTTTTTTTAGTGAGACCTGCGAAGCGGGTGAAAAGTGAAAGGTGAAAGGTGAGAGGTGAAAAGTGAAAAGTGAAAGGAATATTTTTTCTGTGTGCTTCTGTGTTTTCAGTGGCAATCTTTTAGTTTAGATATTGATTGCCACTGAAAACACAGAAGCACACAGAATTTTTCACCTTTCACCTTTCACCTTTCACCTCTCACGCTCCTTATGGAATTTCCTCCCCCCGGCGTCTCATTAAAAACACAACGCTATGGAAAAGAAATTCAATCAGCGCAATGATATCTTAGAGATATTGTTCGTTAACAGAAACAAAGATTATGGTGCTTATGAATTGCGTGTGATGTACAACAAACGCATGAAGTATGCACTGTCTTTTATGTTCCTGATCTGCTTATTATTTACAGTAGGTTCTATTCTCGCGAATGCAAAAGATGAATCAAAAAAATTAGCCTATGTTGGTCCGGAAATTCAACTCAGTAAAGTAGATGAGCCACCAGTTGAAGAAGTTAAACCACCAGAACAAAAGATAGAAAAACCACCAGTGGCGCAAGAGGTATTGTCTACACCAACAATTGTCAAAGATGAATTGGTAGAAGAAGAAGATATAATGCTCGAGGTGAAAGATTATGAAGATGTGAAAATAGGAGCTGAAAAAATTGAAGGAGAAAAATTTGATGATATCGTTGCGCCACCTGCAGAAGTAAGTACTGGTGTAACTAAATCCATCAAATCAGAAGTAGACAAAATGGAAGAAGCGTTTAGGTCGGTACAAATAGCAGCCGAATTTCCCGGCGGCATAAAAGAGTGGCAAAAATTTTTGGAAAGAAACCTTAACAGTGAACTGCCCACAGAAAACGGAGCGCCAGTGGGAGTGTACACTGTAGTAGTAACTTTTATTGTAGATATTGATGGTAAAGTAAGTGATGTACAAGCCGAAAGCGATCCCGGTTATGGTACAAAAGATGAAGCCATGCGTGTAATACGCAAAGGCCCCAACTGGAAACCCGCCAACCAGAATGGCCGCGCAGTGAAGTACAGGCATAGGCAGGCAATAACGTTTAAAGTGTCGGAGCAGCAACCTTAAAGTGAAAAGTGAAAGGTGAAAAGTGAAAGGAGCATTTTTTCACCTTTCACCTTTCACTTTTCACTTTTCACCTTTCACTTCTCCCGTATCTTCGCAAAAAGAACCTCCAAAATGTCCATTCACTTATCCGGTTGGGATGATACCATTGTTGCATTGGCTACACCGCAGGGTATTGGCGCTATTGGCGTGATAAGGGTGAGTGGAAAAGAAACTTTTACTATTCTCAATCAGTTATTTCCATCCAAAGATTTACTGGCGCAACCTTCACATACCATACAGGTTGGTTATTTAAAAGAAGCCAATCAGGTATTGGATGAAGTGGTATTGTCGCTCTTTAAATCGCCGCGTTCTTATACGGGTGAAGATGTAATTGAAATAAGCTGTCATGGTTCACCCTTTATTCAGGAGCAGGTAATGAATGCCATTACAAAACTGGGCGCCAGACTGGCCAAACCGGGAGAGTTTACCCAGCGTGCATTCCTGAATGGCAAGCTCGATCTGGCACAGGCCGAATCGGTGGCCGATTTAATAGCGAGTAATAC
The DNA here is from genome assembly GCA_943372605.1 of Chitinophaga pinensis. GTDB lineage: Bacteria > Bacteroidota > Bacteroidia > Chitinophagales > Chitinophagaceae > Sediminibacterium > Sediminibacterium pinensis_H. Next base: position 52,847 of record CALRZI010000014.1, on the reverse strand, counting down.
AGAAGCCAGCCGTAAAACCGCGCTGCACAATATGCGGGGAGGGTTTTCATCAGACCTGAAACAGTTAAGAGAACAGTTGATTCGTTTTTCGGCCATGATAGAACTGGAGCTCGATTTTTCGCAGGAAGATGTAGAATTTGCCGACCGCACTGCATTGAAACAACTGATTGATGAACTGGAAGGGTCTATACAACAACTCATCAGGTCATTTTCATTGGGTAATGTAATACGCAATGGGGTGCAGGTGGCTATTATTGGTAAACCCAATGCCGGTAAATCAACCTTACTCAATGCACTGCTCAACGAAAACCGCGCCATTGTAAGCGATATAGCAGGTACTACCAGAGATACCATAGAAGAAGTAATCAATATCAATGGCATATTGTTCAGGCTGGTAGATACGGCGGGTATACGCGAGCATACAGCCGATATTATTGAACAGATAGGCGTGGAGAAGAGCCTGGAGAAAATGAATGCATCTGATATTGTGTTGTACCTCTTCGATGTAAATGAAACTACTGCAGAAGAGCTGAAGGCTTTTGAAGAAACACTCAGGGCAAAAAACATACAATACCTGCTGGTGGCCAATAAAACCGATACAGCCAACCCTGCCACTATTCAGACCATGGTCCATGGTCCAAGGTCTATAGCCATTTCTGCCAAAGCCAATACGGGTATCGATATACTCAAACAGGCCCTCACCCAGAAAGCCATCAGTGGCGATGTAAATACCGAAGCCACCATTGTAACCAATGCCCGCCATTACGATGCACTGCTGAAACTCTCCAAAGCCCTGGCCGATGTAAGAGAAGGCATGGAACAACAGGTGCCCGGCGATCTGCTCGCACTCGATATACGCCAGTGTTTACATTATCTCGGACTTATTACCGGTGAAATTACCAATGAAGATCAGCTGGATTTTATTTTTAGTAAGTTTTGTATCGGTAAATAGTCAACAACTCCCTCTCTTATTGGCTACAGGGCTAAATAATGGAAATGGTAGTTTCCACGCAAACAGCTGTTTGTACACAGTTGTAAGTACTTCATTACTTTTTTAAACAAGATCCCCGTAAAAAACCTAATCTGTAATTGTTGTAAGCGTAACCGATAGCGCTAAAGCATAGAGTTGTTATGCGCTTAACGAATCGAATAACTCAATTCATAACTGATTGATAAGATGGTCAACATAAAAATTACATGGAAGTATTGTCTGGCTTTTTATTGTATGATCATGCTTTATTCTTCCCTGCATGAATTAATACATCATTTTGCGGGATACCTTGTATGTGGTGCATGGGGCTATAAAACCTTTAATTATTTTCAGACAGCCTGTGAAGCAAACGCTATTTCTTATCTGGCCACCTATGCCGGGCCGCTTTTTTCTTTTTCCATGATGTGGGTAGGCGCATACCTGCTAAACAGAAAAGATGCATCACCTTATAAACAACAATTTGCTTTTGCGCTCATTTTCGCACAAATGCCATTGCAGCGAATGATAATGTGTTTTTTTAAAATGAATGATGAATATTATGCATCATCCAAATTGTTTGGAAAAACGGAAGCGGTTTATTGGACGGTAATTATAGCAGTATGGATTTGTTGTGTGCCCCCACTTATTAAAGCGTACAAAGCCATAGAGAATAAGAACAGGCTATGGTGGTTCTTGTTTTATCTGGTGCTCTTTCCATACCTTTTATGGGGCCCCGTTTTTATGTTGCTGGAATATTTGCTGGTGGAGAAGCATGTAATGGATGGAAACATTATTGGTATTGCCAACCTGTTTATTCTGAATGAGGTAATTACAATTGCAGGGTATCTGTACTACAGAAAATATTTGAATACGGTAAGCCTTAATCAACCATCCCGGGTATAGAAGGCTGAAGAAGTTCCAGCCATTAATAAACACCTGAGTAATATTTGGGAAACAGGTGAACTGGAAAAGATGGCAACTATTTCCATTTTGGAAACAGTTCAACAGAATATACGCATAATTATAAAATATGCGTATATTTGTTCTATGAAAGCAAGATTAAACCTTACCATCGATAATGCCCTGCTGGAAAATATGAAGGCTTATGCCCTGAAACGGGATACCAGCATATCAGAACTGGTGGAGCATTATTTTAAAACTGTTGCAAAGCCTGCAAAAAGGAAGAATATTATTACGATGGTAGAGAAGCTGGAAGCTCCTACACAGGTAGATACGGGTGCCGATCTGAAAGAGTTATATTATAAGGATAAAGCAAAGAAATATGGCTTTTAAAGTATTTCTTGATGCCAATATCCTGCTTGATCTTACGTTGAAGCGTGAAAAATTTGAACAGGCAAAGCAGATTATAACATTGGCTATTAACGGCGATATCCAGGCTTTTGTTACTCCTTCTGTACTTCATATTGTTGGACACTGGTTATCGAAGGAATATGGGAATGCAAAAGCCAAAGAATTATTACTTACATTACTGGCAGATATAACAGTGATTGATCTTCCGCATGAAATTGCGGTGAATGCCCTTCATTCAAAAATTTCTGATATAGAGGATGCTTTGCAATATTATACTGCTATTCACCATAAACTGGACTATTTTATTTCCCGCGATAAACAACTCCAAAAACAGGGCATCCCTGCCTTAGCGGTGTACACACCGGAAGATTTTCTGGAAGAGTTTGATGCCTAAGTGCCAGCTATTTTGCCTCACCCCTCATACCTGAGCATAAATTTGCATATTTCAATTTTACTTTCTATCTTACTATTCCCCCATTGACAGTTTTGCATAAACTGTGTTTGAAGAAATCCAATAAATACTTTCTCCAATTCACCATTTCTTGGATTGCTTGGTGAAGGTTGTTTGTGGATTGTTTCGGCAATTTGATAGTTGGTAGTAATGCTTTTTACACACTCTAAATATTTAAAATATGAAACCATTAATCTTTGAATTTAGAGAAAATCCAATAGGTGAAGCTCAAGACTACTCATTAATTGAGTATGACGATAATCTAAATTTATCTGTTAACAAATTGACCGGACAGCCTGCTATTGACTCAGTAAACTTAGAAACTGAAACATTCACAAAAACGCAAGGTGAAGGTGCAGACTCTGACAGAAGTGGAGTGAGTATACTAATGGACACAGAAACTAGAACATTCAATCGTTCGGAGGCTTCGGATAGCGATAAGGATAGAATGGTTTTGCAAAATCTTATAGCTACAACAACCTTAACGGAATCTTCTGAAACTGCTGACCAAGACAACCCAAAAAATGCTATTAATCATTACGCACAAAACTGATTTTACAGCAGACTTTGTAATAAATAAGCTTAACCAAAAGCAGGTAAAGTACAAGAGATTTAATTGCGAAGACATTTTAAGTTATGACTGTTTGGTTAAACTTGACACTAGCTTTAGCTATTCGATACTTGGAGAAAATACCATTAGTTCAGTTTGGTTCAGAAGAACGCAACTGCCAATCATAAATGAGTTGCCACTAAATGAAAGAATATACATTCTAAATGAGACTGATTCCTTAATTAAGAATTTATTTTCGATAATTGATGGAAAATGGATTAGTGACCCTTTCTCTGTTTATAAAGCTGAAAATAAATTATTGCAATTAAAGATTGCAAAACAGTTGGGTTTTGAAATTCCTAGTACCCTAATAACTACCTCTAAAGAGCAGCTAAAGTCATTTTATAAAGAGCAAGAAGGAAGAATAATCGTAAAGCCAATTTCTCAAACAAGAATTGACAATAAAGAATCGCCCAGCTTCATTTTTACTAATAGAATAACTCAAGAGCAAATTAATGCCCTTGATGACTTTGATTTAACACCGTGTATCTATCAAAAAGAAATCGAAAAAGAATATGAAATCAGGGTTACAGTAGTTGGTAATAATGTTTTTGCAGCATCAGTTGATTCTCAAAATGATGAAGAAACAAAGGTGGATTGGAGAAAAAAGAAACTAGTTTTTAAGGAAATTGAAATACCTAAACGAGTAGTAACTTTTTGTATTGAAATTCTCAAGAGTTTAAATCTTTCTTTTGGTGCAATAGATTTAATTAAAGATAAATACGGAAACTATATTTTCTTAGAAATAAATCCAAATGGGCAATGGGCTTGGATAGAAACCCAAACTGGTTTGGATATCTCAGGAGCAATTATAAAAGAATTAACCAACGAATAAGATGAAAAAATTTCTAAATAAAATTGGGCTTTTTTATATTCCAGATGAGACGAACCCCTATTCTTATATCCCAGAAGATTATAAAATAGATAATGACGAAAAGAAAATCGAGGCTCACAAAAATTACTTAAAAAATCTTGAGGATGAAGAAAGTAGTAGGCTAACATTAATAGAGGGAAAAACATCACAACTGATTTCACAAACTGGAATTATATTCTCTTTACTTAGTTTATTTGTTCCAATACTTATTGATAAGGTTACCGACCTTCATTTTACAGTAAAGCTTTTGTTACTTATATTATTGATTTCAGCATTTTGCTTTTATATGTTGACAATACGAAATGCACTTAAGAACTTTAATGTAAAAAACTTTACTTATAGTAAACCTTCTCCCAAAAATGTAATAAGCTTACAAAACAAAAGCCTCGAATTTTTTTACGCAGAGGAAGTAAGAGACTTGTTATATTGCATTAATCAGAATCTGAAAATTAATAATAGAAAAGCAACTAACCTTCTTCATTCTTATAACTCTTTCAAAATTGCAAACACATCGACTGGTGTTTTAGTCGCTGTTTTTAGTATAGTTCTTTTGTTCTTTAATCCTAAAAAGGAAGGTATAATAATTGACAAACCAATTAAAATTGAAAATTTTGATTCTTCAATTGTTAAGCTGACAAAGGCAATCACAGCAAAAAGAGACACTGTTTATTTAAGGATAAAGGAGAAACCCCAAAAGAAGCACTAACTGCCAATATTGGGTTTTATCCAAGATAGGTATGACATTGGAACATCAGCTAATTCCTTCTCCGCATAGTCTTCAAAATCCCGAGAAGTTCGTCGCAAATGTCTCCCGAGGCACGAGGGCTCTCTGCGTGTTACACAGCCAGGGTGTAACTATTAATTTTTAGCGCAGCTTTATTGTACCGATATGCAAACCGGTTAACTGATTATTAACCTTCCTCTGTGTAGCACTACGCAGAGAGTCCTCGTGCCTCGGGAGACATTTGCGGGAAAAAACACTATCCATTCACTATGGTTTCACTATCACTTCACTATAGTTTCCCTATGGTTTCACTATCACTTCGCTATGGTTTCCCTATCATTCTCTTATGGTTCTCTTATCACGCTCATATCTCTGTCTATACCCACTCAGTAGGTAGTCAGTACCTAACTTATTGATAACCTTACATTCTTCTTCTGTACGGTATTAAAAATTACAGGAAGTCCAGTCTCCTGAGGCAAGACAAAATGGTTCCTCAATGGTTTCTCCGTGTTTTCTCAATGCTTTCTCAATGCTTTTACGATAGAAACCCAGTGTTTCTTCAATGGTTGCTCAATGTTTACTCAATGTCGCCCCTGTATTTCTTCAATGGTAGTCGGGTACTGGTTGGTATTTTGCCCAATGTTGATGCAAATATGACACAATGCTCCCCCCTTACTGGTTGTCATACCAAAAACTACTCATCCTTCTTCTAAAGCGCTGTATTATAAAGCCATTACTGTACGGGTAAAATAGGCTGTGAGCTGAGAGCCACGAGTTACGAGCCAGAATGGGTGTTTGTTGTACACCTCGAAAGACGCAAAAAAAACTCATAGCTCACAGCTCAAAGCTCACAGCCGGTTTTACCCACAGCAACCTTATAAAGCAGCAGACATCCATCCCCCAAACCCTCACGCTCCTGTACAAATATTTCCTAAGTTGGTAATAGTTTAATTTGTTTGCTCAACAATCGCCATGAAGCTAATCCAACAAATATCGCTGTACTGGAAATGCCAGTTGATCGGCTGGTCGGCAGCGGCATTGTATTGGGGACTGGTGGGTTTTCTGGGAACGGGTTTTTCCTGGTCGCTGGCCATCCTGCATTTTCTGGCCGATCTCACCATCTATATCGGCTTATCGCATTTGTATAGAAATTGTTCTATTCAACTGGGCTGGCATAAACTGGCCATCCGGCAACTGGTATGGCGGCTGCTGCCGGTGGTGGTAATGCTGGGAGCCGCATTTATGTTACTCACGGTATCTAAAAACTACCTGCTGCGTTACTGGTTTGAGCCGGGTTTTTCCACCCGGTTTACAGCACAGTTATCGGCGCAATGGCTGGTGGTAATGGCAACGGGTATGCGTATCATGAGCATCTGGCTGCTGGCCTATTATGGGTATCATTTTGCCATCCGCGAAATAAATGCGGTAAAAGAAAGCAGCCGATTGGGAATGATGGCCAAAGACGCCGCATTTAATAACCTCACGGCACAACTGAACCCGCATTTCTTTTTTAATGCACTCAACAGCATCAAAGCCTTGGTACTCGAAAATCCGCAGGCCACCAGGAGGGCCATCGATCTCCTGTCCGACCTGCTACGCCGATCCTTATACCGGAAAGAAGCCGGCTTTATATCCTTACAGGAAGAAATGGAAATGGTAAAAGATTACCTCGAACTGGAGCAGATACGATTAGAAAAAAGACTACAAACAAACATAACAGTAGCCGCGGCATTGTTACCGCAACAACTGCTACCATTCAGTATACAGGTAATGGTAGAGAATGCCATAAAACATGGTATAGCCAACAGCAAAGAAAGCGCCATGCTCAACATCAGGGTAGAACAGGAAGGCAACAGCATGCGGGTAGAAGTGCAAAACCCCGGCAGGCTGCAACAGACTGCCACCAATGGCCTGGGTATAAAAAACCTGCAGGAGCGGCTGCAACTGCAGTACGATGGCAAAGCCTCATTCCGGTTAACACAACATACAACTGATACCGTATTGGCCACACTTAAAATTCCCTTATCATGAACAGCATAAAAGTGTTGGTGATAGACGATGAGCGACTCGCAAGGGAAGAGCTGAAAAGACACCTGCAAAATCATACCGCATTCGAACTGGTGGGCGAAGCAGCCGATGCTGATGAAGCAGCAGCATTAATTACCGACTTACAACCCGACCTGCTGCTATTAGACATTCAAATGCCCGGCAGAACAGGTTTCGAATTACTCGAATCGCTGGAATGGGTGCCTGCCGTTATTTTCACCACCGCTTTCGATGCCTATGCCGTAAAAGCTTTTGAAATAAATGCACTTGATTACCTCGTAAAACCCATACGCGATGAGAGGTTTGCGATGGCAGTGAATAGAGTAAAGGAGCAAGTTACAAGGAAGCAAGATACAAGGGAACAAGGTGCAAGGGAACAAGGGGGGCAAGATACAAGGGGAGGGTTGCAGAACATTTTTGTGAAAGAGGGCGACCGTTATTACATGATAAAAACGGATGAGATATCGCTGATTGAATCGGCGGGTAATTATGCAAAAATCTATTTCAACCAGCAAAAAGTATTGATCAAAAAATCTCTCAACCAATTAGAGCAAATATTAGACGCAACTGTTTTCTTCCGGGTGAGCAGACAGGAAATCATCAATACCATATTCATCAGTCAAATGCAGGCATTGCCAAACGGACAATTATCCGTTAAGCTGAAAACCGGTAAAACGCTTACGGTATCGAACAGGCAGTCGGCACGCTTAAAAAACAAATATGGAAGCCTGTAGCATACAGCTTCACTAAAAAAAATCAACAACGATATGATCAAACTAATCATGGTGGCAGCCTGCTGCCTCGGGGCATCGCTTTGTGTAAAAGCCAGCAACACAACAGTAAGAGATACCTTAATTAAAGGTGCATACTACCGTGTGTACGACAGTGTTTTAATTCCTGGAAAAGATGGCGTAGCTATTTCTGCATTGGTGGTGCTTAAAAAGGAGCAGCAACAACCACTACCCGTTATTCTCCAGTTTACCATTTATGCCCGCCATACCGATATTAAAAAAGCCATTGAAGCGGCAGAGAAAGGGTATGTAGGTGTTATGGCTTATTCGCGAGGCAAGCGTTATGGTACCGGCGAAATTATGCCTTACGAACACGATGCAAAAGATGTGTATGAAGTAATAGACTGGATCAGCAAACAAAACTGGTGCAATGGAAAAATTGGTATGTATGGAGGCAGTTACAACGGCTTTACCCAATGGGCCGCCACCAAACGTATGCACCCCGCACTAAAAACCATTGTGCCCTCTGCCACCGTTGCACCGGGTTTAGATGTGCCGATGATGAATAATGTTATCATGAGTTTTCCTTTCTCCTGGACCTACTATGTATCAAACAACCGCTTTCTCGATACCGAAGATTATAACAGCCCAAAATGGAAAGAACTGGAATATAAATGGTTCCAGAAAGGGTTGGCTTATAGCGCCATGGATAGTTTGGTGGAGGGCAGACCACGCAATAAAATATTTCAAACCTGGTTACAACATCCTACCTATGATGCATACTGGCAACAAATGATTCCGTATAAAAATGAATTTGCCAATATTGATATACCCGTACTAACCACTACCGGTTATTACGATGGCGGACAGGTGGGTGCTTTGTATTATACACGCGAACACAACAAATACAAGCCGGGTGCAGAGCATTATGTAATCATTGGTCCTTATGGTCATTTTGGGTCACAGGGTTTTCCAGATACAGTTTACCACGGTTATACCATTGATGCGGTGGCCAATATATCCATCCACAAGATTATTTACGAATGGTTCGATTATATACTGAAGGGAAAACCCAAACCCGCTTTTTTAAAAGACAAAATCAATTACCAGCCCATGGCATCCAACGAATGGAAACATGCTGCTTCGCTGAAGCAGGTGAGCAACGATACACTTACCTTTTACCTCGACAATAAAAACGATGGTTTGCTCAACCTCAAAAAACCAACACAACCCGGTTATGCCAATATGGAACTTGACTTTGCCGATCGTAGTTCTATGAACAGTTATTTCTACGAGTTCCGTATTATCTGGGATAGCCTCTTTAGCGGCGGTGGTGTAATGTATAAAAGCAAGCCCTTTGAAAAAGCAACAGAATTTACCGGCTCTTTTACCGGCAACATGAAAGTAACCATCAACAAACGCGATATGGATTACAGCGCAGTGCTGTTTGAACAATTGCCCGACGGACGCTATTTCTACCTCAGTTATTTTATGGGCAGGGTCAGTTATGCAACAGACAATACCAAACGACAATTGTTGACCCCGGGTAAAAAAACCACGCTACCATTCACTAACAGCTATTTTACCAGTAGAAAAATAGCAAAGGGCAGCAGGCTGGTATTAATAGTAAACGTAAACAAAAGCCAATCAGAACAAATCAATTACGGAACGGGTAAGGATGTAAGCAGCGAAACCATTCAGGATGCAAAAGAACCACTAAAAATTAAATGGCATAACGATAGTGTTATAAAAATACCAATATGGAAAAATAACAGATAACACAGCACGCTTACTGATTTTCTGTAAAGCAGAGTGAATGGTATTCAGTTTGCCAAGAAGAAGATTTTTATCTTTTTTCCAGCAATTGCATCACCTGATCTTTTTTACGCTGACTCATGGGAATGGAATGTCCGCCATCAAGTATCAGTGCTCCACCATCACGTTTATCATACAGCTTAATCTTTTCCGGATTGGCGAGATAAGCGTGATGTGTTCTGATAAAACCCATTGGTTCTAAAATAGATGCATATTCTTTGAGGTTCTTCGATACCAGTACCGGATCGGAATCATTAATATAAAAACGGGTATAAGCCCCCTCAGCTTCACAGTAAAGAATATCTTTCACTTTAATGAAATAAGTAGCATCGATATCTTTCAGCACAATCTTTTTTTCCTGACCGGGGTGATGGCCTAACTGTTCCATTAAAATCTCCAGTTGTAAATCGAGTTTATGATGTCTGAGTTGCGCCATGGCTTTATCCAATGCCTGCACCAGCTCATCAGGATCAACCGGTTTCAGTAAATAATCGATGGCACTAAACCTGAAAGCCTGTATGGCATACTGGTTAAATGCTGTGGTAAAAATGAGTTGAAACTGTGTATGATTGGTGCGGCGCAGCAGATCGAAACCGGTGCCATCATTCATTTCAATATCCAGAAAAACGATATCGGGTTGCAGTTCCTGTATTTTGGCCAACCCGCTTTCAACACCATCAGCTTCTTCCAGTAGGGTTTCAGTTGGGCAATGCGATTCAATCATCAACCTGAGTGTTTTACGGAGACCAGCTTCATTGTCTATGATAAGAATCTTCATGCGTTTGTATTTAAATTGCTCATGCTCAGTAAGGGCAAATATATTTTTACAGCAACACCTTTGCCATTAACAGTATTGTCTGCAATTTGGAACGATGCTTTGCTGTTGAATTTTAAATTCAGCAGGTAGATCCTGTCGCGGATAATCTGCGTGGCACGGCTGATATGCGTTTCTTTTTCTTCCTGTTTATTGCCCAGGCCTTTTCCATTATCAGTTAAGTGTACCACCAGGAAAGATGCTTCCGATGAAAAATGGATGTTGATTTCGCCCGTGTAATCAAGCTGGTGAAAGCCATGTTCAATACTGTTTTCAATAAATGGCTGAAGTATCATTGGCGGAATAGCAGTATCGCTGGTATCAAGTTGTTCATCGTGGCTTATCTGGTATTGGTATGCTTGCTCAAAACGCACTTTCTGTAGTGTAAGAAAATGATGCAAAAAATTAATTTCATCTTCCAGGCTTATAAATTCTTTATAAGTGCTTTCCAACGATTCACGCATGATAAAACTGAATTTAGCCAGTTGGCCGGCTACCATCATACCAGAATTGTGCTGTAAAGCCACATGTTGCAATGCAGCCAGGGTATTAAAGAAAAAATGCGGGTTCATTCTGGCACGGTTCAGTCTTTGTTCTGTTAACAATACCGCCTGTTTGTGTTTGAGAGATTGTTGCCGGAGAATAAAACCAATCAATAACACTGCAAACAAAGCGGCAAGTACCAACAGAATCAGTATCGTTTTCTCCTGGGCCAGTTGATGAATCTTTTGTTCATTTTTTGCCTGGTTGTATTTTTTCTCCAGTTCCTGAATGGCAGCAACTTTAGTGGCATCATTGATGCTGTCTGTTAGTTTTTTCTCTTCTTTTAATGCCATCAGTGCTTTTTGCGGGTCATTGTTTTTTTCAGCGATCTCCGATAAAAGGTGATAGAGATTGGCAAGATGTGGTGGCGATCCAATCTTTTTATTGTACAACAATGAAGAGTCGGCCCAGCGCATGGCTTCGGGGTATCTTTGTAATGCATACATTACTTCAGCTTTATCGCTAAAATTAACGGCCAGTTCAGCAATATCTTTTGCGCGATCGCATTGAATAAGGTTATGATCAATATATTCAATGGCTTTATCAAATGCCCGCTGTTCAATAGCAATAGTAGCCAACCGGGTGTACACCAGGAACTGTGTTTTTTTATCGAAGGGAATGGATTCCATGATCTGTTTTGCCCGATGAACAATGAGAGACATGGTATCGAGGAACTTTTTATCCTTCACCTGCTCATAATAAGTAAAATAACGCTGTGCAGCCCTGGTAAGCAATACGGTCTGTTCGGTGGAAGCGTATAACCGGTTAATATGCGGAAGTGATTGACGCGTATAATCAATACCCTTATTCCATTGTTTAATGGTGAAGAAAATATTGGCAATATTCAGCAAAGCCCTGGGTACGCCCGAACTGTCTTTCCTGTTTTCGAGAATGGGTAGTATGCGTAATTCAACCTGTAAGGCCTCTTCAAAATTGCCACGGTTGATATAGATATTATCAAGCAGTTTAAAAATGGGTAATAATAGTTCATCATTGCACGATTTTTCTTCCAGTAATTGTTGTGCCGTGCGTAAAGCCTCTTCAGCTTCGTTCCATTTTTTTTGTTGTACCAGCTCCTGCGCAAGGCGTTCCAGTCCGGCAGCCTTACAAATAGCATTTTTAGATGCTATTAGTGTGGTATAAGAAATATTTGGACTGTTAAGTAGCTCACATGCACAATCCGTACCCCCGTAAACGATGAAACTGCAAGACGTGAAGATAAGGGCCATTAAAAAGCGGAACATATGCAACTCATTGTTGGTAATGCGATCAATGGCTATGAAGATAAGTAAAGCGAAACATATTTAACCACTGCCAAAAAACCTGTGAGATGGTGGTATTGCATGCAAAAGACGCTGTACAACTACCTCTTGTTGCATGGCATTGATAAGTGATATAAATGAATAGATAAATGATTATTTCAAGGCAATAACTGGTAAAACTCCCCTTCCCCCCTTCTCCCTGTTAATAAACACCACACCAAAGCCAGCCCCAAACAGGCAAAGTTTGTTAACAGGGAGAAGGGGAGAAGGGAGGTATGTATGGACAGAATAGTATATTTATGAGCAGTAATATTTTATAACCCTTGTAACCTTTTTCTTCCACCGTAGTTTATACCTGTAATCAAACACAAACTAACCCGAGATTGGCCAACGAATCCATTGATAATCAACTCATGTTCAGGGTAAAAGAAGGAAACCTGGATCAGATGGGACTGCTTTTCGACAGGCACCATCGTTCGCTCTATGGCTTTTTTTACTACCAGACGGGGTTAAAAGCGGAAAGTGATGACCTGGTTCAGACGGTGTTCATGAATATGATTCGTTCAAGGGCCACTTTTACGGGTTCGCACAAGTTTGAAACCTGGATGTACACCATTGCCAGGAATGCATTGAAAGATTATTACAGGAAAAATAAAAAGTCAGCAGCTTTTGTAGATGCCGAGCAGGTGGAAGAACATTTAGCAGACAGTACAACAGCAGATGATAAAATGCATAGAAGAGAAGAAGAACGGTTATTAAAAAAGGCATTGGAATTATTGAGTGAAACGGATCGAGAACTTATTATCCTCTCCAGGTATAAAGAAATGAAATACCATGAGATCGGCATATTGCTGAATTTATCGGAGGGAGCCATTAAAGTGCGTATTCACCGGGCAGTAAAACAGTTAAAAGACAATTATTTGGAACTAAGCCATAAAACCATCGTATCATGAATTGCGGATTTGACAAAGAGAAATTATGGTCACTGGCACTGAATGAACTCAGTGAAGCAGAGAAAGCAGATGTACAGTTGCATATAAGCACCTGCACAGAATGTGAAACAGATTTGAATGGTATCATGACTTTCTGGAACATTACTGCTGCACTTCCTGAGCCCGAAGCCCCTGCCGGTATGAAACAGCGTTTTATGACCGAGCTGGAAAACTATAAGCAAAAACAATTATCGCATAGTAATGGCTGGTCGGTGCTAAAGCATCGGTTGAATGCCTTTATTACTGCTATCACTACTCCCAGATTTGGTTATGGACTGGCGATGCTGGCAGCCGGTATCATTGCAACAACGGTTTTTTTCAAGTTTGGCGGTAAAGATGAGAACGAGGTAGCACAATTGTCTTCACAGGTAAAAGAAATGCGTGAAATGCTGGCACTGAGTCTGCTTGAACATCCATCGGCTTCTGAAAGACTTAGAGCTGTGAGTTATGTGGAAGAAATTGATACCGTAGATGCCCGTGTAAAAGAAGCCTTGCTTACTACATTGAATAATGATGAAAATGTAAACGTTCGTCTTACAGCACTCGAAACCTTATCTAAAATGACTGTTGATCCAAGAGTAAGGGAAGGACTGGTTCAATCTATCGCACACCAGGAGTCGCCATTGGTACAATCGGCACTGGCCGATCTGATGCTGAAAATGCAGGAGAAAAAATCGGTACGTTCTTTTCAGCAATTGCTGAAGAAACCGGAAACCAATGAAGCCATAAAAACCAAGATCAAAGAAACCATACATCAACTGAGTTAATTCATTTCCTAAAACCCCTTAACATGAAACAGATCTGCAACCTGCTTTTGGCAGGAACACTATCTCTTTGTGCCTGCACTGACCTGCCTGCACAGGAATTTAAAGAACATGTATCGAAACAGTTTACCATTAATGCTAAAAATTCGGAAGCGGTATTAGCGGTATACAATGTGTTCGGATCGATTAAAGTAGAAGGCTACGATGGCGATAAAGTAGTGCTTGAAATCGATAAAAAAGTAACCGCCAAGTCGCAGGAAGAAGTAGACAAAGGAAAAGAAGAATTTAAGTTCGAAATGGAACAGATAGGAGACAGTATCCTTGTTTATGTAGCCGCACCTTACGATTCAAGACCCCAGCGTAACTGGAACAGGAATGAAGAACGTAAAAGTATTCGCTATAAATATTACCTCGATCTGGTGGTGAAAGTGCCCAATTCTATTCGCCTGAGGGTGTCAACAGTGAATGATGGTAATATCAATGTTGACAATGTATATGGTAACCTCTTTGTAAGTAATGTGAATGGTTCGGTTGATATTGAAAATGCAAAAGGTATAACCAAAGCAACCACGGTAAACGGAAAATTGAATGTGCGTTATGCAACAAATCCACCTGCAGCTTCTACGTATCATACCATTAATGGAGATATAACCGTGTATTATAAAACCAATCTTGATGCCGAACTGTTTTTCAAAAGCATGAATGGTAGTTATTATACCGATTTTGACAACGCGGAACCCATTAGCAATACGCTGGTAAAAAATGGAGAGCCGAATGATAAAGGAACCGTGTATAAGATTGTCAAAAATGCAGGTGTAAAAATTGGTAGTGGCGGAAAACAATTTCATTTCGAAACCCTGAACGGAAACGTCTATATCAAAAAATCATAAAACAAGTATATGAAACAGATTAAGTATGTAGTATTGATGGCATTTTTATTCATGTCCACGGTCATGATGGCCCAGTCAACCGACAAAGAACAGGTAACAGTCGCTTTAAGTAGTCCAGGTAAACCTTATAAACTCAGGGTAGACCTGCTGACAGGTTCTATCAAAGTAACGGGTCATGCTGCAGATAATATTGTGATATCTGTAGAAGTAGAAGAGGAAAGAGAAAGCCGTAGCAAAGACAAAAACAAAGAAGGCCTTAAACGAATAGGTGGTTCAGGTGGATTTGAATTAAAGGCAACGGAAAAAAATAACGAAGTAAGTGTTGGTACCGGAACCTTTTTTAAGCGAATGGATCTGGAGATAAAAGTGCCTCAAAACGGTACATTGATTCTCAAAACGGTAAATGAAGGTGATATTGTAGTAACCAATATAAAAGGAGAACTGGAAGTGAGCAATATCAACGGCGATATTAAACTATCAGGTATTTCAGGTTCTGCTATTGCAACCACCACCAATGGCGATATCAATGTTGCATTTGCAAGTGTAACCGATGGTAAACCGATGGCATTCTCTACTTTTAATGGCGATGTAAATGTTTCCTTACCTGCTTCAGTAAAAGCCAGCCTGAAAATGAAAACGGACCAGGGTGAAATTTATAGCGATTTTGAAGTAGCAGTAGAAAAAGGATCGACAGCCCCAACAAAAACCAATAGCGGAGGTGTTTATAAGATCAGTAAAGATGTATGGGTATTGGGTAAAATAAATGGTGGTGGAGCAGAAATGATGATCAAAAGCTGGAGTGGCGATCTCGTTATCAGAAAAGCCAAACAATAATATTACCCCCGAACAATTCTCATGTGCATCAGTTATCTGGAACTGGCAACAGTGAAAGGTATCCTGAAAAGAGCGGCATCATTCCTGGTGCCGTTTTTTATGATACAGGTAGGGATAATAATGTAAAAGGCCGGATCAAGATATGATCCGGCCTTTTTGGTATGAAGTAAGTATCGATTAGTAGATAGTAAATTCCACACGCCTGTTCTTCTGACGACCATCTGCAGTTTTATTGCTGGAAGCCGGTTGTGATTCTCCATAACCCATTGCTTCGATCTTAGAGCTGTTAGCCCCCTGCGATACGAGGTATTGTTTAACTGCCTGTGCTCTGTTTCTTGAAAGTATCATATTAGCAGCGTCTGAACCTACATTATCTGTATGACCTGCCAGTTTCAGGCTGATTCCTTTTTTGGTCAGCAGTTCTGCTACTTTATTCAGGTAAGGTAAAGAGCGCGCCCTGATCGTTGATTTTCCAAAATCAAATTCCAGGTTGCGAATGGCATCAGTTACAATTTGTCTGTCTTCTGGAGTAATTACATAAGTAGTATTTGTTTCTATTTTGTAAACAGTGTCTCTTTTTACAGATACTTCAGGAAGTGTGCAACCTGCGCCATCCACTTTTACATTGCGTGGAGTGCCGGGGCATTTATCAAAATAATCGCTTACACCATCTCCATCTGTATCAACTTTCATTTTGTTTAGCTCATCCTGTAAACCGTTTAGAGCAGCAAGTCTGCTGTTGTAACGGGCTTCGCTGGCTGCAAGAGAAGCTGTCAGTGCATCATCGGCATCTTTCATATTTCCTGCAAGTTGTGCAGGAGGATTATGTCTGGCCAATTGCGCTTTATTGGATTTACCCAGCGAAAATTCAAGACCAATATGACCATAAGAAAACCTGTCACTGATATAGGGCTCTTTGTAATAGCCATCTAAATCATCGCCATCAACAAGTCCGATGGTATAACCAATATCCAGATTTACAGTACGGGAAAGATTTGCTTTAAAGCCAAGTCCTACCGGAACATAAAATCTTGTAATGCTTCCTGATGGTTTAAAATCAACAGTTGTTCCTGCATTGTTCACTAAAGTCGGATTAAAATTAATGGCTCCTCCACCCAATGAGATATAAGGTTGAATAGACGTGTGTAATTGCGACCAGTTAATATTACCCAGTGTTGCCACTACGCTTAAACTGGTAGCCCAATGAATATCTGTTTCAAAAGATTTATATGGGCTAACAGGTGGCGCACCTGCCCAAAGCCTGTCATTGTTGGCTTTGAGGGTTCCTCTCAGGAAATCGGCCTGAATACCAAAAACATGCGATACCTGTGCTTTAATATATCCACCATATCCCAATGCAGGTTTCCACTTCGAAAAATCATTACGTCCGCCAAAAGCAGAAGAAGGAACCAGGGCACCGGCATGTAAACCAAATGACCAGGTATTGAATCCTTTGTTACCTGAGAACAAAGGGGGTGCTATCACCGTACTTGTACGGTTTGAAGTGTCTTGTGCAGATATCCCTGAAGCAACAGTAAACATAGAAGCAAAAAGGAAAAAGCTTTGAAGTATTATTTTTTTCATAACAGTAAATTGATGACCATCTTTTTGTAGGTGGTATCAGTTGTGTAAAGGTGAACTTTGTTGAACTGATTAGTATTACACGCTTTTAACTTTTAATTGTATTAATCACATGTTATGTATTCAGTGAAGGATCTGATGTACAATAAAAAACCCACCTGCAAAACAGGTGGGCCATTAGAGGTAACAATATATCAATCAAATTCGCCTATAAAGGATTAAAACGTATATCGCAAGCTGATACCGCCATCCAGATAAACGTAGTTACCGCCAAAGAAGTCAATAAATGGTTTCAGGTCCATGCTAATATTAACAGGTGCCTTGTTGAATTTATAATCTAATCCTAAGATACCATCTATACCTAAAACGGTAGATGATGTGTATCTTCTGCCATCGTTATAATAATAACTTCCTCCATCCTGAAAAAAACCTACGTGGGCGCCAAAGCCATATAGAAATTTCAGGTCACTGTTTTTACTGGTGGATGAATGTTTTTCATAGAGCCCCGTAATCAGGAAATTTTTTCGTCCAACACTCAGTATTCCTTCAAGTGCAGTATTGCTATTGGTAAAATGTTTAAGTGTGACACCACTTGTAAGCCCGCCAAACCTAAGGCCTAAAGCGGTTTTGTATGATTGGGCATAGCTGTTCGATAAAGAAGAAGCCAGGCAAGCAAAGAGTAAAACAATCAGGTATTTTATTTTCATAATAGTATGAGATTTTTTCTGGCAGTCAGATCTATTAATAATGTATGTTGAATCAGGAAAACCATTCTTTCTCAGCCACCAAAGGTCTGATCTTTATCATCAAAAGAATTACACATTCTGAGAGAATCATTGCATGATTCGTTTCAAAGTATACGGGACTATATACTTAAAGAACATTTCTTCCTTTTATTATTCTCAGAAGAATCGCAATTACTGCGAGAAACAATAATACGTGAATAACCTGGCCTGAGTTATAAGCAAAATAACCCGTCGCCCATATAATAATTAATACAACTGCAATAACATATAATAAGTTGCTCATGATATTTTTTTTGATGGTGAAGAATTAGAAAAAAAGCACAGACGGTTTAATGTCTGTGCTCGCCAAAACCTCTACTGTATAAGAAAACTGTGTCAAGTGACTTATTTGCGAGCTACTGTTAGTTCATTTCTTTTTCAAGGAGTGTGGTAGTTTCCTCGAGGCTTTTATTCAGTCTCTTTCCTACTTTGCTCAGTAATTCCTTTTCTTTTCCCGTTTCAAATTTCAGGTCGTCGTCTGTCAGGCTGGGGAATTTGGCTTTTAGTTTTCCCGTTTGGATTGACCAGTTGCCTTTAACCTTGAATGGTACTGCTATTGGATTTACATTTTCAGTTGTCATATTATTTCTTTTTGATTCACTGTAAAGATGCAACCTTAAGTAGCAGTAATTCTTACATAACTATAGTTGATTGTTGCATATTCTCCGCTTTATAGCAGAGTGGTTTAATCTTCATAACCACTTTTAATAATAGTGCTCAACATTTTGAATTGTTCTTCGGCTGTGAAATGATGTTTGGCATGAGCAGGTACAATAATGCCATCTCCTAATTTCAGGTAGTACTTGGTATTGTTTATGCTTAACTTAGCATTGCCGTCAATAATTTGTACGTAAGTATCAAAGGGTGTTATTTTTTCAGATAACTCTTCTCCTGCATCAAAAGAGGAAATGGTAATATTGCCGGTTATTTTTTTAATGATCGTCTTACTCAATATCGCATTTGGAATATATTCAATGATTTGTACAATAATGTGAGATTTTGACTTCTCAAGCTCGAGGGGATCAGTTATGCTGGACATTTTCTGTAGATTAATTGAATGCATGATAATAAAGTATAAAGATGCTCTTTATAGCAATAGGCTTTATTACACAAAACAATTCAAGAATTACAGGTTTTACAGATTTTCCAGATTCTGGCTTCTCTTTTGTTTTAGTTTCTTATAGAATGAAGGGGAGAGTCCGGTTACTTTCTTGAACTGATTAGAAAGGTGTGCAACACTACTATAGTGTAGCTTGTATGAAATCTCGGTCAAATTCAGTTCATCATACAAAAGCAGTTCTTTCACACGTTCAATTTTATGTAGTATGATGAACTGCTGAATGGTAATTCCTTTTACTTCCGAAAAAATGTTGGAAAGGTAAGTGTAGTCCTGGCCGATTTTCTCACTGATATAATCAGAGTAATTGGTATCAGGAAGTTCATCTGAATAATGAATCATTTCCGTAATAACATTCTTAATACGCTCTATCAGAATACTTCTGTGATCTTCTAAAAGTTCAAGACCGGATTTTAATAAATTGGCTTTAAGCTCTAAACGTTGTTCATCTGAGATGTCTTCCAGTAATTCAACCATTCCAAGGTCTAAAACCACATAATAAATCCCGAGTTTCTTCAATTCTTCTTTAACCATCATCTTACAACGAAGGCTGACCATATACTTGATATAAAGTTTCATTCTGTGTTGGATAATGGATTTAGTAGCGTGACTGTTTTTGTAAGATAACCTTTATATGTTGCAACGGTTGGTAAATTAATAGTAAGATTATCTGTAAGAGAGCAGCAAGCCTGTTTCTGATGGAAATATTTTGTATCTTTTTGCCCCAAAAGACTGTGAATGAAACAATTAGCGCTGATTATTTTATTGATGTATCATATTCAGGTAGTAGCACAAACGAATAAAGATGGATGGGTTAAATTATTTAACGGCCGTGATCTGAGTGGCTGGAAACAGTTAAATGGTAAAGCAACATACACAGTATCGAACGGTGAAATTATTGGCACAACTGTTTTTGGAGAACCCAATTCATTCCTGGCCACAGCAAAAAACTACAAAGACTTTATACTGGAACTGGAATTTAAACTGGATGCTCAAATGAATTCAGGCATACAGTTTCGCAGTGAAAGCAAAGCCGAATACCAGAATGGGCGTGTGCATGGTTACCAGTTTGAAATAGATCCATCCCCGCGCGCATGGACGGGTGGTATTTATGATGAAGCGCGCAGAGACTGGCTCTATACCCTGGATTATAATCCCTCAGCAAAAACTGCATACAAAGCCGGAGAGTGGAATAAATGCCGCATTGAATGTATTGGAAACACACTAAGAACTTTTGTGAATGGAATACCAACCGCCAACGTGGTTGATGATCTCACTGCGGAAGGCTTTATTGCATTGCAGGTACACTCCATTGGTAAACAGGAAGAGGCGGGTAAGCAGATCAGGTGGCGTAATATTCGTATTAAAACCAGTAAACTGCAAGGCGCTGCAACAGACAAGGTATTTGTAGCCAACTTTATTCCGAATAGTTTATCGGAGCATGAAAAACAAAATGGAGTACAGTTATTATTCGATGGAATAAGTACAAAAGGCTGGCGTGGAGCGTATAAAAAAACATTTCCCGAAAAAGGTTGGGAAGTAAAAGATGGAATATTGCGTGTATTACCCGCTGCCGGTGGTGAATCGGTAAATGGAGGTGATATTGTAACAGAAAAAGAATATGGTGCTTTTGTGTTCCAGTTCGAATTTAAAATGACAGAAGGGGCTAATAGTGGAGTAAAATATTTTGTGACAGAAAGTGAAAAAAATATGGGCTCCGCTATCGGGTTAGAATACCAGGTATTGGATGATGCAAAACATCCCGATGCTAAAATGGGTTCTATCAATAATAGAACACTGGCCTCTTTATACGATTTAATTCCTTCTGTTCGGGAGCCGAGGGCAAGAAGAAAAATAGGGGAGTGGAACAAAGGGATGATTATTGTTCAGCCCAATGGTTTTGTAACACATATTCTCAATGGCTGGAAAATGCTCGAATACCAGCGTGGTGCACAATACTATTATGCGCTGGTGGCTAAAAGCAAATATGCACAATGGCCCAATTTCGGAATGTCGCCCACAGGCAGGTTATTGCTACAGGATCATGGAAATGAAGTGTGGTTTAGAAGTCTTAAAATACAGGAACTAAAATAAGTAACTCATATTTTCATAGTAATAAAGAAAGTAACGATGACTCCGGACTTTCGGTCATCTGACTTTCGGACTAAATAAACAAACATGTCAACCAACAGAAGAAAATTTATCGAGCAGTCACTGAAAGCATCTGCTGCAGTGTATGCTGCTTCAATGGGAATGAGTGCTGCCAGTTATGCACGTATTGTAGGTGCCAATGATCGGGTACGTGTAGGTGTGGTAGGTTATTCGGAAAGATTTAAGTTTTCATTACTTCCCTGTTTTCAGCATCATTTCAAGGAATTGAATTTTGATATTGTTGGTGTGTCAGATTTATGGAAAATACGAAGAGAAGAAGGGCAGGCATATCTCAAAGAAAAAATGGGGCACGATATTGTAGCCTACAGAAATAATGAAGAACTCTATGCATCAAAATCTGTTGATGCTGTGATCATTAGTACAGCCGATTTTCAACATGCATTACATGCTATTGAAGCAGTACAGGCCGGTTGTGATGCATACGTTGAGAAACCTTTTGCAGAAACGATGGAAGATAACAAAGCTGCTATGAAAGCAGTAAAAGCCTCTGGTAAAATTGTACAGATAGGTTCGCAGCGGAGAAGTGGTATGAACTATAAGGCTGCTGATGAATTTATTAAAGCAGGAAAGTTTGGAAAAATAACCATGGTAGAATTGAGCTGGAACGTAAACCAGCCGGGCAGATGGCGCAGACCAGGATTGGTGGCACAACTAAAGCAGGAAGACACAGACTGGAAACGTTACCTGATGAATCGTCCATTTGAACAATGGGATCCAAGAAAATATTTAGAGTATCGTTTGTTCTGGCCCTATTCATCCGGTATGCCCGGACAGTGGATGTCGCACCAGATTGATACCGTACATTGGTTCACCGGTTTAAAACATCCGAGGTCTGTAGTGGCCAATGGTGGTATTTATATGTGGAACGATGGAAGAAGAAACTGGGATACCACAACAGCAGTGTTTGATTATGGCTCGAATGATAAAGATGGTTTCCAGGTAATATTTACATCACGTATGCATAATGGAGATGAAAACCCAACCGAGATCTATTATTCTAATGGTGGGGAGATGAATCTGAATACCAATAAAATTTCTCCCAAAGGTGGTTTGAGAAAAAACCATGCAGATGCGATGCAGATGCAACCGAATTTATTACCGGAATTAAATCTTACAGATAACGCACCAAAAGTAGTAGCGTCAGCCAATACAGGAGGCGACATACTCACTTCTGCGCATATGCGTAACTGGATGGAATGTGTGAGAAGCCGTAAACAGCCCAATGCACCGGTAGAAGCAGGTTATTATCATTCCATCGCCAACATCATGACCACCGCTGCTTCCCGCACCGGCACGAAAGCTACTTTCGATGAAGCAAAACAGGAAGTGATGGTGGGAGGGAAAGTGTTTAAGTATTAGCCGTTAGCTCTTAGCTTTTAGCATGTGTTATTGTTTAAATGATACTCCATAAACAATAAATACTGATTATTTGCTAACTGCTAATGGCTAATAGCCAAAAGCTACAACGATCCTCCTTGCACCAACACCGCATCAACCAATAATTCCCTTGGTTCACTGTTGCTGTTAATGCAGTTGAGCATATGTGCGAAGGAAAGACGACCCATTTTTTCACCGCTTGTTTCTATATAAGTAATCTGGGGGTGAAACAATTTGGGAATGGTACCATTGCTGATGGTGAGTAGAGCAATATTATCGGGATAGCGCAATCCTTTTTCCTGAATGGTTTTTAATACACCAATCAACACTTCATCACTCATACAGAAAATAATATCCGGCAAGTGTTTATTGAGCATCTTGTGAGAAATGGTTTTAGCTTCCTCTGAACTATGTGCATGTTCAATCAATAGCTGAATATTTGAGTGTTGCTGAAAAGCCTTTTGTAAAGCAGCTTCCCTTTTTTTGGTGATGGAAAGCAGTGGGTTACCAAAAATGGCCAGTATAGATTGATAGGGATGTTGGAGAATGAGTTCTGCCGCCAGTTGAGCACTCTTTTCATCAGCCATGCAAATCTTATGGAAATTGGATTCATCAGGTACGTTATCAAAGAATACAACCGGTATGTCCATCTCGCGCATGCGCTCAAACCCTTTCATATCTTTTGTGGAAGAGCTTAAACATACAAATACGCCTGATACACGGTTTTGGCGAAACAGTTTCAGGTTCTCCAGTTCAATGGCCGGATCATTCCCCGATTGCAGGATCATGACTGAAAAGCCCTGTTTACGGGCATCTTCTTCCACTGCAGCAATAAAAGTTTCATAGAAATAATTCGACACTGTAGGTACCATCAGTCCGAGCAGCTTGCTGTTTTTTGTTCTGAGCTGCACAGCGCTGGCATTAGGTTCATAATCCAGTGCTTCGGCCAGTTCAATTACTTTTTGTCTGGTTTTCAGAGAAATATCGGGGTGGTGTTTCAGTGCCCTTGAAACGGTGGAAATACTGATTCCGAGTATTTCAGAGATTTTTTTCAGTGTTGTATTGTGCATTACAGGGAGCAGTTTCAAAAATGAATGTAGATAAATTTCCACAACAAACATTTTCGCAAACCTTTGCGTAAATCTTTTTAATATCCTTAATGTGCTGATAATCTTTAAGTTATGATTTTATGAGAAGTATAAATTCGTCAAAATCAATAAAAACAAGCATCATATTGTTGATTATATTGGTCTTATAATGGGTACAGGTATCATTTTTCCCAGAAAAACAGAAAATTTTAAGAAAATATTTTGTTTCTGAAAAAAATGTGTACTTTGTACACGCTTAATAACCAATAAACTGCCATTTATGAACCTTTCGAAGCTTGTCAGGCCCACGCTTGTGGGTTTACTTGCTTGCGTATTTACCCTATTCGCGCAGGCACAAACGAAAACGGTTACTGGTAAAGTAACTGACTCCAAAGACGGATCGCCATTGGTTGGTGCGTCTGTTTTAGTAAAAGGATCAACGACTGGTGCACAGACCGGTGCCGATGGTACTTTTAAAATTTCCGTTCCATCATCAGCAAGAACATTAACTATTTCCTTCTCAGGATATAGCTCTGCCGATGTGAACATCTCTTCATCCAATACTGCCAATGCCTCGCTTACTGCAACTGCAGATGCGCTGGCCGATGTGGTGGTAATTGGTTATGGTACCAGAAAGTCGAAAGATGTAACTGGTTCTGTTTCCCGTGTAACTGAAAAAGACTTTAACAAAGGTCAGATCGCTTCTCCTGAACAATTGTTGCAGGGTCGTACAGCGGGTGTGCTTGTAACACCATCAACCGGTGAGCCCGGAGCTGCTGCCACCATCAATATCAGGGGTACCGGTTCTATCAGTGGTGCACAGGAACCATTGTATGTAATTGACGGTGTTCCCCTGATTCAGGGTGGTACACTGGGAACCAACAACAGTGGTGTTGAAGGTGGTACAACTGCCAAAAACCCGCTGATCTTTTTGAACCCTACTGATATCGAAAGCATCACGGTGCTGAAAGATGCATCTGCCGCTGCTATCTATGGTTCAAGAGGTGCAAATGGTGTAATCCTTATCACTACCAAACAAGGTAAAGGTGGTAAAGGTGGTGTATTCTCTTATGGTGCATCTACAACCATTGCCAACACAGCTCGTCGTTACGACCTGATGAATGCACAGGATTTCTTATTGGCTGCCAAAAGAGCCAATATAGATGGTGGTGCTAACCCGATTGCTGCTCAGGCCGCTGTAGCAAGTATCGACAAAGGTGCGAATACAGACTGGCAGGATGAAATTTTCAGAACAGCCATTTCTAACAACCATAACCTGAGTTGGTCAATGAGCAACAAAGGAACTACTGCACGTATCAGTGGTTCATACGATAACCAGGAAGGTATTGTGAAAAACACTGGTCTGAAAAGATTAACCGGTCGTGCTAACCTGAGTCAGAAATTAATAAATGATAAATTGAAGCTGGAGGCTAATATTACTTACTCTAAAACAGAGAACTCATATGCTCCGCTTTCTAATAACGCAGGTTTCCAGGGTAGTTTGTTAGGTGCTGCATTACAGTTTAACCCAACCAACCCTGTGTACAATGCTGACGGATCATTCTATCAGCCCGGCGATCAGCGTAACCCATCTCAAATGTTGGCTTACTTCTCTGATAACGACTATATCAACAGGTTCCTGGGTAATTTCTCTGCCAGCTACCAGATTACCAAAGACCTGAGCTATAAAGTGGTATTAGGTCTGGATAATTCAAAATCACAGCGTACATCATTTGCCGACCCACGTTTGGGTACCGGAGCATATGGTGGTACAGTGAATATTTTTGGTAAAGATTATGGTAATCAGATTCAGGGAAATGGCCGTACAACCAGACAAAATCTGGAGACCAAATCTCAACTGGTTGAGCATTATCTGACTTATGATAAAATCTTCAACAACAAACACGCAGTGAATGCTATTGCGGGTTATTCTTACCAGAGCTTCCAGAACCGTTACAACGGATCATTTGGATGGGGTGTAAAAACACCTGTGGTAGGTCCGAAAGATGTGTTTGTTAAAGACTTTAGTGCATTTAACAACTACGCCAATTTTGTTCCCAACTTCGATAAAAATGAATTACAATCAGTATTTGGTCGTTTGAACTATACTTATAACGATAAATACTTTTTTACTGTAACTGTAAGGTCTGATGGTTCTTCTAAATTCGGTTCTAATAACCGTTATGCAACTTTCCCTGCATTTGCCTTTAAATGGAGAGTGCTGGAAGAGTCGTGGGCACAGAAAGTATTTGGAGGCTTCCTCAGCGATCTGAGCTTCAGAGCTAACTATGGTAAACTGGGTAGCCAGGATAACTTAGGTTCTTATGCATCCTTAAACTTACAGCAGACATTTGATGTAGGTAGCGGTCCTGTTACACGTTTCATTCAGCAGGGTAACCCTAACCTGAAATGGGAAGAAGTGGCTACTACTGGTGTAGGAGTTGACTTTACTACCAAAGACAGAAGATTATCTGTTACAGTTGATTACTACAACAACAATCGTAAAAACATGTTGTTCTTCGCGCCAACTCCGGGTGGTTTCGCACCAACGGCTAACTGGTGGATAAATTTAGATGGAGAAGTAATCAACAAAGGATGGGAAGCAAGTGTTAATTATCGTGCTATCCAGGGCAAGAAATTCAGCTGGGATATCAATTATAACATGACCACTGTAAGCAATAACATCGAAGGTCTGCCAACCCCCATCAATACAGGTGGTGTAAGTGGTCAGGGTCTTACAGGTGCATTTGCACAAACCCTTACCAATGGATCACCCATTTTCACATGGTCAATGCCAGTGTTTAATGGCTTCGATGGTAATGGTAATGCCCGTTATGGCGGTGGTGCTGCAAACCAGTTAGTAGGTTCTGCATTGCCTAAGTTTTTTGCCGGTTTAACCAACAATTTCTCTTATGGCAGATGGAACCTGAGTGTATTCCTGAACGCAATTACTGGTTTCAAAGTATATAACAATACTGCCAATGCACTCTTCCTGAAAGGTAGCTTGCGTAATGCACGTAACGTAACCAATGAGATTGGTAACGGACCAGAAAATCCATTCAACCCGGGATCAGTTTCAACACGCTTCCTGGAGAAAGGAGATTTTATTCGTCTGGCAAACGTAAACCTGAGTTATGCATTTAACCTGAAGAAAAATAGCATCTTCAAATCACTGTCACTTTATGCATCAGGTCAGAACCTGGCATTGATTTCTGGTTATTCAGGAATCGATCCTGAGGTGAACGTAGATAAGAGCATCAATGGTATTCCTTCTCGTGGATTTGACTATACGCAATATCCAAGACCAAGGGTTATTACTGTAGGTGTAAATGTTGGATTTTAATTAATAAAAACTGCCGTAATGAAAAATATAATCAAAAGTAAATTTATACCGGTACTCACCGCTGTAACTATACTTACCATATCATGCTCAAAGCTTGATCCCAAGCTGGAAGCACCCAACTCAATTGCACCCAATACCGGAAGCGGAGCGCCAACTCCACCATCTATTGCTGCGGTGTATGAGCAATTAAACCAATTAACCGGAGGTCAGGGTAACTGGTTCGGTTTACAGGAACACTCAACCGATGAAATCATGGGCCCAACACGTGGTACCGACTGGGATGATTTCGGTACATGGCGTCGTCTGCACCTGCATACCTGGGGTCCTGATCATAACCAGATCAACGATACCTGGAATGGTTTGAATGGTGCATTGTTCCAGACAACACTGATAGCTGAAACAGCAACAGGTTTAACAAAAGCAGAAGGTCAGTTCCTTCGCGCTTTCTTCAGACTCCTGGTTTGTGATATCTATGGTCAGGTACAAACACGTCCAGCAACTGCTGCTGCCAATGTGGTACCAACAGTTATGACAAGATCTGAAGCCATTGATGCCATTATCACAGAACTGGAAGCTGCAGTACCTGCATTGCCTGCATACAACGGTACCAACCGTGCTCAGGCAACAAAAGAAGCTGCTTATGCTTTACTCGCGAAAGCATACCTGAACAAAGCGGTGTACAAACAGGCTCCAACATCTCCTGCAGGACCTTACACATTTGCGGCTGCGGATATGAACAAAGTAATAGAGTATTGTAACCTGGCAGCTGCTGGTGCAGGTTTAGCACTTGATACTTACTGGGATAACTTCAAATGGGATAATGTTACCGCATCATCTGAAAACATTTTTGTTCGTAAAAACGGATCAGATGCAAGAGCAGGTAATGGTGCAAACTTAGTATGGCAAACGGCTCAAAGCTGGCATTACAACCAGCGTCCGTCAAGCTGGAATGGTTTCGTAACACTGTCTCAATTCTATGATAGTTTTGAAGATGTAGATATGCGTAAATCAACACCACTGGCTGGTTATACCAATCTGGTAGGTGCTAATGCAGGCTTCCTCGTAGGTCAGGCACGCGGCCCTGTAAAGGCTAGCAACCCTAAAGAGCCTGGTGCAATTGGTGATCCAATCGGTGATCTGTACGATAGAAGTGGTAACCCATTAATCTTTACACGTAATGCTTCTATTTTCTTCAATGGAGAAGCAAGCGGTATCCGTGTAAACAAATTCCCACTCGATCCTTCTACAATCAACGATGGCGGATGGGGTAGTGCAAACTCATTCCCATTCTTACGTCTTGCTGATGTTCGTTTAATGAAAGCAGAAGCATTGTTAAGAGGTGGTACTA
The DNA here is from genome assembly GCA_943372605.1 of Chitinophaga pinensis. Classification (GTDB taxonomy): domain Bacteria; phylum Bacteroidota; class Bacteroidia; order Chitinophagales; family Chitinophagaceae; genus Sediminibacterium; species Sediminibacterium pinensis_H. The sequence continues at coordinate 24,405 of CALRZI010000014.1, read as the reverse complement.
CAGGCGCTAATGGCGAAACACCGTTAACTATTGTAAACAGTATCCGTCTTGCAAGAAATGCCACTCCGGCAACTGCTGTAACACTTACATCATTGTTGGCTGAAAGAGGTCGTGAACTCTATCTCGAAGGCCACAGAAGAACAGATATGATTCGTTTTGGTGCATTTAACGCTCCTGTTGAAGAAAGACCAAACGCATCTGATGCTTATAAAGTGGTATATCCAATACCTACCACAGCATTAGCCTCTAACCCTAACCTGAAGCAGAATTTCGGTTATTAATAGATGTGCGAGAATAGTTGTAAAAGCCGGTCAGTGAAAAACTGATCGGCTTTTTTATTGCACAGATTGTTCTCATCCTGTATAAGGTTCTCTCGTTCTCCTCCATAGGAGTCCCTTGGGCCTTTCTCCCTGTTAAACGAACTATAATATTTTTTAGTTTACTCATTCCGAAACAGTTATAACAGGGAGAAAGGCCCAAGGGACTCCTATGGAGGAGAAGAAGAGTTATTTAAGAAAATAGAAGTATTTCAATTGAAAATAAAGCTGTTGTCAAAGCTGTATTTCTGATGGGCTTATTCAGTCTAATCCTGTCATTTTATGTTATTTTAGCGTATGACGATGCTGAACAAAAAATGGCTGCTGATTGCTTGTATATGCTCCATGCTGGCCTGTAAAAACACAAGGGAGAAAACATTGTTTTCCCGTGTTGCCGATTCCAATATCAATTTTAAAAATACCCTCACTGAATCGGAATCATTTAATGTTTTTAGGTACAGAAATTTTTATAACGGCGGTGGTGTGGCCACAGGCGACCTGAATAACGATGGCTTGCCTGAAGTTTTTTTTACAGCCAATCAAAGTAGCAATAAACTATACCTTAATAAAGGCGATTTAAAGTTTGAAGATATCACTACAAAAGCTGGTATAACCTATAACAATGAATGGAGTACCGGTGTTGTTTTTGTTGATGTGAATGCAGATGGCTGGCTCGATATTTATGTGTGCAATGCAGGTAATATGATGAATAAAACATTGCGCAAAAACAAACTATACATCAATAATAAAAATCTCACTTTCACAGAAAAAGCAGCGGAATACGGATTAGATAATGACGGATACACCACTCATGCATCATTCTTTGATTATGACCTTGATGGCGACCTTGATTGTTTTCTCGTAAACAACAGTCCAATCCCTGTAAATACACTCAACTACGCCAATATGCGAAGTGTGCCTGATGCAGAAGCACCTTATGCAGAATTTTTGAAAGGTGGTGGCGATCATTTGTATCGAAACGATAACGGGAAATATACAGACGTAACAAAAGAAGCAGGCATTTATGGAAGTATCATCAGCTTTGGATTGGGCGTAACTGTAGGCGACATTAATCTCGATGGTTACCCGGATGTATATGTATCGAATGATTTTTTTGAAAAAGATTATCTCTACATCAACCAGCGTAATGGCACATTTAAGGATGAAATAGAAGATCGTACACAACATATCAGTTTCTCATCAATGGGTGCAGACTTGCAGGATATTAATAACGATGGCAAGCCGGATATTTTTACAACAGATATGCTGCCGGGAGATGACTACCGCTTAAAAACAAACACATCTTTTGAAGGATACGATACTTATAAACTAAAACAGAACCAGGATTTCTACAACCAGTTTACGCAAAATGCCTTACAGGTAAATAATGGAGATGGTAAATTTTTAGAAACAGGTTTTTACAGTGGTGTAGCCGCCAGCGACTGGAGCTGGGGAGCTTTGATGTTTGATGCCAATAATGACGGATTATCAGATATCATTGTATGCAACGGCATTTACCGCGATGTAACCGATCAGGATTTTATTGACTTTTTTGCAAATGATGTCGTGAACCAGATGGTGATGAAAGGAAAAAAAGAAGAAGTAAATAATATCATCGATAAAATGCCATCGGTTCCTATACCAAATAAGGCATTTAAAAATCAAGGTAAATTACGTTTTAGTGATGCAGGGAAAGAATGGGGGCTGGATGAACCTACGTTCTCTAATGGTGCATCTTATGCCGATTTAGACAATGATGGTGATCTCGATCTTATTATCAATAATGTGAACCAGGAAGCCTTGGTGTACAGAAACAATAGCAGAGACGACGCTGCTTCCAGTTATCTGGCTTTGCAATTACAGTATGGCCAGCAAAATCCTTTCGCAGTAGGAAGTACGATTAAAGTTTTTGCAGCCGATCAGGTAATTACAAGAGAGTTGATACCAAGTAAAGGTTTTCAGTCTTCAATAGAATACAAACAAACAATCGGGTTAGGTGCTTTTCAACCAGACTCTGTTCAGGTACTATGGCCCAATAAAACAGTAACCACCATTGTAAAACCTGCTGTTAACCAGTTGTTGAATATTAAGTATGACAGCAGTAGTGTGCGTGTTAACCTGTTTCAGTATGAGTTACCGCAATCAACATTACTTACACAGTTAAATCTGCCATTTGAAGCCCATAAGGAAGATGAGCATGTAGATTTTTATCAGGAAAGAAATATTCCCTTCATGCTCTCCAGGCAGGGACCTAAAACAGCAGTGGCAGATGTGAACGGAGATGGGTTGGATGATATATTTATCGGAGGGGCAGTCGGACAACCATCCCAACTGTATTTGCAGACCGCTAATGGGTTTTCAAAAAAACAGGTCGCCGATTTTGCAACATTTACATTCAACGATGTAACTGCTGCATTCTTTTTTGATGCAGATCAGGATGGAGATATGGATCTGTTTGTTGGTGGCGGTGGTAATTTTGCACCAGCTTCGTCTGATAAATACCAGCACCAGCTTTACCTTAACGATGGTAAAGCAAATTTCACTTTACGGTCGGGTAGTTTTCCGGTGAGTCATACAAACACCGGAGTTGCTATTGCATTGGATTATGACCAGGATGGGAAGATGGATATTCTTGTTGGCAGTAGAAGTGAACCACAGAATTATGGTATTGCACCTAAAAGTTTTCTGTTTCATAATGACGGAGACGCACGCTTTACAGATGTTACAGATAAAGTGGCTCCGTTCCTGCAATCCTTGGGTATGATTACCGGTGCTGTATGGACAGACCTGAATGCTGATCAGCAGAAAGAATTATTGATCGTAGGGGAGTGGATGTCACCCAAATTATATGCGTTTAAAAACGGTCAGTACACAGAACAAAAAACAGGACTTGAAAATGAATCGGGCTGGTGGCAATCTGTAACAGTCGGCGATCTCAACGCAGATGGACACCCCGATCTTATACTTGGTAACCTGGGTCAGAATTTTTATATAAAACCTGATGTTGAAAACCCGGCGAAAGTCTGGATAAAAGATATTGATCAGAATGGAACGATTGATAAAATATTCAGCCATACCCTCAACGGAAAAGAGGCTCCTGTGTTTCTGAAAAAAGATATTACAGATCAGATTCCATCCCTAAAAAAATCGAATCTGAAACATGCCGACTTTGCAGATAAAACCATGCAGCAGGTATTTAAAGACGGATTGAAAGATGCGAGGGTGTTAACGGTGAATAATGCTGCCAACTGTATTGCCTATAACGATGGAAAAGGAAATTTTAAAATTGAGCTACTGCCATTTATTGCACAACTTTCATCTGTACAGGCATCAGTCATCGCCGATATTAACCAGGATGGTAAAAATGATATTGTATTAGCTGGTAATTTCTTTGATCTGTTGCCGCAGTTCTGTAGTATCGATGCTTCTTATGGTCAGGTGCTACTGAATAAAGGGGATAAAGATTTTGATCCCGTATCATCTGTCGCATCAGGATTATCTGTGAAAGGACAGGTGAGAGATATCGCACTGGTAAAACAAAAAAATAAAACGGGTCTATTGTTTCTCAGAAATAATGATACGCCACTGTATTACCAGATCAACCAGGCAGCAAATAAAAAATAATCATCGCAGGTAAATAAACACATGAAACAAAAATCGCTTTATACTATTCTCGGCCTGTTGATGCTGTTGTTTGCAGGATGTTCCGGTAAAAAATCAGCTTCTGTATTTGTTCCGCTTAGTCATGAAAAAACAGGGCTTCATTTCAGTAATAAACTCCAGCCAACACCTGAGTTTAATCTTTTTTCTTACATGTATTTCTACAATGGAGCAGGAGTAGGTGCCGGTGATTTTAATAATGATGGACTAATCGATCTGTTTTTTGCAGCCAATCAGCAAAACAACACTTTATACCTGAATACAGGTAATCTGCAATTTAAAGATGTAACCAAAGAAGCACAAATACCTGCAGACGGTGCTTGGAGCACAGGCGTATCGGTGGTAGATATTAATAATGATGGGTTACTTGATATTTATGTGTGTAGAGTTGGTCAATACAAAACATTGAAAGGAAAGAACCAGTTATTGGTTTGTAAAGGAATTGGTGCCGATAAGATACCGGTATATGAAGATCAGGCCGCAGCTTATGGCCTCGATTTTTCCGGCTTTAGTACGCAAGCCGCTTTTCTTGATTATGACGGTGATGGTGACCTTGATATGTTTCTGTTGAATCACTCCGTAAATCATGATGGTAACTATGCACCGAGGGGGGATTTTATGAATACCTATGATTCTTTGGCGGGTCAACGTTTGTATAGAAATGATCGAAAAACTACACAAGATGGTAAAACGGTATCCACGTTTACCAATGTAACCAAAGATGCAGGTATTAACGGTAGCAAAATTGGATATGGATTGGGTGTTACTGTCGCAGATATTAATCTAGATGGGTGGCCGGATATTTATGTGGGTAATGATTTTCATGAAAACGATTACCTCTATATCAATCAGCAGAATGGAACATTTACAGAACAGGGTTCAAAGCAACTCATGCACACAAGTCAGTTTAGCATGGGAGTAGATGTGGCAGACATCAACAACGACGCGTATCCGGAAATTATTTCCATGGATATGTTGCCTTACGATCCATACATGCTAAAACGTTCAATGGCAGAAGATGATTATAATATCTTCCAGCAAAAATTACAATACGGCTATACGCATCAGTATGCCAGAAACAATCTTCAGTACAACCGTAAGAACGGACAATTCAGTGAGATTGGTCAGTACGCCGGTATTCATGCTACCGATTGGAGCTGGGCATCGTTGTGGATGGATTTTGATAATGATGGATTAAAAGATCTGTTTGTATCCAATGGTATTCCTAAAAGAATGAATGATCTCGATTACATCAATTATGTATCAGGAAGCGAATTACAGGAGAAGTTAAAAAACAATACCATTCAGGATAAGGACATAGCATTGATTAATAAGTTTCCGGAAATTAAAATACCCAACCAGTTTTACAGGAACAAAGGCGATCTCTCTTTTGATAACCTTACAGACAGTATCAAAAACAATCTGCCCACATTCTCTAATGGTTCAGTATATGCCGATCTCGATAATGATGGAGATCTTGATCTTGTAGTAAATAATATCAATGATCCGGCATTGGTATATGAAAACAGAACAATTACAGATACTACATCAAACGATTTTGCGCAATTGAAACTTAAAGGTGATACAAGTAACCTGATGGCTATCGGCGCTAAACTATTATTGTATCAAAAAGATAAGGTACACAGCTATGAACATTTTCCGGTGCATGGTTTTCAGTCAAGTATGTTGCTGCCTATTCATGCCGGACTTAAAAATATTCAAGTTGATTCGGCTTTACTGATATGGCCCGACAGAACGTACCAACCTGTTCAGTTAACAAAAGGAGCCATCAGTCAGATCAGTTACCATCCCGGTCTCCCAAAGTTTGATTTTACAAGACTAAGTAGGCCAAAAGAGGAACAACAAAAACTGCTTGAGGATATTACAGCGTCAACAGGTATTAATTATCGGCATCAGGAAAATTTGTTTAACGAGTTTGACAGAGAGCCCTTAATACCACATATGATTTCTACAGAAGGCCCTGCTTTAGCAGTTGCTGATATTAATCATGATGGTTTAGAAGATGTGTTTATCGGGGCCTCAAAAGGTTATACCAATGGAGTATATGTTCAGCAGAAGAATGGCACATTTACTAAATCAATACAGCCTGCGCTTGCACGTGATTCCATGTGGGAAAATGTAGATGCCGTTTGGGTAGATGTAAATAATGATAAAGCCGTTGATCTGGTTATCGCCAGCGGCGGCAATGAATACTACGGTGAAGATGAACACCTTCAGCCACTTTTGTACCTGAATGATGGAAGAGGAAACCTGCGTAAAAAGGAACAGGCTTTTCCTGTTGCCATGAACACACAAAGCAAAGTAATAGCCCATGATATTAACGGAGACGGATTTATTGACCTGTTCTTTGCTGGCAGGTCAGTTACTTATGCATATGGAATGCCCGCCCGCTCCTATTTATTATTGAATGATGGCTATGGAAATTTCAGCGACGCTACTGTTGCATTTGCAAAAGAACTGGTGCAACCCGGCGGACTGGTAACTTCTGCTCAATGGGTCGATTTGAATAAAGACGGACAAACAGACTTATTGCTTTCCTATTTGTGGGGAGGAATAAAAGCATTTGTAAAACAGGGTAAAAATTTTGTGGAGCAAACTATTACAACAAAAAAAGGCTGGTGGCAATCTGTTTATGCTGATGATATAGACGGTGATGGCGATATAGATCTTATAGCCGGAAACTTCGGCAACAACAGTCGGGTAAAAGCCTCCGAAAAATATCCGGTAAGAATGTACATGAATGATTTTGATGATAACGGAAGGGTAGAGCAAATACTCACCTATTATGTAAATGGTACTGAAATGCCATTGGCCAGTAAACTTCAGTTGGAAAAATCAATTCCATTATTGAGAAAAAAATACCTGTATGCGGCTGACTTTGCCAAAGCCGATTTGAAACAGTTATTCGCGCCACAAAAATTTGAAAAAGCCTACCAGTTGGAAGCCAATTGCTTTGATCATCTGTTGCTTATCAATGAAGGTGGTATGAAATTCACAGCCACAGTATTGCCTTATGAAATACAGTTCAGTCAAATAAGATCTGTGGTGAGGATAGATACTGGTGCACAACCACAATGGCTGGCAATGGGAAATTTTTACGCCAATAATGTTGAAATAGGCAGACAGGATGCAGACTTTGGAAATTTGTTATCTTATGAAAAAGGAAAGGGGATGAAGGTGTCGGCTTTATCTATGCCAGCAATTACCGGGCAGGTTAGAAATGCAAGACCAATCATCATCAACAACCAAAAAGCATATATCCTCGCCCGTAATAATGAAACTGCAATTGTATTAGGCAAAAGATAAATCCTTTATCCCTGCTCCGGATTTAAATCCGGAGCAGGGATAAAGGATTTATTGAAATACCGGGTAATTGATGGTGGTAACCCAACGCGAACTGTCTTCTGTTAACCGGTTGCTGATCATTCTTTCAAATGCAATGGCCGGAGAAACCTTTCTGAAATCATTTACATAAAACTGAACGGCCTGTCTGCATTTTTCTATTGCGGCAGGTCCACCTGTAACTTTAGCCACTATAATATTGCCCAGCATCATTTGCTTTAACATAAACTTTCCTTTGCCAGGAAGGTCTCTGTCAGTGGCTATTGCTATCATGGCAGCATAAACTTTGTCGCTTTCTTTCACAATATTCAAAATAGGATCATTCATTACTTTACCATTTTCAGCAGCGATATACGTTTTGATTTCATCAATCAACTTATATAGTTCTTCATTGGAAGGATAATGATCGAAATCCTGTTTCGAAGAGATATAGGATGAATTGGGAACTTTCCCGGTCTGAACATCAAATCCATACATTTTCTGTATGTCTGAAAAATTCGTTTTGAAAACATCTAAAAGGCTTTCATATTTTTTTTGACCACTTCCTGCAGTGAAGTAGTGGAAAATTTTTATCAAAGGGTTTGATGAAAAAGTAAAACTGGTTTTTAATGTAAGAGCTGTTTCTGCATTATAAGTGGCGGCAGACTGAAAATCAATAGTCACCGGGAGGCTACCTTCTTTTGCACTGGCTTGAAAACCATTTAAGAGCAGCAGGTGGATGTTAATGTTTGTTTCTTTATAGGATAATACACTGTCATTAACTACAGTGCCTGGCCACCAATTTTTCCACTGATCTTTATTTACAATAGCTCTTGATATACCATCAAAGGGCAGGCTGGCATTCACTGTTTTAGTAAATACTCTTTCTTTAGGAAGAAAGAAACCGATTGTAAAGATGACGACAACCATTACGAAAAGAATAATCAATAACCGCTTCATAAGCCAGGCAAAATTTTAATACTCAAATTTACGGGTACAACGCTATAAAACACGTTTAATCAACGAAACTGAATTTGCACAATAATCTTAGTGAACGAAGAAAATGCTATTGAATAGTGTCGGATTTATGCCCCCCTTTTCTGGTAAAAAGTAAATAATGGGATGGAGCCAGCTATGGCAAGAAAAATGTGTCTGATACAGGGTTTTAGAATAAATTTGAGCAAGCTCAAACACTTACAAAATAAGCGATATGAAACGATTGTGCCTGATTTGCCTGGTATTCTTTTTTATGGCTATCGGACCTGTAAAATCACAGGATCCCTGGAAGCTGACAGTGCCCTCGGTAAACCCATCCAATTATTATGGTGTTACAGTTGCTAATGGCATGATTGGTATTGTTTCATCACCCGAACCCTTTAAAGTAAAAGAAGTGGTGTTGGCGGGAGCTTATGACCAGTATGGTCGTGGCAGGGTGAGTAATTTCCTGCGCAGTTTCAATCTCTTGAATATGCAATTGGGTATCGATGGCAGAAACATTGGTGCCTTAGATGTAAAAAATATGAAACAAGAACTGGATATGCAGAAAGCATCATTCACCTGTTCTTTTGATTATGGCGATAAAGCAACTGTCAGCTATACCTATTATTCACTCCGTCATTTGCCATTTACGGTGTTGATGGATGTAACCGTAACAGCTAAAAAAGACATACTTGTAAACGCAGCCAGTGTAATGGAAGCGCCGGATGCGCTGAAAGATGTACAGAATTATTACAATGAAATTGATCGCCCTCATGTAACCATCAGCCTGTTGACTTCCTCCGCGAAAAGTCCAACGGGAAAATTATTGATGTGCGCATCCAATACATTTTTATTTTCCGAGAAGCATGGAGAAGAGCCACGTGTTATTCATGAAATGTGGGATAATAACATGCACCTGATGAAGTTTAATAAAACTGTAAAAGCAGGCAGCAGTTATCGTTTCTCTATCGCAGGGTCATCTATTACCAGTGCACATCATGATGATCCTTTGAATGAGGCAGAACGTATGACCATTTTTGCAAAACTGGAAGGAAGAGAGAGGTTGATGTCTTTTCACCACAAGGCCTGGAGCGAGTTATGGAAAACGGATATACAAATTGAAGGTGATGCGCAAGCCCAGCAAGACGTGCACAGTATGATGTACCATCTCTATTCTTTTGTAAGAGAAGGAACAGATTATAGCCCGTCGCCAATGGGTTTAAGCGGACTCGGTTACAATGGTCATGTATTCTGGGATACAGAGTTATGGATGTATCCTGCAATGCTGGTATTACAACCTTCTATGGCAAAGAGTATGGTAGAGTATCGTTACAATCGCCTGGCAGCCGCAAAGAAAAATGCATTTAGTCATGGATATAAGGGTGCTATGTTTCCATGGGAGAGCGCAGCTACAGGTGTAGAAGAAACACCCGTATGGGCATTGAGTGGTCCGTTCGAACATCATATTACTGCATGTGTAGGTATTGCAGCCTGGAATTATTATTGTGTAACGCAGGATAAAGAATGGCTGAAAGAAAGAGGCTGGCCCATCCTGAAAGAAACAGCCGATTTCTGGGCAAGCAGGGTGGAACGAAATGGTCCGGGAAAATATGATATTAAAAATGTGGTGGCTGCTGATGAGTGGGCAGAGAACGTAGACAATAATGCATGGACCAACGCAGCAGCCAAAGCAGTATTAAATTATGCAACAGAAGCGGCAGCTTTAATTGGAATCAAAGCAGATGCAGACTGGTTACATGTGGCACAAAATATCCCAATACTGAAAATGGAAAATGGTGTTACAAGAGAGCATGCAACTTATAACGGAGAAGGCATTAAACAGGGAGATGTGAACCTGCTGGCCTATCCGCTGAAAGAAGTAAATGATCCGAAACAGGTGTTGAAAGACCTGGAATATTATGAAACCCGTGTTCCCAATGAGGGTACGCCTGCCATGACACAAGCCATTTTCACCCTGCTCTATGCCAGATTGGGTAATGCAGATAAGGCACTGAAATTTTTCAAGGAATCATATGAACCCAACCTCAACCCGCCCTTCAGGGTGATTGCAGAAACCAAGGGCGGAACCAACCCTTATTTTGCTACTGGTGCAGGAGGTATTTTACAAAGTGTGCTGATGGGTTTTGGTGGAATTGACATTACACCAAAGGGAATTTCGCAGATTAAATCGGTATTGCCGAAACACTGGAAAAAACTAACACTTACAGGTATCGGACCCGATAAAAAAACCTTGACAGTTCAATAAAAACCATTATTTTTAATTGCTTGAAACGACTTGCCACGATAGTATCCTTGGGTCTATTACTGTTTAGCCTTGGTGGTTACAGGATGCTGTTGAATTATATGGAATCGGCTTCCGATAAGGCGTTTCAGGCCAATCTCTACGAAGATGTTTATGATGAAGCCATGTTGCTTCATATTAAAGTAGCCGCCAGTACACCTTATGGTTCTAATTCTGAACAATACGAAAATGCAACGGGTGAAGTGGATATCAATGGCGTGACCTATCATTTTGTAAAAAGACGTTTTTATAAAGACTCACTTGAATTGTGGTGTGTGCCCAATATGGAAAAAATCGGTATCCGTAATGCGCGGGATAATTTTTTCAGCTTAGCGGGCGATTATAATGCAAATTCATCTACACAGAAATCTTCCAATCAGCATACGGTTCTCAAATTCTCTATTCTGGACTTTACCGGGGATCATTCTTTTTCCTGGCAGTTTAGGAATGCAGGCCCAGCGCAGGTTCATTATATGAAACAGGAGACCGCTTATCTGTCTGATTATGTAAATCGTTTAGAGCGCCCGCCACAGGCTTAATGCTGGTTCATAAAGCATTTATTTTTTTATCTGATTTTATTATTTCAAACAGGTCTTATGAGGAAGCTCTTATTGGGGCTCATAATGTTTATGTGCTTACAGGCATGTAAACAATCTACTGAGTATAAAACATTTTTACACGATCCGGCATTATTTAGTCATACTGTATATGAACTGAACACAGTAGTGATGGGAAATAATTTTCCACCCATGGTGGCATCGCGTAATTATGTATATGCTGCTGTTGCTGCCTATGAAGTGGTAGCTGCTGCTTATCCGAATGAGTATGAATCATTAGGCGGACAATTAAATGGGTTAAAGAAGCCTGTTGCACCAGCTATTACAGCCGATATGGATATTGAACTGGCCACGCTTCTTGCCTATATCAAGGTAGGAGAAATGGTAACTTTTCCAGAAGGCAGTATGAAAGATTATGAGGACAGTATTTTACAGGTTGCGAGAGATAAAGGATTGAGCAGCAAAGTAGAAAAAGCGTCCCGTATGCTGGCAGATAGTATCAGTATGCACATCATTCGCTGGAGCAAAAAAGACAATTACCTGCAAACAAGAGGAGCCGAAAAATATGCGGTGAAAAATATACCGGGTCGCTGGGTGCCAACACCACCTATGTATGCCCCGGCTGCAGAACCACACTGGCATGAAATACGACCACTTGTAATTGATAGTGCAGGCGTTTTTGATCCACCACCTCCACCTGTTTTTAATATTACAGATAAAAAAAGCAAGTATTATCAGGAAGTAATGGCCATTAAAAATGCCGTTGACAGCTTAACTCCTGAGCAGAAACATATTGCAGAATTCTGGGACGACAATCCCTTTAAGATGAATGTAACCGGACATGTAATGTATGGCAGCAAAAAATTCTCTCCTCCAGGTCACTGGATGAGTATTGTAGGCATAGCGGCTCAAAAAGCAAAAGCCGATTTTGCCACACAAGTATGCGCTGTTGCCAAAACATCCATTGCTTTATTTGATGCATTTATACAGTCATGGTATGTAAAATATAAATACAATACAGCCAGACCGGAAACTGTTATCAATGAATACATTGATCCGAACTGGCGGCCTTATCTGCAAACACCTGCTTTTCCTGAATATACCTGCGGACATTCTACCATTTCATCTGCCGCTGCCGAAGCACTTACCAGTGTGTTCGGTGATAATTTTTCTTATACCGATTCAACGGAACTGGAATTCGGTATACCCAACAGGAGCTTTAGCTCATTCAGGGCTGCTGCTGAAGAAAATAACTGGGCAAGATTTTATGGTGGTATCCATTTCCACAATTCATGTATCATCAGCACCGATTATGGTCAACGCGTAGGTAAACTCGTTGTTGATCGTTTGAAAATGAAGAAATAATCGATGCCAATGTTGGTCGCCGACCAACATTGAAAATTGAAATGATACAGTCAACAAGCGAACCAGTGTTGATTCATCCATTGAACATTTCCTGTTGTAACAACAGTATGCACAGTTGTGCTATTCAAACAACCAATAGCTTTATTGCCTAACACCCATGATGGTCGCTGACCAACATGGGGAGAAACCAAACCTAATCTAATATGAGACCAATTATTTTTATACTAACTGTTGCTTTTTTTATTCATACCAAATCTACCGCACAAGGATGTGTTGCCATCAGAAGTGTTGGTGGAATGTGTACGATTGATAACCTTTTCGGAGCCGACTCTGTTCAGCCTAAATGGAGCTTCAATGCCAATACACGTTATTTTAATTCATTTCGTCATTTCGTAGGAACGGATGAACAAAAACACAGAATTGCAAACAATACACAGGTAATTAACCACAGTGTAAACATAGACCTGAGTTTAACGCGCATATTGAGCAAACGCTGGTCTATTACATTTGGTATACCTGTTATCTCCAATACACGTACCTCATTATATGAACATGGGGGAGCATCACGTCATCTTACCACATCTTTTGGATTGGGTGATGCACGTATTACAGCTTACCATTGGCTGACTAACCCTGCGAAAGGGGGCAAGTTCGGTTTGCAGGCCGGACTGGGTATTAAACTACCTACGGGCGATTTCCGTGTGCAGGATCATTTTCATACCAGTAGCGGAACAAAAGTATTGGGCCCGGTAGATCAATCGATCCAGTTGGGTGACGGTGGTACCGGTTTTACTTTGGAACTGAATGCACATCGTACATTATCGCGCACCATTAGTCTGTATGGTAATTTCTTTTATCTCCTGAATCCCCGCGAACACAATGGTGTATCAACAGCAAGAGGCGGAACACCATCTGCTACAGCTATTCAGTATGGTAGCGATGTAATGAGTGTACCCGATCAGTATATGATTCGTTTTGGAGCCAATTTCACCTTCAATCGTTTAACCCTTTCTGCAGGTTACAGAAATGAAAGAGTAACATCAAAAGACCTGATAGGAGGTAGTTATGGTTTCAGAAGACCAGGTTTTGTGGCTTCTGTTGAGCCGGGTATAACTTATTCATTCAAAAAAATCAATCTCTATACTTATGTGCCTTTTGCAGTTTTGCGTAGCCGTACACAGAGTTATGCAGATCTGGAAAGAACAAGAATCACAGGCATTCGCGCGCAGGGCGATGCAGCATTTGCAGACCTGGCAGTGAATGTTGGAGTGAGCGTAAGGTTTTAGGAGGAGGGGTTGGCCATTAGCTATTAGCTATTAGGGATTAGGCAGAAATAATACAATCTCAGCTAATACCTAACGGCTAACACCTAATAACCAATCCCTACCCCTCCTAATTAATTACTAACTAAACAAAACATGATGCAAAAAATAAAAACAGGTTTGTACCGTACAGTCTGCCTGATTACTATAGTCGCGTTGTCATGTACTACATCAAAAGCACAAACAGAGATTGATGGTATTATGATGGCAAAAAATAATTATTGTTCGGGTCTCATGTACAACTACAGTAGCTGGGACCAGTATTGGGAAGGAACTTTAAAAAGAAACAACCTCAATCTTGGTACCGTATCTACCAGTATGTTGGCATATATGGGTAACTATGGTGTATCTGATAAGCTGAATGTATTATTTGGCTTGCCCTATATAAAAACCAAAGCAACTGCAGGTACACTCAGTGGTATGAGTGGATTGCAGGATTTATCACTCTGGGTAAAATGGATGCCATATGAAAAAGAGTTTGGCAAAGGTACCCTTTCATTTTATACCATTGGTGGAGTGTCTTTGCCGGTATCGGATTATACTCCTGATTTTTTACCGATGTCAATTGGGTTAAGAAGCAAAACTATTTCGCTACGTGGTATGGTAGATTACCAGTATGGCAGTTGGTTTACCACCGCTTCAGCTACTTATGTGATTCGTAATAAGGTAACACTCGACAGAGAGTCGTATTACACAACAGAACTGCATAATACGAAGGAAGTGGCGATGCCCGATGCATCATCCATCAATGTACGAGCAGGATACCGCACCGGCAGAATGATCGCCGAAGCTGTATGGAACAAATGGACCACACTCGGCGGTTTTGATATTACACGAAATAACATGCCCTTCGTAAGCAACAGAATGAATGCAAGTATGCTAGGCATCAATCTTAAGTATAACCTGAAAGGGGTGGATGGCTTATCGCTGATAGCCAATGGCAATATTACTTTAAGTGGAAGAAACATGGGTCAGGCATCAACTATTGGTGGTGGTGCTTTTTATATCATTGACTTTTCACCCAAAAAGAAAAAAGAAAAAACATCCACCACCGATAAAAAATAAGCCATGAAATGAGCCATGAAAATTTTGATACCAATCGGAATGTTTATTGGCGAATTCCATGTGGCTAAAATCAATAAAAGCAGACACATGAAAAAACTACTTACCATATGCTTATTGGCAACAACAATATTGGTGCAGATGTCATGCTCCAAAAACGTTCCCAATACAACTGATGATGCGCCGATGCTGGCGCCAACAAAAACAGATATTGATGCAGGTATCTGGAAACCTATTTTATTAACCGGTCCAACGGAGTTTCCGGTGGCAGCACCGGCAGCCGTTAGTTCTGTTGGTTATATCGCAGAGTTAAATGAAGTAAAAGGATACCAGCGCGATATTACTGCTGAACAGGAAGCATCTATTAAATACTGGGGTGCCGGTGGTGTATTGAGATGGAATGAACTCATGCGTGAACTCGTGGCAAAATATAACCTGCCACCCTATCAGAACCCCGATGGTACTTATCCGTTTCCTAGTGCCAATAATCCATTTGCTTATCCCTTATTTCCTTTTGCCAATCCACCTTATGCGGCAAGGGCCTATGCCTATATTAGTGCAGCTCAGTACGATGCATTGGTCGCGGCATGGCATTACAAGAAATTGTATAACAGGGCGGCACCTTATAAAACAGATGCCAACATCAAACCGAAATTACCACAATCAGATCTGCCGAGTTATCCGTCAGAAGACGCGGTGCTTGCAGGGGTAACGGCAGAGATGATGAAATTGTTTTTTCCGGGTGAAATAGCTTTCATACAGAAAAAAGCAGAAGAACAAATGATATCAAAACTAATGGCGGGTACTGCTACCAGAAGTGATATTGAAGCAGGGGAAGCATTGGGCAGACTGGTGGCGCAAAAGTTCATCGCACGTGGAAGAGCAGACAGGGCAGGCGCTGCAGCAGGTAATGCTACAGACTGGGCATTGCTCGAAACACAAACCATTGCCCGTGGTGAAATACCATGGATTAGTACAGAAACACCTAAGCGTCCACCCATGTTGCCACTCTTTGGTCGTGTAAGACCATTTCTGTTTGATGAAAGCGTTACACCAACACTTCGTCCGGCAGCACCACCATCTACATCGAGTGAGCAGATGAAAAAAGAAACAGCAGAGATATATGACCTGGTAAATAATACCAATGCAGAGAGAATACGCATTACCCATTTCTGGGCTGATGGTATTGCGACGGCCACTCCTCCGGGTCACTGGGGTGCTATTGCTGATGCCGATTTTATTCAACAGAAATTCAGTGAAGTAAGATGGGCGAGGAATATGGCGCTGTTAAATATGTCGATGATGGATGCAGCAATTGTATGCTGGGATACTAAATTCTTTTATTTCAATCCGCGTCCATCTCAGTTGAATCCTGCTATTAAAACCATAACAGGCTTACCCAATTTCCCGTCCTATATTTCAGGACACTCAACGTTTAGTGCCGCTGCTGCTACCATCCTGAGTCATATTGTACCATCAAGGGCACAGGCTTATGATGCTATGGCGAAAGAAGCATCTATATCACGTATGTACGGTGGCATACATTATAGAAGTGACTGTGAAAAGGGATTGGAAACAGGTAATAAAGTTGGTGCCTACGCTGTTGCCAGAGCTAAAACCGACGGAGCAGATTAGGGGAGCTATTAGCTGTTAGCCATTAGCTACTAGCCATTTGGAGAGGTAAGAAGATATTCAATTTTCTTACTCCTCCAAATCTAAATTCTACCTATCACCCAATGGCTAACCCCTAACAGCTAATAGCTAATAGCTTCCAATAAACAGAAAGAATAAGGCTCAATAATAAGGTATTCATAATCTGCACCCACACTTAGCCGCTGATCATTCCAGTGATCGTATAAATTATGTATGCCTGACCCTTGCTCCTTAAATGCATACCAGGTAAGATAAGCTGCTTTATCGCTGTAGTTAAACAGGCAATACAAATGTTCCTCATCCATCGACCTGATAAAGCCTGCCACATGTATATTATGCGGCGTTATCCATTGAATATTTTTATAGTCGCCCGTTACCGATAATTGTTTCCGCAGTTTTAATAAACGTTGTGTGCCGCTGTAAATGCGGTGTTCAATGGTTCCCTGTTGTTTTGTTTTTTCATTTTTTTTCCAGTCAATCACAGGGCGGTGCATCCAGCGGTTGTCGTAGCTCTTGCCATCATCGCTGAGATAACTGTAATCATTAGTATAAGCAGCTTCATCGCCATAGAACAACATGGGAATGCCACCGATGAAGATGCTCTTCGCCTGCATCAGTAATATTTTCTTCGCTGCTGTATCAATATTTTTTTCATCACCTGAAGCAATTGCTTTTTCCAGCCCACATAATGAAGCAAGAGAACCACTGATACGCGCATCCTGTGTTTTAGGATTCACTGAAAATAAAGCACCAGAAGCGGTAGAATCAGGATGAATACCAGCATAATATTCTTTTAAGAATTTTCTGTGTTCATATGCGTTAAAACCGGCAGCAGCAATCATACTGTCATCATAGCCCAGACCAATATCATCATGACAACGGGTATAACTGATCCAGGTGCAGCCAAAAGGTTTTTGTAAGAGTTCATACTGTGCTGCCAGCATTATGCGGGTATCACCTGTAGCTAAGGCATCCCATTGAAGTGCCATTTGGGTAGCGTTGTATGCCACATCACATTCTTTGGCGGTATATAAATCTGTTCCAAAATATTTCATGATTTCTTTTGGAGCAACGATTGCTTCGCCCAGTAGGGCCATTCCCGGCGTGGCTACTTCCACACATTGACGTATGAGGCGCAGAATGGTATGTGCTTCTGGTAAGTTCTGGCAGGTGGTACCTAATTGTTTCCATATAAAAGCAGGGGCATCTATGCGAAGAATATCTACACCGAGATTAGCATAGAATAAGATATTATCCAGCATATCAACCAGTACAGAAGGATTGGTATAATTCAGATCCCACTGGTAGTTATGAAAAACAGTCATTACCCATTTGCGTGACTCTTTATTCCAGGTAAAACTACCGGGTGCACTCTCCGGAAATATTTCGGGCATGGTAGTATCTAACTGATCGGGAATAGAGCGATCATCATACATGTAGAAATAATCCTGGTACACCGGGTCACCTTTTTTTGCTTTCGCTGCCCATTCGTGATGATGCGATGTATGATTGAGTACAATATCCAGCATCAGGTACATATCTTTCTGCTGCATATTTTTTTGTACGGCACGCAAATCATCGATCGTGCCAAAACGCTGGTCTACTTTTCTGAAATCTGAAACTGCATAACCACCATCACTTTCACCTTCCGGACTTTCAAATATGGGCATGATATGTAGGAAGTTGATGCCCAGGGACTCAAGATAAGGCAAACGTGCAGGCAGATCATTTAGTTTACCGCAGAAGCGGTCTACATATAAACTCATGCCACATATTTCATTGCTGAGAAACCATTGCCCTTTGTTGGCTTTGGTAATATCGCGTGCACGCAATTCCTTATTTCTTTGTTGATGACCGCGTATAAGTGTAATCAGCAATTGTTCAAACAGGGCATCAGACATAAGGTGATTGCTGTATAAGGATCGATACAAACTATCAATAGCCGTTGCATTGGCAGATAGTCTGGTATAAAACCCAAGATCATCGCCACTAAGTAAAAGCCCCTGCTGCTCACAGATGCGGGTAATTCGTTGGTGTAGGGTGAAATTGTACATAGGAAAGCTATAAGCTACAAGCTGCAAGCTGCAAGCAACAAGCAACAAGCAACAAGGGATAAGCTTAATTGATTAATGATATTTTTAAATAGTGTATTCATCATAAAGTAGCGGCATTCAATCTGAAACTTGAAGATTGCAGCTTGTAGCTTGAAACTCAATCAAAGATTGCACTGCTCAAATGCTTAAACGCTTCCATCGCCCCCAGATACTCACAGGTTCTGGCTCCGGCTTTGTTGGCATTGTGAATGATTTGTTTCCAGTCTGTTAATGATAATGCTACGATATCGTCTAATGATTTATTGTGTAACTGGTATAGCACTGCTCCTACAAAAGCATCTCCGGCACCAGTTGTGTCAACAGGTTTTACGGGTATGCTGGCAATGGTATAGGTACTTCCTTTATAGCCCAGCAAAGTTCCATCCTTGCCGAGTGTAATGG
Source organism: Chitinophaga pinensis (assembly GCA_943372605.1). GTDB lineage: Bacteria > Bacteroidota > Bacteroidia > Chitinophagales > Chitinophagaceae > Sediminibacterium > Sediminibacterium pinensis_H. Next base: position 5,352 of record CALRZI010000014.1, on the reverse strand, counting down.
TGAATACGGCATTTGTTTTCTCCAGTAATATGGCTGCTGCATCTGCTACTGCATGTGTGCCGGTGATGAGCATGGATTCTTCATCGCTCAGTTTAAAGAAATGGCAGGACTGTAAAAAGTTCCATGACTGGTCAATAAAAGTCTGGGTATTGTTCGGAAAAAGCAGGTGACGATAATTGGGATCGAAGCTGATGAATATATTATTCTTTAACAATACTTTTTGCAACATACCCTGATAAGCTGCCTGTAAGGGGCCAGGCAGAAAACCGGTAGCTGAACCAAAATGAATGATGCCAATATCATCGAGTGGAATGGCTTCTGTTTCATCGCGGTTGAGCATGCCATCGGCACCACGATTAAATACAAAATCTCTTTCGCCATCTTCCATTAAGGAAACAAATGCGAAAGTGGTGAATGCATGAGGGTCCTGTAACATCCATCGGGTAGAAACACCAAACTCCTGCATCACATCAATGAGTTGTTTACCAAAAGGATCATTACCTACTTTGGCAGCCAGCTCAACCTGTCCACCCAATGCTGCAATGGCCGCCGCCACATTGGTTGGTGCGCCTCCGGGTTTCTTGAGAAAATGCTGCCCATTCGAAAGACTGCTGCCCTTATCGGTGCAGATCATATCAATAAGCGCTTCTCCGATGCATAGTATTTTCATATCTGACAGAATCACTCCGTGCAACTCTGTGCCTCACTCTGTGTAACTCTGTGGTTAACTATCACAAACTAAAGACATGCCCTGATTTGGAGAGTAGAACCACAGCGTTACACGGAGTTTTAACACAGCGTTTCACGGAGTAGTTGTTTGATGTTTAGAATGTTTTTAGTGACCACCACTTATCTGCATATCTACTATATCTTCTTCTGATTTTGCAACTTTCATCCGCATCGTTGCAAATGCGGCGATCAGCAATAATCCTCCTGCAAATGTGATGGCATTGGCGGGATTGCTGTTGAGGAAGGTTTTATAGATATAACCAAAGGAAAGGGTTTGAATAATCATTGGCACCACTATCATCATATTGATGATACCCATATACACACCATATTTTTCTTTCGGAATACTACCTACTACCATAATGTATGGCACACCCATCATACTCGCCCATGCAATACCAAAACCAATCATGGGAGCAAAGAGATAGTACTTGTTTTCAATGTGAGGTAGAAGGAACAATGATAAAGAGGCAAGGAGTAAACAAACAATATGTACCTGTTTGGCGCCAAATTTTCTGGCCATCCATACCAGTCCGAAAGCGGAGAGAAAGGTAATGATATTGTAGAAACCGTTTACGAGACCTGTCCAGCCAACGGCTTCTTCGTAGAGTTGCTGGTTGGCTTCGGCAGTGGTATGCCATACAGATTGTGCAATGCTGTGCGAAATAAATTGCCAGTAACAGAACATGGCATACCATTGAAACAGGTACACCAAACCCAGTTGCCACAAGGTTTTGGGCATGTGCACGATGGAAGTAAATATTTCTTTAAAGGGTGTAAGAAAACTTTTGTGTTCGGCGCGTAATGCGGCCAGCTCTGCATCGGTAGGAGGTATCTCCGGTGTTTTAATCACAGACCAGGCAACAGAAGCAATGGAACAAACAGCACCTACAAAGAAGGAACCATATACCCAGTACGGAATACCTGGCTCTCCAGTGGACGTGGTAGATTCGCCTGTAATGATTTTTTGGAAGAAGAATAAAGAGAGGTTGGCGAGTGTAATACCCAGCCCTGTAAAAAAACTCTGCGTTAAAAACCCCATGGCACGCTGACTGGCGGGTAGTTTATCGGCAATAAATGCACGATAGGGTTCCATGGCGGTATTATTGGCGGCATCGAGAATCCACAATAAACCAACAGCCATCCACAAGGCACGACTAAAAGGAAAGGCGAATAAACAGAGACTACAAAAGATGGCGCCGATTAAGAAATAAGGTTTTCGGCGGCCCCAGCGCGGGTGCCAGGTTTTATCGCTTAGTGCACCTATGATGGGTTGAATCAACAAACCTGTCATGGGGCCGGCGAGATTGAGTAAAGGGAGATCTTCTGGTTTTGCATCTAAAAAACTGTACAGTGGATTAACGGCTGTTTGTTGTAATCCGAAACTGTATTGTATACCAAAGAAGCCGACATTCATGTTAATGATCTGCCAGAAACTCAGTTTTGGTTTAGCTAATGACATGGCAAGCAGTTAGGGTGTATAAGCGATACTCTGTAATATAATGGCTTTCTTTCAGCGTTTTAGTAACGCAGATGAGATATTTTTTTCGAAAACGTTTGCAGTGGAGAAGAACAACTCCGAAAGACTGAATGCGGGATATTCAATGAGCAGAAAGCAAAAAAGAATTAAATGGCGGAATAAAAAAAGTGATGCTACTGAGCATTTTTTCTCATGGCTTTAATCATTCTATCCGTGCGTTTATCTGCTCTTGCATTCTGTAAAGAAATAACTGCCCAGATGGCTGCGGGAATCCAGCCAATTAATGTGATCTGTAAAATTAAGCAGATGATTGCCGTTAATATCTTTCCTCTCAATAGGAAAGACAAGGATGGAATAAGTATGGCAATCAATGTCATTGCATAAAATTTATTGTGCTAAAATTAAGCAAATTAGTTGTTGAATGCCTGTTTGTGAAGGAATAATAAGACACTGTGAGAGTGACTACATAGCGGTAAGATTATCATTACAGAGACTTTCTTTTAGGAAAGGGTGCTCCTTTGAACAATTACTGCGTGCTCGGGATTGATATCTGAGTGTTGGTCTATTTCTGTATTCATATATCTTTCGAATATTTTTAAACCTAACTACATCGAAATACATCATATAACTATGAAACAGTTGTAGGAAAATACCAAAGAATCGGTTTAAGATTCGATACAGTGCTTAAGTTTACAATTGCAGTAAGTCTTTCAGTTTCTCATTTAATAAAATCAACTCGGTTGGTGTAAGTTTACCAAGTAGCCCTTTCGCTAAAGATTTATCCAGGGTGGCAATTTTTGCTACCCTTATTAAAGAGGCTTTTTTAAGCCCGTTTTCTGAAGAGGGGTTTAACAGTATATCAGATGACTCTCTCCACTCAAGTTGACTTGTAATGAAGCAAACGGTTATATCTGACGCTGTTTCTACGAGAATAATAGCTGGCCGAAGTTTGGTTCCGCTTAAGTCTGTGAAAGGGAAATTGATTAAAACAATATCGCCTTTAATCATTATAGACCTGTTTTAGGTCCTTTACTGTATAGAGTTCTTCATCTTCTTCTACAAAAGAAAAAGTGTTACTTTCTAATGCCATTTTTTGGATTGATTCAGTCAGCAGGTGATCTTCGTACCGTTTAGATACGAAAACGGCGAAGTCAGAAATTTCTTCCGCCTTGTCTTCAGGTAACTTATTGATAGCCTGAATGGTTTTTTCGATAATGGCCTGACGTGTCATGCTATAAAATTACAAAAAAGATCAATCCAATATGACGGTCAATGTTAAAATCAATTCAACGCCAAGACAAAAGCGATAGTACATAGCGGTTAAAAAATTACTGATTTTCAACCAGTTCAAATTTATTGCCCAAAACTTCTACGAGAAAAAATACGCTGCGATGAATTTCTCTTGTATAGTTGTTCAGTATAGCACGAATTATAAGAACTTTTTATTTCAATTCAGACAGTATCAACTTTTTCTGCTTAAGCGTGTTCTTCATTGCTTTTTCTCTTATCGCAGGGTCATCACTATGTATTAAGTCAAAATATTCAGTAGGTACTACCTGCCACGATAAGCCGTATTTGTCTTTGCACCACCCACAGGAGCCTTCTTCGCCGCCGTTTTTCGTGAGAGCATCCCAGTAATAATCTGTTTCGGCCTGGTCTTTTGTATTAATAACAAAAGAAATGGCTTCATTAAATTTAAACAGTGGGCCTGCAGCCAATATGGTAAACTCCATGCCTTCTATTTCAATAACAGCGGTTTCTATGCCGGAGGCATTGCCACTTTCGGTACTATCGAAGCGGCGAAAATCTTTCAGCTTACCATTTTTGAAAATGGATAAATAATAATCTGCTACAGCCCTGGCATCTTTCTCCACCCACAGATAGGGTGAAATTTTTTGCGTAATAGGATTCTTGCTTTTACCGGTGTTATGTACAGTCATGGTATCATGTATTGTGTTGTTGGTTTTATCAGGCTGTTTCGGATTGGTACAGGAAATGCCAAAGCCTATAACCATTGCGGTAAACAAAATGAGTTTATACATGTGCTGTTTTTTAACTGATAAAAAGAGAAAGGCCCATAGTACAAAATACATGGGCCGTTTTAACTGTATTTATGGTTGTCCTTTATGTCTCGGATCAAAATCTACCATCCATTCTATACCAAATTTATCTCTGAACATACCGAAGTAAGACCCCCATGGACTGTCTGCTATTGGCATTTCAACTTCTCCACCTGCTGAAAGACCGATGAATAGTTTATCGGCTTCTTCTTTGCTTTCTGCGCCAATAGAAATTTTACTCCGGGTTTCTCTTTCATTGTGTGTGCCCAATTGTTCGGGGGTATCGCTACCCATGAGTACATTTTGTTGGCCGATGGGTAGGGCCACATGCATAATTTTGTCGGCTTCTTTTTCATTATTGGGGGCGCCTTCAAAATGCATGTCTTTAAAACGGATAAGTGTAACAAATTCGCCACCAAAGACTTTTTTGTAAAAGGTAAATGCTTCTTCTGCGTTTCCATTAAAATGGAGGTAGGGGTTAATACATGCCATGGTTGGTTATTTTGGGTTATCTAATGTACTTTTTGTTTTACGATATTTCTAGTCTCAGCTTCTGTTTTTCAAGTTTTCTAAACCTTTTTCGTACGATCATTGAAAGGGTAGTGTTTATCATTCATTTTCAGCAATCAAACCTACTCCTTATACCTGCCGATAAGCTGGTAGAATCGCGACAAAAAAGAGGTTGATTGCGTCAAAGGGTGGGCTAAGTGAGAGAGTGGGGTAAGATGAATACCTGCAAAAGTTGAGCTGCTTGTTGTATACGGGGATACGATTAGTAATTGGAAAGTCGGCATTTCTTTACAACCGGTGCGCAACCGGTACACGAGAGGTTTGCCAGATAGATACGAGGGAGATACGACAGAGATACTAATGAAATACCAGAAACTTAAGACAGAGATACGAGGGAGATACGACAACGAAGCATTCTCACCGCTTGTCTTGTACTGAAAAAACTTTACAGTTGGGTAGGATATTACTAGGATAACTTTACAAGTGTTCTGCTTATTACTGAGAGAACTTTACAGTGTTTCACAATAGTACTGATTTAGCTTTACGGTATTGTTTCTTTTTCCATCTTTTTTG
>CALRZI010000013.1:0-102804 GCA_943372605.1 Chitinophaga pinensis | reverse complement strand
ATATTAATTATATTTTAATTGTCGTGAACGTACTCAATTTAATTGGTAGAGATAAACCTTTATTTGATCAGGATATACAACTGCATAATGACGAGATAAATACACTTGTATCCTCGTCAAAATTTCTCGTAATTGGAGGAGCTGGATCTATTGGACAGGCGGTCGTAAAGGAAATTTTTAAGAGAAATCCCCTCAAATTGCATGTGGTTGATATCAGTGAAAATAATATGGTCGAACTGGTTCGCGATATTAGGAGTTCATTCGGTTATATAGAAGGTGATTTCAGAACCCTTATATTAGATATAGGTTCAATTGAATATGAGGCATTTATCAGGAATGATGGCAAATATGACTATGTCCTCAACTTGTCAGCATTAAAGCATGTAAGAAGTGAAAAAGATCCTTTTACATTAATGAGAATGATTGAGGTGAACATTCTTAATACAATCAAAACCATCCATCAATCTGCTGAAAACGGAGCAAAAAAATATTTCTGTGTTTCAACAGATAAAGCTGCAAATCCTGTTAATATGATGGGCGCATCAAAGAGAATAATGGAATTATTTCTGATGCGCGAAAGTGTAAAATTACCTATCTCAACTGCGAGATTTGCCAATGTAGCTTTTTCAGACGGGTCATTGCTTCATGGATTTAGTCAGAGAATACAAAAAAAGCAACCCATCGTTGCTCCTGTAGATATCAAGCGATATTTTATTACGCCACAGGAATCGGGAGAATTATGTTTAATGTCTTGTCTTTTGGGAGAGAATAAAGATATTTTCTTTCCAAAACTTAGTGAGGAATTGCATCTAATCACTTTTGCTGAAATAGCCAGAAAATTTTTGATTGACCTGGGGCTTGAGCCATTCGAATGCCAATCTGAAGAAGAGGCTAGGGTAAAAATGAATAATTTAAGTAAGGGTAAAAAATGGCCTTGTTTCTTCTCTAACAGCGATACAACAGGCGAGAAAGATTTTGAAGAGTTTTATATGCAAAATGAAATTCTTGATTTAAAAAAATTCTCAAATCTTGGCATCATTAAAAGCCAGTTGATGTTTGATGATTTTAAACTTGATTCATTTTTGACGAAAATAGAGTCATATAAGCAAAATCGCATTTGGTCAAAAAAAGATTTGCTGGAAGAATTTCTTAAGATCCTTCCGGATTTCGAACATAAAGAAACCGGAAAGTACCTTGATTCAAAAATGTAGAATTTTACGAATTCTCAGTTAATAAGGAGTATCTATCGTAGATGTTATTCCAAATGTCTATAATATTACCAACCAACACTATGTCATTTGTGTAATATTTACAAGCTCGTATCATTATTATGACAGTAGTTTTTTCGGTAATATTCCCTCGTAATTTGCTGTTTCTTCCTTCATTTTTACAATCATTAGAAAATCAGTCAAATAAAGATTTCAAGCTCATATTATTCAATGATGGAGTAGCTGATATAGAAAAGTATCTGCAAAATACCTCGCTATTATTTGAAAGTTATGATGTCTACGGACTAACCCCATTTGAAATTAGATTAATAGGTTTACGAAAAGTTCTAAGTATTGGCGCAGATTATGTCGTTTTTGCTGATACAGATGATCTCTTAAGTTCTGAGCGAATCGATTTATCTGTTAAGTATTTAAGTAAATATCCTTTTGTGTGTAATGACATTAGTTTGATGGCATCAGATGGAACAATGATTAGAAAGTCTTACTGGACAAGTAGAATCAGTAATTGCACCGAATTTGATATAAATTATATTAAAAATTACAACATTATTGGACTTGGTAATAGTGCAATGCAATGCCGCGCGTTGCCACCTATATTAGAAAAACTGAAAGGGTATAAATCGGGGAATGATTGGTTGTTCTTTTCGGCTGCTGGAAAAAATCTAAATGCAGTATTCTTAAACATTTGTACAACTAGTTACCGGCAGCATGACGATAACCTTATAGGGAAAAAAATGGTAACTCCCGATAGTCTTTTGGGTATCATTAATAAGAAAATTGAACATTATATTTTGTTGAACAAAATAAATTTTAGGGAATATCAAATTGAAGAACAGATTGAAATAAACCAGAATATTCTCAAGCAGTGTAATGAGAATCAGGAATTTCTTAACCAACAAGCTGAACAAATAAATTCACTTGGGATCAATTTCTTCTGGTGGGAAGAATCTAATTATATAAATTAAATAAAATGAAACAAGTAAAAGTATCGAGTTCGAAAACGGTATACAATTTTTCAAAGCCTTATATAATAGCTGAGATCGGGGCTAATCATAATGGCGATATGAATATGGCAAGAAGTATAATAGATGCAGCAATTGACTGTGGTTGTGATGCCGTTAAATTTCAATCCTGGACACCTGATTCGATCGTTTCGAAAGAGGAATATGATAGGAATCAAAAGTATAACGATTCAGCAAAGAAACATTTTGGCTCATTGCGTGAAATGGTTGATAAGTATTATTTAAGAACCGAGCAACATTATGAGTTGGAAGCATATTGCAGGCAAAAGAATATTGACTTTTGTTCAACGCCATTCACTAATGGTGAGGTTGATTTGTTGGAAGACTTAAATGTTCCATTTTATAAGATAGCCTCAATGGATATCAATAATTATGATTTTCTGACTTACGTTGCGCAAAAAGGTAAGCCTGTGATTTTATCAACAGGTATGTCAACGCTCGGTGAGATTGAAACTGCTATAAACGTTATAAATAAAGCTGGTAACGACGAAATAGTTCTTTTGCATTGTATTTCAATTTATCCTCCTCTGTATGAAGATATTCATCTCAATAATATAACGATGTTGCAACAAACTTTTGGCTATCCGGTTGGGTTCTCCGATCACACCATCGGATATTCCATTCCTTTGGCAAGTGTTACGCTTGGTTCATGTGTAATTGAAAAACATTTCACACTTGACAAAGATCTTCCTGGTTGGGATCATGAAATCTCTGCAAATCCAGAAGAAATGAAGATCATTTGTCAGGAGTCAAATAACATTGTAAAATCTTTAGGAAATTTTAAAAGAACGGTATCGGCAGCAGAAATTGCTAAAAAGGATAAGTTCAGACGTAGTGCCGTAGCGAGAATTGAAATGAAGGCTGGACATATTGTTTCAGATGGCGATTTAGATTTCAAAAGACCCGGAACAGGAATTCAACCTGAGGAATTGAAATATCTGATAGGGCGAAAAATAAAAAATGGTATACCTGAGGGAGAATTAATTAAGTGGGAGCATTTTGAATAAACCCTCATTTAGCAAGATCAGTATTGGTATAATCTCTCTTTTCTGATAATCTTTAATACATCAATACATTGACAAAATATAAAATAAGCAGTTCAAATAACATCAGGGATGCTATTAAACAAATTGATAATAATGGTGAAGGTTTTGTATTAATAGCGGATGAACATGATAAAATAATTGGACTGTTAACGGATGGAGATTTTCGGAGAGCAATATTAAGTGGCATTTCATTGGCTGAAAATTGTCTTAAGATTGCAAATAGAGAGTTTATCTCAATTGATAAGAGTGTATCTGAAAGAGAGGTTATTAATATCTTCCTTCAATCAAAAATTGATCACCTTCCGGTTCTGGAGAATGGATTATTAATTGAAATACTTCAGAGAAAAAATTTTAATTTATCAGGTAAAGTAGTATTGCCTGCTACGTTAGAAGATGTGTTTGTCGTTATAATGGCTGGTGGAAAAGGTACGCGAATGAAGCCTTTTACAAATATACTTCCTAAGCCACTAATTCCTGTCGGCAGTAAATCTATGCTTGAAGTAATTATGGATGAATATCAAAGGTATTTTAACAGTAACTTTTTTATATCAGTAAATTATAAAGCAAATCTGATTAAAGCTTATTTAGAAGAGTATGCTGATTTGTATAAGGTGTCTTATATAATGGAAGATAGTCCTTTGGGGACAGCAGGAGCTTTGAAATACATTAAAGGAAAAATCAATAAACCTTTTTTTGTTTCTAATTGTGATATACTGATTAAAGCAAATTACGCAGATATTTACCGAAACCACATCGAAAAGAAAAACGACTTTACCATTATTTCATCCATGATACACTACAAAATTCCATATGGTGTATGCGAAATTGAAAATGGCGGTGAATTGAGAGGTTTGGTTGAAAAACCTGAATATGATTTTTTAGTAAATGCAGGTATGTATATTGTTAATCCGGAAGTTCTTTCATTGATTCCTGATAATACATTTTATAATATTACTGATTTGATTGATGCTATTAAGAATGATGGTGGAAAGGTAGGAGTGTTTCCTGTATCAGAAAATTCTTATCATGATTCTGGTCAATGGAAAGAGTATGGGAATATGTTGGATGCAATTGGTAGAATTTCATAACGACTAGCTTGTAAGAAAACCAAAACCGTTTGTGTTGCATCAGTAGTAGAAAAAATTACAGAAGTAACAATTCCATGAATATAATTGCAGTGATTCCGGCCAGAGGGGGGTCAAAAAGGATACCCGGAAAGAATATTATTGATTTTATGGGGAAGCCAATGATTGCCTGGACAATCGAAGCAGCGCAACAAGCGAAAATTTTCAACAGGATACTGGTGAGCACGGATAGTGAAGAAATTGCAAGTGTTAGTAAATCATGTGGAATTGATGTTCCCTTTCTTCGCCATCATAAAAGTGATGATTATTCGCCTGTAACTGAAGCTACCATTGAAGCGATTAATCAGGCTGAAACATTTTATAATGAGAAGTATGACATAGTTGTTCAGCTAATGGCAAATGCACCATTACGTAATGAAAAGGATATTTTACAACATTATAGTACATTTCTAGCCAGTGGACGGAATTTTCAAATCAGTTCTTTTAAATTCGGATGGATGAATCCTTGGTGGGCTTTCAAGGTTAACAAGAGTGGGGAAGCTGAATGGATAATGAAAGAAGGCATTGGTAAACGATCCCAGGATTTGGAAGAATTGTACTGTCCTACAGGTGTAATTTGGATAGCAAAAGTTGATCAGTTAAAAGCGGCTAATACATTCTACGGGCCAGGATATGAATTTTGTGAAATCAACTGGAAAAGTGCTGTGGATATTGATAATTATGAAGACCTTGAGTTTGCAAAAGCTTTGTATTTGTTAAAGCAAAAAGAAAGTAGAGCATAAGAACTGCCTATAAGCAGTCTTTTACAAAACACTTAGATATAAGCAATATCCATGGGACTTGGTTTTAATAAACTTAAAAAGTCGTATAAGTTATTTGATTTTTTCTATCCCATTGTTGTAGCAATCATCATTGTTCAATTGCTGTTTTTACCTGGTCTTAGACTTGGTGTTATTACCGCTTTAATTATTGTAATCATAGCAATTAAAAATGTAAACAGACGGATTTTACTGCTGAATTCTTCAATAAACAAACTTGTTCTATTATATCTTTTGTACAATACCGGTTCCCTGGTTTGGTTTTTACTTACAGGGTTCCCTGTATCAGTTTTCATAGCTGAATGGTCGAACTCAATTTTGCCAATTCTATTTTTCTATTTTGCCTATTATGAGAAGAAACAGAGTTATAATTTTTACCACATAACGCTCATTACTTTAGTCTTTAGCTTTATTCTCGGATTTATTTTATGGTTGTGGGAGCCCCCATTCTATCGTGTGTTTATGGATACTACAGAGGGTGTTGGGACAGATATGTTGTTTTTTCAGTCAATTTTTGGCCTTACAGCTACTGGAGCATTAGGTGTAATAGGATTTTTAATTAGCTCAAATATTGTTTTAAAGTCTAATGGACGGAAAGGGAAGATTGCATTAGCAATCTGTATGGTGACAATTATACTAACGTTTCGAAGATCGGCTCTTTTGGTTCTCGCCCTTGCAATTCTTGCTATGCACTTTATCGGTTATTTAAGATATAAATTTATAAAAAAGAGATATCTTCTGATTGAAGCAATGTTTTTATATTACATTTTCGTGTTGGTATCAGATAATTATGGGGATTTCTTTACCGATTTGATTGAAAGAGGATCCATGATTTCAGAAGCCTTTAATGAAAGAAGCGGAACCTGGAGTTATGCTTTTAGTTACGGGAATCTTATTATAGGTGATGGATTAGGCGCATTCGGGCACAAAGTAATTGGTTATAGCAAAGTATTGATAGCAGATGGCAATTATTTTAAAATGCTTGCTGAAATAGGAATCGTAGGCACTTTTTTATTTTTTGCTATTGTGATAGGTTCAATGATGCTTGGGTTTAAAGATTTACGAAACAAGTACCTTGAAATAAGTATAGTATTGGGATTAGCATTAATGGCTATAGGATCAAATATATTTACATATCAGATATTAGCTCCCATTTTCTGGTATTCTATAGGGAGGTTATCTATTAACTACAGGCAAAATGACGATATAGCGGTGGATGAAAATAAGGCTACAATGTTGACACCAAACACACTGATGTGAAGAATTTATCTGCAAATTGATTGACCAATTTTTTTATAAATCATTCGAAAATGAATATTTTAATAACAGGCGGAGCTGGGTTCATAGGATCGCATACAGCAGACGCATTACTTAAAAAGGGGCATTCTATTAAAATACTAGATATCCTTAAGAAGCCAGTTCATATGAAAGGATTTCCTGAATATCTTGATAAAAATAAAGTTGAGTTTATTTATGGAGACGTTACAGATAAACGGGTAATGAAATATGCATTAAATGGTGTTGATATAGTTTTTCATCTTGCTGCATATCAGGATTATTTGCCAGATTATTCATCTTTCTCTTATACAAATGTTTTTAGTACATCGTTGATTTATGAGATAATAGAAGAAGAAAAATTGCCCGTTCAAAAGGTAATCGTTGCATCTTCACAGGCCGTAATGGGAGAAGGTAAATATCATAATAATGCTGGGAAAGTAATTTTTCCAACCTTGCGAACTGATCAACAACTTAGCGCTGGTATTTGGGATCATATAGATACCGAAACCGGACTTCCGCTCATACTTGATTTATCGGATGAAACAGTAATTAATCCAATGAATCCATACGGCATGTCGAAATACCAGCAGGAAATGCTTGCTATCAACTTAGGTAATAGAATAGGTGTTCCCTCTGTAGCCATGCGATTTTCAATAGTTCAAGGCTCAAGACAAAGCTTTTATAATGCTTATTCAGGTGCCTGTCGCATATTTTCGTTGTCTTACTTTCTAAAAAAGCAACCTACCGCGTATGAAGATGGCAATGCAATTCGTGACTACGTTAATATTCATGATGTAGTAGAGGCGCTTATGCTAGTGATGGAATCTGAAAAGGCAAATGGTCAGGTATATAATGTTGGAGGAGGTAAGGCGTACACTGTACTTGAATTTGCAAAAGTAGTTGCCGAGGTTTTTGAAGTGGAGTATAAGCCGAAGTTACCTAAAGAGTACAGATTTGGTGATACAAGACATATATTTTCAGATATAGGAAAATTAAAATCCTTAGGCTGGAATCCTAGACGAACTGTTTACGACAGTGTCAGAGAATATAAACAATATCTCGAAGAACAAACAGATATCAATGACATTCTGGATTATTCAGAAAAACACATGAAAAATCTAGGTGTAATTAGGAGGGCTATGTTATGATAATATCACAAACTCCATTGCGAATCAGTTTTGTTGGCGGGGGGACTGATATGCGCTCTTATTATCAACACTCACCCGGTATGGTTTTAAGTACCGCGATTGATAAATACCTTTTTGTTATTGTTAATGAACGGTTTGATGATAAGATTTATATCAATTATATGGATAAAGAGATTGTGAGTGATGTTGATGAAATAAAGCACGAACTCGTTAGGGAAGCAATGAAAAAAGCAGGAATAAAAAGAGGGATTGAAATAACGATGCTGGCAGATATTCCATCAACAGGTTCGGGTCTTGGATCTTCCTCCTCTCTCACAGTTGGCCTGCTCAATGCCTTTTATAATTACCAAGGACATCAGGTTACTGCTGAACAACTTGCAAGAGAAGCATGTGAAATTGAAATTGATATTTTAAAAAAACCGATAGGTAAACAGGATCAGTACATTGCAGCCTATGGAGGTGTAAATAAGTTCATCTTTAATAAAGATGAAACTGTTACTACTGAATCATTAAACCTTTCTCGTGATAACCGGATCAGACTTGGCTCGAATCTTTTGTTACATTTCACTAATATTACCAGAAAGGCAGATGTTATTTTATCTGAGCAAAAGAATAAAACAAATGATAATTTAAATTCTCTAAATAATCTCGCCGGTATGGTGCCAATTTTGGAGAAAGAACTTTGTAATGGTAACTGGGATTCATTAGGTGCAATGCTGAAAGATAACTGGGAAATAAAGAAAAAATTAGCAACGGGAATTACCATACCCGAAATAGAAGAAATGGTAGACTTGGCTTTGGGAAATGGTGCGCTAGGAGTTAAGATTGCCGGAGCCGGTGGTGGTGGATTTTTATTATCATATGTACCACGAAATGAACAGGATAGTTTCCGAAAAGCAATGCATAATTATGTTGAACTTCCATTTATGCTTGATCCATTCGGTTCGCGAATAATTTTTAACATGCGGAGATACAATTCCCGATTATAAAACGACAAATAAATGAATACTATGGAACTTTTTTTCAATGATTATAAGAAAGATTTGATTAACGCAGTTGAATCTCTTGACTGGAAAATAATGAAAGAAATTGCTGATCGAATCATCGAGTTAAGAAATAATGGAAATATAGTTTACCTTATTGGAAACGGCGGGTCATCTGCTACCCCGTCACATAGTGCTGGCGATTGGACGAAAGAATTGAGAATTAAAACTATTTGCTTAACTGATAATACACCATCAGTAACAGCGTTCGCAAATGATACCGATTATACAAACATATTCAAAGGGCAACTTGAAACTTTTCTTTCAAAAGGAGATATCGTTATCGGATACAGCGGAAGTGGTAATTCCCCAAATGTTTTAAGTGCTATTGAGTTTGCAAAATCTAAGGGTAATTTTACAGTAGGCATAACTGGAAACTATAATAATAAAAACGGAGGTAAACTGGTGCACTTGGCTGATTTGTCACTTGTTGCCAATACTACTTCGATGGAAAGAATTGAGGATGTTCATCTTATAATCAATCATATTATTAAAGAGTATATTAAAGCAAGTAGAACCACTTCTTAGGAAATACTGAAAATAATAGTATGAAAGCTTTTTTATTAGCGGCAGGACTTGGTACCAGATTAAAACCAATTACTGATACAGTACCGAAGTGTTTAGTTCCTGTAGCAGGTAAGCCAATGTTGTCATATTGGTTTGATTTGTTTCGGAAATATGGTATAACAGACGTATTGATTAATCTAAATCATCTCCCAGACCAGGTTCGGAAATTTGTTACAGAAAATGATGAAGATATAAAGGTGACACTCGTTCACGAAGAAATTCTATTGGGAAGCCTTGGTACAATTTTTACAAATAAATCCTATGTCGAGGGTGAAGAGCGTTTTTTTATTTTCTATGCTGACACTCTTACAAACGTTGATCTTGGCGATATGTTAAAAATTCATAAGGCTTCAGGAAAGCCTTTTACTATGGGATTGTTTCATGCCGATAACCCCAGTTCTTGTGGTATTGTTGAATTGGATGAGCATAATATAATTATAGGTTTTGAAGAAAAACCTCAAAAACCTAAATCTCCACTCGCCAATGCTGGCTTGTATATAATGGATACATCTCTTTTAAACGACATTAAGTTAAGGCAGGATAAGTTACTTGATATAGGTTATGATCTGCTGCCAACATTAGTATCTAATATGTGCGGCTATGAACTCACGAACTTTGTTTTAGATATTGGGACTCACGACAATTTAGCACAAGCAAATAAATTTGTAAAAGATAATCCACAAATTTTTCCATAGAGCTCAAAACAATCCCCAAAATAAAGATATTGTAGCTAAGAAAAATGCGTTAGAAAAAATATACTGTAATGAGCAATAAAGAAGATTTAATTAGTGTAATTGTACCAGTATATAAGGTTGAGAAATATTTAGACCGGTGCGTAACAAGTATACTTAACCAATCGTACAAGAATTTCGAAATAATATTAGTGGACGACGAGTCTCCTGATAATTGTCCGAAAATGTGTGATGATTATGCATTACGGTACGAGAATATTATAGTAATACATTTAAAAAATTCAGGGATTGGCGTTTCTGGTGCAAGAAATGCTGGAATTGAAAGGGCAAAAGGTAAATTTATCACGTTCATTGATAGCGATGATTTTGCTCACCATGAATTACTAACTGTTTTAAAAAATGCAATCGATAGTGTTCCGCAGGTTCAAATGTCGATGTGTTCTTACAAGCGAGCTTTTGATTTGCCTAAAGAACTCGACCCGGTTAATTATACTGGAGTAGAGCTTATCAACGACATGAAAGCAATGGATATGCTAATTACAGATCAGACACGTTCTGCAGTTTGGGGTAAATTATATGCCAGGGATTTATTCGACGGAATAAGATTTCCGGTAGGTAGACATAATGAAGATATGTTTGTGATGCCCCTGATATTTCAAAAAGCTAAAAGAATTACGGTCGCACCGCAAGAACTTTATTTTTATTTTCAAGATAGCGAAAGCTTGTGTCGTTCTACTTTTAATTATAACATGCTTGATATGGTTGAAGCCATTTCTTTATGGAAAGAGCATGTCATAGCAAATTATCCTGAGTTACTAGAAAAAGTCAATAGCCATTACTTTTCGACTATAATTAATAGTTGCCAATATTTGGTCAACAAAAAAGATGAATATGGTATAAATAAATTTAACAACTTTGGATCTATTATACTCGATAATTATAATAGGGTTCTTAGATCAGAGTTTATAACTAAAAATGATAAGATAAAAGCTATCTTATTAAGATTTGGATTGTTTCGCATTTTTTTCCGTATAGTTACATTGTTGAACATTAAAAAATATGAATAAAAATGAAATATATAGAATATATAGGGTTGAGTTCAACAGATAAGTAGAATTTTCTAATAAAAAGTCAAAAAATTTTTAATTTTTTTTACCAAGGAGTTCGACTTTTTGGTTTCTTATGACACAAAAATACACTCATCTGAATTTGGCACAAAAGTATCTCTGGAAATAGCCAAAGTCCTTGAATTTATCTTTATCAGTTTGATAACCGAAAAACTTTCTCAAAGAAATTTAAAATAATAAAAATGAACAAAATAAAAGCACGTTTATCTGGTGGTTATTCTTACACGATTGCTAAAATTTATCGTCAATGTATTAATAATTCTAGTAGTAATGATTTAAAAATGGTCTTTAATTTCTTATTCAAGAAAAGTTTGATTAGTTATTTTTTTGGTAGTTTTTCTTTAAATAATGATTCCGATTTACGAAAACTTTTCAATCTAAATTTTTTCAAAAAGGGCGTGTGGGATTTCCAGTTTTTTAAGATTAATAAGTTGGGTTATAATGATTTTCATATGTTTATTATGGAAGCTAATGATTTATTATTCCCGTACATAGCCCGTAATTCCAACGAATATGATTCTATACAAGTAGGTGAAGGCACTTATGAACGTTTTGGAATTGAAATTGCAGAAGGAGATGTTGTAATTGATTGTGGTGCTAACATAGGATTATTTTCATTATTTGCGGGATATAGAAAAGCCTCGAAGGTTATTTCTTTTGAACCAGTAGTATATGCACATGACCTGCTAACTAAGAATCTTAATATTAATGATTTTAAAAAAACTGAGTTTATAGTTGAGAAATTAGGTTTATCAAAAACAAATGAGACTGTTAAAATATCTATTAACGAGGAAAACATTGGCAGTAATTCAATTATAGGAAACGATAATTCTCAAAAAACTGAATCAATCCAAGTAATTAAACTTGATAATTACATCAGAGATAATAACATCACCAAAATTGATTTTATAAAAGCCGATATCGAAGGTGCCGAGAGATTAATGCTTGAGGGGGCAAAAGAAACTTTAAAAAAGTTTAAACCTAAATTAGCAATATGTACTTATCATTTTCCAGATGATGCAGAAGTATTAACTAAAATAATTAAAGAGGCTAATCCCGAATATGAAATATTTTATGGACACAAAAAATTGTATGCTAAATAAAGTATTTCACATTTTATTGCCTTAACCCTACTAACTAATGATATTAAAAAGAATTGTAAAAAAGCTGTTATTGCAATATAAAAAAAGCATTATTGTCGATGTTAATTCTGATATTAATTTTAATGTAAAAAATGAGAGTGTAAACTCAAAATATCCTTGCATTATTTATAAGTCTAGTTGTAGTTTGGAAATAGTTAATGAGGGGTGTAATATTTCTCAAACAATCTGTGATGGTAATATTATACTTGGAAGATTTGTTTCTATTCTAGGGCCTGGAACTATTATTAAATCCGTAAAAGAAAAGATTATAATTGGAAGTTTTTCTTCTATAGGCCAGAACGTATGTATCTACGATTTTAATCATACAATTCAAAGAGTGTCAAGTAGTATGATAAATCGTTTAGTCTTAAAAGAAAATTTCTCTCATGATCTATCTTCAAAAACATCTGTTATTATCGAAGAGGATGTTTGGATAGGCTCAAATACAGTGATTTTGCCGGGTGTTAAAATTGGTAGAGGGTCTGTAATTGGTGCTGGAAGTATCGTCACAAAAGATATTCCTAGATATTCGATTGTTTTTGGAAATCCAGCAAAGGTGCATTCAATGCGATTTGATGATGAAATAATCCAGTATCTTGAGGATTTGAAATGGTGGGATTGGAGTATTGAAAAAATTAAAATTAATAAACATCTGTTTAATGCCAATCTGGATAAATGTGCTATTAAAGAAATAAAATTACAAATTCTGTGATGATGGAAAAAAACATTTTAGTGGCACGTAAAGAATCATATTCTTTCCCATTTCATTTTTTAGCAAAAGATTTGATGGTCAAAAATAATGGATGTGGCATCTTATTTCCTCGAAGCCATTGAAACAGGGTATAATGAATCTAAAATGAATACAAATATCTTCTTCGCCAAGAAGAAACTTACAAATTTGAACGCTCATGACAGTATTGATATTTTGAAGTTAGTTACGAAAAATGTAGAGAATCCTCCTATTGATTAGGAGTTCTTAGAATTGATCAATAAGTATTATACGAGGAATAAAGTATTATTTTCAAATAAATCTAGTCTAGCTTAATTATTATTAAGCTGACTGTCTAATTAAGATATAAAAAATGATAAAAAAGAAAAAGATTTTATTGATATGTAGAGAGAGTTTTTCTTTTCCAATGTTTTTCTTAGCAAAAAAATTGATAGCTGACGGCAATGAGGTAAGGGCTTTTTTTATTAACCCTGAAGAGAGCTACTATAAAAAATGTTTTTATAATGCCAATACATATTATAATTTTAAAGAAAATTTACCCGATGTTAAAGTATATGGGCTGAATGAATTTTGTGAAAAATTTAATGAAAAGTATCAGGCTAATCTGATTGACATGGAATATTTAGAGTTCGTTGAAAAAGAATTCGCCCATTTCAAAAATTTCAATTTACAATTAGGCTCTTCCCAATTAACTACTCGACATTTCCACACCAGAATTTATTTCAATCATACTTCATTTAAACAAAATCTAATTTTTCTTGAGTTAGGCTATAAGAAAGTGATTGAAGTAGTAGAGGATTTTATGCCTGATGTTATTTTGGATATTGAGGATGCGGAACTTTTACGAACAATTTTAAATGAGGTTGCATTTAAAATGAAAATACCTTATATTAACATTGATTATCCAAGATTTGAAGAGTATAAAATTCCAACTTATTGTTTAGGTGTTCAAAACGAAGTTTATTTCAAGCAAAAGTATAATGAGTTATTTTCTGCGTCTGAAGAGGAATTGAAGAATGAGTATGAGTATATTTCGAATTTTAGGCAGAATAAAACTATTATGTCTCAAGAGTTTAGAGGTACCATTACAAGTCAGTATAAACCTGATAGTATCTTCAGTGTATGTAAAGTTTTATTCGGGATGTTATTATATTTTTGGAATCTTTCTATAACAGCAGGAAATTGGAAACTTTTTAAAAGGAAACAAATTCTATACTCAAATCCTTTTAAACATTTTATTTTTTACGTAAAAGTGGCTATTAAAAAACAATTACTGTTTAGAAAAAATAGATTTTTCGTCGCTCCAGAAAAAGACGAAACATATGTTTATATGCCTTTGCATTTAATTCCTGAATCAACAACCTTTGTCAAAGCCCCTTTTTATATTAATGAGTTGCATATTATTGAACAAATTTCAAAATCTTTACCTATTGGATGGAAACTATATGTAAAAGAGCACCAAGCAATGCTCGGAGAAAGGGATTTTTCTTTCTATAGGAAGGTGAAAAAAATACCAAATGTAAAGTTGGTTCAATTTAATTATTATAACGATCCGAAACCTTGGATTCAAAATGCCAAAGGAGTTATTACCATATCGGGGACTAGCGCTTATGAGGCCGCAATGCTTGGGAAAAAAGCTATAGTGTTTTCTGATGTTCCTTTTTCACTTATTGATGGGATTGCAAGGGTAAAGAGTTATCAGGAATTACCATCTCTAATCGCTGATTTTGGGGCCATTGATAATATTAAATCCTGTGCTTCTTACCTGGCAGCAATAAAATCAGTAGGTAAAAAGATTAATTTAAAAAACTTGATTTCTGAAGCGGAAGCTGTCATTAAAGGTGATAAAGATAACACGGAGGAATTTCAATCTAAAATTGATGAGCTGTATGATTTTTTCAGTGATGCATATTCAAAGTATTCAACCAGAATATTATCGCAATAGTCTTTACAACAATCAAAACTATCTGCAAATAGTAACATAACCTTTAGGATTGTTCTTCGTCATTCATAAGAAATGAGAAATAGTAAAACGGTTAACCTAAATAAACTTGCATTCAGGTCAGGATCTAGTTATATGTTGTCTAATATCATGATTAGTGCAATTTCTATTTTAACCGCACCTATTTTTACAAGACTATTGACTACAGCTGATTATGGGGTAGCAAGTAATTTTGCAGCTTGGGTGAATGTAGGATTGGTGATCATAGGCTTGGGACTTCCTTATAGCATTGGAAATGCTAAAACTGATTTCCCTTCAGAATTAAACAAATTTCTGGCTTCTATTCAAGTATTAGGAACAGTAATGGCTGTTAGCGTTTTAATACTGGCCATTATATTTAAGGATAGTATAGCAAAGTGGATGGAGATTGATGCCAGCCTTGTTGTTATTATGTTTTTGTATTTACTTGTTTTTCCCTCAGTTCTGTTAGCACAAGAGAGGTATAAATTCCTTTTGAAGTACAAGCAAAATATATACATATCACTATTTGGAGCTTTGGGTGCTGTGACTTTTTGTTTTTTGTTCATCCTGTTTTTTTTTAAAGATCAACGCTATTATGGCAGAATTGTAGGATTGATTTTCCCATTTTTTCTTATGGGATCTTTTTTTTATATTAAAATTCTGATCGATGGCTGGAATGTAGATTTCAAGAAATATTGGTCCTATGCCTTAAAAATATCATTGCCTATGATTCCACATGCCTTAGCAATGGTAGTGCTTACCCAGATGGATCGGATTATGATTGTGAGAATATGTGGAAATGCTGATGCTGGCTTATTTAGTTTTGGCTACTCATATGCAGTTTTATTATTGCTCGTTTCAAATGCTATTTTGCAAGCTTATCAACCTTGGCTCTACATTAAGTATAAAGCCAAGGATATACAATCAATAGGCGTGTCGACCAGTTTTATCGCTACAGGGATGTGTTTATTGACACTAGTCTGTATTACTGTTGCACCTGAGGCATTAATGGTATTAGGCGCAAAGGATTTCTGGGCTGCAAAAGTTGTTGTGATGCCAATTGCTATTGGAGCACTATTCCAATATATATATAATACTTATACTACACTCGAACTATATCATAAAAAAACTATTGTAATTGCTATCGGAACAATCTTCGCAGCAGTTATTAATTATAGTCTGAATAGTTTATTGATTCCGGTTTATGGTTTTACTGCTGCAGCTTATGCAACGCTTCTTAGTTACCTGAGTTTAGCCTTTTTTCATCTTATTGCACATAAAAAAATTACAAAGAAGTCAATTTATCAGGATGGGTATATCTGGATAATAGCTCTTTTAACAGCAATAATTGCCTATTTTATTTCTCAATTGTATGAAACTGTTATGCTTCGATATATTGTATTTCTATCCATTATCTTTATATTTTTTTTAATTGCATTCGTGAATAAGAAAAGAATTGTCTTATCATATCAGTTGATGACTGAAAAGAAAGAAGGTACTGTTCTGACCTAGCCATACTTTAGCAAATTCTGAGGCTTTTTGATTTAATTCGTCTAATCATAATGTATTTTATACCGCATGAAAATAATAGCATATTACTTGCCTCAATATCACCCTATAAAGGAAAATAATGAATGGTGGGGTCCTGGTTTTACTGAATGGACAAATGTTGGGAAAGCTAGAAAGTATTATAGAGATCATTACCAACCTAAAATACCTAAGGACCTTGGCTATTACGATCTAAGAATTCCTGAAGTCAGACTGCAACAGGCGGAACTAGCTAAAGAAGCAGGTGTAGACGCATTTTGCTATTGGCATTATTGGTTTGGTAATGGGAGGCGTTTACTTGAAATGCCGTTTAATGAAGTACTCAAAACCGGAGAACCTGATTTGCCTTTTTGCCTGGGATGGGCAAATGAGTCTTGGAAAGCCAAAGTATGGGATTTCAATAGTACAAAAAGAGATCGAACCCTTATGGAACAACTGTATCCTGGTGAACAGGATTACCAAGACCATTTCTATGCATTACTTGATGCATTCAGAGATAACCGTTATCTGAGAAAAAATAATCGCCCCATTTTTGTTGTGTACAAACCATTTTTACTACCGGATCCAGCATTGTTTATGTCAATCTGGAACAAATTAGCAGTAAAAGAAGGAATTTCCGATGGATTTCATTTTATCGGACATACAGAAAAAACAAAAGACGTTGATTCTCTTTTGAATATGGGATTCAATGCTGTAAATATTGTTCGAAACGGGGAGTATGCACATAATCCACATCTGATTAAAAAAATTCTAATACCTACAATAAAGTATAAAATTTTTAAACGGCCATTGAAAATTGACTATGCTCTGATGATCAAGTATTTTGTCCAGAGTAAGGAAAAGGAAGCCAATGTTTACCCATCTATCATTCCAAATTGGGATCATACGCCGCGCAGCGGAAGAAAAGGATCTATTTTTCATAATTCTACCCCTGAATTATTTGCAGAACATGTTCAGGAAGTGTTCGATGCCGTCGCACATAAAGAAAAAGAAGATCAAATTGTGTTTCTGAAATCCTGGAATGAATGGGGGGAAGGAAATTATATGGAGCCTGATTTGAGGTTTGGAAAACAGTATATTGAAGTATTGGGAAAGATCAGGAAAAACTACAAGAACAAATAGAATAGTAGTTTAAAAGTTAACTATTTGTAATCATAAGCGTATATTATTTCAATGCCAAAGTTATTACAGATTTGTGTTGAAGGAAATACAGGGTCAACGGGTACGATAGCAGAAGCTATTGGTATTATTGCCTTAAATAAACAATGGGAAAGTTATATTGCCTATGGTCGTTTTCCAAGACCAAGTCAATCCAAACTAATAAGAATAGGATCTGATCTGGATACTTTGTTACATGGCATTGAAACCAGGCTATTTGACCGACATGGATTGGGATCCAGAAAGGCTACCCGTAATCTGATCAAACAAATTGAAACTATTCGGCCTGATGTTATTCACTTGCATCATCTACATGGTTACTATATCAATATTGTTATTCTGTTTGAATACCTTGCAAATGCAGGAATACCTGTTGTATGGACTTTTCATGATTGTTGGTCTTTTACAGGGCATTGTGCTTTTTTTGATTTTGCAGGGTGTGATAAATGGAAATCTGAATGCAATCATTGTCCACAAATGCGGGAATATCCGCAAAGTTTATGGGTTGATAGGTCAAAGAAAAATTTTCATCTTAAGAAAGAGCTTTTTACCTCAGTTCCTCAATTGACAATAGTTTCAGTTTCCAAGTGGTTGGATGGATTGGTTAATCAATCTTTTTTTAAAAACACCTCGCATGTTTTTATCTATAACGGTATTAATCTGGAAACGTTCAAGCCTTCAGGAGATTTTGTTGCAACAAAACGCAAGTATAAAGTAGATGGGAAGTTTCTTATACTTGGAGTAGCTACTACCTGGGATCGAAGAAAAGGACTAAGTGACTTTATTGATTTGAGTAAGCGTCTCAATGACGATGAACAGATCATTTTAGTTGGTCTTGATGACAAACAGATAAAAGGATTACCTGAAAATATAATAGGGCTATCAAGGACGGATAATAAGCAGGATTTGGTTGAACTTTATAGCGCCTCAGATGTGTTTTTGAATTTGTCTGAAGAAGAAACATTTGGACTTACAACAGTAGAAGCGATGGCTTGCGGCACTCCCGTGATTGTATATAATAAAACTGCTAGTCCAGAGTTGGTTCACCCTGAGACAGGTATGATTATAGAAAAGGGTGATATTGATGGTTTACATTCTGCTATTGAGGTGATAAAACAAAAAGGTAAAATGGGTTGCTCGTTAGCATGTAGAAAGCATGTTCAAGACAATTTTAATGTCAATGATCGTTTTGGGGAATACTTCAATTTGTATAATCAAATGCTTGACGCCAAAAGATTGAAAAAATAGATTATGGAGAAAAATAGAAAAAATACTGTGAGACCATATCAGATTTGTACGAAAACAATTATGGATACATCAGATCCTAATATTATATTCAATGAAAAGGGGGAGAGTGATTACTATACTAATTATATTGAAAATATCCTCCCAAATTGGCATACTGATGAACGTGGGTATCAAGAGTTGATGAAGACAGCTGAAAGAATTAGAAGGGAGTCAAAAAGCAAGGATTTTGATTGCATAATTGGATTAAGTGGAGGATTAGACAGTTCTTATGTAGTTTATGTAGCAAAGGAAATTATGGGATTAAGACCCTTATTGTTTCATGTAGATGCGGGATGGAATACAGATAAGGCTGTGGGTAATGTAGAAAAGTTATGTAATGGCTTGGGGTTGGATTTATATACTGAAGTTATTAACTGGGAGGAAATGAAAGACCTGCAAGTAGCTCTTCTGAAATCACAAATTGCTGATCAGGATATGCCACAGGACTACGCGTTCTTTTCTGCATTATATAAATTTGCCCGTAAAAACAAGATTAAATATGTGCTTACGGGTGGGAATTACTCTACAGAGTGTTGTCGTGAACCAGAAGAATGGGGAGCTTTTCCCGGAATCGATAAAATATTAATTCGAGATATTCATAAAAAATTTGGATCAAGATCGCTAAAGACCTTTCCAATCGTTGATATTTTTTCCTACAAGATTTTTTACCGTTATGTTTTAGGTATGAAGGTGTTTAAGCCACTAAACTTTGTTCCTTATATTAAAAAGGAGGCTGAAAAACTTCTTTCAGACAGGTTTGGATGGGAATCTTTCCAACATAAGCATCATGAATCTAGGTTTACTCGTTTTTATGAAGACTTCTGGTTGCCCCGGAAATTCGGATATGAGAAAAGGCGTGCACATTTTTCCAGCTTGATTTTAACAGGCCAAATGACGAGGGAAGAAGCATTGGATCGTATTTCCAGACCTGAACTGTCGGAAGAGTTTTTACAAAAAGAGTTTGAATATGTGGCTGACAAATTGGATTTATCAAAACAAGAACTACTTGATATTTTTAATGGCCCCAATAAAACTTTCCATGATTACAGGAATAAAGTAGGTTTAATTGGAATAGGAGCAAAAGCTATGACTTTGCTTGGACTAGAAAAAAGACTTTTCAGATGATAACTTTAATAGACTATGGTGTTGGAAATATTTTTGCCTTTCAAAATGTATATAAGCGGCTTGATATTCCTACCAAAATTGCTAAAACCAGTTCGGATTTAGAGGGTGCAGAAAAACTAATTCTTCCTGGAGTTGGAGCTTTTGATTATGCAATGCAACAATTGAATGCTTCTGGAATGAGAGATAAGTTAGATGAACTGGTTCTTGATAAAAAAATTCCAGTGATTGGAATATGTGTTGGTATGCAGATGATGGGTAATAAAAGTGAGGAAGGCAGGGAAGAAGGTCTGAAATGGATGGATGCTGAAATTAAAAGGTTCGATGAAAGTTTAATAAACCAAAGGACCAAACTACCTCATATGGGTTGGAATGATGTTGTACCAGTACGGAATCATCCTTTATTTAGTAGACTGGAGCATAATGCTATTTTTTATTTTCTTCATTCTTATTTTTTTAAATGCAATGACCATTCAAATACAATTGCCGTTTCTGATTATGGTTTGCAATTTACTTCGGCAGCCAATGTAGATAATATATATGGAATTCAGTTTCACCCTGAGAAAAGTCATCAGTATGGTGAAATACTACTGGATAATTTTGCAAAAATATAACTATGCTACGCCCTAGAATTATTCCCAGCTTACTGTACCATGATAAAGGATTAGTTAAGACGGTAAATTTTAAGTCACCTAAATATGTAGGAGACCCTATCAATGCAGTTAGAATATTTAATGAAAAGCAGGTTGATGAATTGGCTTTTTTTGATATTGATGCTACTGTATTGGGTAAGGAGCCAGATTACGCCTTAATTGAAAAATTGGCTAATCAGTCTCGAATGCCATTGTGTTATGGTGGTGGTGTTAAAACTAAAGAACAGGCTCAACGCATTTTCGGTTTAGGGATCGAAAAAATTGCATTGAGTAGCGCTATCATACAAAATTCGAAACTTGTTACAGAAATAGCAGAAAGAGTTGGTTCACAAAGTGTAATTGTTGTATTAGACGTTAAGAAAAAGGTGTTTGGTGGGTATGAGTTATATACCCACAACGGTAAAAAAGCCACTGGGATTAATCCTTTGAAATTAGCGGCTGAAATGCAACAACTTGGGGCGGGTGAAATTATTATCAATTCGATCGATCAGGATGGATCTATGAAAGGTTACGATATGTCTCTGATTGAAAAAGTAGCTGGGGTAACTTCCCTTCCTCTCACCGTACTAGGTGGGGCTGGGTCACTTCAAGATATTGAGAATGTAATTGAAAAACATGGTGTAATAGGGGTTGCGGCCGGTAGCCTTTTCGTTTTTAAAGGACCCTATAAGGCTGTTTTGATAAATTATCCTTCACAAACAGAAAAGAACAAGATATTTAAAGTTGATAACAATGAAAATTAAGAATAAAATCCTTCTGATAACTGGGGGAACCGGCTCTTTTGGTAATGCTGTACTAAATAGGTTCCTGAATACTGAGCACTTTAGCGAGATACGGATTTTTTCAAGAGATGAAAAAAAACAAGATGATATGCGAAAGCGTTTAAATAACGCTAAGGTTAAGTTTTATATCGGTGATGTTCGCGATCTTTCAAGTGTAGAACCTGCTGTTAAAGGCGCAGATTACATTTTTCATGCAGCAGCATTGAAACAGGTCCCTTCCTGTGAATTTTTCCCAATGGAAGCTGTTAAAACCAATATTATTGGTACAGATAATATTCTAACGGCTGCGGAAAAATATGAAGTATCGAAAGTTGTCGTGCTAAGTACTGATAAAGCTGCTTATCCTATTAATGCAATGGGAATGTCTAAAGCCTTGATGGAAAAAGTAATGGCAGCAAAATCAAGAAATCTGGATGATACTAAGACTATTTTTTGTGCTACCCGATATGGGAACGTGATGGCCTCAAGAGGATCTGTAATTCCATTATTTATAGATCAAATTAAAACAGGAAAGCCGCTGAGCATTACAGATCCCAATATGACGCGCTTCATGATGACACTTGAAGATGCAGTTGATCTTGTTTGGTACGCTTTTGAAAATGCACGACAAGGAGATTTATTTGTACAGAAAGCTCCGGCGGCAACAATTGAAACATTGGCAAATGCTTTAATTGAATTGTATAATTCAAAAGTTGAAATTAAAATTATTGGTATAAGACATGGTGAGAAATTGTATGAAACATTAGTGAATAGAGAGGATATGGTAAAAGCTGAAGATCTTGGTAACTATTACAGGATACCTGCCGACACACGCGATTTGAACTATGAACAATATTTTTCAGAAGGTATTCGTGACATTGTCAAAGCTGAAGAATACCATTCTCATAATACAACACTTCTTGATGTTATGGGGATGAAACAATTGCTACATAAACTGCCGATAATAAAAAGAGATATTCTAGGTGACGTTACAGCAGTTCAATATGATTATTAAATAATGAAAAAAATAGGCATAACGGGGCAGTCAGGTTTTATAGGTTCCTACTTATATAACACGCTTAAATTAGATGGTGATAATTATAGGATTGTTGAATTTCATCGAGACAATTTTAATAATGAACCAGCATTAGAAGCATTTGTTAAAGAATGTGATATTATTGTTCATTTAGCTGGGGTTAACCGTCATGCAAATACTGATGTAATTTATCAGGCTAATATTGATCTTGCTACAAAACTTGCTCATGCTATTAAAAGATCCGGGTCAACCGCCCACATTATTTTTTCCTCATCTATCCAAGAGGAAAAAGATAATGTATACGGAAATGCTAAAAAAGCAGCCAGGATAATATTAGCTGAAGCTGCAAAGATGAATGGAGCAGGTTTCACGGGATTAATCATACCAAATGTGTTTGGTCCATTTGGTAACCCATATTACAACTCTGTTATTGCAACATTTTGCTACCAGCTCACACATTCAGAAGAGCCAATAATTAATGTTGATGGAGAATTAAAATTGATTTATGTGGCTGAGCTGGTCGATGTCATTATTAATTGTTTTACAAACAAACCTAATGATGAAATTTTGGTGCCACATACCAGCCAGATAAAGGTATCTAAGATTTTAAGTATTCTTAATAGATTTAAACAGGATTATTTCGACAAAGGGGGTATACCTGTACTTAATGACAGTTTTGAACTGAATCTATTTAATACTTTCCGGTCATACATAGACCTAAGAAACTATTTTCCATTTCAATTAAAGAAAAATGCGGATAACAGGGGGGTATTTGTAGAATTAGTCAGATTAAACATCGGTGGACAAATATCATTTTCTACAACCCTTCCAGGAATAACAAGAGGTAATCATTATCATACTCGAAAGATTGAGCGCTTTGCAGTGCTAAAGGGAAAGGCAAAAATTCAATTACGAAAAGTGGGTACCGGTGAAGTATTGAATTTTTATCTGGATGGTAGTGAGCCAAGTTATGTCGATATGCCGGTTTGGTATACTCATAATATCAAAAATGTAGGCCATGAAGAATTGCTTACCGTTTTTTGGATCAATGAATTCTTCAATGCCGATGATCCTGATACTTATATGGAAACTGTATAACTCAATGAAAAACAAATGATTCGACTAAAAGTAATGACCGTTGTTGGAACAAGACCTGAAATAATTAGATTGTCAAGAGTGATGTCTGCCTTGGATGAGAGTCATTCAATACACCACATTACGGTTCATACAGGACAGAACTATGACTATGAATTAAATGAAGTTTTTTATGAGGACATGGGTATTCGCAAACCTGATTATTTCTTAAATGCAGCTGGTGCAACTCCTACAGCTACGATCGGACAAATTCTGATCAATATTGACAATCTGCTCGAAGAAATAAAACCAGATGCTTTTCTGGTTTTAGGTGACACCAATTCCTGTCTTTGTGCTATACCAGCCAAAAAGAGAAAGATACCAATTTTTCATATGGAGGCAGGCAATAGATGCTTCGATCAGCGTGTACCTGAAGAAACAAATCGCAAAATAGTAGATCATATTTCTGATATAAATCTAACTTATTCAGATATCGCACGAGAGTATTTATTGAGGGAAGGCTTGTCTGCAGACCGGATCATAAAAACTGGCTCACCGATGTTTGAAGTATTGTCTTTTTATCGTAATAAGATAAATAATTCAATGGTTTTATCAAAGCTAAATCTCGAGAAGGAAAAATATTTTGTTGTTTCAGCTCATCGTGAAGAAAACATTAATGATGAGGCGAATTTTACAGACTTTATTGATTCGTTGAATGCAGTTGCAGAGAAATATAAATATCCTGTTATCGTTTCCACCCATCCAAGAACAAGGAAAATGCTGGAAACCAAGGATTTCTATATAAGAAAAGAGATTCAGTTTTTAAAGCCAATGGGCTTCAGTGATTATATTTCATTACAACAAAACTCATTTGCAGTATTGTCAGATAGTGGCACAATTAGTGAAGAGTCATCGATACTTAATTTCCGTGCATTGAATATTCGTCAGGCTCATGAAAGACCAGAAGCGATGGAAGAGGCTTCAGTGATATTTACCGGGCTTAAGTCTGAGCGTATACTACAAGGGCTCGAGCAAACCTCACGACAAAAAATTCATGGTGAGAGGAATTTCAGACAAGTGGCTGATTATAGCATCCCGAATGTTTCAGAAAAAGTGGTTCGAATTATTTTGAGTTATACGGATTATATCAACAGAGTTGTTTGGAGTAAGAAATAAATGGATATTTTATTCATTAGCCTAGTACAGATTAATTCATTGGAGGATCGTGGGATATACCATGATTTGCTTCGTGTTTTTCGTAAAGAAGGCCATCAGGTTACTGTAATTTGTCCTGTTGAACGAAGGACAAAACTGCCGACTCGATTGACGTCTAAGGAAGGATTTACTGTATTGCAGGTAAAGACTTTAAATGTGCAGAAAACAAATCTTATCGAAAAGGGCATAGCAACCGTTAGTTTAAATTTTTTCTTTAAGCGAGCTATAAATAAGAACCTAGCCAATAAACGGTTTGATTTGATTTTGTATACAACTCCACCTATTACTTTAACCAGTTTGATTTCCCACCTTAAAAGGAGGAACAAAGCAAAAACTTATTTACTGCTCAAGGATATCTTTCCTCAAAATGCAGTTGATATGGGAATGATAAAGAGAGGTGGGCTTTTACATCAATATTTTAATTGGCAGGAAAAAAAACTGTACCGCTTATCAGATCGGATTGGTTGTATGTCTCCGGCAAATTTAGCCTATCTAAAGTCTCATCATCCTGAAATTTCCCGAAGGAAGTTGGAAGTTAATCCTAACAGTGTTGAGTTAAATCAATTTGAAGGTGAACGCGTGGATCGAAGATCAATATTAAGTCACTTTGGTATTCCAGAAAATAAAGTACTCTTTTTATATGGTGGAAATCTTGGCAAACCGCAAGGTGTTTCATTTTTACTGAACATTATATCGGCAGCTTCAATAACAACTCCCGATGCTTTTTTTGTAATTGTTGGTGACGGTACTGAATTTTTATACCTAAATGGATGGTTTGAAGAGCATAAGCCACCTAATGCCAGCTTAATACAATATATTCCTAGAGACGAGTATAATCAGCTAGCATCTAATTGCGATATTGGTCTTATTTTACTTCATCCCGACTTTACAATTCCAAATTTCCCGTCAAGGTTATTAACATATCTTGAATATAAACTACCTGTTTTTTGTATGACTGACGCTGTTTCAGACATTGGCCCAATCGCAGAAGAAAATAACTTTGGCAAGTGGTGTTTGAATGGAGATTTGAGTCGCGCACTTGAATTGGTTGACTATTTTACAAAAAATCGGCAGACTGGAATACAAATGGGAAAGAATGGATATGATTATTTAACCAGACATTATGATGTTAACCTAAGTTATCTGAAAATTATTTCCCTATTCGAACAGCGATGAAATAAGACTTTTTATTTATCTTTATATATCTTCGCATTAGATTGTCATTCTAGTATACTAATTTAAATAAAAGGCAGCTTCGCAAGTATTTTCATTTCATAGTATGAATTTATTCTTTGTTAATAAGTAAATTAGTAGCAAAACAATATGAAAAGGAAAATTGCTATTTATGGTGCAGGTGGCTTTGGAAAGGAAATATATCAGATGATTGACTATATAAACCAACAAAATGATGTTTGGGAATTTGTTGGTTATTTCGATGAGTTTCTTACTCCCGGTACAATTATAAACGGTTTTCCTGTTCTTGGTGGAACTAATACTTTGAATAATTATCAAGAGAGCTTAGCGTTAGTTATTGCAATTGGAAAACCTAAGGTGGTAAAAGAAGTTGCGGAAAGTATTCGTAACGAAAATATCAACTTTCCAAATCTGATTCACCCAGATGTGAAATATGATCAACAATATAACAAGATTGGTGTTGGAAATATTGTTTGTTACGGTTGCTACTTTACCTGCGATATTGTCATAGGTTCATTTAATATTTTTAATACCAGGGCTACACTCGGACATGATACACAAATTGGTTCTTATAATCTATTTCAACCCAATGTGCAAATTTCTGGAGAAGTGAAGATTGGAGACCTTAATTTTTTTGGTGTAAATTCCTGTGTTTTACAACAAAAGAAAATCGGCAACAATAATAAACTAGGTGCTGGAAGTTTATTGTTACGAAATATTAAGAATGATGCAACATATTTCGGGAATCCAGCTTATGAAATAAAATTGTAAATTTCACTCAATGAATATAGA
Organism: Chitinophaga pinensis; assembly: GCA_943372605.1. Taxonomy (GTDB): domain Bacteria; phylum Bacteroidota; class Bacteroidia; order Chitinophagales; family Chitinophagaceae; genus Sediminibacterium; species Sediminibacterium pinensis_H. The sequence continues at coordinate 76,074 of CALRZI010000013.1, read as the reverse complement.
AGAGTTTATCAAACACTTTGCCGAGCAGTTCGATGAAATTAATGCAGCTGATGTATTGTCTACCACAAAATTTAAAGAATTAGATGGTTGGGATTCACTGGTTGCTATTTCCCTGATTGCAATGGTTGATGCAGAATATGGCGTAAAACTTACTGGGGATGAAATTCGGAATGCTCAGTATGTATCTGAATTATTTGAAATTGTAAAATCGAAAAATTGAACCCGTATTCACTAGAGGGTAAAAAAATATTAATTACAGGAGCTTCTTCTGGTATTGGGAGAACTATAGCGGCTCAAGCAAGTTTGGCTGGGGCGAACATTGTGATATGTGGAAGAAATTCTGAAAGATTGAATGATACGTTTGATTTATTGCATCGTGGTGATAATCAACGTCATGATAGAGCTATATTTGATCTAGCTGATGAATCAGCAACCTTAGAAATAATTCAGCAATTTAGTGATTTCGATGGTGTTGTATTCGCTGCAGGTTCTGATCTAATTCAACCTTTTTCTTTTACAACAAGTCATCAGTTGAAAACAATTATGGATGATAACTTTACTGGTCAGGCACTTATGCTTCAAAAACTGATTAAAACAAAAAAAATTAACACGGGAGCTTCAATTGTTTTCTTTAGTTCTGTAAATGGAACTTCAATAGGGTCAAAAGGTCATAGTTTATATGCTGCAGCGAAGGGAGCGATTAACGGACTTGTACGTGTACTGGCTAATGAATTATCGAAAAAAAAAATAAGGGTAAATGCTATTGCTCCGGGAATGGTTGAAACCGGGTTAATGAAAATGAATGAAGAAGTAGTTTCCAAAGAATTATTGGAAGCGCATCGCAAGGATTACCCATTGGGGTTTGGTCGTCCCGAGGATGTAGCCTATTTGTGTATTTATCTCCTTTCAGGTGCTTCTGTCTGGATGACAGGGCAAAGTATAACTATAGACGGAGGACTTGGGATCAACCGGTAAATTAATTATGCATACTTTATTTAAAAAAATATCAATTTCGCATGTTGCTACTGCCGTTCCAGCTAACATACTGGAGTTAAATTCTTTTTCTGATTTGTATGGTGAATCGGAGGTGAAAAAGATAATTTCTAGCACAGGAATTTCAAAAGTAAGGGTTGCTCCACCTCATCTTACAACTGCGGATCTTTGTGAGGCTGCATTCAGGGAAATTATCAGTCAATGTAATCTAGATACAAGGGGTATTGGGGCATTGGTTTTTGTTTCACAAACTGCCGATCACCGGCTACCTCAAACTTCTATAATTCTGCAAGATAAATTGGGCTTAAGCCGTGAAACAGCATGTTTCGATATTCCATTAGGATGTTCTGGATATGTTTATGGGCTTTTTCAGGCTGCCATGCTTATTGCATCGGGAGTTGAAAAGGTCGCACTCTTAGCAGGTGATACTAGCACGCGTATCATAAATCAACGTGATCGATCTGTGTCAATGGTTTTTGGCGATGCTGGAACTGCAACAATAATAGAGTCAGGCAAGAGTGATATGCATATTTCTGTGCGTTCTGATGGGTCGGGAAGCGATAAGCTAATAATACCTGCAGGAGGATGCAGAATGCCCTCCAATACACAAACAAATAAAAGTAGTGAGGTTGAACCTGGCGTTTTTCGCTCAGATGAAGATTTGTATATGGATGGGATGGCCATCATGAATTTTGCAATTAGCGAAGTGCCGGTAATGATCTCGGAAACACTGGAAGCATTAGATTGGAAGCAGGAGGATGTTGGTTGTTTTGCATTGCATCAGGCTAACGCCTTTATGCTCAATTATCTTAGAAAGAAAATGAAGTTACCTATAGAAAAAGTACCTATATCAGTGGATGGTTTTGGAAATACAGGACCTGCTTCAATTCCGCTAATGTTATGCGATAAAGCAGCAGAGCTTCGTAAAAGCAATCAGCTCGAAAAAGTTGTGATGTGTGGTTTTGGTGTTGGTTTATCCTGGGGCACAGCCTCTACTGATTTGAGTTCAACAATATTTCACAAACCAATAAATATATGAGCAGTATTAAACGCGAAATTATTTCAAAACTGGTTTTTGATTGCATCAATCAATATCAGGAAGAACTGGACAACAAAATAGATATTAGCGAAGGCGAACAGACACGTCTTTTTGGAGGAAATGGACAGCTTGATTCATTGGCATTAGTATCCCTAATTGTGAATATTGAAGAGGCTATCGAAACTGAATTAGGAGTATCACTTATATTGGCAGATGAAAAGGCAATGTCACGCCGCACCAGCCCTTTTTCAAGGATATCAAATCTCATTGATTATATTGAAGAATTAATAATCGCCGAAGGGTAGTTTAAAATAGGTATATGACAGATAAACTCGTCGTTCTTATCACAGGATCCAGAAAAGGTATAGGTAGACAACTCAGTGAATATTTCTTAACTCTGGGCCATCAGGTAATAGGTTGTAGTCGAAGTGAAAATGATCTTGAACATATAAATTATACTCATTATTGTTTGGATGTAGCAGATGAAGGAGCCGTGAAAAATGTCTTTTCAGCTATCAGAAAGAACTTTGGTAAACTTGATGTGCTTATTAATAATGCAGGTGTCGCTTCGATGAACCACCTATTATTGACACCTGGTTCAACTGTAGATAAACTTTTTCAGACTAATTTTAAGGGAACATTCCTTTTCTCAAGAGAGGCTGCCAAATTAATGCAGAAAAATAGATTTGGCCGTATTGTAAATTTTTCAACTGTAGCTGTAGCACTTGATCTGGAAGGGGAAGCAATTTACGCGGCGAGTAAGAATGCTGTAGAACAGCTTACCCGGGTAATGGCAAAGGAAGTAGGGGGATTAGGGATCACCGTAAACTGCATTGGACCTACACCTATTGATACAGACTTAATAAGAGCTGTTCCTAAAAACAAAATCGAAGAATTAATTGCACATCAGGCCGTTCGTAGAATGGGCACGTTTGGCGATGTAATTAATGTCGTTGATTTTTTTATCAATCCTAAAAGTGATTTTATATCAGGTCAAACTATATATTTAGGAGGAGTATTTAAATGAGATCAGTTGAACATTTTATAAGAAAAATTACTGGCTATAATGATAAAACAGCTATAATTCATGGGGGAAAGCTGATCAGTTATCATGATCTTGCCGAACGCATCAGTAACCAAACACGTCTCATAAATGAAAAAGGGGTGCGTTCTAATCAACTTGTTTTTATAATCGGTGATTATTCTATTGAAGCGATTGCCTTATTCTTTGCTTTAGCTTTAAATAAAAATATTATTATTCCTGTCACAACTGAGCTTGATGCTGAAATTAATGAACGATTGCAGGAATCAAAACCCGATTGGATATTTAATCTAAGATCGGGTGTGGTTGAGAACTTATCTGAACACGAAGAAAAAGACAGGCATGTCTTGATCCAAGGGATAAAAACACAAAGCGCATCAGGTTTGCTTTTGTTCAGTAGCGGAAGTACTGGTAAACCCAAGGCAATGGTTCATAATCTCGATTCTTTACTGGAGTCTTATTTAGAGAAAAAGACCAAAATGATTAATTTTTTGGTCTTTTTAATGTTTGATCATATTGGAGGTTTGAATACTTTGTTGAACTGTCTGTCGATGGGTGCAACTATTACAATTCCTGAAAATCGCCGACCTGATCATGTCTGTGAATTGATTGAAAAGTATAAAGTGAATGTTCTTCCCGCATCACCCACTTTTCTAAATTTGACCCTAATAAGTAAAGCTTTTGAAAAGTATGACGTATCCAGTTTGCTAATGGTAACTTATGGTACAGAGCCTATGCCCGAGGCTTTACTTATGCGGCTAAAGGATTTACTACCCCGTGTAAAGTTTATGCAAACATTCGGAACCAGTGAAACAGGCATAGCGAAAACAGTAAGCAAATCGTCTACCAGCACTTTCTTAAAAATTGAAGACCCAGATCAGGAGTTCAAGATCGTAAATGGAGAACTCTGGCTTAGAAGTAAGACGCAGATATTGGGTTATATTAATCATAGTAACGACTGTTTTACTGAAGATGGATGGTTTAAAACCGGAGATCTCGTGGAGGAAACAAGTGATGGGTTCCTAAAAATAATCGGACGCTCTAAAGAAGTAATTAATGTGGGCGGGGAAAAAGTATTACCAACAGAAATTGAAACAGTTGTTATCGAATTGCCACAAGTTGTTGATTGTAAGGCAAAAGGAGTAGCTAATGCTATCACGGGGCAAATGGTTGTTATAGATGTTATTTTGGCGGATGGATTCGACCCTAAAGTCGAAAAAATTGTTATACGTAATCACTGTCGAGAAAGATTAGATGCATATAAAGTACCTGCAAAAATTAATTTTGTGTCTGAATTAGCTTTTTCTGATAGATTTAAAAAAATACGGCAATAAATATTAAATAAGATGAACAAAATTTGGCTTTCTTCTCCTCATCTGGGAAATGCAGAATATGATTATGTAAAAGAAGCATTCGATACCAATTGGATTTCTCCACTTGGTCCAAATGTTAACGGATTTGAAGATGATATTTCATCATTTCTAGGGGCAGGAAGAGAAGTAAGTGGGGATATCAAAACAGCGGCACTGTCTTCAGGTACGGCGGCTTTGCACTTAGCGCTGATTATTTTGGGTGTTGAAGCTGGCGATATTGTATTAGTACAAAGTTTTACTTTTTGTGGAACTACTAATCCGGTTACCTACCAGGGTGCAAAAATTATTTTTATTGATTCTGAACCAGAGACATGGAATATGTGCCCTGATGCTTTGGCTCAAGCTCTTGATAAATATAAGGGCCAAAAGGTAAAAGCGATCATTCCGGTTCATTTGTATGGAATGCCTGCAAAAATGAAGGAACTACAGGATGTCGCAGAAAGGTATGGTGTACCAATCATTGAAGACGCTGCAGAAGCATTGGGCTCGAGTTATAAGAATATGGCTTGTGGTACATTTGGTGATATGTCAGCACTTAGTTTTAACGGGAATAAAATTATTACAACCAGTGGCGGAGGAGCCTTGGTTTCCACCAAGGAGGAATTCATAGAGAAAGCACGTTTTTTAAGTACGCAGGCACGTGACCAGGCGCCACATTATCAGCATTCTCAGATAGGATATAATTATCGAATGAGTAATGTAGTGGCAGGTATCGGACGTGGCCAGATGAAGGTGCTTAAAGATAGGGTAGAACAAAGACGGGCAAACAACAAAAGGTACAGGGATTTTTTTAATGGTGTACAAGGGATAAGTTTTCAGACAGAGCCCAATAATGATTTCGTTAGTAACTATTGGCTTACTGCTATATTAATAGACCCAGCATTAACAGGTGGTATTACAAGAGAAACAGTAAGATTGGCACTTAATGCTGAAAATATTGAATCAAGACCTCTTTGGAAGCCCATGCATATGCAACCTATTTATAAAGGGGCAGATTTTTTTGGCACTGGGTTATGCGAAAAATTGTTTGAAACAGGACTATGCCTACCAAGTGGATCTAATCTAAGTGAAGCGGAATTTAACAGGATTTTTGTAGTGCTTACAAAACTGTTTAAATTGTGAGTGCTCATTTACGGCATTTTAACTGATATACATGGATCGATAATACTAATGGATAGTAATACTTTCATTATATCTAATTAGGAAAATCGATTTGGTAAAATTAATTTGAATTAAATATTTTTCTGAGAAATACTTGTTTAGGAGGAGTTTAATTTATGAAAATCTGAATAACAGGATTTATATCTGCAGTAGATGGTAAAATGAACAGACATTTTTTATCAGATAGTAATATCGGAGGTGCTTTTTTTCTTAAAAAATGTCATGAAATTAGTTACTTAATTTGACTGAAACTTTTCTAATGAAGTTGGTTGTTTATGTATCGAAATTATATTAAACCTGTTGCAGATTTTTTGATTTCACTGTTATTACTCGTTTGTTTCTCACCTGTAATAATTCTGACGATGGTTTTTCTTTGTTTTAGCAACAAGGGAAAGATTTTCTTTGTTCAACAAAGACCCGGATATAAGGGGAGACCATTTCTGATTATTAAATTCAAAACGATGGTAGATGCTTACGATCAAAATGGGAACTTATTACCGGATGAACAAAGGATTACGAAATTTGGGAGGGTAGTAAGATCTACTTCACTTGATGAATTATTGCAGCTAGTGAATGTTTTAAAAGGTGAAATGAGTCTAGTAGGTCCAAGACCACTTTTAATGCAATATATGTCAAGATATTCACTCGAGCAGGCAAAAAGACACGACGTCAAACCGGGCATAACCGGGTGGGCACAGGTAAATGGACGAAATGCCATTAGTTGGGAGCAAAAGTTCAAGTTTGATATACAGTATGTCGAAAAACAGTCCGTTCTTTTAGATATTAAAATAATATATATGACTTGTGTTAACGTGTTGAAACGAAAAAATATCAATGCTGCAAATCATGCTACAATGGAAGAATTCATGGGTTAATATTTATTTATCTAAAGCTTTTATTCGGTAGTAGCACTTAAAAAAAACACGGATATCGATTTCTTGCTTGGCTTTTTAATCCTTTTCTTCATAATTGTTTCGTGAATAAAGCCTGAAAGTAAGTCGCTGCGATATCCTATGTTTCAATTAAATGGTAGATATACCTATTAATCCTTTTTTTCATCAATTTTACTATCTTTATATATCGATTTAAGAATATCACCTTATTTATCAGGTATTTAGCCCCATTATAAGGTCGTTGAAATCGAAGTTATGTTTAAAAAAATAAACATTGTTCCCCGTTGGATTATTTTCCTGATAGATTCAGGTATCTGTGCATTTGCGATGGTGTTTGCCCATTTGGTCAGATACAACTTATCATTTGAGTCAATAGGTGGTCAGGCTTTAAGTGGGAACCTTTTGATCCTGTTGTTAATAAATTCGATTGTGTTTGTTAATTTCAGAACATATGCAGGAATCATTCGTTATACCGGAATCCAGGATGCACTGCGTATTTGTTATGCGATTTTAATGACAACCTCTGTGCTGTTCTTTATCGGCTTAGTATCTACTAATACAGGGGGGGCATTAAATTTTCCGACAGTAACCCTTATCATATATAGTTTGTTTAGTTTTCTTTTTTTGATTTCATATCGGGTGATTGTAAAGTATGCATTCTCTTATCTTAGGAACTATAAAATGGATCGAAAGAATGTTCTAATTTATGGGGCAGGAGAGGCTGGCTTTGCTACTAAAAGAGTTTTGGAGCATGATGCGACTTCAAACGTAACTGTAGTTGCCTTTATTGACGATGATACCCGTAAAGTAGGTAAAGTAGTTGATGGTGTTAGGATTCAACATCGATTGGATCTACAGACAATTTCAATGTCTCAGAAAATTGATGAAATTATCATTGCTGCGTTTAATATGGCGCCTACAAAGAAGAATGAATTAGTTGATTTTTGTCTCGACCATGATATCAAAGTCCTCAATGTACCTCCACTAGATAAATGGATCAATGGTGAATTTTCTGCACGTCAATTACAAACTATTAAAATTGAAAATCTGCTGGAACGAGAACCTATCAGGATTAATAATGAAGAGATTGCCCACCAGATCAAAGGCAAGCGTGTATTAGTTACAGGAGCCGCTGGCTCTATAGGTAGTGAGATTGTTCGTCAACTTTTGCGTTTTCAACCGCATACCATTATCCTCTGCGACCAAGCTGAAACCCCACTACATCAATTAGAACTGGAACTCCAGGAAATCAATACCCAAACTGCCTGCATTCCTTACCTGGGTGATGTTACCAACGAGGATCGCATGCAGGAGATGTTTGCCATGTACGAGCCTCATTATGTGTATCATGCAGCAGCGTATAAGCATGTACCGATGATGGAGCTTTGTCCATCAGAAGCCATTCTGACCAATGTTATGGGGACTAAGATTATCTGTGATTTATCGGTAAGATATCATGTAGATAGATTTGTGATGGTGTCAACCGACAAAGCGGTAAACCCTACCAATGTAATGGGAGCCTCGAAAAGACTTGCAGAATGTTATGTGCAGTCTTTGTATCATTCTTCTGCCAACAATGGCGACAAGGAGAAATTTACCAAATTCATCACAACCCGTTTTGGCAATGTACTTGGATCGAACGGATCGGTTATTATACGTTTTAAAGAACAAATTGAAAAAGGAGGTCCGGTTACAGTTACCCATCCCAATATCACCCGTTTCTTTATGACCATACCCGAAGCCTGTCAACTGGTACTGGAAGCTGGTAGTATGGGTAGCGGTGGAGAAATATTTGTTTTCGACATGGGAAAACCGGTTCCCATTGTTGACCTGGCAAAAAAAATGATCCGTTTATACGGATATGTACCCGGTATTGATATTGATATTAAATACACCGGCTTACGTCAGGGTGAAAAACTCTACGAGGAGCTCCTGATGGATTCTGAAAATACCCTTCCTACTTATCATGAGAAAATCATGATCGCCAAAGTAAGAACCAATGCCATTGAAGCCATTCAACAGGAATTCGCCGATTTGATCCGCCTCGCCAAACAAAGAGACAATACCATGGATATGGTGGCTAAAATGAAACAGCTTGTTCCTGAGTTTGTCAGTAATAATTCTGTTTTTGCAGAACTGGATAAGAAGAATGAAGAGAGCAAGGATGCAAATGTAGTGGCGATGAAAGTGGGGTAGGGGGAAAGTCCGGAAGTCCGGGGTCGGGAAGACCGGAGATTGGAGGTGTTGGCTTTGCCAACACGGGTTCTGCCCCTCCTCAGCGCGTCATCCTGAGGAGTGTCTCGATCGCAGATCGAGTTCACGACGAAGGATCTTTTGATTGCTTGTAGAGATTCAAATCTAAAGTTGCTTTTTTCAGGTGGTTTATTTGAGAATGTAACCCTCTGTTTACTTTCTTTGTCTTGATACAAAGAAAGTAACAAAGAAAAATCAAGGACAACCCGATCGCTCTCGCGACTTAGTCGGGATTTGTCCGGCCAGCGCGCAGAGATGCTCCTCAGGATCTTTTGATTGTTTGTAGATATGCAAATCTAAAGTTGCTTTTTCAGTTAGTTCATTTGAGGATGTAGCCCCCCGTTTACTTTTTTGTCTTGACACAAAAAAGTAACAAAAAAAGTCTCCAAAGGAGTCCTTCGGACAAGGCTGTCGAAAAAAAGCTAAAATTTACTTCATTGCGCTACAATGGATGTCCAAAGGACTCATTGAGAAGTCTAAAGCCTAGCTTTTATTCATTGATTTAACGAAGCTGTGCTTCAGCTTTTAGTTACAGCCAGACATCATCCATTGCTTTACGCTTCATTACGTAAATTTCTTAACGCTTTTTTTCTAAGGCCGGGAAAAAGGTCATATTAAGTCCAAATAGAGGGAAAATTTGAGGGTACCCAATCGCTCTCCGGACTAAGGTGAGATTTGTCCGGCCAGCGAAGGGAATACCCTTTAGGTAGGAGTTTAATAATTGATTGCCCCAGCTAATCCCTAACAGCTAATAGCTAACCCCTAACCCCTTTTCCCTTAACTTCGCAATCTTTTTAACTACTACACACACATGTCTACTAAAATAAGGGTTGCCATTGCTGGCATTGGTTCTTGTGCTTCTGCACTGGTTCAAGGGGTTGAATTTTATCTAAGGAATCCTGAGAATACGATTGGGGTTATGTATCCGGAAATTGGAGGATATAAAACACAGGATATTGAGTTTGTACTCGGCTTCGATATTGATACAAGAAAAGTAGATACTTTTTTACAGGAGGCGCTTTATGCTCAGCCTAACTGTAATATGCAGGTCATTGATCCCGCTTCTAAGTTTCAGTGTATTGAAACCAATGCCAGAACTTTTCGTGGACCTACATTGGATGGTATTGCAGCACATATGCACCGTTATCATCCTTCTATTACTTTCCAGGAAGACAATAAAGCACATGTAATTAGTGCAGATGAATATAAAGACTTGCTGAAAAAACACCAGGTTGATATCCTCCTCAACTATATGCCTGTAGGAGCAGAAGAGGCTTCAAAATGGTATATCAACAATGCCATTGAAGCAGGTGTACATGTAGTGAATTGTATGCCTACTTTTATTTCTACTGAAGATGCAAAGACATTAGAGTTATCGGCTATTCAACATAAAGTAACCATTGTAGGTAGCGATATGCGTTCCAGCTATGGAGCCAGCCGCCTATCGGAAGTATTGCAAGGCAGTATGATGGATGCAGGCCTTGTTGTTACCCAACATATACAAATGAATATGGCCGCCGGTACCACCCAGGGTCAGGAACATATTATCAATGGCCGCTCTGCCAATACAGACTTTTTGAACATGGCCGAAAAAGCCAGACTACACAACAAACATGTGTCGAAGGAAAATGTATTGAGTGGCCAATCAATTGTACGTGGAAAGGGATTGGAAGGAATGACCATGTTTGCCGGTCCTTCCTTAACCGTTGTACAACGCCCCGGTGGGGAATATATGGGTACGGACAATAAAGTCTGCAATATAGATTTGGTTGCCTATGGTTTTGCCGGAGCCAGATATGAACTCACTGCCCGCTTATCGGTACAGGATAGTCCTAATAGCGGTGGAATAGTGGTAGATGCTATTCGTTTCTGTCGTGTGGCGAGAGAAATGGATATAGTTGGTTACCTGCGTGGACCTTCTGCCTGGTCGCAGAAAACACCACCGGTGCAGATGACAACGGCTGATGCCAAATTTGAATGTGATGCGATGGCGAGGAGGGTGTATACGCCGATTACAGAACAGCAAAAGATCAGCCATCTGTATGATGGAGATACTTTATTGAATGATAAGGTTGATGGATTGTCGTTTACCTTTCAGAAAGGGAAAACGGAATATGAATAGAGGGGGATGGCTGATGTCTGATGGCAGATGTCGGATTTGAAATGTGTTGGCTTTGCCAACACGGGTTTTGCGCTCTCTTCGAGCGTCATTATAAGGAGCGTCACGATCGAAGATCGGGAGCCGCGACGAAGGATCTTTTGAATGTTTGTGGGTATGTGATTATTGGGTTGCCTTTTTTGGTAGTTTATTTGAGAATGTAACTCTCTGTTTACTTTTTTGTCTTGACACAAAAAAGTAACAAAAAAAATCTCCATAGGAGTCCTTCGGACAAGGCTGTCGAAAAAAAGCTAAAACTCATTGCATTGCGCTACAATGGATGTCCAAAGGACTCCTCTGGAGAAGTTTAAAGCCCCGCTTTTGTTCATTAATTAAACGAAACTGTGCTTCAGCAATAGGATAGAGCTAAGCATCATCCATTGCTTAACGCTTCATTCCATGAATTTCTTAACGCTTTTTTTCTAAGGCCGAGGGGAGGCTTTATTTTCTTATTTCTTATTCCTCTGTTCCTTATTTCTCTGTTTTAATTGTCATCCTGTCCTAAGGTTAGTATAACTCCTTTGGAGACTCCCATGGAGAGGAGTGTCACGATCGCAGATCGGGTTCACGACGAAGGATCTTTTTGATGTAGGGTGTCTGATCTTAGATGTAGATTTAAATGTTGGTATATAAGTCGGGTAACTTGTAGTTTTCAATTACCTCCGTGCCTTCTTACTCCATGTAACTCAGTGGTTAAAAAATAATGATTATAGGAGGGGTACTACTAGTAAATAACGCTATTTACTTTCTTTGTCTTGTTACCCTCCATAGGCGGACAAGTAAGAAAGAACCCCCTTCGATAAACTAACAGGAGCGAGCTTAGGGGTACCGATAAAATAATTATGATACTACAAAAATTTTTATTCACCAGTTTATTGATGTCGGGGGCGCAGCTGTTATGTGGTCAGACATTGGATGCGGGTTTACTGCGGGATCAGCATTTGCGTGATTTGCAGTTATTGGGTAAGGGGAGAGCCGATCAGAGTTTTACACTCCGGTCTATTCCCTTTGGTACGCATACCGACTCTGCTGTGGGTTCTTTTAAGAAACCTGTTACCACCCTATTACCCATTAGCTGGATGACGCAGTTTAACAGTAGTCATCCATTTGGGGGCAATGACGGCTCGCTGATTGCAGCCAAAGGCTTACAAACCCGGCTTAGCGGCGGTGTACAGATGAGGGCCGGTTTTCTGGAAATGCAGTTGGCCCCGGAGTTGGTATGGGCGGCTAATGCTGCTTACAAAACAACCACACAATTTGGCTATAATAGTGGTAAATCGTTTAGACGAATCTATCCCGGACAATCAACAGTACAACTGGTAGTAGGAGGATTCAGGGCGGGTGTATCCACCGCCAATCAATGGTGGGGGCCGGGTTTACGGAATAGCTTATTGATGACTTACCAGGCTCCTGGATTTACCCATTTTTTTATCGGCAGCCGTAAACCTCAATCAACACCCATCGGCAGTTTTGAATGGAAACTGATGGGCGGATGGTTGCGTACGGATGGTGAGAGGTCGATGGAAAGCAGACATCTGCTGGCAGCGGACCCATCAATGGGGCAACAAAAGCGTTACCTCAGTGCTTTTACCGTAAGCTATCAACCAAAATGGATACCCGGTTTGTTTGTAGGAATCAATAGGGTAGTGCAAACCTATAGTAAAGACTCCCTTACCAATACACTCGGTGCTTTTGAACGTTATTTCCCTGTATTGGCATTGGGCGGACAGAAAAAAAATGTGGCCAATGAGGATTTAATAGACAGAGATCAAGTGGCATCGTTCTTTTTGCGTTGGCTCTTCCCCAAACAGCATTTTGAGTTTTACATTGAATACGGTTACAACGATTATAAATACAATACCCGTGATTACTTATTGGGGCCGAGTCATTCAGCGGCCCATATTGTAGGGTTTAAAAAATTGATTCCACAATCTGGTGAAAATCGCTGGATAGATATTACCCTTGAGTTTACCAAGATGAGTCAAACACCGGATCATATGGTGAGAAATGCCGGTAACTGGTATGAGCATGGTCAGATTAGTGAAGGATATACCCAGGACAACCAGATACTCGGTTCCATCTATGGTTTTGGTGCCGATGCTTTGTTTGCAGGAGTGAACCTGATAAGGGGTGAAAAGCGATTGGGCTTTTTTATAGAACAGATTAACCGCGACCCCGTTAACCGATCACAGAAATGGATAGACCTCGGTTTCGGATTCACCCCACAATGGGTTAAAGGCCGTTGGATACTGGGTGGGAAAATAGAACTGATCAGATCAAGAGGTTATGCATGGCAGACTGGTGTGAATGTGATGAATTTGCATGTACAGGCGGGAGGGCAGTTTAGGTTATAGGAGTTAGGGGGTAGGGGTTTGGAGGAAATGGTGGGGGCCTCTGCGAGGCTTTTGTACGGGCGCTTGTTCTCTGTGGTACCTTCCTTCGTCGAGGTGACGTTAGAGGATACTGGCAGGAAACAGGAGGGTACCAAGATCTCGGTCTCGCAGAGACGATACCCCAACACAGATTTCCCTTCCTCCTAACCCCTAATACCTAACCCCTCCCTCCCAACCCCTAACCCCTCCTCAAAAAATCCCTTTTATGCGCAAATCGTTTTTGGTCATATTTATTTTACTGGCTGAGCTGGTAGCTGGGCAGCAAGTGCATCATGAACGATTGAAAGAATTATTCAGGGTGCAGCAGCTGGCTGGGGATAGTGTTTTGCAGCAAAGATCCTGGATGGTGAATGCCAGTCAAGTGCCGCTGCTGAAACTTGACCCTTTGCTGCAGGTGGGGTCTTCGGCGAGGATTCTGCGGAAAAACTTCTCGGCGGGTATTTTACCCTTGCAAATCGCTCAGCAATATCATAGTGTTTTGCCCTATGAATGGAACGGAGGTGGTTTATTGCCTTCGAGGGGGTTGCAGATTTTGGGTAGTATGGGTGTATATGCCAATATTGGTAAAAGAATACAGGTTCAGCTGATGCCCGAATGGACAAGCGCCGAAAATCGTGCCTATGAGGGGTTCTCTCAGCAATTGGGTGACCGTGCCTGGGCCGATCGGTATCGGGTATGGAACACGATTGATATTCCGCAGCAGTTTGGTACTGCATCGCAGACCCATTTTTATCCCGGACAGTCGTTCATTAAGTACCGCACTAAAAATATATCAGTCGGCCTTTCTTCTGAAAGTTTGTGGTGGGGGCCCGGTTACAGAAATGCGCTGATCATGAGTAATAACGCTCCTGGGTTTCTGCATTGGACCATTGAAACACATACACCCATTCGTACCGGTATAGGTAGTTTTGAGGGGCAAATCATGGGTGGTAAACTGGAATCATCCGGTATGTTGCCTCCCAGAATCAATAGCGTGTACAATGGCAGTTTTGTCTACGTTCCCAAACCCGATAAGGATCGTTATATGACAGGAATGGTATTGACCTGGAATCCTAAATGGACAAAGGGTTTGTACCTGGGTATTGCCAAAGCATCATACCTCTATACAGAAGATATTTCAAATCCGCTAGATGTATTGCCTTTCCAAGGGTTTTTGGGCAGAGGCAGAACGGCCAATGAACGTAATGGCAAAAAAGCCTCGATGGGCTCTTTGTTTGTTCGCTACCTGATGCCTGCTGAGAAGGCAGAAATTTATATGGAATATGGTCGCAAGGATATTTCTTTAATGCCCTGGAACCTGATTCAGACCGATGCCTATAGAAGGGCCTATGTAGCTGGTTTCCGAAAATTATTTAACAGCAAAAACGGAAGCCATATTCAGTTAGTAGCAGAGTTGGCACAATTGCAGGCCCCCACTGCCGAACTGATTCGTAGCCCTGATAGTTGGTACACCCATGCTTATGTGCGTCAGGGGTACACCCACAGGGGGAGATCGATCGGTGCTGGGATTGGTCCGGGCAGCAATAGCCAGACTATAGAATTCAGTTGGGTTAAGGGGCTGAAAAGAATAGGATTTCAATTAGAAAGGGTTCGATATAACAGTGATTTTTATTACCAGGCTTTTGAATACCTTCAGGATTTTCGACGTCACTGGATCGATCTGGCGGGTACGTTTAAAGCCGATTGGCCCCTGGGCCGGGTATTTGTATCGGGTCAGATGGGTTTAATCCGGTCCTATAACTATCAGTGGCTCATTATTCAGGTTGATCCCAATAATTTCTTTGCCCCGGGGAATGAGTTCTTGAACTTTACAGGGAAGTTGCAGTTGTTGTATAGGTTTTAGGGGTTAGGAAGAAAGAGAGGTTATTGGGCCTTTGTAGAAGCTTGTTCTTGGTAGACCTTTCCTTCGTCAGGGTTGACTAGGGATCTCTGGGGACAGGGAACAGAAGGGTACCAAGGTCTCGCTGAGACGATACCCAAACTCAAATTCCTCCTAATCCCTAACTCTTAATATCTAATACCTCCTATCCAATATTGTATTTTTTTGTAATTTTACCCTCTAAGCATCGGTAAGACCCTGGTTGGGGTCTAAGTGTTGAAATCCAAATTTCTGTATGCGAAAATCGTTTAACCGCTACACTTTAATTCGCTATATCATCGATGCGCCGTTGGTGGGTATCAGCTATATTCTTTCCTACCAACTTGATTCGGGTAGCCGTCTGTTAAGTAATCATACCCCTTCTTATTTGCCGGTTTTATTGGCGCTTTTTGTCTGGTATTTTTCTGCTTCTATTTCTAAACTATACCGCGACCGCCGTTCCAATAAATATTCTGAAGAGATTGTTTTCATTATCTACACCCTTATCATTTATACGATACTCTTAAGTTCTGTATTGTTCTTTTTACAACAGGAGGTTCAGCATAGCCGTGCTTTTCTGGTATGGCATGCGGGTTTATTGTTTTTGTCGCTCTTTCTCACCAAATATATTATCCGTAAATACCTTCACTCAGCGCTATTTCAGGGTCGGTTATTTGATCATCTGTTAATTGTAGGTGTTACTCCGGCAGCGTATGAGTTTTATGAAACCATCAACAAATATTATTATTACGGGTATAAATGCATCGGGTTTATTGACGACCAGAAAAAGGCCATGAATGGCTGTATGTATTATGGTAATGTGCAGCAACTGTCAAATGTGCTAAAGCAGGAAAGGGTAGATGAAGTGATTGTTGCCCTGCCTAATCAACAGAAAGAACAGATACAGGACTGTATTGAAGTATGTGATTATCATAAAGTGCGGGTAAGGATTTTACCAGATATTCATCAGTACAGTTCTTCAACCGTTCAGGTAAACAATATTGGTCAGCTTTCTGTAATCAGTATTCGTGAACTGCCGTTAGATAAATGGGAAAATAAAATATTGAAACAAAGTTTTGATGTTTTGTTTGCCTTGTGTTTTTTTCTCGTCATTGGGTGGTGGTTATTGCCGATGATTGCATTTGGGATAAAAATCACTTCGCGGGGTCCGGTATTTTTTAAACAGGAGAGATGGGGACTGAATAATCAGAAGATTACCTGTTATAAATTCAGGACTATGGTGGAAGAGAGTACCGATATGGATTCAAGTGGAAGATACCAGCAAGCACGGAAAGATGATCCACGAATTACACGCATAGGAGCCTTACTCCGCAAATCAAATCTGGATGAATTGCCCCAGTTCTGGAACGTTCTAATTGGTAATATGTCGGTGGTTGGGCCAAGACCACATCCTACACCACTGAACATTGAAGCCATGCATACGGTTGATAATTATATGCAACGACATCTGGTAAAACCTGGTATAACAGGATGGGCGCAGGTAAATGGATGCAGGGGCGAAACACGTGAACCCGGCTCTATGCAGAAAAGAGTGAATTTCGATCTCTACTATATTCACCGCTGGACTTTCTGGCTCGACTGTCAGATTATTTTACAAACCATTATTAATATTTTCAGAGGAGATCAGAATGCGTATTGAGGGGTTAGGGGTTAGGAGGAAGGAAGGGAATTGGCGAAACCTGTGGTTGCTTAATTATCCTCCTGCCTCGTTCGGAGAACGATGTTGGTAGGTTCACCGCTGAGAACGAGAGGTAACAGAAATTTCGCCGAGTTACATCCGAACTAATATTCCTCCTAACCCCCAACCCCTAACTCCTCCTTACATCCTCCTAATCCCTAACCCTCAACCCCTAACTCCTCGTACCCAACCCATGAAACACATTCTTCTCACACTATCTCTTTTCATTGTTGTGATTACAGGAAAATCACAGGCTGTGTATGAACAGCATAGGAGTGATATTTATGAATACCTGTATCGTATGGCGCAGAAAGGGCTGGTGAAGTTTGATGACCAGATCAGGCCCTTAACAAGGGTATACTTGGCCAGCTGCCTTGATTCTTTATCGCAAAAAAACAATCTGTTAACCAAGGTAGAGAGGGAAGAACTGGTTTTTTATCAGCGAGATTTTTCTGATGAGCAGGCTATCATAGGCACGGATACTGCAAAAGCACAATTATTTAAAACAGATTCATGGAAACGTTGGCGTGCATTGGTGCTTTCCGGAAAAAACTTTTTGATGCGCGTTGATCCGATCCTGAGTGGCGGTGGTATACTAGGTGATGGACGATCTGTTAAAACTTATGGTTCGGGTGCACGTTTATATGGGTATGCGGGGAAACACTGGGCATGGCATCTTTCATTTCATGATATGACCGAAGATGGAAAAGGCATTGACACATTACGCAATGAAAGTTCATTAACAGGTATTGTAGGTAAGATAGCTGCCAGTAAAAAAAGCCATAATTTCAGCGAATTAAGAGGGGCAATTTCTTATGCCTGGAAACAAGGTGCTGTTTCTTTTGGTCAGGATTATTTATTATGGGGCTATGGACAAAACGGAAGAATTGTGTTGTCTGACAAAGCACCTACTTATCCCTATCTCCGCTTCGATTTTCAACCGCTTCCCTGGCTCAAATTCAACTATACACATGCCTGGCTAAATTCTAACCTGATTGATTCTAACCGTAGTTATAATACAGGGAACTCTCCTTTTGGCGGAAGAAGAGATGTATTCATACCTAAATTTATGGCCTCACATAGTTTGCAGTTTACACCGATTAGAGGATTGGATATTCACCTGGGCGAGTCGGTGGTGTATAGTGAACGTTTACAGGCTGGCTATTTAATTCCTATTGTTTTTTTCAAAGCATATGATCTACTCAATAACAACGACAATATTAATGCAGGATCAAACGGTCAGCTATTCTTACAACTAAGTTCCAGGAATCACCTGAAAAATACACACTTGTATGGTTCCGTTTTTGTGGATGAAATAAGAGTAGGTAGTTTATTCAGCCGTACCAAAAGCAGAAACCAATTGGGTTATACCATAGGTTTTAATACAACTGATGTAGGATTGTCGTATCTCACAGTGGGTGCTGAATACACAAAGATTCGTCCATTTGTTTACCGTAATCTGCAACCGGCTCAAAACTATACCAACCATGATTATCTGATGGGCGATTGGATGGGTAGTAATGCCGATCGTTTATTGTTGTTTGCAAAATATACACCCATTCCCAGATTGAAATGGCTGGTGAGATATGAACACGTACGTAAAGGCAGCGCAGGTTCGCTTGACCAGCAATATTTTCAGGAACCCCAGCCGGCATTTTTATTCAACCCCATCTACAATGCTTCTACATGGTATGTAGAAGCCAATTATCAATGGATACCGGGTTTTTATTTTTATACTTCCTATACCAGCAAAAAAAGAGAAGATATTGTTTCCGGTAGCAGGAATAATACTGCCTGGTGGAATGTAGGGTTTCAGTTTGGGCTGTAGGAGAGGTATTAGGGGTTAGGGGTTGGGAGGGAGCAGTTAGTTATTAGGTTTTAGGAGGAAGGGTCTACGGAGAATAGGCCTATACATATACAAAGGTCTCGCAGAGGCCTAATAATTTCCTCCTAATAGCTAATGGCGAAAAGCTAACCTAACCTTCTTCCTAATTCCTCCTAACCCTAACCCCCAACCCCTCCTCCCTAATTCCTCCCAACCCCTAACTCCTTCCGTATAATTTTTAAAACCGATATTTGTCATTATGCCTAATAGTAAGATGAAACAAATCATTCTTTTTTTGTTTGTGGGAATTAGCTGTGTTAGCCAGCAGCAACTGTCGGCTCAGCGAAGAATAGACAGGGTCGACCAATTGTCTGATCAACAGATTACGCAGTTATGGCAACAAACCCAAAAAGCAGGTATGACGGAAAATGATGCCATCAAAGAACTCGTGAGGAGAGGACTTGATCCAACGCAGGTAGATGCTTTAAAAAAGAGATTGGTTAAATTGCAGGGATCAAATAAAAATTCATCGAACAAGAATAACCTGATTTCAGATACTGCTCGTTTTGTTCGCGACTCTACCTGGAAATTTGAAATGCCTGATATTCGGATTCCTTCTCCCTATTATGGGTTTGATTTTTTCAATAACCCGCTTTCCAGTTTCACGCCCAATATTAATATGGCTACTCCAGCCAATTATATTTTGGGGCCGGGGGATGAACTGATTCTCAGCATTACAGGTTTGAACGAGCTTACACACATAGAAAAAATAAGCAGAGAAGGTAATTTTGAATTACCTCACGCCGGGCTGATTCAGTTAAATGGTCTTAGTATTGAGCAGGCTACTACCCGTATTAAAAACAAACTCCGCCTGCCTTATCCGGCACTTTCAAGCGGACAATCACAATTATTGGTAACTCTGGGTAATGTAAGAAGTGTAAGGGTTACGGTAATTGGAGAAGCAGAGCGCCCCGGTGACTATACAGTATCATCATTGGCGGGTTTTTTCAATGTGTTGTATTTGTCGGGTGGACCGGCCAGAAATGGTTCACTAAGGGCCATAGAACTAATTCGTAACAATAAGCTGTTAACAGTCATCGATTTTTACAAATTTTTACAGCAGGGTATATTGGATCAGGATATTCGTTTACAGGATCGTGATGTGATTCGTTTTCCGCTTTATGCCAAACGTGTTACCATGAGCGGTGCAGTGAAAAGACCTTTTGTGTATGAACTGCTGGATAAAGAAACCATGACTGATCTGTTTAAATATGCAGGAGGATGGAGCGATAAGGCGATAAAAGAAGTAGTAAAAGTATCGCAAACTGACCCGCAGGGTATAGTGTTCAGAGATGTTGCTGAACGTGATTTCAGTTATTTTATTCCGCGTAATGGTGATTCAGTTTTTGTGGAGCAGGTAAGCAATCGTTTTGTAAACCGGGTGATAATTTCAGGCGGGGTGCAAAAACCGGGCAATTATGAACTCACCAGCGGGTTATCTCTTTTGCAACTGATACAAAAGGCAAATGGACTAAAAGAAGATGCATTTTTAAATCGTGGATACATACGTCGTCAGGCACCAGGTACTACAGAGCCTCTGCTGGTTTCATTTAGTGTGAAGGATGTGTTGGGCGGAACAGAAAAAGACATACCTCTTTTCAGAGAAGACTCTGTAGTAATTCATACGCGCTCTGATCTTGAATCGGTGGTGTATATCACCGTTAATGGAAACGTACAGAAACCTGGGACAATTGCTTTTCGTAAAGGAATCACACTGGAGGATGCCATATTAATGTCTGGAGGTTTCACCAACGATGCGGCTACGCATAAAGTGGAGATTTCGCGGCTTTCTAAAAACCGCTCTGACACACTTGCGAACCGATTGCTGAACATGATTACAGTAGCGGTAGATTCAGCATTGTCTAAAAATAGTTCTTCTTATTTACTGGAACCTTTGGATTATATTTTTGTACCTAAACTACTTAACTATCAATCACTGGGTAGTGTTAAAATGAGAGGTGAAGTTTTGTATGAGGGTGACTATGTGCTCGAAAGAAGAGATGAAACCATTCAGGATGTTTTAAGAAGAGCAGGTGGTATTTCTCCTTTTGCTTCATTGAGTGATGTACAGGTATATAGAAATCAGTTAAGGGTGGCTACCAACAACCTGTTGGGGGAAAAGGAACCGCAGTTTGATAAATTTGTATTGTTACCGAATGATAGCATTTTTATTCCGCGCAGTGTTCCTTTTGTAGAGATTAAGGGAGCGGTATTTAATCCGCAAATCGTTAATCATACTGATGCGAATTTTATGTCTTATATTTCAAGTGCGGGTGGTGTAACCGATAGTGGTAACCTGAAAAAAGCATATGTTCAGTATAGTAATGGTATGAATAAAAAAATTGGCCGGTTTTTGTTTTTCAGACGATATCCAAAAGTAACACCCGGAAGTAAAATTATTGTACCAGTAAGAACAGGTTCAGAGAGACGTGGACTTTCCATTCTCGAAATATCTACCCTTACCGGAACACTCGCTACTGTAATTAGTTTAATTGCGGTGTTGAGGAGATAAGGGTTAGATGTTAGGTATTAGGAGTTAGGGGTTAGGAAGAAAGGCAAAATGAAAAACATAGTGGAAAGTCGAAGGCTTTTCTATTTTCCTCCTAATCCCTAACGCCTAATAACTAACCCCTAATCCCCCCCCCCAAATCATAAACAAAAAAACATGACGGAGGATCAACAGATAACAAGTACAGAAATGGAGGAAGAATCGTTTTCCTTATGGGGACAATTCAAACAACTCTGGCATTGGGTACTGTATGCTCTGCAACATTGGAAATTATTATTACTGGCTGCTCTTATTGGTGGATCAGCAGGACTTTCCTATACCTGGTGGAAACCAGTTTCATACAGGGCTAGTATTACGTTTGTAGTGGAAGAATCGAAAGTGGGTGGAGGTGGATCCCTGATGTCTGCACTCGCAGGTCAGTTTGGTGTTGACATAAGTAATTTATCAGGGGGCAATGGCGTTTTGTCTGGAGATAATGTTTTACAACTTTTAAAGAGTCCTTCATTAATTCGCAAAACTTTATTGTTGCCCATTGATAGTACAGGAAAAAAGTCGCTGGCAGATGAATATGTTGCGGTTTACGGGTTAAATAAAAAATGGGAGAAGAATAGCAAAATCGGGAAACCAATTTTCTTTGTGCCAAACAGTCTTACAAGAAGCAGGGTGGAGGATAGTTTGTTGCAGCAGGTGGTCATTAAAAATATTCTTGAAAAAGAACTGGTTATTGCAAAACCGGATAAAAAACTTGGTTTTTTTGAATTGGCAGTATCAACCAGGAGTGAGATGCTGAGTGTGATTTTCTGTGAGCAATTATTAAAAGTGGCGACAGATTTTTATATCGATACCAAAACAAAACGGCTTTCTACCAATGTGAAGCGACTTCAGGATAAGGCCGATAGTTTATTATATGCATTAAATCGTAAAACATACTCTGCAGCTGATGCCAATCGTCAGTTATTGGATGTAAACCCGGTATATGCAGTTCCTGAAGTTTCGGCAGAGATATCTTCGAGAGATAAAGTGATCCAGGGAACGATTTATGCAGAAATAGTAAAAAATCTGGAAATCAGTAAAACCTCACTTATTCAGGAAACCCCCACTGTACAGATTGTTGATGCTCCTGTATTGCCGTTGAAAGATAATAAAACAGACTGGTGGAAAGGAGTGTTAGCTGGGGCTGCATTGTTGGTATTTGTGAGCGGGGTCTTGGTAGTGGCTTTGAAATCAGGGGTTAGGGGTTAGGTATTAGGAAGAAAGCTGTAATGAAACATATTGGAAAGCCGAAGGCTTTTCTATTCTCCTCCTAATACCTAACATCTAACCCCTAACTCCTTCCCCCTATTTTCTGCAGGATAATAATTGGGAAAAATGCTGGGGCTTCAATAAAATAACGTTTGAACAAACGACCTGGTTCTTTATAGAAACGGTACAGCCATTCTAATCCATTCTTTTGCATAAAAACAGGTGCACGGTCTATTAGGCCTGCTGCTACTTCAAAAGCACCTCCTACGCCAATGGCAACTTTTACATCTAAACGATGTAAGTGCTCCTGTATCCAAAAATCCTGCTTGGGAGCAGTAAGACTTACCCACAAAATATCTGGCTTTACCTGATTTATCAATTGAATTATTTTTTCGTTTTCTGTGTCAGAAAACTTTTCTGCAAAAGGTGGGGAATAGACCCCACTGATTTTAATACCCGGATACTTTTTTTCACACTGTTTTCTTAGTAATGCTCCAACACCTTCCTTAGCGCCTAAAAAAAACTGACTATGTTTTTGCTCATGACAACGGGCTATGTATCGGGGAAGCAGATCAAGACCAGTTACCCTGCTTTTTAAAATGCCTTTCCCTAAAAATTTTGAGGCCCATATCAACGGTACGCCATCGCATAAAGTGAGGTCCGCGCTATTGTATAATTGCTGTAAGGTTTGATTTTTATTTGCCCATACTACACAGTTTACCGGAGTTACGCAAACCCTTCTTTTTTCTTTTCCTTTAATCCACTTATCAAATAACTGCATCGTCTCATCCAGCGACACCTGGCTGATGCCTGTACCGCCAATATTTATTTTAGGTGCAACGGATTGATTCATGACAGTTTATTTTCTTCTTGTTTTTTCCAGAACAGTTCCAACCATTCTGTCGTTTCCCTGATACCATCTTTCAGTTGATAGGGAGGTTTCCCCAATATGGTAAAAGTTTTATCCATGGGAGCAGGGTTATCTGTTGTCATACTTTTATACCTGGATAAAGTAATAGGGAAACCAATGCCCAGCTTTCTTAAACATGAACCAGTGAGTGCAAGCAGATACACAAACCAGGTAGGTACTACGCGCACCGGCTTTTTAAGTATTGACAATGAAAAAGCATTGGTCCATTCATACATATTTATCGGTTGATCTCCCACATAAAATACCTGCCGCACGATCTGCTGCTCATTTCTTCTTTCAATAAGCTGCAATATCTGCCAGCAGATATTACCCACATAGCCATATGACCGGATTACTTTTTTGCGTCCGGGATGTAAATATTTTCCTTCTTTCAACACTTTCCAGAATTCATACGGATATCTTAAATGAAATGGTCCCCATATATTAGTGGGACGTATCATACACCAGTTAAAATGAAATCTTTCTTCACGCAGCAATTCCTCTGATATTACTTTTGATGTACCATAAATAGTATGAGGAGCATAATCGGTATCGGATGATGGATAACCAGGTGCCTGGTTCACAAACTGTGTAGAGGTGTGAACAAGAAAGTCGATATTGTTTTTTTCACAGGCTTCAAAAATAATTTCAGCGCCCCTTGTGTTCACCTTATAATCTTCCAGTGTTAGCTCAATATCTGTACTGGTAAGTGCCGCGAGGTGAATGACTATTTGAGGCTGATACGATTTGAATAATGCATGTACGGCTTTTTCATCCAGCAAATCGATCTGGCTCCATGTTTCACCGTTTTGTAGTGGTATTTTGGGGATAGCGGTATCGACCAGTTTTACACTATAGGGTGATTGAATGTTTGCACGAAAAGACAGAATCAGATTGGTGCCAATAAAACCATTCGCTCCTGTAACAAGGAATCGGGTCATGCATTTGTTTTAAAGAATGACAATATTGAAGTTTCAAAAATACTCATCGTGTACTTAGTTTCAAAATTGCTTCTGGCATTGACTGCAAGTTGCTGATATAATGGCGTATCTGCCGCCAATGTTTTTATACGGTTACACATTTCATCTGTGTCATGGATATTCACCAAATAACCATCAATTCCATTTGTTACCTGATCTGGTATGCCTCTCCAGTTGGTGGCTATTACAGGTAAACAAGCAGAGAAGGCTTCCAATATAACCGTTGGAAAACTTTCAGACTCAAAAAAACTGGGAAAAAGAAATACATCTGCTGACGTAAAAATGTCTTTTTTTGCTTCCCCGGTTTGTACACCTTCGTACGTTAATATTCCCTCCCTGCAAGCTGTTGCAATGGCATTTTCTTCTTTCTCTCCAAATACTTTCCCCAAAATACGGCCTGTGATAGCTGGATTGCTACTGTGGCATTTTCTGATGGCAGAAATAAAATCGAAAATACCCTTACTCTCACTACATAAACCCGCGAATAGCACTATGAATTTATCTTGTTGTGCAGGAGTGTCAGTACCACGCATATCTTCTACTCCCGACGGAATGATATGAATTTGTTTTGCCTTCAGTACTTCCGGATCTTTTCTCCCCCTCTCACTAAGACATATGGCATGTGCTGCATTGTGATAAATATAACGGTAGAGTGATTGGAGTAATGGAGAGAATGAGGCGTACATATCTGACAGGCCTCCTGCATGAAAATGAAATACCAGTTTTCGCTTCAACAACCGAACAGGTAGCAATAGCATCATATCTCTATAGATTGCATTGCGTGTTGGTCCGGCAGGAGGATAGTAGACGATATGTGGCCGGTAGGTGATCAGGTAAAAAACGATGCGGCTAAATGTGGTGAGTAAGCGCCATGCTTTTGTGCCGTTAAACCTTCCCATATCATTCAACTGATCGCTGAAATGTAGCCGGACAAAACGATGGTTTACCTGGTTTTTTTGCAAGGTGTAGACGATTTTTTCAATATTGATGGCCTGTCCGCCAAAAGGAGGAGGCGTTTGTCCGATGATCAGTATTCTTTTATTCCCTTGACTCAAATCTTTGGCTGTTTTTTAGTGTTCAAAGGTAGGGGTTAGGAGCTAGGAGTTAGCTGTTAGGGATTAGGTATTAGGAGGAAGGGCCGTAGAGAACAATCGTGTACGAAGTTTTCGCAGAGGCATATACGAACTAATATTCCTCCTAACCCCTAATACCTAAAAGCTAATAGCTAACCCCTCCTGGCTGCCTTTTCAAACACCTCTAACAAAGCAGCAGCAGTTTTCTCCCAGGAAAAATCTTTCAGTCTTTCGTATCCTTTTTCGATGAGTGTTTTTTGTAGTGCTGTGTCATGCACAAGCAGTTGCATTTTTTCGGAAATATCTTCAATATTGTAGGGGTCGAAGCTAAGTACAGCATTTGCGCCTACTTCCGGCAGGCAGGTATTGTTGGCTACCATAACCGGAACACCGAACTGGAATGACTCCAGTATGGGTATACCGAATCCTTCATTGATAGATGGGAACACATAACAGGTGGCATTTTTGTACACAGTACTTAAGAGTTCATCGGGTAAATACCCCGGCATGATTACTTCGTTTTGTAATTGCAGTTCCCGGATGGTTTGAAGAATATTTACGGTGTCATCGGAATGCATTTTGCCGTTACCCTTACCAGCAAGTACCAGTTTGAAAGCGGTATTACCTGCCTGCTGAAATAGTTGAAATGCTTTGAGCAGGCTTGTCAGGTTTTTTCTTTTCTCCAGAACGCCTACATGTAATATATAAGGTAAACCCTGCTGAGTGGGTAGCCAGTCGGGTATAGCTGCAATTGTATTTGATAACGGTATTGTTTTGGGACCCTGGTGAATGGCGATTATTTTTCCCGGTGCAATGCCTGTAAAATGCTGTACCCGCTGTTTGGCATATGCTGTGGGGGTAATGATGAATGCCGAACGTTTGGCAGCAGGAATGGCAATACGTTTAAAAAGTTGCAGCCAGATACGGTTGCAATATTCAGGGTATTCAAAAAAGAAAGCATCATGAAATAACTGAACAGTAGTATAGTTGAGATGGATATACGGGGCGAAATAATCATTGCAATAAACGATATCACATTTTTTTCGCCAGGCTTTATAAGGCAGCACGATTTGTTTCCATAATTGCTGACGAATATGTTCAGTGATGAGCATGAATTTATTGCGGCCTGTATATACAGGAATGGATGTGTCGAAAAAATGAAATGTATGAGAGGTAGTGTTGCCCAGCAATTTAAACTGCCGGCAAAGCTCTTCTAGTGTTGTCTTCTGGCCTGTTCTTGCCAGCCTCAGGTCGCGTATATCTATTCCTATCACCATCTGAATTGTATTTGATATTGATCATGATACCCGAAAAGAAGGCCGTAATATAACCGATGTAAAGATAAGATTCTGCTTCTGCAGTGAGTAATGGGATAATCATACCCAGTTTTAGCAAAGCAATAAAAATACCTGCTTTTCTGGCCCTGCCCTTTCTTTGTCGGGCCATTTGTAAGGCTGTTTTTGTAAGCACTACATAAATCGCTATATATATGGCCATTGCCACTATTCCTGCCTGCACGGCTATAATAATGAGTTGATTTTCGCCTCCAATATTCTCTCCTGCAAATCCGGAAATCCTTCCGGCCGAACCCATGCCATATCCTAATGGGTTTTTAAAAATAGCCTGAATGCCTTCTACCCATTGCAGAATATGATATACGCTTGATGAGTTGCTGAAGTTGAGGGTGCCTATAATGAATTGATAAATATCATCACTGATGATGGTTAATGCGATTGCTACGATGAGCAAACCACCGTAATGAATATAGGTGAGCCATTGTTTTCTTTTGGTAATATATGCATATGCGTAAATGATAAAAATATAACTGGCAAAAGAGGCTCTCGATAATGCAAACACAATGGAGCATACTGATGCGAGGAAAGCAATCAGCAGGAAGTTGGATAATTTTATTTTTTGCGTATTGGTTGTGGCCAGAGCGAGAATAGCACCAATGCTTACCAGTGTACCTGCTGCATGGTCCAGTGGATTGGCAAAGAAACTGGCAAATCGTTTCGGACCATCATTTTCGGCTTCGAAGGTCCAGTTGAGTCCATGATGCCCTGAAGGTTCCTGGTTGAGAAAATAAAACATATAATCTGCATAACCGGTAAAGGTCTGAAAATGTGTATAGGTGAATGCTTCCCATATAACCAATAGTGCAGCAGGGATGGCTAATAAACAGCAGTATTGAAAATATTTACTGAGGTTGATACGACTCAGGTCAAAAAAACGACCAGTGAAATAGATGGCAGTAAAAAATGCCATGTTTTTCATGGCAATCATTTTATCCTTGATACCATATTCTCCGATCGGCAAAATTACATACAGGAAAAGCCATGTGAGGTATGCAAGCATTAGCCAGTCGATAAAATGCAGCTTTGGCTTTTTTTTGATAGAGAAGAGAACGCTGGTAAGCGTAACGAGCAATATAACTTCTTTGCAGGCCTGTAGAACCGGCACCCAGCTTTTCAGATCGTATAAAGTAGCTACAGACAGTGTGGTAATGTATACCGGAAGCGCAAAAATGATAAAGAGTAAAATGTTTTCTGTTTTGCCATTGATGATACGAACGAGGGCTACAAAAAAAAACAGTATATATATGACAGGGAATACAAACATGATTTAACGGGTAGGCAGTGTTGCCGTTTTATACCATTGCCCTTTTTATAGTGGCTGATTTTCAATAGAACCCAACAGACCATCTTTTACAGCTCTTATTACAGCTTTGAGTTTGTTGAATCTTCCTCTTATGGCAAAATACCCTATTATCAGTGAAATGTAAAAAAAATTAGCGATGACAGTTGTAATAACAGCATATGCCGGTGTATATCTTTTTAATATCCAGATACGGTTTCGCTGATTATAGTAATGTACAAGCGGGTGCACATATCCCTCTTTTCCTTTGGCCGCTGTTTTATTCGACATGCCGGCAATATGGTATATCAATGCATCGGGATGGTATACAAGTTTGTATCCCATTTTGGCTATACGAAATGAGAGATC
Source organism: Chitinophaga pinensis (assembly GCA_943372605.1). Lineage (GTDB taxonomy): Bacteria > Bacteroidota > Bacteroidia > Chitinophagales > Chitinophagaceae > Sediminibacterium > Sediminibacterium pinensis_H. The sequence continues at coordinate 47,610 of CALRZI010000013.1, read as the reverse complement.
AACATCTTCACTATACATAAACATATTTTCGGCGAGCAGGCCAGTCTGTTGTAGCAAACTCGAACGGGTGAGAAAAGCACAACCCGTTACCCAGTCAACCTGTTTTATTTTCAGGTCATCAGCAACGGGTGGTTGTCCAACTCTTCTGGTATATAAAAAGCCCCACCATTTGGCGTAATAAGAACCACTGTTCCACAGTACGTTTTTGTTGTGCTCAAAATGAATGCGTGGCTGGATAACGCCGGTGTCGGGATGTTGCTCCATATATGACACCAGATGCGATAAAAAATCTGGCTCAACAATGGTATCGTTGTTGAGCATGAGCAGGTAATCAAAACCCGATTGAAAAGCATACCTGAAGCCTATATTGTTGCCTCCTGCAAAACCGGTATTAGTGGAAGAGCTTATGACAGTGATGTGTGGATATGCTTTCTCCAAAGCATCTGCGGAACCATCTGTTGATGCATTATCCACTACTATTACGGAATGATTGGTATAGTGTAATGATTGAAGTGAATCAATACAATTTCTGGTAACTTCTAATCCGTTCCAGTTAACAAGTATGATGGCTACTGCTGGCTGCATGTAAAAGGTACAATACGATTGATAGGGTGTACGTTATTAAGACTTATGTCCATGATAACCTTGTAATAATTCCTGGTCGGATAACATATAACCTGGTTCTTTTTTTCCAAGGAAAAATAATCCGCATGCGGCATCAAATGAACCTCCTTTTCTGAAGTTATAGAGGTAGTCGAAGTATTTGAGCCAAAATACAAGAAAACTTCCCGTGAAGCTGAGTATTTTATCGGTTTTTTTAGTTGATGCAAAAGCGGTAATAAAATAGAGTGCCGACCAGGCCATTGCGGAACCTGCCCCTGCAATAACACCACTGTATTCTTCCTGAAACGACCTGAATAAGCGTCTGTGCCCCAAATGGGTAAAACGATGAAAATCGTATTTGCCTCCATGCACCTGTTGCATAAAAGGTGTTTCTGCATAAATCAGTCCGCCTGGTTTTAGCACACGTTGAATTTCTTTTACACATTGAAATGGATCGAGTACATGTTCCAATACCGCCTGGGCAATTACCAGGTCGAAACTTTCATCTTTAAATGGGATGGCATGTGCATCAAGAATAATATTTGTATTGGGTCCGTGTGCCACATCTGATTCCACTAAAATAGTATCGGCAGGTAATTGATCTTTGAGTGATTTGATGCCTTGCCCGTCTATGCTCCCGCCAATAACAAGTATTCTTGGTTGTTTTATAAGTGCTATGCGTTTTGCCAGATCGGCATAATTCTTTTTACTAACCCGGTTAAGCGTAATATCGGGTCTTAATTTTTTCAGGAAACGCAGAACGGGGTTGCGATAGGTTTTGAAAAAAATATCAGGTGGCTGTTGTATCTCGAAATCGCTTACCTGAAACACCGGGTTTTTACAACTGAGCATCACAGGTATATCGAAATATATAGGGAAGCTGCATCCGCATGGTCCCGGACATGTAAGTTGCTGATTTGTCTTATGTAAGGGTAGGTTACATTCCGGACATGCCATTATATCTTCAAATGCTCCGTATCTCATCAGCTGGATGGTTGAAAGAATTTAGGCCGCAAAATAAGTTATTCTGCTTTTGAAACCGCAGGAACTCCTGATTGCCTGATAAAGTAGAGGTATAAGGGAATGCTGAATATTTCTGTAAGTGCCGGAAAAAAACCAAACAAGCTGGTATCGCCCCATTGTGTCAGTAGTAAGGATATGATGACAGACAAGGCAAGTAGTATCAGGGCAATCTTGAAAATAGCCTGATACCTGTTACGTAACAAAAGATCTGTAACGTTTAATGAGTTGAGTGCGGCAATTAATGGCACGATACAGATAGCCTGTATAAATGAAGCGCTTAACGGATTACTGGTACCGGTTACCAGCCATACCAATTGATCCGCAAACAGGATCAATAGCAGTGCGATGGTAAGAAATACAACCCACAGCATACTGCTTAATTTTTTTCTCAGTTGCATCCATGCAGTGGGATTTTCATTGTAAACAATGGATGCCCGTGGGTATACAACATTAAAAAAAGAAATAATCAGCATCCTGAATGACCACACAAATTTGTCACACAGTGAATAGGCACCCAATAATAGGGGGTTATCCATTGCCGAAACAGTAAAAAGAAAAAATGACTGCTGCAACTGAACACAGATATTGTTACCGGTGAGATAGAAATTCTGTTGTACATATTTTTTTAAGAAGCTGGCAGATACTTTATAATCTGTTAATCGAAATCGGCTGATCAAAAAGATGCATAGGAAAAGGTATCCGACGGAACTAGAGAGTCCTAGTAAAAAATTTACCCAAATGCTATCTTCAGGGGTATGCACGAAAAGAATAACCAGTAGAATGGCCAGGGTTCTTGTGATGAGTGTTACGATATTGTATAAAAATAGTTTCTGCAACCCTACAAAAAAGAAGAAGGGGTTGAGTGTTTCACTTAATATCAGCATGTTGGCAAAAAGCAGGTGGTCATACATTGCGGTGATGACACCGGTTTGTTTGAGTAAAAAAAGGCTAAGTATACTCAAGAGGAAAAGAACGATTCTTACAAAGTAGATACTGTAAAAAATGGCAGAGCGTTTTGAAGGCTGATCCTTGTATAAAGCGATGTCTTTTACGCCGGATTGATTACTGCCGTAGTTGATGAGGATAGATACCAGTGCTGCATATGAAGTGGCTACCATGATTTGTCCGAATGACGACAACCCCACAATCCGGGTAATCACCGGAATGAGTATAATTTGTGTGAGTACATTAGCGGCCTGAATAAAGCTCAGGTGTACAAAATTGAAAATAGCAGACAGGTTCCTCTTAATCAGTGAAGAATATGTCTTATAGGCATGCATGTATAGATCGGGCTATTTATAGGTGATGGCTGTAATACGGAGATTGTCCATCGACCAGCTTTTCAGGCATAGGCTGTTTATGGGATTGGGTATGTCGTTGAGAGCCAGTTGTAAAGCACCCTGATGAGCAGTGGTATGTTCTATTTTATAGTGGGTAGTTCCATTGATTAATCCGGCCCCCGCACAAACACCCGGCAGGGTAGCCCAGGAATTACTGAAAGCTTTATTACCTGCTGTTCCTGCGGTATAGTTTTCCGGGAAAGACTGGTTATGTGTTCCATTGGAGAAACTGGTGAGGTATATCTGGTAATTATTCAGTGTCATTTGCCAGAGGTCGGGGTAGATTGCTCCCGGGGGTAAGTGGTTGCCATCCCATTGATCATGAATATATAAATCGAACTCAATCTTTACAGCGTTGTGTTCCGCAACTGTATCGAGTTGCAATAAAATGTAATTGCTGTTGAATCTGCCCAGTACTTTGGACTGATTGAAAGAAGAAATCTTCAGGGAATCTATAAGACCACTTGTGCCATAAATGGCGATATTGTTTTTTTGACTGGTTTCAAAGTCATTGAAATATATTATTTGTTTATCGGGGAGATTTTTAAAGCAGGCACTGAAAAGGCTACATGTAATTAGCAACAAGCACCATTGCCTGAGGAAAGCGTATTTGGCTGTATACCGATGGAAAATATAATGATGACCCTTCATAACTTGAAATTACGTAATCTGGAATGGTTTAACTGTTTTTATGCAAAATGGCGTTCCGGCTAATATTCGGGGGCATCAATTTTCCATGGCTTTGATTTGTCTACCGTTACGACTACTTCCAACGCATCGCGAAAGAATGGGATTAAGTTACCTGCCCTCATGAGTATTCCTCTTATTCTACTTTTGAAGTTGTGGATGTTTTCAGGTGTCTTATAATAGAATTTGCGGATTTTTACCAGAAACCCATCACTCATAATATTGAAATAAGTTCTTATTTCACCGGCTGCATATTCTTTCCAATGATGACCATAGGTTACCGTTTTGAAGATGGCATTGATATCGATACCAATGCCCCGGAATCTCAATAAATTGAATGCGGTTTTTGCAATTGCATAAAGTGTGAGTGCATTAGGTGTAGTAATGTAAACAGTTCCTTTATCTTTTACCAATATGTGTATCTTTTTCCAGAAATTAATGGGATTAAAGGTGATGTGTTCGAAAATTTCTGTGAATAAAATAAGATCATACACAGCCTTTTCATCTGAGAGTACATTTAACTGTTCCAGATTGTTTTCTACTACAGCGGTTAGATTGAACTGACGTGCCCTTTCCTTCACATAGGGCAGATCCCAGAATTCTTTTACATCCATAGAAACCACCTGATAACCGAGTAATGAAAGCAGCACAGAGGAATGTAAAAAATGGCTGCCAATATCGAGTACCCTGGCACCGGGAGGGCAGATACTGGTAACAGTTTCTGCCATTTTTTTAAATCTTGTCTGATGGTAGTTGAAATAGGTGAGATCGTTTTGGTTTCCCGATTCGGAAACTATTTTTTTTAAAGTGTTCAATGCCTCATCAATCCTCATCATATGATTAAATTTCATTCTGGGCGTGAAGGTAAGAGATATGGCACAAATGCTGACGCTGTGGGGTTTGTTAATTCGATAAAGAAAGTGCATTGACTTGTGGCACAGCCCTTACCTTTGCGGATTATGACCATTCCTATTCGTATTGTTAATCAATCTGCAAACGATCAACCTGATTATGCTACTTCAGGGTCGTCTGGCATGGATATTCGGGCGTCTGTTAATGCGCCATTAATATTGCTTCCGATGCAGCGTATATTGGTGCCTACTGGCCTTTTTGTATCGATACCCGAAGGTTACGAAATCCAGATCCGCCCTCGCAGTGGCCTAGCCATTAAACAGGGCATCACCTGTCTCAATACACCCGGAACCATCGACGCAGACTATAGAGGAGAAATAAAAGTGATATTGATTAATCTTTCTGCCGAAGAACAAACCATTCAACCCGGCGATCGTATTGCCCAAATGGTATTACAAAAAGTGGAAAGAATTGAATGGCAGGCAGCAGATACTTTAGATGATACAGAAAGAGGAACAGGAGGTTTTGGCAGCACAGGGAAGATTTGATGATGTAGGATGTCTGATTTGATGTGGGATGTTGGAATGTTAGGAGTTAGCTCTTAGGTATTAGGGGATAGGAGGGATTAGGTGAGGTTAAGGATTTGGTGGGTTTATTTTTTAACAGGTACTTAAGCATGATAAATTTTATGATATCTGGTAGTAATCACTTTTTTTCAAATATTCGCTCACGTTTCACGTTTCACGTTTCACGTCTCACAACTTATGGTTTGTTGCTTGTAGCTTGCTGCTTTTTCTTTGCTTGCAAAACGGTTAAAAAAGTAGAGCAAATTCAGGAAGCCATCACCAAAAAAGATACGGCTCAGGTAGTAGTAATTAAAGAAACACCTGTAGTAGATTCTGCAGCGATTGTAGCCGATATCATGAGTAAAGTGGCAAAGAATAAAATAGACTTTAACACATTTAATGCCAAGATTAAAGTGGATTATGATGGTGCAGAAAAAAATGATAACTATACCGTCTATCTCAGCATGCGAAAAGACAGTGTCATCATTATTCGTGTGAAAGGTTCTTTTTTGGGAATATCTGCGGAAGGACTTCAACTGAAAATAAATAAAGACAGTTTGATACTGGTGAGGAAAGTAGGGGAGAAATACGTAATGAACCGCTCCATCAGCTATTTACAGGAAGTAACAGAAATACCTTTCGATTTTGCCACACTACAGGATATGCTGATCGGGAACCCCGTTTTCATGAGCAATAATCTTATTTCCTATAAAAACAGCAATACACAGTTACTGGTAGTGATGGTGGGAGAATTGTTCAAACACCTGATCAATCTCGATAAGTCTGATAACAGGGTACTCTACAGTAAACTGGATGATGTAGATGTTCAGCGCAACAGAACCTGCGATATTACCTTCAGTAACTACCAGCCATTGGGCGATTATCTTTTTGCAGCCAACCGGAAAATTTCCATGGCGGAGAAGTCGAAGCTCAATATTTCACTTGATTTTAAGGAATTTACGTTAAATGATCCGTTAAAATACAATTTCGATCCACCGAAAAACTACAAGCGTAAGTAATTTACGACTAATTTATTCGTTGTATAGCTTGTTAACCTGACTTTAGTCCAAAACTGTCATCATGTTCAAATCTCTTTTTTGTCTTCTTATATCCTGTGTTCTGGTAATTGGGGGCTATGCCCAACAAACCCGTGAAGAGTTGCAAAAACAGGAACAGGAATTGAAAAAAGAATTGGCTGAACTGAACCAGTTACTTTCCCAGACACAGAAAAACAAAAAACTTTCTTTGAGTCAACTGGCCATCATCAAAAAGAAAGTGGCCATGCGTGAGCAATTGGTGAACTCCATTAACAGACAGATCAGGGATCTTGACAATACCATTTTTCTGAATGAAAGAGATATCTATCGCCTGCGAAGAGAACTGGATACACTCCGGGTGAAATATGCAAAAAGCATTGTATTCGCCTACAAAAACCGCAGCAGTTATGAATACCTGAACTTTATATTTTCTTCCAAGAGTTTCAATGATGCGATAAAAAGAATTACTTACCTGAAAAGCTATCGCCAAAACAGGGAAACGCAGGCAGAAGCCATCATTCAGTCTGAAGCATTACTGAAAACAAAAATTGAAGTATTAAGCAGTAATAAAAAAGAACGCATAACAACACTGGAAAAACAAAGTGAGCAGTTGAAAGTTTTGCAGGATGATAAAAAAGTACAGGATCAGGTAGTAGCCCAGTTAAAAGGGAAAGAGAAAGAGCTGTCAACACAGATACAGAATAAGGAAAGACAGCGCCAGAAAATGCAGCAGGCGGTAATGGCTATTATCAGAAGAGAAGCAGATGAAGCTGCAAAGCGAGCCAAGCAAAAAGCAGCCGATGATGCCAAAAGAGCCGCAGCAAACAATACTAAACCTGCTGCCGATGCACCTGCAAAAACAAATACGGCGAAAAATACAACTGTAAACGAACCACTCGAAGCCAGGCCTGTTACCGACAGACCTTATACACCGTTTGAATCCACACCGGAAGGACGTGAAACATCTATCCAGTTTGAACAGAATAAGGGCCGTTTGCCCTGGCCGGTAGATAGAGGAAATGTGTATGTGCCATTTGGTATTTCCACGGTTCCCGGCACAAAAATTACACAGAAAAGCGATGGCATCCAGATTGCTTTACCCGAAGGGTCGCCCGTTAAAAGTGTAGCAGATGGGGAAGTAGTTTACGCCAGTGAAATCAATGGCGACCTCGTGGTATTTGTTCGACATGGTAAATACTTTACATCCTATAACCAGTTATCTGGTATCTCTGTATCTGTTGGACAACAGGTAAAAGCCGGTTCTGTATTGGGCCGCTCCGGAAAAAGTATCGACGGTGAAGGCGCCATCATTTTTATGATGAACAATGAAAAAGGCACGCTGATGAATCCGGAGCATTGGCTGAAACCCAGGAGATAATTTGAAAATTTGAAAATTTGAAAATGTTTCATTGCCCTCTCAGGGCAGGAAACAGGAGTATTCATTTTAAGGTGCGATCAAAGATTTTGGGAAAAACCCATTTTCAAATTTTCAAATTCCCAAATTTTCAAATTACTGCTATCTTACAGTATGCAACAATTCATCCTCTCCTTCGATCAGGGAACCACGAGTAGCCGGGCTATTGTGTTCGACCGTGCAGGTGCTATCTGTGCAGTGGCGCAGAAAGAGTTCAGACAAATTTTTCCGCAGCCAGGTTGGGTAGAACATGATGCCAATGAAATATGGAGCACACAACTGGGTGTTGCAGCGGAAGCCATTACCAAAGCCGGACTCACCGTTCAACATATTGCCGCAATCGGAATTACTAACCAACGTGAAACAACTGTTGTGTGGGATAAGGTGACAGGTCAGCCTATTTATCATGCAATTGTATGGCAGGACAGAAGAACAGCCTCATTTTGTGATGAACTGAAAGCAGCCGGTAAAGCAACACTGATACAGGAAAAAACAGGATTGATCATTGACGCCTATTTCTCCGCCACAAAAATCAGATGGATGCTGGATCATGTTCCCGGAGCAAGAGAAAAAGCAGAAAAAGGAGAACTTTGTTTTGGTACAATAGATACCTGGTTGGTATGGAAGCTGACAAACGGGAAAGTACATGTAACCGATGTTTCCAATGCTTCTCGTACTATGTTGTTCAATATCCATTCGCTTTCCTGGGATAATGATTTGTTGGCGCTTTTTAATATCCCTACAGCCATTCTCCCCGAAGTGAAGAGCAGCAGCGAAGTGTATGGTTATACTCAGCATATTCTTACAGCACATAATATTCCCATTGCAGGTATTGCAGGCGATCAGCAGGCCGCTTTATTTGGTCAGTTGTGTACACAGCCCGGTATGGTTAAAAATACCTATGGTACCGGTTGCTTTATGCTGATGAATACAGGTGAAAAAGCTGTTCCTTCTTCTAATCACCTCCTTACCACCATTGCATGGAAAATAAAAGGTGTAACACATTATGCATTGGAAGGGAGTGTATTTATTGCAGGTGCAGTTGTGCAATGGCTGAGAGATGGATTGGGTATTATCAGACAATCAAGTGAAGTGGAAACATTGGCTGCATCTGTAAAAGACAGTGAAGGAGTATATGTGGTACCGGCATTTGCAGGATTAGGGGCGCCTTACTGGAACCAGCATGCACGTGGAACCATTACGGGGATTACACGAGGTACTACTGCGGCGCATTTGGCAAGGGCTTCACTGGATAGTATTGCGTATCAAACAATGGATGTATTAAAAGCGATGGAAGCAGATGCAGGTATCGCCATCAAAGAATTAAGAGTAGATGGTGGTGCCACTGCTAACAATTTATTAATGCAATTTCAGAGTAATTTGTTGAATACAAAAGTGGTTCGTCCTACTATTGTGGAAACAACCGCATTGGGTGCTGCATATCTGGCAGGACTTGCAGTGGGTTATTGGACAAGTGTGGAAGATATTCAACAGCAATGGCAGGTAGATCGTGCGTTTGCTCCAGAAATGTCTAAAGAAGAAAGAGAACAATTGGCAAAAGGATGGAAAAGGGCAGTGGGGGCGGCGGAATATGGGACATGAGAACGTGAGACGTGAAAGGTGAGACGTGAAAGGGGGAATTCTCCCGATGAATAATAAACTCAGTTGTTTAACTAAAGCGTTACAGGGTTCAATTAAATCAGACATCCGACATCTCAGATCAGACATCCTTCTATATGAATCGACTCACACAATTACAACAATTAAAAGAAGATATTCACTGGGATATTGTCGTGATTGGCGGTGGAGCTACAGGGTTAGGCATTGCAGTTGATGCAGCTTCGAGAGGGTACAAGATTTTATTGGTTGAACAATTTGATTTTGGTAAGGGAACATCCAGCAGATCAACCAAACTCGTACATGGCGGGGTACGATACCTCGAACATGGCAATATTAAACTGGTTAAAGAAGCATTACGAGAAAGAGGATGGTTGCTGAAAAATGCAACACACCTTACTTCTACTCAGCCCTTTGTGATACCTGTAAGAAGGTTCTGGCAAAAATGGTATTATGGTCTTGGACTAAGACTGTATGATCTCTTGTCTGGCAAACTTTCGCTCGGACAAACAAAATTATTATCAGCAAAAGAAACGATGGAGTTATTGCCCGCACTTGATGAAAAAAAAGTAAGGGGCGGCATATTGTATTACGATGGTCAGTTCGATGATAGTCGCCTGTGTATTGATCTTGCTGCTACTGCCGTTTTACACGGAGCTACGCTGATCAATTATTGTAAAGTGACGGATTTGGTGAAAGAAAAGAAAAAAATAGTTGCAGTAAAACTGAAACTGCATAACAGTGAAGAAGAACTGGAGGTCAAAACCAAATCGGTGATCAATGCAACCGGTGTTTTTACAGATCATATTCTCCGGATGGATGATCCTGCTGCTGAGCAGATGGTAGATCCATCGCAGGGCATTCATCTGGTAGTAGATAAAATTCATTTTCCCGGCACACATGCATTGATGATTCCGAAAACAGATGATAAAAGGGTATTGTTTGCTGTTCCCTGGCACAATAAAGTAGTAATAGGAACCACTGATACGCCTGTAGATGAAATAACAGAAGAACCATTGGTGCTGGAAGAAGAAGTGGATTATATACTTGAACACATCAACCGGTACATTGATCCGCCAATTGATCGCTCCTCTATTTTATCTGTTTTTGCCGGACTGCGACCATTGGTACGTTCAAAAGAAGGAACGAGTACGGCATTGTTGTCGCGCGATCATACGATCGTGGTTTCAACAAGTGGTCTGGTAACGATTACAGGAGGTAAATGGACCACTTATCGTAAAATGGCACAGGATGCAGTTGACAATGCAGTGTTTGTTTCTAAACAGGATAAGCGTTTGTGTATTACCCAAAACCTACCGATAGGTGATCCAATTGCTGTGCGCCAGAAAAAAGAAAACCTGATTAGACAAAGGCCTGAATTGGATCAGTTACTGCATCCCGATTTTGCGTACAAATGGGTAGATGTGGTATATGCAGTACAACATGAAATGGCGATCACCGTTGAAGATGTGCTGGCCCGGCGAACAAGAATACTTTTCCTCGATGCAAAAGCTGCAATGGATTGTATGGATATTGTCATTAACTTGATGCGTGAAACTTTAGGAGAATCGGAAGCCTGGGCCAGTGACCAGCGAACAATATTTCTCGATTTGGCGGAAGGATACTTGTAGAGAATGGCAGATGTCTGATGTCGGATGTCGGATTTGTAGAAAACTTGTAGCTTGAATCTTGTGGCTTGCAGCTTACCACTTGCTTTTATATTAAACGAATTGAAACTTACCCTATGACAACATTTGTTGCTGAACTGCTCGGTACTGCTATTTTGATTATGATTGGTAATGGCGTTGTTGCTAATGTGGTTCTGCCCAAGACAAAAGGTAATGGCGGTGGATTACTTGCTATTTGTTTTGGTTGGGGACTTGCCGTTTTTGTAGGGGTGTATGCAACGGCATCGGTAAGTGGAGCTCATTTAAATTCAGCCGTAACGATTGCACTGGCTACTGCGGGAAAATTCTCCTGGAGCGATGTACCAATGTATTTAACGGCCCAGTTATTAGGCGCCATGCTGGGAGCTTTTTTTGTATGGGCAACTTACCGTCAGCATTTTGATGCTTCAGAAGATGTTTCATTAAAACTCGCTTCTTTTTGTACCGGTCCATCCATCAGCAATCCAATACAAAATCTTTTCTCTGAAATACTCGCAACAACTGTTTTTATACTGGCGATACTTTTCATCACCAAAGCCGACCATAGTCTTGGTTCACTGGATGCTTTACCAGTGGCATTACTGGTAATAGGAATTGGTCTTGGTTTAGGCGGTCCGACCGGATGGGCCATCAATCCGGCACGAGATCTTGGTCCGCGCATCATGCATGCCCTTCTTCCCATCAAAAATAAAGGCGGCAGCAATTGGGCCTATAGCTGGATACCGGTACTGGGGCCAATCATAGGAGCATTGATTGCAGTAGTCGTATATGAGGCGATTAGTTAAAGCTACAAGCCACAAGGGAGCTTTGAGCTATGAGTTGCCAGCTTCGGGCTGTAAGCTACAAGTTTTCTACAAATCCGACATCCGACATCAGACATCCGACATCAGCCTCAACCATTTCTCCTGAACGGTAAATTAAAATAACTGTTTTGGGTTTTGCGTTTTCGTTGTTTGGCTGGGCGCTGGTATTCGTGGTAATAAATTCTCAGCAGAATAATAAAATAAGAGATGAGTAGTGGGCCGAAAATTAAACCGGTAATGCCAAAATAGTGCAGCCCCATGATTACCCCTAATACGGTAATAACAGGATGTACATCTGCCATTTTTTTTGCCAGCAGAAATCGAACTACATTATCCATCGTACTCAGTATAATACCACCCCACAAGAGTATAAAAATCCCCTGCCAGTTTTGTCCCAGCACAAGCATGTATGCAGCCACGGGTATCCATACAAGTCCTGTACCCACAATCGGAATAACAGAAGCAAAACCGGTAACGACAGACCAAAAGCCGGGGTCACTCATGCCGGTGATCAGGAAAGCTATATAGGCAAACAAACCTTGTATTACAGCTATTAGTGGTAATCCTACCGCATTACTGAAGGTCTGAGCCCGCAGCTCGCTTCCGAAAAGAGCAATCTGGCTTCTCTTAAAGGGTAGAAATAAAAACATAGCAGCTTCCATGCGATTGGCATTCATGATCATGAAGTATAAAAAGAAATACATCATGATAATTGAGCTGAATAAATTGACGCTCTGTGTTAATGTAGAAGAAACAAAATTTGTTACATATACCTGCAGTTTGGCCATATTCTCAGCAGACAATAAACTAAACTGAAATTCTTTGAGGAGAAATTGATCGAGTTGGGTGAGTGGCTCCATTACCATGGAAAAATTTTTAGCAACCAGTGCAATTTCCTTGTACATCATGGTGCCCAGTACGGTAATAGGAAGCAAAATGATAAAAAATGAACTCAGTATAACGAGAATGGCTGCCCATGATCGGCGCCAGCCTTTGTTTTTGACCAACCATTCCACAGGTTTTTTGCTCAATACATAAAACATGATCGCAGCCAGAAAAGCAGTAAAAAAAGCCATCAGGCTATAGATCAGGAATAAACCGATAATAAGTATAAACCCCAGGAAAATATACCGGTTGGCCTTATGTTCGGGCGTATTTTGCATTGTGCTAAATTATAATATATTTAATCCTTTTCACAGTTAAAATACTGTTTTATCAGCGAATTCAGTGAGGAGGGTTGTTTTGAGCTACAAGCTGTCAGCTTCAAGCTACAAGCAGAAGCTGTCGCTAAGAGGGATAAATCACCTTATTTATAAGTGTGTTTAGCTTACCGCTTGTAGCTTGTGGCTTGTAGCTTGAAGCTGGCAGCTTTTGTGGGTAAAATTTAGTTGATGGATTTGCTATTTTTTAGGGTACATCCCCTTACCTTTGCCGCCAAATCGGAAAACCTGTTTTCCGTGCCCGTAAGGGTACATTTTAAAACCTAATTATATCTCCTGATATGGCTACAAAAGGTAAGATCAAACAGATCATCGGTGCGGTTGTTGACGTTCATTTTCCTGATAAAACTTTGCCTGAAATCTACAACGCGCTTGAGATTTCCAAAGACAATGGTGAAAAACTGGTTCTGGAAGTGCAACAGCACCTCGGCGAAGACAGTGTTCGTACCATCGCAATGGATGGAACAGAAGGTCTTGTTCGTGGTATTGAAGTAATCGATACCGGCAGAGCAATCGCCATGCCTATAGGAGATGGAATCAATGGTCGTTTATTTAATGTAACAGGTGATGCTATCGATGGTTTGCCACAGGTAAGCAAAGCAAATGGCCGTCCTATCCATAATAAACCACCATTGTTCGAAAACCTGAGTACAGCAACTGAAGTGCTGTTTACAGGTATCAAAGTAATTGACCTGATTGAGCCTTATGCAAAAGGTGGTAAGATCGGTCTGTTCGGTGGTGCGGGTGTAGGTAAAACCGTATTGATTCAGGAGCTGATCAACAATATCGCAAAAGGTCATGGTGGTTTGTCAGTATTCGCAGGTGTGGGTGAGCGTACACGTGAAGGAAATGACCTGCTACGCGAAATGATTGAAGCAGGTATCATGAAATATGGTGATGCCTTTAAACATAGTATGGAAGAAGGTGGATGGGATCTGAGCAAAGTGGATATGGAAGGATTGAAAGATTCAAAAGCCACATTCGTATTTGGTCAGATGAACGAACCTCCCGGAGCCCGTGCACGTGTGGCCCTCTCTGGTCTTACCATTGCCGAATATTTCCGTGATGGAGATGGTACCGGTAAAGGAAAAGATATCCTGTTCTTCGTAGATAATATCTTCCGTTTCACCCAGGCAGGTTCTGAGGTGTCGGCTCTTCTGGGTCGTATGCCATCGGCGGTAGGTTACCAGCCTACACTGGCAACTGAAATGGGTCTGATGCAGGAACGTATCACATCAACCAAAAACGGTTCTATTACCTCTGTACAGGCGGTGTATGTACCTGCGGATGACTTGACTGACCCTGCTCCTGCAACAACATTTGCTCACCTTGATGCAACAACGGTATTAAGCCGTAAGATTGCTGACTTAGGTATCTATCCTGCGGTAGATCCACTGGATTCTACTTCAAGGATTTTGACTCCAGCTATCGTTGGTGAAGCACATTATGAAACTGCTAACCGCGTAAAACTCATTCTTCAGCGTTATAAAGAACTGCAGGATATCATCGCCATCCTTGGTATGGATGAACTGAGTGAAGAAGATAAAATGACCGTACAGCGTGCGCGTAAAGTGCAGCGTTTCCTGAGTCAGCCCTTCCACGTTGCTGAACAGTTTACCGGTCTGAAAGGTGTATTCGTAAGCATTGAAGATACCATCCGTGGTTTCAATTCTATCATGGACGGTGAAGTAGATGAATATCCTGAAGCAGCATTTAACCTGGTAGGAACACTGGAAGATGCTATTGAAAAAGGTAAGAAACTGTTGGAAGCAGCAAAAGGATAATTAATTAATTTGAAAATTTGAAGATTTGAAAATTCATTTTTCATAATCTCAAAAGAGATTTACTGAGTAATGAGTTCTTCATTTTCAAATTTTCAAATTCACAAATTTTCAAATTACTATGACCCTCGAAATATTAACACCCGAAAAAAAGCTGTATAGCGGAGAAGTTTACGGTATTCAATTGCCCGGCATTACCGGTTTATTTGAAGTGCTCGATCAGCATGCTCCACTGGTGAGTGCGCTGGGTAAGGGTAATGTGAAAATATTGAAGGATAAAAGCAATACTGAACAATACAGCATTCAAAGCGGTTTTGTAGAAGTGTTGAACAATAAGGTTACTGTATTGGTTGAGGGCGCATCAGCCTTATAATCAGAACGATCTTTATATATTAAACTCCTGCGGTTTTTATCGCGGGAGTTTTTTTATGCATTAGTTTAACTGAGGGTCGATTGGGTAATTCACCATCTGGCTATATTCTCCTCCAAGATCGGCCAGGGCTTTTTTCCAGACAGACTGTGTTTCTGTTTGGAAAACAAGGTTTTTATCAGCCGGTCTGGTGATCCAGCTTTTTTCATGTAGTTCGCCTTCCAGTTGTTGTTCACCCCATCCGCTATAACCAACAAAAAAACGAAGTTCAGTATACAGCAACTCTTTTGCCTGTAATAGTAATAATACTTCAGAGAAATCGCCTCCCCAGTAAATATGATCTGTTACTTTAACACCGCCGGTAATAATATCGGGTCTGTTATGCAGAAAATGCAAACTGTCTTTTTGAACAGGGCCACCCTCGTGTAATGGTATCTTTAAACCTTCTGCTTCAGGCATTATATCTTCCAGTGTAATGGGTAGTGGCTTGTTTAAAACAAAACCAAAACTGCCTTCATCCTGGTGTTCGCATAAAAGCACAACTGTACGCAGGAAATTGGGGTCCTTAAGAAAGGGGTCTGAAATAAGCAATATGCCGGGTCGTAAAAGATCCATATGGAAAAGTTAAGCTAAACATTTTAATCCCGCAAGCTGCCGATAAGGCGTTAAAAAGCTGATAAACATCCGCATTGCCTGTTTGTCACTTGCCACAGACCATTATATTTGTGAGAATGAAGAAAACTTTCCCCGTTATCGTCATACTGATTACCCTGTCGCTGCTTGGACTTTTCATCATACAAAGTTCATGGCTCAATAATTTATTGGAGATAAGAAACACAGAATTCAGGAGTAAGGTTGATAATGCGGGTACAAGGGTTGCTTTAAAATTAAATGGTACTTCGAAAAGTACGCAATCGTTACGTTTACCCAAAAGAGGCGGACTTTCTTTCAATTCAGATTTTCACCTGCATGTTTTAAAACCTCCTACTATTGACCAGCGTTACAGTGTGCAGGATATCTATCGTATGATCCGTACCGAATTGGAAACGGAATCGATACAAAACATCAATTTTGAATATGCCATTATTGCCCCATCGGAAGACATAGAAATGTCGACACGAAATTTCTCAAAAGAGTATTGGGATACGGTGGTGAACAGGCGTCATTATTTTGGTATTGTTCCGGAAAGCGGATCAGATTTCGAAGGAATCAGCAGCATTGAAACACTTGTAATTGTAGTACCCGATTTTAAAAAACAGGTATGGGCATCGCTCAAGTGGGAACTGATAGGAGCTGTTGTATTTATGCTGATTATCATCGCTGCTTTTTTTGTAACCATACGATCCTTGCTGAACCAGAAAAAGCTGAGTGAGATTAAAAGCGATTTCATCAACAATATGACGCATGAGTTCAAAACGCCATTGGCTACCATATCATTGGCGGTTGATGCAATCAGGAATGATAAAGTGCAGGCAGATCCGTCAAAAATGAAATACTTCAGCAGCATTATCAAAGAAGAAAATATCCGCATGAACAAACATGTGGAAACCATTCTTCAAGCCGCATTGATGGAGAAACAGGAATTGCAACTGAATGAAGTGCCGCTTCATGTTCATGAAATAATACAACATGCACTGGATAATCACCAGTTACAGTTACAGGATAAAGAAGGGGTAGTAGAATTATACCTGAATGCCGCCAATGATCTCATTGATGGTGATGAAGTACATTTCACCAACATGATATCGAACTTGATTGATAATGCGATTAAATACTCAAAAGATAAACCTGTCATCCGCATCACAACACATAGTACGGCAAAAAATATTGTGATACGTGTAGAAGACAATGGCATTGGTATGAATAAAGAAAGCCTGAAACGTATTTTCGAAAAATTCTACCGTGCACATACGGGCAACCTGCATAATGTAAAAGGCTTTGGTTTGGGAATGAGTTATGTAAAAACGGTAATAGATGCACACAAGGGCAAAATAAAAGTAGACAGCACTTTAGGGAAGGGTAGTAGTTTTACGCTTGAAGTGCCTTTAAAGAAGGGGAATGCGTAATGAGTTAGCCGCTTGCTTCTAGCCGCTTGCTTCTAGTTTTTTTAGCAGGGACTCTTTAATAATAATTGCACTAGCAGCTAGTAACTGATAGCTCCTTACCCAGCCACAACAAACAACCATCACCATAACTCAGAAACCTGAACTCGTTGTTGAGTGCATAGTCATAAATTTTCTTCCAGTCAGTTCCGGTAATGGCTGCAACCAGTAGTAATAAAGTAGATTGGGGTTGATGAAAATTGGTGATCAATCCACTGATAATTCTGAACGTATATCCCGGAGCAATGATGATACTGGTTTTGGTGATCACTTTTTCCTGTTTTTTTGCTTTCATCCAGTTCAGTAATGCCGTAAGTGCTGTAAAGCTGTCAACTTGAATATTTGTTTCGTAAGGATACCATTGATCAACAGTTAATTCCGATGAACTGATAGTTGGGTCCTGCATAATTTTCACACCGAGCCAGTATAAACTTTCAAGTGTGCGAAGTGAAGTAGTACCCACGGCAATAATATTTCCGGATAAGCGCGAAATAATTTCCTGAATTGTTTCAACTGAAACATTAATAAACTCTGCATGCATATCATGATCCTGCATCACCTGCGCTTTCACAGGTTTGAAAGTGCCGGCTCCTACATGAAGGGTTACAAATGCTGTATGAATATTTGCTGTTTTGAGTGATTCAAGTAAGGAATCAGTAAAATGTAAACCAGCTGTTGGTGCCGCAACAGAACCATCGTGTTTGGCATAAACAGTCTGGTATCTTTCATGATCGGCTGTTTCAGCATTTCTGTTCATATAAGGAGGCAGGGGAAGATTGCCTGCCGCATGTAATACATCTGCAAAAGAAATGTCGATATTATTCCATCTGAATGAAATGATATAATAATCCTGTACCTGCGCAGTTTTTTCTGCAATAAGCGATACGGGAGAACCATTGTGTACAAAGGATAATGTGAGTGTTGGTTCCTTCCATTTTTTTGCACCGCCAACAAGACATTTCCAATATACCTGTTCCTTTTGCAGCATAGCACTTGTGATGTCTGGATAACGATCATCGGGCTCCAGGCAAAATATTTCGATAGTACCACCGGTATCTTTTTTAAAGTACAAGCGGGCTTCCACTACTTTGGTATTATTGAATACCAGCAAGCTATTGGCAGGAAGCAATGAGGGAAGATTGAAGTAAACAGAACTTGTTATTTGTTGATCGCGATAAACCAATAATTTACTCTGGTCTCTTTCCGCCAATGGGTAACGGGCAATTTTTTCATCCGGTAATTCGTAAGTGAAATCAAGTATTGACAAATCTTTTGGGTGCTTCATTGCGCGCTATTAAAGCGGCAAAGTTAATGTTGAAGCAGCGTTAGGAGCGCATCATTTCTTTCTTCGTACAATTTTCAAACCACTCCATTGTTCACTCACCGCACAAACTTTTACATCCACCCAGCCGGTGGGCAAAACAATATCCCTGATTCTGTCTTCTGTAATATCTGTGGCAATACCGGCCGATTTTTTGTACCAGGAAATCCAGATACAACCACCTTCGGCTGTATTTTTAATGAGTTGAGGAAAAATATGCTTCAACTCATCCTGACTGCCGGCAAAACAGTGGGTAAGGTCAGCCTCTCCACTTTTTACCACATTCAAGGGAAAGGAGCAGTCTATCAGGTTGAGGTAATCCGCCGGAGCTGAAACAAGCCTAATCCGGGTTTCGGGCTTCATCCCCAGCTTTTGCCAGACCGGCTTACCAGAATAGCCAACTGTAGCCATTTTGTTGATTTTTTAGATATTGATTATCAGCCAAATATATAGCTAGTAAGCATTTCGTTTGGTTATCCACCTGCAATTCACAGAAATCCACATTTCATTCACATCTGTTTTTCGTTAAATCCGCTGAAAATCAATGCTGTGTTGCAGTATAGCGAATTGAATTCTGTGGATAAATACAGTCGCTCCAAATTCAGGTAGAAAGTGGGAAAAAGTGTTATTTTGTGTCAACAAGTGGTAATCTTAAAAATATTTATTCACCAATGACCGGATTTCACGGAGAATACGAAGCTACAGTTGACGCGAAAGGGCGTTTCCTGCTTCCGGGCGGACTGAAAAAACAGTTGCCGGAGGGGGAGAGCCGTTTCATACTCAGCCGTGGCTTTGAAAAATGTCTCACGTTGTATCCTTTGAAAAGTTGGGAAATAATTATTGCAAAGATCAGCCAGTTGAATGATTTCGACCCCAAGGTACGCCAATTCCGTCGTCAGTTTTTGGGTGGTGCAACAGAAATAGAGCTGGATAGTGCCGGCCGTATGCTGTTGCCTGCCTCGCTGAAGGAGTTTGCTGGCTTAAGCAAGGATATTATCCTCGCCGCGGCACTTGACCGTTTCGAGATCTGGGATGCCGGTAAGTACAAACAGCTCTTTGAGGATTTCTCACCAGAAGCTTTCAGTAGCCTGGCGCAGGAAGTGATGACAGAAAAAATTTGAAAATGAACGCAATTTGAAAATGAGGCAATTTGAAAATTTGAAAATGAATCATGTTGCTTTCAAAGTCAACTCTTGCTTCGTTATTCTTCTTTTTCAGTCATTTCAATTTTCAAATTTTCAAATTTTCAAATTTTCAAATTGAAATCAGGTTATCACATCCCCGTCCTCTACAATGAAACGCTGCAAGCATTGTCTATCAATCCCGATGGTGTGTATGTGGATTGCACTTTTGGGGGTGGTGGACATAGCAGGGGAATATTATCGCAGCTCGGCGAAAAGGGAAGGCTTATTGCCTTTGACCAGGATGCTGATGCGCAGCGAAATATTCCCGACGATAAACGGGTGCTGTTTGTGCCGCAGAATTTTCGTCACCTGCAACGCTTTCTTCGCTTGCATGAGATCACAACTGTAGATGGTATTCTCGCCGACCTCGGTGTAAGCAGTCACCAGTTCGATGAAGGCGATCGTGGCTTCTCTATTCGTTTCTCCGGTCCGCTGGATATGCGGATGGACAGACGACAATCGCAGAGTGCGGCAGATATTGTACGCAGCTATACAGAACAGCAATTGCATAAGTTGTTTGAACAGTATGGCGAAGTCAGCAATTCAAAAACGCTGGCACGACATATTGCACAGCAACGCAATCATCTGCAGGTGCAAACCATTGAACAGTTCAAGGCGCTGATCAGCCCTGTGGTGAAAGGAAATCCGAATAAGTATTTGGCTCAGGTATTCCAGGCGCTTCGTATGGAAGTAAACGATGAAATGGGGGCTTTGAAAGAAATGCTGCAGCAGGTTCCTGCTGTGCTTAAAACCGGTGGCCGCGTAGCCATCATCACCTTTCATTCCATAGAAGACAGGCTGGTAAAGAACTTTTTCCGGCAGGGGAGTTTCGACGAAACACCTGATAACCCCCTATTGTCTATAGAAAAAGAACGGGTGCTGAAAGTGATAACAAAGAAGCCGATAACAGCAACAGAAGAAGAGTTGAAACAAAATACAAGAAGCAGGAGTGCGAAGTTGAGAGTGGCGGAGAGGGTGTGATGGGTGAAAGGTGAGACGTGAAACGTGAGAGAGGTTAGGGCCATTGTTGGTCGCCGACCAACACAACTCCCTCTTTGCGCAGCAGAGAGGGGCGGGTCCAAAGGACTCCTATGGAGGTGAGTTGAAAGAAAATTAGATGTCAGAAACAGAAAAAATACAACAAAACAAAAATCCACTGAAAGGGTTGTTCAACTACCAGTGGATACTCAGGAATATTCCATTCTTTCTGTTTCTGTCTGTGTTGGCTGTGTTGTACATCGCTAACGGACACCTGGCAGATAAAACAATTCGCGACATTAATAATACAACGAAAGAACTAAAAGAGCTGCAATACGAATACAAGACATTGAAAAGTGAAGTGATGTTTAAGAGCGAAGAGCAGCAGGTGATAAAAGCAACAGAACCATTAGGGTTGAAAGTGATTAAGGAAACGCCGGTGAGGCTGAAGAGTGAGAGATAGGGCGTGAGACGTGAAAGGTGAGACGTGAGAGGAGAGGAGGTGAAAGGAGAAAAGTGAAACGTGAAAAGAGTTTGCTCCAGTGTTGGTTGCTAACCAACATTATTCCCTCTTTGCGAAGCAGAGAGGGTTAGGGTGAGTTGAAAATATATAACCGTACCAACTTGGAAGTAAAGCGCGACATACTATGGAGAGTATACCTCAGTTATATACTGGTGGTATTGGTATGTGTGGCCATTTTTGGTAAAGCTGTTTATATACAACAGGTAGAAGGAAGTTACTGGAGAAGTATGAGCGACAGTCTGCACCAGCGTATTGATGAAATTGAAGCAGAACGCGGAACCATCTACAGTGAAGATGGACAAATGCTAAGTACCAGTATTCCGCAGTTTGATATTTATATGGACTTCCGCGTAGAATCGCTTAGGGCTAAGAATGGATTGTTGTTCAGGGAAAATGTTGATTCTCTGAGCTACTATCTGGCCAATTTGTTTGGCGATCAAAGCAAGGAAGATTACAAAGCATTACTCAAGCAAGGATATAAAAACAATGACGCCTATTTCCTGCTCAAGAAAAAAATCTCATTCAGGGAATATGAAGAACTGCGCAGGTTTCCCCTGTTTAAGTTAGGCAGGTATAAAAGTGGATTGATTGCCAATGAAAAAACCATTCGCCTCAATCCGTATAAAATGCTTGCGTTCAGAACTATTGGTCTGGCAAGAGATGCCAATAAGGTAGGTCTTGAAATGACTTACGATAGTATTCTGAAAGGAAGAAATGGAAAACAGCTGGTTCGTTCAATAGCGGGTGGTGTATATGTTCCGGTTGATGCGGATACATATGAAATAGAACCTGAAACAGGAAAAGATATTGTAAGTACAATTGATGTATTCATTCAGGAAGTAACGGAAAATGCATTGATGAAAATGATGGTGAAGAATGAAGCAGAGTATGGAACGGCCATTGTAATGGAAACCAAAACAGGAAAGATTAAAGCAGTGGCCAACCTCGGAAAAAGAAGCGAAGGGGTATACTGGGAAGATTTTAATTATGCCATCAGTCCATCAGAGCCAGGATCAACTTTCAAACTGGCAACCATGATTGCTTTGCTCGAAGACAAAAAAGTAAACCTTAACCAGGGTGTAGATCTGGAAGGGGGTACATGGAAAGTAGCCGGACAAGTGGTGTATGATAGTGAAAAACATGGCCGCAATGTGGTATCTGTAAAACAGGCATTTGAACTCAGTTCAAATGTGGGAATGGCAAAACTGGCAGTGGCGCATTATTCAGCTAACCCATCACGTTTTATCAGTCACCTGAAAAAAATGCGGATGGATACATTAACCGGAATTGATTTAACCGGTGAGCGTAAGCCTACCATTTTCAAACCCGGGCATAAACTCTGGGGGCCCACTACACTTCCATGGATGGCATTTGGTTATAACCTGTCTGTAAGTCCATTGCAAACATTGGCGCTGTATAATGCTGTAGCGAATAATGGTAAGATGATGAGACCTTATCTCGTAGGGGCAGTAAAAGAAGAAGGTGTATTACAAAAAACTTTTTCACCCGTTGTGGTTGATGAAAAAATATGTAGTGATGAAACGCTTAAGCAATTGCGTGAATGTCTGGAGGGTGTTTGTATATCAGGAACCGGGGCATTGCTGTTTAAAGAAACACCATACAGGGTAGCAGGCAAAACCGGAACAGCACTGGTGGCAAATGGTAACAGGGGTTATGCCGATAAAGTATATCAATCATCATTTGCAGGTTATTTTCCTGCTGATGATCCGCAATATACCTGCATCGTTGTTATTAAAAACAAACCACATGCTGCCGTTTATTATGGAGGTTCAGTTGCTGGTCCCGTGTTCAAAGAAATAGCAGATCGTTTGTATAGTACATATGTAAGAGTAAATAACCTGGCAAAAAAATCGGTAAGTATCGACAGCAGCTATTTCGCTTATGCAGGTTTTAAAACAGATCTGACCACCGTAACCAAAAAGTTGAATATTCCTTTTAAAGATTCAACCAAAAGAATTGATGAATGGGTAGCGGTGAGTGGTAGAAATAAAATGATTACACTGAATACAAAAACGGTAACAAACAAATCGATGCCTCAGTTAAAAGGAATGGGTTTGAAAGATGTGGTGTACATGTGCGAAAACCTCGGCTTAAAAGTGCAGGTGCAAGGGAAAGGAAAAGTGGTGGCGCAGTCGGTACAGGCCGGACAAATGATAGCAAAAGGACAACTGGTAAATATAGCACTCAATTAATATGACGAAACTACAGGACATATTATATAGGGTTCACCTGAAACAGGTGCATGGAAGCACGGATATTACTGTTACTGGTATCCAGATTGACTCCAGAAAACTGGAAGCGGGAAATGTATTTGTTGCTATTAAAGGAGCATTGTCTGACGGACATGTGTTTATTGATAAAGCGATTGCTTCAGGAGCCACCGCTATTGTTTGTGAAACCATGCCGCAATCAATACAGGATGGAATTACCTACCTGGAAGTGGCCGATTCGCAGGAAGCAGTTGCTTATATGGCGCACCAGTTTTATGATGAGCCATCTGCAAAAGTTAAACTGGTAGGTGTAACTGGAACAAATGGAAAAACAACCATTGCAACTGTACTATTCAAACTGTTTTCAAGACTGGGTTATAAATGTGGACTGATCAGTACGGTGCAAAATCAGGTGGGAGATGAAATTATTCCATCAACACATACCACGCCTGATGCAGTGAGTTTAAATGCATTATTAAAATTAATGGTCGATGCAGGTTGTAGCCATGTGTTTATGGAATGCAGCAGCCACGCCATACACCAGCATCGTATTACAGGATTGCAGTTTACGGGTGCGCTGTTCAGTAATATCACACATGATCATCTTGATTACCATAAAACATTTGATGAGTATATCCGTGTAAAGAAATCGTTCTTCGATCATTTGCCTGCATCAGCTTTTGCTATTTCAAATGCCGATGATAAACGTGGGGAAGTGATGTTGCAGAATACACAGGCATCAAAATATCTCTACAGCCTGAAAACGATGGCAGCTTTCAAGGGAAAGATACTGGAGAATGCGCTGACAGGTTTGATTATGACGGTAAATGATAAAGAAGTGCATTTCAGATTGATCGGAGAATTTAATGCTTATAACCTGCTGGCTGTGTATGGTGCTGCAGTTTGTCTGGGAGAAGACAGTGAAGAGGCGCTGACCGCTTTGAGTATGTTAAGTGGGGCTGAAGGAAGATTTGATTATGTAATCAGCAGTGGATTAATCATTGGTATAGTTGATTACGCGCATACACCCGATGCGCTGGAGAATGTATTGATGACGATCAAAAAATTACGGAAAGGACATGAGCAAATTATTACTGTGGTAGGATGCGGTGGCGACAGAGATAAAACAAAACGTCCTGTAATGGCGCAAACGGCCTGCGACCTGAGCGATAGGGTTATTCTTACCAGCGATAACCCCCGAACAGAAGAACCGGAAGCTATTCTGAAAGATATGGAAGCTGGATTAAGCAGTTCGGCAAGAAGAAAATACATCAGCATAACAGACAGAAAAGAAGCCATCAGAACAGCGGTAAGTTATGCCGGACCGGAAGATATCATTCTGGTAGCGGGAAAAGGACATGAAAAATACCAGGATATAAAAGGCGTGAAATATCTGTTTGATGATAAACAGGTATTACTGGAAATGTTTACGGCACTCAATAAATAATAACAACAAAACACCAACAACCTTATGCTGTACCAATTATTTACATGGCTGAAACAGGAATTTAATGTACCGGGTGCGGGTATGTTCCAGTTCCTGACATTCAGGATAGCAATGGCTGTGTTGCTGTCGCTGGTAATTGCCACAGTATATGGTAAACGTTTGATTCTGTTTCTACAAAAGAAACAGATTGGTGAAACGGTAAGAGAACTTGGGTTACAGGGCGAACAACAGAAAAAAGGAACACCAACTATGGGTGGCCTTATCATCCTGTTGAGTATACTGATACCTACTTTATTATTTGCGAATCTGGATAAAGTGTATATCCGTTTAATGGTATTATGTACTGTGTGGTTGGGGATTATTGGTTTTCTGGATGATTATTTTAAAATAAGGGCCAGAAAAGCCGCTCTACAAAAGGGAGAGTCTTATAAGAAAAAAGACAGTGATGGTCTTGCTGGTATTTCAAAAATTATTGGCCAGGTAGGATTAGGTATTATCATCGGAACCACATTGTATTTCAGTAATGCGGTAACAGTAGAAAGAGAAATTATTTCAACCAATGCTGTAGAGTTGCAACAGGGCGAACGATTGGCTAAGGATACCAATGTTATTGTGAGAAATATTAATGGAGTTGAAAGAAGATATGTAAAAGTAAAAACACCCATCACTACTATTCCTTTTGTAAAAAACCATGAGTTTAATTACAGCAAGTTGATCAGCTGGATGGGTGAAGGCGCGGAGAAATATACATGGATCATTTATATACTGATCGTAACATTCATTATTACGGCGGTTTCAAACGGAGCAAATATTACAGATGGGTTAGATGGACTGGCCGCGGGTGTGAGTGCTATTATAGGTGTGGCATTGGGTGTATTCATTTATGTGAGTGGTAACTACGTGCTGGCCGATTACCTGAATGTAATGTACATACCCAATCTTGGTGAACTCTCCATTTTTGTGGGTGCATTTGTGGGAGCCTGTATTGGGTTCTTATGGTACAACGTATATCCCGCACAGGTGTTTATGGGCGATACAGGAAGCCTTGCATTAGGCGGTATCATTGCTTCACTCGCCATCATTGTAAGAAAAGAATTATTGATTCCTATTTTCTGTGGTGTATTCCTGGTAGAGTTGGTGAGTGTAATGCTCCAGGTAAGTTATTTCAAATACACCAAGAAAAAATTTGGAGAGGGAAGGAGAATATTCCTCATGAGTCCCTTACACCATCATTATCAGAAGAAAGGATTTCATGAAAATAAAATAGCTATCAGGTTCTGGATCGTAACGGTATTGTGTGTGGTGATGTCGATCCTGACACTGAAAATGAGATAATAAATGAAGAAGCATAGACTGGTCATATTAGGTGGCGGCGAGAGTGGAGTAGGAGCCGCATTGTTGGGCAAGCAAAAAGGATATGAAGTATTCCTGAGCGACGGTGGCCCCATCAAGCCAAAATATGAAAAAGAGCTCCTTGACAATCAAATTGATTTTGAATCGGCGAAGCACAGCCTTGATCTGATATTGAATGCAGATGAAGTGATGAAGAGCCCGGGCATACCTGAAAAGAACGAAGTAGTGAAAGCCATTCGTGCAAAAGGTATACCAGTGATCAGTGAGATAGAATTGGCCTATCGCTATAAAGGCGATAGCAAAATTGTAGCGATCACAGGAAGTAACGGGAAAAGTACTACCACTGCATTGATCTATCATATCTGCCAGACAGCAGGACTGGATTGTGCACTGGTAGGCAATATCGGGTATTCATTTGCCAAACAGGTGGCAGAAGATCCCAAGGCATTGTATGTAGCCGAAATCAGTTCTTTTCAACTGGATGATATAAAAGATTTCCGTGCCGATGTAAGTGTGTTGTTGAATATCACGGAAGATCACCTCGATAGGTATGAGTACAGGTTTGAGAATTATATCAACAGTAAGTTCAAAATCATTCAAAACCAGACCATGAATGATTATTTCATCTACTGCGAAGATGATGAAGTGATCATGGAAAAATTGAGACTACTAACCATCCATACTAACCCATTACCATTCTCTATGAAACACGAAGTAAAAAAAGGCGGCTACATCAAGGGCGACCAGATGATGCTAAGAATCCAGGAAGAAAGAGTAAGCATGAGTATTTACGATTTTGCCCTTAAGGGTAAACACAACAACTACAACACTATGGCCGCAGGAATTGCCGCTACCACTTTGGGTATCAGAAAAGAAAAGATCAGAGAAGCTGTGAAAAATTTCCACAGCCTCGAACATCGGATGGAATTTGTGGCCATGGTACGTGGTGTTGAGTTTATCAACGACAGTAAAGCCACCAATGTAAACAGCACCTGGTATGCACTCGAAAGTATGACCAAGCCAACCGTGCTGATACTCGGTGGAACTGATAAAGGGAACGACTATTCACTGATTGCTGAATTGGTAAAAGATAAAGTGAAAGCCATTGTGTGTATGGGTGTAGACAATAGCAAGATTGTAGAAGCATTTAAAGATGTGGTGCCGGTAATTGTGGAAACTGATAACGCAAAGAAAGCCGTGAACACTTCTTTTAAATTATCAGCAAAAGGAGATGTGGTGTTGTTGAGTCCGGCCTGCGCCAGTTTCGATCTATTTAAAAACTATGAAGATCGAGGCGTTCAATTTAAAGATGCTGTGAAAGAATTGTAATGCTGTGAAGCCGGTAACAAAGTTGTAGCCGGGAAGGAATAAATATTATGCCAGAAGTAGCCGATAAACTATTTTCCCAGATCCCCAGTGTAGAAGGTGTACGCAGCCAGCTTGTTGACAGGGCAAGGGGCGATAAGTATATCTGGGGCATTGTATTGCTCTTATCGCTAATCTCCATATTAGTGGTGTACAGTGCCACCGGCTCACTGGCGTATAAAATGTATAAGGGCAATACCAATGTTTATTTATTTAAACAGGTGTCATTTACGGTAGTTGGTTTGTTACTGATTTATTTTTTGCATCGTATCAACTATTCATTGTTTTCAAGAATTGCAACTATTTTATTCCTGTTGTCTATTCCTTTATTGATTTACACACTATTCTTCGGGGCAAAAATTAATGAAGGGAGCAGGTGGATTAAGTTGCCCATTATTCACCTCACGGTACAAACCAGTGACCTTGCCAAACTGGCACTGTTTATGTACATCTCGAAACTGTTGAGTAAGAAACAGGAAGTGATCAAGGATTTTAAAAAAGGGTTTATTCCTGTTGTAACACCTGTATTGATTATTTGTGCGCTTATCATGCCGGCGAACCTGTCGAATGCATTGCTTACAGGGGCCACTTCATTATTGCTCATGTTTATTGGAAGGGTGAGCCTGAAGCATATTCTGTTAACCATTGGTGTGGCATTGATTCCAGTGGCTTTTATTGTTTCAGTAGCTGTAATGACACATCAAAGCAAAAAAAGCAACAGTGATGTAGTGGTAGCGGAAAAAGCAAAATCAATCGGTCGTTTTGGAACATGGGTAAAAAGGGTACAGGATTTTATTTACGCAAAAGAAGCAGAAGTGCCCTACCAGGTGCAGCAGGCAAAAATTGCCATAGCCAATGGTGGTGTGTTGATGGGGCTTGGCCCCGGAAACAGCCAGCAAAGAAATTTTCTTCCGCAGGCTTATAACGATTTCATTTACTCCATCATCATCGAAGAGTATGGGTTGATTGGTGGAGCGTTTATGATATTTATTTACCTCGTTTTTCTTTTCCGCTGTATACGCATCTTCCGGAAATGTCCATATGCGTTCGGTGCTTTCCTGGCATTGGGACTGAGTTTCACCTTAGTAATACAGGCAGTAGCGAATATGGCAGTAAATGTAAACCTGGTACCGGTAACGGGTGTAACACTTCCATTGGTGAGTATGGGTGGAAGTTCCTTTTTGTTCACCTGTTGTGCAATCGGTATTGTGCTGAGTGTGGCGCGTAATGTGGAGCAGATAGAAGGTAAGCCAGAACCAACACCATTAACAACACCCTTAAACACAACTGCAGCATAAAAAATGGCAAAAAAAATCATCATAGCAGGAGGAGGAACCGGCGGGCATATATTCCCGGCCATTGCCATTGCCAATGCCATTAAAAAACTGGCACCTGATACAGTATTTCTGTTTATTGGTGCGCTGGGTAAAATGGAAATGGAAAAAGTGCCGCAAGCAGGTTACAGCATTGAGGGATTGGATATTGCAGGATTTAACCGATCGAATCTTTTTAAAAATATTTCACTCCCCTTAAAACTCATCAGGAGTTTCTGGAAGGTTAAAAAACTGGTGAATCGGTTTCAGCCAGATGCAGTAATAGGTGTAGGAGGTTACTCAACATTTCCGGTGTTGCGTTATGCACAACAGAAAGGAATACCCACATTTATTCATGAAGCCAATTCCTTTGCAGGCAAGAGTAATATGTTGTTAGGAGCCAGAGCCACTAAAATATTTGTAGCAACAGCCGGAATGGAAAAGTTTTTCCCGGCAGATAAATTGATGGTAACGGGTAATCCGGTGCGAAAATCAATTGCAAGTATTGCTTTGTCAAAAGAAGCGGCACTGGAAAGTTTTGGGTTAGAAAAAAACAAGACAACAATCCTTGTAATGGGAGGTAGTCTTGGTGCTAAAAGCATTAATGATGTTATCGCGGCGCATGTGCATGAGTTTATCTCACTCGATATTCAATTGATCTGGCAAACAGGAAAAAACAATGCCCAGGCTTATAAAGAAAGAGGTAAGGTTTTTTCGAACGTATGGGTAGACACATTTATAACCGACATGGATAAAGCCTATGCGGCTGCAGATATAATAGTATCAAGGGCCGGAGCTATGTCAGTGGCGGAGATATGTGTGGTGAAAAAGCCGGCCATATTTGTTCCCTATCCACATGCGGCAGAAGATCACCAAACGGTGAATGCCATGCACCTGGTAAATAAAGGGGCGGCGTTGATCGTAAAAGATCAGGAAGCAGTAAAAGAATTGTTTTCAAAAATGGTGGCATTGGCAAAAAACAACGAGCAGCAACAGGAATTAAAAGAAAAGATAACACCACTTGGTATCATCAATGCAGATGAAGTGGTGGCAACAGAAATATTAAATACAATCGGTGGTTAAGTTAAACGACATACAGAAAATATACTTTATCGGTATCGGAGGTATTGGTATGAGTGCGCTTGCCCGTTACTTCAAATCGCGTGGAGCAGCAGTGAGTGGTTATGATAAAACCAGTACACCACTTACCCGCGAACTGGAAGAGCAGGGTATTACTATTCATTATGAAGAACAGGTTGATCTTGCTCCCAAAGATGTAGATGCTGTTGTGTACACGCCAGCCATTCCTGCGGCTCATGCCGAACTGGTGTATTACCGTGAAAATGGATACACGGTAGTGAAACGCAGTGATGTATTACAATGGATCACCGAAGGATCATTTAATATTTGTGTGGGAGGTACACATGGCAAGACAACCGTAACATCAATGATTGCACACCTCTTGCGTCATTCAGGTTATGGATGTAACGCATTTCTGGGCGGAATTGCAGCCAACTACAATACCAATTTCTGGAGCAGTGAAAGAAATGTAGTGGTAGTAGAAGCTGATGAATACGATAGAAGTTTTTTAAAACTGGTACCAGACATTGCGGTGGTAACTGCCATTGATCCGGATCATCTTGATATTTACGGAACCCCGCAGGAAGTAGAAAATGCTTTTGTGCAGTTCGCCGGAAAAGTAAAGCCCGGCGGTTGCCTGATAACCAAAAAAGGACTCAGCAGAGAAGTAGATCTGCAAGCCGCTCATAATTACAGGTACAGTTACAACCAGTCTGAAGCAGATGTAAAAGCAGTTAACCTGCAGGTGCAAAATGGTAGCTACAATTTTGATGTAAGTGGTCCGGGTTGGGTTATTAATAGTATTACCCTTCATATGGGTGGGTTACACAATATTGAAAATGTAATTGCAGCCATAACTGTTGCGAAATATTTAGATATCAGCGATGATGCCATACGTGCTGCTGTAGCAGACTTTAAAGGCGTGCGAAGAAGATTTGAATATGTGTTGAAAAACGATTCGCATGTGGTTATTGATGATTATGCGCATCACCCCGAAGAGTTAAGAGCATTGATCAGCGGTGTAAGAAGCATCTTCAAAGACAAAAAATTAACACTGGTTTTTCAACCCCACCTGTTCAGTCGCACCAACGACCTGGCAGATGGATTTGCAGAAAGCCTCGACATGGCAGACGAAGTGGTATTGTTGCCCATTTATCCGGCACGTGAACTTCCGATGCCGGGTGTAACCAGTGAACTGCTGATCAATAAAATGAAACAGCAGAAAAAGCAGATGCTGGAAAAAGAGCAGATGCTGGAATGGATAAAGAGTAGTAAACCCGAATTAGTAGTAATGGCCGGAGCTGGAGATATAGATGCGTTGGTAAAACCTGTTAAAATGATACTTGAACAATAGGATGAACAAGTTCAACTGGAAAAAAAGATTGATCCAGGCTGCATGGATACTGGCAGGCATTGGCACGGTGGTGCTGATGGGCGCCGCTATGCAAAAGAAGAACCGTAAAACCTGTACAGATATTAAAATTGAGATAACCGGGATTGAGGAGAATATGTTTATTGATGAAAAAGATATTCTTGAGTTGGTAAATCAGAACAGGAAAGTAATTGGCACAGCAATAGCTATGTTAAACCTGCGTTCGATGGAAACTCTTTTGGAGAAAAATCCCTGGGTAAAAAACGCAGAGATGTTTCTCGATAACCAGCAGGTTTTACAGATTCAGATTGAAGAAAGACAACCGGTGGCGAGGGTATTTACCATGCAGGGAAGCTCATTTTATCTCGACAGTGCAGGCGTAAGACTTCCTCTAAGCGATAAACTGAGTGCAAGGGTACCCATGTTTACAGGCTTTCCGTCTGATAATATAAAATTATCGAAACCCGATAGTGCTTTATTAAAAGATGTTGTAAAACTGGGCAGGTACATACTCGCAGATTCCTTCTGGACCGCTCAGGTGGCACAGATTGATATTGAACCAGGCCGGCAGTTTGAACTGGTGCCGGTTTTTGGGGATCATGTAGTGAGTATAGGAAGTGCGGAAGAGCTTGATGCTAAATTCAACCGGCTCTACACTTTCTATAAACAGGCATGGTTACAGAATGGTATACATTATTATGAGAAGATCAATGTGCAGTTTGATAAACAGGTGGTGGCTGTAAAGAAAGGAATGGGTGGTATAAGACAGGATTCAACAGCAGCGTTGGAGCTTATCAGACAGATGACCGTGCCGGTAGCAGATATATCAACAGTGCTTGCAGAAAAGAACGAGCCGGTAAAGACTGACAGTGTTACCAGACCCGCAGTGATTGTGCAAAAACCTGTTAAAGAAACCATGCCGGTGAAAACTGTTACTAACATCAACAATAAAATAAATACGAAACCGTTATCGAATAAGGTCGATCCGAAAAAGAAGCCGGAACCGAAAGCAGAAATGAAGAAGCAGCAGAAGTGAGGGGGGAGGGAATCGTGAAAGGTGAGACGTGAGAGAGGGGAGAGAAGGGAAAGGTGAAAAGTGAAAGGAGCATTATTCACCATTCACGATTGACCATTGACTATTCGCTAAATGACAAACAACTAAAACACATACCTTATGAATCACAATGAATCACCCATCATTGTTGGTCTCGACATCGGAACTACCAAAATTGCGGCCATCGCTGGGCGTAAAAATGAGTATGGTAAACTTGAAATACTCGGTTTTGGTCGTGCCAATAGTAGCGGTGTACAACATGGACAGGTGTTGAACATCGATC
Source organism: Chitinophaga pinensis (assembly GCA_943372605.1). Lineage (GTDB taxonomy): Bacteria > Bacteroidota > Bacteroidia > Chitinophagales > Chitinophagaceae > Sediminibacterium > Sediminibacterium pinensis_H. The sequence goes on along the minus strand of CALRZI010000013.1, from coordinate 15,024 downwards.
AGACCATCAAAGCCATTCAGCAGGCATTGTTGAACTGCTATGAGAGTAATCCTGATCTCGAGATCAATGAAGTATATGTTGGTATAGCCGGGCATCATATCAAGAGCCTGCAAACCCGTGGTGACATGGTTCGCCAGGACCCGGAAACTGAGATTCAGCGTTGGGAGATTGATCAGTTACTGAATAACCAGCGTAAGACTTTTATACCGGCAGGTGACCAGATCATTGATGTAATTCCACAGGATTTTCATGTTGATAATATCCAGAACATTAAAGATCCGGTTGGTTATAATGGTGTGAAAGTGGGAGCCAATTTCCATATCATCACCGGCGACAGGAATGCCATCAGGAATATTCACCGTGCGGTTGACAGAAGTGGTTTAAGCACCAAAGACCTGGTATTACAGCCACTGGCTTCTGCAAGTGCGGTAATGAGTGAGATTGATATGGAAGCAGGTGTAGCCATTCTCGATATTGGTGGTGGAACCAGCGACCTGGCTGTATTCTATGAAGGTATCCTGAAGCATACCGCAGTAATTCCTTTTGGTGGTGAAAATATTACCAACGATATCCGCATGGGATTGGGCGTACTCAAAAGTCAGGCCGAAGCCATGAAAGTACAGTTTGGTAGTGCACTGGCCGATGAAGCGAAAACCAATGCCTACATCACTATTCCCGGACTGAAAGGCATGCCTGCAAAAGAGATCAGTGTGAAAAATCTGGCTGCCATTATTCAGGCTAGAATGAGTGAGATACTGGATTTTGTTACTTATCATATTAAAACCGTTGGTCTCGACAGTCGGGCATTAAATGGCGGTATTATTCTTACCGGTGGTGGTTCGCAATTAAAACACCTGATTCAGTTAACTGAATATACAACTGGCTTGAATGCAAGGATAGGATTGCCAAATGAACACCTGGCACCCAATCATATTGAGGAGCTGAAAAAGCCCATGTATGCAACCTGTCTGGGTCTGATATTAAAAGGTTACAGCGATTACGACCACAAACACAAACAGTTTACGGAGCAGTTTAAAAAAGTGGAAGTACCAAGAAACCTGAAAGTAGAAGCGCCTGAAATGGAAATTCCTGTAATGCAGGCTGTGCCAGAGATTGATGGCAACGCAAGAAAACAGAAGTTCTGGGATAAGTTTAAAAACAACCTGATCGATCTGTTTAAAGAAGAGGAAGACCAGGTGATAAAATAAAACACAGTTAAGATACGTTTCCTATATACCGTCCCATTGAAAACACAGTAATCTACTAACCCCACAAAAACGTTCTCTATGATTCACTTTGATCTTCCCAAACAGAAATCCTCCATCATCAAGGTACTTGGTGTGGGAGGCGGTGGGAGCAACGCCGTGAACTTCATGTTTGATCAGAATATCGAAGGTGTTGATTTTATTATTTGTAATACCGACGCCAAAGCAATCGAACAAAGCAAGATCCCCAATAAAATACAATTAGGCCCACACCTTACACAAGGGTTGGGTGCAGGTGCCAACCCCGAAGTAGGTAAAAAAGCTACGGAAGAATCGCTGGACGAAATCAAACGTATCCTCGAAGTAAATACCAAAATGGCATTTATTACCGTGGGTATGGGTGGTGGTACCGGAACAGGTGGCGCGCCAATTATTGCACAGATCTGTAAAGAGCTGGGTATTCTTACGGTTGGTATTGTAACCACTCCTTTTGGGTTTGAAGGTCCACGCAGACAATTACAGGCTGATGAAGGTATTCGTCAACTGAAACCATATGTAGATACTTTACTGGTAATCAGTAACGATAAACTGCGTATCCAGTATGGTAACCTGAAAATGAAAGAAGCATTTTCAAAAGCTGATAATGTACTCGCAACTGCTGCAAAATGTATTACAGATGTAATCAATAGCCGCGGACATATCATTGTTGACTTTGCCGATGTATGCACTGTTATGAAAAACGGTGGTGTGGCTATATTGGGTAAGGCTGAAGTAGAAGGTGAAAACCGTGCGCAGCTTGCCATTGAAGAAGCATTGGCGTCTCCATTACTGAATGATAATGATATCAGAGGTGCAAAATGGATACTCATCAATATCAATAGTGCAGAAGGCGATCATGAGTGTACGATGGATGAACTGGAAACCATCAACAACTTCCTGCGTATGCAGGCTGGAGAAGATACAGATGTGATTGTGGGTATGGGCTATGATAACACACTGGATAAAAAAATTGGTATCACATTAATTGCTACCGGTTTTGAACATAAAGACCCTTTTGCCAAACCTGTTGAACAAAAAAAGCCTGAACCCAAACAGGAGAAAATTGTAATGACCCTGGATGTTGAGCAGGCAGAAACAAAATCCGTTCAGCAACCCGTTCAACAAACATTACCATTGGAAGATAAAGATCCATTTGCGCCAAGAATGGAAGAAGTGGTAGAAGAGGCACCTGTTTTAAATTTCTTCGCTTCAAAAGCTATTGTTGAAGAAACAAAAACAGAAGAAGAGCCTGCTGAAAATTTCACGCTTCAGTTTGAACTGAGTACGGAAATTACAGAAGAAGTGGTAGTGCCCGAATTACCGAAAGAAGAAGTACATGTGGTGAAAACTGTTGTACAGCAGGAAGAGTTGTTGCAGTTTAAAGTAAACGAGCAACCACAGCAGCCTGCAACAACCATGTTCAGCAAACCTATGAATATATATGCAGAGCCTGAAAGAACGGCACCTGCACCTTTTCAGGAAATAACACCAGTGGCGCCAAAGGTAGAAGAGAAACCTGTAGTGCAGGAAGAGGAAATGATGATGCAACTGGTAGAAAAAGAAGAGAAACCTGTAGCACCTGTAGCAGTAGCACCTCAATCAAACTTCATTGATGATTCTGTGCTGGATGATGCAGAAGAGCAGAAAAGAAGAGCAGCAGAACGTATTCAGAAACTGCGCAACCTTTCTTTTAACATGAACAACAGCTCAGAAACCAACAGTGAGTTTGATAATGTGCCAGCTTATGTAAGAAGAAATATGGAACTCTTTGGAAATACCCTTACTTCTGTGGAAGACTTTTACAGTAAGTACACAGTAGGAAAGGATGAAAATAATCAGACACAAATCTCTACCATCAACACGTTTTTGGATGGGAAAAAGCCTGATTAGCGATTGCTTATCATAGATGTTTTAGCCTGGTGATTTTAGTTGTTGACCCCGACCTTAGTGTCGGGGTTCTTTTTTCAACCTTTATTGTCGGATATTTGTTATATCAAGAAAACCGATGGAAACAGTACTTATTACTGGTGGAACAGGCATGGTTGGCCGATATCTTACCCGGTATCTGCTACAGAAAGGATATGCTGTAAACTGGCTTAGCAGAAAGGCAGGAGAAACAAGTGTTGGGGGAAACGAGAGTCAAGAAAACAAGAAGCAAGGGAATAAGAGTCAAGAAAACAAGGTACGGGTGTTTCAATGGGATATTGACAGGCAAACGATAGATGAAGAAGCCATCACATCGGCAGATTATATTATTCATCTGGCAGGTGCGGGTGTAGCTGAACAACGCTGGACTTCAAAACGGAAACAGGAGATACTGGATAGCAGAACCAAAAGCAGCGCATTGATTGTAAAGGCACTCAATGAAATTCCTAATACAGTAAAAACTGTAGTAAGTGCATCAGCTATTGGCTGGTATGGTCCCGACAGACAGGACAGCAAAAATCCTTTTACAGAAGACCTGCCATTTTATCCGGGTTTTCTGGGAGATACCTGTAAAGCATGGGAAGACAGTATTGCTCCTGTAACATCATTAAATAAAAGACTGGTTCGCCTGCGAATAGGTATTGTATTGAGTGGAACGGGAGGAGCAATTACAGAATTTAAAAAACCATTACGTGCAGGTATTGCGCCCATATTTGGCTCCGGTAAACAAATGGTTAGTTGGATACATATCTACGATCTCTGTCAACTCATGTTGTATGCAATCGAAAACAGGGATATACAGGGAATATTTAATGCAGTAGCCCCCAATCCTATATCCAGCAGGGCGCTCATATTTGCACTTGGAAAGAGCATGGAAAAGAAATTGTTGATACCCGCACCGGTACCATCATTTCTATTAAAAATAATCCTCGGGGAAATGAGTATTGAGATCCTGAAAAGTGCAACCGTCAGCAGCAGGAAAATAGAGGCGGCAGGATTTAAGTTTACTTATCCTGTCATAGACGAAGCCCTGGCGAATCTATGACAGGATGTAGGATGTCTGATTTGTTTGTATGTAAATCTCAAAACGAAAATCAGACATCCTACATCAGAAATCAAAGATCTCTTTTACTATGTACCCTGTAACAAATAACCCAGATAATCACTGTAATAACAATGGTTAGGCCAATATGCATGGGTATGGCATCTAACGCTTTCTGGTATCCTGCTTTCATGTCCTGTCCGAAGTTGCCTATAAAAGCAGGTACAGGAATCAGTCTGTCTGATGCCTCGAAAGGAAAGAATCTTCCTATATCATTTTTAACCTGGTACTTAAACCATGATACGGCTATATTTTCCAGAATAAGATAATAGAACAGGAAAACGCCCAATGCGATGAATGCTTTTTTAATCAGGTAACCCAATAAGAAAGCAATGGAAAGCTGCGCAAATGTTTGCAGGAAAAATAATGGGATATACTGCAGTTGTTCGCTCCAGCGGTAGAAATTTTTACTATCTGTGTAAGAGCCATAACCAATAGCAACAAGGGTATAGGATAAGGTAATGATTGTGGTAACGATTAAAACATCACACAACTTACTGGTAATAAAATCTTTTCTGCTCCATCCGTCAATAATATTCTGTCTGTGCGTACGGTAATTGTATTCATTCGTTACCAGCATGATTACCAGAATAGCAGGAAGAATGATAAAGAAAGAGGAGAAAAAGGCCACCGTATGCCAGGTCTCCGGAAATGCGTATGGATTGCCCAGTAACATTTTGGCGATGGCACCAGTATCTTTTCCTTTGGTAATATCTTCATATACTTTCAGGAACATCAGGTTAATGCTTGGATAGGTTAATGCCACTATACCCAGCATCCACCAGAAAGCGGGGTATTTTTTAATTTTTAACCATTCTATTTTTATGAGGGAAAGCATAATATCTTTTTTAGGATGAATTAGTCGTTGGTTAATTCAAAGAATTTGGTTTCAAGACTCTTCTTCTTCAACAACAGTTGATTGAGTGTAACACCTTGTTCAAAACAATGACGGTTAAGGTCTTCCATGCGGGCAGTACCCAGCGGGAAGTACAGTTCAAACAATTTACCATCCTGTTTAAAATGGGAGTGGCCGCTGAATCCTTCTAAAACAGATTTGAGTTTATCTGTATCAGTGGCAGATATCTCAACAATATCTTCATTGGCCAATACCTCATCTACCTGTCCGGCAGTAAGCAGCGTTCCTTTTTTAAGAATGGCCACATGGGTACACACTTTTTCTACTTCATCGAGCAGGTGACTGGCCATAATAATGGTTTTGCCATCTCTTGCCAGTTGCTTAATCAGTTCACGTATCTCGGCAATACCAACAGGATCAAGGCCGTTGGTAGGTTCATCAAATACCAGCACTTCGGGGTTGCCAAGCAGGGCAGCTCCAATAGCGAGTCTTTGTTTCATACCCAGACTATAGGTTTTAAACTTACTTTTTTTACGGGCCGATAATTTTACAATCTCCAATACCCTGTCAATATCTGCTGCATCACCACGACCACTAATGGCTTTGGTGATATTCAGGTTATCAACGGCAGAGAGGTAATGATAAAAATTAGGCGTTTCCAACAGTGAGCCAATCTGTTTCCGGGTTTCGGGAGAACCGGGTTTTCCAAACCAGGCATAGTTACCCGAATTGGCTTGTAAAATATCAAGGATGATACTGAGCATGGTTGTTTTACCACTACCATTAGGACCCAATATACCGAAGACACAGCCTTGAGGAACGTCGAACGATACATTGTTTAATGCCTGGATAGAACCATACCTTTTCGATATTCCCTGGATGGAGAGAACAGGTTGCATAAGCAGTTGTTAACGATGAATAATATAGGTGTACTATATACACCCTCTTACCGAAGATACTCAGAATAGGGTGAGAATGAAAGAAAAGGGATGATCAGTTTTTTACATGTACCAACGGTAGTGGAATGGGGATAAAGGGGATGAGCAGTTGTTTCTGCTGAATTTCGTACATTTATTAAGGAATTAATTGCGGCGGAATTGAATTATGCTGTTTTGAGTTTAGCATAATTCAACAGGGAGCAGGTAATTCACTTTTAAGTCAAATAGGTCATTCGTAAATTGAATATTATGTATGCAACATATCATTTAACATCAGCGCAGGAGATCAACTCAGATATTCTGGATGCTATAAAAGCCACTTTTAAATCTAAGCCTATCACTATTATTGTGGAGGAAGATGACAGTGATTTTGATTTAACAAATGACATGAAAGCTGTACTTGATGAACGCCTAAAGGAAGATCAAACTACTTATTTAACGGTGGAAGAATCTATCCATGAATTGAATAAAAAGTATGGCGTATAAAATTTTCATTTCTCCACGTGCTTATAAAGAAATTGAAAATGCCATTGATTACTACGCATTATATAGTGCAGATGCGCCTTTGAATTTTCTTTCGGTACTAAAGGAGGCTTACAGCACATTAGAAACAACCCCCTTTTTTCGGGTAAGGTATAAGAACATACGTGCCATAAGGCTTAAAAAGTTCCCCTATTTTTTGTATTATACTGTCAATAAGGAAAGCCTTACCATTCATATACTGTCTTGTTTTCATGGAAAAAGAAATCCAACGGCAAGACCGAAAGGTTAGGAAATAAGGTGACCTGATTGTTGCCATATCCAACTATAGCTGATATGGCAATTTTTCCCTGCCCGGGATTTAAATCCCGGGCAGGGAAAAAGGAGGATTTAGTTTCTTAATGGGCGACCACTTTTCAGCACACTTTGAATGCGTTCAAGTGTCTTTCTTTCGCCGCAAAGACTCAGGAAAGCCTCTCTTTCCAGGTCGAGTAAATATTGTTCTGATACAAGTGTGGGTTCGCTCAAATCGCCGCCGCACATAACATAAGCCAGTTTTCTTGCTACCAGTGCATCATGGTCGGTGGCATAGTTACCTCTCCACATACCATTGATACCTGCATATAAGGCACCCAATGCCGAACGACCCAATACTTTAATATCGCTGCGCTGAACAGGAGTGGTATAGCCGCTATCAGCGAGTTCTATCACCGATTTTTTAGCTTCTGTGAGTCTTCTTCCCAGGTTCATAACAATTTCATCAGCACCTTTTCTAAGAATACCCATTTCAATTGCTTCCTGTGCCGATGTGGCTACTTTAGCGGTGGCAATAGATAAGAACCTGTTTTTAAGTGTAATGGTTTCGGGTTCGTCTTCATGCATTTCATCAGCGGCGCGTAATACAAACTCTTTGGTGCCACCGCCACCGGGTATCAATCCAACACCCAACTCAACCAATCCGATATAGGTTTCTGCTGCTGCGCAAATTTTATCTGCATGTAGGTTCATTTCACAACCACCACCTAATGTGAGTCCATGAGGGGCTGTAACTACGGGTACAGAAGAGTAGCGAACACGCATCATGGTATTCTGGAACATGCGGATGGCCATATCGAGTTCATCGTATTCCTGTTCAATGGCCAGCATAAATATCATGCCTACATTGGCACCTGCACTAAAGTTGGCGCCTTCATTACCTATAATAAGTCCCTTGAATTTTTCTTCTGCAATACCAATCGATTTATTGATGCCTTCCAACACCTCGCCACCAATACTGTTCATTTTGGTGCTCCATTCCAGTCCGGCAACACCATCACCAATATCATATAACCTGCAGGCACTGTTTTTCCAAACCAGTTTATCGCGGTGGTTATTCAGTACAAGGAACGATTCTCCACCCGGAATGGCTTTATAAGTTTTAGAAGACTGGTCATAAAACATTCTGCGACCATTCTCTACTTTGTAAAAACTGGTGGCGCCTGAAGCCAGCATCTCATCAACCCATGCAGCAACAGCATGTCCGGCAGCTTTCATGGCTTTTACAGAGGCTTCAACACCAACGGTATCCCAGGATTCAAATGCACCGATTTCCCAGCCAAAGCCAGCCATCATGGCATCATCTACACGATAAATTTCATCGCTTATTTCAGGTACACGATGTGAGATATAGGAGAAGAGAGAGAAATGAAAGGCACGATAAAATTCACCGGCTTTATCAGGTGCTGCTGAAAGCATTTTAATTCTTTGCTTCAAATCATCAACAGGTTTGGCCGCTTCAATACTTGCAAACTTGGGTTTGTTGCGCTGGCCATATTCCATGGTAGACAGGTTGAGTGTCTGGATCTCTTTACCGTCTGCAGATTTTATTTTTTTGAAAAAGCCCTGGCCGGTTTTATCACCCAGCCAGTTATTGGCTACAATTTTATCGAGCCATGCAGGAATATTGAAAATGGCTTTTGCTTCATCATTCGGACAATTATCTGCCACACCTTTCGCCACTTTTACCAGTGTATCAATACCAACCACATCAGCCGTACGGAAAGTGGCCGATTTAGGTCTGCCGATGATGGGGCCGGTTAAGGCATCAATTTCATCGATACCCAAACCCTGCTTATCCATGATATGAAAAATGCTCATGATGCTGAACACACCAATACGGTTGGCAATAAATGCAGGAGTGTCTTTACACAATACGGTGGTTTTACCAAGATAGAGATCGCCATACTGCATTAAGAAGTCAACAATTTCAGGATCGGTATGCGGAGTAGGAATAATCTCCAGTAAACGCAGGTAACGGGGTGGATTGAAAAAATGCGATCCACAAAAATGTTTTTTGAAATCATCGCTTCTTCCTTCGGCCATCATATGAATAGGAATGCCGGATGTATTGGAAGTAACCAGTGTGCCGGGTTTACGAAACTGTTCTACTTTGGTATAGATCAGTTGTTTGATATCGAGTCTTTCCACCACCACTTCAATGATCCAGTCGCAGGTGGTAATATCTTTCATGTTATCATCAAAATTGCCGGTAGTAATTCTTTTTACCACAGCCTTTGAATATACAGGAGAAGGGTTGCTTTTAATAGCAGCCTGTAAGGCATCATTTACCAGTTTATTACGTTCAGCCGGTTTGGTACTTTCTTCCGCGCCTTTTGCAACCATGTCTAATAAAAGCACCTGTACACCAATGCCTGCAAAATGACAGGCAATACGTGAACCCATAACACCACTACCCAATACCGCAACTTTTTTGATGGAACGTTTCATAAATTAAGCTTTACCGTAAAATTAGTTAGTTATGCAACTATTTATATCGAAGGTAAGGGAATTTATTTTTACCGGGAGGGTAGCTGCAGGGCAAAAAAATATCAAACAGTATTGCTACTGTTTGATATTGTGGCTCTTCAATTAGGATTGTTATACGTGTATATTCATTCCTCCGAAGGAGCCGCACCCTTGTATGCCATATACAGGCAACCGAGGTAAACAATTAAGAGTACGTAAACTAACATAATCGGGGGGGATTTTGTTTCTACAATTTATGATGAAAACAGTTAATTTATGGGAGGTTTAACAGTCCTTTTATTCACCATATGTGGATACCGAATGCAAACCACCTGATTTTTAGTGCCTTAGCGAAATATTAAATTTTCAGAGAACCTTTCTGGTATGCTATTGCCTGACAATTAAATTAAAACAGCCGGAATTTGTTTTTGTTCTGAATTTTTTGCCACTTAACATTAATCGATTGAATTTGACCCGCTTTCAGTTATTTTTGTTTACATGGAACTCACACCCGAACTCGTTGATCACCTGGCACATTTGTCGAGACTTCATTTTACCGATGAGGCCAAAAAGGAGATACAACAAGACCTGCAGAAAATGGTGGCATTTGTAGAGAAACTGTCTGAGCTGGATACAACCGGCGTGCAGCCCATGTTGCATATGGGGCAGTCGTTCAATGTGTTGAGAGAGGATGAAGTAAAAGGATCTGTGAGCAGAACCGCCGCATTGCAAAATGCACCCGGAGCCAACGACAGTTTTTTCAGGGTTCCTAAAGTGATTAGAAAATAGATCATTCAAATACAAAGCCAGCACATGTCAAACCAGGTGATCATCCGACTCGAAAACATCCAGAAAAGTTATTTCATGGGTAACCAGGCCATTCCTGTATTGAAAGGCATTACACTGGATATTCGCAAGAATGAATATGTGGCATTAATGGGTCCTTCTGGTAGTGGTAAGAGTACGCTTATGAATATATTGGGTTGTCTGGATTCACCAACCGGTGGTAAATATATTCTCAATGAGAAAGACGTAAGTAAAATGGCCGATGACGATTTGGCCGAGGTACGCAATACAGAGATTGGTTTTGTATTCCAGCAATTCAATCTTTTACCGAGGCTTAGTGCCGCAGAAAATGTAGCGCTTCCACTGATTTATGCAGGGGTAAGTAAAAAGGAAAGGATAGAAAGATCACTCGCAGCATTAGACAAAGTAGGACTTGCAGACAGAAGCCATCACAAATCAAATGAACTGAGTGGTGGTCAGATACAGCGTGTGGCCATTGCGCGTGCGCTTGTAAATAATCCATCCATACTATTGGCAGATGAACCAACCGGAAACCTCGATTCTAAAACATCGGTGGAAGTAATGGAAATATTTGGCAAACTACAGGCCGCAGGTAATACCGTGGTACTGGTAACCCATGAAGAAGATATTGCCGCCTATGCACACAGGGTGGTTCGCTTACGTGACGGACTGGTGGAAACCGATAAAACACGAAGCACTGCCATGGCGCATTTGTCGTAGTACAGGTATTGATGGGTGCAGATTTTGTGGGAGCTTTAACCGGCTCTCTGTTGTAGGTAGCCAGATTACAGGTGTTTGTAAGAAAATATCCTTCGTCGCAATTTCCGATCTTTGATCGGAATGCTCCTCAGGATGACGAACGAACAGGGCGATTAGAGTGGGATTGATTGGCATCGCCAATCAATCCCACTGCATTTCTACTGCACTTATTAGTCATCCTGAGGAGCATTAATAACCGCAGGTTATTATCTGCGACGAAGGATATTTTCTTCCGAATACCTGTAGTCGCTAGACCAATAACTCGCCGTTGTTGATCGCCTGACAAACAACCTTTTTTATAAAGCGAGTTATACACCTGTAGCCCTAACTGAACCAATCAAATCTATTTTTGTTCTCACTATAATACAGCAACAATGGCACTAAAAATATATACCAAAACCGGCGACCTGGGTAAGACTTCTCTTATCGGTGGAACCAAAGTACCCAAAAGTCATATTCGTATAGAAACCTATGGTACGGTAGATGAACTAAACTCACATATAGGATTGGTGGGCGATTATTTTGATGAGCCACATGCACGTTCTGTACTCAAAGAAATACAGGATCGTTTATTTACCATTGGTTCCTCACTGGCCTGCGATCCGGATAAAGAACCATTGATGAAAATGCCCGATTTAAAAGAGGCAGACATTACGGTGCTGGAAAGAGAGATAGATAAAATGAATGAAGTGTTGGCACCAATGAAATTTTTTATTCTCCCCGGTGGTCATATTGCTGTTTCTTCCACACATATTGCGCGTTGTGTTTGCCGAAGAGCAGAGCGTTGTTGTGTGAATATGCAGGAGCAGGAAATTTTTGTAGATCCTTTAGTAATTAAATACCTCAATCGTTTAAGCGATTATTTGTTTGTTCTTTCCCGCTTTATTGCCCACCATTTGGGAGTTTCTGAAATTGCATGGAAGCCGAGGGTTTAAGGGTGGTAAGAAATTAGCAATGAATCTACATAGATGCGTTCCCTTTTCCTCGCTATCAGGGAAAGACACAAAAGCTTCATCCTCAAGGGTATCCGAAATAGCCGAATACCATCGGCGAGCATATCAGAAAGCACCGGATGGATGTCGCACGGCTCTTTAACGTATCCAAAGGCTGTGTCTGTTACTGGGAAAACGGTCGCTCACACCTGCACCTGAAATACTATCCCGCCATTATCTCATTCCTCGGCTTCTATCCATTCTACTATGAAAAGGAAACGCGTTCGTCGGAAAAATCAAGCGATACAAGTATGAGCATGGATTAAGCAACAGGAAACTGGCAAAGTTTCTTGGAGCGGATGAAGGGACAGTGGCGAATTGGGAACGGAACAAGCGAGTTCCGACAAAGAAGCGGATGAAATATGGTTTTTTCGGTTATAATTAAAAGCACCCGGTGATGGGGTGCTTTTAATTAGGTATTCCAAACGAAAATAAACTATAGGATTTGTCAAAATATTAGTTAATTGCTTTCAAAGCAATATAACATTATTCTAGGAACTGTGATTTGTTCGTAACTATTTGCCAGATATGATTCTTTTTTTCCAAAAAAACTACTGTACCACCCCCTTGAAATGCATGGTAATAGATTAAGCACTTTCCTTTCTGTTCATCAAGAAGAATTAGAACTCTAGTGATAATAGAGGCTCCTTCATTGTCCTTTCTTAGTTTTTTGAGTGATTCTATTGATATCCCCATTTCAGGGGCCTTGATCAGAGAGAGGTTCGGATATTTTTCAGATATCGTACCATCCCAAGAATATTGATGTTTATTTACAATTTCTTTCAAGGATATGGTGCTCAAATTGAAATCGGAGTGCAAATATTCAAAAAAAGAGGGAAAGAATTGTTTATCCCTCTCAAGAAAAGCTGCCACATCAAAATTCTCTGCTTGCCTTAAAATAACCACCTTCCGCTTTTCGTAATTAGGCAGAATGACCTTTTCGGCAATGAACTTGTCAAGAGTGGTATCTTTCACAATCGTGAAATTCTCAGCATGAATAGAACTTAGGCTGATAAAAAAGCACAGCAGGAGAAATTTAAGTTTATTATACATACAATATCATTTTATAAGTGGGATAGCTTTGAAATGAATTTGGTACATACTAGTTACAAGAGGTTGGTCTTGTCCCTTTTGAACCATTCATCCAATAATCATTTGCTATTGCTTCATATTGTTGTTTTGTTGTTTCCGAAAGGGCATTCCATGCATCTGGAAGGTCTATACTAATTCCATTCCACGCTAAAGCGTAAGAGTCAACTACAGGCAAGTTAGGAAATAACCCACGTAAATCCGCTGCGAGAATTTCTATATAATTATTAGCCATTGCACTATGGTGTACAAAGTTCGTAGCAACCAAGTCTCCCCCTGCAACAATCATTGCATGTAAAGCCTCATGCATTATTACAGAGGCATTGAATTCCTGGGATGAACTTTTTAAGGCATCCATATTAAGTACGATATTTACTGACCTTTGACCATTTGAAGCAACGTTTATCGTCGAGTAAGTTAATCCATTAGTTACAGTCTCGCCAGATGCACCCATGTTTAGTTGAGTATAGTTAAATGCAGTGTATACACTTTCAGGGTATTCATTCATAAGCACCTCATAGGTCAATTGATATACATTTGTTAATGTAGCTTCAAGCAACTTTTGCAAGCAAGTATCTTTTATGTTATTCCAAAAGCTGATAATTGGCACAGGGCCTCCTGGGTCACCCCCCGTATTTCCTGAACCGCTACAATTTGTCTTGACAAATTGCTCACCGCTCTTAATTCCTATTGAAGTAGTAGTACATTGAGTACATAGCATATATGTATAATCAAGTGTTACCATGCCATTTGTCCATTCAGTAAAGTGTCCCCAAGGCTCACAATAATACTCAGCGTTTAACTTTATTGCCTTGGTGCTATTAGATTTAACTTTTGCATTGGTTGATTCACTTGGCTTATTCGCTACAAACCCTCGTGAAACTATTTTGCTATTTGAAAAAGTATAATCGTATTGAAAGTTATTAAAAATTGAGTATGATGTAATCTTACCGGAAAATTTAGCGGCAGCAGAAGATTTCATGATTACTATTTCATAGTATGTTCTTACTCCGTTCATGGCCTCATTAACTGGTTGTAAAGAACTTTCTGAAGTTTTTATGATATTTCCACTATCAATTCTTTTTAATTGATTATCATAAAAGAATTCTAGTCCAATAGCTTGATTATTCAAAGGGACATAAAATAAGGTTTTGTCATTCGAAACTTTACAGGCAATCGTATTAGACCATTTCGCTTCCAATACTAAGGAATCAAGACCTGTTAGTTGATAAGAATAACTAGCAGTTTGTTTTTTATTTATTACCCAATTCCGTAGTTCGGTTACAATGGAGTTGTCAGCTTTCTCATAGGGTTGCACGAAAAAATCAATTTTTTTACATCCAAGATAAATGGCAGTGCTTGTAATGATAGCTGCCAAAATGAAGAGGGTTTTTGTTTTCATAAACGGGGTTTTATTTAGTGATTTGGGATAAAATATTTTTTCACTCAATAGTATATTGTCAAATTGATGACACGTCTTCTTATCCTGACGAAGAAGACGTGTCATTTAGGATTTTGTAGTATTTTTCGGCAATGAGTACAAAGACTATTTGAGTAAAAAGATCAATTCATCAAGGGGGGAGTGGATGAATTGATAATGCATTAATAGCATCTTAGAATAAAGATAAGAAATTTTTTATTTATCTGTTTTTTTCGCATTTATTTTTTAAACACCTACGCCTACCAATCAATAACAGTTGCACAGCCAGGGTATTAGCTTAATACAAGTATACCTTTCGCCGTTGTTGGTCGCCTGACCAACAACTTTTTTTCTTTACGAGTCAACTCAAGGAAGTTCCGAAACTTTCCTAAAGTTTTGTACCGTAGCTTTTAAAATATCTCCCAGTGGCTTTAATTAAAAAGGAGGCTTTCTTCGGGAAAATGCGCTTTTTTAAGGCTGTATCTTCCTGAAATCACTTTACATAGGGGTACGAAATTAAACCTGTAAATTGATTATCAATGCAAACACCTGAAAAAAAGAGAAATCGAGGCAAATATGACCCTCAACTCAAACTTACTATAGCCAGAGAATACTTAACGACAGATC
>CALRZI010000012.1:0-114599 GCA_943372605.1 Chitinophaga pinensis | reverse complement strand
ATAATAACCTGCGGTTATTAATGCTCCTCAGGATGACGATTGAGGAGGGGCAAAACCTGTGTTGGCAAAGCCAACACTTTCTTCTCCCCACGCCAACCGTCATCCTGAGAAGCATTCCGACGCCAGTCGGAAATTGCGCCGAAGGATCTTTTTAGAGTTTCGGGTGTTTGATTGTTTCGTTTCGGGCAACAAGGAATAATAGTAGGAGGTATGCGTGGTTACAAATTAATTGTTAGCATGCCTCTGTGTAAAATGCCGAGTCCCTTCGTGCCTCAGGAGACTTCGGCGAGGAATTTTTGATGAGGAAGGGCACTACGAAGATGAAATAAGTCTCAATGTATCCTCTTCGAAGTCTGATTTGAAAGTTGACATTACATCTGCCTTTGCTTTATTGGTGTTAGCATGCTTGGTGTATTCATTTAATCTTGTCTCTGTACTTAATAGAGATCTGCCAATTTCGTTATGGTAATAGTTTTCAGAAGTAAAATCAAATTCTTGACAATATCGTTTTATAAGGTATTGAATTAATTCTCTTGCCTCCCAATAAGCATTGCTGGAGCCTTTCGAATGTGAAAGTTGTTCTGACATGTTTCGTAATTGCTTAATACAATCAATAAATGAAAGTTCATTTAACTTTTCTTCATTTAATTTCTTGTCTAGAAATCCCATTGCTAGATATTTTAACTTTTACAAGTTTTGTTTATTAGTGTTTCTTGAATTATGCTCAATTATTTCCACACATAAATAAACAAGTTCATTTACTAAGGTTCTCAACTCTTTTTCTTTATCAGTTTTCGTTAAAACACCTTCATTGGTAACCGCAAATTCTGTTATAGAAAGATATTTTTTTCTCCAATCTTTTATTTGTTTGAAATGCTGTTGTGAAACATCGTCAGAGTGAATAACTCCTATTTCTGAAAAAGCCTTAACAATTCGGTCTTCAAAAACTTTTTCAGATGAAAGATAAATCAATGTTTCTCGGCACTGTTTAAGGCCATAACCGTAACCCATAATGTTGAAATTTATTGCGAAGGTGTGCTTGTGTAAACAGTAAAAATACACAATTCCATCACCCAATCCCTAAAACAGAATGACACAATATCCACTTCTTCAAAAGGCACTGTTTCATTCTTGATGTTGATATAAAATGAAACACTTAACAATCCCCATCAAATTCCCAATTCTTTCCCTACTTTTATACCGTCTTCTTCCTGCTATATGGTCGATTATGCTTCATATGATAACCAGTTGTTACTCAACCAGCTTTCCCAAAGCGATGAGCAGGCTTTTATGACCATTTACCATCGTTTCTGGCAGAAGATATTCACCATTGCCCATAACCGTTTACAGGATAGCCAGGAAGCTGAAGATATTGTTCACGACGTTTTCCTCAGCCTCTGGAAAAACCGCCAGACTCAACAGATTGAGCAACTCGAAAACTATCTGGCCGTTGCCACCAAATACAAAGTGCTGGCCCGTATTAAAAGCAAAGTACGCGAAAGACAATACCGCGAATCGGCCGAAACCGGCATGGTGGTAGAAATGCCCATAGAAAACAGTCTACACTATAAACGCATACTCCTGCTGGTAAAAACAGAAGTAGAGAAACTGCCCGAAAAATGCCGCATCATTTTCCAATACAGCCGAAACGAAGGCATGTCGGTAAAACAAATCGCCAAAGTGATGCACATTTCACCCAAAACGGTGGAAAACCAGCTCAACAAAGCCCTGAGGCAGTTGCGTACGGCGGTGCGAACGTTTTTGCCGTTGTTGCTTGTTTTACTGCTAAGCCGGTAGGGAAACAGAGAAATAAGAAATAAGAAATGTCCAAAGTAGGGGAATTTCTATATTCCCAACAATCCTATTTTGGTCATTTCTTATTCCTTATTTCTTATTTCTCTGTTCCTCTGTTTATTTCGGTCATTCCTTATTTCTTATTCCTTATTCCTCTGTTTACTTCGGTCATTCCTTATTCCTTATTTCTCTGTTCCTCTGTTTTTTTTCTTTTCCCATAGGTGTAAACACTCCCAACGCACACTATAGGGTATGAACATCCCCGATCATATACAAAATCTGATCAGTAAATACGAGCAGGGAGCGCTGTCTGCGGCCGAAAAAGAGGAGCTGGATAACTGGTATCATTCCTTCGACGACCAGCATACCGTGGTTTCCGATGTTCCAGAGGGTTCAGAAGATGAGCTGGCGGAGCGTATGGCTGTTCGCCTGCAGGAATGCCTGGCAGTAGACGAGGAGCGTTTAGAGCCGTTTGCCACGCCCGTCGCCCGCAAATGGCGCATGCCTGCTGTTGCGGCATTGATTTTCATACTATTATCAGGGGTTATTTACTATTTTATTCAGCCAGATAATACGGCAGCACAACAGCCTTTGGTGTTATCGGCACCTGTTCCGGCTGGCGATGTGGCTCCCGGTGGCAATAAAGCCATACTTACACTCGATGACGGTTCTGTGATCATCCTCGACAGCGCCAATAACGGAATACTCGGCGAACAGGGCGATGTGGAAGTGAAGAAACTCGATAATGGTCTCGTAGCTTACGAGAACAATGATGACGCTTTACCGGCTGCGGATGAGAAAATTTTCTACAATACGATTTCTACACCCCGTGGTGGTGAATACCAGATTACCTTATCAGATGGTACCAAAGTGTGGCTCAATGCGGCCTCATCCATCCGTTTCCCCACAGTTTTCCGTGGTGCAGACCGCAGGGTGCAGATTACAGGTGAAGTTTATTTTGAAGTGGCCCATAACAATGCCCAACCTTTTAAAGTTTCGGCCGCCAAATCGGTCATTGAAGTGCTGGGTACCCATTTCAATGTAAATGCCTACGATGATGAAGTACAGGTAAGAGCCAGTTTACTCGAAGGTTCTGTAAAAGTATTTGCTGCCGATGATGCCGACCAGCAGCAGATGAAAATACTGAAACCCGGTCAGCAGGCAAGCATGACCAAAAGCGGCCGTATACAGGTGGTGAAGGATATGGATACAGAAGAAGTAATGGCCTGGAAAAACGGTTTGTTTGTGTTTAAAAGCACCGATCTGCGCAGCATCATGCGTCAGGTGGCGCGCTGGTACGATGTGGATATTCAATACAAAGGCAATGTGGGTATGCAGTTTACGGGGCAGATTACCCGTAACAACAATGTATCAAAAGTATTGGAGATGCTGGAGTTGACGGAGGAAGTGAAGTTTAAGGTGGAAGGAAAGAACGTAATTGTATCACGTTAACAATAAAAACGCCATATATGAAACACCTGTTAATGTTCCCGATGGGTAGCGATGGTTAAACAGGTTGAATATGACTTACAAAAAACCGGACACTGTTGCAGCAGCATCCGGCGAATTTGATTGAAGTCATAGATCAGCTTGTCTAACTGTTTATTAACTACTCAATCCTTACAAATCTATGTATTTAACTTCTGTTTGCCAATCTCCGGGCATCCTGCGCCGGGGGGCAAATCAAATGCTAAAGATGATGAAACTCACCACAGTTTTTATGATCATCGCCTGTCTGCAGGTTAGTGCAGCGGGCCTCTCACAAAAAGTAACCATCAAAGGAGAGAATATTTCGATCCAGCGCATTTTTGAAGATATCAGAAAGCAAACCGGTTTCCAGTTTTTATATGCCGATGAAGCATTAAGATCTGCCAAACCCGTTAGTCTCTCTGTTCGCAAAGAGAAACTGGAAAATGTACTCGCACTTTGTTTTAAAGACCAGCTTCTTTCGTACACCATCAGCGATAAAACCATTGTGGTGAAACGCAAATATGCAGAGCCAACCGTAACACCAGCTGTTCAACCCGAACCCGTGGTTGTGCCCGATGTAAAAGGTAAGGTTACCGATAACAACGGTGCTCCACTGGCCGATGTATCTGTTGCGGTAAAAGGCACTACCCGCGGTACCATTACCGATGCTTCGGGTAATTTTTCTATTGCTGTAACGGAAGGTGATGTACTGGTGTTTTCTTATGTTGGTTTTACTTCTTTTGAACAAAGAGTCGGTAATAATACCAGCATCAGTGTTTCCTTAAAACCTGTAGAGAAAGCCATCGACGAAATTGTTGTGGTGGGTTATGGTACACAAAAGAAAAGAGACCTCACTGGTTCTGTAACATCTGTAAAAGGGGAGGAAGTGGCCAACAGACCCGCTACCAACCCCATTGCCTCATTACAAGGTCGTGTGGCCGGTTTAACTATTGCCAACTCTGGTGTGGCAGGTGCAAGCCCGGTAGTGAGAATAAGAGGTATCAACAGTACCAACACTTCTAGCCCTGTGTATGTGGTAGATGGTATTCTGCATGATAATATCGATTTCCTGAATCCTAACGATATTGAAACCATCGATATCCTGCGCGATCCATCTTCTATTGCTATCTATGGTTTACGTGGTGCCAATGGAGTTATTGCCATTACTTCTAAAAAAGCAGCAAGAGGACAAACACGTATCGATCTGCAGAGTTCTGTAGGTGTGCAAACGGTGCAGGATAAAATTAAAATCACCGATGCCGCAGGTTTCAGAAAACTCTACAACGCACAGCTCGCTAATTTAAATGCAGCTCCATTCGATTATACCAACTATACCGCCAATACCAACTGGCAGGATCTGGTACTGCGTGATGCAGTTATCAGTGCTACCAACCTGAGTATTTCCAACACCGGTGAAAAGTCTACCACTTACCTCAACATTGGTTATACCGATCAGCAGGGTGTGTTGAGAGACAATCGTTTTAAACGTTACCTCGTTCGTTTGAATGAAGAACTGCGTTTTAACGATAAGATTAAAGTGGGTGGTGGGTTAACTGGTTATCATGCCATCAACAATCCGGCAGCAGCTTCTATTACCAATGCTTTATGGGCTGCACCTATTGTGCCTATTCAGCAGGATGCCAATACGTATTACAGCATGCCATCGTTCCAGCGTGCACAGGTAGGTAACCCCATTGCTGCTTTAAACCGCAACAATGGCAATACCATCGACAAACAATATCGTGTAATTGGTAACCTGTTTGCAGAGATTAAATTCCTTCAAAACTTTACCTGGCGTTCTACGGTGTACACTGATCTTGTTTTTGATGATACAAGAAGTTACACTTCATTGCCCTATTCATTTATTAACCTGGGCGAAAATGGTGCGCCAACTACTACCACATTCGATAATGCGGCCAGAACTTCAGTAAGTCAAACCAAAAACGAAGCAAGCCGTTTTCAGCAGGATCATACTTTGAGTTTCGACAAGAACCTCGGCAATGGTCATAACATCAATGCAGTAGCAGGTTTCACTACTATCTACAACAGGAGTTCATCCATCGGCGGTACTCGTCGCGATACATTGACCAATGTGCCGAATGATCCTGATTTCTGGTACCTGAATATCATCAACATCAACAACCCGATTTCCAACTCAGGTGGTGGTTCTGAAAACGCCATTGCGGGTGGATTTGCACGTGTAGGTTATTCTTACAAAGGCAAATACCTGTTGAATGCTACAGTGAGAAGAGATGGTAGTTCCAAATTTGCTCCCGCCAATCGCTGGGGTACATTTGGTAGCGTAGGTGCGGGCTGGGTTATCAGCGATGAAGCATTTTTCTCTAAAGTGAAAAAAATCAATTTCCTGAAACTGAGAGCTGCATGGGGTTTAACGGGTAATGCCAATGGCTTTGCCGATAACCTGTGGAGACCCGGTGTACAGAATGCATCAACCGCTATTTTTGGTGATAATATTTACAGCTCTATACAGGCTGCCTATATTCCCGATCCAAACCTGCATTGGGAAACCGTTAAAGGTATTGATGTGGGTATCGATGTAAAAGCATTCGACAATAAATTGAGTGCGGAGATTACTTATTACAACAGAACCACAACAGATATCCTCACGGCTGTAACACTGCCGAATGAAACAAGAAGTTATTTCACCAACCTGGGTAGTATTACCAACAAGGGTATTGAAGTAAACCTTGCATGGAGCAATATGATCGGTAAAGATATTTCTTACCGTGTTGGAGCCAATTTCAGTTACAACCACAACGTGGTAAACTCTATTGGTAACAACTTCAATTTCTCTATCATTGGAAATGGTGGCGCCAACCTTACCACTACCGGAAGATCAATTGGCTATTTCTATGGTTATACACAAAAAGGTATTTATCAATCAACAGCCGATCTGCAAAAATCTCCTGCATTTGTAAACTCATTACCGGGCGATATCGCTTATGCTGATATTAATGGTGATGGGCAGATTACACCTGCAGACAGAAGTTATATCGGAAGTCCGTTCCCTCCCTACAGTTTTGGTGGAAACATCGGCATCAGTTATAAAGGATTTGATATTGAGATTGAAGGACAGGGTATGGCGGGTCATAAAATTTACACACAGCGTCGCACTTCAACTTTTGCTGTGTTGAATTATGAAACCAACCGTTTGAATGCATGGACCGCTCCCGGTACCAGCAATGTAGAACCTGTACTGGATAATACAAGAGGTAATAATTTCCTGATGAGTACTTATTTCCTGGAGCCAGGTGATTATTTCCGTCTCAGAACTTTACAGATTGGTTATACATTCAAAAAAACAGTGTTATCGAAAATTGGTATTCAGCGTGCAAGGATTTACCTGAACGGTCAGAATATCAAAACATGGAGCAAGGTAACCGGTTACTCACCAGAGCCACTGATAGGAAGTATCCTGGGTGGTGGTGCTGATAATGGTGCCTATCCTGTTCCTGCGATTTATTCACTGGGTATCAATCTTACTTTTTAACAGACTTTAATAACTCATTTATATGAAATCGTTTAAACACATATTCCGGATGACTTACCTGGTTCCTGTAGCCATGGGTATGTTATTGCTATCTACCGGATGTAAAAAATTCCTCGATACGGAACGTCAGGGTGCATACGATGCAGACAACTATCCTTATCCCGGCGGATCAGGTCCATACGACCAGTTTATTTTTGGTGCCTACAATGAACTGAGAAGTTTCAATGTACACAGCCAGGCATTTATTACGGCATCCAGTATTCGCAGTGATGATGCTGATAAAGGAAGTACACCTGCAGATGGTGGTGCCAATGCCACTACCATGGATAATTTTCCTGTATTACCAAACAATGGTTTTTGTAATGCACTTTGGCTGGGCTATTATACACTCATCAACAGGTGTAACAGTACCATCAATGAAGTAAATACGAATACTACCATTACAGCAACAGACCAGATTAAACAACAAACAATAGCAGAAGCAAGATTTTTGCGTGCCTATGCCTATTTCAATCTTGTGCGCTTTTTTGGAAGAGTGCCTTTGATTGATAAGTTGTTTGATAATCCTGCACAACAAAACAATGTACCTCAAAGTACAGCTGCACAGGTGTATGCTTTTGTAGAAGCCGACCTGGTTTTTGCAGCGTCAAATCTGCCACTGTCGTGGGAAGCAAAATTTGCAGGTCGTATTACCCGTGGTGCAGCCAATGGATTACTGGCCAAAGTATACCTCTCCCAACAGAAATGGAATGAAGCCATGGCTGCAGCCAATGCGGTAATGACTTCTGGTCAGTATGATCTTACCACTCCTTACGATCGTATTTTCCGTGAGGAAGGAGAGAACAGTAAAGAATCGGTATTTGAAGTACAGGCCACAGCATCTGCTGCTATACCCAGTAGCAATGGTGTTCAGTATGCGCAGATACAGGGTGTAAGAGGCGCAGGTATATGGGATCTTGGTTGGGGATGGAACACACCTACCACCGATCTGGAAGCGGCTTATGAAGCAAATGATCCGCGTAAGAACAGAACCATCATGTACACCAGTACCACTACCACCACATACCAGACTTTGTATGGCGAAAACCTGCCAACAGGTTTGCCCAATCCACGTTACAATAACAAAGTGTACACCAATCCGGCAACGCGCGCTTCAATTGGTAACCGTTTTGGTTACTGGATGAATGTGCGTGTACTCCGTTATGCTGATGTGGTACTGATGTATGCAGAAGCAGCCAATGAAGTAGGAGGTACAGCCAATATTACTGCTGCAAGAAATGCGCTGAACTCAGTACGCGCAAGGGCACGTGCAGGTAACAACGCTATTTTACCTGATGTAACGGCAACCGATCAGGCATTGTTGCGTGATGCTATCCGTAAAGAGCGTCGTGTAGAACTGGCGATGGAACATGATCGTTTCTTCGACCTGGTAAGATGGGGTGTGGCACAAACCGTATTGAATGCACATGGTAAAACGGCATTCAGTAATGCAAGAGATGTGTTGTTACCCATTCCGCAAACACAGATCGATTTAAGTGCAGGCGTACTCACACAAAACCCTGGTTATTGATTACTGAATCATTAAAAAAATTACATCATGTTATTGTCAACATCATATAAAATAAACAGGGCACTGGTGATGGCGTGTATTGCGCTCTCTGTTGTTTCCTGTAAAAAAGATGGTAATCCCAATAAGCTCCCGTCGGTAAGTACGGCAACCTATGAGGGTACCATTGATGGGTATAAAAGTTCCGATGAAGTATTTCCAGATAACCTCATCGCTTACTGGAGTTTTGATGACACCAAAAATGAACTGAAGAGCGCAACAGCACCCACAACATCGGCCAACGATAGCTATGTTACCGGTGGTGTTCGCGGAAAAGCACTGAACCTTGCAGCAGGATACCTGTATTATGCTACACAGTTCCAGGCTTTTAAAACGGCGTCGCTGAAAAGTTTTACCATCAGTACCTGGGTTAAAATTCTGAACAACGGCTCTAAAAGAACCATGTTGTTTCAACTGGCACGTCCGGGTATATTCAATGGTAATATCAATTTTGCGCTGAACACCAATTCATTTCCGGCAACGACCACCAATACTTTACGTGTGCAACCTACTTTCATGACAGTGGGTGGCGGTACACAGGATAACATCAATAATAATTTATCGCCTGCCATTGGTATGGATAAATGGACACATATCCTGTTGACTTATGAAACAACAACCGGTGTGTTCGACATCTGGATGGACGGCGTTAAAGTAGGAGGTTTCCCCAACAGGGGCGTAGGTAATAACCTCTTTAATGCTTATGAACCAAGTGAAATTATTATTGGTTCTAACTACAACGGCATCCCCGGAAAAACAGTGAGTACAGATGTTTCATTTGCACCTATGACCGGACAGGTTGATGAGATCAGAATTTATAACCGTGCATTACCAGATGCACAGATTAAATCGCTGTTCAACTTAGGTAAGGCGAATAAGTAAGCTGATATAAAAAATTGGGCAGGTTGTAACCATCGTTACGATCTGCCCATATTTTATGGCCCCCAAAAATCCAATGTATGCGTTTAAACAATCGCAATCTTGTATCCTTGTCACTTGTTACTTGTTGTTTCTTCTTTCTTGTTTCCTGCAAACCTACAGCACAACAAAAAACTCCTGCCGAAACCGATGTGGTAACATTTGCTTCAGCAGAAGATGAAAAAATATTTACGGATGTGGAACGTGCTACATTTCAGTATTTCTGGGATGGGGCAGAACCCACCAGCGGTCTGGCCCGTGAACGTTATCACAACGATAATGTGTATCCGCAAAACGATAAGCATATTGTAACCAGCGGTGGTGGCGGTTTTGGTGTGATGGCCATTCTTGTAGGAATTGAAAGGAAATTTATTACAAGGGGAGAAGGACTGCAAAGGCTGGAAAAAATTGTAGGCTTTCTCGAAAAAGCAGATCGCTTTCATGGAGCCTGGCCACATTGGTGGAACGGCGAAACAGGTAAAGTGCAACCTTTCAGTAAATACGATGATGGAGGTGATCTGGTGGAAAGTTCATTTATGCTTCAGGGACTTTTATGTGTGCGTCAGTTCTTTAAAGACGGCAGTGATGCAGAAAAAGCATTAGCAGAAAGAGCAGACAAACTCTGGAAAGAAGTAGATTTTAACTGGTACCGAAATGGCAAGAATGTATTGTACTGGCATTGGAGTCCGAACCATGCATGGAGGATGAATTTTGCGGTGAGGGGTTATAATGAATGTCAGATCATGTACATACTCGCGGCTTCATCGCCTACACATGGTGTGCCTGCCGAAGTGTACCATGAAGGATGGGCGCAGAATGGAGCCATTAATCAGAACCCATCCGGTTATGGCGATATCAAACTACAAATGCATCACCAGGGCGATGCTACAGAGTCTGGCCCTTTGTTCTGGGCGCATTACTCATATCTGGGACTTGATCCCCGTGGACTGAAAGACAAATATGCTGATTACGGAAAAGAGAATACCAATCATGCATTAATTCATTATCGCTGGTGTGTAGATAACCCTAAAAAATTCAAGGGATATGGACCTGATAGCTGGGGGCTTACATCCAGTTACTCCATAAAAGGATATGCAGGTCATGCACCGGGAATGAAAAGAGATATTGGTGTGATTTCTCCTACGGCTGCTTTATCATCCTTTCCATACACACCCAAAGAATCGATGGCAGCCATGAAAAACTGGTACCTCAACAAAAAAGACAAGCTCTGGGGACCTTTTGGTTTTTACGACGCATTCAGTGAAACCGAAAACTGGTACCTGCCACGTTATCTCGCCATTGACCAGGGACCAATTGTTGTAATGATGGAAAACTACCGCAGTGGTTTGTTATGGAAACTCTTTATGAGTTGTCCGGAAATACAGACCGGTTTGAAAAAATTGGGTTTTGAAAGTCCATACCTGAAATAAACAGTTATCATGCAAAAGATCAGTTTAGCTATTCTGTTTTTATTGTTGACCAATGTATTGGTGAAGGCCCAGGATTTGAGCCTGTTCGAAAAGCAGTGGATCATGCAAAGTGGCGATACCATGCCATTCAGGGTATTATTGCCGGAAAACTATGATCCCGCAAAAAAGTATCCGCTGGTATTATTCCTGCATGGGAGAGGAGAGAGTGGAACCGATAATGAAAAGCAATTGACACATGGTGCCAGAATGTTTTTACAGGATAGTATCCGTAAAAATTATCCGGCCATTGTGGTTTTCCCACAATGTGCTGCTAACAGTTACTGGAGTAATGTTCAGGCGGTAACAACTGGTAGTAAAACAGGGAAACGTACTTTTTATTTTGTACCTGAAGGAGAGCCATCGCAATCCATGAAAATGTTGCAGGGGCTGGTGGGGAATTTACTCGAGCGCTATCCCGTTAAGATGGATCAGGTATACATCATGGGTTTATCGATGGGAGGAATGGGCACATTTGAACTGGTACGGAGAATGCCCGGTTTGTTTGCAGCGGCCATTCCTATTTGTGGAGGCGCGCATCCGGCAACTGC
The DNA here is from genome assembly GCA_943372605.1 of Chitinophaga pinensis. Taxonomy (GTDB): domain Bacteria; phylum Bacteroidota; class Bacteroidia; order Chitinophagales; family Chitinophagaceae; genus Sediminibacterium; species Sediminibacterium pinensis_H. The sequence goes on along the minus strand of CALRZI010000012.1, from coordinate 103,283 downwards.
TCCTCAATTGGTAAAAACCAAATGGTGGATATTTCATGGTGGTAAAGACGATGTAGTGCTACCGGTTTATTCAGAACAGATGTATGCTGCTTTGCAAAAGGCAAAGGCTAATGTTCAATTCAAATTATTCCCCAATGCCAACCACAATAGCTGGGACCCCACATTTGCAGAACCGGGGTTATTAAAGTGGTTGTTCTCACAGAAAAAGAAGTAGAGGGAAGTCCGGTGTCCGCCCTTCCTCTGTCAGGGTAGCCAAGTCGGAAAGTCCGGAAAGGAGTTGTTTTAACGAATAGAGGTTAGGATTTGGCTTTAGGCATAAGTAGATAAAAATGAAGTAATAGGCAGGGCGTTAGTTATTAAGCAGAAAGGCCATCCGGTATTCGGGTGGCTTTTTCATTATATACCTCTGCGTAAACTCTGTTTCCTCTCGTTCTCTGCGGTGGGGTTCTGACGTCACTCTGACGGAGGAAGGGACCGCAGGGAACATGAGGGCGCTGGGGTTAGCCGCAGTTTTTAAGAAAGTAGGTTAAAATTTAGATAAGCGTGTTCTTAGTTTGAATAAATCTGATGTTTGAATAACAGATCGGAATTTTTTATCTTTTAATCCCTGATATAAAACCTTATCGCCTGTCCATAAACTAGCCTTTAAATACCTTGTAAGCGCTATAAAGTCAGTATCGTCTATGTCAATATCATCAGCTATTTGCTCTGCTTTGAGCCAGTCCTTTTCTGGTATGAGTTCTTCATTTATGAATGTAATCTGATGCAACATTCTTTCATAACTGATTTCGAGAGCCGCGTCTGATAATTTTGAAATCTTTTTAAGTTTGTTCCAGTGCTTTCGAATTTCATGACGCATGTATTGATTACTGTAAAACTCAAAAACAGTATCTGAATTAAAAATAAGATCTCCAATGGTTCCATTGGAATTTAGCAGACATGAGAAAATGATATTCGTATCAACGACTAGTTTCCTCACTTAACAAACCGCTTTTTGTTCTTTTTCCACCAACCTTTTTTTACATCATCTGAAAGTTGATCAACTTGATCTTGTGTTGCTTTGGAAGCAGAAACAGCTTCCTTATAAGTAAGATAATCGATAAGACGCTGTAATCCTGTAGCTTCAACGGAAGCCGGTAAACGAATAATAACTTCACTTGACGTTCTTTCTATCAACATATACTATATTATGATGTATAAAATTACAATTTTCCAATGAAATGGAAGAGCGTATATTCTCCTGAATGTCTCTGCGGCCAACTCTGCTATCTCTCGTTCTCTGCGGTGAAATATTCGGGTAAAATCACCGCAGAGAAGGAGAGAGCGCAGAGGTGAACCGCAGGGAAAAAGAAAAGCCATCCGCTTATGGCGAATGGCTTTTTGCTATAAAAAGGTCAATTAATTAGAATCTTTCTAATTTAGAAAAGAAAAAATCTCCTTCAATCGCTGCATTTTCATCACTATCACTACCATGTACTGCATTTTCACCTACTGATGCTGCAAATTGTTTACGGATGGTTCCTTCTTCTGCCTGGGCAGGATTAGTAGCTCCAATCAGCTTACGGAAATCAGCTACTGCATTTTCTTTCTCGAGGATGGCCGCTACAATCGGACCACTGCTCATAAATTCAACCAGTTCGCCAAAGAAAGGGCGCTCACGGTGAATATCGTAGAATAAACCTGCCTGCTCGGGCGTGAGGCGTGTCCATTTCATGGCTTTTACACTAAAACCAGCTTTGATGATCTGATCCAGGATGGCTCCGGTATATCCTTTAGCGGTAGCATCTGGCTTAATCATGGTAAATGTTCTGTTGCTCATATATTCTTGCTTTATCTATTTCGGCCGCAAAAGTACGAGAAAGCAGGCCGTTTTCTGGATATATTCGCAGGAAATTTGTTAAATGGGACTAAATTGATTTGCCGGAACAGTCCGGAAACCGCAATTTTGCCGCCACTCTTATGCAGTCGACCGAATTATTTTTCCCATCCCTGAATCAGCCTTTCAAAGCGGTGGTTACCATGCACCAGAAACCCGACGGCGATGCCATGGGTTCGGCACTGGGTTTATACCATTTTCTGAAAGCACTGGGACATGATGTTACTGTTATTTCACCCACCAACTGGGCCTCTTTTCTAAACTGGATGCCTGGGGTTGATAAAGTAGTAGATTTTGAACAGCAACGGCATGCTGCTACCGATCTGGTAAATGCTGCTGAAGTGATCTTCTGTCTCGATTTCAATGTGCTGCATCGTACCAAACATATGGAACAGGTTTTAACTGAGGCCAATTGTACCAAGGTACTGATAGATCACCACCAGCAGCCACAGGAAGAAGCCTTTAGTTATGGCACAAGTGATACTTCTAAAAGCTCCACCTGTGAAATGGTGTACGATTTTATCATGGCATCGGGTCATGCGGAGGTATTGAATGTGGAGATGGCAGAATGTTTATACACGGGTTTGATGACGGATACCGGATCATTCCGTTTTCCGGCCACCACAGCATCGGTACACCGTATGGTAGCACACCTGAAAGAGGTGGGATTGAATCATACAAAGGTTCACGACTTTATTTATGATAGTTTCCTTGAGAACAGGTTGCGTTTTATTGGTCACGCCCTGCTCAACAGGATGGAAGTATTATATGAATACAATACCAGCCTGATGTATATTACAAAAGCTGATCTCCAGAAATTTGATATCAAAACAGGAGATACGGAAGGTTTGGTAAATTACCTGCTCACCATACAAGGCATTAAACTGGGTGCCATTGTAATAGACAGGGATGAAGAAAGAAAATGGAGCTTCCGCAGCAAAGGCGATTTTGATGTAAACAGTTTTGCCAGGGAACATTTTGAAGGAGGCGGACATAAAAATGCAGCCGGTGGCCGAAGCAGTAAAAACCTGGAAACAACCGTAAAAGATTTTAAAGAAATAATCAAACAATATCACAATCAACTACAATAAAACAATGATGAGAACAACCACCTCGCTGTTACTGGCGATCGTATTGCTTGCAAGCTGTAACCAATATGAAAAAGCACCTTCCGGTATGACTTACAAGATCAGCGGGACGAGCAAAGAAAAACTGAAACATGGTCAGTTTGTAAAGATGCATATTGAGTACAAGCTGAAATCAAAAGATACTGTACTGCAGTCATCATACGATAATATCCCTGTTTATTTTCCTGTAGATACTGCACGTTTGGGTAAACACACTTTTACTGAAATCATTACACTTTGCGGTGCAGGTGATAAAGTTGATTTTGTGTTGTCGATCGACACCCTGAAAAGCATGCAGGTGATGGATTATAACGATATGTTCAAAAAGGGAGACCTGATCAATGGTCGTTTTGAGATTCTGAAAGTGTTTAAAACACAGGATGAAGTAAAAGCAGATTACGAGAAAGAGATCGCTATTGAAAAACAGAAAGAAATCAACGCTGTAAAAGAATACGCCAAGAAAAAGAACCTGACGGTGCAGTCAACTGCATCTGGTTTACAGGTAGAAGTTCAGAATGCGGGTACTGGTCAGAAAGCCGATTCAGGCTGGGCTGCTGTTGTGCGTTACAAAGGCTATTTCATTGGTAAAACCAATGATGGTAAAGTATTTGAAACCAATATGGACCCGAATGCACAGCCTATTAATGTTGAAGTAGGAACAGGTGCAGTAATGCCAGGTTGGGATGAAGGTTTGCGTTTGTTTGGTAAAGGTGGAAAAGGTCGTTTGATTATACCTGCGATGCTGGCATATGGTATCCAGGGGTCAGCGCCGGTTATTCCTCCATTCTCAAACCTCGCGTTTGATATTGAAGTGGTAGATGTGGTAAAAGCCGCTCCAAAACCTGCAACACCAGAAATGCAGATGCCGCAGCAAATGCCTCGTCAGTAAAATAATTGCACTTGGTGCAGAGAGCGTCCCGATTCCTGTCGGGGCGCTTTTTTATGGCATCAGGTAACGGGTAAGTCGAATGGCTTCCATGGCTTCTTTTACATCATGCACCCTTACAATATGTGCGCCGCCCAGGAGAGCAGCGGTATGTAATACGGTTGTGCCATTTAGTGCTTCCTGTGCAGTAATACCCAGTGTTTTATAGATAGTAGACTTTCTTGAAACACCTATGAGTACAGGCTTCCCCAAAGCAACAAAACTGGAAGTGGATCGAATGAGTTGAAAATTCTGTTCGGATGTTTTACTAAACCCAAAACCCGGATCAAGAATCATATCAGCAATACCGGCTTTGTTACATTGTTCCATTCGCTGAATAAAATAATCCATCACATCTGTTACTACATTAGTATAAACAGGTACATGATGCATGGTCGTAGCATCGCCCTGTACATGCATACATACATAGGGCATTTTTAAAGATGCTACCGTTGCAAGCATATTCGGATCGAAATGTCCACCACTGATATCATTAATAATCGATGCTCCCATATTGGCTGCTGCTGCAGCAACCTGGCTGTAATAGGTATCAACAGAAATAATGGTATCGGGGAAGCGTTTTGCAATGGCTTCTGTAATGGCATGCAGGCGACTGATTTCTTCTTCCGGCCCCACCGTATCACTGCCCGGACGGGTACTTTGCGCGCCAATATCGAGGATACGCGCACCTTCGCTGATCATTTTCTCTGCCTGTTGCAAAGCAGCGTCAAGATTGTTTTTCCGGCTTCCTTCGTAGAAAGAATCGGGTGTGGTATTGATGATACCCATTACAATGGGCGCATCAATTGTGAGTAATCTTCCTTTGCAGTTCAGTGTAAACATTGCGGGTTTCGTTTATATTGCATCCACGGATCAAAGATATTATCAAAGCCCATAACGGTTTCGGAAAAATGAGTAATACGAATCAGCAATATGATGCAGCCATTGGTAGCTGTAAAGATATATTCATCAAGAAAACAAAAGACTATGGAACGGCCTGGCGTGTGCTCAGGACCATTTCTGTAGTGGACCAGATATTTATCAAAGCCCTGCGTATCCGTACCATACAGGATCTGAAAACGCAGAAAGTGGGTGATGATATTCCTTCAGAGTTCAAAGGCATCATTAATTATGCAGTAATTGGTTTGATACAGCTTGAACTGGGCAACCCACAGGTGGAAGAAATGCCGGTTGAAAAAGTAGATGAATTATATCATCATTATGTGGCATTTGCCAAAAATACCATGCTTGATAAGAACCACGACTATGGAGAAGCATGGCGTGAAATGAGTCAGGAAAGTTTTGCCGACCTGATACTCATGAAATTATTGCGCATACGCCAGATACTGGAAAATGATGGTAAAACCCTGATCAGTGAAGGGATAGATGCCAATTATGTAGACATTATCAACTATGCAGTTTTTGCACTGATTTTAATTGAAGAAGGAAAACATTGATTTATGAAGACAATCATCATGCTTATCCGTTGGTTCGTGGGTCTGTTGTTTATTTTCTCAGGACTCATTAAAGCCAATGATCCATTAGGGCTCAGCTACAAAATGCAGGAGTTCTTTGAAGTATGGGGCTGGCATTTCCTGAATGATTACACACTCTTGTTTTCACTGGTGATGAATGTACTGGAAGTAGTGGCAGGTGTGGCCGTTATTGTAGGCTGGCGCAAACGCAGTGTAAGCTGGATGCTACTGTTGCTGATTATCTTCTTTACTTTTCTTACTGGCTATGCACTCTTCTCCGGAAAAATTAAAACCTGTGGTTGTTTTGGTGATTGTTTGCCTTTAACACCCGCTATGTCTTTTGGAAAAGATATTCTTTTATTATTCCTGATACTCATCCTGCTTTTCACCAACCGAAAAGTACCATCCATGATGAGTGAATCGGGTGCAGTGATATATGTAATACTGAGCTTGTTTGCAACGGCAGGTTTACAATGGTATGTTCTCAAATACCTGCCACTGGTAGATTGCTTACCATATAAAAAAGGGAATGATATTACCGAACAAATGAAAACACCCGCTGGGGCCATTCCTGATAGTTTCGCCATTGTGTTCCAGTATAAAAAGGAGGGGAAAGATATTTTCTTCGACCAGTCATCATTCCCTGCTGATTTTGATTCTACTTATGAATATATAGACAGAAAAGACAAACTGGTTAAAAAGGGCAACGGACTTGCTGCAAAAATTGTTGACTTTACGTTGCAAAACCTCTCTGGTGCCGATACTACGACTGCTGTTTTCAGCAATACAAATCCTTATGTACTGGTATTTGCAAAAGATATGAGTAATGCAACAGACTGGTCAGCACAACTGGCAACACTGAAAGAAAAATGGGCCGATAAAAATATTACCGTAGCCATTGTTACTGCCGATACAGAAAAAGCGGTGACTTTGTTTCCCGGAACAACCATCATTCGCTGCGATGCTACCGTTATAAAAACGGCCGCACGTGTAAATCCGACTTTCTTTCTGATGCAGGGTGCACGTGTAACCAATAAACTATCGCTGGCTAATGCAGATGCTTTAATTCCTTAAGAAAAACAGATGCTACAATACCTCACCAAAAAACTCCTGTATGGGTTGCTTGTACTGGCAGGGGTGGTGGTGATTGTATTTTTTCTGTTCCAGGGATTTGGTGACCCTGCTAGACTGGTATTAGGACAAACAGGCGATAGTGCTACCATCCAGAATATCAGGAAAGAGCTGGCGCTGGATCAGCCCAAATGGAAACAGTTTGTGTATTACCTGAACGATGTATCGCCACTTAGCGTTCACTCCAAAGAAGAAATAGAACGAAAGGAACTGAAAGGCGTTTTTATTGGTGGTGAAACCAAATTTGCAATCAAAGTTCCTTACCTGCGAAGATCCTATCAAACCAAAAAAGAAGTGTCGACAGTGCTTGCAGAAGCATTACCCGGTACTTTGGTACTGGCATTGTCGGCCATGTTATTCGCTACTGTTATCGGTATTATACTTGGTGTAATTGCGGCAGTAAAAAAAGATACATGGATGGATACCGGCTCTGTATTTGCAAGTGTGCTTGGAATATCTGCACCTTCTTTTTTTATGGGAATTGTGCTGGCCTATCTTTTCGGTTTTGTACTCAGTGAATATACCGGTTTGGAAATGACAGGTAGTTTATATGATGTTGATCCATTCAAAGGCCGGTCACTGCAATTAAAGAATCTTGTATTACCCGCAATAACATTGGGTATCAGGCCGCTGGCCATCATCACCCAACTTACAAGAAGTGCAATGCTCGACGTGTTAAACCAGGATTATATACGCACTGCAAGAGCTAAAGGATTAAGTCAAAGAACCATCGTAGTAAAACATGCTTTGCGTAATGCATTAAACCCCGTAATTACAGCCGTAACAGGCTGGTTTGCCGAATTACTCGCAGGTGCTTTTTTTGTAGAATATATTTTCGGCTGGAAAGGAATCGGGAAAATAACAGTAGACGCCCTCGAAAAATTAGACTTCCCCGTAGTCATGGGCAGTGTTCTGATTACCGCCACTTTTTTCATCTTCGTAAACATGCTGGCCGACCTGTTGTATGGAGTGGTAGACCCGCGAGTAAGCCGTGAAACGTGAGAAATAACTCCCGCTTTGCGCAGCAGAGAGGGCCGGAGTGAGTAGAAAAACCGTGTAACTCCGTGTTCAACTCAGTGAAACTCTGTGGTTAAAAAAAAATATTGATATATAAAACCACAGAGTTTCACGGAGTTTGGCACGGAGTTACACAGAGGTATTCAAATAATTTTTTTGCCCGCAAAGACAATAAACGAAACCACCGCCAAGTTCCCGCTAATGGCTAATGGCTAATGGCTAATGGCTATACTCCTAATCATCCAAATATCACACCCATTATGCCCGCTGTTACCCATTGGGCCGGGGAGATAGGTAAATCCGAATTTCTCATATACGCTTACTGCCTTTTTTAATTCTGGCATGGTTTCGAGATAAATTTGTTGGAAGCCTTTTGCTTTGGCTGCTTCAATACAGCGGTTAATCATAGATCGTCCGAGACCCAAACCACGCGCAGCGGGAGAGAGGTACATTTTTACCAGTTCGCAAGTGCCTTCTGGTAAAGCATCGGTGGGATAGATGCCTGCACCACCCAATAAAACACCGTCTTTTTCTGCAACAAAATATTCGCTGAGTGGTGCTGCTGCAAACAATTCAAATAAATGATCGGTGCTGTCGTCATAATAAACGGTGCCGGGTTTATTGGCACCAAACTCAGTTAATGCACTACGTATAATGGATGCCATCGCAGCATTATCTCTTGCTTCAATATGTCGCACAAGAATACCTTCCATGTTATCCTTTTCTGAATTGTTTATAGGCATTAATCAGTCCATTGGTAGAGCTGTCGTGTGAACTGATATCTTCTTCATTCGATAATTCAGGTAATACACGGTTGGCCAGTTGTTTACCCAGTTCAACACCCCACTGATCGAAGCTGAAAATATTCCAGATAACACCCTGTACAAATATTTTGTGTTCGTATAAAGCAATCAGTTGTCCCAGGTTAAATGGATTGATTTCCTTAACGAGAATAGAGTTGGTTGGTTTATTGCCTTCAAAAATTTTAAAAGGGGTCAGTTTTTTAATATCCTCCTGGCTCTTGTCGTCTTTCATGAATTCTATTTTCACTTCATTCTCAGACTTGCCATTCATCAATGCTTCTGTTTGAGCAAAGAAGTTGGATAATAATTTCTGGTGATGATCGCCAACAGGATTATGACTGATAGCAGGTGCAATAAAATCGCTGGGCACCAATGGTGTACCCTGGTGCAATAACTGGTAAAAAGCATGCTGTCCGTTTGTGCCGGGTTCACCCCAGATAACCGGTCCGGTGCTGTAGTTTACAGGGTTACCACTTCTGTCGATGCTCTTTCCATTGCTCTCCATATTTCCCTGCTGAAAGTAAGCTGCAAAACGGTGCAGGTATTGGTCGTAAGGAAGAATGGCTTCGCTCTGCGCACCAAAAAAATTGGTGTACCAGATACCGAGCAATGCCATGAGAACAGGAATATTCTTATCAAATTTTTCTTTGCGGAAATGTTCATCTGTGGCAGATGCACCTTTTAATAATGCGTCGAAGTTGTCGTAACCAATGGTAAGTGCAATAGATAATCCGATGGCGCTCCATAAAGAATAACGTCCGCCAACCCAGTCCCAGAACTCGAACATGTTTTTCTTATCGATACCAAAAGCCGTTACTTCTTTTTCATTGGTGCTGAGTGCCACAAAATGTTTGGCAATATGTTTTTCGTCTTCTGCTTTTTCAAGGAACCATTGTCTGGCCGTATGGGCATTGGTCATGGTTTCCTGTGTAGTGAATGTTTTGGATGCTACGAGGAACAATGTTTCTTCGGGGCGTACCAGTTTTAATACTTCACTGATATGTGTACCATCAATATTGCTGACAAAAAAAGTTTCGATGCCTTTTTTCCAGAAAGGTTTCAGTGCTTCAGTCACCATTACAGGGCCCAGATCGCTGCCACCAATACCAATATTAACGATAAAGCGTATTTTCTTGCCTGTATAACCTTTGTGTTTTCCGCTATGTACTTCTTCACAAAAAGCCTTCATATGCGCCTGTACTCTTTGTACATGAGGCATAATATCTTTTCCATCAACGAGGATCGGCGTATCAGAAAAATTTCGAAGGGCAGTATGTAATACGGAACGCTGTTCTGTTTCATTGATTTTGATGCCTGCAAACATTTCATGAATGGCATCTTTCAGTTTACAGTCTTCGGCCAACTGTAATAAGAGTTGCAGGGTTTTCTGGTTGATGATATTTTTAGAATAATCAAACAGTATATCACCTAAACGAAGAGAGAATTTTTTGAAACGGTCTGTATCTGCCGCAAATAAATCCCGCATATGTCTGCGGTTCATCTCTTCCTCATAATGTTTCTGTAACAGGAACCATGCCTGGGTATTCGTAGGGTTGATCTTCGGTAACATTTGCTTGCTTGCTCTTTTTATTTCGTTTAATCCTGGCGTTTACTACAACCGTTCTAAAGGGCTTTCAATACATTTAGTGTATCCTGAATTTTGGCAGGTGTAATATCCAAATGCACCACGAGCCTGATCTGTGTAGGAGATATGGCTATGGCAAGAATATTGGATCGTTGGAGAATGGTCACCAGATCGGGCGCGGTCAAGCGTCCCTTCACCTCAAAAATAATGATATTGGTTTCAACCGGGAGCATTTCTCCCACAAAATCTTTCTCTTTCAATGCATTGGCCAGTATTTGTGCGTGTTCATGGTCTTCTTTCAGCCTTGCCACCTGGTGTTCCAACGCATACAAACCTGCTGCGGCTATATAACCGGCCTGTCTCATACCGCCACCAAATACTTTACGGTAACGTCTTGCTTTTTTAATAAAATCTGCCGGGCCAACCAGCACACTTCCCACTGGTGCTCCTAATCCCTTACTCAGGCAAATTGAAATGGTATCGAATGCTTCACCATATTGCTTACAGGTTTCATTTTTTGCAACCAGTGCATTAAATAAACGGGCACCGTCGAGATGCAGCTTTAAATTATTTTTTATACAAACGTCTTTGATAGATAATATGTCCTGGAAATTATAACAACTTCCACCACCTCTGTTAGCAGTGTTTTCTAATGACACCAGTGTGCTTACAGGTTTGTGTACATCATCGGGATTGATGGCCGCTACTACCTGCTCAGCAGTAATCCTTCCACGATCACCCTGCAATAACCTCACAGAGCATCCCGAATTAAATGCAATACCGCCGCCTTCATATTGATACACATGTGAAAGATGATCGCAAATCACTTCATCGCCGGGTTGGGTATGACATTTAATGGCAATCTGGTTGGTCATGGTACCGCTCGGACAAAACAAAGCAGCTTCTTTACCAAAGAGGGAAGCCGATAATTTTTCGAGTTGGTTAACGGTTGGGTCTTCGTTAAAAACATCATCACCCACCGGGGCCGCAAACATGGCCTGTAACATACCAGGGGTGGGCCTGGTAACAGTGTCGCTCCTGAAATCAATCATAAGTTTCAAAGATAAGGTCTTGCATACAGAGCAGTAAAAATGATTGCTCCGTTCATCCAAATTATGCTAAAATGACAAAATAATGTTACAACTGTGAATTTTTCCTGTTTAACTTTACCGCCTCATTGTACAAAAAAACTTAATTTTTGTACAACAGTTGAACCCCTTGTGCTTCTGATAAACTACCGGTTGTTATATATCGCCATTCCTGAAAAGCGAAAAGAAAAATTTATGATGTCATTTACCCGTTCCTGGTACAGGATCAGCTTACTGCATATTCTTATGTTGCTGAGTTTTTTCTGTACTGCACAATCCAGTTTAGATAGCAATGTTTTACGCAATGCCTCTCTCGATCAGGTTATTCAATATGCTTTACAACACCAGCCATCCCTAAAGCAGTCTGTTATTGATGAGCAGATTGTAGAAACCACTTTGCGCAATAAACTCTCTGCCTGGTATCCACAATTAAACTTTAATTACAGCCTTCAACACAATTTTCAGGTGCCTACCAATATTATTGGTGGTAATCCTATCAGGTTGGGTGTAAATAATACATCGAATGCACAGTTGGCCTTTTCGCAGAATGTATTTAATCGCGATGCACTATTGGCGAACAGAAGTAAGGATGATGTAAGAACGCAGGCCCGGCAAAATACAGGGATCAATAAAGTTGAAGTGGTGACCAATGTTTCGAAAGCATTTTATGATGTGCTCGCCACGATACAACAGATTAAAGTGGCAGACGAAAACATCATTCGTATTCAGAACAGTTTGAAAGTAGCCACCAGCCAGTACAAAGCTGGCATTGCAGATAAAACAGATTACAAACGTGCTACCATTTTGCTGAATAATACCAAAGCAACAAGAGCTTCGAACCAATCTGTACTGGATGCCAAAACAAGTTACCTGAAAAACCTGATGGGTTATCCGGATAGTGTGGCTCTCGATATCAGTTACGACAGTCTCTTGCTCGAAAGAGAAATAAGTCTCGATACGATTCAACAACCCGATGTAACCAAACGACCTGAGTTCGGATTTCTGCAAACACAACAGAAATTACTCAATGCCAGTCTTCAATATGAGAAATGGGCATTTCTGCCACAGGTGAGTCTGAATGGAGCGTATAATTTCAATTATCAGAACAACCAGTTTGGCAAACTGTACAGTAATAATTTCCCGAGTTCTTTTGCTGCACTTACACTTTCTTTCCCAATTACACAGGGAGGTAAAAGAAAAGCCAATATTGACCAGGTGAACTGGCAGATTAAAAGAAATGCGTTGGATATACTGCAGTTTGGTCAAACCGTGAATACACAGTATGCACAGGCACTGGCAGCTTATAAAAGCAGTTACAGTAATTATCTCGCACTGAAAGAAAATCTGGAGTTGGCGAGAGAAGTATATGGAGTGATTGATCTGCAGTATAAAGCCGGTGTAAAAACATATCTCGAAGTAATTACTGCGGAAACCGATTTAAGAACTTCTCAGATCAATTATTACAATGCACTGTATCTGGTACTGGCCAGTAAGGTGGATGTGAAACGTGCGCTTGGACAAATCAACTATTAATTCATTTTTCAACTACATATTATGTTTTTCAAATTCAAATCATATTACGCAGCACTGGCAGTTTTACTTGTTGTGACTTCCTGCGGCGATAAGCAACCTGCTACTCAGGCAACTCCGCCACCTGCTGCGGCAATTACGATCGATACTGTTGAACAAACAGCAGCAGTTTATCATGATGAATACCCGGCTACCGTGGTGGCGCTGAACCAGACAGATATCAGGGCACAGGTAAGTGGTTATATAACCGGTATCTTTTTCCGTGATGGTGATAAAGTACAAAAAGGACAAAAACTTTATTCCATAGACGCACAGGTGTATAATGCCAATTACCAGCAGGCACAGGCCAATTTACAGGTACAGGAAACCAATCTGTTGAAAGCACAGAAAGATGCAGACCGTTATCATGAACTGGATAAAAATGATGCCATTGCCAAACAACAGGTGGATTATGCAGATGCCGCACTGGCTGCCGCCAAAAAACAGGTGGATGCTGCAAAAGCAGCGTTGAATAGTGTTAAAAGCAGTGTGAATTTTGCCACCATCTATGCACCTTTCTCTGGTACCATTGGTATTTCGCAGGTAAAAGAAGGAACTGCGGTAGTGGCCGGACAAACAATTCTGAATACTATTTCAACCAACGATCCGATTGCTGTTGATTTTGAGGTGAACCAGCAGGATTTATACCGTTTCACACAATTGCAGCAACAAAACGGAATTGATTCTACGTTTACACTTGCTTTTGGAAATGATATCTATCCTTTCCCTGGAAAAATAAGCCTGATCGACAGGGCAGTGAATCCACAAACAGGTACCATTAAAACCCGGCTGAGTTTTAATAATGGAAAAGACATGCTGAAACCGGGTATGACAACCCTGGTGCGCGTGTTGAACAAACAAAATACAGCAGCAGTTATTATTCCATACAAAGCTGTTACTGAGCAATTGGGTGAATTCTTTGTGTATGTAGTTACAGATAGTAACACAGTGAACCAGCGTAAACTGAAACTCAGTAAGCAGATTGGCAAGAATATAATTGTAACAGATGGTTTAACGGCCGGAGAGAAGATTGCAGTAGAAGGTGTACAGAACCTGCGTGAAGGTGCAAAGATTACCGTGCCTGCTAAACAATAAGCGTATCCCATAAAACATAAAGAATGATCGCAGATTTATTTATAAAAAGACCGATTACTGCCATTGTAGTATCTATTGTAATTGTGCTGGTGGGATTGATTTCACTCAGTACATTACCGGTGGCCCAGTATCCGGATATTACACCACCTACTGTTGCCATCAGCGGTAACTATTTTGGTGCCGATGCACAAACGGTGGAACAAACAACTACTACCGCTATAGAATCGCAGGTGAATGGTACACCGGGCATGACTTTTATTAACAGCAACAGTACCGGTAGCGGTCAAAGCAGTATCACTGTTACATTCGATGTTGGTACCAATATTGATCTTGCTACACTTGATGTACAAAACCGTGTAGCTGTTGCAGAACCTGGTTTACCAGATGCAGTTAAACGTCTTGGTATAACAACCCGCAAGAGAAACCCAAGTATCATGATTGCCTTGGCGCTCTATTCGCCCAATGGTACACATGATGCATTGTTCCTGGGTAACTATGCCAATATTTATTTGAAAGATGCCTTGCTTCGTGTGAAAGGTGTGGGCGATATTGTGGCGCGTGCAGATGATTTTGGTATGCGCATCTGGCTCGATCCTCAAAAGCTGGCAGCATTATCGTTAACGCCTGCCGACATCAACGCAGCATTAACAGAACAGAACTTACAGATTGCAGCAGGAACCGTTGGTGGTAATCCTCAGCCGGGTACACAGGTATTTGAATACAATGTGCTTACCAATAGCCGTATCAATACCAAAGAGCAGTTTGAAAAAATAATCGTTAAAACACAGCTCATCAATGGTAGCATCGTGTACCTGAAAGACGTGGCCCGTGTTGAACTGGGTAAATTCGATTATTCATCCAATGCATTTGTAAATGGAAAGCCCTGTGCTTTTGTACTCATTTACCAGGCGCCAGGTGCCAATGCATTAGATACTTATAATGGGGTAGTGACTGCGTTGGAAAATATGCGCAAAACATTTCCAAAAGATATCGACTACCTCATGCCGCTTGAAACGGCTTCAGTGGTAAAAGTATCCATCAGTGAAGTATTGGATACGTTGGTAGAAGCATTGTTACTGGTGGTATTTGTGGTGTTCCTATTTTTACAGAACTGGCGTGCTACATTAATTCCTGTACTGGCAATTCCGGTATCGCTGATTGGTACTTTCATATTCTTCATTCCATTTGGGTTTACCATTAATACACTCACGCTGTTTGCTTTTGTACTGGCCATTGGTATTGTGGTAGATGATGCCATTGTAGTGGTAGAAGCTGTACAGCATAATATTGATCACGGAAAAATGTCGCCCAAAGAGGCGACACAAAAAGCCATGAAAGAAATTTCAGGGCCAGTAATCGCTATTGCGTTGATTCTTGCAGCGGTATTTATTCCCGTAGGATTTATTCCAGGCATCGTGGGGCGGTTATACCAACAGTTTGCCATTACCATTGCCGTGTCGGTACTTATTTCTGCATTTGTGGCACTTTCTTTAACACCGGCACTGTGTAGCATTATGCTTAAGCCTTCTAAAGCAGAAAATGCAAAGAAGAACTGGCTCGACCGTTTCTTTATGAGTTTTAATAAAGGATTTGACCGTGTTACAAGAGGTTATGGAAGAAGTGTGGGTAAATGGATCAAAGCCACACCTTATGTGTTGGCGATGATGGTTTGTTTATTCGCAGGATTGTACATCATGTTTAAAAACAAGGCTTCCGGATTTATTCCCAATGAAGACGAGGGACGTTTATTTGTTACCTATGAAATGCCTGAAGGAACTTCCACCACACGCAATATTGCGATGATGAAAGAATTACAGGCGCGTATTACCTCTATTCCGGCCGTAAAAGTAGCGGGAGGATTAGCTGGGTTAAATTTTATCAGCTTCTCTAATAAATCTAATACCGGTACCGTTTTCGTGAGTCTCAAACCATGGGATCAGCGAAAATCGAAAGAACAACATGTGCAGGGTGTGATTGCAGAAATTCAGAAAAAAGTGGCAGACATCAAAGAAGCCAGGATTATTCCAATTGCTCCGCCTGCCATACCGGGACTGGGCCAAACTTCCGGTTTCAGTTTTGCACTACAGCAAACCACCAGCACCGATAATATCCAGCAGTTTGAAGCAGTGGCCCGCAAATTCATCGGCGCACTGAACCAGCGTCCGGAAGTAGGCTCGGCCTATACTTTTTTCTCTACTAAAACTCCCGGGTATAAAGTAGATGTTGATAAAGAGAAGGCGAAGAAAATGGGAGTGTCTATTGCTGAACTCTATTCCACCATTTCTACTTTATTAGGAAGTACTTATGTGAATGATTTTAATATTTATGGAAGAAACTTCAGGGTAGTGGCGCAAGCCGACAGCAGTTTCAGGTCATCCATCGGTCAGTTATCGAATTACTATGTAAGGAATAACCAGGGCAGTATGGTTCCGGTATCTTCACTGGTAACCACAACAGTAATTGAGAACCCGGCATTGATTAACCACTTTAACCTGTACCGTTCAATTGATATTAATGGTACCCCTAAACCCGGTTTCAGTAGCGGACAGGCTATTCAGGCCATTCAGGAACTGGCGGCCAAAGAATTACCGGCAGGTTATGGGTATGAGTTTACGGGAATGAGCCGGGAGGAAATAAAAGCTGGTGGTAGCAGCACCTATATTTTTGCCATTTCTCTTGTATTTGTGTTCCTGTTTCTTGCCGCTTTGTATGAAAGCTGGTCTATACCATTCTCGGTACTATTTGCCGTTCCGATTGGTGCTTTTGGATCGATTTTGACACTTACCTTCCTTCCATCGATTACCAATAATATCTATGCGCAGATTGGATTGATTACCCTAATCGGACTTGCGGCCAAAAATGCGATTCTGATTGTGGAGTTTGCCAAAGAGCGGGTTGACAAAGGGGTAGAAGTGGTACATGCAACTTTACAGGCTGTTGAATTGCGTCTCCGACCCATTATTATGACCTCATTTGCCTTTATTCTCGGGGTATTACCATTGGTGTTTGCCAGTGGTGCTGCGGCAGAATCGAGGAAGACGATTGGCTGGACTGTTTTCGGGGGTATGCTGGCGGCTACTACGCTGGCCATATTCGTGGTTCCTGTACTTTTTGTACTCTTTACCAAAATAGCCTATGGTCGCAAACTGAGGCGGTTAAGGGAGGAGCATAAAACAGAAGAGACTGTTGATCAATCGATTGCAGAGGGTAGAATCAGTTAAAATGCAGGATTTTTTGCCCATTTATGTAAGTTTTTCCACAAAAACTGGCATATTCGGAGCTTGCGTCGTACTTTTGCACGCTTCTGAAAGCCGGTTTGCTGCTAAATTTTAACGAAACAGTTGACAGCTTTTATGCAACATTCAGGGTCTAATAGTCGTTTATATTAAATAGATAATAGCACAACATGAGGCAGCTCAAAATTGCAACACAGATTACCAATCGCGATTCCCAAGCCGTTGAGAAGTACTTACAGGAGATCTCGAAAATTCCGATGATCACACCTGAAGAGGAAACTACGCTGGCTCAAAGAATCAAAATGGGTGATCAGCGAGCACTCGACAAACTGGTGCAGGCCAACTTACGTTTCGTGGTATCTGTTGCTAAGCAGTACCAACACCAGGGCCTTTCTCTTAGCGATCTGATCAACGAGGGTAACCTCGGTTTGATAAAAGCAGCCCAGCGTTTCGATGAAACCAAGGGGTTTAAGTTCATCTCATACGCCGTATGGTGGATTCGCCAGTCCATCTTACAAGCGTTGGCAGAGCAGGGCAGATTGGTCCGCCTGCCTCAAAACAAAATTGGCACCTACAACAAAGCTAATAAAGCCTATATGGCTTTTGAACAGGAACATGAGCGCGAGCCTTCTACCGAAGAGCTGGCCGAAATCCTGGAAATGAGCGAAACCGAGATCAACAACATTTTCCAGAGCAACACCCGTCACACTTCACTCGATGCACCTGTGCACGAAGCAGAAGACGTGGCCATGGGCGACCTCCTGGAAGGTAGCGATGATACCGATGATGATGTGATGAAAGATTCACTGCGTGAAGAAATTCGCCGTGTACTTAAATCACTCAGCCCACGTGAAGCTGAAATCGTGAATGCGTATTTCGGACTCGACGGAGAAAATGGTGTGACCATTGAGCAGATTGGTATGAAATACGATCTTACCAAAGAACGTATCCGCCAAATCAAAGAAAGGGCCATCAAACGTTTACAGAAAGCGCGTTACAGCAATGCACTGAAAGCGTACCTCGGTTAATTCAAACCAAAATTGACAAAGCCTCCCGGTAAAACCGGGAGGCTTTTTTATAACATTTCCAATCATTCAAATTAGATAAATTTGCAGCATGAAACGCTGGACAGGATTTTTGTTTTTGCTGATCGTATTAACAGGTTGTGAAAGAGATATTTCCATCACTCCCAATATTTCAGCACCCAAACTTGTAGTAGATGCCGAAATTGAAAACAATCGTCCGCCATTTATCTTATTAAGCAAATCGCTCAATTTTTTCTCCAGCATCGATTCGGCAGAACTTGCCAATTCCTTTGTACACAATGCTGTGGTTACCATACAAGAAGGCAATACCGTGTATTCAATGAAAGAATTTGAAGTAAGAGGCACCAATGGTAACCGTGTTTTTTATTACAGCAATGACCCATTAAGTTCACAACAACTGCTTGGACAACTAGGCAAAAAATACAAACTCACGATAACAGTAGATGGGCAGACTTACAACAGTGAAACAGAAATACCCCTGTTAACCAAAACGCTGGATTCGCTATGGTGGAAAAAAGCCCCCAACAATGAAGACAGTACGAAAGTGGTGATGATGGGGCGTGTAACTGATCCTCCGGGATTGGGTAATTATATCCGCTATTTTACGAGTGTAAACAGGCAGCCATTTCTGCCCGGCGGCAATAGCGTTTTTGATGATAATATTATTGATGGGAAAACTTATGAAATTCAGATCGATAAAGGTGTGAACAGGAATGAGGAAATTGATTTTGAAGAATATGGTTTCTTTAAAAAAGGAGATACGGCTACGGTTAAACTCTGTAATATCTCTAAACCAACATACGATTTCTGGCGTACCTGGGAATTCAATTTCCAATCCATCGGAAATCCATTTTCATCGCCTGGAAAAGTCATTGGTAATATCAGTAATGGAGCATTGGGTGCTTTTTCTGGCTATGCCGCACAATACCGCAGCCTGATTATCCCCAAATAACCCCTGATTGTGTAAAACACAAAACCGTTAACTGCAAGGGTTGTATAAATTTGTTCGTCTAAATAGTAAAACAACAAGTATGGCAAGTGAAGCAACAGAAAAAGTACATGTATTGATCATAGGTTCAGGTCCGGCAGGATATACCGCAGCCATTTATGCTGCCCGTGCAAATATGAAACCTGTTTTATACCAGGGTATTCAGCCCGGAGGTCAGCTCACCATTACCACGGAAGTAGAAAACTATCCCGGTTATCCTGAAGGCATACAAGGGCCTGAAATGATGGTTCATTTCGAAAAACAGGCTGCCCGTATGGGAGCTGATATCAGGTATGGACTGGCTACCAAAGTAGATTTCAGCAAACAACCATATCGTGTGGAAATTGATGAAGAAAAATGGATTGAAGCAGATGCTGTCATCATTAGCACCGGAGCATCGGCTAAATGGCTGGGACTGGAAAGCGAGCAGCGTTTGAATGGTTTCGGCGTAAGTGCCTGTGCTGTTTGTGATGGTTTTTTCTTTAAAGGAAAAGATGTGGCCATTGTAGGAGCAGGAGATACAGCGGCAGAAGAAGCATTGTATTTATCGAAACTCTGTACCAATGTACACATGTTTATCCGCCGCGAACAGATGCGCGCAAGCAAAGTAATGCAGGATCGTGTACTGAATACACCCAACATTAAAGTGTATTGGAACACAGATACCGATGAAATACTGGGAGAGAAAAAAGTAGAAGCGGTTCGTGTTAAAAACAATAAAACCAATGAAACACAGGAAATACCCATCAACGGATTTTTTGTGGCCATTGGTCACCAGCCCAATAGCGATATTTTCAAAGGCTGGATCGATATGGATGAAACCGGCTATATAAAAACAATACCCGGTACAACAAAAACCAATGTTGAAGGTGTATTTGCCGCCGGTGATGTGCAGGACAAAAACTACCGCCAGGCCGTAACAGCCGCCGGCAGTGGTTGTATGGCAGCACTTGATGCAGAACGTTATCTTACATCGAAAGGACTGGCCTGAGAAACAGAGAAATAAGGAATAAGGAACAGAGGAATGAGGAAGTGGGGTTTTCATTATAGTATTTCTCCTTACTTTCTCATTCCTTATTTCGTATTCCTTATTTCTTATTTATATTCTCCTTATGTTTTCAATTCATCTTCATCAGTTACAAATACACGCATACCATGGGTTGTATGAGGAGGAGAAAGTGTTGGGGAATGATTTTATCATTGACCTTACGGTAGAATACCAGCCCGCTGATTTACCTGTTCGGGAATTGGAACAGACGATCAACTATGTTTCTTTGTATGAACTGGTTCAACAACATATGCAGGTGGCAACCCCTTTGCTGGAAACGGTAGTATCTAATATTGCTATGGATATTCTGGCACAATTTTCTCTGTCAGAACAGGTGAATATTTCTATACGGAAGCTGCATCCGCCAATTGCACAGTTTACCGGCGCAACGGGCGTATCGCTTTCACTCAACCGAAAAGATTTATCGAAATGAAAAGAAGTCTGCGTTTATGTCTCTTTATGTGTGTATTGTGCTGTGCCCAGTTGTTGTTTGCACAGGATATCAATATTCTCCTGAAAGAAGCCAGTAATCTGGAAAGAACACAGAAAGACAATGAAGCACTGGAAAAATACAAACAGGTTTTATCTATTGAACCTGCACATCTCAAAGCATTGGTAAGATCGGCAGAATTAAGCGCTTCTATTGGTGGTAAGCAAACCGACAAAAACAGCAAGCGTTTATATTATGAAACGGCGCTGGCTTACGCAAAAAGAGCCTGGCAGGCAGACAGCAACCAGGCCGACGCTCCTTATGCTATGGCAATGGCTTCCGGTAAAATGACCGATGTGGAAACAGAGAACAAACTGATTGTTGCCTATGTAAAAGACATCAAGCAATACGCTGATAAGGCTTTGGCTCTGAATCCTGATCATGCACGTGCCAATTATACCATGGGTAAATGGCATTATGAAATGGTAACTTTATCGGGGTTTAAAAAAGCGGCTGTAAAATTATTGTACGGAGGGTTGCCTCCAAGCGATCTTGATAAAGCCATTCAATACATGGAGAAATGTAGAACCCTTGATCCTTATTTTGTAGCCAATTATCTTGATCTTGCAAAAGCATACAAGGAAAGCAGGCAACCTGCCAAAGCCATTGAAGTGCTGAACAAACTGGTGAAATTACCCACCCGTACAGGAGATGATATTGCGCTGAAAACAGAGGGGGCTAAATTGTTAGAGTCGATGTTGTAATCTTTGATTGGGTGTTCGTAGAACTCCTTCGGAGATCTTTGATTTTTCGATTTATAAGAAGAAGGAATCAAGAAACGAAATATCTTTAATAGCTCCTAAAATTTTATTGGAGCGTTCCAAAAAAAAATAAAGCCATGTCATTACAGGAAATATTTACTACAGCGGTTGCCAACAGTAAAACATTGTCAGAAAAACCAGATAATGAAACTTTGCTGAAATTATATTCGCTTTACAAACAGGCAACAGAAGGTGATAATACTGGTGCTGCACCGGAAAACATGTTCGACTTTGTAGCCAAGTTTAAACATGAAGCATGGGAGAAATTAAAAGGTGTGAGTAAAGAAGATGCCATGCAGCAATATGTTGACCTCGTTAACAAACTAAAAGGAATCTAACCATACTCCACACCAACTCCCTTTCTCCCGTTCTCTTTGTTAATAGGTCTTGCAAAGAAAAAATTTTAAATTTCCAGGATTGAATTAACAAAGAGAACGGGAGAAAGGGAGTTAATGCAGAGAGGATATTTTATTTTTTCCTAGGGATGATGTAACCGAAGCCTACAGACAAATCTCCCAATGCTCTTGCACCTATACCTGAATTGAAGCCAAAGGAACTGGATCTGAATGCCTGGCTTTGTAATACACCGTTTACATAGGATTTACTTTTACTTGTATTATATCCTGCACTCACAAGATCAGGAAGTGAAAGTGTGAGTACCCAGCGTTTATTCAACTGATAGAATAATCCGGCACTGATTCCTGCTGATGCAACAAAACCGTTGGTACGATTTTCTGAACTGCCGCCACCTATTTCGGCAGAAGTATGAGTTAGTCCTGCACTTACCGTTACGGGAAAGTTAAGATACAATGATTTTGCAATGGGTAATAGTTTTGCCCGGCTAAAAGAAACTCCATAGTTCAAGCCGGAGTTGACTGATTTGGTAGCTGGATTATTCAGGTTGTGTTTAGCCGTACTATGAGATACATAGAACCCAACGGTGTTGCGAACAAGATTAGAACTGAATGTTGATCCAGATAAATTTAAAGATACTCCGGAACCTTTCGTAAGATCGGTGGATGAAGTGCCTGTTATTTTACTGGCACTTGAGTTTAACCCGATACTACCACTGAACAAATGATCGCCTTTACTAAACTGGGCGAACGTAACAGTTGAAAGAAGCATACTGCCAACCAAAAGTGTAATTTTCATCATGTAATTTTTCTGCATAGATAAATGAAAAAGAATATCTGCTGCGTATCATAAACCATTTTAACAAACAGTATAAAACAAGCTGTTAAAAAATAAAATGCTGTAAAAAAAAGAGAAGGTCTGTTAATTACATTTTATGCTTTTTCCATCGCCCACTGTTCATGTACCAGAAGGAAGGCACTAATAAAGTAATCCAGTAAATTGCTTCACTGGCCCAGCCCCATTCAATAGGGAGTTTTAATTTTTCGAGGACGATATAAACATACAGACAATACAAAACGATAGCAGCTATCTCACTGTATAAATTCACTTTGGTATTTCCCGTTCCGGTAACTGCATTCAGCCAGATGACAGAAACAGACATGAGTACGAGCGCAAAAGAAACAATACGCATCACAGGTATCGCCGCTTCAATAAATCCTTCTCCCTGTCCATATACAGACAAAAAAGCGTGAGGGAAAAGGTTTAGTAAAAGACAAACAAGTATAGCGAATCCAACACTCCACTTCATAATCTTATTCACAAGTTCTGTAACACGGTGTTGCAAACCCTGTCCAATAATATTACTCACCATACTGTTGGTGGTGGCACCAAAGGCCCAGGTAAAGCAACCAAAAAAACCAAAAATATTCCGCATGGTATTGGATACTGCAAGATCCTGTTCACCATGATGTTCAATCAGAATATAAAAGAACTCCCAACTGATGATGCTGATGGCGAGTTGTAAAATAACAGGAGAGGAGATACGCAAAATGAGTTTGATGTTATTCCAGTCGTATCCGATGTTCCGGAATAAATTGAGTTGCTTTCCAATGCCTTGGAGGTGTATCACCAGAAAGATAACAATCAACCCCAAAACTTCTGCAATAATGGATGCATAAGCAGCACCGTTGAAACCCAATTCGGGTAAACCCAGTTTGCCATAAATCAATCCATAGTCGAAATAAATATTGGCGATGGCTTCTACGGCGGTGCCAATAATAAGGAAACGACTTTGATTGGTTCCTACCAATAAAGCATTGCGCATCTGGTACACGTATAAAAAGGGGAGACCCAGTATCCTGATATTCAGAAAATCAACGGCCATATTTACCCGTTCTGCATCATGTAATGCAAACCGGAACAAAACAGGCGCCAGCAACCAGGTCATTAAGATGCCAAGTATGGCAAATACTACCGATATCCTGATACCCTGCGAGAAAAGATTACCGATCTGGTCAATACGATTCTCACCGGCACGTCGCGAAATAAGTGCCTGTAACCCATTATTGAGGCCATGCCCAATTACAGCAAACACCAGATAATACACACCCGTAATACCAGCTACTCCCAGTTCTTTCTGGCCAAGTCCACCCAGAAAAATATTATTCGTGATAAAATTAACCTGTGGTACTACAATAGATGCCGTAATAGGCAGGGCAATACTCAGTATCTGCCTGTTACTGATAGAAACCTGTAAATTGATATTTGAACTATTTGAAGCCATCAACGGTCGCAAATCTACTATTTAAACTCTTGTACAAATCAGTGTCTTTTTTTATATCATTGCAAAGAATATCTACAGTATGGCAAGAAAAACAATGGCCTTTTATCCTTCCACACCACAAACCGAAGAACAGGGGCGTAAACTTTGTGTGGAAATTGGTCCGTTGTATGTAGCCTGTTCACTTACCGTGGAGGATAAACCACAGGCATTTGAGTTTTTTGAATTAGACAATGATATCAACGACTGGAGTGATGTTTTTTTTGAAATAAAAAACAATTCACAGCTGTTAAACAAATACACCGGAACTGTTAACATCGTGTATAATTTTCATGAGGTATTAATGGTTCCCATGGAGAAATTAAGCAGCGCCGCAGCATCAGATTACCTTACCCTGATTTATGGCGATTCGCACAGGCATGAAATAAAACATGACAAACTTTCTGATCAGTCAGGAATGATTGCCATATACCGCGTAAAAAATAGCATCATTGACCAGGCGGTGCGTCATTTTCATTTGTTTCAGGCACAACACCTTTATACTCCTGTCTTAAAAAGGCTGTTTACCAGAGCTGATTTACCTACGAACTTTTTAAAAATACAGATCTATCCACATGCATTCATTGCTGTTTTGATGGTGAATCAGCAGTTACAGATGATACAGACTTTTTCATATGAAACAACGGAAGATGCCTGTTATTATCTTTTATCAATGTTGAAAGAACATGGTATCAGTGCACATGATACGCAGATTGAAATGAGTGGCTTAATTGAACCTCATGGCGATTTGCACAGAAGATTGCAGCAACTGTTTACCAACAGACAGTTTCATAATTTGCCGGAAGAATTATTAGTGCCGGGCATGCTGGAGCAATATCATCCACATACATTTACTCCTTTTTTTAATACGGTCGCATGAGGATTATATCAGGCAAATGGGGAGGAAGGAGGGTGAGTCCACCGGCAAATATGCCGCATACACGTCCAACCACCGATATCGCAAAAGAAGGGCTGTTTAATATCCTGCAGAACAGGATGGATTTTGAAGACAGCAAAACACTCGACCTCTTTGGCGGAACTGGTTGTATCAGCTATGAACTTGCATCAAGAGGTGCTGCCGATCTTACCATTGTAGAAAAAGATACGACCATGCATGCGTTTATAAAAAAAAATGCAGACATGCTGGGTATGCAAAACCATAAGATATTAAAGATGGATGTTTTTGCTTACCTGAACAGTTGTACAGAAGATTTTGATTTCATCTTTGCAGGCCCGCCATATGCACTTGGCACCATTGATGAAATACCTAAAATAATTGTTGCGCGCAAGATGATCAGAAAAGGGGGCTTCTTTGTACTGGAACACACCCCCAGAAATAATTATGAAAAATTTGAAGGATTCAGCTTTCAAAGAAATTATGGAACAACATTGTTTTCCTTTTTTGTAAACATGGAATAAAGTGAGTAGTCAGTAGTGAATAAAGAAAAAATTGTACACATTACTGACTACTGACTGCTCACTACTCACTACTCACTACTATGCCACACCCCATCCTCATCACCGGCATTGGAACCGATATTGGTAAAACACTGGTAGCAGCCATTGTTACCGAAGCATTGGGTGCAGATTACTGGAAACCCGTGCAGGCTGGATATGAAACAGGTACCGATGCACAAACCGTTGCATCTTTAATCAGTAACGCATCTACTGTTATTCATAAAGAATCTTATTGTCTGGCCATGCCGGCATCGCCACATATTGCAGCGGTAAAAGAAGGTGTTGAAATTGCATTACCGGTTTTACAGAAAAACTGTCAAACCATTTTAAATAGCATTGGCAATAAACCATTGGTAGTAGAAGGCGCCGGTGGCTTACTGGTTCCGTTGAATAAAAAAGAAACAGTGGCCGATCTGGCCAAAGCCATTGATGCGCGCGTGATTCTTGTGAGCAGGAATTATCTCGGCAGCATCAACCATTCCAGACTTACAGCCGCTTATTGCCGACAGGCCGGACTCAATGTAGCCGGTTGGATATTCAATGACCAGTACCTGGATTATGAGAAAGAAATTGTGGAATGGACAGGCTATCCTTCACTTGGAACAATTGCGTATCTTGACCGGAAAGATCCCGAAACCATTCGTTTCTACGCAAATGAGTTGAGGGGTGCATTGCAAAAAATGATAGCAGGTTAACATGACCAAACAGGAACTAAGACAACAGTTAAAAGCTGAACGACAGCAATTCTCTGCACGTGACCGTATGGTGATGGATGACCTTATCCTTATTCAATTCCAGCGCTTGTCGTTGGGTAACTGGCAAACGGTTTTAAGTTATGCTCCCATGGAACAACAGGGGGAACCCAATATTTCATTGTTTGAAGGTTATCTGGATCATTTCATTCCGCAGGTACAATTTGCCTATCCTGTGAGCGATTTACAACAGCATACCATCACTGCTCATCTGGTAACAGAAGCCACCATATTCCAGAAAAATGAATGGGGAATAGAAGAGCCGCTTTATGAACCCGTACTCGATCCGGCACAGCTAGATCTTGTATTTGTACCCATGCTGGTCTGCGATTCGAAAGGCTATCGTGTAGGTTATGGAAAGGGGTTTTATGATCGCTTTCTGCCACAATGCCGGCCCGATACTGTTAAAATCGGGTTTAGCTATTTTGAACCTGTTCAGTCTATCGCAGACACCCACGAATTTGATGTACCTTTGAACTACTGTATTACGCCGAAGGATATCTATGAATTTTAATACCCTTTTTCTTAAATCATTTCGTGTTCTGCTTCTGCCTGTTGCATTGATCTATGCACTTGTTATCCGTATCAGGAACTGGATGTTTGATAAGCATTACCTGAAATCGGCCAGTTTTAATTTTCCGTTGATTTGTGTGGGCAACCTGGCTGTAGGCGGCACAGGAAAATCGCCGATGGTAGAATACCTTTTGCATTTACTCAATCCCCAGTTTAAAGTAGGTACACTCAGCAGAGGCTATAAACGAAAAACAAAAGGGTATGCACTGGCTCAGGCCAATACAACGGCATTGGAAATAGGAGATGAGCCCATGTTGTTTCATTTAAAATTCCCTAACGTTCCGGTTGCTGTTGGAGAAGAAAGACTGGTTGCCATTCCGCAATTATTGCAGGATATTCCAGACTTGCAGGCCATTATACTGGATGACGCATTTCAACACCGTTCTGTTAATGCGGGGTTTAATATTCTGCTAACAGAATACAGCAATATTTATGTGCAGGATTTTTACCTGCCCACAGGCGATCTGCGAGACGAAAAAGCATCAGCCAAAAGAGCTTCTGTTATTGTGGTTACCAAATGTCCGCAGGACCTGAGTAATGAAAAAAAGCAACAGATTATACGCAACCTCAAACCCAGGGCAGACCAAAAAGTGTTTTTTACACGCATCGCGTACGGAGTGCCTTATCATATTTTCAATTATGATGACGAATGGTTGCTTACGCCGCGCGATGAAGTGTTACTGGTATGTGGTATTGCCAACCCCAAGCCATTGAAAGATTACCTGCACGAAAGAACACATACTTATTACCAGCAAGATTATTCAGATCATCATATTTTTTCCATTGATGACCTGAATGACATCAGAACAAAATTTGAACAGATACACGCTAAAGATAAAATCATCCTTACTACTGAGAAAGATGCCGTTCGACTGATGAAATTTCAGGAAGAACTGTCCAATCTACCCATGTATGTATTACCCATCCGTCATGAATTTTTGTTCGGAGAAGGTGAACAATTTAATATCATGGTTACTGATTTTATCAGGAACTTTAGCTTCAAGTCAATGACATGAGCAGAAAACCATCCAAACAGAAACAGAAGCAAAAACAGAAGAATAAATCCTCTCAGGTACAGGTACTTAAAGGAAAACTTGAAGTTACCCGTTCCGGTATGGGTTATGTAGTCATCGAAAACGGAACCGGTGATGTATTGGTGCGTCCCGGCGATTTCATGAATGCCCTCAATGGAGATACTGTTCAGGTAAAAGTGGTGAAAGAAAATAGCCGTACAGGAAAGAAAGAAGGGAAAATTACAGAAGTGGTATCACGCAGACAGACAGAGTTTATCGGTCATGTTCAACTCTCTACGAATTTTGCCTTTTTTGTACCTGATACAGACAAACCCATGCCCGATCTGTTTATTCCACTGTCATCCTTAAACGGAGCTAAACATAAAGACAGGGTAGTGGCCAGGTTGGTTAAATGGGATAAGGATGATAAAAAACCGGTTGGCGAAATTGTAAGTGTAATGCAGCCAGAAGACGAGAACGATGCTGCTATGAAAGAATTACTGGCACAGGCTGGTTTCCCGCTTTTCTTTTCGGAAGATGTGTTGGAAGAAGCAGAAAGATTACCCGAAATACTGGATAGTGAAGAACTCAAAAAAAGAAAAGACTGTCGCGATATCCTCACATTCACCATTGACCCGGTAGATGCCAAAGATTTTGATGATGCATTGTCTATCCGGTTATTGTCTAACGGTATTTATGAAATAGGTGTACATATTGCCGATGTCAGTTATTATGTAGAACCCGATACGGAACTGGATGAAGAAGCTTATAAAAGAGCCACATCTGTTTACCTTCCCGATCGTGTAAACCCAATGTTACCGGAACGTATTTCCAATGAACTCTGTTCGCTCAGACCGAATGAGGATAAATTTACTTTCTCCGCTATTTTCCAGATGAATACCAAAGGAGAAATTAAACAATACTGGCTTGGCAGAACGGCTATTCATTCCGATCATCGTTTTACCTATGAAGACGTGCAGGAAATCATTGAAAAGAAAGAAGGAAAATACCTGGATGAAATTTTACTGTTGAACGATCTTGCACAACGCATGCGCAAAAAACGTTTCAGTAAAGGCGCCATCAATTTCTCTTCACAGGAAGTACGTTTTAAACTGGATGAAAAAGGAAAGCCAGTTGGTATCATGGTAAAAGAAAGTAAAGAGGCCCACCAACTGATTGAAGAATTTATGCTGCTGGCCAACAGAACAGTAGCTGAAAATATTTCGAAGATACAGATCAATAAAAAAGCACTTCCTTTTCCTTATCGTGTGCATGACCAACCCGATGCTGAAAAGCTGATGCCCTTTATGGATTTCGCTAAAAAGTACGGACACAAATTCGACCTTGGCTCGCCGGAATCTATTGCCCGTAGCTTCAACTCCATGCTGGAAGCAGCCAAAGGAAAACCAGAGCAACATGTGCTAGAACAACTGGGTATACGCACCATGGCTAAAGCTGTGTACACTACAGAGAATATTGGTCACTATGGTCTGGCTTTTGAACACTACTGTCATTTTACTTCTCCCATCAGAAGATATCCCGATGTATTGGTACACCGTGTACTGGAATCAGTAATACAGGGTAAGCCAATGATCGATAAAAAAATGGAAGAGAAATGCAAACACAGCAGCGACCGTGAACGTGCAGCCATGGAATGCGAACGTGCGGGTAATAAATACAAACAGGTAGAATACATGCGCGATTACCTGGGTGAAACGTTTGAAGGTGTGGTGAGCGGTGTTTCCAGTTTTGGTTTCTGGGTAGAAACAGTGGCGCACAAATGCGAGGGACTTGTTAGTCTGATCAGTTTATCTGATTACGATGATTTCCGGTTGATTGAAAGCGATTATAGTCTTGTAGGCAGAAGAAGTGGCAGAACATTCCGCATGGGCGATAAAGTAATGATCAGGGTGGTAGCTGCTAATCTGGACAAAAGACAACTGGATTATGAGTGGGTGCTGGGGGAGGAGAAAAGTGAAAAGGCAAAAGTGAAAAGTCACAAGGGAAAGAAGTGATGTTAGCCACAGATTCACAGATTTCAATCTGTGAATCTGTGGCTAAACAATCAACTTTTACTTATTCTTCATGAAATATAATTCCTTCTTTTCCTAAAATAACCAGAACAGGTTCATAAATAGAAGGGATGATGGGAATATGGAGACCTGTTTCTATTAATTTTCCTTCGGCAATTAGTACAGCAGCCATCGCCAATGGTAAGCCAACCGTTTTAGCCATAGCAGTTCGAAGATGGTCTTCGCCTTTTACGACAAGACTGCTTTTTATTTCATGCTGTTGCCCGTTTTGTGAATAGGTAATTTCATGCAACATCACAATCATATCCTTATCTTCTGGTTTTAA
The DNA here is from genome assembly GCA_943372605.1 of Chitinophaga pinensis. Lineage (GTDB taxonomy): Bacteria > Bacteroidota > Bacteroidia > Chitinophagales > Chitinophagaceae > Sediminibacterium > Sediminibacterium pinensis_H. The sequence goes on along the minus strand of CALRZI010000012.1, from coordinate 73,195 downwards.
TATCCAGCTTTGTTCCATACACCATTGAAGAATATCGGCTGCTGAACATTGTCCTTTGTTAATCATCGTATTGGTAAACAAACCGAGGTATTCAAATTGATTTCGGAGGAATGTATCAGACATCAGTTCATCAAAAGAAGTATGGAGTTGGTGTTCATCTAAATGTTTCTGTAGAAAATCATTTACCGACAACCCATCTGTTGCATACAGCACTGTTTCATCTGTTAATTTCAATTTCACAATAGCTGACCATCCTTTACAGAAATCAGGATAACGCAGCGTAGTTCTGAGAAAATCAGTTGCTTCAGGTAATTGATACAGATCAATATAACTCAGTGAATCGCGGTTGGCATAATAAGCCAAAGTACCCAGCGATGGAATTTCAACAGTAGTATTTTGTTGAAACAGTTCGGAATAAGACAACTGTTTCTGCGATCCATTTTCCAGATATACTGCACCGGCTTTTCCTGCCAGCACCACGTTGCGTGGATTCCAACTGATTTTGTAATGCCATGGATTATCATCGCTTTCCGGTGCTACCAGTCCGCCACAATGAGAATAAAAAGAATTGATGATCCCTCCATCCGCCTTAATACGATGAATCAATTGCATAGCACTCATGTGGTCAATACCGGGATCAAGTCCCATTTCACATAAAAACAGTAATCCTTTTGCTTTTATCTGTTCTGCCAGTGCTTCAATTCTCGGATCAACATAAGAAGCTGTTAACAGGTGCTTTTCCAATCGCAAACAATCCTGTGCCACCGGAAAGTGTAAGGAGGGAGGCATTAAAGAAATCACCACATCAGCATCTTTGATGAGTGCGCTTCTTTTTTCATCATCCAGAATATCCAGTTGTACCGCATGCGTAAAAGCTGCGTCTCCTAATTTATGTTTAACGGTTGCCAGATCACTATCGGCTACGGTGAGTGTCCATTGTTTTTCTGTTACTTTCTTTTTCAGGTAATCAATTAAAACCGTAGCAGATTTACCTGCACCAAAAACGAGAAGATGTTTTGTCGCTAACATGGGCGCAAGCTAAGGAAAGTCCGCAAGTCGGGGAGATGCGAAGACCGAAAGTCGGAAAGTCCGGAAGTCCGGGAGTAGGTTTTTTCGAACTAATCTGTCCCCCGGTCTTTCGGACTTTCCGACTTCCGGACTTTTCCCCCAACTGTAACATTCCCCGCTTATCATCGTTTAAACTAAAAAAACCAGCATGAAAAAACTGTTCACCCTGTTAATGGCCTGCTCACTGATCTGCGGACAGGCCTGGTCGCAAAAGACCATTAGAGATGCCAATGTGCAGAAAAGAAACCTTAAAAATTTCCATGCCATTCAGGTATCGCATGGTATTGACCTGTTCCTCACCCAGTCTACCGAAGAAGCGGTGGCTGTAAGTGCCGATAAGGATGAGTACAGAGATAAAATCATTACAGAAGTAGAAGATGGGGTATTAAAGATTTACTATGAAAAAGAAAACAGTGGCTGGAGTTGGGGAGGTAATTGGGGGAATAAAAAGCTAAAGGCTTATGTATCAGTTAAAACACTGGATAAACTGCATGCATCAGGCGGTTCCGATGTGTTTTGTGAAGATGTGATCAAAGCCAATGAGCTGAAAGTGCATATTTCAGGCGGTTCTGACCTGAAAGGGAATTTTTCCTGTAATCTCTTATCTATTGCTGCAAGTGGCGGCAGTGATGCCGATTTAAAAGGTAAAGTCACCACGTTAAAGATCAATGCATCTGGCGGCAGTGATATAGATGCCTATGAGTTAAGCAGCGAAACCTGTCAGGTTCATTCCTCTGGCGGCAGCGATGTAAACGTAAATGTGAGTAAATCGATTGATGCTCATGCCAGTGGCGGAAGCGATATTCATTACAAAGGCGCACCTACCGAAACCAAAACCAGCAAAAGCGGTAGTTCAGGTATAAGAAAAGTGCTGTAAACAGACAGTTTTAGGTATAGAAGCGGCCCCGGATCGTATGCTGAAAAAGCATGGGATTTCGGGGTCTTTTTTTATGCAGTTTTGTGGATAAAACCCCTTAAAAAACAGCGTTTTTTGCACCCCTTTCACACCCAAAAAAGCTATCTTCGCCAACCGGCAAATAAAAGGGACAACCTAAGCCGGAAAGAACTCAAAAATAAGTACGAGATCAGCGAACATGGAAGAAAATCTGTTACCGGAACAAACAAGCGATAACGATCGTATTATACAGGTCAATATCGAGGAACAAATGAAAACTGCTTACATCGATTATTCGATGTCGGTGATCGTTGGAAGGGCTTTACCAGATGCACGTGATGGTTTTAAACCTGTACACCGCAGGGTGCTGTATGCCATGAATGAACTGGGCAATAATAGTAATAAGCCCTATAAAAAATCTGCCCGTATTGTGGGGGAAGTAATGGGTAAATATCACCCGCATGGTGATTCATCCATTTACGATACCCTTGTTCGTATGGCACAGGACTGGACCATGCGTTATACACTGGTAGATGGTCAGGGTAACTTTGGTAACCAGGATGGTGATCCACCGGCTGCCATGCGTTATACCGAGGCACGTCTACAGAAAGTGGCAGAAGCCATGCTCGATGATATTGAAAAGGAAACAGTAGACTTCCAGCTCAATTTCGATGATTCTCTTAAAGAGCCAACTGTTCTTCCTTCCCGTATTCCACAATTGCTGGTAAATGGTTCATCTGGTATTGCCGTAGGTATGGCTACCAATATGATGCCCCATAACCTGAGTGAAGTGGTGGATGGATGTGTGGCCTATATCGACAATAAAGAAATTACCGGTGAAGAACTGATTACACTGGTAAAAGCACCCGATTTTCCAACAGGTGGTATCATCTACGGAATGGAAGGGGTGCGACAGGCATTGCTTACCGGTCGTGGAAGGGTGGTAGTACGTGGAAAATGCCATGTAGATACCAAAGCCAGCGGACGTGAGCAGATCGTTATTACAGAAGTACCTTATCAGGTAAACAGAGACCAGTTAACCGATCGTATTGGTCAACTGGTAGTGGATAAAACCGTAGAAGGAATTGCCCACGTAAACAATGAAAGTAACAAACGTGAAGGCACCCGTATTGTACTCGACCTGAAACGCGATGCTGTTGCACAGGTAGTAATTAACCAGTTGTATAAGTACACAGAATTACAGACCAGTTATGGTATCAATAATGTGGCACTCACAAAGGGTAAACCCAAAATCATGAACCTGCGCGATCTGATCGTGGAGTTTGTTGATTTCAGGATGGAAGTAGTGATACGCAGGGCGAAATTTGAATTGAGAAAAGCCGAAGAGCGTGCGCATATTTTAGAAGGTTATTTAAAAGCACTGGATCATCTCGATGAAGTAATTACATTGATCCGCGCCAGCAGAACACCGGAAGAAGCCAAAGACAGCCTGATACAAAAAAGTAAAGAAGGTCAGTGGTTACTCAAACAGGAACTGTTCAGCGATCTCACTAATGAATTGTACACACAGGCCGAAGGTTTATCAGAGGCACAGGCCAAAGCCATCCTGGAACTGCGTTTACAGCGTTTGACAGGAATGGAGCGCGAAAAAATCATTGAAGAGTTTAACGGTCTTATCAATACCATTAAAGACCTGAAAGCATTATTGGGAAGCGAAGAATTGCGTTATGCACTGATCCGCACAGAATTGCTGGAAGTAAAAGAACTGTTTGGAGATGCGCGCAAAAGCGAAATACAATACCTCGCAGATGAAATGCGTATTGAGGATCTGATTGAAGAAGAAGATGTGGTAATTACCATTTCACATTTGGGTTATATTAAACGTACATCTGCATCTGAATACCGCCAGCAGCGTCGTGGCGGAAGAGGTGCGGTAGGTTCCAAAACAAGGGAAGAAGATTATGTGGAGCATCTTTTTGTAGCTTCCACACACGATACCATGATGTTCTTTACCGAAAAAGGACGTTGTTACTGGATGCGTGTGTACGAAATACCGGAAGGTGAAAAACAAAGCAAAGGAAGGGCTATCCAGAACCTGATTCAATTACCTGGCGATGATAAAGTAAAAGCCATTATTGATGTAAAGAACCTGGCCGATAAAGACTTTGTTCAGCAACATTATATTGTGCTTTGTACCAAGAAAGGTATCATCAAAAAAACTTCACTCGAAGATTTCAGTCGCCCACGTGCCAATGGCGTAAATGCTATTACCATTATAGAAGGCGATGAATTACTGGAAGTACGTATGACCGATGGCAAATCGGAAATTATGTTGGCACTGAAGAGTGGAAGGGCCATTCGTTTTGAAGAAGAAAAAGTACGTGCAACAGGTCGTGGTGCCATTGGGGTAACAGGTATTGAAGTAGATGATGAAAAAGATGAAGTAATTGGCATGATCTGTGTAAATAAGGAAGATACCAGCAGAACCATACTGGTTGTGAGTGAGAAAGGATTTGGTAAGAGAACGGCCATCGACGAATACCGTATTACCAACAGAGGTGGTAAAGGCGTAAAAACCATTAATGTTACCGATAAAACAGGAAGTTTAGTCGGCATTCTCTATGTTACTGAGAAAGAAGATCTTATCATTACATGCAAATCAGGAATTACCATCCGTACAGGTATCATTGATATCCGCGAAGCGGGCAGGGCTACCCAGGGTGTGAAACTGATTCGTATTGATGAAGGTGATGAGATTGCGGCTATTTCTCAGATTGAAGAAGAAGATGAGGAATTAACGGATACTGAATCAACTCCCGAAAATAACGACTCACCCGGTGAACAGACTCCTGGTGAAAACGAAACAAATTCAAACGAAAATCAAGTATAAAAACCTCCCGTTATGAAGAAGCTTTTATTGCTTTCCATGTTTGCCATGTTGCTGCAGTTTGCTACTGCACAGGATTATAAAAAAGTAAACAATGCTGTTTTATTGGGCAGATTGGAAGATGCAAAGACTGAAATCGATAAGTTGGCAACCGATCCAAAGGCACAGGCAAAAGCCGAAACCTATATGTGGAAAGGAAAAATTTATGCTGCAATTTTAAGAAACCAGCAATTGGCAACTAAGTATCCCAATGCAGAATCAGAAGCAGAAGCTGCAATTGCGAAGTATGAGGAACTGGATCCAACTTTTGCAGTAGCCAAAGAAAAAGACGGTATCACTCCCTATTTCGATATGTACTCTTCTTATATAAAACAGGGTACCGACCGTTTTAATGCAAAAGATTGGGCCAATGCAGCCCTGTCATTTGTGAATGGTATTAAGTATATCGACAAAATCATTCTCAACAAATGGACCAGCAATGAAATAGCAATGGATACCACTTCTATTCTGTATGCTGCCATCTGCTTTCAGAATGCCAAGCAATTAGAAAATGCTTCTGTTCACTACAAAAGAATAGCAGATAATAAAGTAAAAGATACCAACTATGTAGACGTTTACCGTTTCCTGGTAGATTATTATACCCGTGGTAAAAAAGATGAGGCCCAATTTTATAAATACCTGGGATTAGCCAGAGAAGTATTTCCTGCATGGAATGAAGAGTGGGAGAGCTACGAAATGGACTTTATTGACACTTACGATCTGAAAGCAAAAACAGACCTCTACGCCAAAGAAGAAGCTACCGGAACGCTTACAGAAAACAAATACATCCAGTACGGAAGTGCTTTTGCCAATGCTAAAATGAAAGATGACCTGGACAGCGCCACTGCTGCCATGTACAATAACAAAGCGGTAGAAGCCTTCAAAAAAGCCTATGCCAAAAATGACAAGAATGCCATTGCCGCATTTAACAGTGGTGTTATCTACTACAATAATTTTGGTGAACTGGACGATAAAGTAAGAGATAATATCAGAACCGTACAGAGAATCAACGCTGAAAAACCTGTTGAAAAAGACCCTAAAAAGAAAGCAGCAGCAGATGCAAAGGCAAAAGCGGAAACAGAACCATACCTGAAAGCCAATATTGCACTTGAGGCTCCTATTGCCCAGCAGGTGGACCAGGCTATTGAATGGTTGGAAAAATCGTATAACCTGTTGAAAGATAAAGCAACAAGAACCAATAACGAAAGAAGCGTCATCAACAAATCAGTTGACTGGCTGGCAAACCTTTACAGCTACAAACGCGATAAAGCAAGAGGTAAAGACAATGCGGCTTTCGATAAATACGAAGCCAAGTTTAAAGAATACGATGGTCTGCACAGTAAATTCTAATTACTGGTAAAATCATTCATAAAAAGCTCCGTTATTTTAACGGAGCTTTTTTTATTGCTGTAAACAATTGGTACATTTAGGAAGCTATTTTGCAAAATTCTTTATCCAACCCATATGTTAAACAAATTATCAACGATTGTATCGGTACTCAGTTGTGTAGTAGTGCTAAGTTCCTGTAAGGGATCAACAGGCACAAACACAGAACCTGTTTCAACCGCTGCACCCAAACTGAAAACAACAACTCTGGTTAACAACCATGAGATTATATGGGGCATGGATTTTCTGCCCAATGGAGACCTGTTGTTTACCGAAAAGAGAGGCCGCATTTACCGTTATACATCTGCCGGAGCTACAGAAGAATTAACAGGAGTACCCGCAGGCATCAATACCAACGGACAGGGAGGATTATTGGATATAAAAGTCCACCCATCATACAACAGTAACGGATGGATTTATATTTCTTATGCGCTGAACAATACCGGCGGTGGTAGCCTGCTTCGATTAACCAGGTTTAAACTCAATGGCAATGCCATTACCAATGCAGAAAATATTTTCACCACCAGAACAGCCAATACCTGGTTTGGACATTATGGAAGCCGTATTGTTTTTGATAATGCCGGAATGTTATACCTGAGTATTGGAGAGGGCGGACCAACCAGTTATGGCGGTGCAAGTAGCGGTAACCAGAATGCACAGAACACACAAAACGACTGGGGTAAAGTGCATCGCATGACGGATAATGGAACGGTGCCTGCTGATAACCCAGTGTTACCCGGAAATACAAGTGCTACAACGATCTATTCTTACGGACACCGTAACCCTCAGGGAATGATATTCGATCCGGTAAACAACCGTATCTGGGAAAATGAACACGGACCCATGGGTGGTGATGAAATTAACCTGGTAGAAAAAGGCAAAAACTATGGCTGGCCCCTGGTATGTTACGGAAAAAATTATGATGGAGTAGCTGTATCCGCAAGTCCAACAGCACCGGGGATAACCAATCCCGCCAAATACTGGGATCCTTCCATTGCACCATCCGGACTGGCCGTAATTACCAGTAACAATTTTAAATCATGGAAAGGAAGTCTGCTTACCGGTTCATTAAAATTCAGCCATATAAGCAGGGTAGTGGTACAGGGCGATAAAATTATTAGTGAAGAAAAAATCCTCGAAGGCATCGGACGTGTCCGCAACGTAAAACAAGGCCCCGATGGAAATATCTATGTTGCTGTAGAAGGGCCGGGGAGGATTATTAAGGTTACAGGGGAATAGGAGAAATGTATGATGTCGGATGTCTGATTTGTTTTTATATCAGACATCATACATCATTTTTTCCGGTATTTAAGTGTAACCTCCGCCACTCCCTGCTGACGCATGTTAATTTTTTTAGCGGCTTTTTCGCTGAGGTCGATGATGCGGCCTTTTACAAAAGGGCCACGATCGTTGATACGCACTTTTACGGTTTGCCCGTTGCTGAGGTTTTTTACTTTAACGATGGTACCAAAAGGCAATGTTTTATGAGCTGCAGTTAGTTTGTTTTTGTTGAATATTTCTCCATTAGCCGTTTTTCTACCATGATAACCATCACCGGCACCATAGAAAGAAGCCATACCATTTTCTGTAATTTTTCTGGAACAGCTTGATAATAATAAAATTACAGCAATTGCCAGTAATAAAACTTTACTCGTAGCCCATCTGCTACTAATCAAAAGGAAGAAATTTTTCATGCTGTATTTCTTTCAAAACGGGTGGAATAGGGTTTAAAGTATGTCCGTTCAATACTTTTTCATATTTCGAAAGATAGGCACGCATCATACCATCAGCAGAGAAATGAGCCACTGCGTAGTCGTGACAATATTTTGCCTGGTAAGATCCAATATTTGATAAAGCGTAAACCAGCTCTGTAGAGGAAGCGGATAAAAACCCAACTTCAGGTATTATTATTTCCGGAAGCGATCCATAAGGAGTACCAAAAACCGGGCAGCCAAAATAAAGGCTTTCTACCAGTGCCAGACCAAATGGTTCATGCCAGCGAACCGGAAATAAAAATGCTTTGGAGCCTCGCAAAATTTCATTCTTTTCTTCACCACCTTTCATTCCGTGAAATCGAACATGAGGATCAAAAGTTAGCCGGATACCCTGGTTAAAATTAAACCTTCGGCCACCAATTACATGCAATGGTAATCCTGCTTTTCTGGAAATAGCAATTGCCCCCTTTACATTCTTAACACGCCATGCAGCATCGCCCAGGAAATGAATATAAGAGCGGGGGCGGGAGAGTGCAGGATCGCCATAATCATCTGGATCAATTCCATTATGAACAAAAGAATCGGAACAGAAACGTTCGGCATGATTGCGCGATACAAATACTGTATTTACCGGCAATGGCATTTGCGTATTCATGTTGCCATGAAAAGTCATGATATGTGGTAACAGTGGTGTTTCATTCACCATATGGTTCAGGTGAATAAGATCAATTCCTTTGTTGGCAGGAACCTGTGCATTAAAAGGCAGGGATGGATTAAAAGAATATACATCTGCAAACGGACAACTGGAGCCTTCGGCAACGAGGTAAGAAACACGATGTCCTGCTTTAACCAAGGCCTTACCCAGCCACCAGATAACCCTTTCGGTGCCTCCATACTTAAAGGCGGGAATAGTTGTGTTATTAACGATCAGGATATGCATGTATTCAAAAATACGGATAAGCAGGAAAGTAAATACTTTAAAAATCTTCTGTGTTCATCTCTGTACTCTGTGTCTTCAGTGGCAATTATTTTTGCCGCTGAAGACACAGAGAAGGCACAGAAAGAGAATTAGGGTTGGTTGTATTAGGTATAACTACGGATAAATATCTTGTATTCCCCGCAAACTTTTAGGGAGTTGATACAAACTCAAAGAAGATGTTTCAAATTTGATTTTCATCAATGAAAACTGAATGCAGGAACCAAGACGAATCAGAAAACGAATTCCACTTACAAAAAGACCTGCAGGTGCTTTTATGGTTGATCCTTTAGCTTATATCGCCAATCGTTCGTCTGAACAGGCAAGAAAAATTCATATACAGGAAGAAAAAATCTTCGTACACCTTTGGTACGATAAACATTACTGTATCAGGTTCCAGCATGGAGATGAATCAGGAAAAAGAGAGGGCATAGATCCGGTAATGATTAAAGAAACGGTGATAACATCTGTATCCTGGCTAATTACCTGTTCTGGATTGTATAAATTTTTCAGGTTCCTGAATCATTTAAAAGAAGGAGATTATTTTCATCGAATTGTTTTGCAAAAACAAACATCAGAAGGGTTGCTGAATATTGTTACAGAGTTTCATTGGATAGAATTATTACATTATGAAGTAACGGTAAAAACAGCAATGGTAACAGATACTTTCAGACTATCAGATGGACAGTTTGCACTTCGCCTGTACGACTCCCGGCTGTGTTATACTAAAAATGGAAAACAACAAGCCGCGTGAGGTGGCTCAGATTTGAAGTTTTTTTTGTGGTTTAAAAAAGAATAGTAGCTTTACATAAATTATTGATAAGGCAGGGGAAAAAGCTGAACAGCCATTTTTTTGGCAGGCGTTTTAACTGAACAGCCTTATTTTTTTGAAAGCCACTTTTGAGTGGCTTTTTTATTTTCAAGAATGAACAAGTTATTTATCTGAGCGATAAAAATGTTATCGCATTAGGTATAAATACGGATAAATATGCTGTATTCCCCGCATATTTATTGTAGAGCATTGGGTGCAACGACTATGCATCTTATTTTCAGTAAAAAAATGTATTTGATGTATGTTGATGAAAGCGGAGACCCGGGCATTAGCGAGGGCTCATCGGAACATTATATTTTGGCAGCACTGGTGATTCATCATACAGCATGGGAACAGCATTTATTGCATTTAAAACGATTCAGAAAACAAATACAACAATTATACGGACTGGGTTTGCATACCGAAATTCATGCAACAGACCTCATCAGAATCAAAAAACAGGAGACGTATAAAAGCATCACAAAAAAACAGCGCATTAATATTCTGGCTGCTTATGCGAATTGTTTAACAGAAATATTTCCAACAGGCTCGTTGATTACTATTCATCTTGATAAAGCATCATTCTGTAGCTATAAAACCATCAGTGAAGCAGCCTGGCAGAAATTATTGATAAAATACCATGACTATTTACAACAACACCAGGAGAGAGGAATGGTGATTGCTGATGAAGGAAACGAAACAACGTTGAGGTATTTGTTGAGAAACGCGCGCAGAGAAAGATCACTGCAATATATCATTGAAGACTTTTCGCACCGCAGTTCAAAGAGTTCCTATTTTATACAGACCGTGGATGTGATTGCATTTTTATTGTATAAAAAATTGTATCCGAAAGGAGCAGCGAAAAAATATAACCTTGATGTATTGTTCGATCGATTTAGTTCACTTGTTTCGAGCGCTTATGTATAAGCAGAAAAGAAAAGCCCCGGTTACAAACCGAGGCTCAAATAATTTTGATTTTTACTACCCGATAGAGGCATGTGGCCAAACCCGGCAGTACAACAAAACTACTATTGTTTTTCTTTTTTCAAACATTTTTTTTGATAAAAAATCCAATAAAATTTGCTACTGCGCTTGAGGTGTAGTAGGGTTTGCGAGAAGCGATGGAGCAGACTTTTTTACTGATCATTTCAAAATGAAATTTATCATTTTCCAGGTATAAGTGACTTAGAATAACCGACCCCCAATCCTGCGTTCCTGCGCACAAATAGACAGACCATTGAAAAACAATTATAACTCAACATTATGTTACTTCGTTAGCCTCTGTGTAGGGTCTTTTGTATTTTTTAGCGCAGCGATACAAAAGACCCGATGCTGGTGGTTTGAGAAAGAAAAAAAAGGAATAGCATAGCGAGAGTAGCGAGCAACCATCCGCACCGTTAACTTAGAGCTCTTAACGAACTTAGTTAAGTTAGCCGTTCAACTAAAGCTGTTTATAGACTTATTTTAATCTATTCAGCGTTTCGGTGTTTCGCAGACACCGATTTTAAAACATAAAGTAAGAACATACTTTTTATATATCCAAAGTTTTAACATTCTCAGTTTTATACTCGCACTTAGAAAAAACAGAAGCGTGGGCTTTTTTCTTTCTTAAACCTTGTGTTCGATTTAACATAATATTAATTATAGGAATCTACTCGTTTTCCAAATAGACTTGATTAACCTTATAACTCACTGATAATGTTATACATATAATAATATATAGCTGGCAATCAGTTATACGATTAATGAACCGGCATCATTTCAACATCCAGCGAGTATCCTGGCCGTAGAAGCATATTTAACTGGATTAATTTCACCAAACAAACCAGCTTGTCCCATCTGAATCCCGATGGCTCCCAATAAGCTTGTAGTTTCCTGTTGCAGTAATTCAGGCTTTGGTAGCCTGATCATCATACTATGTGCATTTACCTTTTTGCCCGACGGCATCCAGTCGCTGTACACAGTTGCATTTGGCAGCGGCGTCTGCTGGTGTCGTTTATCGTATCCTTTTTCTGTAAAATGTACATCTTCAATGGCACCTATACAGCCGATGATCCTGAAATAAGCTTTGTTCCAGGGCTGGTAAAAATTAAAGCCCGGCACCAACTCGTCTAATTGAATATGCAGTTCCGCTTTTTCCCTCAACAGTTCAGCCACAGGTCTTTGCTTAAAAATCGAGTCAAAAAGGTATTGTTTCGTAAAAACCAAAGAACCAAAAGCTTCCTTGTGTTTAGAAAAACAGATGGCTCTTTGCCCCCGTTTGCCCAATGTATCACGTTGTTGTATGGCTCTGCAGAAGCTATTGAGTGCTGGTGTCATATTATAATCGGCTAACTGCATTAATGGCCCCAATGCCATTCGTACCATTTTACCGGCATAGGCAGCACCCGTAAATTCAGCACTGTTCTGTCGCATGGCCGCATACTGAGGTGCTTTTTTATACGCATCTTTTGAAATAAAAGGTTTTCGGCGCACAATAATCTTGTCGCTGTTCTTCGTTTTATAGGCAATAAGTTCATCAATGGTACCAGTGAACTGAATGGGTCCTTTTAAGGTTGGCATATGCTTGTATTTTTGTTTTTAAGATATGTTATAATTCGCATATATCCAAGCCATTTGCGAGTTAATTTTCCAACATAGTTGTCGCATATCTTTTAAATATGCGTCAGTAATGCGACAGCATTGCGACAGCTATGCGATAGCTATGCGACAGACCATGGTTAAAGCCTTCTACACTCATTAAGAACTAACCAGTAAAAATACTGTTGTTCATAGCGGTTAGCGGTTAGTAAAAGGGATAAATAGGTTCTCCCTCTCCTTTCCGGCTCAGGGTAAATACTTACAGGGTTTCCATCACTTTTAGATATTGTGTAACAAGCTTTACTTCATTATTTCTTCATACAGCAGTAATAATTCCTTTATCGCTATTTCACAATCAGTTTATGTCGGCAGGATAGTTTTACATAACTAACCTGTTGATCATGACCATCCAAACTGTAATCATAAGATTTATAGGGTTTGTATTGTCTATACTTTTGTTTTCCTGTCAGCAAATTGCTGTACAGATCGGTCTTCTTTATCGGATGATTTTATCAGAATCTTGTTGGGCTCTATCATTTTATCTCTGCTCAACGAATAGCTCCAGCCACTGTTGCCATTCATAAATTCACCCTGTTCAGTTAACAGGTGAAATACATTTTCACTGATTTTAACTAATGATATGGCAAAATCTGTAGCACGCAGATGATAGACCACTTTAAAATGATCACTTGCCGTAACCCTGAATTTATAGGTTATTTCATGCCAGTCGAATGCCTTTTAAAAATACAAAACTTTTCCCGCCCCACTTATATGGATCGGCAACCGCTCGTCACTACATACATATTTATGCGATTGAATACCACCTGTTTCATGACCAGTTTTGCAGCAGCATCAGATCAAATATTCAACCAACATGAAAAAAATTACAGTCCTCGCCTTTATCCTCCTGACGATTACCGTTCAGGCCATTGCACAGCGTAATGGAAAAGTATCCGGCATGGTATCGCATAATGGAAAAGCCATTGAAAGTGCATCCATCACTTTATTAAAAACAAAAGATTCAAGTCTGGCAAAAGCGGCTGTTTCTGACAGGAATGGTGGTTTTGTTTTTGAAAACCTGGTGTATGGTGCTTATCTGATTGCCGTAAACAGTGTTGGCTACCAGCGTTATTTCTCACCTGTTATTGTACTTTCTGCAGATAAGCCAGACATTACACTTGGCAATATTTCACCCGAACCAGCCATCAGTTCTCTGGCTGAAGTAACTGTTACCAGCAAAAAACCTTTTCTGGAAATGAAAGCAGATAAAATGGTGGTGAATGTAGACGCCTCCCCTTCCAATGCAGGTAATACGGCGCTGGAAGTATTGGAAAAATCGCCCGGTGTAACGGTTGATAAAGATGGTAATATTAGTCTGAAAGGTAAACAGGGTGTTACTGTTCTGGTTGATGGACGTCCAACGTATATGAGCAGTGAAGACCTGGCTAATATGTTAAGAGGCATGAATGCCAACCAGCTTGACCAGATTGAAATTATGACCAATCCGCCTGCACGTTTTGATGCATCTGGGAATTCTGGTGTGATCAACATACGCACCAAGAAAATAAAAACCAAAGGGTTTAATGGGAATATCAATACTACTTATGGACAGGGTGTTTATCCGAAAGCGGGAATTGGTACCAACCTTAACTACCGGATCAATAAAATTAATCTGTTTGGTAATTATAATTACAGTTATCGTGAAGCATACCAGCAGTTTAGTATTCTTCGCAATTTCATTCATCCTACCACCAAAAATATCACAGGTACTTTTGACCAGCGCGCGTATATGCCCGACAGCCGTAATTCGCATTCAGGCAAAATTGGAATTGATTATACGTTCTCCAAAAGAACTTCAGCCGCACTTACGCTGAATGGATTTGGCACCAGAATGGAATTCAATAACAACAGTACCAGCCTGCTTACCGACGGCAATGGCGCGCTACAGTCAACCACATATGGTAATACATTCATGACTCCGAATGTAACCAATTACAGTAGTAATTTTAATATTCGTCACCAGTTTGATTCAACTGGCGGAGAACTCAGTTTTGATGCAGATTATATCAGTTACAAAGACAAACACCGCCAACGTTTCATCAACAGTATTTATGATGCCAATGGAATTATAATGGGCAAAGCTGATAGTCTTATTGGCGATCTTCCTTCCGGTTTTGATGTATATGCTGCTAAACTCGATTATGCACAACCATTGAAAAACAAGGGAAGATTTGAAGCTGGCGCCAAACTGAGTTTTGTAACCAGTGATAACAATATGAAATTCGACAGTATCATCAATGGCAACCGTGTTCCGGATATTACCCGTTCCAATTATTTTATCTATAAAGAAAATGTGTATGCAGCTTATATGAGTCTGAATACACCGCTGAATGCCAAATTATCCATACAGGCTGGTCTGCGTTATGAATATACCGATGCCCGTGGCGATCAGGTTACCAGTAATGTTCAGTTTAAGAATTCGTATGGACAACTCTTCCCTACCCTATACCTCAGTTATAACCTAAACGATAAAAACATGTTTGCTGTAAATGCGGGCAGAAGAATTATGCGTCCGCAGTATCGGAACCTGAATCCTTTTGTATTTATTGTAGACAGGTACACTTATCAGAAGGGTAATCCTTACCTGCAGCCACAGTTCAGTAATAATATTGAGTTAACTCATACCTATGCAGGCATGCTTACCACTACTTTAAATTATTCTGCTACCAGCGGTGTTATTTCAGAAGTAATTGAGCAGAATGAAACAACAAAAGAAACATTCCTGATCAGAAAAAACATTGCTTCCCGTAAGCAGTATGGACTGGCCATTAATTTCTACAAGCCCGTAAACAAATGGTTAACCCTCAGTGTGAATGCCAATCTATTTAATAATCGTTTCAGTGGTATTGTGAATGATACAGTCATCAACTTAAGTGTAAACTCAGGCAATTTTAATGCAGCAGTGCAGAGTAAACTGGGCAAAGGATGGGATGCGGAAGTAAACGGTTTTTATAATACCCGTGGTGTTGATGGTGTAATGGTTTTCAAAAGCATGGGTATGTTTACATTTGCGGTGTCGAAGACAGTGCTCAAGAACCAGGGTAAGATTACACTTAACTACCGCGATCCTTTCAAGCTCCAGCGTTTCTATGGTACAACCCGTTATTCAACAGTTGATGCTACCATTAACAGCAGATGGGAAAACAGTATCCTTAACCTTACATTCAATTACAGGTTTGGTAAATCTTTCAAAACCAATAAACGCAGCACCGGCAGTGCTTCGGAAGAAGCCAGCAGGATTGGGGGATAGGAGTTGGCTGTTGGCTTTTAGCTGTTAGGTATTAGGATTAGTATAGTATGATTTTCATTTTGCATCCTAACAGCTAATTGCTAACAGCTAAAAGCTCCCCTCCCCAACATCTTTTTGTACCTTAGTGTCATGAGAACCTACGACAACCTGGTGGATGCGATCAACGATTTAAAAACTGCCGGATATACCACAGATTTTAATCTTGCTTTTGACCAGATTAAATGTGCAGCTACAGGCATTTGTTTATTACCCTCACAGTTTGATATTGTAGCGCATCATCGTTTTGAAGGAGATACCGATCCTTCCAATTCGAGTGTTTTATATGTTATTGAATCGCATGATCATGCAATGAAAGGCATACTCATCAGTGCTTATGGTATGTATAGCGATACCTTACATGATGATATGATAAGAAAGCTGGGTATGAATGAAAAATAAACATCTAAACACAGATTGCAGCAGTATGACTTATGGTAGTGGTGTGTACTAAAAAAGCGATCCTCCATAAAAATGAAGAATCGCAGGGTAACTATTCAAACCAGACCAATGAAACAACTTAATAAATCCTGAATTTGATGGGCAAGCTGAAATAACTTTTTACGTTACGGCCCTGGATCTGTCCGGGATTCCATAAAGGCATTTTAGCAACTACATTTGTGGCTGCTTCATCCAGACCATAACCAGCGAGATCTCCTTTCACAATCGGTGTATAAATAACACCTCTTTCATCCACTGCAAATCCAACCATTACTTCACCTTCAACACCATTTTCGATGGCTGCTTCAGGATAGATAATATTTTCCTGTATAAACTTTGCCAGCGCTTTTTCCCCACCCGGATAAGAAGGTTTTATTTCTGCACGATAATAAATACCAAGCCGATCTTTTTCCAGCATCATATTGGCATACTCTTCTTCCCATTTACGGTCACGCTCAACAATCACCTCCCCACGGCCATTCTTTTTTGCCGGATTGGCAACTGCTTTACCCGTGATAATTACGGTAGTAGTTTTAGTGGAGGTAACTATTTTAGCGGCAGCCTCAGCTTTTTTCAATGAATCAGCTCTCAAAGAATCTTTTAGCTGCTCATCCGCATTTTTACCGGTTTTACAGGCACTAAAACTCAACATACCTGTCATCACAATCAGCAGGTATAAAGAAGTTTTAATGATAACATTGTGCTTGACCTTATTTTGATATAACATATATGACTACAGATGAATGAATCAGGCATAAAACCAGATCATCATCCTATTGCAAAACTGCAATATTCATAACAGGTTTCTTTACATCTTACCTGAATAAGATTACATATTTTACTGTTTTGCCGGCAGATAAATCAAAATGTAAAAAATCAAAAGTAAAATGTCAGGAGACTTTGCTTTTTGCTTTTGACTTTTGGTTTTTGACTTGTCTTTCCTACATTCGGCTAAATAAACATTACTCCATGCTTCATCGCCGTCATTTTCTGCAGATCAGTTCATTGGGATTAACTGCATTAGGATTTTCTTCTTTCCGTGGCAAAACAGAGGGTAAAAAACCTGTGGTACTTTCTACCTGGGATGCCGGTATTGCCGCCAATAAAGCAGCATGGGATGTGTTACGTTCGGGTGGTCGGGCTTTGGATGCGGTGGAACAGGGTGTTCGTGTAACAGAATCTTCATTGAACTGTTGTGTGGGCCTGGGTGCCAATCCGGATAGAGATGGTTTTGTAACACTGGATGCCTGTATCATGGATGAGTTTGCCAACTGTGGAAGTGTGGCATTTCTGGAAAGAATCAAACATCCGATATCGGTAGCAAGAAGAGTAATGGAAAAAACACCACATGTAATGCTGGTGGGTGAAGGAGCACAACAGTTTGCTGTTGCAGAAGGTTTTCCATTAGAGAAAGCTGAACTTTCTGATGATGCCAAAAAAGCCTATCAGAACTGGTTAAAGAAAAGCGAATACAAACCAGTGATCAACATTGAAAATTCCAAAAACCAGCAGGCATTTGTACCAGCCAAACTGGATAATGGCGACTGGAACCACGACACCATCGGCATGATTGCACTCGATGCAAAAGGTAACCTGAGCGGTAGTTGTACCACAAGCGGCATGGGTTTTAAAATGCGCGGTCGTATTGGCGACTCCCCTATCATTGGTGCCGGATTGTATGTTGACAATGAAGTGGGTGCAGCGGTAGCTACGGGTCAGGGTGAAGACATTATTCGAATTTGTGGTGCGCATACTATTGTTGAATTGATGCGTCAAGGATTATCTCCCGAAGCAGCCTGCAAAAAAGCAATGGAGCGTTTATTAAGAACAAAAGGACTTGAAAAAGCAAAAGCCATACAAGCTGGTTTTATCGCTATTGGCAAAAATGGTGAGTATGGCGGTTATGCTTTGCAAAAAGGATTTAACTATGCGGTTTGTTATGCTGATGACAAAAACTTTTTAGTAGATGCAAAACCTTTGATCTGATATTTTATTATATCACCCCCCGGACTGAAGTCCGGGGCAGGGTTTGGGAGGGATTATGAGGGTAGTTGTTTTTTGGGATGATAGATTTTTCGATTAAAATATTGATATGGCATTACCACTTGAAATATGTGTGTTCAATACAGCAACTGCCATCGCGGCAGCAGCAGCAGGTGCTGACAGAATTGAATTGTGCGAGAATTATGCCAATGGTGGTACTACCCCATCCTATGGCTATTTAAAAACGACAAGAGAAAAAGTAGCCATTCCTGTTTTTCCAATGATACGTCCACGTGGTGGCGATTATTTTCACCAACCGGATGAAATAGCCATCATAGAAAAAGATATTGCGCTCTGTAAAGAATTGGGGTTTGATGGTGTGGTCTTTGGTTTATTGAACCGGGATGGTTCTATCGACAGAGAAAATACAGCAAGACTGGTTGAACTTGCGTATCCATTAGATGTAACATTTCATCGTGCATTTGATCGGTGCAAAGATCCATTGGAAGCATTGGAGGTCATTATACAATGTGGTTGTACCCGTATACTTACGAGCGGACAACATTCCAAAGCGCCTGATGGGAAAGAACTGATCAAACAATTGGTGGAACAGGCTGATGACAGAATCATTATTATGCCGGGAAGTGGTATCAACAGTAATAACCTTGGAGAAATGGTTGCATTTACGGGCGCAAAAGAATTTCATACTTCTGCACGTATCATGCGGCCTTCGCAAACGGAATATATGAACCCTTTGATTCCGGAAGATTTCAGCCAGGACTTTACTGATGCTGATGAGATTAAAAAACTAAAGCAGATACTTGGTACATAAACCAACTGTGCAACTCTGTGCCATACTCTGATTAACTCTGTGGTTAAATTACAATGAATATTAGAACAGAACTAGAAAAAGAACATTCAAAAGAACAGGCAACACGTATTGCCAACTATGCTGTTCAGCATAAAAAACAGTTCAAAGAATTGATGGACTGTTATACAGATAAAGATTACAGACTTTCGCAGCGTGCCGCATGGAGTGTGAGCTGGGCGGCAAAAAACAAGCCTGCCATGATTGAGCCTTATATTGGTGTGCTGGTGAAAAGGTTGCAGGAACCGGGTGTACATCCTGCTGTTATTCGCAATGCGGTAAGAATTTTAGAAGATATTGCTATTCCCGAGCAGTTTCATGGAGAAGTAATGAATGCCTGTTTCGGCTTTATTGAAACCCCATCTACACCCGCAGCCATCAAGGCATTTTCATTAACCGTATTATTCAACCTCACCAAACAATACCCTGAAATAAAACCAGAGCTAAAACTCATCATCGAAGAAAGATGGGATACAGAAACAGCGGCATTCAGAAGCAGAGGGAGAAAAATATTGAAGAACATTTCTGATGTCTGATGTCGGATTTGAATAATATCAGACATCAGCCATCAGACATCAGAAATCTCAATACAGCATTCTCACCTTAATCGTCTCCTTCACTTCTTTCAACAATTCAACTGCTTTCCTGGAGAGTTTTTTGTCTACATCGAGAACCACATAGCCAATTTCTTCATTGGTTTTGAGGTATTGTCCAACAATGTTGATATTGTTTTTGGAGAGCGCGGTGTTAATGGCACTCAATACACCGGGTACATTTCTGTGAACATGCAGTATTCTGTGTGCACCATCAACCGGTGGTAAGCCAATAGCCGGAACAGTATGTGAGCCATTGGTGATACCACGTTCGAGGTATTGAAATAATTTAATGCTTACATCTTCACCAATATTCTGTTGCGCTTCTTCTGTTGAGCCGCCAATATGTGGTGTAAGAATTACATTGGGTAATCCCTGCAGTGGTGTTTGAAAATGATCGCCATTTTTTTCGGGCTCCCATGGATACACATCTATACCAGCACCGGCAATAGCGCCTTCTTTCAAAGCCTCACTCAATACTTTCAGATCAACCACTTCGCCGCGTGCATAATTGAGTAAGATGGCGCCTTTTTTAAAGTGTTTGATATTGTTTTTGTTGATAAGGTTTTTGGTTTGCGCTGTTTCCGGTACATGAAGCGATATGATATCGCTGTTGCTTAACACTTCTTTCATTGATTTCGCAGCAATGGCATTTCCCAATGGCAGTTTTGTTTCTGTATCGTAGAACAATACTTTCATACCCAATGCTTCTGCCAATACACTTACCTGAGAGCCTATATTTCCATAGCCAATTAAGCCCAGCGTTTTTCCACGCAGTTCATAACTACCTTTGGCATCTTTCATCCAGATACCTTTATGTGCTGCAATATTTTTATCGGATATTTTTCTGATCAGCATTACCGATATACCAATTACCAGTTCGGCTACACTTCTTGTATTACTGTATGGAGCGTTAAATACAACAACTCCATTTTTAGTGGCAGCTTTTAAATCAACCTGATTAACACCAATACAGAAACAGCCGATGGCCTGCAATTTTTTCGCTGCATCCAATACTTTAGCTGTGATCTGTGTTTTGGAACGAATACCGATCAGGTGAACATCTTTTACTTCTTTAATGAGTTCTTCTTCGCTAAGGGCACCGCTGAGTTTGCGCACATTGGTATACCCCTGTTGTTTAAAATACTGCACCGCTTTGTCGCTGATGTTCTCCAGAAATAAAATATTGATCCGCTCTTTCGGATAACTTGTTGTTGCCTGCTTGCTCATGTAGCGAAAATAATGTTTTTATTTTCTGCATAACCTTTCGCTTTTTAACCATTGCTGTAACACATTGTTTTTTATTTTCGCCGCGAAGAAAAACTAACAGATGATCGCAAGAGTCTTTGGTATCGCTATTTTGATGGGGTTGTTCCAGTCCTGTTCTGCACAACCTGCTGAAAAAGATTCAATAGAAACCTATGCACCTATACCATCAGCCAACAAAGCTGTTTATGCTGCTGAAATTGAAAAGCAATACAAACAATTGTTAGGCAACCGTGGATTTAACGGCAGTATTCTGGTTGCTAAAAACGGGGAAATTCTGTTTGAAGATTATAAGGGATACAGCAATTTTAAAACAAAGGAACTCATCACACCCAACACTCCTTTTCACCTGGCATCGGTATCAAAGACATTTACGGGTATGGCCATCATGAAACTGCGAGAACAGGGCAAGCTGAACCTGGATGATCTGGTCACCGACTTCTTCCCCGCTTTCCCCTACCCTAATATTACCGTGCAGTTGCTGTTGAATCATAGAAGTGGTCTCAATAACTATGTTTATTTTCTGGTAGATCGTAAGGTAGAAACCTACAGGGTGAAAACAAAGAAAGGTCGCTGGGTGAGAAGAAAACGAACCATTAAAATGCCACCTCTGAAACCGGGTCTGCTTACCAACCAGGATATGCTGGATTATATGGTTCAACATAAACCGGCTCCGCTTTTTGCGCCAGACAGGGCTTTTCGATACAGCAATACCAATTATGCATTACTGGCACTGATTATTGAAAAAGTTACGGGGCAATCATATCCCACTTATATGAAAGACAGTTTGTTCACGCCCCTGGGTATGACAGACAGTTATGTTTTCAGTTTGGCAGATACGGCCAGTTATATTCCTTCTTATAAAAACAATAATGTTCCTTACGGTATAGAAAAGCTGGATTGTATTTATGGCGATAAGAATGTGTATTCAACCGTTCGCGATCTCTTTTTGTGGGATAAGGCCCTGCACGAAGGCATTTATGTTAATCAGAACTCACAAACAATTGCTTATCAGCCATATAGCTTCGAAACAAAATCCTTCCATAACTATGGTTTGGGCTGGCGTTTATTGAATTCTCCTACGGAGGAAATTGTGTACCACAATGGCTGGTGGCATGGTAATAACACCGTTTTTACCCGTTTTATTAAAGACACGGCCACCATTATTGTATTGGGTAACCGCTATAACCGTAATATTTACCAGGCCAAAAAGCTGTCGGCTGCCTTCACTGGTCGGGTCGACAGTACGGAACTGGAAGAGTAAGCTGCTGAGAATTAGTTTTTAATGAGCATGAACAGGAAGGCCTATTTTAGCCTTTTACCCCTATTTTTGCAGACTTTTAATATTAAACTTTACCAGACACACACTGATTATGGACAAAATCTTGTTTTATGCCGTTCCGGCGATGGGAGTTGTTGGTCTTCTCTACACTTTTTTAAAGTTTAACTGGGTTTCAAAACAGGATGCGGGCAATGACCGCATGAAAGAAATCAGCACTTATATTGCTGAGGGTGCCATGGCTTTCCTGAAAGCCGAATGGAGAATACTGACTTATTTTGTGGCAATTGTTGCGCTTTTATTAGGCGTTATGGCCCAAAGCAACCCGCATTCACACTGGTCCATTTCACTGGCCTTTGTATTGGGTGCTGTTTGTAGTGCCGTTGCCGGTTATATTGGTATGAAAGTGGCCACCAAAGCCAATGTTCGTACCGCACAGGCTGCAAGAACCAGTCTTTCTAAAGCATTGAATGTTTCTTTTACCGGTGGTGCCGTTATGGGACTGGGTGTAGCTGGTCTGGCCGTTTTAGGTCTGGGTGGTGTTTACCTCATCCTGAAACAGGTATTTGCGCCAGAAGCTGCTGCCAATTCACAGGAAATGCTGCGTACTATTGAAGTATTAACAGGTTTCTCATTAGGTGCTGAATCAATCGCATTGTTTGCCCGTGTAGGTGGTGGTATTTATACCAAAGCTGCCGATGTGGGTGCCGATCTGGTGGGTAAAGTAGAAGCAGGTATTCCGGAAGATGATCCGCGTAACCCGGCCACTATTGCCGATAACGTAGGTGATAATGTAGGTGATGTGGCAGGTATGGGTGCCGATTTGTTTGGTTCTTATGTGGCTACTGTACTGGCTACCATGGTACTCGGTCAGGAAACCCTTTCTTCTGATAATTTTGGTGGATATGCTCCTATCCTGCTGCCTATGTTGATTGCAGGTGTAGGTATTCTTTTCTCAATAGTAGGTACCTGGTTTGTTCGTATCAGCGATTCAGCAGGTATTAATACGGCCAGTGTACAGAAAGCCCTGAATATGGGTAACTGGGGTTCAATTATTCTTACTGCTGCTGCCTGTGCAGGTTTGGTATATTATATTTTACCTGAAACCATGAGTCTGCGTGGCAACGAATTTACACGTGATGGTGTATTTGGCGCCATCATTGTAGGTCTGGCTGTAGGTACATTAATGAGTATCATTACTGAGTATTATACGGCAATGGGCAAGCGCCCTGTAATGTCGATCATCCGTCAGTCATCAACCGGTCATGCAACCAACGTAATTGGTGGTCTGGCAGTAGGTATGGAATCTACTTTCCTCCCTATTCTTGTGCTGGCAGGTGGTATCTGGGGTTCTTATGAGTGTGCCGGTTTATATGGTGTAGCTATTGCTGCAGCAGGTATGATGGCCACTACTGCGATGCAATTAGCGATTGATGCATTTGGTCCGATTGCTGATAATGCAGGCGGTATTGCCGAAATGAGTGAATTACCTAAAGAAGTACGTGAAAAAACAGATGTACTTGATGCAGTTGGTAACACTACTGCTGCAACTGGTAAAGGTTTTGCCATTGCTTCTGCTGCATTAACTGCGTTGGCGCTTTTTGCTGCTTTCGTAGGTGTTGCAGGTATTGAGGGTATTGATATTTATAAAGCAAAAGTATTGGCCTCACTGTTTGTGGGAGCCATGATTCCTTTTATTTTCTCATCACTGGCCATTCGTGCGGTGGGAGAAGCAGCGATGTCGATGGTAGAAGAAGTTCGTCGCCAGTTCCGCACCATTCCTGGTATTATGGAAGGAACAGGAAAACCTGAATACGATAAATGTGTGGCTATTTCTACCGAAGCATCTATCAAAAAAATGATGTTGCCAGGTGCTATCGCCATTGTTTCTCCATTGATCATTGGTTTCCTGTTAGGTCCGGAAGCATTGGGTGGTTTCTTAGCAGGTGCTACTGTGAGTGGTGTGCTGATGGGTATGTTCCAGAACAATGCCGGTGGTGCATGGGATAATGCCAAGAAATCTTTTGAGAAAGGTGTTGAGATCAATGGAGAAATGTTCTACAAAAAATCTGAACCACATAAAGCATCTGTAACAGGTGATACGGTGGGTGATCCTTTTAAAGATACATCAGGTCCTTCTATGAATATCCTGATTAAGCTGATGTCAATTGTATCACTGGTTATTGCGCCTACGCTGGCACAGTTGCATGGTGCGTCATCAGATGGTACGCATGCTGTTGAGAAAAGAATTGAAATTAAAGCTACCAATGGTGGTGAAACAGCGAGTGTTACTGTAAATGGTGCAGATGTAAACATTGATAACCTGGTGGAAGAACTGAAAAAAGCAGGTCTTGCTTCCGGTAACAATGTAAATGTTGAAATAAAAGATGATAAGATCATCCTGAATGGTCAGGAACTTGCGGCAGATGTTGCACAACAGTTTTCTAAATACCTTGACGGGAAAGAGAAACTGAATATTAAAGTGGATGTGACAGAAGAGAAAAAATAAACTTTGCAAGTATAAAAGAGAAAGGCTCCAGATATCTGGAGCCTTTCTCTTTTATACTCATTTATGATTTCTTCCTATACACAATATGTTTTCTTTCCCAGAAATTAAACAAGGGTAAATCAAACATCAAACCAAGATAGGCTCGGGTGGTGTTGAACTGTTGCTCATTGGGTTTACCAGCTTCCTGGTACTTACGCAATTGTGGCGTGTACTGAATGCCTGTTGAAACTGTAAACGGACTTCCCGGCAATGCTACAGCGATATGCAAACCCGGACTGATTAACTGCGACCATTTAAAACTTTGTCCGATCGTTGTATCTTTTGACTGGAATAGCCTGTATGATACCGGAGCGCCAAGATCAACAATACTTGCAGTAACAGTGAGTGTCCAGCCCGTTCTGTTATACAAGTCCTGTTTTTTAATTTTTACTTTATCAGGATTTCTTACATAATCATCCGGGAACATTCCATTATGCGCATCAAATTCTCTTTTACCTGCTTTCCATTTTCTTCCGAATGTTTTACTCACAGATATACCAATCGGCACTGAAAAGCCCCATACGGCCCCGCCCCTTCTGCCGCTTAATTTGCTGGTATCGTTTTGCTGACGTGTTGCCCATTCATATCCAGCATACCCACCGGCAAAAGCATTCAGATCAACCGACCACCAGTTGTTTCTTTTTCGTTTATAGGAACCAACAGGCATGGCATATGATTCTACTACTTTAGCCAGTTGTTTATCATTTTGTGCAAGTGCCGCATCGTTAAGAAAACCACTCATTTTACGAATCAGTTGAATGGCCTGCCGGTCGTTATCAAACAACAATGCTGCCACCGGACTTTTCTTTTCAAAACTGATGGATCGATTGGTTGAATCGTAGCTAAACATTAAAGTTTTAGCATAATAATTGGTTCTTCGTAAAACAGAATCTTTCAAAAAGGAGGTCGTGTATAAATAATCGTCCCGTATATCTTTCAGTGCAACTGTTAACTGATGACCTGGTTTTGTTTCATAAAATAAGGTATCAATAAACGATAAAGCATTCATCACTGCACCTGCAAAATTCTTTTTGGTAACGAGGTTATATATTTCAAATACCTGCTCACCATAACTGAATGCTTTTTTTGCCTGTGCCGAAACATTGGAGCGTACCAATTGTGTATCAAGATCATTTAGCACACGAAACACCTGGTTAACTGCGCCCCAAATATTGTAGGTACTGTAAAACCAGTCTTTCTGTCCATTTTGCTGTAACCGTTTCTGTTCTTCCTGGTATTCAGTACCAATCTTTTCTACCTGACCAATTGCTGTTCGCATATTGCCGAGTAAACGTCTCATTCGCTCTACATCAAGTAATTGCTGGTTATCAGCAGACTGCTTTATGCCTTTAAAGAATTTGCTGAATACAGATTGGTATTTCAAATCCAGCAATCCCATCATAATTTCTATTTCTTTCCGGTTCATGTTTCTGAAATCTTCATACGCCAGTAATCGTAAATGACCGGCTGTATCAACCACAAATAATTCCGTGTTGATGGCATAAAGCAATGTGATATAATCCTGAAAAACTGGTTTCAGATGAACAGAATCAATGGTTGCAGGTATTTTAGGAAGCGAGAGATACAAAGATTTAATGGCATCACGATAACTGTATCGCTTAACAACAAGTTCAGCAAAATCGCATACCCCGGTAATATATGCAGCATAGGTTGATGCTTCGGGCCAGCGTTTGGAAAGCCATTCACTGTTGAGTACATTCTTCGGCATCTGCATAAAATCTTTCGACAAAGCATACTGCCACTGGGCACCCAGATTCGGAATTTCATATACTTCATTCCCTTGCAGCAGTTTCATGGTGGTGGGGAAAAACAGGTTCAGTAATTCGTAGCGATTGGCATTCTGTGTAATTTTTTCAAAGAACCACATCACCGATTCCTGTTTGATGCGGTTGGCCAGGTAAATGGCCAGGGCATTAATCATCTCAGCTTCTGACGGTAACTTGAACGCCAGTTTATACGCACTCTCTGCTTCTGAAATGACTTTCTGAATATCAGGAAGTGTTTTCTGATTGAAGATATTCAGTGCGTCTTCAAAACTTACTCCATCTCTTCCTCCGTTTTCAGGTATACCGCTTATTTTCAAGAGAAAACCTATCAGTGAGTCTTGCTGGTCCATCAAATATTGAAGACCAATCGATTTCCATTGGTTAAAACCTGCTTCCTGAACAAGAAATGATTTTCGGGCTGAATCATATTGCAGATTGGTAAGGTGAATGGATGCATCCAGTTGTTGTATAGAATCAGCAGCTTGTAGCCGAAAACTGGAATAAAGCGCCGTATCAATTACCCGCCGCATCAGTGTATCGAAATAAATAATTGCCTGTTGTTTTTTTGCAACCAGATCAGTGTTAGTTGATCTGAGCAGATTGGTAACATCTCTGTACGCCTGTTTTTGATTAAGGTAGTCTTTGAGCTTTGCCGCATAGGCACGCTTCAAACCAATTACAGATGTTTTCAATGAAGCAGGCAGTATGGATGCATAGTTTTGAATGGCTATTGAATCCAACTCAAAAAACTTTCCGAATTTAATCAGACTGTCAGACAGCTTATCCCTCACCTGGTCGAGAAAAGAATAGGGTTTTAGTTTTTCAATCAACTGTCCGTATAAGTCGCCATTCGCATCCTGCAAATCTGCATACCAGATAAGGCTGCCTAATAACTGTTGCTTTAGTGAATCCGGCAGTTTTTTTGCGTATGCATCTGCTGCAGATAAGGCTTTTGCGGTTTCATAAGCATTTCTTAACTGAAGCGGTTTGTTACCGGTAAATAATTGTGCTTCAACAGTTGTTCCTATTAATAAAATAGTCAACCATGTTGTCAGGAGTTTCATGGCAGTAGAGTTTTATCAAATCAGTAATGCGAAAAATTGCGGGGGACAGTTTTCGGTGTATCGAGAGGTAGTTAAAAATATCAATTGAACTCCATATTTACAAACAAAACATATTAATTTACTCTTTTATACCAATAATTACCCATTTATCGTGAACCGCATGAAATATCTTTTTCTTTTCTTACTACCCTGTTTTTTTGCCTGTAAAAACAATGAAAATCCAACGGATAAAGTAGTAGATGCGAAGGTTATTGTGTTTACAGATACGATACCGCCCTGCGTACCACTGTTCAGAAAGAACCCGTTGCCAGTCATGTACAAAAAGTACCGGATGAACTAAACGACTAGAAATTTGCCGTTAATGTGTACGAAACAAAACGCAGGTTTCATTATGTGGTGAGGATGCAATACAAAGAATTGCGGGTAACCGACTCTCTTACGCTTCCTAATATTGGTATAGAACCATCGGTACAAATTCAAAAAGACAGCGATCCTTTCTCCTGCACACTTGGCTTCCCCGATAAAAAAGGAAATTTCAAACCCCTCTCCCGCGCCAGCGTAAAAGGCGACAGGTTTCGGTTTAAAACGGTGGCGAGTTATGCTGTTGGGGTTTATAAGACAGAGGTGAAAGGGGAAAAGTGAAAGGAGGAATAGCGTGAAACGTGAGAGGTGAGACGTGAGAAGGGAAGACTTTTTGAGGTAGTCCTCCCCCATTTCACTTTTCCCCTTTCACTTTTCACATTTCCCCTTTCACGTCTGACGTCTAACGCTTCACGCCCAGCCGCCGTTTAACAAATTTTTTACCCGCTATTACGATTTCTCTCGTAAATTGCTTACGAATTAAATCGTAAAGCATGGCAAAGCATATCAAACCAACGGAAAGTGAACTGGAAATACTCAGGGTTTTATGGGATAAAGGAACAGCTACCGTAAGAGAAGTACATGAAATATTAAGCGAACACAAGGATGCCGGTTATACCACCACCCTCAAACTCATGCAGATTATGTTTGAAAAAGGCATCGTTAAACGCGACGACAGCAGTAAAACACATATTTACCGCGCCAATATTAGCAGGGAAAGCACCCAGCAGCAGATCGTTGGTAAAATGATCAATTCCTTATTCGGTGGTTCATCAAGTCAGCTTGTGATGCAGGCCCTCGGTAACCAGGCTCCCAATAAAGAAGAGCTGGATGAAATTCAAAAACTGTTAGACAACCTGAAAAAACAATCCTGATGCAATCGCTGTTTCAGTCTGCTTTTCTACAGGCCCTCGGTTATTCCATTGCCAATAGTTTATGGCAAATGGCATTTCTATGGCTTATATACGTTGTTGTTTCGGCAGTTTTGAAACCATCTGCTTCCCGGAAATATATTTTAGCCGCTTCTTTACAAAGCATCGGTTTTGTATGGTTTGTTTTTACACTTCAATTTTATTATAGTCAGTATAGCCGCTTTCTTTCCATTGAAACAACAGGTTTAGACAGCAATACAATTGCCACACTGGTACCGCAAGGAGAAGGGTTTCGTTCGGTTATTATTGAATGGATGATACGTGGGGAGCAACTGCTACCCTATTTATCAGTAGCTTATCTTTTTTTAATGATCGTATTGTGTGTACGTTGGGTGATTGGCTACCGCTACACGACAATGATACGTAAACAAGGACTGTTGAAAATTCCGGTCGACTGGCGTTTGTTTGTTAAAAATACCGCACAGCAATTGGGTATCAGCAGAGAGATTTCAATTTACCTCTCTGAAAAAATCGGGTCACCACTTACCATTGGTTTTATTAAACCTTTGATTCTTGTACCGGTTGCCAGCATCAATCACCTTACAGTAGCACAACTGGAAGCGGTGATATTACATGAGATAGCACATATTAAACGATACGATTACCTCGTAAACATATTGTTGTCGGTAGCAGAAATCAGTCTTTTCTTCAATCCCTTTACCCAGTTGTTATCAAAGCAGATAAAGAAAGAAAGAGAGAATAGTTGCGATGATTGGGTACTGCAATTTCAGTACAGTGCAGAAACCTATGCAGAAGCATTATTACGTATTGCTCAATTACAAGCTACACCTGCATTGGTGATGGCTGCCAAAGGATCGAATGAAAATGAATTACTGTCAAGGGTAAAAAGAATGATTGGTGTACAGGATCAGGGATTTAATTATCGCAAACAGTTACTGTCATTTTTACTAGTCACTGGTGTACTCAGCTCTGTTGCATGGCTTAATCCGACCGACCCTAAAAAACAAGCAGAGCAAACGCCTGCTGCCATTGCAAAGAATGAGCAGATAGCTTCTCCTATTGATATACAACCGGTATCTGTGGAACCGATGGCCGTAAAAGTGACAAATCCTCTTTTCAACCCTGCTTTTTTCCTTTCAAAAACATTAAAGGAAGAAGTACAGGAGAATCTGAAAAAAGCAACCGATGAAATGCGTGCTTCTTTGCAAAGCAAAGAAGTGCAGGATGCCATAAGGAATGTACCTGTTGTATTGAATGATGCCTATACTACCCTCACTGCCGATCTCTTTCAGAATACCACTGGATGGAAAAAAGAACTGGCCGAACTGGAGAAAGCTAAAGTGGAAATGAAGTCGGCACTGGCTTCGCTTGACACCCTTCCCATTCCTGCCACAGAAAGAAAGCAGGCCAAAGAAGATATGGCACTCTCCCTTAAAAAAATGGAAATCGATTTTGCCGAGGCAAAAGATGCCATCAGCAAAGTATCTAAAACAGCCATTCCATTTAAAGGCGAACAGGAAATGGTAACGAAGGAAATTGAAAAAGCTATACAGGAAATTCAAAAATTGCAGCTTGATAAAAATATTAATCAACTTATTCCTGTTATTGACCTGCTCAAAATAATAGATAAGCTCGATACCAAGGGCGAGAAAGAAATACAGTCAGAAAAAGCAAAACAGAAAAAAACTGAAAAAAAAACACTGGAGAAACTTAAAATAGAAAAGGAAGAAAAAGAAATAGTGATCAGCGATGAAGAAACAGCAATTCCTTTCATTCAGGTAAGTCAACCGGCTGTTGATGCTGAGACTTTATTTGAATTATGGCTGTCCGGGCAAATGCAACAGATAGCCGTATTGGAAAACCAGATAAATAAACAGGATAGCGCATTCAAAACCAGACTGGAAAAATATAAAGCGAAACTGATACAGCTCAGGGTAAAAAGAAAGCCAGGATATAATTTTCATCTTCATCGACCCTGCCCGGGATTTAAATCCCGGGCAGGGTCGATAACTTTTACCACAAATTTCTCGGACACCAATCTCCATACCTGTTCCCTAACTGAAAACCAATCAGTATTTCATGGGTTCCTTTACTCACGGTGTTGATTCGTGATGTTTGCAGATCGTATGAATAACCAATATTGATATTGTGACTTACATTCAGCCCTACCATTCCGGCAAAACCATCCTGGTAACGATATGAACCACCCAGCCATAACAAATCCTGGTACATGAATTTGGCATTTACATCAAACCCGATGGGTAATGGCGATACATAACGGATCAGTGTAGAAGGTAATAAACTCACATCTCTCGATAATTGCATCCTGTACCCTGCACTTAAAAACAAATGCGGTACCAGTTTACCTTTTTCAACATATACCGTGTTATTCGAGAAAGCTACATTCTGCGGAACAATCTGCTGGGCTGATAATCCAACAAAATAATTACTGGAATACAACCACAATCCTGCACTGATATCGGGTCTGATCTGGTTAATCATTCCGCTGCTGGCTACTGCCGGATCTACTACTGTACTTCCAAAATTCAGTTTCGATGCATCGAGACTCATGTTTGAAAAGCCTGCAGAAATACCTGCTGCCAAACTTGTATTGCTTGATATACCGAGATGATAGGAATAAGTACCAAAAGCTGCAAAACGATTCAATGGGCCCGTTTTATCGTTCAGCATGGTAAAACCTACACCATGGTGTGGTGCTGCCGACTGGTAACTACGCCAGTAAGCCTCTCCGCGTGGGTTCTCTCCTCTTGCACGCATGCTGGTAGCTGTTTCCCATCCAAAATCATCTTTTTTCAAAGGGCCGTGTATGGTGATATAAGTAGTAACAGGTGCATCCTGTATGCCTACCCATTGCATACGATGTGACGCCTTTACATCCCAATAGTTTTCAATACCCGCCACTGCAGGATTGATGATATAATTGTTCATGATATACTGCGTATAGTATGGGCGCTGTTGCGCTTTTACCAATACGGGTAATACCATCAAAAGAAAACCCAGCCAATATCTCCCTTTACAGTTCATATTCTTTAATCATGCATGCGGCTTATCAATACATCAAAAGCCATTATTTGAAATAACAATATAGTAATAAGTCTTATTCACAGCACATATCGCCATCCAGTTTAACATCTCATCCCCTGATAAACGGTACAACGGCTCCCAAAATCGGTCACAAAACAAATCCTGCATCCGGGATCAGACATCTGCCATCTGCACATCACCTGATAATAGTAATCGCCCCTGTCATTTGAGGTTTATTATTCTTCGGATTGATGATATAATAATAAGTACCAATCGGCAGTAAACTACCCGAAACCCTGCCATCCCATGGCTTGCTATAACCCAATGACCTGTATACAATCTGTCCGTAACGGTTATACACTTCTATCGTGGCGCCCGGATAACTTTCCAGGTATTTAATGTTCCAGGTATCGTTAATACCATCTCCATTGGGAGAAAAAGCATTGGGTATTTCAGGCGACTTCAACACTTTTACAAAAATGGTATCGCTTACGGAGCATCCACCTTCTGCAATTACATTGAATGTGTAACGGATATCATTCATGGGTTTTGATAATGGAGAGAATGCAGTATCGCTGCTGAGATAACTCGAAGGCGTCCACAGGTAGCTCAACTGGTTGCCATATACAAATGAAGGTTTTAAACGTAATTCACCACCCTCCAATACGGCTGTACTTTTTGTACCCATTACCAATACCGGCAATGGATATACCGTAAAGCTGATGGATGCAGTATCGCTGCCACAACCTGCAGCACTAAACACATGCAAACTCGTATTAAACAATCCTGAATCGCGATAAGCTCTTACCGGGTTTTGAATGGTGGAAGTATTTCCTTTTCCAAGATCCCATTCCCAACGGGCTGGTGCAACAATGGATGCCGATGCAGACTGATCGATAAAAGAAACAGGTTCATCATAACAAACCGTAGCACTTGAAATGGTATAGGCTGCTTTAGGATTGGGATGTACGGTAATGGTTTTACTCACTTCGCTCACACAGGTATTACCACCTGAATAAGATACCATACGAATGGTATAATTCTGTCCGGCCGCATTACTCACCGTGTATTTATGCGGATAGGCTTTGTTGGTTGCCGGATTATCATCTGTCTGGAACTGGTTGGGTGTATTAACACGATCCCAATAAATTTCAGATTTTGTTACCGAGCCAAAATCAACCGTTGATTTATTCAATATAACAATGGGTACTTTATCGCAAAGTACATTGTTCATCTGTACTTCAAACTCGGCTTTGGGAACAGAACCGTTTACGGTAAATGTCTGCGATGCTGTATTCACACAACCATCTTTGGAAGTAACACGCAATGAAACAGTATAGTTATCAGACTTGTTGTATTTCACCTGCGGATTCTTCAATGTACTGCTACTGATATTTGGTCCGGGTGTTATTACCGGTGTGCCTGCATTAAAACTCCAGAGATAACTGAACTGGGCTTCTGAACCGTCTGCTATTTTACTCGTATCGGTAAACTGCGCTGATGCATCGTTCAGACAAACTTCCGGCAAAATAAATCCGGGTTGTGGTAATGGATTTACAAAGAGTGCTGTTGCAGGCGTAAATACATCACTTTTACAGCCCGTTGTAGTTTCTACCTGAAGAGATATATTTTTTGTGCCGGTACTCGCATATTGTACCACTTTCGCTGCATTGGTAGTGGCAGTAACTGCTCCTGCCCCATCATCCAGATTCCATATCCATTTGGCAAGGGTACCCGACTGTGTGGTGGATGCATCTGTGAAAGTAATATCAGTATTTAGACATCGTATGGCGGAATAAGTAAATGAGGCAATGGGCTTTGTGGTAATCGCTACCGTTTTAATTACTTCCTCGCTAATACAACCGATATCTGATACTGCCCTTAATTTAACTGTATAACTTCCTGACTGTGAATAATTGTAGGTGAAGGTTTCATTAGACTGATTAAAGTTGAAAGTATTGCCATCGCCTGTATCCCAGAAATACTGAACACCAGAACCTGTACTGGGCGACAAAACAACATTTTCTCCCACACAACCAGTAGACTTAATACTAAATTCTGTGGTTGGTTTGGCAATTACCTTAATCGGAATAGAATATACCTGATCTGTACTACCGCAACCATCGGGTGTTGAAGAAGTGGTGTATAGTTTTACTGTATCTCTTAATGTTGGAGTATTAGCAGCAGAGAAAGTAAAAGTTGGGCCCGGGCTAAAATAATGAAGTGTTTGTCCGTTAACAACAGGTGTACTATCCGCTGCTGGACTATTATTTGGTCCTATTCCTGTGTTCGGACTTATATTGGGTGCTGCTGAAAAATCCCAACGAATGGATGTTGGTTGAAATGAAAGAGGTATTGAAAATTTGACTGGTGTATTAACACAAGTAACAGCAGAGTCTATACGGCCATAGGGGTTAACAAAAGTTGCCTGTCGGCTGAAGTCTTTTACGTTGGTGCCTCCGTTGTATCCATAGGATTCGACATTACCATAACCATAAACAATGGCTGAGAAACTTGAATCAGCAACTATTCTATGTACAGGATTGGTTGCTGATGAAGTTGATACATCAATTTGAGCATATGAATAGGATGTACCCGGTATATCTTTAAAAATATTACTTGCTAAAGGGGCATTATCAAGCTTAACTGTATTGACAAAATTCTTACTAATAATTACATTAACATAATGTAAGTCAACCTGGGTTTGACCAGCCGGTACAAAATTTCTATGGGCAGAAAAAAAAGTGATGTCGCTTAACGTTTGTTCGACCGGGTTTAAAATGACCATTTCAGGGTCTGAAAAACAACTTGGCGGTGCATTATTTGAAACGAAACAGCCTGTTTTACATGATTGAGAACTGATGTATTGTACAACAGAGATTGGCTCCGAACCAGTAAACATTACAGGATTTATACTTGTATATGTATAAAAATTTCCTGTTGGGTTAAATGAGGCCTGCGTTAAAGTAGTGGTGGTTCCATTGTCTGTTACCTGTACAACAGTAGATGCATTTTGTACCAGAATCCTATAAATATCATTGGGTCTGTTTATAAATGGTGCAGTTACAAATTGCTTTCCCCATGACCTTACTGGAAAAAGTTGCTGGTACAAGTTATCGCCACCGCTTGCCCCAGAACAGTCAAACGTACTCCATGTTGAAGAAGAATAAACAGCAATAGGCTTACAGCCTCCACTTCCTCCCAAAGCAATTGATTTGATTTTTGTTCCTGAAAGATCTGTTAACGTATTTGCCTGAAACTGGTACACATCTCCCGCATTTACCAAAGGTACCTGAAATCTTACACCTGCCGCCCTGCTTCCGCCAGCAGCAGTAGGTGTAATTTCAATTGTAGTATTGGGCTGAGTGGCAATAACAGTAATCTGCCCTACTCCGCCTACTGTTCCATTTCCGGTTGCCTGAGTATTTGAAGTGGAACGAAAATTCGGAGCTATATATTCTGCACCTAACACTTGAGTTGGAAGTATCAATGAAGCCCCGCTTCTTGCACTGCGAATAATGTGTGCATACACAACTACAGGCTCATTGCTGTTTAATTGAATGGCAGCATTAGTTTTAATTCCATCTGCTAAATTGAGGTAGACATCTGTATTACTTGCGTTTACTCCAGGAGCAGTAGGTCCTCCTAGAAAAATACGAGTAACCTGATTCGCCGTTACAGTAAAATTGAGTGTAGTTGTTGGCCCCACTTTAACTGTACCTGAAGTGTTTATATCAGAGGTAATATAAATACCCATTACAGATGCAGTGCCATCAACATGGGCCGGATATGCTATCCAAAACTCTTTTCCTTTGTTAGAATTGTCCTGCGCCAATAAAATTGAACTAAATCCTATACAACAGAATAATAAAAGCAGGTTTCTTATAGTCATCACTAATAGGCGGATCATTTATGAACTAATGACCCATTTGGGTTACTTGGGTTAAAATTAAGGGCTAAACAGTTATTATATAAAGATTATTTATAGGACTTAAACGTTGCCTGACAATAAACTGCGTGCACCCGGCCCTTCGCAAAACAAAAGATCAAGAATACTCAGGTTTTTCTGAAAACCGATCCGGTCTTCAAAAACCTGTCGGTAAATGATACGGGTTTCATCATCCTGAAAATTGCGGGGTAACCAGCGATTTCTGTAGTCGGCAATCTCGGCCGGGTAATCTGGGTAGAACCCGTTAGTCTCTCTAAGTTGGGCGGTAGGTTTTAATTGCCTTACCAGCCATTCCATTATCTCCCGGTTCAGGTCGAGCAGGAAAACCGGACGGCGGTTATAGAACCCCTCCAGCCAGTCGCGGTAATATTCGTAAAAGGGTGAACGGTTATAACAGGATTCAATGGTTCGCCAATGCTGCTGCTGCCAGGGTAGTGAATAGCTGATACGAACATCTTTTAATAGCTGTTTCTGATCCCTTCCTTTTTCCAGCGGAGCCGACAAATTCACCAGTCCGTTGCTCCCTGCCAATACCATCCTGTTGCGAAAACTCATCTTTTGAAAGGTTTCACATACTTCAAATTCTATATTTGAAAATTGAAACAAAGTGTTTATATAACTAATTGTTCCAAAATATTGATATTCAATTATTAGTTTAGTCATTTGTTTGATTTTGTACACTGCACAGTATAGTAGTCCGATAATTACTTTTACGGCTTCAATTTACTTCTTTTTAAATTTAGCAAAACGATCTAATTTGTTGATTATAAACACTATATATTTTTAAATCAGATACTACAAAATTTAGTTATTATGAAAGCGGATCATTTTGATTGATTTACTAATAATTGTAGTAACAAATCTTACCCAGCCTATGACTCCACACTTCCCTAATAGACTCCCTTCCACCCTATAAAGATAAAAATGGCTGCCCACTCCCATTTTCACATTCTCCCCACAAAAACCGGCAGAAGCAGGATTATTGTTGAATGGAAAAACTTCCATTCGCATATCCCCTATATTGCATCAAATTGAATTTGTGAGAACAACATCCCTGCTAACCCTACTGGTTATTGTTGCACTGACTGCCTGTCAAAAACCACAGGCTTTCGACTACCGTTCCGTTAAAAATGTAAAACTGGAAAAACTGGGTTTCGAGAAGTCAACACTGAATATGGACCTGGTTTATTATAACCCCAACAACTTCGGGGTAGACCTCCGAAAGGTAGATTGCGACATCTATATCGACAACCATTACCTGGGTAAATACAAGCTCGATACCCTGATGCATATCCAGCGAAAAGCGGAGTTTGTACTCCCCTCACGCATACAGGTTGATATGCAGGGCATCTTTAAAAATGTACTGACGGTACTGTTCAATAAGGAGGTATTGTTAAACGTAAAAGGAACTACCCGGGTGGGTAAAGCGGGCTTTTTTAAGACGATTTCATTCAACTACGAAGCCCGACATAAGATTGATCTGGGGTTGTAATATTCTTTATGTGAGGTGGAAAGAAGGAACCACAGCGTTACACAGAGTGGAGCACGGAGTTTCACGGAGGTTTGTTCAGCAATGTTTGTGCCTATCTGAACAACAAATTAATCGGCCAGGTTCCGATTAATAGAAAGGCTTTACATGACATGGTTTTCTCGGCTGAGGGCCGCCACCATCTTCTGCGCGTTTACAGGCCGGGGGTAATTTTTTATAGGCATCTTCAGTGGCCTTACTGCTATCAGCATCGAAACCGGCATTGTTCAGGGCTGTTCTGATACCATCGGCACTGGCACGATCAGGCAGAAACTGAACTTTAATCTCTCCCTGTAACAGATTGATTTTCCATTGCATAATACCGGCTTCAGTATTGCCTTTCTCCATTTCCAGGTACTTATCTACCCGCTCTTTACACTCCCAACATTTTAAATTGGGCGATTTTATCGTTACCCACTCCGGTTTAGGCTGCTGTGCATTTGCAGCAAGTCCGGCAAAAACAAATACTACCAGAACAAATACCATCTTTTTCATAAAGCAACAATTTAAACGATTTTCTGTGCCCCTCTGTGTCTTCAGTGGCAATTCTCTTAATCTTAGACACTTTATAGTGAAGATTTGTTGCCACAGAGAGCACAGAAATACACAGAAAAGAATATTTAGATTCCCTGCCAACCGGCGGGGTCCTTTCTCCATTGCAGCAATAATTGTTCCGTTTCAGCAGAAACCTGTCCTTTTTCAACTGCCAGGCTAATCAGACTGCTGTAATTGGTGAGCGATTTATAGGTAACACCGGCTTTGGCAAATGCCTCATCTGCCTGCGGAAATCCATAGGTAAATATGGATACCATTCCTACCACTTCCACACCCGCAGCTTTTAATACATCAACCACCTGCAAACTGCTTTTTCCGGTTGAAATCAGGTCTTCTATTACCAATACTTTTTGTCCGGGCTCATAAAAACCTTCAATCTGGTTACCCATTCCATGTTCCTTGGGTTTAGGGCGAACATAAACATAAGGCAGCTTTAACTGATCTGCTGCCATGGCTCCCCAGGCAATACCCGCAGTGGCCACACCTGCTAACAGTTCAGCATCGGGGAAACTTTCAAAAATGACATTACACAACTCACTCTTGATAAAATCACGCACATAAGGAAATGACAATACTTTGCGGTTATCGCAATAGATCGGGCTCTTCCATCCACTGGCCCAGGTAAAAGGTTGTTCAGGACTTAATTTTACTGCAGCTACCTGTAATAGCTTCTCTGCAACGGCTTTTTCATTGGTCATACTGCAAAGAAAGGCAATTAGTTAATTTGGGAATTTGGAAATTTGGAAATTAAGGGCAAATTTGATGTATGGGAATGAAAACTATAGTTGCAGCAGGCGGTTTGGTGTATAATGAAAAAGATGAACTACTGATGATATTTCGCCGAGGTAAATGGGATCTGCCAAAGGGGAAGCTCGATGAAGGGGAAACTATTGAAGATTGTGCGGTAAGAGAAGTAATGGAAGAAACGGGACTAACAACAGTTGTTCGGGGTGATTTGATCGGTATTACCTATCACCAGTATTTCGACAAATGGGTAAAAGAAGAAGTCATCAAAGAAACACACTGGTACCGCATGCAGGCCGCGGGCAATCAGCAACTGGTTCCCCAGACCGAAGAAGATATTGAAATCATTAAATGGGTGGATGAAAAAGAACTGGAAGATTGTTTGAAGAATAGTTATGATAATATTGTGGAGATAGTGGGAAAGGCGTGAATGGCGAATGGACAGTCGTGAATAAAAAACCGTGCAACTCTTTGTTAAACTCCGTGTAACTCTGTGGTAAAAAAAAAAACATAAAACCACAGAGTTACACGGAGTACGGCACGGAGTTACACAGAGGTAATATTATATGTAGATAAATTATTTCACGATTGACCATTGACCATTCACGACCACTGACCACTATTTCTCACAAGGCTCTTTTCTCCGTGTATCTACCAGGTAAATTATTTTCCAACCGTCTTTGGTTCTTAAGAGCTGGAATGAGTTTACGCCGCAGTGACTGAAGTTTCCGTTGAAGTAAAATTTATAGGGTGTCCATACTGAAGCCAGTGGACCGTCGATATGAATGGCGCCAAATTCAATTCTTTCATCTGCAGCATTCTTTTGCAACTTACTGATGCTACGACCGAAATCAGTTACCAGGTCTGTTTTGGTCTGTATATTTCCATCTTTATCGCGCACCAGTGTTTGTAAAGTATGTTTTTCTGCAAAGCAGTTTACAATAGACGCAGAATCTGCATTACGCATGGCAGTAAATAACTGGTTAATGGCTGCCTTTACAGAGTCAGTAGCTGTTTGTGCTTTTAAAGCATAAGCTGTAGTAAGCAGTAAAAAGAATAGAATTGCTTTTTTCATGTATAAAATTTGTTTCTAAAAGTAGCAGGAAATGACTGCTATAAAAAGCCTTTCATAAAAAAATCCTCCCGTTTTAGTGGGAGGATTTTCTTTATCTGAGGTAACCCAGTATTTTCAACATGCTTTGTGCCGTTTGCTCTTTGGCATATACCCAGTCTTCCAGTTTACCGTTCTTATCATACTCTACAATCACGTGTTTGGGCGATGGAATCAAACAGTGCTTAATTCCTCCATAACCACTGATCTGGTCCTGGTAAGCTCCTGTATGGAAAAATCCGACATACAATGGTTCTTTGTTTCCTTCCACATCTTTCGGATCGGTATTCTGTAATTTGGGCAAAAACACTTCATTAATATGTTCTTCCGAATCATAATAATCATGGCTGTCGCAGGTGATGCCACCTAATACAACCCGATGGTATTCATTGTCCCATTTATTTACCGGCAGCATCAGGAACTTCTCACCAATACCCCATGTGTCTGGCAATGTTGTGATGAATGAAGAATCAATCATGTACCAGCACTCACGGTCGTTCTGAATTTTTTGTCCGAGTACGCTGTAAATATGTGCCATGCTCTCTCCCACGGTAAAACTTCCAAACTCTGTATAGATATTTGGCATGGGCACTTTCGCTTTCTTACAGGCTTTCTTGATATTGCTTACAATCTCATTGATCATAAACTGGTAATCGTATTCAAAACCTAAAGAGTGTTTAATGGGGAAACCACCACCGATATTGATTGAATCGAGTTCCGGACATATTTTCTTTAACTGGCAATAAAGGTTGATGATTTTATTCAGCTCAGACCAGTAATAGATATCATCCTTAATACCTTTATTCAAAAAGATATGAAGCATTTTTAACTGAAACTTGTCTTCATAACCTTCAATTTCATCCACATAAAATTCCAGTATATCTTTTGCACGGATGCCGAGTCGGGAAGTATAAAAAGGAAAATTGGGTTCCTCTTCTGCAGCTACACGAATACCCAAACGAAAAGGCTGTTTTACACTGCGTTTGTAGGCGAGTAATTCCTCTTTATTATCAAGAATGGGAATCACATTTTTAAAGCCAGTGTTAATTAGCTTGGCAATTCTTGACGTGTATGACTTTTGTTTATAGCCATTACAAATGATATAAGTCTCTTTATTGATTTTTCTTCGCTGGTGCAGACGATTGATGATTTCAATATCGTAAGCATAAGAAGTCTCCAGGTGAATATTGTGCTTCAATGCTTCTTCTACCACAAAAGAAAAATGCGAACTTTTGGTACAATAGCAATAGAAATATTCGCCTTCGTACTTATGTTTTTTAAATGCATCGGCAAACATTTTCTTGGCTTTGTTGATCTGCATACCAATTTTCGGGAGGTAAGTCAGTTTCAACGGAGTGCCATACTTTTCGATGATTCTTTTAAGATCCAGTTCATTGAACTGGAGATAGCCATCATCATTAACATCAAATCCTTCTTGTGGAAAGTGGAAGGTCTGGTTCACCAGTGAGGTGTAGGTATTGTTCATTAGCCGGGTTAGTGGTTGTTTATTGTGAACAGAAGGGTACCCTTTTATTAAGCAACAAAAATAACTGTTTGTTCAGTTCTGCAAATAAAAAAACCGGGAAGTGAAGTTACTTCCCGGTTATATTTTTTGATCAGGGGATCTGACCTGTATTATTTTACAGAGTTCACCAGTGCTTTGAAGCTGGCAGGCTCATTCATAGCCAGGTCAGCCAACACTTTACGGTTAAGGTCGATACCTTTAACAGACAGTTTGTTGATAAACTGGCTATAGGTTAATCCTTCTTCTCTTACTGCTGCGTTGATACGGGCAATCCAAAGCTGGCGATATTCGCGCTTTTTCAACTTACGGCCAACATAGCTGTAAGTCATACCTTTTTCAACAATATTTTTGGCTACGGTGTATACATTTTTACGTTTACCGTAGAATCCTTTGGCCTGCTTCAGGATACGTTTCCTGCGGGCTCTTGATGCTACTGCATTTACTGAACGTGGCATAGTATCTTTTTTTTGTCTCGCCTTAGGCGGGATGGTGTTTTAAATGGTTTGAACTCCCTTCCGGGAAATGGCGGTTATTAACCTTTCAGACGCAATAAGCGCAGAACGAAATCTTTGTTAGGAGCTCCAACAAGACCTTTCTTGTTCAATGCTCTTTTACGTTTTTTAGACTTCTTGGTTAAGATGTGCCTTTTAAAAGCTTTCTGGAAGGTGATCTCTCCACTGCCGGTCACCTTAAAACGCTTCTTAGCGCTGGAGTTTGTTTTTACCTTTGGCATATAAATAATCTGCTTAAAGATTACACCCTGCTGGCGGCCCCGAACAGACGGGACACTTGTTGAGCCTTACGGGAAAAATTTGGAGTGCAAAGGTAGGGAAATAATTTGAAAATGAGGCAATTTGAAAATTTGAAAATGAGGGATCTGCCTCCGGCAGGAGATTACTTAAGCCGCTCTTTACCAATTACTTATCTGCAATTAAATATAAAAAAGGCCGTTGCGTAGCAACGACCTCCTATTATTTTCAAATTAGCAAATTTTCAAATTTTCAAATTACTCCTCGGTTTTCGCAGCTTTCTTTTTGCCCGTTTTCGGGGTAAAAATGGCGAACATGCGCTTGCCTTCTAGTTTGGGCATGCTTTCGAGTGAACCGGCTTCGGCCAGACGCTCGGCGAATTTCAGGAGTAAAAGCTGGCCACGGTCCTGGAACATGATAGCACGTCCTTTGAACTGTACATAGGCTTTTACTTTATTGCCGTCTTTCAGGAATTTTTCAGCGTGTTTGGCTTTGAAATCGAAATCATGGTCATCGGTACCAGGCGTAAAGCGGATCTCTTTGATCTCACTCTGCTTGGAATTGGCCTTCATTTCTTTTTCCTTCTTCTTCTTTTCGTAAAGGAACTTTTTATAGTCGATCACTTTACAAACCGGAGGGTCAGCCGTAGGAGAAATTTCCACGAGATCCAGTTCCTGCTCCTGAGCGATCTTTAATGCTTCCTGGGTAGAATATACACCAACGGTTACATTGTCGCCAACCAAACGCACTTGTGGTACACGGATTCTTTCGTTGATACGATGTTCAGGCTCCGGTTGCCTGTTAAACCTGGGATTAAATCTTCCGCCCCCTCTTGGTGGTAATGCCATTAAAACTTGTTTAGTTAAAAATTTAGGTGTTAAAGATATAGCTATTTCTGTATTCTATTTACTCTGCTGCTTTTCTGTGCAGAATTTCATCCTGTATCATGCTCACAAATGCTTCCAGCGACTGGCTTCCCAGATCGCCTTTACCCTGTCTGCGAACCGATAACTGCTGTTCTGCCGCTTCTTTCTCTCCTACTACCAGCATGTATGGAACCCTGCTCAATTCAGTATCGCGTATTTTCTTTCCGATCTTTTCACTCCTGTCATCAATCTCCACACGCACGCCTGCTGCTCTTAAAGTATCTTTTACTTTATTGGCATAGTCCATGAACTTATCGCTGATCGGCAGAATTTTTACCTGCAAAGGTGCCAGCCATACCGGGAACTTACCTGCATAATGTTCCAGCAGGAAGCCAATAAAACGTTCATGTGTTCCCAATGGTGCACGATGTATAATTAACGGAACTTCAGGCTGATTGTTCTGGTTAACATAATTCAGTTTGAATTTGTTGCCGGAGTTAAAGTCAACCTGATTGGTGGCCAGTGTAAACTCGCGTCCAATAGTGCTCCAGATTTGTACATCAATCTTTGGTCCGTAGAAAGCCGCTTCATCAGGTACTTCCACAAAAGGAATATCTGATTCAATCAATACATTACGAACCATGGCTTCTGTTTCTTTCCAGAGTTCAGGTTCATTTACATATTTGGCTCCCAGTTTAGATGGTTCATGCAAACTCAAACGCATCACATACTTATCAATACCAAATATTTTAAAGTATTTGATATACATGTCGTTCACCGCGCGAAACTCTGCAGCAAACTGTTCTTTACTACAATAAATATGTGCATCGTTCATGTGTAAACAACGAACGCGCATCAGTCCAAACAATTCACCACTCTGCTCATAACGGTAACAGGTACCATATTCTGCAATACGGAATGGTAAATCTTTGTAGCTCTTTGGTTCCGCATCAAAAATTTTATGGTGATGCGGACAGTTCATGGCTTTCAGGTAATATTTGGTACCATCGAGTTCCATCGGCGGAAACATACTATCGGCATAATATGGCAGGTGACCACTGGTGAGGTACATGCTTTCTTTAGCGATATGTGGTGTT
The DNA here is from genome assembly GCA_943372605.1 of Chitinophaga pinensis. Taxonomy (GTDB): domain Bacteria; phylum Bacteroidota; class Bacteroidia; order Chitinophagales; family Chitinophagaceae; genus Sediminibacterium; species Sediminibacterium pinensis_H. The sequence continues at coordinate 29,280 of CALRZI010000012.1, read as the reverse complement.
ACCACTCGTTTATAACCTGCCGCTTCTTCTGTTTGTTTGGCCAGTTTTTCCAGTTCTTCAATGATGACAGTACCATTGGGTAACCATAAAGGCAAACCTGCTCCCACATCATCATCCATGGTGAAAATGCCGAGTTCTTTACCGAGTTTACGGTGATCGCGTTTTTTGGCTTCCTCCAGCATCAGGAGATACTCGTCGAGTTCTTTCTGATTGGGGAAGGTTACACCATACAAACGGGTCAGCATTTTATTCTTCTCATTCCCTTTCCAGTATGCACCTGCAATACTGGTAAGTTTAATGGCTTTTATAAAACCAGTGTGGGGAATATGCGGTCCGCGACATAAATCGGTAAACTCACCCTGTGTATAGAAAGTAATAGAGCCATCTTCCAGACCTTGTAAGAGATCGAGTTTATACTCATCAGATTTCTCGGTAAAATAATTTACCGCATCTGTTTTAGAGATTTCTTTTCGCTGGTATGGATTGTTCTTTTTGGCCAGTTCGTTCATCTTTTTTTCGATGGCTGACAGGTCCTCTTCAGAAATATGGTTTCCACCCAGATCTATATCATAATAAAATCCTTTGTCCAGCGCAGGTCCAACCCAGAATTTCACGCCGGGATAAATAGCTTCTACGGCTTCGGCCATCAGGTGAGCCGATGAATGCCAGAAAGTATTTTTTCCGTCAGCATCATCCCATGTCAGTAATTTCAATGCACTATCCGTCGTTATCGGACGCGTGGCATCCCACACTTGTCCGTTCACACTGGCGGCCAGCACTTTTCTGGCCAGTCCTTCACTGATTGACTTTGCAATATCGAGGGCACTCACCCCTGCTTCATACTGCCTTACTGCCCCATCGGGAAAACTAATGTTGATCATTTTATTGCTTAATTCTAAGGGATGCGAAAGTACGAAAAAGCTGTGAGCAGTTAGCAATTAGCTTTTAGCCTTTAGCTGATGGTGAACAGAATGAGTTGTCGGGTAAGAGTTAGTACAATGAGCAGTTAGCAATTAGCTTTTAGCCTTTAACTGATGGTGAACAGAATGAGTTGTCGGGTAAGAGTTAGTACAAATAGTAATTTAATAAATTTCAATCCGGCATCTTCAAGTGCGCTAAAAACAAGGGCTAGCAGCTAACTGCTAATAGCTAATGGCCAATAGCCCTTAGCTTATTTAACGCTTCTTTATCAGCATGCACTATATTGCGGTTGTAGTTTTGCCCTAATGAAACTGAAGTTTACCCTAATTCCTCTTTTACTGGTGTTCGCTATTGCCGCAGGAGCTCAGGACCTGACCGGTATCTGGCGTGGGTATTTCAGTTCTTCCAGTGGTTTGTACAGAGATGATGCAAGACAGGAACTGTATAAATACGAGGTACAGATTGACCAGCAGGCCAATAACGCACTGAATGGTGTTACCTATTCTTATAAGAGTACCGTTTTTTATGGCAAAGCCGCTTTTCGCGGAATTTATACGGTTCAAACCAAGAACCTGATTTTGAAAGAAACAGGGTTGGAAGAAGTAAAGATCACGGATAAAAGCGAACCCTGTTTAATGACTTGTTATCTCGAATATTCCAAAATAGGCAAACTGGAAGTATTGCAGGGAACTTTTAGTTCTGTAAATGAAAAAACAAAAGTCGATTGCGGTAGCGGTAAAGTATATCTCGAAAGGGTAAAAGAATCTGATTTTGAACTCGAACCATTTCTCCTTAAAAAGAGACCCGAATCTACTGCCAGAAGAACACCCATTATTCCACCTCCCACTACCCAACAATCAAAAAAGGTTACTGTACCTAATAATAATAAGACACAAAAAGACAATACCACCAAAGCTCCTGTAAAAATTACTACTACCAAGCCGGCTACTCCAAAGACAAATACAACAACTAAAGTAGTTCCTCCTGCAACTAATAAAACGAATAGCAGCAAAACACCTGTAAAACAAAATACTGCGACGGCACAAAACAAACCGGCAGCTAAAACAAATAATGCTACCAAAAAGCAGGATACTAAAACTACTACTACCCCTCCGCCGCCTGTTGCTTCTGCATGGAAGCCTGATGCAACTGTATCAGCAAAAAAAACAGATACCCCCATTGTTAAATGGGAGAAACCTCCTGCAACACAGGGGCCGATACCAAAAGTATTATTGGAACGTGAAAACAATCTTGTTAAAACCATCTACACCAATGAAAAAGCCATTACGGTAGAAATTTTTGATAATGGCACTATCGATAACGATACCATTTCACTTTATCACAATAATAAACTGGTCATTAGTCAGGCTAAACTTACGTATACACCACTACGTTTAAAAATTGATTGCTCAGATGAGAGTAAGCGCCATGAATTGATCATGGTGGCAGAAAACCTGGGCGAAATTCCCCCCAACAGCGCACTCATGGTCATCACCGCCGGAAAAAAACGCTACGAAATATTCCTCATCTCCAATGAACAGAGGAATGCGAAGGTGGTGGTTGAATACAGGGAATAATAATTTGAAAATTTGAAAATGTGCTAATTTGAAAATCAAGAAGCATTGAGTGTGTCCGGTTGCTTAGTAATGATTAAATCTAAATAATTGCTTTGCTTGCAAAGTCCTAACATTTTCTAATTTTCAAATTAACTAATTTTCAAATTTTAATGTTCCAAGTCACCGCAGGAATAATCGGAAATAAGGACACCTGTTTGGCTTTTACTTCCAGCGTTCCATTACTGGCATCGCCTTCCTGATCGAAATAGATGAAGTATGGATTGAGTCTGCTATAGGTATTGTATAAACTGAAGACCCAGTTGGAGGTATATTTTCTTTTTTTCTTTGGTGTGGGTGTATAAGTAAATGACAGATCCATTCTATGATAGGCTTTCATTCTGTAAGCATTGATGCGACTGTATTGCTGCGTTAGCACCCCTCCTACAAAATAAAAACTTTCGGGTAAGGAAGTGGCATTACCTGTTCCATAAATAAATACCGCAGAGGCTTTCCATTTTTTAGATAACTCATACGTACCAACAATCGACATATCATGACGGCGGTCGTAACGGCTCGGATATTTTAATCCATCATTCAGATCGGGAAACTTGCGCCAGGTCCAGCTAAGGGTATAGCCGATCCATCCTGTAAATCTTCCTCTTACCTTATTGATGAATAATTCTGCACCATAACTCCAGCCCTTCCCAAAAACAAATTCTTCTTCCGGATCTTTTAAAGAGGGTGTGTAACCTTCTCTGTATTCAATCTGGTTGTTCATGGTTTTATAATAGAGTTCAACAGATGTTTCGAACATACCATTGTTGAAGTTTCTGAAATAACCCATGGCATATTGCCAGCCTGTTTGTGGCTGTACACGAATGGTGCTGGGTACCCATAAATCTGTGGGTAATGTAGTACCGGCGTTGGTTACTAAATGTATGTACTGAATATTGCGTGTAACCGCCGCTTTGAATGATGACAATTCACTAAACGCATAACGTAATGTAGCCCTTGGCTCCAGACCGCCATATGCTTTTACGGTTTGTCCGCTTTTATAGGTGGTGCTGTCTAATTTATTGCCATTGGCATCGCGTTCATAAAAAGTGTATCGCCCCACCTGCTGAAAAACACTGTAACGAATGCCGTAGTTGAGTTTCAGTTTACTGCTCAGCTCCCAGTCATCCTGCAGGTACACTGCATATTCGTTTGCGAATTTCTTCGTGGCATTATTGGGTTGAAACACCACCGTATCCTGGTTGCCACTGAGTACATTGGGTAAGAACGTATGGAACGTGTATTGCACCCCGAATTTGAGTTTATGTTCCGGACTCGGATAATAATCAAAATCTGTTTTCAGGTTCAGGTCGCGGATACCGGAGGATAGGTTGATATTGAAATCGTTTTGTTTGCCCGTTAACTGAAATTTATAGTCATTATAGACTGCTGTTGTATTGGCAAATAGTTTTTTACTGAAAATATGGTTCCAGCGTAAGGTGGCTGTGCTATTGCCCCATGGAATATCGATAGCGAAGGAACGCTTGCTGTTATTGAAATTAAACTGGTCGCGACCAAAATAACCACTCAGGTACAGGATATCTTTTTCAGAAAAGCGATAATTCATTTTGGCATTCAGGTCATAGAAATAATAACCGGAGCCGTAGAATTCATTGTCTTTTTTAATAAAGGGTTTGGTCAGCATATCCACATAGGTTCGTCTTGCCGACAGCATATAAGATGCTTTGTTCTTTTTCAGTGGTCCCTGAATGGAAAAGCGTGATGCAATTAAACCGATACCTGCATCAATCTGTGTTTTGTTATTGTTACCTTCCTTCATGGCCACATCTACCACAGAAGACAAGCGACCACCATATTGCGCGGGCATACCACCTTTAATGAGTGTTACATTTTTAATGGCATCGGCATTGAAGATGGAAAAGAAACCAAATAAGTGACCGGTATTGTACACCACGGCATCATCGAGTAGAATGAGGTTTTGGTCGGCTCCACCACCACGAACATAAAAACCTGCATTACCTTCACCTGCATTTCGTACACCGGGTAAGAGTTGTAATGTTTTCAGCAGGTCTACTTCACCCAATAATGCAGGTAATGCTTTGGCAGTGTTTACACTCAGTTCTATTTTACCCATCTGGGCAGTTTTTACATTGTTTTCTCTTCTTCTGCCAATAACAGTTACATTATTAATGATGGCAGCATTGGGTAATAGGAGAATATTTTCCTGGAGGTCTTTCTGAAGATCAACCGTAATTTCTTTGGGTTGGTAACCAATAAAAGAAACGAGCAGTTTATAAGTTCCTTTATTGAGTGTAATGGAATAAAAACCATACTGGTTACTCTGAATACCTTTTCCCTCACCTGTTACCAGGATATTGGCACCGATAAGCGTTTCACCCGTGAGAGAATCTTTGAGGTAACCATTCAGTGTTATTTTCTCCTGAGCAGATACGATAGCTGTGAGGAAAAAAGACAACACTAAAAAATAAGTACGCATATATCAAATTAATCGCTTCCTATTAACCCAGCCCGGGATTTAAATCCCGGGCTGGGTTAATCATTAGAATTTTCGGAAATCAATAGAATCTTTAACCTCACCACAGGTCAGCATTTTTTTGGGGAGGTAGGGATTGCGGATATCAGAAGAGTTGCTTAACCAGAATGCACCAGCATCATTAAATGCCATGGGACAATACTGGTGGTACACCACTGTTCTGTCGTAACGAACGGCACGAACGAGGTCATAAATCTGCTCACTCACCACCTGAAAGGATTTACGACGCTCTTCCCGATCGGTTTCAGATACAATAGATTTCAGTTCTGAACTGATGCTCACTGCATAGCTATGTGCTGTTGAAGCAACGGCAGAATCGGCTTTCAGTTCCTGGAAACCAACGGCTGCAGCAGCTACATCGCTGATGAGTGCTACGGCCTGCTGTGCTATGAGGGTATCTTTTTCGGCTATAAAATTGTCTTTAAGCTGGAAATAGCTGTCGAGCATTTTGCCAAAAGCGAGGTTAAAACTATCAGAATGGGCACTTGCAGCCAGTGTTTTGGGTGTGGCTTCGGCAGCATCTGCTTTTTCATCCTTGCCACCACAGGCAGCGAGGAAAAGGATTCCCGCCAGTACCAGTATCTTATTCATATGATAAAATTTTGCACAAAACTAAAGCAAATTGAATTGGCAGCAGTTTGCAATTACCTTTGCGCTCCTAAATCGTTGTTAAGAAATGTTGATCGGCTTACAGAATGTGACTTTTGAGTTTGGTGCCCGTGTTATTGTGGAAGATGCCACCTGGCATATACAACCCGGCGACCGTATTGGTTTAATTGGTTATAATGGTACCGGAAAATCGACCCTGCTGAAGGTTTTGGTGGGCGAATACACCCCTTCGAAAGGTACGGTGGAGAAAGGAAGAGATACCACCATCGGTTACCTGCACCAGGATCTACTGAGTTTCGATACCAATGATACCATCACCGAAGTGGCATTGGGTGCTTTTGAAAGAGTGCGTCAGTTGGAGAAAGATATTGAACGTTTGGGGCATGAACTGGAGAAAGATTCAGAAAACAACGACCTGCTCATTCAGTACACCGATGCACTGCATGAACTGGATGTATTGGACGGTTATAATATTCACCATAAAGCCGAAGAAGTTTTACATGGACTCGGTTTTAGTAATGATGACCTCTCCCGCCCCTATAAAGAATTTAGTGGTGGATGGAGAATGCGGGTGCTCCTGTGTAAAATGATTTTACAGCAACCCGATGTATTACTGCTCGATGAACCTACCAACCACCTCGACCTTCCATCTATTGAATGGCTGGAGAAATACCTGCTGCATTACCAGGGTAGCGTGGTGATTGTGAGCCACGATAAATTCTTCCTCAACAGAATGGTGAACAAGATTGTGGAAGTGTACCAGCAGCAACTGCATATCTATTCGGGCGATTATAACTATTATGAAACAGAGAAAGCCCTGCGTATAGAAATGCAGCAGAAGGCTTTTGAGAACCAGCAGGATTATATTCGTCAGCAGGAACGTTTTATTGAACGCTTTAAAGCCAAAGCCAGTAAAGCGGCACAGGCTCAGAGTATTCAGAAACGTTTGGATAAAATAGATAAGATTGAAGATGTTAAACTCGAAAGACCCGATCTGCGTATCAATTTCCAGTTAGAAAAAGTACCGGGTAAAGTATTGGCAGAGTTGAAAAATGCCACGAAACATTTTGGTAAAATCAGGATCGTTGATGCGGCCAATGCAGAGATTGAACGTGGCGATAAAATTGCACTCATTGGTGCCAATGGTAAGGGTAAATCTACCGTTCTGCGTATGGTGGGTGGTACAGAGCCTTTTGAGGGTGAGCGTGTGTGGGGGCATAATGTAGAGGAAAGTTTTTATGCCCAGCACCAGTTGGAAGCACTCACTTTAACCAATACCATTCTCGAAGAATTACAACACTGCGGCAGCAAGAAAACCGATGTGGAACTGCGTGCCTTATTAGGTGCTTTCTTATTTAGTGGTGATGATGTTGACAAACGCATCCGTGTATTAAGTGGTGGTGAGAAAGCACGTGTGGCACTAGCTAAAACCATTGTTAGCAAAGCCAATTTCCTTATACTCGATGAACCTACGAACCACCTCGATATGCACTCGGTTGAATTACTGGCCGAAGCATTGAATAAATATGAAGGCAGTATTATTCTTGTAAGTCACGACCGATATTTTATTTCGAAGACGGCGAATAAAATATGGGAGATTGTTGATCACCAGATTAAAGAGTTTAAGGGTACTTACCAGGAATGGGTGGAATGGAATGAAAGAATGGAGAGGTTAAGGGACAAGGAACAAGATAACAAGAAAGGAAACAAGAGTGAAGAGACAAAAAACAAGGGACAAGAAGTAGTGCCTGAACCTGTAGTGGTAAAACCTGTACAACAGGACGCACCTAACCAGGCGATTGACAGGGAGAAGCAGAAAGAATTACAGAAACAGAAACGCAGGCTTACCAACCTGGAGACAGAACTGAATAAATGCAAGGAAGAAAAAGCCAAACAGGAAGCCGCATTGGGTGATCCTTCCAATTACTCCGACCCTAAAAAATTCCAGGAGCTCGAAGCAGCTTATAAACAAACACAGGCTAAATGGAATGAGTTGAATAAGGAATATGAGGAAGTGTTTGAGCTTGTGATGGAGATGGAAGCGTAGCATCATTACGACGAAGGAGGAATCTCTAAACAGTTTGGGTGTTAGGGTTTTATTCTAAGATTTCATTGTTATAATCAAACAGGGTTAAAGTGTTGGTTCCCTCCTGCGTTGGGATGACTGCTCCCGCCATTCCGACAAGGAGGAATCTTTACAAAGGTTGGACGCTAAGTTTTATTGCCTAACACATCATAATTATCTTTCGAACACTAGTTGTCAGGCGACCAACAACGGCGAGACTCAGAGACGCACAGAAGAGTTACAGTATTTATTTTCTCTCCGGGATAGAATAAATTATTTGAGTTTTAATCCCATATAGTCTTCCATATAATGTTTCCCATTCAATTGGGAAATGTTTTGCCAAACATGTTTTATTATTTTTGATTTTGAAGATCCTTTTAAGAAAACCACTTTATCTAATCGTTTGATTATTAATATGTATTGTCTGAAGTGCCTTGTATGACACTCACATACATTTTTTTATCCTTTAGTAAAATATTATATATATTTGTTAATTATATACTCTGGTTAGTTTTTCACCCCTCCCCCTTTTGAATCTGAGTATTTGTGTACTGCATGACATGTGTTGTAATAAGAAATTGAATAATGCTGACAGGCCAGCTTACCTGTTTGTATAACATTAATTAATTACCAATCCTTCTTAATTATGAAAAACACAACTACCATTAATCGTCACAAATCAGTTCATCAGTATTCCGAACAGCTAATCGCACTTTTTATGCTTGCTTTTGTATTACTGCTGTCCAGTCAGACCCAATCGCAGGTAAACCTTTCGTATGCGCAGGCAAGTTCAAATTTGGTGTATTCGAATCATACTTCTGGTTTAATTATTGAGGGGAAGCGAATTATGAATAGCGATGCTCCAATTGGTGACAATGGTCACGGAATATTCCTATCATTCTGCTCCAATGTAATCATTAGAAATTGTATTATAGGCCCAACAAGTCGTATAGGCATATATCTTGCTGGTTGCTCAAACATAACTATTGAGAACTGCATCTTTTTTGATAATTCATCTAGTATTACTGTATGGGGTGCTGGTAATAACATAAAAATAAGAAACAATCAATTTATTAACCCACAAAACAGTGTACCAATTGGTCAGTGGGGGCCGGAAGGTGCCTATGTTCAATTTAGGCAATCAGGTGGATCTGGCCATGAGGTAAAAGACAATGTTGGTGAAAATATTTTGGGGTTTGGTAATCCAATTGACCTTATCAATATGGCTGGCTCGTATTTTTCATCCCCGATCATGATTACAGGTAATAAACTTCGTGGCGGAGGACCAAGTCAAGTTAGTGGAGGTATTAACGTAGGAGACCTTGGTGGATCTAATGCTATTGTTGATAATAATATATTGGTAGATCCTGGGCAATACGGTATTGCAATCGCTGGCGGTACAGGTTATACTATCACAAATAATAAAATTTTTGGCCGACATCAGAATTTTACAAATGTTGGTTTGGGTGTATGGGATGCGTATTCATCAGGCACCTGTTCTGGTCATACCGTTACTAATAATCAGGTAAATTATACAGGTAACTGGCCCATGTATTCAGGTACCCCTCTTTATAATCCTTTTTGGACTGACAATAGTTGCGGTACGTTGTCCACAGCCTGGACAGATAACGATTTTTTTGCTCCAATCAATGAAACGATATTACCTGATCGGTTATTGGCGCCTTTCCCCGTGCTACATCTCAAACTTGACAATGACTGGAATGATTATACGGGTAGCAACCTGAATGGAACCCCACATGGGACTACACTTGTTTGTGATACTTACAGAAAGGCAGCTTATTTCGATGGAACTGTAAGCAACTGGCTAGAGTTTCCAATATCACCATGGGTAAAACCTTCCTCTCAGATGATAACTGTTTCAGCATGGGTTAAGCCCACTAGCACAAGCAGTTTGCAAGGGATTATGCGATCACAGGATGGTAATGGATGGACTACAGGATGGCGTTTACTATTGGATGGTTCAAATTTTTCTCCCCGAGTAATTACCAATAATGGGCCGGTTAACTTAACATGCCCAGGCGTTGTTGCTGGTCAGTGGAATCATGTTGTTTTTACTTATAATGGCAAAGAGATGAAAGGGTATGTAAACGGAGTACTGAAGGAGACATTGCCTATGGCTGGAAATATTATATATGACGGTTCTTCACTCTATAGCATAGTGGTAGGAGGAACAAATGGAGCACCGAATTTCCTTGGTTCTATTGCTGAAGTCAAAGTGTGGTATGGAAACAGGAATGCTACTGAAATAGCAAATGAATATAGTTCGGAAATAGGTATGTTTGATGGCACAGCAGCCGGCACTACACAGATAGATGCCACTTATTATGCAAATGGTCAATCAGCAACACTTTCAGGATACAATGATGTTCAGCCTTATTCTTTTGGTGAAATACAGGTTGGCCCTAACCCTGGACCTTATACATGGCAAATTGTAGGAGGAAGTGCTACTTACTTTACTTCATCTTCATATGCTGCCTATGTTACTTTATCTCCAAGTGAACTTGTTGATCTTAAGGTTACTGTAAGTCCATGGTGCGCATTACCTTCTTCAAGAATAATAACATTAGTTGGCTCATATTGGGCTCCATTAAGTATCGGCTATAACCCATCATCAAAAACAGTAACAATAAAAGAAGATACGCCACCATCATCTTCCATCACACTAAGAGGAGCTATTGGGCGGCCAACAATTAAGGCTCCAGCGGGTGTAAACGGAATATATACAGTAGAACTCTTTAATATGCTGGGCCAGAAACTTAAATCTGCGATTTATAAAGGCGGTATGCAGCATATCGATATAGGCAATTTTATAAACGGTGTTTATATCGTTCGCATAACAGATGGAAAGAGAATTGTATCATCGAAAAAAATTATGAAAATGAGGTAGGTATTATAGAGACTGTATACAATACTTTTCTCACTACACTACTTTAATTTTTCTTGGCATGGTTATAAAATGGGGTAAATTAAGTACAACTCCATTTTATAACCATTTTTTCAATTAAAAAAACTTATTTGAATACAATTCACAAATGAGCTATGTATCTGCCGATTACTAATAAAAGCACATGCAACATGCTTATTGTGTAACACACAATAAGCACCAAAGATGCCTTATCAAACTTGATACCTCAGCAGACTACACCAACCTTTTTTTGTTTTTGGAGTTCTCTTCAGGAAAAAACTTGTCTAAATTCATACTGCATGAAAAAGCCACTCACCCTATCCAACCGCACACTTTTTTTACTGATGGTGGCTGTTGTGCTTTTCTGGTATACGGGTAAGCATTTTAATGTGTACAGCAATATTTTCATTGGCGGCTTATTTGAATTACTGTCTTTACCAATGATTGTCTTACCAGTCTTCCTGGCAGGCTTAGCTATCTGGAATCTTTTTCGCACCAAAGGAATGGATACCATATGGCCGATGCTTTCTTTGATATCATTTGGAATTGGAGTTTGGTGTATGGTTTACAATTAGTTTTGCCTGCTGTTGTCGCCGCCTGATAGTCAGGCGACCAAAATCGACGAGAGCCCTCAATAAAAATTTAAATGAAAACAATAACAATCATTTTTATTGTTCTGGTAGCATTTTCCATGGGACTTTATGGATACCTGCTAATTGTTGACCCCTTACAACTTAAATTAAAACCAAACTTTGTATTTCCAACATTTTGGCTATTGATTAGTTTAATTCATATTAAACGGAGAAAACTGGCGATATTCCTGGTAATACTATTCACGTTTTTATTTGCCTGTATTTATTTCACCGAGTATGAACTGAACATATTATTTTATCGATAGCTGCTTCGCCATTGTTGGCAAGGCGACCAACAAGTTGATTGCCACTGAAAACACAGAAATGCACAGAAGTATTTTAGTAGTATTCGTTTTCTCTTGGAATAATGTCCTGAAGTCTGGGCAAGGGTCTTAGGAGTATTTTCTTTTTGGTACGTCTTAGTACTTTATTACTGTCAATGCGTCCTTCTTCTTCAATTCTATCGCCGGTTGAAAGATTATAGTCTTGCGTTACTATATTTCCATTTCCATCTGCACTCACTTCTTTAAAACCGATCAGTTCGAAATGACCGTTTTGAAAACGAAATTTGTGTTCATAGTATCCACGTAGTAATTCGCAATTGATGGTTAGTACACCTTTGCCGATAGTAATTTCTGAAAAATCTTCCCCTGTTCTGTAACCATCATTACCATCGGGGTAACGTGGTATAATTATTTTATCGTAAGAACCATACAGTTTGAACCCACCATCTTTTGTTGCCAAAAATATTTCCAGTAGGTAAGGCTCTGTTTCATGGGAAGTATCCTGGGTAACGATTGCATTATCCTGTAATCCGTCTTTATTAAGATCGCCTACCGCTTCCTGTACTTTGTAATTGAAATTAAATTTTGTAGCACCAGTCTGCGACTGGCTCTCCATTTGTGTAAAAAGCAATAGTATAAGGAGTAATCTTTTCATACCATTCATAGCAGCTCATGTGTTCGGTTAACAAAGAAATAGATTTATCATTATTATGCTCAGATTATTCGGGTGTTAATTTTTATTGCAAGAGTGAATTGGTTTAATCATAAAGGTTTCGGATGCTGGTTACCTCCTTCGTCGGGATGACGTACCATCAGCTATTTCCTTTTCTTGTTTTTTCCTTTGGATGAATGTGGGGGTTGGTTCAGCTTGTCCAAATATATAAGCCCGATATAAGCCCGATACAAGCCGGATACAAGTCCGATATAAGCCAGCCCTTTAGAGAGCGGAATTATATATGGCTAAGATCAGCATTGTATCTGCTATACTACTGATTTACAATACACTAGAAGCCTAACCTGGTATTAAACAGGTATAAGGAAACACCGGGAGAAGAGAAATTTGAACGTTGAATGATGAATAATGAAGGGAAGACCAGTTTAGGGGCTATGTTGCTGTTTAGGCAATCAGCAAAAAACAAATGAAACACACCGGCTGTGTAACACCAAGTACAAAGGACTCCTTTGGAGCTTATGACTCAGCGACTCTTCAACAAACTGTTGTTATTTTTGAGTACACTGCTTAGAACAAACTATCGTTCTTCTTTTATATAATATCTGTTTAAAGTCGCATCGAAATGTTTAACGGTCCATAGGTATCCATTTTTGTCTATTGCGGCTCCACCACCTATGGATGTAAATTTTTCAGCTTCTGCCTGATCAAATTGTTTGGCAACTCCATCAGCAGGGATCATTTCCACTTCCCTGCGTTTCCACCGGTCTTCAAATAATGCGTTCCAGTCTGTATCATAAAAACCAGTTTCAGGATTAAACCTGCTAAAACGTTCTTCGCTGGCTTCAGGAGTACCAACAGCAGCAGCAGCCGAAGCTTCTACGGGAAAATGTTTCTCTGCCGCAGTTGCCCGGAATAAACTTTGAAATGAGGCTGCCTTACATTTCAGTTCAGCTTCCCTATCTGTATAACAAAGTGACCTGGGATTGGCATCAAGAATAGATTTAAATTGGCTTTTATCCTGACACCTATACATGTTCGTTGTACTTAAAAGTACATAGGTCAATTTCCATCTGCCTTTTGCTGGTCTTCCCTTAGGTGTTGCCTCAGGATTTAATGTAAGTGAAACACCACCATCTTCATCGTCTCTGAAATCACTGTATGAAATATCTGGTTCTCTGCCACCCAGCATGGTTACAAACCTATAACAGGTTGTTCCCGCTTCAAGATTGTCTAGTGAGAAATTTGGTGCAGATCTTCTTCTACTCGATGCAGATCTTTCTTCATCATTGCCCTGCCCTCCTCCTCCAAGACGTCGTAACATGGGCTGTATGGTCTGCTGCATAGGGCCTACGGGCATTAGTTTTAATTGAGTCGATTGTTTCATACGCAGACTACTGTCAGCCATCTCCTGATAGGCTTTCAATTGCTGTACACGGGGACTATTATTAATGACTTCCTGAAAATTTTGTTTTGTATTGGCTTGAGGTATATGACCTGCAGATTGCAAAGCAAACCCGTCGCTGCTTTGTAATTTTGGTAAGCTATTTGAAATGGCCTGGCTTGTATTGCTTTTTTCCTGGTCAATATGTGTATTCATGATCCACTTTTACCTTATAATAAACCTCTGGTGCCAAAACGATGCAATATGGGGGAGGATTTCTGTCGTTGGCCTGGTCAATTCAACCAATCGGTTCAAACCAAATTACTAAAATCTGCTCAGAAATCCTACTGCTGTATGATTCAAACAAAAATAACTACTAATCATCGGTAGCAAAAGCAAATGAACCACCCCCGGCTGTGTAACATGAAGAGTCCTCCATAGGAGTCCTGTGGACCTCGTGCCTCGGAGAATCTTCGACGAACTTGTTTTATTGTGAAGACTCTGCTGAGAAAGAAGAGAAATTTGAATGCAGCATGATGAATAATGAAGGGAAGACCTGTTTAAGTCCTATGTTGTTGGTCGGGCGACCGGCAACGACGAGAGATTGTATCCCTTGTCACCAAATGGTTGTAAGTCTTCAATAAACATTATTTCAAGTTGTTTAGCTTCTTTGCGATAGTAATCAATCGTTTTTTTACCGTCTTGTTTTATTTCACTTAATATTTCGTATTTAAAATTGTCCTGTCCAAATTCATTCCATTCTTTTTGTAGATTGATGTTCGGATGAAGTCCATTATTGAGCTGAAATCTGTGTCTATTCCAAATTGCAACTAAATCTGTACTACTTTCAATGTATATTTTATCATTAACAGTATTCCTGATTTGAAAGACCCCAATTTGAAATTTCATTTCTTTATAGGTATCCTTTAATTCTTTTTTAGATTTCATTTTATTTAGTTTCAACTATTGGCAAAAGTCTTGAATCTGCTAATGCGGCTGTTCTATGTCCTATTCCTTTCATGTAATCTTTATCGGATTCAAAGGCGAGAAAACTGTTCACACTGTTTTGTTTTATTAATAATACAGCGTCCCAATGTTCATTAGCTGGTCCAATTAAAAAATCACCACCCTCTCCCATAAATAAAATTTCCCCGCCCGACTTAGTCAAAAATGGCAAGGTATGTTCAACATAAAGTTGGTATGCCTGTTTTCCACTTATTGGTTCAGTTGGCGAAAGTTCAGGACTATCTGAATAGTCTGCTATTTCATGAAAGCGAAGTAAATTAAGCATCACAACGCTTCCTTGTATTTGTCGCATAATAAATTTTCTTCCCGCTTCCTGTGTTGGCATTAAATATTTTTCGTCCATATTATTTTTTAGCTTGTTAATCTCGTGGTCTGTTAAACTGTACATTAAAACCGGGTATTTACAAAGGCAGAGAATTCATTGAATGTTCAGCCAGTTACAAATGCCCATTTGAAAATATTTTGTTGAAAGTAAGAATTAAAATTGAACATTGAACGTGAAGCCCAAACCGATGCACATGCTTGCACATAGTTGATGTTACAATGTCAAGCCCTGCTCTTGCAAATACTTTTGTTATGCGTACGTGCTATTTCGGAAAGACACTACCAAAATATAAGAATTCTTCATAAGAGTACTTTGAACCTCGTTCCTCTCAGACGCTTTGATAAACTTCTTTTATTTTTGGATACGCTGCTGAAAACAAAGATGAAAGTTGCATAATAAAATGAAGACCTGTTTAGGACCTATGTTGTTGGTAAGGCGACCAGCAACGGCGAGTAGTTTCAATCAACGAAGGTTTCTCGAATTTCATCTTTGACCTTTTGAATCTCTTTGTCTGTTAATGTTTCAAATTGTTTTACAATCCGTTTTCTGTTTATTGTTCGGATTTGATCAATAGCAATCCAACCTTTTGTTTCCTTATGTTTTACTTCCACTCTTGTCGGATAAGGTTTAGAGCTACTCGTCATTGGGGCTACAACGATAGTTTGCAGATACCTGTTCATTTCATTTGGTGATAATACAACGCATGGTCTTGTTTTCCGCATTTCACTACCAATCGTTGGATCGAGATTAACAAGTACTATATCATACTGATTTACTTGCTCCACTCTTCAAAATTTTCGTCTTCAAAAATATCATCCATCAAAAGCTGATCATCTCCATTTTCATGCATTTTTTTAAATGCATTGTCCCATCCTTTCCGCGGCTCTGCTTTAGGTTTTAAAATGATATACCCTTTTTCCAGTATCAATTCAATCTTATCATTGATCTTATACTTTTCAAGAATCGTTTTAGAAAGACGTATTCCCTTGGAGTTGCCGATATTGATTACAGAAAGTTCCATATATCTTCATTTGTTATTACAAAGTAATTACAAATGAAACGAAATTCCAAATTAAAAAGATGCGATCGGGTAAATAGCAATGGAGCGAAGAATCCCTCGTGCCTCGGAGACGAATCTTCAACGAATTTCTTTTAGTTTTTAATACTCTGCTGTGAAAGAAGAAACGGCGGGCTTTAACTTTTTCCATGGCAATGCTTATATTTTAAATTGCTTCCACATGGACAAATATCATTCCTTCCAACTTTCCTTTTCTTGAGTTGCTCATTATAGCCAGATATTTCTGGATAATAAATTCTATCAATTTTTGAACCATACGAATCATCAATCATCACCCTATTATATTTATCATGCTTTTTTAAATCATGATCTAAATAAAAGCCAAGAAAACAAAGCTCATTTTCTGAATAGTAATGTCTGCAATTATTAATTCGTTTACTAAAATAATCTATCAGTTTTTCAGGAGTATTCAAGTATCTACATATTACTTCAAGGTCAAAAACTGTAAAGCAAATCGTGGAACCTTCATATTTGTCGTATAATAAAATATGCGATGAATGTGCTAAAGATGGGTAAGTGTCCAAAACTATACAAATCGTCAAAGTGTCTTCAATACTTGTAAAAACTTCCTGTATCTCTTTGGTTTCGTCTGTAGTAAAAATTAAATTCTTTGCATTTGAAACTGCTTTTTCACATTCTACGCCCTGCAGGTATGCATCTTCCACTGCCTTTTTAAAATCATCCTTAATTTTGTCAATGTCACCTTGTTTTGAAATTGAGGTTAGTTTTTTTGATTTTATCTGAACAGCAATTAGTGCATTTCCATGTTTAGCACAAACATCGATTTCTGCAATTGTTTTAGTTTTGTTTTCTTTTATTTTAACTCCTTTAAAAGTATTCGATGCACCAAATATTTTTAGAAAAAGGTTATAAACAATTTCTTCGCCAACATCACCGCGGTGCTTTAAACAACTCGACACATATTTTTCATCTCCAATCATCCAATAAAAAGGAGATTCATAAATAGCTTCGGCCAAATAAAATGGCATGGGAATGAAGTATTTATTTTCACCAATCTTAATTATTGGTTTTACCTGAAATTCATTAAAATCGCCTATATTAATTAATTGACTGTTAGCTGTCTTATTTAGTTCAATTATAAAGCAAGAAGTGATATTCGCAAACGATTTCTTACCTAATGTTAATTCCTCATAAGTAAAAGTAAATGGGAATAACAAATCATTAGCATCATTTTTTTTCTTTCCTTTAAATACCGAACTATTCAATTTTGTGTTAACTAAGTTTTTCACATTGGTGAAATACTCAAACGGTTCACTTAAAGAAAAACCTCTATTCGCCAATAGCCATTCTTCGTCATATTTATACTTTTTAGAAAACATCTTTGCATATTGGAAATCATAAGCACCTGTTGATGAATAGAAAAAAGATTCTTTGAACAAAAAGCCATTAGTCATGAAGTCAGACGTACTGACATCTTTTTGCTTTTCCAATATCTTTGGCCCTTCTGAAATAAAAGTAAAATGCAATTTCTCCATCAAGTCGTAAACCTCTTTAAACCGCTCATTAAAGTCAAATTGATTACGAATAGAAGGCATGGAGTTTTTTACCCAGAGACCAACTAAAAATGATGCTTCATTATAATTAAAATGTTCACGTGAATTTCTATGCTCTAAATAATCAATGGTATTACAAAAATCCTTTAAAATTGAAGCCGCAATTATATAAATAAAGTTATAGTCGGATGTGATCTCATTGAGTCTAACAATTATTTCTTTTTGTTTCATTTCGGACAGTATAATTGCGGCCAATTCATAAATTTACAATTTTTTCAATACCTAAAATCTATAAGTCATTTAAACAATTGGTTGATAATTATGTCAATAAAAAAATTGCGAAACCCTCTTCAAGTTTCGCAATTCTATTTCTTTAATTCCAGCCTCTACTCTCCAAACAGCGCATCAAAATTCACTTTTCACTTTTCACTTTTCACCTTTCACGTCTCACCTCTCACGTCTCACGTTCCTCACTTATTCAAAATCGCCCTGCTAATCACAATCCGCTGCACTTCACTCGTTCCCTCATAAATCTGTGTGATTTTGGCATCACGCATCAGTCTTTCTACATGGTATTCTTTTACAAAACCATAACCGCCGTGTACCTGAACGGCTTCGGTGGCAATCCACATGGCAGCTTCACTGGCAAATACTTTGGCCATAGAAGAACTTAGGGTATAGTCTATTTTATTGTCTTTTTCCCAGGCGGCTTTTAAACAGAGTAATCGGGCGGCTTCTACCTTGGTGGCCATATCGGCCAGTTTAAACTGTATGGCCTGGTGGTGCATGATTTCTTTACCAAATGCTTTACGCTGTTTGCTGTAGGCCAGTGCCAGTTCATAAGCACCACTCGCAATACCCAATGCCTGAGAGGCAATACCAATACGACCGCCAGCCAGTGTTTTCATGGCAAACTTGAAACCAAAACCATCTTCCCCTATCCTGTTCTCTTTGGGCACTTTTACATCGGTAAGCAGTATGGTATGTGTATCGCTTCCGCGGATACCCAGTTTATTTTCTTTGGCGGCTACGGTTACTCCCGGCCAGTTTTTTTCTACGATAAAAGCATTGATGCCCTTGCTTCCTTTGGCTGCATCGGTTTGCGCCATCACCAGGTACACAGATGCCGATGAACCATTGGTGATCCAGTTCTTGGTACCACTCAGTAAATAATGATCGCCCATGTCTTCCGCCGTGGTGCGCTGACTCGTAGCATCACTTCCCGCTTCGGGTTCACTCAATAAAAAGGCACCGATGTATAATTCACCATCTTTACGACCCTGCGCCAATGGTGTGAGGTATTTCTGCTTCTGTTCTTCTGTGCCATATGCTTCCAGTCCCCAGCAAACAAGGCTGTTGTTTACACTCATACAAACACTCACGCTGGCATCTACCTTGCTTATTTCTTCCATGGCCAGTACATAACTCACGGTATCCATACCTGCGCCACCATATTGCGGGTCTACCATCATACCCATAAAACCCAGTTCAGCCAGTTTCATGATCTGTTCTTTGGGGAACTGCTGTTTTTCATCGCGTTCTATTACACCGGGTAAACATTCGTTCTGGGCAAAATCACGGGCCGCTTTCTGGATCATTAAATGTTCTTCGCTGAGTTGGAATTGCATGGTCTTTTCTTTTTAGCGGGGCAAAAATAAGCTAACAAACGTTAGGAAAGAAGATTTTTTGATGTCGAATCTCAGATGTCGGATTTTTTTGAAATTTCTCTACATAAATCTCTGCGTTAACTTCCCGTCCTCCTTTCTCTTCGGTGCCCTTCCTTCGTAAGGGTGACGTTAGGAACCTCACTGCAGAGAAAGGAGTACACAGCGTTTTCGCAGGGTATTTGGCCGATTGTTGGGTGCAATTAAGCCGACAATCAAAATTCAACACCTGAAATGTTAAACAAACGGGCTTCTTCCCTTGTTTCTGATGAAGATAGATAACTTTGCAGTTCGATTATCTATCCTCCCCTGAGCATTTAGTACAACAGCACCATTTCTCACCAAAAGATTAAGCATGCGGAATCATTTACGTTTATTATTGATTGGATTTATTTGTAGCACTCAGCTTTTTGCTCAGGATGAAAATGACATGGATATCAACAATGTGTCGATTAAAGTTGCCAGCAACAGAATTTTTGGTAAAGTTACCGATGCTCTTACCGGCAAACCACTCGAAGCCGTTTCGATTCAGTTATACCTGAAAGGCGTTTTGGGAAATGACAGTCTTGTAAATGGATTACTCACCAAAGCGAATGGTAATTTTCGTTTTTCCGGGTTACCTAAGGCAGACAGCTTTAAAATCGTCATCAGTAGTCTTGCCTATGCTTCCAAAGATTTTACGGTTTTATTTACTGCCGGTAATGTGCGCAATATTCCTGAAACAGTTTTTTTTGAAAAAGACCTCGGCAATATTACCCTGGAGCAGGATGCCACTACCCTCACCGGTGTGGTGGTTCGCTCCACTGCCAAACCGGCTTTGGAAATGGGGATCGACAGAAAAGTATTCAATGTAGAAAAAAGCCTGACGGCCACCGGCGGTACTGCTATTGATGTTATGAAGAATATTCCTTCCGTTTCGGTAGATGTGGAGGGCAATGTACAGTTAAGAAACAGTCAGCCGCAGATTTTTGTAGATGGCCGTCCTACCATTCTTACACTCGATCAGATTCCTTCTGATAATATTGAAACCATTGAACTCATCACCAACCCTTCCGCCAAATTTGATGCTGCCAGTAGTGGTGGTATCATCAATATTGTACTGAAGAAAAACAAAAGAATCGGGTTGAATGGGGTGGCCAGTATTGGTGGTGGTTATCCTGATATTTATAATGGTAACCTCGCCATCAATGCTCGACAGGGTAAGGTTAACTTTTTTGCCAGCGGAAGCATTAACCAGTCGGGTGGCATTGCCCGTGGCGAATCTTTACGTGAAAACAGAGTGAATGGCGTGGCCGATAATTTCTTCAACCAGTATTCTTCCAATGCTCGATTGAGAAGATTTAATTCCATTCGTTTTGGTCTTGATTACTTTCTTGATAACAGAAATACATTGTCCTTTACACAGGGCATTGTTGATGGCAGATTTATCAATCGTGAAGAACAGGATCAGTTTTATTTCGACAAAAACAAGACCCTTCAACGCACGGGCGACAGGCTTACAGAAAACCGTGCAGGTTTTAACAGGTATAACAGCCAGTTGAACTTCACCCATAAATTCCCTGAAAACGGTAAGGAACTTACGGCGAACATCAATTATAACAGTGGCAGTGGTAACAATTTATCCAATATCAGCAACGCTTTTTACAATACCGATGGAAGCGCTTATTCACCAGTTGCAAGGGTTAGAAACGATGGCAGTAATAAAAACAAGCAGGTTACCATTCAGGTTGATTACAGCGACCCTATTGGTGAAAATGCCAAATTAGAAACGGGGTTGCGTTCTTATATCAATGATGTGAGCAGTTCTTTCTCTGCTTTCTCCGTTGGCAATGGTGTTGAAACAAAATTGCCCTTAAGTAACAATATCCGTTATAAAGAAACAGTGCATGCGGGTTATGTTACCTATTCAAACAAAATCAATAGTTTTTCTTACCAGGCTGGTCTGAGGGCCGAATATTCTGAGTTTAAAGGCGAGTTGCTCGACAGTGCACGTACTTTTGGTTATACTTACCCCAATAGCTGGAATCGTTTGCTGGATGGTTTCTTTCCGAGTTTGTTCCTCACCAAATCTATCAGCGATAACACCGATATACAGTTTAATTATAGCCGCAGAATCAGGAGACCCAATTTCAGACAACTGAATCCATTTGTAGACATTACCGATCCGGTGAATTTAAATCAGGGTAATCCGCAGTTACAACCGGAGTTCACCAACTCTTTTGAATTCAACTATAATACCAAATACAAAAGCGGTAGTTTTCTGGCTGTCCTGTATTTCAGGAACAACCAGCGCGATATTACCCGTTTCAGCGATACCATTACTGCTGCCCAATACCAGCAGTTGAATAATGCGGCTGTTGATCCGAATGCCATCCTCAACACTTTTATCAATGCCCAGTACACCAACAGAATGGGTGCAGAATTTACGTTACAGCACAAGATAGGAGACGATTTCGATCTTACACCCAGCGTTAATATGCAGTACCGTAAAGTAAAAGCCATTGTTGGTAAACTCGACCTGAGCAACCAGGGTTTTAACTGGGAAGGAAAACTGATTGCCAACTATCGCTTTCCCACCAAACAAACTTCTTTCTTTAAAAACCTGAGTCTGCAGATGATTGGCGAATATGAATCGATGGAAGTAACAGCTCAGGGTAAATCGCTGGAGCAATACAGTATTGATATGGCCATCCGGAAAGACTTCTTAAAAGACAAAAAAGCCTCACTCACTTTTGCGCTCAACGATGTATTCAATACCAACAGAAGCGGTAATATTTTCGACACCGATCTTTTCTATCAAACCGGCTACAACCGAAGAAATGTTCGCAATTTCCGCCTCACATTCTCTTACAAATTCGGCAGTGCCACATTTAAGTTGTTTAATAACAGAAACAACAGAGACGAGGAAGATTGATGTCTGATGTCTGATGTAGGATGTCTGATATAAAAACATGTCAGACATCCTACATCAGACATTCCTCTAATAGTATTTTTTCTGAAGATTATGCAGCACGCTCTTATCTAAACTGGTTAACTGCTTAGTGGTGTCTTGCAGAAAATGTCTTTTGAACGACTGTATGGCGGCGCTGGTATCTTTTACATCGTAGCCTATGATGCGAAGGGCTTGTATATGGTTAAAATTAGCGGGTACTTCTTCTCTTATTTCATCATACCATAAACCAAACCCTTTCTCGGCCAGTTTCTTCCAGGGGAAACGATAATTGGGATCGTTTTTACGGGTGGGTGCGATATCGCCATGACCAATAAAATTGGCGGTGGGAATATTGTGTTCTTTTTTAAGTCTGGTTAATAAACTGATGAGGCTGTTGATCTGCAAACTATCGAAGGGTTCAAAACCATTGTTATCCAGTTCAATACCGATGGAAGAGGAATTGATATCGGTCATATTCCCCCACTTCCCTATTCCACCATGCCATGCGCGCAGGTAATCGCTGAGCATATGATGTAATACACCGCTTTTACAGATCACATAATGCGCACTTACCGATGTTCTGGCGAGTGTGAATGTTTTTAATGTCTGCTCACAGGAATTCTGTGCGGTATGATGTATAATGACAAAATTGGGTTTACGCATATTGAAATTGGTGGTTCCTACCCAATAAGGAGGTAAACCCATAGAGTCTGAAACAAAAGTTTCTACTGGCGCTTCTTTCAGCGTCTTTGCGTATTCCTTCGCTTTCTTTGTATATACTTTATTGGTGGATTTATATGGATTACGAGAGCAGGCGATAAACACAAGAAGAATAAACAATAATAGATAGTTTTTCATGTCGTTTGTTAAAACGGAAAAGTACAAAGAAACTGTACATCTTTTCAAGCCTGCTCTCATGAAATATCCTTCGTCGCAATTTCCGATCTACGATCGGAATGCTCCTCAGGATGACGATTTGCGTGAGGACAGCAGCAGCTGTTGGCTTTGCCAACAGCTTGTTTAACCCCTTTACTTCTGTCATCCTGAGGAGCATTTATAACCGCAGGTTATAATTTGCGACGAAGGATACGATCTAGTAGTTATTTTTACGTACCAACACATTATTTATGTCATTACACCTCGGCAGGTCAGTTTTTGGTAACGAAGCTAATAAAGGGAATGTATTATCACGTGAAGAAGCAACGGCATTGTTCAATGAATGGGTACTCAACCCCAAATTGAAATTGCACATGCAACAGGTGGCCCATCTCATGAAATGCTGGGCCGCTGAAAAGTTACAGGCCGATGAAGCCACTCAATGGCGCTGGGAAATGGCTGGCTTATTACACGATGCCGACTGGGATCAATGGCCCGATCTTCATTGTAAAAAAATTATTGAAGAACTGGAAAACAGAAATGTAGATCCGGAAATTATTCGTGCCATCGCCTCTCACGGTCATGTTCATTTTGGCGTGATCCCGGAAACCGAAATGGACAAAATGCTCTATGCTTTCGATGAACTCTCCGGACTGATACATGCTTACTCGCTGATGCGTCCGGGTGGATATGATGGCATGGATGTAAAAGGCGTAAACAAAAGACTCAAAGAAAAATCCTTTGCCGCCAATGTATCAAGAGACGATATTCGTGATGCCTGTGAGCGCGCAGGAATTGAACTGAATGAGCTGATTGGATTTATTGTTGAACGACAGCGTGAAATCGTGAGATAGTAGCTGTGTAACTCTGTCCCTTACTCTGTGGTAAAAAAAGCAAGTCAAGATTACAAGAAATTAAGAATCTGAAAATAAAACATAAAATGAAGAAACTCATCATAGTCGTTCTGCTCCTATCCGGCCTATCCAAGTTGGATGCCCAATATATTTTGCCATTAAAAGACCAATCGAAAGTGATAGATGAATTGCTGGCAGACAGACTGAATAATTTATTGCCCGTGCTGATGAAAGAAGAAGGTATTGATATGTGGCTGGTTATTTCAAGGGAATACAATGAAGACCCGGTGATTAAAACCATGTTACCGGCTACCTGGATTTCTGCAAGGAGAAGAACCATTCTTGTTTTTTATCGCAATCCTTCCGGTGCATTTGAAAAACTGGCTATTGCCCGTTACAATGTTGGCAATGAAATAAAAGCGTCCTGGGATATGACCAAATTCCCCGACCAGTGGGATGCACTGGTGGATCTGATTCAACAAAGAAACCCTGCTAAAATTGGTTTGAATTTTTCCGCTGATTTTGGTCATGCAGATGGACTTACCTATACAGAACAAAAAGAACTGGTTGCCAAACTTCCGGCTACAACAGCTAAAAAAATCGTGAGTGCTGAAAAGCTCGCTGTTCGCTGGCTGGAGACAAGGACTGAACGAGAGATGCAGTTGTATCCGCAACTCATTCAGATTACACATGATATTATTAAAGAAGGTTTTTCAGAAAAAGTAATTATGTCAGGTGTTACTACTACCGATGATCTGGTATGGTGGTTCAGACAAAAAATCCGCGATCTTGGTTTAGACACATGGTTCCATACTTCTGTATCGATTCAAAGAAATGATCCGGAGAATTTTGATCATCTCCGTTCTTTCTCCAGCAGACCTAAGGATGAAGTGATCAGAACAGGTGATTTATTACATGTTGATATTGGCATTACCTATCTAAGATTGAATACAGATATTCAACAACATGCGTATGTGCTGCAACCCAGTGAAAAAGCGCCACCTGTAAGCCTCGTAAAAGCATTTGAAAAAGGAAATCGTTTACAGGATATCCTTACTTCGCAATTCAAAACAGGCAAATCGGGTAACCAGATTTTGAAAGATGCACTGACTCAGGCGAAAGCAGAAAATATACAAGCTGTCATTTACACCCACCCTATTGGTTTTCATGGTCATGCTGCCGGTACCACCATTGGCATGTGGGATAACCAGGTATCAGTACCCGGCTCCGGCGACTTTAAAATGAATGAGCGTACAGCTTATTCTATTGAACTCAATGCAGCTTCCGATATTCCTGAATGGAAAAAACCGGTGCGTATTATGTTGGAACAGGATGGATATTGGGATGGTAAGCAATTCCGTTACATCAGCGGCAGACAGGTTAAATTGTTACTGGTTCCTTCTCACGCCCCCCACATAGGAGATTAAAACTCCCCTTCTCTTTGCAAAAAGAGCTCTGCAAAGGTTAATTTACTATTTGTGCGAGGGTATTAACAAAGAGAAAGGGAGAAAGGGTGTTAAACAGGTATAAAATTTTGAGTTATGAATGAGTTTTTGTCTGGCAACTATTGGAATGATAGATACATGAAAGAGGAAACCGGTTGGGATATTGGGTTTGTATCTACTCCATTAAAAACATATATCGATCAATTAGAACGAAGAGATATCAGCATACTCATTCCCGGTGGAGGCAATAGTTATGAAGCGGCTTACCTGTTAGAAAATGGGTTTACCAATATTACTGTGATTGATATTGCACCTGTAGTAGCAGAAAAATTAAGCAATCAGTTCAGGCAATTTGGAGATGCTATTCAGATTATCTGTGGTGATTTTTTTGAACTTTCGGGAAGCTATGATCTTATTCTTGAACAAACTTTTTTCTGTGCTATTGATCCTTCATTAAGAAAAGCATACGCAGAAAAGATGCAACAATTATTGAACCCAGACGGAAAATTGGTTGGCTTGTTGTTTAATCGTTCATTTGAAAACAATCCACCATTTGGTGGTGATGAAAAAGAGTACAAAGATTTATTCAGCCCTTATTTTACTATTTCCAAAATGGAGCCTTCTTACAACTCCATCCCACAACGTTCAGGAAGCGAGTTGTTCTTTATTCTCACCCCTCTGTGAAACTCCGTGTAAAAACTCTGTGTAACTCTGTGGTAAAAAAATCTTAGCGATAAAACCACAGAGTTACGCGGAGTGAGGCACGGAGTTTCACGGAGGATGGCGAAATAAATCCGACATCTGTCATCAGACATCCTACATCTATTTCGGTTCCTGTTGGCTGAGGCAATGGAAGCTGCCGAGGCCCCAGATGATATCGGTGGAGTCGATACCCACTACTTCTCTGTCTTTGAATGCATCGGCAATAATGCTTAATGCCTTATCATCTTTCGCTGAACGGAATGTAGGCACAATTACATGTTGATTGCTGATATAGAAATTAGCGTATGATGCAGGCAGGCGCTGGTCTTCATACACCACTTCATCAGGCATAGGCAGTTCAATAATATTCAACTGCTTGCCATTCAATAAACGCATTTCTTTTAGCTGTTGCAGGTTGGTTTGCAACAATGCATAGTTTTCGTCCTGTTTATTTTCTTCCACCACTGTGATCACGGTATCTGCATTTACAAAGCGAACGGTATCGTCGATATGTCCATCGGTGTCGTCGCCCACAATGCCTTCATCCACCCATAATACCTGTTCCATTCCGTAATAATCAATCAGGTATTGTTCTATCTGCGACTGGTTTAAATGCGGGTTTCGGTTGGGGTTTAGCAGACAGCAGGTGGATGTTAATACAGTTCCTGCGCCATTGAATTCAACTGAACCACCTTCCATTACAATACCCGGATTAAATACAGGTATATTGAAATGTTGTCCGATTAAAGTTGGAATAACATCATCTAAATCGTAGGGAGGATATTTGTTTCCCCATGCATTATAGTTCCAGTCTACAATTACTTTTCGCTGCTCCGCATTTGGGTTGATGAGGAATGCAGGTCCGTGATCGCGGCACCAGGCATCGTTGGTGGTGTGCATGAAAAATTCAACCTGCGACATGTTTACGCCAGCTTTCTCCAAGTGGCTGATGGCAAATAGTTTCATTGCTTCGTTGACTACGTTGATGCGTACTTTCTCGCTTAATGCAAGGTATTTGATGAACAATGCGTAGTTAGGATAAATGCTGTCGATTTTACCAGGCCAACTAGCTTCTTTATGCGGCCATGAAAGCCAGGTGGCTTCGTGTTCAGCAAATTCAGCAGGAAAAATATATCCAAGCGATTTAGGAGTAGTCAATGTTGTACTTTTTTTGTGAATGATTGGAACCACAGAGTTGCACGGAGTTTGGCACAGAGTTTCACAGAGGGTTACTCTTCATCAATAAATCTTTTAGTGATTGGTTGATAGGAATCTATTCTGCGATCACGCAGGAAAGGCCAATGGGTTCTGTAACGATCAGTTTTCTTTGTATCAATTTCAACTACTGTTACCTCTTCTTCTTCGTGTGAGGCCTTGTACAATAATGTTCCGAATGGATTGCTTACAAATGAACCGCCCCAGAATTTCATGGCGCCATTTTGTTCGAAGCCTACCCTGTTTACACTTACTACGTGAACGCCGTTGGCTACTGCATGACTTCTCTGTATGGTTTGCCATGCATTGTATTGTTCGGTATTGGTGGCTTCATCCTGACTGGTGGCCCATCCGATAGCTGTTGGATAGAATAATATCTCCGCTCCCATCAGCGATGTAATTCTTGCTGCTTCAGGATACCATTGGTCCCAACAGATCAATACACCCAATGTTGCGTATTTTGTTTTGAATACTTTATAACCGAGATCTCCGGGAGTGAAATAAAATTTCTCATAATAAGCCGGATCATCGGGTATATGCATTTTACGGTACTTGCCGAGATAACTACCATCTGCATCCAATACTGCAGTCGTGTTGTGGTACAATCCTTCTGTTCTTTTTTCAAATAATGAAGCAATGATCACCACATTCAATTCAGCAGCAATTTTTGACAATGTTTCTGTAGAGGCACCGGGAATTGCTTCTGCGAGTTTGAAGTTTTCATAATCTTCCACATCGCAGAAATACAAACTGGTAAACAGTTCCTGCAAACAAACAATCTGCGCGCCTTTTGCAGCCGCTGCACGAATACCTGCAATGGCTTTCGCCATATTTTCTTCCTTCGATGCCGTGCAACTCATTTGCACCAGGCCTATTTGAATTTTTGACATACCGTTGTTTTAGCTTCTAGCTTCTAGCTGCTAGCCACTAGCTGCTAGTATTTAATTATTTGCTTTTGTTATATTTTTCTAGCAGCTAGTGGCTAGCAGCTGGCAGCTCATCACGTGCTGTGTTTAATAATCGCATCAAAACTATTAATGCCGATAATCTTTTCTGTAATATATCCTTCTGCGTAACCTACACCTATTCTTTTACCCAGCATCATGGCCCTGGCTTTTACGGTTTCAAGGAATTGCGGGGTAGAGATATAGGTTTGCGGTTCATCTCCTCCAGTACTGTTGAATTGGGTGGTATATGCTAATACCGATTCAATTTTTTTATCCATATACGCAGTAATGTCTACTACAAATGATGGTTGAATAAAACGATCCTGTATATAATGGAATACATAGGTTGGTCTCCATGCTTCCTGAGATTGCCCATTTTCGGTTGTTTCAATTTTTCTTAAGCCTGCAAGGAAAGCGGCATCCGATACCAGTTTTGCGCTTCGTCCATGATCGGGGTGTCTGTCTTCGGGTGCATTGGCAAGAATAATTTCGGGGCGGTATTTCCGAATAACTTCTATTACCATGCGCTGGTGTTTTTCATCATTCTGAAAAAAGCCATCAGCCATACCCAGGTTTTCTCTCACTGTTACACCCATAATAGCAGCGGCAGCAGCGGCCTCCTGTTTACGTGTTTCAGCCGTTCCTCTTGTGCCCAGTTCTCCACGGGTAAGGTCTACAATACCTACTTTCTTTCCTTCTGCCAGTGCAGCCATAATGGTGCCTGAACAGCCCAGCTCAACATCATCCGGATGAACACCAAATGCCAGTATATCGAGTTTCATGAATCTGTTTTAATGAATGCAAAGGTAATACTTGAATTTTACTTGACACACCCTGGCTCATTAACGATTTCCTCAACAAAAAACGACTCCGCGAAGCCTTCGTTTCCTCTCGTTCTCTGCGGTGAATTTATTCGAATATTCACCGCAGAGAACGAGAGAGAACTGTCTAGTCCTAAA
This sequence comes from Chitinophaga pinensis, assembly GCA_943372605.1. Classification (GTDB taxonomy): domain Bacteria; phylum Bacteroidota; class Bacteroidia; order Chitinophagales; family Chitinophagaceae; genus Sediminibacterium; species Sediminibacterium pinensis_H. The sequence goes on along the minus strand of CALRZI010000012.1, from coordinate 127 downwards.
ATAAGTTTACAGTTTTTTGTTTAATCCTACTATTGGTTTACAATAATAGGCAAAGAAGAGGATTTTCCCCATCTTCTATTAACTAATAACGATTGTTCATGTACAGTTTCAGGAGTAAGCATATTGA
>CALRZI010000011.1:0-115764 GCA_943372605.1 Chitinophaga pinensis | reverse complement strand
TTAATGCGGTAAGGAATAAACTTGTTCACCGTGTGTACGCTGTACTTAGAGATGAAAGAATGTTTGAGGAAAACTATGTGAGAAAGTGTGCATAAATACAAAAGTAAAATAGAAATAAAGGGTTGGTTAAGTCATAGAAAACGTTGCGTGTTACACAGCCAGGGTACACAAATTACTTTAAGACTTACTAATTCGTTACCGAAGAATCTGGCAATAAAATTAATGATTAACTTTCCTATGTGTGTCTAGTCCTGAAATAGGTTTACATCTAAAGTAAACCAAAAACAGGATTATATGGAACACAACGTAGAGATTCGTCAGATGTTTGATGAATCATTCAAACGAAAAGTGATTGAGGAGTATTTATCAACCGGACACTCCAAGATGTCAATTCAGCGCAAGTACAATATTCATTTTAAGAGTGCTATTTGTACTTGGATGAAGCGTTTAGGGTATACAGAAAAGGTTGAACAAAAGCGTAACTTAGCTTCTCTAAAACGAAGTATTTTGTCGAACAGCACCCCTAAGCCAACCAATGCTGTTGATGCTGATAAGAAGATCAGAGACCTTGAACGACAGCTCGAGGATGCTAAATTACAAGCTGAGGCTTATAAACGAATTATTGAAAAGGCTGAAAAGGAATTAAATATCCCTATCAGAAAAAAGCACAATACCAAGTAATCAAAGAGATGAAAGACAGTTATCCGTCGGTAAGCCTGATACGGCTCTGTCGGTTGCTTGGTGTTACTCGTCAGGCGTATTATCAGTTTTACTGGCACATTGAAGAGCTTCAAATAGAAGAAGAATTAGTATTAAATGAAGTCAAAGAATTAAGGCGTATTCATCCAGTAATAGGCACTAGAAAACTCTATTGTATGCTTCAGTCATTTCTACTGGATCATCAGATTAAAATGGGCCGGGATGCTTTATTTAACCTAATGTCAGTCAATAAATTACTTGTACGAAAACGCAAAAGAAAAGTAAATACAACGCAATCCTATCATTGGTTTAGAAGATATCCCAGTTTGATTAAGTCATGGTATCCTGATGCGCCTAATCAGTTGTGGGTTGCAGATATAACCTACCTGCCAGTGATAAACGGCTTTTTATATATCAGTTTAATTACCGATGCTTATTCACATAAAGTTATGGGCTACTCAATAGGGGAAAGCCTTGAAGCTATTCACACCACAAAAGCACTTCAAATGGCACTGAAAAATGAAAACCACCAGAATATTATTCACCATTCTGATCGAGGAATCCAATATTGCTCTTCAGAATATGTAAGCATTTTGCAAGAAAATGGCATTCGTATTAGTATGACAGAAAGTGGTGATCCATTAGAGAACCCTGTTGCAGAAAGAATAAATGGAATATTGAAAGACGAATACCTCAAACATTATCACATTACAAACCACCTGGAAGCTACGAAGCTATTAACCTGCATTGTGGATCGTTATAATAATAAACGACCACATCAAAGTATCAATATGCTTACTCCTGAAACTGTACATGAACAATCGTTATTAGTTAATAGAAGATGGGGAAAATCCTCTTCTTTGCCTATTATTGTAAACCAATAGTAGGATTAAACAAAAAACTGTAAACTTATTTTAGGACTAGACATTCGAATACTCACCGCAGAGAAAGGAGATCGCAGAGATTTACCGCAGGGGTGTTAGTTGGCGATGGGTAACTGAATAGTAAATACGGCACCTTTGTTTTTGCCTTCACTAAAAGCTGCAATCACCCCACCATGGTTTTGAATTACTTTTCGGGTAAGATATAATCCTACGCCAGACGACATTTCTCCATCTGTACCCGTTTTTCCTTCTGAAGTAAATTTCTGGAACAGTAGTTCAGCTTTGCCGGGTTCAAAGCCAATGCCTTTATCTGCCACAAGTATATGTATATGCCCACTGAAGACATGTAGTTTTACAATTACTTCACCATTGTGATGAGAAAACTTGATGGCATTACCAATAATATTTGAAAGGGCCTGCGATAGCAGGCGACTGTTACATTTTACTTTGATAGCCGGAATCGGGTGAACATTGAGCTGAATCTGTTTACTTGTGGCAGATAACTCCTGCATATGTATAGAAAGAGATACGATGTCGGCAATATTTTTAGCCTCAAATACATGTGAAATTTCACCTTCTTTTCCGGTTTCGAGCAGCTGAATGATATCTTTAATAAATACCAGTTGTTCCTCTGCCAATTTTTGGATCGTGGTGCCATATTTTGCTGATACCAGCGGATCAGTTTCGGATTGAAGTAATTCACCCAACCCTATTAATTGCGAAAAAGGAGTACGCAGGTCGTGCGACAATAAAGTCAATATATCTTTTCGTTCTTTCAATAATGCATCCATCGAATCAATGGTAACCTGAACCTGCTGTAATAGTTGCCCGGCTTCATCCGTATAAAGAACCGGTAAAGAGGGCATTATTTTTTTTCGTGTATAGTCCTGCAATGCATTTTTTGCCTGAAGGATGGGCCACAACAAACTTTTTAATAAAAGCAGGGTCAGACCTGTAGCTATCAAAGTAGCAACTAAAGCAACTAATATTACACTCCAGCCTTTTAACGGAATCCATTCAAACACAATCGCCATTATGAGTATAATGAGGGGTATATGAACGCCGATAAAAGCTATGAATAAAAATTTTAAGGTATAATTAGAGGATAGAAAACCTGGTCTTGAAAAGAAATGGTAAACATTTTTCATAAACTGAAGACTAAAGATTGCATTACAAAAATGCTTTCTTTGTACCGTATCGGGCTGAAAAAATTAAAAAAAGATTAAAAAATGCATCTGTTCAATACTAATAGTTTGATTATCAGGCAATTTGATAAGTCTGATCAGGAAAGTTTTTACCAGTTAAACAGCCATCCAGATGTAATGCGATATATAAGACCCGTAAAAAGCAGGGAAGAATGTGACGCTTTTTTGTTAGAAAACATACAGTTGTACAAAGAAGGGTCAGCCATTGGCCGATATCATGTAGCAGAAAGATCTACAGGGAATTTTGCAGGAACTTTTTCAGTATTAATGATGCCAGGTCGTAATGCTTTTCATGTTGGATATGCGCTGATGCCATGGGCCCAGGGCCGAGGATGGGCGAAGGAACTATTACAGGGAGGGCTTCAGTGGCTGGCTGCTAACAGTGAAAGACCAGAGGTTTTCGCTATTACAGAACCGATAAATCTAGCATCGGTAGCGATATTACAAAAAGCTGGTTTTCAGCGACTGGATGATATGGTTGATCATGGAAAAAAGTTGAATGTATTTATGATTCAGCGCTCAACTCTATTGCAGCAACCTGCTTCTGCTACCTAATTACTACCTTTGCCGCCACGTATGAAATCGAAAACACTAAAGAAAGATAAGGTCAATATTATTACCCTTGGTTGCAGCAAGAACTTGGTTGACAGTGAAGTGCTGAGCGGACAACTGAGTGCCAATGCTATTGATGTGGTGCATGAGAACAAAAAACTGGATCACAACATAGTGGTGGTGAATACCTGCGGTTTTATTGATAAGGCAAAAGAAGAAAGTATTAATACGATTCTCGATCAGGTAGAACTAAAACGAAGAGGTAAATTAGACAAAGTATATGTAACCGGTTGTTTAAGCGAGCGCTACCGTGGCGATCTAGAAGCCGAAATGCCGGAAGTAGATGCATGGTTCGGTACCATGGAACTACCGCTGATACTCAAAAAATTTGAAGCCGATTATAAGTCTGAACTGGTTGGTGAAAGATTATTGAGTACACCACAGCATTATGCCTACATGAAAATCAGTGAAGGCTGTAACCGCACCTGTTCATTCTGTGCCATTCCATTAATGCGTGGTCAGCATATCAGTAAACCCATTGAAGAACTGGTAGCAGAGGCAGAAGGACTGGTGAAGAAAGGCGTGAAAGAAATCATGCTGATTGCGCAGGAACTGACTTATTATGGATTGGATATTTATAAAAAGCGAGAACTTCCGAGGTTGTTGAATGCACTTGCTGATGTAAAAGGTATTGAATGGATACGCTTGCATTATGCTTACCCCAGCAAGTTTCCGCTGGAAGTATTGGATGTAATGCGTGAGCGGGACAATATCTGTAAATACCTTGATATGCCTTTGCAGCATGCCAGCAATAATATGCTGAAAGCCATGCGCAGGAACATTACAAGAGAAGAAATGGGAGAACTCATTCAACAGATCAGGGAAAAAGTACCAGGCATCTGTTTGCGTACCACTTTAATTGCAGGCTTTCCCGGTGAAACAGAAGATGATGTGGAAGAGTTGAAAGATTTCTTACGTGAACATCGTTTTGATCGCGTGGGTATTTTCAGCTACAGCCATGAAGAAAATACCAGTGCCTATGACCTTGAAGATAATATATCTGCAGAACTAAAAGCAGAACGTGCGCAGGAGATTATGGAAGTGCAGCAGGAAATCAGCTATGAAAAGAACCAGGAGAAAGTAGGAAAGATTTTTAAAGTGTTAATCGATAAAAAAGAAGCCGGACGCTATTTAGGCAGAACAGAATTCGACAGTGTTGAAGTAGACAACGAAGTAGTGGTACATTCATCCAAAAAACTAACCCCCGGCGATTTTGTACAGGTAAAAATTACCAAAGCATATGATTACGACCTGGAAGGGGAAGTGGTGTGAAAACAGAGAAATAAGAAATAAGGAATACGGAACCGAAAAAGTGACGGGAAATTCAACTTTCTCATTCCTTATTCTTTATTTCTCTGTTCCTCTGTTTGCTTCCAGCTTCGGGTTTTCTATCCATGAAAAATAAAAGCTGGCAAAAAGAGAGAGCACCAGATAGGTTGCCATTACGTAAAAAGCTCCTTTGAAAAGATTATTCATGCCGAACCAACCTCCGCCGCGGATAAGGACTGAAATGCCAAAAATGAATTTGAGTGCTTCCCAGATCCAGGCATATTTATTTCTGTCCATCAATTCTGTAAAGGCGTAGACCTGTAAAAAAATAAAGCCGCCATAAATAAATATACCGGGACTACCAATGCTGGCAATATTACCAAAGCAGTAGCTGATGAGTAATAAGGTACAAACCATTTGTATCCATGACCATGCAAGCAGGGTTTTGGTATTGCCTGTTTCGTATTTATTAAAATGATACACATCTTCAATTTTATAAACCGGATATTTTTCGGCTACATCTGCGGGACGCCAGCCTGTGGGCATGAGCCAGATACGGAACTTATCCTTCCAGCTTTTTGCAAGCCATGCATCTTTTATCAGTAACCACATATGCATAAAATTGATCTTAATCGGATTCCAGGTTCGAACAGGTCTTGTGATACCATATACAGCAGGAACTTCCGGTAGTTCTTCCTGGTAGGTTCCAAACATTTTATCCCAGAAAATAAAAATCTGCCCATAGTTTTTATCCATATACTCCTTATTGATGGCATGGTGTACACGATGGTGGGATGGCGTTACAATAATTTTTTCGAGGAACCCCATTTTGTTGATGTGCTGTGTATGATACCAGAACTGCGCAAACAAGTGCAGTGGCGCAACAATAGCCACAACAGATCCGGGTACACCCAATATAGCAGCAGGTAATAAAAAAATGGTAAAGATTTTTACAATCGAAGAAATACTCTGTCGCAATGCACAGGCCAGGTTAAAATCTTCACTGCTGTGGTGAATGATGTGGTTGTTCCAGAAGAAATTGTATTCGTGTGCAATCCGGTGTATCCAGTATCCGGCGAAATCAAGCGCTATAAATGCAATAAAATAAGTAAGAAAGCCAGAAGGCACTTGTGTAATGGCCAAATGTTCCACCATCCATTCATAACTGATAACGGCAATGCCTAGTCCGAGTACATCTTTGGTAACATTGGTAACGCCAGAACTCAGACTTGAAATCATATCCAGTGTACGAACTGTTTCTTTTCCTTTATACCAGCCATACCATTTCTCCAAAAGTACCAGTAATAGAAATACAGGCATGGCAATCAGGATAATCTTTCCGTAGGTTTCCATATGGCAATCGTAGTAACAATAAATTTAGGGATAATATTGAGAAAGTGAGTAGTCAGGAGTGAATAGTGAGTAAGGATAAAAAAATCTACTATTTGTGTCCGAGCCATAAATTAATAAACCTGATCATAGTTCCACTAACTCACTATTCACTCCTGACTACTCACTTCCACTGGAGTTCTCCAGGCATTCATGCTCTCCACGTGTTAAAAATGACCAACGGCTTCACGTATTTGCAGTAAATTGTACTTTTATGCCTCCTTATGAAGCATCATTGTACCCGAGTATCATACGAAAGCACCGGATATTTTTCAGCGATTGTGGCCGATTATTTAGCGCAGGCAGCAACACTTCGTCCTTTTTATGCGCATCTTCCCACTATTGAAGGTGTAAAAGATGCCATCAGATCACGTGAACAGTTTACTATACCACGAAATATACTGGTGAATGCGTTAGAAGAACAATACAAGTTGATCGATACAGATAAAGCTGTAATTGCTAATATTGAGGCTTTGGGTGATGCAAAAACCTTCACGGTTGTAACAGCCCATCAACCCAATATTTTTACCGGGCCACTTTATTTTGTATATAAAATTTTACACGCCATTCAACTGGCGAAATGTTTGTCTGAACAAATGCCCGAATACCGGTTTGTTCCGGTGTATTATATGGGTAGTGAGGATGCAGATCTGGATGAACTCGGACAGATCAGTGTGGATGGAAATAAACTACAGTGGAACACTACGCAAACAGGTGCTGTTGGTCGGATGCTTGTTGATAAAGAGTTGATTAAGTTATTGAGTGCCATTGAAGGACAAACAGGTGTATTACCTTTTGGAAAAGAACTTTCAAGATTATTCAGAGCGGCATATGCTAATGGCAGAACCATTCAGGAAGCTACATTGCATCTCGTGAATTCATTATTTGGCCGGTTTGGGTTGGTTGTTTTAATACCCGATCAGCACAACTTGAAATCTGCATTCAGCGCTGTAATACAAAAAGAATTACTGGAAGGCTTTTCACATAAGATTGTAAGTACTACTATCAGTGAGCTGGAGAAAAATTATAAAGTGCAGGCGGGCGGAAGAGAAATCAACCTGTTCTACCTGATCAATGATCGGAGAGAGAGAATTGAAAAAGATGGAGATGATTATGTGATAAACTCCTTGAACCTGCGTTTTACCAAGGAGCAGATATTGGATGAACTAAAAATATATCCCGAACGTTTTAGTCCGAATGTAATATTGCGTGGTGCTTTCCAGGAAACTATTTTGCCCAATATTGCTTTTATTGGCGGTGGGGGAGAGTTGGCCTATTGGTTGGAACTGAAAGAAGTATTTAAAGCGATTGATGTACCATATCCCGTATTGGTGTTGCGTAATTCTTTCCTGATCATGACATCGGAGCAGGAGAAGCGGATGGGAAAGTTGGAGCTCAATCACCTATCACTCTTTACAAAAGCCGATCTGTTGTTGGAGCAACTGGTAAAAAAGAGAACAAGTAATCAACTCACTCTTACCAATGAAACAGTTCAACTTACTGCATTGTACGAACAAATGAAACAACAGGCTGGGTCTATTGATGAAACACTGAAGGCTCATGTAGAAGCATTGCAGATAAAAGCATTTAAGCGTTTGACAGAACTGGAAAAGAAAATGTTGCGGGCTGAGAAAAGAAAATTTGAAGCAGAAGGAAGACAGATACAAGGACTGAAAACACAGCTGTTTCCTAACGACAGTTTACAGGAGCGTGTAGACAATCTCTCAGGTTGGTATGCGCGACATGGAGAAAGCTGGATTGATATGGTGTTGAGAATTTCTCCCGGCCTTACATCAGAGTTTACTATTGTTACCATCAATTAGTGTAAAAATCGGACATTCTATATTTCTTTCCTTACCGTCCTTCGGTTTATAATATTCATTGCTCCCCATTCATACAAATTTGTGATTGATTGCGTGTATTTATGCGTTCATTTTTGAAATATTAAATTGATACACATGAAACGCTTATTAATGGTCTGTTTGTTATTTGCAACACAACTACAGGCGCAAAATCAAACAAACAAAAAGTTCCTGACTTCAACCCATTTTAGTGCTTTAACGACCAAAGCGAAAGAAATGAACTATTCTGGTACAATGCTGGTGTACCAGGGGGATGAGAAACTACTTGAATGGTCAAATGGTACGGCTCAAAACGAATCGGGTATTGCTAATGGTATTGATGTACGTTACAATATTGGTTCGATTGGAAAATCGTTTACGGCAGTATTGATTATGCAATTGGTAGAACAACTGAAACTGGAACTGGATAAACCTGTAAGACAGTATTTGCCAAAAGAAGTGCTTACAGCAGGATCGTCTGCTATTACTGTTCGCCATCTGCTGAACAGCACTTCGGGATTGGGAGATTTTTTTGAGAGTCCGGATTTTAGTGAAGCAAAAACCATCACTATTGATGATCACCTCAAACTGATCAATCGAATGAAACCGGTTTCCGATACTCCTGGCGTTCAATTACATTATTCCAATTCAGGGTTTATTGTATTGGGTAAATTATTAGAACAGGTTTATGGAAAATCTTTCCAGCAAATAGTACAGGAGCGACTATTAAAACCAGCAGGTATTGAGTATCACCAAAAAGTTGCACGGGCAACAGGTTATTTTGAAGATAGTACGGGCCTGAAACAAGGAGAGGGCAATGATCCAGCCAGATGGACCTCTGCGGGTGGTATTTTCCTTTCAGCAAACGAATTACACTTGTTGGTCAATGGAATTGTTACCGGGAAATATATTCGTAAAGAAACACTGCAGCGTTTATGGCAAAAAGAATCAAGACCTGAACATGAACCCCCGTTTGTAAATTATGGCTTGGGATGGATGATGGAAGACCCGAATTGCATACGTTTACGCGGACATAACGGTGGCGTCAAAGGGTTTCAGTCAGCATTTCGTTATTTGCCAGACGATGATCTGTACATCTATTTTTTATCGAACCGGGATGGAGGCATTGAAGCGATATTTATGGAGACCATTTTTTTAATCATGGAGAAGAAGGGATGTAAGATGGAAATGCCGGGACAATAAATACGATACAATAAAAATCGCCAGATGATTTTCTGGCGATTTTTATTATTGATCAAAACTGTTTGGCCATTGTTGTTTAAGTTCATCTATTTTGGAGCCTACTTCATCCTGCATTTGCTTTTTGTAAGCAACTAATTTTTCTCCTACAATAGTGTCTGTTGAACCAATGATCTGAGCAGCGAGAATACCTGCATTTTTTGCAGCATTCAATGCCACGGTTGCTACCGGAACACCATTCGGCATTTGTAAAATCGATAATACAGAATCCCACCCGTCAATTGAATTCGATGATTTAATGGGAACTCCAATCACTGGTAATGTAGTAATAGCAGCTACCATGCCGGGTAAATGAGCGGCACCACCAGCACCTGCTATGATAACCTGTAAACCTCTGGCTTTTGCTTTTTCAGCATAATCAGCCATGCGCTGCGGTGTTCTGTGGGCAGATACCACCGTTAGTTCAAATGAAATATCAAACTGTTTTAGCATATCAGCAGCAGCCTGCATAATATTCAGGTCGCTATCGCTACCCATGATGATACCAACGAGCGGAGAGGTTTGTGTCATGCGCCAAAGATAATAAATCAAATTTTATCATCTTACCATTCCTGCTCCGGAGCAGGAATGGTAAGATGGGTTTTAATTAATGTCTTTTCCTTCTTTCAACAATACCAGCGCACGCTCAACAAATGTTTTATTGGCGCCAGGAGGGGCAAGTGGTAAGGCTTTCTCTGCCATTTCCAATGCTTTTTTATAGTCGCCAACAGCAGAATATCCTCTGGCCATACCAAGTAATGTTGTAAACTGGCCCGGATTTTTCTGTAGGTTTAATTTGAATATCTCCAGCGCTTCACTGGTTTTCTTTTGTTGTAATAACTGGCGCGCGTATTGGTGAATCTGATTCATGTTGCCCATATTCAATGCATCTTTCATGCCTGTTGCAGCTTCTGCTGATCGTCCAAGTTTTTCAAGAATTCTCGCACGTGTTGAAAGAGTAGCAAAATTACGGTCACCCAATGCGGCACTTACAGAAGTGTCGGCCCATTGTAACGCCTCTTGCAGATTTACATTTTTATCAAGACACCATTGCGCGGCCTGCTGCCAGGGAGCCCAGTAAAAACCTTTGTCGGTTCTGAGTTCTCTTCTGTAAATATCAAGTTGCTGTTGAATAAGGTCTGTCTCAACCCTGAAAGGAATCGCTAATTTCTCCCATAATAAACTGATGGTAGCAGCAGATTCTGTTTGATTGGAAAAATCGTAACGCAACCACTCAGCAGATTGTGTAGTGGCTACAGGTTTAACAGTAACACGAAGGACATCATTTTTTGGATCATAATAATAACTGCCCCATGACTGGTGATCGCGGGAGAAAATAAGCGTAGATTCTTCTGCACCATAAGCAATATAAAAACCATATTTCCCTGCTTTCAGTGGTTTGCCTTCCACGGTTACATTTTTATCAAATTCTATCACAGTGGTTTCATTGGCTCCGGCGCGCCAGGGGGCAGCAGTGGTGTTGCCAAAACCCTGATCAAAGAAACCTGTCTGAACCAATTGCCCCCAAATTTTGCCTTCCCTGCCTTTTACTGCGGGTCGGTCATAATGAATGGTAACTGTGGTTAATCCGATCTGTTCGCCCACCATGGCTTTTTTGTTGCCGCCACTTGGTGGCGTGGTGAGTATTCTTTGTGCCTGTGCAAAGCCAATGTTTAATAAGCAACAGGCAAGCAATAGTTTTTTCATGTTGTATCGTTTTATACAGACAATGTACACAGAAGCAATTGTTCAGCCTGTATAAAATGACAAATGAATGTTTACGCGGATGACAGGTAAAAACAAGGTCGCCAATTTACATCCAACGAGATATAGCCTGAAAAGATATTACGGCATGGATTTGATATGATAAGCGCTCACCGATCTAAGCACTACCGGCGCTTTTGTTTCATGAATGGTAACACGTATACGGTCTGTTTTAACCGCATTAAAACCGGCTATTTTCTTTCTTCCGATAGTGGAGCCAGTAAAAATTTTCTCATACCTGCCATTGTTCCAGTATTCAATGCTGAAAGAAATAACTCTTTGTCCATAGTCAATCATTTCTTCGAGGCTCACTGTATTGATTTGTTGTGGCGCAGGAGCCGTAAAAGTTAACTGAACATCTTTGCCCGATTTCGCTGCCCAAAAACTACCAATATTTTTATCGGTGAGATTTGATAAACCTGTTTGTTGTTTGTCATTAGTGGTAACAACCGCATTGGCAAACAAATCATTTCGGAATGCTTCGGTCCTCATTTTTGCAAAACCCATTAATGCCGCTGAATCATTTGGATGAAACAATCCTCTTCTGTCCGGGGGCACATTCAATAATAAATTGCCGCCATTACCAACAGACCGTAAATAGATATTGAATAAGGTTTCGGGTGTTTTTACTTTATCATCTTCTTCTTTATGATAAAACCATCCCGGCCTGATAGACACATCCGCTTCTGCAGGTATCCAGTGCTTGCCGTTAAAATTTCCCTGGTTCAACGTATCTACATGCGGCGCGCCAAGACCTCTGGCAAAGCCTGCTGTATCAAGCAGGTTCCAGTTGGTATTGCCAATAAAACCTTTTTCATTTCCGCACCAGCGAATGGTTGGGCCAATATCGCTGAAGATGATCATATTAGGGTGCAGTTTAAATACAGCTTCTTCAAATCGCTTAAAGTCATACACCTGCTTTTTCCCGTTGGGCCCTTCACCATTGGCACCATCCCACCAGAACTCAAAAAATGGACCGTATTGCTGAATGAGTTCCTTCATGGTTGCGATATACACATCATTGTATTCAGGCGTGCCATATTTGGGATGATTTCTGTCCCAGGGAGATAAATACACACCCATTTCAATGCCTTCCTTTTTGCAGGCTTCCGATAATGCTTTTACCACATTGCCTTTTCCATTCATCCACTTACTTTCTCTTACGGTATGTGTGCTGTATTTACTGGGCCATAAAGAAAAACCGTCATGATGTTTTGCCGTAAGGATAATACCTTTTGCACCAGCCTGTTTAGCTATACGTGCCCATTGACCACAATCGAGTTGTGTTGGATTGAAAATGTCGGGTCGTTCATCGCCTTCACCCCATTCCTTATCTGTAAAAGTGTTCGGGCCAAAATGAATAAAGAGATAAAACTCCTTTTCATGCCATACCAGTTGTTGTTTGGTGGGAACAGGATAAACAGGTTGTATCTTCTGTGATTTGGACTGGATGGATAGGAGAAGGGATAGAACAATGATAATTTTTTTCACAAGCGTGCATTTGAGTAAACAAGTATATAAAGCAGGTATTAATTCCTTTCCCCGGATTGAAATCCGGGGAAAAATTATAAGAGCTGACGTTTATACATTTGAATGGTATTCTCATAGCCCAGATAAATCGCATCACAAACCAATGCATGACCAATACTCACTTCATCGAGATAGGGGATATGTTGTTTCAGGTATTTGAGATTGGTAAGATCAAGATCGTGTCCGGCATTAATTCCCAAGCTAAGCTCTTTTGCTTTAGCAGCAGCACTTACATAAGGTGCAACAGCTTCTGCAGCTTTACCCTCGGCAAATAGTTTGGCATAACCTTCCGTATATAATTCGATGCGATCGGTACCGGTTAATGCAGCGCCTTCTACCATTTCAATTACAGGATCAACAAAAATAGATACACGGATACCAGCTTTTTTAAAAACACCAATAATATCAATCAGGTAGCTTTTATGTTCGATAGTATTCCAGCCATGATCACTGGTAAGCTGTCCTAATGCATCAGGAACCAATGTTACCTGATGAGGCTTTGTTTCAAGTACGAGATCTACAAATTTTTGCTCGGTAGGATTTCCTTCTATATTGAATTCGGTAGTGATGATTTTCCTGATGGCCCTTGTATCATCATAACGAATATGCCTTTCATCGGGGCGTGGGTGTACGGTTACGCCGTCGGCGCCAAATCTTTCCGCATCAGCAGCTGCTTTCAACACATTCGGATTATCGCCACCGCGACTGTTTCTTAGCGTGGCAAATTTGTTGATGTTTACACTGAGTTTTGTCATGCGGTAAAGTTAATCAGAAGTCGGGATTTTGCGTCCTGTCCCGACTCCTGATTCAATACTTATCCGAAATATTGCATGATCATACTGGCGGCAATCAAACCAAGAAGATGGTAGCCGCAATCAATAAAATAGAGTGCCAAAGGCTTTTTATTGTAGAGATAGCCAATACTAATGGCTGGTGAACTGAAACAGATGCCAATGAGCACAGCGAGGTGAAATGCATCTGCATAGCTGTTCATGGGAACCAGTTGCCTGAAAATGGTTAGACCAACACAGCTAAGTACCATAAAAAGAAAACTACTGATCATGGTAGCTGCAACCCCTTTTTTAATATTGGGGTCATCCATATTAATACCGGATAATCGTACCCAGGCTTTGGAAAAAAGTGGGCCATACCAGATGGCTCCAAGCATAAAATAGGCGAGTGAGCCAAGAAAAAGCGATAACCAGTTAACATGGTCGGTGAAATGATGAAGCATGGCAGGTTGTTTTGGGTTTAGAATACAACAAGGTCGTAAATAAAAGTCAAAGCATCAACAGGATGCCGGCAATAGCGTAATTTGCATATGTATAAGGAATTTCAACAATTTTTACTGAATAGTGTTTTGTATTTATGGCATACTCATCTCTTGAATCTTGTTTAACTGACCTGGAGCGGAATGGTCAGTTGGTACGCATAAAAGAAGAAGTAGACCCCTATCTTGAAATGGCCGCTATTCATTTACGTGTGTATGAAATGGGAGGCCCTGCTTTGTTGTTTGAGAACGTAAAAGGATCACGCTTCAGGGCGGCATCCAATATTTTCGGGACGCTGGAAAGAAGCCGTTTTATTTTCAGGGATACGTTGGCATTGGTTCAGAAATTAATTGAGTTGAAAGGCGATCCGATTAAAGCCATTAAACATCCCATTCAGAATATGGGTGCGGGGTTAGCAGCATTAAAAGCGTTGCCATTAAAAAATCCATTGAGTAAGCCTGTTTTATTTGAAGAAATCGGTATAAGTGATCTGCCATTGATTCATCACTGGCCAATGGATGGTGGGGCATTTGTTACCTTACCACAAGTGTATACGGAAGATGTGGATCAGCCGGGTATTATGAAAGCCAATCTGGGTATGTATCGTATCCAGTTGAATGGGAATGATTATAAAACGGATCGTGAAATAGGATTGCATTACCAGTTGCACAGAGGCATTGGAGTGCATCAATCAAAGGCCAATAAAAAAGGGTTGCCATTGAAAGTAAGTTGTTTTGTAGGTGGGCCACCATCGCATACAGTATCTGCCGTAATGCCCTTGCCGGAAGGTATCAGTGAAATGACATTTGCCGGTGTATTGGGAGGAAGAAGATTCAGGTACACATACCAGGATGGTTTTTGTGTCAGCACCGATGCTGATTTTGTAATTACCGGAGAAGTGTATCCGGGCGAAAACAAACCGGAAGGACCTTTTGGAGATCACCTCGGATATTATAGTCTCAAACATCCATTTCCATTAATGCGTGTTCATAAAGTATATGCACGCAAAAATGCCATTTGGCCATTTACTGTTGTAGGAAGGCCACCACAGGAAGATACCAGTTTCGGACAACTGATACACGAAATAACGGGTGATGCCATACCGCAGGAAATACCTGGAGTAAAAGAAGTTCATGCGGTGGATGCTGCGGGTGTACACCCTTTATTATTAGCGATCGGAAGTGAACGTTATACGCCCTATTTGCTTACAAAGCAGCCCGCGGAACTGCTTACCATTGCCAATCATATTCTCGGAACCGGTCAGTTGAGTCTGGCAAAATTTTTATTTATCACGGCCGATGATACACAGCAACTGTCTACACATCATGTAAAAGAATTTTTTACCTATCTGTTTGAAAGGATTGATCTGAGCCGCGATATTCATTTCCATACCAATACAACAATCGATACGCTTGATTATTCAGGCACGGGATTAAATACGGGTAGCAAAGTAGTAGTAGCTGCTTATGGCGATGTTAAACGAACACTTGCTACCGCAATACCTCCCGCATTTACAGAACGAAATTCATATGGGCCTGCGCATCTTGTGATGCCAGGGGTTATTTGTTTACAATTGAATGCGTATACTGATGCAGCATCGGCCGCAAAAGAAATGTTGCTGCTCAATGAAACATTTAAGCCTGTAATCGCCGATCTGCAAGGCATTGTACAGATCATCATATGTGATGATCCAGCTTTTACTGCCGCAAGTTTAAATAATTATTTATGGGTTACTTATACCCGTTGCAATCCCTCACATGATATACATGGTATTGGAGCATTTGTGGAGTACAAACATTGGGGTTGTCATGGACCAATGATGATTGATGCCCGTATTAAACCTCATCATGCACCACCAGTGGTAAAAGATGCCGCAACAGAGAGAAAAGTAGACAGGTTATTTGAAAAAGGAGGCAGCCTTTGCGGAATAAAAGACAAATAATTTATAGGTTATTTGTAAGGTAATGAAAACGCTCACGTCTCGGTATAAAACACAACCATGAAATATATTCTAACAAGCGTTGCCCTTTTATTTTCTTTATTTGTCATTGCTCAATCAACAGAACCTAAGGGATTGAAAGTTGGAGATGCCGCACCTTTGTTTACCGCAACTGATAATAACGGAAAATCGTTTTCGCTTGAATCGGCTTTAAAGAAAGGAGATGTGGTATTGATGTTTTATCGCGGACAATGGTGTCCTTTTTGTAATAAGCAAATGAGCCAGATGAATGATTCGCTTTCATTGATTACAGGTAAAGGTGCTACCGTGGTGGCCATCTCGCCTGAGATACAGGAAAATGTGGTCAAGACAATTGAAAAAACAAAAGCATCTTTCCCGGTGATCAGCGATGTGCAGATGAAGATCATGAAAGATTACCAGGTGAATTTTGCGGTTCCTCAAACAACAATCGATCGCTATAAAAATTTCGGCATTGATTTTAATGTAGTTAATGGAGGAAATGGGGCTAATCTTCCGGTGCCAGCTACATATGTCATCGGGAAAAACGGAAAGATTAAATACGTGTTCTTTAATCCTGATTACAGAAAAAGAGCTTCAGTAAAAGAAATCGCCTCCTATTTATAAAGTCAATATTTAGTAGTATCTGAATGTAGCTAAACAACGCTCTCGTTCTCTTATTCTCCCTGTTAAAACCTCTCTACATAAGTAACTTCAGAAATCTGTGAAGTTACTTATGCAGAGAGAATAAGAGAACGGGAGATATTAGCCTATGACTAAATGTCTACGGCTATTTTGAAGACGATTTTCTTTACCTGTGTAGTGGCGCCATGCTGAATGCAGGGCATATGAAGATCGTTGGGAAAGAAAATGGTGAACATGCCTTCTTTGACTACGGAAAAGAAATCAGGTGCTTCATCAAACAGCATATAATCGTCATCAGTATTATACGCGCGGGATGGGTTTTGCGTTTGTAATAATGCATGCCCCATTCTCTCTTCACCTTTTACTACATACTGTACATCAATGAACTTCTTGTGTGATTCCAGTTTCTCCTTCGCCGGATCTTTTGTTTCATATTCCTGAACAATGGCAAAGACTTTGTCTTCAACAATAGTATGTTTGCCATTCTCCAATGACAATAAATCGTTTTCCTGTAAAAAGCGCAATGCTTTTTCAATACCATTACCCAGACCGTAATATTTACCTGCATTGTGTAAATGATCTAAAACCATACTTGTATCTTGTTTACTTGATGAATATAGTCTAATTATTTATTTCCACCCAGGTATGATCGGCCAGTAAACGCACGGAAGAAACCAATTGTTTGAAAGGCCCCGTTCCACCCCATTCCTGTGGTGATACGAGCGAAAGTATATGTTGTCCATCATGTTTTTCATACAGGTGATACACATGACCGATCTGTGGTTTGAAACTGAGTTTAGCCTCATAAATCATCATACTCAGTTCCTTTCTTTTCCTGATTTCCTGTGCCTGTCGGGCAAGTAATTCAATTTGTTGTCTGATCTGATCAAGTTGCATATTGGTTTGGTCTTCCATTGCAGACAGAGCTTTGTGTTTGATTACACCTTCTTTGGTAGGACGAATAGCCACCCCTGCAACAGAAGAAGCATAAGGCAATACGCTGAGTTGCTTATGGTATATTTCAATATTCACAAAAGGATTGCCAGAACTGTCATTGCCCAGTTGGGTAAGTTTAAGATAGCCATTGGGCATGATTTCATGTTTCACTTCCAGGAAGAGTTGTTCATTTTTGAAAAAACGAAACAGAAGGGTGGAGGAATTAACAACAGATGCTTCAGCAGTGTCTGCCAATTCAATATTATCAAAAGTTCTTGTGGTTCCGTCGGGAACAATGCTATATTGGGTATAATAGGCTTCATTGTCCATCGAAACCCAGTTGATGCTGATGCCCAGTGAATGACCATTTTCGATGGATTCAATTTTATAGTTACCACTTTTGGGAGGGATGCCTGATTGGAAATTACATTTCTCAGGAAACAATTGCCAGCTTGCCAGAAAATTATATGCTTGTACCATTCTTTAAATACAGATAGCTGATGCAAAGGTTCTGTATTTTCGGTAAATCCAAATAAAAAAGCCGCAGAATCGCATTTAATCTGCGAATCTGCGGCTTATTTATTAGGTTAAGGTTATTTTACTTTGAAAGCAACTTTTAATGTGCCCCATGTTAAAGTAACCACGCCGTCTTTGCTGATGGCATAAGCCAGTTTTTCTACTGAAGTATCCGATTTGCCGGGTTTTACATTTACACGTAAAGCATCATCGGCCTGTTTGTAAGAATAAGCTCCCCATTGTTTAGCAGTCTTACTGAAAATAAGGGTATAATCATTACCATTATCCAATGTAAAGAAAGCATATTTACCTGCTGGCAGGGCTTTTCCTTCAATGGTAACATCTTTGCTAACTTCAAATACAGTAGCATCATTTGCACCTGCACGCCATACTTCTCCTTTTTTAGGCTCTACATCTTTACCGATGGTACGACCTTTCAGTGAAGGTGAACTATAGTCGATTGTAATTGTGGCACCACTTGCAATGGTTTCTGTTGCTTTAGCAGGAGGACTGGGTCTTTTTGAAGGATCGCCACCGCCTTGTGCACATGCAGAAATAGTGGTAAACATTAATCCCATCAGGATTGACAGAGAGAATAGTTTCTTCATGATATACTTGTTTATGTTTATAAACGAAAATTACTGGAAAAGGTTGAAGTGTAATCTGGCTTTATGATGACTGGTCTGTTAAAAATCAGTTTACCTGTATAAAATCAGGCTTCCGTAATAACTGGCTATTGTATTTGAAGCGGAGACCGGTATTAAAAGTCAGGTTCCATGGGGTCATTCTTCCGGTGGTTCGGGGATAATAATAGAGTTTCAGTTCCATGGTGCCAAAAACAAGGTTCTCGTTTCTGGTGCGAACGCCGGTGCCAAAAGAAGTGTAAATATCTCCTTTGCGAAATCCCTGACCAATGGTTTTCAGATAAGTAATATTCGAGAACACAAAGGGCGCAAAACTAAAGCCAAAAGTTTTGGTTGTATTGTAAAATACCGATTCACAATTGGCACTAATCCGTGTTGATGCTCTTACCAGATTTGTATTTAACTCCGGAATGCCAAAAATGCTGGTAAGTCTGAGTGGTTCATTTAAAACAGTTCTTACCTGTTGGGTAACGCTGCCACTTAAAAAATGACGACTAAACCAGTTGCTGCCACTGATCTTACGTAAACGGGTAAAATATTCTACACTCGTTAAACCACTGATGTCTTCAAACTGGTCTTTGTTGAAATAAGTGCCAAAACGGATGGTATAATTGACATAGTTTTTATTGTCAGAAAAATATTCACGCTGGTAATCGAATCCGATATAAGGGCGTTCAATATTGTTCCTGCGTACCCAACCGCCAAGCACTGATAAACTGAAACCTTCAGGCACGTCTTCATTTCTTCCAAAACCATAGAGAAAATTGGTGTGATAGTAATCCTGCTCGAATAAAGTAAAACTACCCAGAATAGCTTCCACATTGGAATAGTAGTAGTTGTAGGTAGTTTTAAATTGTTCAGGTATATCATTGAATAATCGCTGAACACCTCTGATGCCTGCAAATCTTTTCAACCTCGAATTGAGGTTTTGTTTCAATTGCTTTCTTGCACCAATATTAAATGCCAGCCAACCGTCGAGCAAACGGTAATTGTATTTAAACCCTGCTTTATAAACAGAGTCGGCAATATAACTGTTGTTGGTGAGGTGTTTGCCAACTTCAAAACCACCTGTCCACAGATGATAAGGACTCACCAAAGGCAATTCGCCACGCACATACAATGCTTTTTCTTCCCTTCTTCCGCTATTGAATGCAGGGGCCTGGTTTTGAAAACCAATAGCAAGATTTAAGAAACTACCGCCAACATTTCGTTTAATGTATTCAAAACCCGATCCAAAATCAGGTTTTCGATCCATATCATATAATCCCCTGAACTGGATACGGTCTCCTGAACCAAAAAGGTTATCATTGTTCAACTCCAGGCTCATACTGGTAGCCGAACCAATTTCTGCACTACCGCCAATGGGGAAGAGGTCTTTCCAACGAATAATCACATCTACTGCATCGGGGTCTTCCTTCACAGCCGTAACAACAATTTTAGCATCTTGGAGATACGATAGCTCACGCAGGAATCTCTCATTATCGGCCATCAGATATGGATAGAGTGTGTCGCCTGTAACAAAAAAAAGATTGCGTAAAATGGTTTTATTGGTGGTGCCTGTATAAAGAGCATCACTGATATTATTCATCAGCCGCCTGCCCGAACTTGTTGTGTCGTTTACTGAATTATCAAAAGACAATTTCTCTACCCTGATCTGTCGAATGATTTTACCTCGGTAAGGCTGAAAAACAGCTTCGTTTTTAATGGCACCCTTGTTTTCGGTGATGATATCTTCCTGACCACGAATAGAAACAGCACGGCCTAATTTGCCTAATAAACCTTTTTTATGTGCAAGAAAAAAAACAGTGTCTTCCTGTAACTTGTTCTGCGACAGGCAGGGGACAAGCCATGTAGAGAAAAAAGCAATAGCCAGCAAACGATATAAGATAGTGCGCACAAACATTCCTTAACGGATCCCGTTTTTCAATTGGTAATAATCACCGGGAAGTTAAGGAATCGGTCTTAGTTAAGACAGAAATGTTAAAAGCTTATAACGATACAAAAAACCCGGCTTACGGGCCGGGTTATATCGAATCAATGCTAAGGGCTGTTTATTTAACTTCTTTAGAGAATACAGTAACCTGTCCGTAAGCAGAAATCTCTAAAACAATCTTCATGCTTGCGTTATCCATAGAAACAAAGTAGCTGCTGTCTCCGTCTGCATTTTCAAACTGGATTACATCTTCCAGTTGAAACTCAGGATAAGTGTATTTGGTAGTGATGGTCTGTAGGGCAGATTTTGGCAATTTGTCAAAAGCAAAAGTCTTTGCAGAACCAATCAGTTCACCCTGGTGGGTATAGAATACTTCTTTCTTAATGCCATTTTCGAGAAAACTTACTTTTTCAAAATTGGCATCAGCGCTCCAGCTTACTTCTTTGGCTGTTGTAAAGGTTGACGTGAAGTGGCCGGCACCATTATAACTTGTTTTTTTGTTGGTATCAGCAAAAGCGCTTGTTCCAAGGGCAATCACGGCTAAGGTGAGGATAAATAACTTTTTCATTTTCTTTTTATTAATGTGTTTATAATTAGTTTGTCGTTTTTCTTTTGATTGAATTGACAAGTCAAAAGTAGAACCGAGTGATATATAGACGAAGTGAATTGTGATTAGTTACAAGCGTAGGATGAGTGATATTATGAGTGGTGTTAATGCCAATGTTAAGCATTGTTAACATGGCATTGTAATCCTTTACTGTAAAGGATTGCAGCCGATTTCTTAAAGAAATATTAAAGCCCCCCTGACTGTGATGAGTAGCGATGAGCGGATTGGCCATTTGGGATGAACGGCAGGAGAATCGGCGAAAGAAGCTGCGAGTTTTACGCTTCAAGCGGCAAGCTACAGGCTACAAGTATGGTTTTGGATATTAAAAGGGATAATCGCTTTTGCGTGATTATCCCTTTTAATCGTTGTATCAATATTATATTACCCAATAACCTACTGCTTGTGGCTTGTAGCTTGTGGCTTGCAGCTTCTTTCCTTATCTCCTCGGCGCTCTCTTCCTAAGCTCCTCCACCGAAATATTAATCTGCCTGCCTACCTGTTTCCCATTTTTGTAACATACGAACTTAAGGTTGGCTACGTCTTTGGGTAGGGTAAAGGGGGTCTGATATTGGCGGTAAGTATAGTCTGGATTGCTTTCGTCGATTGAAAAATGAACGGCCATATCGGGTATTTCCTTGTCGATCAGCAGCACCAGGTTGTTTTTTTCATCATAACGGGCGGTAATGATGGGGTCGTACATGGCGGTACTATACCTGATTTTGGCAAAATCCAAGCGTTTAAAATGATGTTCCACCCTGTTAATGAAATCGGGCCAGCTTTTGCGTTCATTTGGCGACCAAACCGATTCTGCAATGGCCATGGCTCTCGGCCATAACATATATTGTACAGCTCTGAAGTTTTGAATCTGCTCTGTCCAGAGGTTACCCTGGCCACCAAGGATGAATTTCTGATCAATACTATCTGGTAAGGGGTTGAATTGGTAGGTTTTCTGTAAACGTAAACCTGCGTATACAGGTGGCTCCACTGTTTTTTCGCCCTGGAAGTAATCGAGATAGGCAAAGTCTGTAGGTGACATTACCACGGTATGATTGGCTTTGGCAGCGGCAATACCACCTTTCATGCCTCTCCAACTCATAACGGAGGCGCCCGGAGCAAGCCCGCCTTCGAGTATTTCATCCCAGCCCATCATTTTTTTGCCTTTGGAGCTGATGATTTTCTCTACTCGTTTTACAAAATAGCTTTGAACGGCGTCCATATCTTTCAGGTTCTCTCTTTGCATCAAAGCCTTGATCTCCGCACTTTTCTCCCAGAAATTCTTAGCTGTTTCATCGCCACCCATATGAATGTATTCAAAAGGAAAAAGTTGGGCCACTTCCGTAAATACTTTGTCTAATACTTCATATACCTTTTCATTAGCGGGAGAGAGGTTATTGTCTTTTAATGCATAGAAATGTGCGCCCGCCGGCCATTCCATGAATTTTTCACCAGCATTTACCCAGTATTTGGTGCCGGGCGTAGCCGATAAACCGGGAATAGATGCCAGCATGGCCATGCTATGACCAGGAATGTCAATCTCAGGCAGAATATTTACAAAACGTTCCTTTGCATACTGCACCAGTTCTCTGATATCCTCATGGGTATAAAAACCGCCATAGGTTTTGGGTTCGTCGGTAGAAGGGTCGGAAGAGTTGGCCCATTTACCCTCACGTAAAGGTCTCCAGGCGCCGATATCGGTAAGTTGTGGTAATGATTTGATTTGTATTCTCCATCCCTGATCATCTGTTAAATGAAGATGTAACAGGTTGAATTTATACCGCACCATGTCATCGATAAACTGTTTCACTTCCTGTTTGGTGAAGAAATGGCGACTTACATCAAACATCAATCCACGCCAGCCAAAACGGGGTTTATCAGTGATGGTAACTACAGGGATGCTCCATACGTTTTTCGCTTTTAACCCGTTGTTACCTTCCGCTTCTTTTGGTAATAACTGAAATAGGGTTTGCATACCATAAAATAAACCGGCTGGCTGATTAGCGTGTAGCGTAATCTTTGTTGGCAAAACAGTTAAACGATACCCTTCTGATCCTAATTCATTATCTGATTTATCAAGCAGATGAAATTCGATATCAGTATTGTTTTTTTCTGTTTTTAAAACGGTACCTGTTGCATTTGAGAAACGCATGGTAAACTGTTGGACAATATTATCTGTACCTGCTCCATGTATGGAAAAACTCATGGCTTGCTTTGAACCAAACACACCATCTCCTTTTATAAGAGATAAAGGTTGTGGTATAATATGAATTAGATCTGTCTGTTGAGCCGAAACAGCAAACACAACTAATGATAACGAAAGAAGGGCAAGCAACTTTTTCATATACAAGCAATTTGAAACTGAAAAATAAGATAAATCAGTAAGTGGCGTTCATAAAAAAGGCAGGCATTGTTGTGTAGTCCGAAAGACCGAAAGTCAGAAAGTCCGAAAGATTATTACTTTGAATAAAACCTCTTTCGGACTTTCGGTCTTCCCGACTTCCGGACTTCTCCCACAAAAAAGCCCGGTACATATATACCGGGCTCACATAAAAATCACACAAAATATTAATAGCGATAGTGGTCTGCTTTGAAAGGACCTACTTTAGAGATGCCGAGGTAATCGGCCTGCTCATCAGTCAGTTCATCCAGTTCAGCACCAACTTTAGCAAGGTGTAAACGGGCAACTTTCTCATCGAGGTGTTTAGGTAATACGTATACCTTATTCTCGTAGTTCTTGAAATTGGTCCAGAGTTCAATCTGAGCCAAAGTCTGGTTAGAGAAAGAGTTACTCATTACAAATGATGGGTGACCGGTTGCGCAACCCAGGTTAACCAGGCGGCCTTCAGCCAGAATGATTACATCTTTACCATCAATATTGTACAGATCAACCTGTGGTTTGATAGTGTCTTTGGTATGACCATAGTTATTGTTCAACCATGCAATATCAATTTCAATATCAAAGTGTCCGATATTACAAACGATCGCTTTGTCTTTCATCAGACGGAAATGTTTTTCAGTCAGCAGATCGCGACAACCTGAAGCGGTAACAACGATATCAGCTTCTTTAACTGCATCAATCATTTTCTTTACTTCAAAACCATCCATCGCAGCCTGTAAAGCACAGATAGGATCAATTTCGGTAACGATTACACGGCAACCTGCACCACGTAAAGAGAGCGCAGAACCTTTACCCACATCACCATAACCACCAACAACAGCTACTTTACCAGCCATCATTACATCGGTAGCACGACGGATCGCATCTACAAGTGATTCCTGGCAACCGTATTTGTTATCGAATTTAGATTTGGTAACAGAGTCGTTTACGTTGATCGCAGGAATAGGTAAAGTACCTTTTGCCATACGCTCATATAAACGGTGAACACCAGTAGTGGTTTCTTCAGACAAACCTTTGATATGCTGAACCAGCTCAGGGTATTTGTCGAATACAATATTGGTCAGGTCACCACCATCATCCAGAATCATGTTCAATGGACGATCGGCACCACCAAAGAATAAAGTCTGTTCAATACACCAGTCAGCTTCTTCGAGTGTTTGTCCTTTCCAGGCAAAAACACCGATACCTGCAGCGGCAATAGCAGCAGCAGCCTGATCCTGTGTAGAGAAGATATTGCAAGAACTCCATTTAACTTCAGCACCCAGGGCAACCAGTGTTTCAATCAACACAGCGGTCTGGATGGTCATGTGTAAACAACCGGCAATACGTGCACCTTTCAGGGGCTGAGATGCACCATATTCTGCACGGAGCGACATCAAACCGGGCATTTCTGCTTCGGCAAGACGAATTTCTTTACGGCCCCAGTCAGCCAGACTGATATCGGCCACCTTGTACTTCAAACTGAAATCGATGGAAGAGGTTAAATTTGACATTTTAGTGTTTTTATGAAGTGCAAATCTATATTTACAGACGAATATTCTGAAATATTTAATTATTTTAGAATAAAATTAGTTTAATTATGTATTTTGTAGAATAAACGAGTGAAAACTAATGGCAAAAACACGTTCCGCAGCCGAATCCACTACCATCAGTTTGCAACTGGATGATAAGGATCTGGCCATTCTCCGGGTATTGCAACAAAATGCCCGGGCTACCGTAAAAGAAATCGCCGATAAAGTATTGCTGAGTACCACACCCGTACATGAGAGAATTAAACGGATGGAAGAGCAGGGGGTAATACGTCAGTATGCAACTTTGTTAGATCATTCTAAAGTAAAAAAAGGGTTGATGGTCATCTGTTATGTTTCGCTTAAACAACACAACAGGAATGCAGGGGAACGTTTTATCAAAAGTATCCTGGAAATGCATGAAGTAATTGAATGCTACAATATTTCAGGCGAATTTGATTTCATGCTGAAAGTAGTAGCAGAAAATATGGACGATTATTACAATTTTCACGTCAACAAACTGAGCCAGGCCGAAAACCTTGGTCATGTACAGAGTGTATTTGTAATGGGGGTGATTAAGCAGACGCATGTGTTGGTGCACTAGTAGCTGCGAGCTACGAGCTTCTAGCTGCTAGAAGCTAGCTTTTGGAGGGCTTTACGTTAAAAGAAAAACACCTGAAACTTGTTGCTTGTAGCTTGCGGTTTGAAGCTCGTAGCTCACAGCTTATACATCACCACTGATTTAATCATTCCAAGGAAAAACTCCTTATACAACAATCCTCCGGGGAACATTTTTTTTAATTCGTTAATGGTCATCAATCTTACTTCGTCTACCTGCCTTGCTGCAAGTAGTGGATCGTTGATGCGCGGTATATGTCCTAATGAAAATTTACGTGTAAGTGTTATTCGTGCCGTGCGGGGGAGGAACTGGAAAAAAGGGAAAACCCAATGTGGTTCTATAGGGAAATAGCGGTAGGGGGTTTGTATAAAGTAGGATTTACCCACTCGCTTTATTTCATCCGCCATTTTTTGTTGTGCCTCGAGTGTAAAAAGATGTTCGATAACGGAATTAGAGTAAACAAGGTCAACCGACTGGTCTGCAAAATCTGTTAATCGGGTAGCATTACCAGCGATGCTGGTGAATTTTTGTGTATTGGAAACAACCTGTGTATTTAAATTCAACAGTGTTATATGAACCTGGGGATCGTTGAATCCCATCATATTCCAGTAATCCTCTGTTCCGCCAATATCAAGAATATGCAGTGGGCGGGGGAGTTGGCTGATCAGGCTGAGAAAAAACTGAAACCTTTTTCGCCTGAACTGTGTAGAAAGAGAATGTTGATCCGTATTATCTGCAATTTTCATAGCTCAATGTCTTTGCCAGACTAGGCCTGAAAGATAAAGCAGTTTTAGAGAAGAAGGATGGGAAAGTTTAGGAAAGGGAGAAAGCTGCAAGTTGCAAGCTACAAGTTGTTTGGTTTATCCTGCGTTCATGCTTCGCAAAGAAAAAGATATTCCTTGTTGCTTGTAGCTTGAGGCTTGCAGCCTAAGTCTCTTAGTTCCACAACGTGCCATCCAATCCTACAATCATACCCATCCAAAGAGCAATAATATGACCAACAATACCCAGAATGGTAATCAGTGTTTTGTTCCAGCCATTTTCATAGCGATACTTATCTAAGAAATGAAAACAAAGTCCCGCGCCTGCTACGGCTGCAGGAACTACAATAAGCGGTCTGAGCATCCAAAACTCTGACCAGCTTGGATCAGGGTTCTTTACATTCAGCAGAAAAAAGCTGATCAATGCAAGACCGATTCCTGCACCAAGCAGTAGTCTTTTTAACAGGGAACCTGGATAGAGGTTGTGGTTGCTTTGAGTTGAATGATTCATAACTATTCTTTTTATATTTAAAAGTACTTTGAAATACAAAGTAAATAAAGATTATCCTTTTTGTCAAAATTTTATTTGCTTTTTAAATAAAAAGTAAAAATGTATGGGGTGAAGTAGTGCAATGGATAAGATATGGGAGAGGAAATATAGTATCAGGATATCCACCCTTGTTTAAGGGCTATTGCAATCAATTCTGCACTGCTTTGTGCATCGTATTTATTCATCAGGTTTTTACGATGGGTATTTACGGTATGTATGCTCAGGAAAAGTTGTTCTGCTATTTCACCTGAACTTTTTCCTTTCGCTATTAATTCCAGTATTTCCAGTTCTCTTTTACCCGGTAGTGTTAGTTTTAATCTTTGGGGCTGTTTTGTATAAAACCTTTCTAGTGCCAGTTTAACTGCTACCGTTAATTGCGCAGGTACAAAAGGTTTTAACAGGTATGCTTCAAAATCGGTGGTGGCTGCTTCCTGGAGCGTAGCTTCATCGGCATAAGCTGTTAAATACAAAAATGGAACGGGTTCCAAAGCGGTAATGGCTTTGGCTGTTTCAATACCATTCAGTTTACCCTTTATATGAATGTCGCAGATGATCAGGTGTGGTTGCGTTTCTTTAAATAGTTCCAGTGCTGTTGTTGATTTGTCGGCGATACCTGCAATCACATATCCCTGTTGTTCCAGAACAGCAGCTATATTTTCTGCAACAATCAGTTCATCTTCTATAATCAGTATCTTCTTATCAGTCATAGCTACTGCGCATAATTGAAAGATATATTAAACACAGATCCTTTATTATTGGATATATCCATTTTTGCACCCAGTTGTTGTACAAAGGTACGAATCAGTTTTAAGCCAAAAGAAGAAGGCGATACTGCAGACAGGTTAATGCCTTTGCCATTGTCACTTACTTTTAGTGAAACTGTCTGGTCTGCCTTGTCTTCCGTTAGTTCAATGGTTAAAAGAGGTTGATCAACCTGTTGAAATGCATGTTTAAAAGCATTGGTGATGAGTTCATTTATGATTAAAGCCAGTGGAGTGGCCAGATCAACATCCATATTCTTTGAACTCAACTGAATACGGGTCTGAACAATCGACTGGTCGTATCCAAAACTATGTGCCAGCATGTTACTGAGCGATGTAATGTATTCTTCTATATTGATGGCACGCAGATTGTCATCCAGATACATTTTCTGGTGTAACAGGCTCATCGCTTCCACTCTTGACTTACCCTCCTCAATTGCAGAACGCGCACTGGCATCGGTAAGTTTGAGTGATTGTAAATTGAGTACACTGCCAATCACCTGCAAATTGTTTTTTACCCGGTGATGCAGTTCACGCATAAGAGTTTCGATCCGCTCATTTTTTTGTTGTAACTCAATTGCAGTTTTCTTTTTCTGTCTGTAGTTCCTGTACATAACAGTTGCTACAATGAGCAGTAATCCAATTACAGCAACTGATCCCCACAAGCGCAGTTTGGTATCTTCCAACTGTAGATTTTTTAATTCCTGCTCACGTGCCGCCAATACAAGTGCATCTTCTCTTTTGCTGATTTCGTAATCGGATTGTATCCTGTTTATTTTAAGTTCTGTTTCTGCATTAAAAGCCTCTCCTCCCATTGTGAGGTATTCGTTTCTGAAGCGGCGTGCATTATCCATTTCACCTGTTTCCTCGTAAACCTTACTTAAAAGATAATCGGTGTAACGTTTTGTGCCTTTGTCAACACCACGCGATTGCAGCGCATAACTTTTCAGGAGATAGTCCTCTGCTTTTGTAAACTGGTTTACCTGTAAATAAGCAAAAGCCAATGCATTATAAACCCTTGTTATTTCCGGTGCCTGTTTTCTTTTTTCATACGTGGAAAGAGCAAGCTGGTAATAATCAATAGCAGGCTTGTATGCTTCCTTGGCAGTAGCAATATCTCCCAGATCAATATAAGTGGCGGCGATGGCTGCTGAGTCTTTTAGTGAAACGGCAATATTCAGCCGAAGAGAACTGTATACACCAGCCGAATCATATTCTTTCATGCGGGTAAAACACCTGGCTATATTACCCAGTACCGACATGGTAATAACGGGCTGCGTGATATATTGCTTCAATGAAAAGGCTTTTTTATAATAATCGAGGCTCTCCCCGACATTATTAAGCATATTGTATGTATTGCCTGCAGAGAGGTATAAACTGGCAAGTGATATTTTGTCCTGCGATTTCTCTGCCATTTTTATGGCTCTTATGATCAGGTCAAGTGAAGCTGCTTTGTCGCCATTGAAACGTGCAGCGTTAGACATCGATGCAAGCGCTCTTTGTTTACCTGTTTCATCATGTATTTGTTCGGAAATGGCATACCCGGTTTCATAATCGGCAGAAGCGCGTTCGGGATCTTTCATCTGCATGTAAATATTGCCACGGGTTAAATAGAGTCCACTCATAAGACGATCATCGAGTGCCGCTTTTTTGCCTACTTCAACTGCCTCATTAGCGAGCGACAATGCTTTCTGATAATTGAGCAATCGCATATAATTGGGCACCATATTTAATGATGCCGTGGCAATACCCCTGTAATAATTGTTTTTTTTAGATAGGGAATAGCTTACTGAATCCAGTTCGAATGCGAGTGTAAAATTATTTTTTCTGCGATACATACTCGACAGTGAAGTCATGGCATCCGCCTGTCCGCTTTCATTGTTTTCCTGTCGGTAAATGGTTAAGGCTTCTTGTGTAAATGCCATGGACTGGTCTGGTTGTCTCGGAAACTCAATTCTGGCCAGTTGTAATAGAAGTGATGCGCGTTGTTCTCCTTTTG
This sequence comes from Chitinophaga pinensis, assembly GCA_943372605.1. Taxonomy (GTDB): domain Bacteria; phylum Bacteroidota; class Bacteroidia; order Chitinophagales; family Chitinophagaceae; genus Sediminibacterium; species Sediminibacterium pinensis_H. Next base: position 86,230 of record CALRZI010000011.1, on the reverse strand, counting down.
CTGTTTTGAGTTGGTCGTATAAAGTCGCGGTATTTTCAGATTGCCGAACCTGTGCGTTGGATTTTATTATGCTGACGAATATGAAAAACAGTAATATTTTTCTCATGAGAACCATCTTCGTAATAAGATGTAAGATAATACAGTCTGCATATTTACGTACAGATGTTTAACGGAGTTTTATCATAAGTTAAAATGATGATAAACATTCGCCATGATGAGATTTACATGACTTGCTTTCCTGAATGTTGTTTTTATGCTGCTATTCAACTTTCAAACTCATAATATAATCATCCATAAAAAAACCACTGCCAATGTCCAGTTTATATTCCTGTTCAATTATAAAGCCCATTCGGGTATAAAAATCTTTGGCCGAATTTTCTTTGTTTACTTGTAAGAATAAGCGGGTTTGTTGTTTTAAGCGGGTATAGTTAATGGCTTCTTGTAACAAAGCCTTACCCGCACCGGTTTTCTGAATATTGGGAAGGATGTAAAGTTTGTTGAGTTTGCAACCTTCGTTCCCTTCATGTGAAACAGATGCAAAGCCAATGGGTTGATTCTGGTGTTCCGCTATGTAAAACTGATGTCCCTTTTGCATTTGTTCCAGCAAAGCTGCATCATTATAAATCATATCTAACATATAGTGGATCTGCTCCTGAGAAATGATAGCACCATAAGCAACGGGCCAGGTAGCTTCGGCAATCTGTCGGATGATAGTTATGTCATTCTCATTGGCAGTACGAATGTACAGTGATGGACTCATGTAAGTATATTGATTAATCAGAAATGCTTGATTCGATCAAATGATTCTGTGTAATTTACTCCGTTCTCTGCGGTAAAAGGTCACCGCAGAGAACGAGAATAGCAGAGATTACGCAGGGGCAAGGCGTATATACTACAAGTTCTTTAAACTTTCTTCCAAGTTTGTTATCCTCGCTTCTGCATCTGCCATTTTCTTACGCTCCAGTTCAACTACTTCAGGTTTGGCATTTTGTACAAACCGTTCATTACTGAGTTTTTTCAAAACACTGTCGCGGAAATTTTTCTGGTATTCCAAATCTTTCAACAGTTCAGCTTTTAAGGCTGTGGTGTCTAATTGTTTTTCTGTTTCAATAAAGAACTTGTCTTTCTCAACTGCTATTACAATCGTATTTGTGTTGTTCGCTGTATCAAAGTCAATAGTTACAGCATTTACCTGTTTGGAGAGAATACCGATAATATTTTTGTAAGGAGCTTCATTTACTGTTTCAATATGCAGTTTAATCTGGTCTTTGGGTTTAATCTGGTTTTTATTTCTTGCATCACGTAATGCAGAAATTACCTGTTTTAGTAACTCACCCGCGGCGAGAATATTATTGTCTGCAGGCTGCGCCGCCGTTTGTTGCTTAATACAGATATCAGTTTCTTGTGTTCGCAATAACTGATAAATCTCTTCTGTAATAAAAGGCATGAATGGATGCAATAACTGCATCATTTCTTCAAAATAAGCAATCGTTTTAGCATACACATCTGCAGCAACCGGTTGCTCAAAACCAGGTTTGGCCCATTCGAGGTACCAGCTACAGAAATCATCCCAAATCAACGAGTACAAAGTTTTCAAAGCCTCGCTGAGTCTGAATTGTTGCATGAGTGTTTCCACTTCTGCTTTTGCTTTTTGCAAACGTGCATGGAACCAGTCTGTTGCGAAGGAAGGGGAGATCTGAGCGTCGTGAGAATCGTGAGACGTGAGAGGTGAGATTCTGCTTTCCCAGCCTTTTACGAGTTTGAGGGCATTCCAGAGTTTGTTGTTGAAATTTCTTCCCTGTTCCAATGCAGATTCATCAAATAAAATATCGTTACCGGCAGGAGAGGAGATCATAATGCCAAAACGTACTGCATCGGCACCATACTGGTCGATCAAAGCCAGTAGGTCTGGTGAGTTACCCAGACTCTTGCTCATTTTTCTTCCCTGCTTATCTCTTACAATACCTGTGAAATAAACATTTTTAAATGGTGTCTGTTGCATATACTCCTCACCAGCCATGATCATTCTTGCTACCCAGAAGAAAATAATTTCAGGTGCAGTTACCAGTGTATTGGTAGGATAATAGTATTTCACTTCCGCATTACCCGGATCAGACAATCCTTTAAATACTTCAAAGGGCCAGAGCCAACTGGAGAACCAGGTGTCGAGGCAATCATCGTCCTGGCGGAGATCGTCCATGGTGAGTCGTGAATCGTGAGACGTGAGACGTGAGAAAGCTTCTTCCTTGGTGGCGGCTACTGCGTATTGTCCATCAGGTGCGTACCATGCCGGAATGCGGTGACCCCACCAGAGCTGACGGCTAATACACCAGTCTTTGATATTCTCCATCCAATGGCGGTAGAGATTTTTGAATTTGGCCGGATGGAATTGTATTTCTTCTTCCATTACTGCTTTTAAAGCAGGTGCAGCCAGTTCCTTCATGCTTACCCACCATTGCAAACTCAAACGTGGTTCAACAACCGCATCTGTTCTTTCACTAAAACCTACCTGGTTGGTATAGTCTTCAATCTTTACAATATGCCCCTTACTATCGAGTTCAGGTACAATTTTCTTACGTACTTCAAAGCGATCTTCACCAATGTATAATTGTGCCGCCTCACTCAAAGTGCCATCATCGTTCATGGTATCAATTACTTCTAGCTGGTGCTTTTGTCCCAACTGGTAATCGTTCATATCATGAGCCGGTGTTACTTTCAATGCACCAGTACCAAAATCTGTGGTTACATACTCATCGGTAATGATGGGTATACGGCGATTGATTAACGGAACAATGGCATACTTGCCGTGAAGGTGTTTGTAACGTTCATCATCCGGGTTTACACAAATAGCGGTATCGCCTAAAATGGTTTCCGGGCGAACCGTGGCAATGGTAATATATTCATCGCTGTCAGCTATCTGGTAACGTACATAATACAGTTTGCTCTGAACCTCTTTATAAATTACTTCTTCATCACTCAAAGCAGTTTTGGCCTTCACATCCCAATTGATCATGCGTTTGCCGCGATAGATCAATCCTTTTTTATGAAGATCAATGAAGACATTGATAACCGATTTGTAATAAGCATCATCCATGGTAAAAGAAGTACGGTTCCAGTCGAGACTGCACCCCATTTTCTTTAACTGCTGTAAAATGATACCACCATATTTCTCTTTCCATTCCCAGGCATAACCTAAAAACTCATCACGTCCGATAGATGATTTGGCAATGCCTCTTTCACGCAGCATCTGCACCACTTTGGCCTCGGTAGCAATGGAAGCGTGATCGGTACCGGGTACCCAGCAAGCATTTTTACCCTGCATACGGGCACGGCGAACAAGAATATCCTGGATGGTATTGTTCAGGCAATGACCCATGTGTAATACACCCGTAACATTGGGAGGAGGTATCACTACAGTAAAAGACTCCCGATGATCGGGTGTGCTGTTGAAATAACCTTTGTCTAACCAATGCTGGTACCATTTGGCTTCAATATCTCCGGGTAAGTAGTTCTTGCTCAATTCCATTCCAAATCTTGTTTTTACGGGTTGCAAACTTACGAAAAACCGGGGGCAGAGCGAAGGGTAAACTAAAATGGAAGAAGAGGTGCTATTATTTAGTCACAGATTCATGTTTCCTGCACCAGATTTAAATCTGGTGCAGGAAACATGAATCTGTGGCCAGTCCTTTATAATACTGCATAAAAAAAACCACGCCAGCGTGGTTTCTGTTATATGGGTAGGGATGTTAATTACCAAACATGAACCGCTTCATTCCATTCCAGTAAAGAAATGGCGGCCGGAGCCTGATAGCGGGTTTGTTTTTCTTCAGTCGATTCGGCAGTCATGCCCGCAGCTAAAGCCTCTTTTTTCTTGATGCTCATAGACGTGCAGCAACTGGCCAATTTCTTACCTGTATTTTTACAAAAACTACGGATCTGGTTGCCGCTACAGGCGGTAAATGCGATCAACAGGCAGATCAGTACAATATTCTTCATGTCAGTTGTTTTCTAATGCAAAAGAAATCCTGTATTTGTCAATAACAGGTTAATCATTGTTAATTATACCTAACGTATATTAAGACTTTAGGTTACAGTTTTGGTGAAACTTTTTTTATAAGTCTGCCACTCACCCTGATTATTACAACCCCGGCAAGAATTTTATATGAAAATCAGGGTACAATTCACCCTGTAGCAGTAAACAAAAGGCAAACAAAAGCCCCGGAAGCAGACCTCTGCCTCCTTTCACGTCTCACGTTTCACGATTCCCTCATTCTCGTCCTTTCCATTCAAAATAAGAAATCACAACTACTACAATCAGGATGAGCGCCACAATAGTGGCATTGCGGGCATTTTCACTCAGGTGAAAATGAGATTTTGTGTTAGACATGGCAAGCAGGTTTGGTACGTAAAAAGGTTTTACGGTCTTTCAGAGGATATAAAACATCGAAAGAATTACCAGGCTGGCAGTCAATTCCGGGGCTAAAGGGGAGATTTAAAATTCTTTGTTTGTAAGATATGTGATTATTCCCGAATTTACAAGCCTGATTTATGCAGTTCGCGATCGTAGATATTGAAACCACGGGTGGCTTTCCAGAACAACATGGAATGACGGAAATTGCCATTGTGCTTCATAATGGTACCGAAGTGGAAGGGCGTTATGAAACGTTGATCAATCCGCATCAGCCTATACCGCCATATATCGCCAATATGACGGGTATTTCAGATAAAATGGTTTCGGAGGCACCTTCTTTTGAAGATGTGGCCCCGCATATATTTAACCTGCTGAAGGATCGGGTTTTTGTGGCACACAATGTAAATTTCGACTACTCTTTTGTGAAGTGTCATTTGCAGAAGGCTGGTTTTCAATTGAATGTGTCTAAATTATGCACCATCCGCCTGGCAAGAAAAGTGTTTCCGGGTTTCCGTAAATATGGGCTTGGACATTTATGCCGGGAGTTGGATATCCAGATCACGAACCGGCACCGTGCAGGAGGTGACGCCATTGCCACGGCACAGATTCTCGACCTGGTTTTGCAGAATAATGGCATGAGACTCATTAAAGAGTTGCTGAAAAGAGATAACCATAATCAAACCCTTCCGGCACATTTGCCTGAACATCAGGTTAAAAACCTGCCACAGCTTCCGGGTGTTTATTATTTCCACGACCAGAAAGACAAAGTGATTTATGTAGGGAAGGCCAAAAACCTGAAGAAAAGGGTTTTGAGTCATTTTACAGGTTTGGATACCAGCAAAAAAAGACAAGAATTATTAAGAACCATTCATCGCATTTCGCATGTGGAATGTCCGACAGAATTTATTGCTTCTCTTTTTGAAAGTGTTGAAATAAAAAGACTCTGGCCCGCGCACAATAAAAGTCAGAAAAGATTTGAACAGGTATGGGGCATTTATATGTTTGAGGATAATCGTGGTTACCTGCGGCTGGCCATCGACAAAAAAAGAAAATACCTCCAGCCGCTTTTATCCTTTGCGCTGCTGGCTGATGCTCATCGCATGTTGTGGAAGATGGTAAAGACTTTTGAACTGAATGCTGCACTTTGTTTTCTGGATATGACAGCACAGAAAGAATGGCCCGATGTACTGGTATATAACGAAAAAGTACAGGAAGCCATTCAATGGACACTCGATCAGAAAGAAACATTTATTATTCGTGATAAAGCTGCCTGTGTGCTGGTAGAAAACGGGGTGTTTTATGGAATGGGTACTCCCGATCAGGATATTCAGATAGAAGCATTGGATGTATTGAAAGAGCACCTGACCACTTACCCTGAAAACGAAGCCATCCGCTCCATGATCCGCAGTTTTACAGAACGGTATCCTGCAAAGGTTATACGGATTGCCTAGGAGTTGGGTAGTTCGAGAGTCGGGAAGTCCGAAAGTCCGGAGACAGTACCTTTAATAATTTCAACTTTCGGACTTTCGGACTTCCCGACTCTCGGACTTCCAAACTCCTTATCCACATCTTTTTTTTAGCCCCCATTTTCCCCCTACATTCGCTGCCCTTTAAGAACTTTAAAACGGTAATTGTTCATGTCGAATTTTGCACCATTGGTTGCTGCCAAACTAAACCTGCGAATTGTTCAGGTAGAAGCAGTATTGGATTTATTTGAAGAAGGCGCTACTATTCCCTTTATTGCCCGATACAGAAAAGATAAAACAGGGGGCCTCGATGAAGTTCAGATTCAACACATACAGGATGAATCTAAATTCCTGAAAGAGTTTACGGAAAGAAAAACCTTTATCGAAAAAGCCATTACCGAACAAGGTAAGATGACCGATGAGCTGCAAAAAAAAATAGACGCAGCAACTACCCTGGCAGCACTGGAAGATATTTACCTGCCCTATAAACCCAAACGTAAAACCAAAGCACAGACAGCAAGAGAAAACGGACTGGAGCCACTGGCCGAAACCATGCTGGCACAACAGCAGGATGATGTGGTGGCGGAAGCAACAAAATATATCAATGAAAAAATAAGTTCCGCGGAAGATGCATTGCAGGGTGCCAGAGATATTATTGCTGAACTGGTGAATGAGAATGCAGAAGTGCGTGCAAAAATGCGTAAGCTGTTTGAAGACACAGCTACCATGCAGAGTAAAGTGCTGACAGATAAAGAAACAGAAGGCATTAAGTACAAAGACTATTTCGATTTTTCGGAACCCATTCATAAAATTCCCTCACACCGTATCCTGGCTATCCTGCGTGGGTTTCTGGAAGGCGTGTTAAGAATGAGCATTGCACCACTGGAAGATGATGCTTTGTATTTGCTGGAACAGCAGTATGTAAAAGGTATGACCCCCTGGTCTGATCACCTGAAAAAAGCGATTCGCGATGCATACAGGAGATTAATGCAACCGAGCCTCGAATCGGAGTTCAGAACGGCGCTCAAACAGAAGGGAGATGAAGAAGCCATTACGGTATTTGCAGAAAATCTGAGACAGTTATTGTTGAGTGCGCCATTGGGCAGGAAAAATATTCTGGCCATTGACCCCGGTTACAGAACAGGATGTAAAGTGGTTTGTCTGGATAATAAAGGCGATTTGCAAACAACAGATCTTATTTATATCCATGAAAACAACCGCATGTATGAAAGCGAGCATAAGATTAAAAAACTCGTAGAACAATTTAAAGTAGAAGCAATTGCGATTGGAGATGGAACTGCGGGAAGAGAAACCGAACAGTTTATTAAAAAACTCAACCTCGGGTTGCCTGTTTTTCTGGTGAATGAAGATGGCGCTTCTGTTTATTCTGCATCCGAAACTGCAAGAGAGGAATTTCCCGATTACGACGTAACAGTTCGTGGTTCGGTGAGCATTGGCAGAAGATTAATGGACCCACTTGCTGAACTGGTAAAAATTGATCCGAAGAGCATTGGGGTTGGACAGTACCAGCACGATGTAAACCAGTTTCGTTTAAAAGAAAGACTCGATCAGACGGTAGTGAGTTGTGTGAATACAGTAGGTGTAAACCTCAATACGGCAAGCAAACATTTGTTGGCTTATGTAAGTGGTATTGGTGGAACCATGGCCGATAATATTGTTCGTTTCAGAACAGAACTGGGTGGTTTTAAAGACAGGGGACAATTATTGAAAGTGCCGCGACTGGGTGCCAAAGCATTTGAACAGTGTGCAGGCTTTCTACGCATCAAAGATGGCAGCAATCCGCTTGATGCAAGTGCGGTACACCCGGAAGCCTACCCCATAGTAGAAAAAATGGCTGCGACATTAAATGTGGGAGTGAAAGAGCTGATTGGAAATGAAGCACTGGTTTCAAAGATCGATCCGAAACAATATGTTACAGAACAGTTTGGTGAACTTACACTTCGTGATATCCTCAATGAATTAAAGAAACCAGGACTGGACCCTCGTAATGAACTCGAGCAATTTGAATTTGCACAGATTTATAAAATAGAAGATGTGCATATTGGAATGGTAGTGCCCGGTATGGTAACCAATCTTACCCGCTTTGGTGCTTTTATTGATATAGGCGTGAAGCAGGACGGATTGGTACATGTAAGTGAAATAGCCAACCGTTATATCAGCGACCCAGGCGAAGCGTTGAAACTCGGTCAAAAAGTAAACGTAAAAGTGCTGGAAGTGGATGTAGTGCGTAAAAGAATAGCCTTATCCATCAAACAAACAGAAACTGCACCGGTAGCTAAGGCCCAAGGCAACAAGGGACCAAGACCCAATGGTTCGGCTTCATTTAAGAAAGAAGAAGATTTGTCTGGAATGAGTGTAAATGACGCGTTGAATGCGTTGAAGAAGAAATTTGGGAAATAGGGGAGGAAACGTGAAAGGTGAGACGTGAAACGTGAGACGGGAAAAGAGGGTGTGCCTATGTTGGTCGCCGACCATCGGCGGCACAGAAAAAATTCCCTTTCACTTTTCACTTCTCACGTCAAGGTCAGTTGATAAATGGTAACGATGAATTAGTAACTTGATTTATCTTGTACCCTTTAAACAACTACCATGAAAAAAATAGTTTGCCTGCTGTTTACTACCATGCTGATGAGTGCATCTTTTGCACAGGATAATAAAGTAAATCCTATCATCAAAGATTTTGGCCCTGTGTATGAAATACCTCATGCGGTAGAAAAGCCAGATCCCAAACTTACTTATAAACTTCTTGTCGATCTGGTAATGGCCAGCAGTAAACCCGATACCATTAATCTCGGTATTGAAGCGGCATGTACCTTGCTGAACCTGCATGGGGTGGGCGGAGTGCCCAAAGAAAAAATAAAAATGGTAATGGCTGTTCACAATGCAGCCGGATATACCGTTTTGAATAACGAAGCCTATCGCGCAAGATATAAAGTAGATAATCCCAATCTCCCTATGATCAAAGCCTTGCTGGATGCAGGTGTAAAGATTGTTGTATGCGGACAAACACTCAAAAAAAGAGGGATTGATCCGTCAACACTGGCAACAGGTGTAGGTGTAGCTACTTCAGCCTTAACTACTATTACCACCTACCAGTTGAAAGGGTATGCAATGATTAAATGGTAGAGGGGGTTTTGCTTTTTTGATCTTTGATTTTCTGATTTGATATAATCCTAAATCGAAAAATCAAAGATCAAAAATCCCCAAAGGGGTCCTTCGGACAAAAATAAATTTACCGTTGTGTCATTTCTTTTTTCAAAGATTCATAGGTTAGCACAAGTTGTGCAATTTTATCGGCATGCAGGTGTAGGTTTTCTTTTCCTTCAAATGCAGCTTTGGCGAATGGGGATAAAACGGCAAGCTGATCATTCCATGTTTTCCAGTTTTTGAGTGTAGCTAATTGTCCGTTATACAATTGGTTCAAACCCGTTGAAAGATAATAGGAGGTTCGATCTTCTGTAAGCTGGAAATTATCACCCACCACAAAGATGGCAAAAGGTACGATCATGTCGTTGGTGATGGAAGTGTCAATGGTGATGCGCTCTCCAAACCAGGCCCTTGCTTTGAGCCATTGTTCTGTTCCTATTACATTCATGGAAGGGTCTACGGGTTCCCATTTCTTTGTTTTTTCATCATATACTTCCAGCCATCTGTGATCGTTGTGCTGCCGCCCAAATACAGACATTTTGTTGCCTGATTGAACAACTTTGGATGCTGCAGTTTTCTGTCTTTGATCGCTGGTTATATGCAGGTTGATTTCTGCAATGGGCCGATAAGGTAGTTGAATCGATTTAATCATGGCCATATACACTTTGGCCAGTTCAAAACAATTACCACCTCCACGGGCCAGTATCTGGTTTACGGTACGTGTCTGGTAATCAGTCGCTTTCCATTCGAGTCTGTTCGATAACCAGTGTAATAAAACCTTAGCCTTCCCATAAGGACTATTCTCATGCTGGGTAATTGTATGGGTAAGATCAGATAATTGAAACTGTGTGGTGTCAATGATTTCACTGGTATGTGTACGGCTTGTCTGAGCGTTCAGCAATTGCCAGGCAGTAAGGGATATAAACAGCAGGATCGTTTTTATCATAAGCATGAATGATGGAACGGTTACCCAATAATAATGTTACACTAATCTGTATTTTAGATACGATCTTCTTGCTGGTATTATTTATTTTCCTTTTTGAGCAATCAGTATGTAGTAATTAAAGATTCCGGCTTCTTTATATTTGATACTGTTCTTTATGTCTAAGTTGAGGTCGGTCAGGTGTTTTTTATATTCATCAATATCTAATTGAACGGGATGTAACATGTCTCCCGGCAGCCATTGAAATATTTTTTTCAAAAAAGGAAACCGGTGTGCATCAGTAGATAAAATCAGGTGTCCACCCGGCTTTAATGCATCAAATAAACGCTGGCAACATAAGGCAATATCATTCACATGGTTGATGGCATTCATGCAAAAAATAGTGTCGTATTGTTCTTTATCCGTTAATAATTCGAGAGGTGATTGTACGAATCTTGTCCATGGATAAGCCTCTGCATTAAAATGTGGTAGGTTTTTGTATCGATCCAGCAATGGGTCTAATGCAGTAACCTGATGCTTATCCAGCGCAATAAAAACACCAGCCGGACCACAACCTGCATCAAGTATGGATTGTTTTGTTTCTGTCAGAATAGGTTCCTCCAGAGAAGATAAAACCTGAAGCCAATATGTTTTTTTATATTGAAGGTATTGAGCCGGCTCTTTTTTATGCAGGTATTGCTGCCACCATTTATACTCTAGTTCCTGTGCAAGACGCCATTTTAATTTCTTTTTCATGCCCGATTGATTGCTGCACAAATTACTGGAAATCAGATTATTCCTGTGTTTATATGCAGATAATACAGCCTCTTATGTAATTTTCTTGTCAGAGATTGTTTTGAAATAAGGAACGTTTGTATCTTTTGCGGACCAAAATCTGTACGAATGAGAAAACTATTCTTCTCAGGGCTGGCCGTTGCAGCTTCAGCCCTTGTAGCCACAGTGATAACAACAGATGAAAATAACCGCTCCTGGTTATTCAGTGCTGTAAACCTTGCAGACTCTGTTAAAAAAGACACGCCTGTTTACTCCATATTCAAAGACCTGCCTTTGAAACCTGAAAGAGAAATCAGTTTCAATACCAATGAAGGTACCTGGATTAGTGTGGATGTAAGTCCGGATGGAAATACCATTGCTTTCGATCTGATGGGCGATATCTATACAATGCCCATCACCGGTGGTAAAGCAACACCAGTAACAAAAGGATTTGCGTATGAAACACATCCACGTTTTAGTCCAGATGGAAATAAATTATTGTTCACCAGTGATAGAAGTGGTGGCGATAACTTATGGTTAATTGATCGTGTAAAACAAGACACAGTTCAATTAACCAAAACAAGAGTGGATGATTATGTAAATGCAGTCTGGACACCAGATGGCAAATATGTAATTGCCAGCAGAGGAAGAAGATTGCCCCGTTTATGGATGTTTCATTCAGATGGCGGTGGCGGAATTCAGTTAAATGATGCGCCAGGTGCTTTGAAAACCATTGATCCATTTATCAGTGCTGACGGAAAGTCGGTTTATTATAGTCAACGAAATGGCTCATGGAACTATAATGCCTTATTACCTCAATACCAGATAGGTGTTTATGATCGCGATAAAGGATTAACCAGCACCATCACCTCACGTTATGGCTCCGCATTTACACCCACACTTAGTAAAGATGGTCAGTGGATGGTATATGGTACGCGTTATCAGGATAAAACCGGTCTTGTAATACGTAACCTGAAAACGGGTGATGAAAGATGGCTGGCATACCCAGTTCAACGCGATGAGCAGGAGAGTATTGCGCCACAAGGTGTATTGCCGGGTATGGCATTTACTCCCGATAGTAAAAACCTGATCGCGAGTTATGGGGGTAAAATATGGAAGATACCTGTAAGCGGAGAAGCAGCTACAGAAATTCCTTTTGATGCAGATATCAAACTGGAACTTGGACCTCGTTTGTATTTTAACTACGATATTAAAGATACCACTCATGCACTGGCATCACAAATAAGAGATGCTGTACCAAGTCCGGATGGAAAACAACTGGCATTTACGGTATTGAATCGATTATATGTAATGGATTATCCGAATGGTACACCAAAGCGTGTAAGCAATCATAATTTCACAGAAGCCATGCCCGCATGGAGTCCTGATGGAAAACAAATTGTTTTTGTAACATGGGATGAGAAAGAAGGCGGACATGTTTATAAAGCAACAGTGTCAACCTCGCAAGTAAGCAGGTTAACAAGTGAAGCTGCATTTTATATGCAACCAGCCTGGAGTTATAACCAGCGGATTGCTTTCTTCCGTGGACCAAAACGGTTGTTTAAAGATGCGGAAGATCCATTCTTTAGCGGTGAAGAGGCAGAAATTGTTTGGATCAATGAGAATGGTGGTGCTATCTCAGTGATTGATAAAGCCCGTAACCGTGGTAACCTGCATTTCACGAAAGAGTCAGACAGGATTTTCCTGAATACAGGTGGTGGTGCATTGATATCTATTCGTTGGGATGGTACCGATCCAAAAGTACATGTACGGATAACAGGTATCACCACATTTGGATCGGTGCTTGACGGTCATGATGATACACATGAAGCAACTGCTGCAACAGGAAAGGAATATGTGATGGGAAGATATATGTCCGTTGCAGATCCATTAAACAACTGTATGCTGCCCGAATCATACAGCAGCCGTGAGCCACAAAATATGCCATCATCTGCGGGCATTATTTTAATGGCACCGGTAGGCAATCAGGCACTCGCACAGGTAAATAATAATATTTATGTGGTAACGATTCCTGAAACAGGTAAAACGCCAAATATCTCTGTAGCGGAACCATCATCCAGTATTTTCCCTTCACGTCAGTTAACTGAAATAGGTGGAGAATTTCCGGCATGGGAGGAAAATGGAAAGAAAGTACACTGGAGCCTCGGTAATGGTCACTGGGTGTACGATACAGAAAGAGCCAAAGCTGTGGAAGATTCGGTAAAAGAAGCCAAACGTGTTGAAACCAAACGTGCGGCCGATAGTGTAAAAGCATTAACAGCCGCCGGACCTGATGCAAAAAAACTTGCTGATTCACTGACTAAAAAGAAAGCAAGCGATCTGGCTGCTGCATTGAAAGCTGATCCGGCAAAAGCAAAACAGGATAGTCTTGATAAAGCTGAGCTAAAGAAAAAAGAAAAATATGCTCCTCATGAAACACAGGTGAAAGTATATTTTGAAAAAGACATGCCCAATGGAACCATCCTGTTAAAAAATGCGCGCATCATTACCATGAAAGGGGATGAAGTAATTGAAAAAGGAGATATCCTCATTGTCAACAATCGCATTAAACAGGTAGGTAAAGGAATAGCCGCACCCGCAGGTGCGAAAGTAATAGACTGTTCAGGTAAAACCATTACACCGGGCTTTATTGATACACACTCACACATGTGGCCATTCTGGGGACTGCATAAAAACACGGTATGGATTTATGCTGCCAATCTTGCTTACGGTGTAACCACAACACGTGACCCGCAAACAGCTACTACCGATGTATTAACTTACAGTGATATGGTGGATGCCGGTACCATACCCGGCCCAAGAGTATATAGCACAGGCCCTGGTGTAGGATACTGGATGTATAACCTCCGCGATCTTGATCAAACCAAAAAAGTATTGGAGCAATACAGTAAGTATTATAAAACACAGTACATCAAAATGTACCTCACCGGTGTACGTCAGCAGCGCCAGTGGGTAATTATGGCGGCTAAAGAACAGAAGTTAATGCCAACAACAGAAGGTGGACTGGATTATAAACTGAACATGACACATATACTCGATGGTTATCCAGGTGTAGAACATGCCATACCTGTTCATCCATTGTATAAAGATGTAACCAAAACGATTGCAGAAAGTAAAATGGCACATACACCCACTTTACTGGTGGCATATGGTGGGCCATGGGCAGAGAACTATTACTATACAACAGAAAGCCCTGTACACGATCCTAAGCTGAATCGCTTTACACCCTATGAAGAACTCAGTACCAAAGCACGTAGAAGAACGGGAGGTAATGGCGGATGGTTTACACCCGAAGATCATGTATTCAGCAAACATGCCAAAGGAACCAAAAGCATTGTAGAACAGGGTGGACTGGCAGGTGTTGGTAGTCATGGTCAGTTGCAGGGTCTCGGCTATCATTGGGAGTTATGGAGTGTGGCAAGTGGTGGAATGAGCCCGTTGAATGCACTGAAAACCGCTACCATACTGGGTGCAACTGCATTAGGATTGGATAAAGAACTGGGCAGTCTCGAAGCAGGTAAGTTGGCTGATATTGTAATCATGGATAACAACCCGCTCCAGAATATCCGTAATACCAACAGCATTCGTTATGTAATCAAAAACGGAAGGATGTATGATGGCAATACGCTGGATGAAATTTATCCCAGCCAGAAAAAATTAGACATCAGCTCCTGGACCAAAGAAGCACCAAAGGTTACGACGGGGGTGAAGGAATAAAATGTCAGATCGCTGATGTCAGATGTAGGATTTGATTTTGTGATTTAAAAGTAAGTGGTGTTACAGGAATGTAGCGCCACTTATTTTTATTACATATGTCTAAAAATATATCAGACATCTGACATCCGAGATCCGACATCTCTACATTTGTATGCTGTTCATTGCTGCCAACGGCTGAGGAATATCTGTTTCATTCAGCATTTCTCTGAGATCAATTTCTATTGTGCGGCTAAGGGTGCTGATGGGTACATCGTTGGCATTACCTTCAAATGGGTTTTCTGTGGCTTCTCCTATCTTTTCCATGGTATTAAAGACCCAATTTACCAGTACGCTAAATGGAATATTGAGCCAGATCATATATTCTCCCAGTTTGTGAAATTCTTGTAACAAACCCAATGGAACCATAAAAGTAAAAAGCCTGATAAAAAACAGATTAATACTTGCAAACTGTCGTGGATAGGGGAAGTTTTTTATCCGTTCACAACGGCCTTGTAAATCATATAACTGAACCAGTTGATTCTCCATTTCCACGTAGTTCAACGGATCAATTAATCCTGCATCTTTTAGTTTCCTTAAATGAGCCGATTGAAGGCTGATGAGTTGAGTGGCCCTATTTTTCTTTCCCCATACATATTGAAAATCGGAATCGTTTAAATATGGGTTCAATGCCTCTTCAAAAGGAGTGTGGTGTTCGGGTATGGAGTAAAATTTCCTGTATTCGAGGTTGTATATTTTATTGATATTCTCCCAGGGTCTTGTTTCCCTGAGTTGGTAACGTAATGCAGTGAGCCAGGCAATATGCCGGTAGATCAATTCATGATGGATGTCTTTGTGCGGTTCACCATTACCTACAAAATCCTTCACCAGCATACCCCACGACCTGCTGCTGTTAACAATACCACCCCATATTTGTCTTGCTTCCCATAAACGATTATAAGTCTGGGTATTTTTAAACCCTATGATAAATGCAGCAGCAGTGCCAATCATGGCAATGGGTACCCAGGGAATGGCCAGCCAGGTCCAACCCAGAAAATGGTATAAAGCAGTAGGTATTGCGGCAAGCAGCACCAGTCGGTAAATATCTCTTCTCGTCCAGAAAAGAAACTCGCTCAGTTTGTAGTGGTTCCCAATATGCATGGAGAAAAGTTAAGAAAACTTCTGTGTTTTTCTCTGTGTTTTCTGTGCCTTCAGTGGCAAATACCTTCGGACTTTCGGTCTCGCCGACTTTCCGACAAATTTGCCACTGAAGACACAGAGGGGCACAGAAAGAAGGTTAGAAATCGGGGTTTACGCCCGTATAGTTAGAAGGTGTAATCGCTTTCAATTCTTTTTTCACCGCTGCACTTACTTTGAGCGACTGAATAAAAGTTTGCATGGTTTTTTTGTCAATCTTATGATTGCCACGTGTCAGGTCTTTTAATGCCTCGTAAGGATTGGGATAGTTTTCCCTTCTCAAAATAGTTTGAATGGCTTCTGCTACCACGGCCCAGTTATTTTCAAGATCCTCTTTCAGTTTTGCTTCATTAAGTACCAGTTTGCCCAAACCTTTTTCGATCGATTTAAAGGCAATAGCAATATGCGCCACCGGAGAACCTATATTTCTCAATACAGTAGAATCAGTAAGGTCACGCTGTAAACGGCTGATGGGTAATTTTGCTGAAAGATGCTCCAGTAGAGCATTCGCCATACCCAGGTTACCTTCTGCATTTTCAAAATCAATGGGGTTAACCTTATGAGGCATGGCCGAAGAGCCTACTTCGCCTTTCTTAGTTTTCTGTTTGAAATAATCCATGCTGATATAGGTCCAGATATCGCGGCAGAGATCCGTTAAAATATTATTGATGCGTTTCAGTGCATCAAAATGTGCAGCTAGACTATCATAATGTTCAATCTGTGTGGTAAACTGCATACGTTGTAAGCCGAGTGTGTTCTCCACAAAATCATTTCCTAACACCACCCAGTTCTTTTTAGGGAATGCGATATGATGTGCATTGAAATTACCGGTGGCTCCACCAAATTTGGCAGCATAGGGTATACTGGCAAACAATTCAACCTGGTGATTCAGTCTTTCAATAAATACCATGATTTCTTTGCCCAGACGGGTAGGAGAAGCGGGTTGTCCGTGTGTACGGGCCAGCATTGGAATATCTTTCCACTGAACGGCTAACTGGTATAAGTTGTTTTGCAGATTGATAAGAGAAGGCAGGTATTCATGTTCCATACAATGCTTCCAGCTTAACGGTATGGAAGTATTGTTGATGTCTTGTGAGGTAAGTCCGAAATGTATCCACTCTTTCAGGTGGCTGATGCCGGCTTTATCTAATTGCTCTTTCAGGAAATACTCTACTGCTTTTACATCGTGGTTGGTTACCGATTCAATTTGTTTGATTTGTTGTGCATCGTCGATACTGAAGCCATCCAACACTTTTTTTAACTGAATACGCGCTTTTTGGGGGAGTTTGAAAAAGCGTTTGTCGGCCAGAAAAAAGAAATATTCTATTTCAACCAGTACCCTGTACTTGATGAGTGCATATTCAGAGAAAAAGTCATCTAAATGCTGAACCTGTTTACGGTAACGGCCATCAATGGGTGTAACAGCGGTAAGTGGGGTGAGTTCCATCTGCGATTTTGAGGTTATTTATTGATTATTGGTTTTCTTTGCTGGCAAATTTAGCTGAATTGGACAAGAGATTAAGGATTGGAGCCGTTAGTTATTTGAATACCCGCCCTCTAATGCATGGCGTGTTGCGTTCCGGACTCATGCAGAAAATGGACCTGGTGGCCGATTTTCCGGCCAATATTGCTTCCATGCTGTTAAATGATGAAATAGATATAGGTCTTGTTCCTGTAGCCATCATTCCCCGCTTACAGGAAGCGCATATTATTACCGATTATTGTATTGGTGCCGTTGGAAGGGTGGAGTCGGTGGGAATTTTCAGCGAAGTTCCGCTAGAACAGGTAGGAAAACTGATACTTGATTACCAAAGCAGAACATCGGTAAACCTGGCAAGAATTTTATTGAAAGAATACTGGAAGAAAGAGGTGGAGATTGAACAGGCGAAGGAAGATTACAGGCACCTCATTAAAGGAACTACTGCTGCCGTGGTTATTGGCGACCGTGCCTTGACACAGCAAAAAATATCGGCTTATTATTACGATCTGAGCGAAGCATGGCAACAACACACAGGGTTACCCTTTGTTTTTGCCGCCTGGGTAGCCAATAAGCCAGTGGATGTAGATTTTGAAGATGCATTTAACCGCGCCAATGCGTATGGTATTCAACATATTGACGAGGTGGTGGATGGACTGGTTTTTGCAGATTATGACCTCAAAAAATATTATACACAGAATATCAGTTATACATTAGATGAAGCTAAAAGAAAAGGGCTCGATCTTTTTCTTCAAAAATTAACCCAACTCTGATACGATCATGAATGGAATTTCAGTGATCACCATTTGTTTTAATAATCTGGCCGATGTACAAAGAACCTGTGCGTCGGTAGATGCACAAACAGTGCTTCCGAATGAGCATTGGATCATTAATGGATCTACCAATAACGATATAGCTGATTGGCTCGAAAAAACAGTACAGCCTTCTTATCGCAGATGGATCAATGAAAGAGATAAGGGTATTGCAGATGCTTTCAATAAAGGAATACAAAAAGCAGCCGGACCTGTTACACACTTACTGAACTCAGGAGATATTTATGCGGGTAACGAAGTGCTTTCAACAATAACAGCATTTTTTCAAACACATCCGCAGGTGCAATGGATCAGTGGAAATATTGAATTGATTAGGGCTGGTGAAAAAGTAATTGTAGGAAAACCTTTTGATCGCCAAAAACTGTACAGAGGCATGCGCAGTGTTTTGCACCCAACATGGTTTGTAAAAAAACAAGTGTATGAAAGAGTGGGCGTTTTTAAATCGGAGTATAAAATTGCCATGGATTATGATATGATGTGTCGTCTGGGAAATGAGTCATATCAATATTTACCAACCATTATCGCCATTTTTGATGATACAGGAATCAGTTCCACACAATACCTGCGTTCGCTGGCCGAAACCAAAAAAGTGTACGAATCATATTTTGGCCGATCGCTGAAACTCGAATTATGGCAGTTGCGATTGAAGCTCCTGCATTATTTGCTGCAAAGTGGTTTTGGCCAATGGCTGTTCCGCCTGAAGAAAAAAATAGGACTGGAGAACTGGTGAGAAGCAAGCTATGAGCTATGGGCTGTGAGCTACGAGTATTCTTCTTAAGCTCAAAGCCCACAGCTCTTTTTTACAGCTTCAATTACCTGTTCAGGGGTAACTAAGTCGTAAGGAGTATCAATCACAAATTCATATTTACTGCGCACCATTTCATCATCAGACAATTCCAGCTGAATTTGTTTTGGATATACCGCAATAAAATGAGCCGATAATTGTTTCGGATAAGGTGCAAAGCGTTTGTATTGCGATCCGTTGAAAATGGCAGTTACAGGGCATCCTACAGCAGCGGCCAAATGTACTGACCCAGTATCAACAGACAATAACATCGAAGCCTTTTGCAGAACAGTAAGCATTTCGGGTAAGGAAGTTTTCCCCGTAAGATCGAGAAGGGGATAGGTGTACGATTCACAAAATGCATCTGTATATACTTTATCTCCTGCGGCACCACAAATTATTGCGGTATATCCTTTTTGTTCATAGAGATAAGCTGCTACTTTAATAAAATTTTCTACCGGCCAGATTCTTGTTTTACTTCTGGAACCAGGAAAAACAACAATAAATTTTTCCGGCAACCCTTCATATGCTGGTAATAAAGGCAAAGCTACGCTGGTATCTACTACAGAGGAATAAATGCCCGTAACAAATTCTGTGAACATCCTGTTCCGATAAAATTCAAATATGGGTTTATGTGGATGATCAAAGAAACGGGTGTATAAACCTTTGTCGTAACCCAGCTCGTATTGCTGTACACTTTCCGTATTCGCAACCATGCCGATAGTTTCTTTGGCTTTTGCTGCACGAACAATACTGTCATCATAACGTTTATCGCGTGAGAAAGTAGGGTTAATGACGGTTGTATAACCCTGACGATAAATCATTTGCAGAAATCTGTAGCGGTACCGTAATTCTTTTTTAAAACGAATTTTATCGATCCAGAAATGTTTGGTGACGGATGCTGCATCAAACTGTTCAAATAAAGATTTCCAGCTGCGGTTACCACAAAAATGTATTTCGTGATCGCGGTATTTTGGGGAAGCGGTTATTTCATTCAGAAAATTGCGCCAAAGCATATAATCTCCAATCTCATCTACCCGAACAATCAGTAGTTTGTTTTTATGCGTTTTTTGCCTGGAACCCGAACGGGCCAGCCATAATATGCAGTCGTATATAATGCCTTTGAGGTGGTTTAGCATGAATGTTACTGATCTTACAAATGTACAATCTGAATACAGATGAAGCCAGATTTTATGACTTGGCTCACGATGCGTATTTTTACCAGCATTAAATCTAAGACAATGGGCTTTTTAGGTGACCTGAAAAATCGTTTCTATACCAAACTCCGCCGAACACTGAACCTGGAACAGATTGACAGCAAATTGAACAGGGTAAATATGTTACAGGTGGACGATTACCTGCAAACCCATCTGTATAATAATCCTCGTTACCAGCAAGCCGATAAACTCAACCGTTACGAGTTTCAGGTTTTTTCGCAGGTGGGTGATGATGGCATTATTGAAGAAATATTCAAACGTATAGGTACTACAAATCAGTATTTTATAGAATTTGGTGTTGAAAACGGCAGCGAAACCAATAGTACATATCTATTGTATAAGGGTTGGAAAGGTTTGTGGATGGATGGAAGTGAAAACAATATAGCAACCATATATGAAACCTGCCCAAAAGCTATATCCAGTGGCGATTTAAAAGCAGTACAGGCATTTATTACGGCCGAAAATATTGAATACCAGTTCGAAAAAGCGGGGGTTCCCGTAGAACCCGATCTTTTGTCGATTGATATTGACCGCAACGATTATTATGTCTGGAAAGCTATCCAGCGCTATCGTCCACGTGTTGTAATAGTTGAATACAATGCAGTGTATCGTCCCGGCTGCGAATTTGTGGTAGATTATGATGCGGCTGCTATGTGGGATGGTTCAAGCAACACCGGAGCAAGTCTGGAATCGTTTTGTAAACTGGGAGAAGAAAAAGGCTATAAACTTGTAGGTTGTTGTTTTGCCGGTGTAAACGCCTATTTTGTGAGGGAGGATATAATGGGGCAACATTTTACAGGTCCTTTTACTGCAGCGAATCATTATGAACCACCCAGGTATCATTTGTATACCAAACCCGGACATCCACGTAAAATAAGTTTGTGATTAGTTTGAACCTGTTTAAAAATGCCCCAAAGCTCGTACTCATGGCTCATAGCCTGAAGCCCCTCATATCATTCAGGATATTAAACAGCACTTCCCCCCCCCTTGTTTTCCGCATAAAAGCGCTTCCGCTTTTGTCGGGCATTAGTATAACATGCTCGCCGGTACTTTTACAGAATTCATCGATGGCTTTTTTTGAGCCATCCCAGTGCAGACTGGAATAATCATGTAAAAGAAATAAACCCCCATTTGGCATTCTATCGTAAAAGAACTCAAGCCCTGCTTTGGTTGGGGCATACAAATCGCAATCAAGACTTACGATAGCATATTGCCTGTTTGCGTGCTCGTTGGTAATGGTATCGGGAAAAAAACCTTTTACAAAAGAACACTGGGTTACAGCAGGGCCAATAACCTGTTTAACCAATTCAATCGAAGTATTATTAAAGTCGGTGTCTTTGGATGCGTCAATACCTTCCAGATCTTTTTTACTGAAGCCTTCGTAAGTGTCGAACAGAAAAACGTTTCTGTTATGCTCTTTAGCATAATATGCCAATATGGAAGAAGTATTTCCTCTCCACACACCCAGTTCTGCAAAATCGCCCTGAATATTTTCTGATAATACCTGTTTACAGTTTAATAGAAAACTCCATAAACGCGCAGTATCACCACCATTATTTCTGCGGTTATGGGAAGAAAACCTTTTTTGCAGCTCCCTGAATTCGGGGTGCGCCTGGAATGCGGTATGTGAGTCTGGCTGATAGGCTGTAAAAAAAGGCCCCCAGTAAGAAAAACCTAGATGAAAAATATTACCCAGTATTTCCTGAGTGTGTATACGATTTAATAAACGTTGTGTTGGAGTACGTTTTTTAAAATAGCCTTTAATCTTTACCAGGAAATTCTTCAGTTCACTCATGCCTTTATCAGTTAGGGTTGTAAGCTATTTTCCAATTCAATAAATTGTTGAGCGAGGTCGCTGTCGTCTTCATGAAACAGACAGATATCGTAATAGGCAATACAGCTATTATCTGCCTGTGCATAACGATGCAGGTCTGCAATAACATTTTCCTGGTCAATAGGGGCACTCATCAGGTAACGTCCTTTATTATCAAAGAAAATAACATTGCGGTAGCCAACGGCCCCTAATGTTAAGAGTGTAGACAAACCATCTTCACCAATTGCATCCATATTGGTACGGTTATACTCAAAATAGATGACTGGTTTTTTTTCACGGATCAGTTTAGCAGAGCCACGGATGATGATGGTATCAAAACCCTCACAATCTATTTTTAACAATTTCAGCGTTCTGTTTTGCAGATGTTCTTCTGCCAGCACTTCATCGAGTGTTTTTAAATGAATGGTCTCACCATTGTCGTCATTGGGAATTAGGGTAGTGTTCCATCCTGATTTCTCCATTGATACTTTTTTGCTTTCAATTTTTTCACCCAGAAATGTTTTAATCAGGGTAACATTCTTTAAAGACATGGTATTTCTTTTGAGAAACTCAAAAGCAAAATCATCGCCTTCAATACCAATAACAGGTAATTCAATGGCCGATTTAATAATAGCAATGGTATCGCCCACATTGGCGCCGATATCGAGCACAGATAAGGATGGATATTTTTCTGCTACGCAGGCTGATAAACGACCTAACTGGCTATTGGCTCCCGGATCGTATTTATAAGTGCTGATCTGTGGATTGTTGCCGGGCATTTCCAATACATAATTGCCAACAGTTACTTTTTTGATCCTGTTCACTTTTTTATGACTGTGAACATTCACTTTTACAATATCATACCCTATACTGTTCAGCAGGGATCTTATCAATTTGCGCATACAGATACTTTAAAAGGCCTTGTTGTCTGGCAATATTACTACCTGTTGAGGATATCTGACACAATCTTTTCAAATTGTGGTTGGTAACAAAAATCATAGGCATCCGAACCTTCAGGTACCACATTCGGGCATTGATGATATACTTCCAGTATTCTTCTCACTTTCAGTGCTTCTGCCAGTGAAAAAGGGAAGGACTGGTTACCAATAAACAACTTGGCTCCAGCAATAATGGATGCCAGTTCAGCAAAATTATTGACAGGCTGATAAACAAGATTGGGAATTTCCTTTTTCATCGCTTCATATTCATCTGGTACACCTACAAAGAAAAGGTTGGAATACTGCGATAAAAATGAATAGGAGATACCCGGAGTATGATAGCGGCTGCTGCGGGCCAATACGATTTTGTCTGCAAAGTTTTTGTCAGGAACTACCTGCAACCAGGGTTTTCCCAGATCGGCTGATACAGCGAATGTAAGAAAATACCAACGCGTGATACTATACATCCGGTAATCGAAAGGAAAAGCACGAAATGCAGTCAGGTCATAATGAATGGGTTCGCCGTTCCATGCACCAAAATGCTGAATATCTGGTTGCTGCTGCATCAGAGGAGCAAACATGGCAACACTTTTTTCATTTAGCATCACATTACCGTTCGGGTGTATCATTTGTTTGGTGAAATCGCGGTTGGGTTGATGCAATTCAAAATACAGATGAATGTTTTTGCCATTAGCCAGAGCCTTCATAGCAGGGATCGAATAAATAACATCACCTGCATGACCAGTATGCTTGAAATGAACAGTGTTGCCAGTTACAGGAACCAATGGCTCCAGCACTTGCGGCATATGACTGATTCCGTTGATGAATTTTTTTTCCTTTTGCCTGTGATTATAGGTCAGCTTCCAGTTAGTCAGTATTTTTTTAAGTAATGACATCAGGCTTAGTTCAGTTTGTTGACTCTTAAAACCATGACCACATTGTAATCAATTTCGCAGTTGCTGCGGAATAAGATCTCGTAACTAATACCTGTAATTTCATTCATTCTTTCCAGCATCAGATCGTAACCCATATTGGCATGAATATGATATGGATTCATCGGTATGCCCATTTCACGGCAGTAAACCTCATATTTTGGTTGATCGGGGAATACCAGAATAAGATTGCCTCCTGATTTAAGTATGCGTATGAACTTGCGCAATGCATCGCCGGTATCTGTAAAGTCTTCGATGAGATGGCTGGTATATACATAATCGTAAGTATTATCTGGAACAGGAATTTCATTGTTGATGACATCTACGCCAATATCAACTTTGTCTTTGCCTGTGTGTGTGTAAGGTTGAGGAAAATCGATTCCATCACAATTTTCTTTCATGATTTTATCGCCACCAAAACCAATATCACAGCCTTTGCCTATGCAATAAGAAGTCACCCAGTGACGCACTTTTGATGTTTCTGACGGAGATACAAACTGGATACCAAACCATCGGCTAAGTGTTCCTTTGATTTTTCTTGCAAGTGTAATAGCCAAACTCATGATTAAATATATAAATTAAAATGGTGCACCGGACTTAAACCCGGTGCAGGGAATATTATAAATTGAATAAACCTTTTAGAGCATCTATCCTAAAACGAATAACAGGCCATGATTTTGCCGCTTGTCCGCGTAACAGGTATGTAATGCCCAATATCAAAGACGCCCCCAGTTTGAACAGGTATTCAATAATTTTAACCAGATAGGCCCATTTGCTTTTCTGTAAAGTACGAACACGTTCACCACGTCCATAACCACTGGCCACCCTGTAAAGATAAGCAGGTGTTAGTTTCGCCACTTCTACTACATGATGAACAATGATATGGGGGTCGTAATAAATCTGGTGCCCAAGCGCTTGTAAACGAAAGAAAAAATCTTTACCCTCACCACCAATCCTCAATTCGCCTTTTACACCGGGTAAAGCTGTATTGAAGCCCCCAATTGTATTGAAGAGTTGTTTGGGGACAATCATGTTCGATTCTAACGGGTATTTACCTGGTTTAAAAGCGGATACCTGTGGGGTATAATGAAAATTACCAACCATCGATGATACATAATGACTCATCCATGCCGGTTCTGAAGGAATATAGCGTGGTATGATTCTGCCACCTAAACCACCAGAGTCAGGGTGAACTTCAAAAAACTGAACAATACGGCTTAAATAATCAGTATCGGCAACGGCATCATCATCCATAAAACAAAGTAGTCTGGAAGACGACAGCGCAGCACCCGAATTACGGGCAAACGAAGCACCTTGTTGTTTCTCATTCAGGTAAATGATCTGCATATCAGGATGCGCATTGATATACTGATGACAGATTTCTTCAGTATTATCGGTTGAATTATTGTTTGCTACAATGATTTCAAAAGATGCTTTTGAAAGTGTCTGTTGGTATAAGCTGTCTAAAGCCTCCGTTAAGTACAGCGCCCTGTTGTAAGTGCAAATAATAACCGATATCTGTTTAGCTGTATTCATAAACGGCTTAAAGATACGAGTGCTTTGTCTACGATAGCGGGCCAGTGATAATGTTCGAAAAAAGGAGCTGGGGTGTTCGCTTGCTGGTAAGGATTAAAGCTATTCATGGCATTGGCAAAAAGTTCCCAGTCATAATCTGGAACCACTTTCATTTTAGCCCCCGCCAGGTCTGGCAAAATGCCTTTGGCTCCTGTTTGAGTAGTAATAATGGTCTGGTGATAGGCCAGGGCCTCCACCAGTTTAGTTTTGATACCACCACCCAGTGTTATTGGATTGATGGAACAATCTGTTCCTGCCATAAAAATGGAAATATCATCCACGAAACCTGTTACGATCAGTTCCGGCTGCTCTTTCAATACTTTTTCCCACTGTACAGAAAGGTTTTTGCCACAGATGAATATCCTGAACGATAGACGATAATTTCTCAGACGTGGTAATAGCTCATACACAATGACATGGAGGGCATCAGTATTAGGGGTATAGTTGAGTGTGCCATTAAAAAGAAAGAGGATGCAATTGTTCGGGATATTGAAATATTCCGAGAGCCTTCCGCGAAGTATCGGTTTGAGGTCAAGTATGGCCTTGTCCAGAGACACTCCATAAGTAACCACACTGGATTTCTGTGGGTCTAATTTCCAGTTATCTACAGCATAGGAGAGGTCTTCTTCAGTAATAAAAAAGTTATGATCTGCACAACGATGTACAAAACGCTCATACCTGTAATACAGTTGCCAGAAGGGACGCTGAAGATCTCTGAAACGATAGGCTTCAATATTATGAGACCTGATTACCAGTTTTTTGCCTGTAAAAAAACGAAGCAGTAAACCCAGCCAGCCGAAATAAGAATGCTCAATAATAATAATGTCAATCTTTCGCTTTCTGATCAGCAAAATGAGTTTCAGCAGATAGAAGATATTTAAGGGCCCTTTCCAGTGATCGAAAAGAAAATTGTCTATCTGTACACCCTGAATAGCATCCGTATTGTTTTTCTTTGAAACAGCTAATGAAACAGTAGTTTGCGTGGAGAGTTGTTTGTAAAAACCCTCCACGCATTTCTGTCCACCCATATGTGCCGGAAATACCGGGTATGAAATAATGCCAAGAATCGCAGGTTGTTTCATCAGGCCTTTTCTTCCCTTTTTTTCCTGAGTGAGAAGAATGCAGCCAGTATCAGCAATATCCAGATGGGTGCCGATGTAATAACCGCAATTTTAGCACTGTTATAGTAAGAGGCTGGTTTGAATTTAAATACAATTTCATGGTTACCTGCCGGAACTGCAAGTCCACGTAACACATAGTTTACTTTTACAATCGGAGCTTCCTTACCATCAATAGTGGCTTTCCAGCCCCTGTCGTAAAAGATCTCACTGAATACAGCAAACTGGTTACTGTTGCTGTTTGAACGATAACGTACAACATCATTGTCGTTTATAATCTGTGTTATGGTTGCAGTAGAATCATATGCCGGTGCAAAAGCAATACTATTTTTGTATTGTTCTTCTACAATGGCGGTATCGCCGGGTGAAAACTGGTTCATGGCTTTCATAACTTCGCCCGCATCTTTTTCATATCGAATACCTTTTACAAACCATGCATGTCCTAATGCTGCAGGATTCACCTGTAATGATGGTTGTCCGTTTTGTGGATTTGGTACAATTACATAGCGTGTATTCAGCATATTGAGTACACCAATATTCATCGGCTGTTTAGCTAACTGAAAACCAATCAGATCCTGATAAATACTCAGTTTCGCCGGATGGTAGCCACCTACTGAACGATGGTGGTATGCAGTAATGGCATCAGTGTAAGGATCTACCGTAAGATTTAACACACGTGGCCTTGTTGTATCACTTAATATTTGCTGATCGATGGCAGTAGGAGCAAACTGTCCTTCATTCACCAGTTCCGCATCCTGGAAATTTCTTTCATTCAGGTAGCGCTTGCCTACGCTGAATAGGTCGGCAGAACTTAAAACGAGTATCGCAATCAGTACATAAATGGTTTTAAGTTTTTCTTTAACTGCAAGCCATAGCAAACCAATAGCAGCGGCAATAAATAATATACTTCTTAATAAATCGCTGCCAAACAATGAGCGACGATCTTCTTTTAGTGCATTATAAAAATTATTGGCTTCGTCGTTGTTGCCGCCCAATGATTGCGCTAAACCATTTTTTACAGCATCATCATTCCTGCCGATAAAATCAAAAGAGAAATACAGGAGCACAGCACCCAATAGGAAAGCACCGGTGATGTAAGCCGATTTTTTTAAACCAGCCAAGGCAACTGCTTTATTTTTTTCTTCAAACAAAAACTGTTGTAATGCCATCATTCCCAATAGTGGGAACAATAGTTGAGGCAGTATAAGAATAATACTCGGTGCCCGGAACTTATTGTATAAAGGAAGATTATTAAACAGGAAAGTATTGAAGGAAAGCAAATTGCTACCCCAACTCATTACAACTGCGAGTACACAAACCGCCAGAATCCACCAGCGGTGCCATGTTTTCAGATAAACCAGACCAAGTATAAATAAGAAACAGATGATGGCGCCAAAATAAACCGGGCCTGAAGTCATGGGCTGTGGCCCCCAGTAGGTAGACATATACCCTGCAAATTGTGCAGCCTGGTCTTCCGGAATCCCTTTCTCTATTGCTTTTTTGGCAAAGTTGGAATTAATATCAAGTTCCCCACCGCTGCTTCCGCCATAAATACCCGGAACAAGAAAAGTATAGGTTTCGGCCATACCATAACTACCATAGTAAAAAGCATAATCGGTTTCAAGTCCTTTGCGCTCTTTTGCTTTTCCTGTAGAGTCGAGCATTACAGCATTACCACGCATGGTGGCATTTGAATAGTCTTTGGTTGTAGCCAGAGAAACGATATTAGGACCTACAGACAGGAGTCCCATGGATATTGCCAGTACCAGCGAAATACCCATATGTCTGTACTCTTTTTGTTTAACCCACTGTACAATAAAACCAATGGTCATAAACCCTGCCATGAGCAGGAAATAATAAGTTACCTGTAAGTGGTTCATGGCAATAAGCAGGAAGGCAAAAAGAGCCGTGAGTGCCGCACCCCACCAATATTCTTTCTTATAGATAAGCCATAGCGCTCCCAATAAGGCGGGCATATAACCCATGGCCTGCATCTTAGTGTCGTGCCCGGCCGAAAGAATTACCGGATCATAAGTGGCATAAGCATAAGCGATGCTACCGAGTATGCCGATCCAGTGCCTGGTTCCAATTACCTGTGAAAGAAAATAAAAACCAATACAAAGCAGGAAAAAGAAACCAATGGGTTTACCCATAAACAACATGAACAACTGGTGAAAATAAACGGGGGTAATAGGATTGGCTGCTTCCATCGCAATCTGGTAAGCTGGCATACCTCCAAACAGGTTATTGTTCCACAATGGATAATTGCCGTGTTTTTCCTTGTAATTGAACAGATCCTGGGCCATACCTTTCCAGTGAGATACGTCGGTCGTGTTCAACACTTTCCCTTCAAGCGCAGGCTTGCAGAAAATAACCGCAATAATTAAAAAGATAGCCACTGCAATGGCATGTGGTAAAAGAGATTTCCATTGGAACTGCTTCATGCTGTTTATTTCTATATCAGCAAACCTACAGGAAAAATTCTTTCATTTTTGCCTCTTTGGGTTCATTTGAAAGAGATTGATTGTATTTTGTGTAAAAACCAATCTGTTCACCAAGTATATAAGGATGTATGACAGGCTTTTCTTTTTTATCCCGGTTTGCTTTTATCTGTAATTTATTCTTCCTCGGTGCAATGGTCGTGCGTATTTTTTTTAAGATTGATGAGGCACAGGAACTGGGTATGTTGAGTAATGTTGCTGTGGTGCTGGGTATGGTTCTTTCGCCCATTATCAACATGGGCGTAAACCTTTTGTATCTGGTATTGTTACTTAGTAAAAAACAATTCACGGTTAAGTTATGGGTGAGATTGTTTAATTTATTCATTCTGATAGCACAGCTCTTTTTTTACATCATACTTCCTGCATGATACACTCCATACTTAAAGACAAACCCACCAAACTTTTTATCAGTATTGCTGCTTTTTTTGTGGCGAATGCATTGATTGCCGAGTGTATTGGAGGGAAAATATTCTCCCTCGAAAAAATATTTGGCTGGAAGCCCGCCGATATGACCATTTTTGGTCAGACGGGTCTTTCTTTTAACCTTACCTGTGGCGTTTTGCTCTGGCCACTAGAATTCGTGATTACCGACATTGTGAATGAATATTATGGACCCAAAGCGGTAAAACGCATCAGTTACACAGCAGTTGTATTAATATCCTATGCGTTTATCATGTTTTATGCTGCCATGGAAATTCCACCGGCCGATTTCTGGATTGGTTCAAGAGAAGCGGAAGGCATACCCAATATGCAGGATGCATTTGGTGGAATTTTCGGACAGGGTATGTGGATCATTCTTGGTAGCCTCATTGCATTTTTGGTAAGCCAGATTGTGGATGTTACTGTTTTTCACAAAATAAAAAAACGAACCGGACAAAAATGGGTATGGTTAAGGGCCACAGGATCTACTTTTGTATCGCAACTGGTAGATAGTTTCATCGTATTGTTTATTGCATTTAAAATAGGCAATGACTGGAGTTGGAAACTGGTATTGGCCATTTGTGTGGTGAATTACTTGTACAAGTTCACTATGGCCATTATATTAACCCCTGTTATTTACCTGGCTGAAAAACAAATTGATCGTTACCTCGGCGAAGAAACGGCACGCAAAATGAAATTACAGGCAATGGGGAAGGAGGCGGAGTAGTTGGGGAGAAAGCTGCAAGCTGTGCAAGCCACAAGCCACAAGTTTCAGGCTACAAGACCCAGGAGTATATGTCTTGTATCTTGATACTTGGATCTTGTCATCTTGTTACCTATACCTTAACCTCACAAATTTTTCTTTAGTAAGTTAATCACTACTTTATCAATCGGCAGCGTCATATTGTCTGCGTGAAGATCATTCCATTCAATCCATCTGAATACTTCGCTTTCTCCGTTTGGATCGCTGATTTGTTCAGGGGTAAAATCAAATGCGATTGTTTTTGCTGGTAAAACAATTGGCTCGTTGGGGTGTACAAAGTAATAAATGCAGATGATTTGATCTTTCTGATTAAAAGCAGAAATCTGAAAAAAATCGGTGGTATAAATATGATCACCGATGCTTACATCCAAGCCTGTTTCTTCTTTGAATTCCCGTTTTAAACAGTCTCGGGTACCTTCTCCAAATTCAAGTCCGCCACCAGGTAATTTGGTGATATAAGCACCACGAATAAATTCATCGCTTACCAGTAAACGGTTTTCGTTGTCGAACAAAATGCCATACACACGTATATTGAATAAGGGCATACTAAAACCATTTCTTTTTCATGAAATACCAACTGATCACTACGGCAATGACAATGGATAATCCAATGGGTACATAAAATGCATAAGAGGAGTGAGCCCATGGAATATTGTCTACGTTCATGCCGTATAAACTTGCCACCATTACGGGTAAGGAAAGAATAATAGTAATAGAAGTAAGGCGTTTCATTACATTATTCAGGTTATTGCTGATGATGCTGGCAAATGCATCGAGTGTACTGGTGAGAATATTTGTGTAGATGTTGGCCATTTCAAGGGCCTGGCTGGTGTCTACAATCAGGTCATTCAAAAACTCGCGTTCTTCTTCATTCAATCCAAGAAAATTGGTTCTTTCGAGTTTCATCATCAGCATCTCGTTACTTCTTAATGCTGTAACAAAATACACCAGACTTTTTTGAATACGCATCAGGTTCAGTAAATCAACATTGCTGTTACTCTGGTATAAACTGGTTTCGTACTGGTTTCTTCTCTGGTTAATTTCTTTCAGAAATTCCATGAAATTCTGTACCACTTTTTCAAACACTTTCAGGATCATCATGTTCTTCTTGTCAGGATGTCTTTTCTGAAAAGAGTTCAGGAATTTTTTGATGGCTCCATTATCAAAAGAGTTAACAGTAATAATCTGTGTATGTGTGAGAATGATACAGATAGGAATGGTAATATAAAATGCTTCGCTGTCGTTAAAAGAATTGTTTTCAGTAGGTGTTTTAATAACCACAAATTTTACGTTGTCTTCGATCTCATAACGCGGACGTTCGTCAATATCCAGAGAATCTCTCAGAAACTCAATTGGTATTTCAAGATCATCGGCTAGTTGTATAAACTCTTCTTCTTTAAATGGCGGCACGAGGTTTACCCATACACCCATTTCCGCCCTGTCGATCTCAGCAGTTTGTCCGTTGATATTTTTGAAATATTGAATCATAGTAATGGGATGTCTGATGTAGGATGTCTGATGTCTGATTTTAAATCAGACATCAGACATCCTACATGATTAAATAGTAATTTCTCCTTTGTACACAAATTCAGCCGGTCCGCAGAGCCACACGTTGCGGAATTCCTGATCGCTTATTTTTTCAAATTCTACTGCGAGGTGTCCGCCTTTTGTTTTTACTTCTACACGGTTAAAGCCTTTTTCATTGTGCGCAAATACAATGGCGGCGGCAGTTACACCTGTTCCGCAACTATGTGTTTCATCTTCCACACCGCGTTCATATGTACGAACGATGATATGCTTATTATCTGGTTCAACAAAATTTACATTGATGCCATTGGTAACAAAATCTTTGCTGTTGCGAATGCTTCTGCCTTCATGAAAAACATCCATCTCCATGATATTTTGCACTGATTTTATATAGTGCGGAGAACCTGTATTTAACACAGCATCGCCGTGGTAATCACTTACTTCATCTACATCTTTCATCTTTAACCTGATCCATCCATGTTCAGCCATTTCTGCATCATGGTCACCATCAATCGCCAGAAAATGATAGGTGGTTCTATGGATACCCATATCGTAAGCAAATCGTGTTAAACATCGACCACCATTACCACACATGCTGCTTTCTCTTCCATCAGCATTGTAGTATTTCATTTCGAAATCATATCCTTCCAAAGTATTCAGTAACATAAGGCCATCTGCTCCAATTCCAAATCGTCTGTCGCAGATATGATTGATCTGTTCAGTAGTAAGATGAAGTGAATTGTTTCTGTTGTCGATGATGACAAAATCATTTCCTGTTCCCTGATATTTATAAAATTGAATCGTCATGGTTGCGCTTATTTAATCTGCCCGATAATTTCCAGTGTATATTTAATTAGTTTTTCCATAGTGGCAGCGCTGTCTTTACTAAATTCTTTGCTGATTCTGTTGGCAACAATGGCACTTAAACTCAGACACTGATGTCCAAGTAATTTTCCAAGACCATAAATGCCACTTGTTTCCATTTCAAAATTGCTGATGCGGTGATTACCGTAAGAAAAACCGGTAAGCCGGTCAATCAGTTCTGTATTCACCAGTCCTAAACGTAGAACCCTTCCCTGTGGACCATAAAAGCCTGGACAGGTAACGGTGATGCCATGGTGAAAACCATCAACAAAATGCTTTAACAGAGAAGCTCCTGCTGCAGCGATATAGGGAGAAGCAAAACCACCTCCAATCTGTATCTGGCTGGCAAATGCGCCAAGAATTTCGTTTTCTGCCGGGTTGTTTTGTTGCTGATAGAAGTTTAAAAGATTGTCTATACCAAGACCATGTGTGCTGGCTACAAAACTATCCACAGGAATATCTTTTTGTAGTGATCCTGAAGTTCCTACACGTATAATGTTAAGGTGGGAGAGTTGTGGTTTAATGGTACGTGTTTCAAAATCAATATTCACCAGGGCATCCAGTTCGTTTAGTACGATGTCGATATTGTCTGTTCCGATACCGGTAGAAACCACCGAAATTCTTTTATTACCCACCCATCCTGTATGCGTTACAAATTCGCGATGCTGGTATTTCCCATCCGTTTTATCGAAATGCTTACTCACTTCGGCCACACGGTCGGGGTCGCCAACTGTGATAATATTAGATGCGAGTTCTTCGGGTCTCAGATTAAGGTGATAAACAGCTCCTCTGTTATTGATTATCAGTTCACTTTCAGCTATCCGGTTCATATATTGGCGTTAATGCCGACAAATTTCGGGTTTTCGCATTTAGAATTTTGAAATTCCTTTGATTGCTTTATTTTCGCACCCTGCTACAGAAAAAGGGTCCTGTGGCCGAGTGGCTAGGCAGAGCTCTGCAAAAGCTTCTACAGCGGTTCGAATCCGCTCGGGACCTCTCAAAGGATCGCATTAGCGATCCTTTATTTTTATAAATACTTGATAATCAATTGTAGTAATTACTGTACATTTTGTAGTGGTTTTCACGGAAATGGACTGTTGAAAACACGTGGTTTAACCTCATTTTTCTTCCGGATTTTCTTTTTTTGGGGCAATTAAAGAAATTTTAATCGAATTATAATCTAGCTGAAGCGATACATTTTTCATTGTAGCGTCTATTTCTGAAGTACTATAAAATTTACTATCAATGCATTGATAATCAATAAAATACAATCTTTATTAATTTTTTCTAATGTAAAAAAAAAACAATTTGGTGTTCAGTCTCCGAAAACCTTTGCGAAAAACATATGCAATAATTCATATGTGTTTATAAAAAAAAGGTGAAATGGTTTGCAAGTATCGGCAATATCGGTTAGTTTTGGACTTCATTAACATATGCTAACGATTGTTCATTCTATAAATCCGGATGAATATCGTTCTTGTTAAAGTCCAAAAATCCTCTGACTAACCATCGATTGAATTCCTTTATCCGCTAATCAGTTAAAACTGATTTTTCTTTTATCCTGTGTTGCCTCAACAGCTATAACTGTTGAACAATCATTCAGAGCCAAATTAACATTATGCGCTTTTTTACTCAAAGGAGAATTCTTACTACTGTTTTCACAGCATTATCATTGATGTTTAGTGGTGTTGCATTCAGTCAGTTGACTGCAGGTGGTTTAAGTTTCGATGGTATTAATGATAAGGTTAGAGTTGTAAGAAGTACCATTTCTGGTAATGACATTGGGGATGTGTCGTTTAATATTACTGACGCCATTACGATTGAATCCTGGATGTATGTTCCAAGTGGTTCAGCTTTCAATGTACAGTCGGTAGTAACTAAGTCGCAGCGTTTACCAGCTTCAGCTCAAACTGGTTATGTATTCCCCCGTACCAATGATAACTGGGCAAATATTCGTTTTCAGGTTAATTTCAATGGTTTAGGCTGGAGAGAAGTTGTTACACCTTATCCTGGTAAAGATGCCTGGCATCATGTGGCAGCTACTTACGACGGTACTTACATGCGTATTTATATCAATGGTGTATTGGCTAATCAGCTCGCTGTTGCAGGTACTATTACGGTAAATACAAATCCACTTACGATTGGTTATCAGAATGGGTATACCAATGAATTTTTTAAAGGGAAACTTGATGAACTGCGTATCTGGAACCGTGCCTTATCTCAGTGTGAAATAGCAGCGAACAGAAATTGTGAAATAACGGATCAGAACGGACTGGTTGCATATTATAAGTTTAATCAGGGCTTATTAGGCGGTGTTTCCAATTTACTGGAAAATAAACTGACTGATTCAGGTCCTTATCTCAACCATGGCTCACTGGTTGATTTTGGTCTTTTAAGTACGGTTTCAAACTGGACAGATGGGGCCATTGCAAATGGAACTACGTGTGCTCCTTTTGTTACACCAAATGTTACCATTGGTAGTAATGCATTGTCTATAGCACAAGGTGGTACACTTGAACTGGTAGCATCTGGAGGTGCAAGTTATTCCTGGACTGGCCCGAATGGGTTTACTTCTACCCAGCAAAATCCTGTAATTGAAAATGTTACCGGAGCAAACGCAGGTACTTATACAGTGAATGTAACAACTGCATCCGGTTGTAGTGTTCCCGCGAGCATCACCATTGGTGTTTCTGTTCCTGCCCGTGCACTCAATTTTGATGGTTTAAATGATTATGTTTCAGTACCTCACAATAATTTATTCAATATATCAACTGGAGTAACTATTGAAACCTGGATTTATCCTACAAACGATAATACACCTACACAGAGTGTAATCAGTAAGTCGTCTATATTGAATCCTGGCTATAGATTCCCCAGAACAGATGATGGATGGAAATCTTTTTCATTTCATATATATATAGAAGGAGTAGGTTGGAATATTATTTCTGCTACTTACCCTGCCATCAATGAATGGCACCATGTAGCAGCTACCTATGATGGTTCTATTATGAAGATTTACCTTGATGGAGAACTTAAAGCAACCAAAGCAGTAACAGGTAATATTATCGCAAACACAGATCCGCTTTCGATTGGTACACAGGTTGGGTATAGCGGAGAGTATTTTCAGGGTTCTTTGGATGAGGTAAGGGTTTGGAATAGGGCATTGACAGAGTGTGAGATAGATAATAATATGTCATGTCAGCTTAATCCTGCTATTCAAAACGGATTAAGTGCTTATTATCGTTTTAATCAAGGGCTGGCAGGTGTTAATAATGCAGCAGTTAATACAGCAGAAGATGCGAGCGGCAATAATAATAATGGTGTGCTTGTTAATATGGCATTAAACGGAACCACTTCTAACTGGTCTACCGGTATTGTAGGTGATGGCGTTTGTGCTCCGTTTACACCCATCTTTCCTACTGCTACAGCAAATGGCAGTGTGTTTGAAGTTGGGCAAAATATTCAGTTGCAGGCTACAGGAGGTACAAGCTATGCGTGGACAGGTCCTAATGGATTTACCTCAAACCAGCAATCTCCGGTAATACCTAATGCACAGATCATTAATTCAGGATTATATACTGTAACTGTATCGGTTGGAACTTGTAATGCAACGGCCAGTACAAACTTTGCGGTAGCATATAAAGCAGGTTCATTAACTTTTGATGGTGCTGATGATGAAGTTGTAGTACCAAACAGCAGCAGCCTCAATATTTCTAAAAATATTACACTTGAGTCCTGGATATACCCAACTGACGGAACAAAGCAGACTCAGGATGTACTAAGTAAGTCCTCACTTTCCGTTAACAATGGATATCAATTTCCGCGTACTGACGATGGTTGGAAAACAATTTCTTTCTTCCTGCACCTGAATGGTCAGTGGAAAGTACTTACTGCCAATAATTTCCCTGGTCTTAATCAATGGACCCATGCTGCAGCAACTTACGATGGCTATTACATGCGTATATATCTTAACGGTGTTCTTGCTGCTTCAACAGAAGCGAGTGGTGATATTACGATGAATGCGAATAATCTGGTAATTGGTCAGCAGCCAGGTTTCATGGAACATTTTAAAGGAATGATTGAAGAAGCCAAAATCTGGAAACGTGCTTTGAATCAGTGCGAGATCATTAATAATATGAATTGTGAGCTTCAGCCAGGTCAGACAGATCTTGTAGCTTATTTCAAATTCAATCAGGGCTTTGTAAATACACTTAACCCAACTGAAAAAACACTTATAGATGCAAGTGGCAACAACAACAATGGTACGCTTAACAATTTTTCACTTGCCGGAACCAATTCAAACTGGTCTGAGTATAAAATAAACGGAACCTGTTCAACTTATGCTGAACCCCCGGTTACTGCTGAAGCCAATGCCTCTGTATTTGGAGTAGGAAGTACAATTATACTGTTTGCGAATGGTGGTTCGGCTTATACATGGGAAGGACCTAATAATTTCGCTTCCTATGTTCCTGGTCCATCAATAACAAATGCTCAACCGATTAATTCTGGTACTTATACGGTCGCTGTTCCATTTATCAACTGTACCATCTATAGAAGTGTACGATTGACTGTAACTCCATTACCGGCTATACAGGCAAATGGTCCAACAACAATCTGTCCTTCATCTTTTGTAAAACTTTCAATAGCAACAGTAGGCGCAAACTATCAGTGGTACAGAGATGGAGTAGCTATACCTGGTGCTGATAGTGCATTGCATTCTGCAAGTGCGTCTGGATCTTACCACGTAGCTGTGACTACAATGAATGGACAGGTTCAGGTTTCTGCCCCGATTGATGTGTTCGTGGTTGACAACATCGCGCCGACACCAGATGTAGCAGTGCTGCCTGTATTAAATCTTATAGCGCCGGTTACTGTTACTACCAGACCTACAGCTACTGATAACTGTTCAGGAACTGTTCTGGCCATGAGCAATAGTCAGACTACCTTCACACAGTCTGGAACATATACCATTGTATGGGTTTATAATGATGGTAATGGAAATGAAGTAACACAAGAGCAGCAGGTAAATGTGGTTCTTCCTGTGGATGTTACTCCTCCTGTAATTGTTGTTCCGGCTAATATTGTTAAGTCTAACGATCTTAATACATGTGGTGCTACAGCTACATTTGTTGCAACTGCTACAGATAATCAAAGTACGCCTGTAATTACATACAGCCATGCGCCTGGATCTGTATTCTCTGTTGGAACAACAGTAGTAACAATAACAGCAACAGATGCTGCGGGTAATAGTTCAACTGCTACATTTACTGTACAAGTGAATGATACACAAGCACCTGTATTAACAGTACCTGCCGATATTACATCAGCTAATGGTACAGGTATTGTAATTGGTACTGCAACAGCAACTGATAATTGCGGTCAGCCAGTACAAATAACTAATAGTGCTGTTCCTTCAACATTCCCGCTGGGTGTAACTGAAATAACCTGGACAGCAACTGATGCTGCAGGTAATATAACTACCGGTAAACAAAAAGTAATAATTGTAGATAATACATTGCCAACCATTACAGCTCCTGCAACTGTAAACACTATTACTGATAATAACCAGGCATATGCATCAGGTGTAAGTCTTGGTACAGCAACAGCAAGTGATAACAGTGGTTCAGTAACTGTAACCAATAATGCTCCAGCTCAGTATCCAATCGGTATAACAACCGTTATGTGGACAGCTACTGATGCTGCTGGAAATCAAGCTACTGCTTTACAATTGGTGATTGTAGAAGACAAACAGGCTCCTGCTTTAGTAGGACCAGCCAATAAAATTGTAAATACCAATGCAGGCGTAAACTATGCAACAGGTGTAGACCTGGGTACAGCTTCAGCTACTGACAACAGTGGTGGTACTGTAACCATTACAAATAATGCTCCTGCACAATACCAAATGGGTGTTAATACCATTACATGGACTGCAACAGATCCTTATGGTAATGTAACAACAGGTATTCAAACGGTAACTGTAAAAGACGTAGAACCTCCGGTAATTTCTAATGTGATAAATGTTCTGGTTACTGCGCCTTCAGGTTCTAATACCGCTATTGTTGCATCATTGGGTAATCCGGTAGCAAATGATAACGTACAACTATTGTCTCTGACAAATAATGCAACCGGAAATGTATATCCAATTGGTACTACTAATGTAATCTGGACTGCAACGGATGCTGCGGGTAACCAAACTACAGGTATTCAGACGGTAACAGTAAAAGATGGTACAGCTCCTGTTTTACAAGGTTTACCAGCCAATGCTAATGCTTCATGTGCTTCTATTCCTGCAGCAGCTACTGTAACTGCTACAGATAATGTAGATGCACAGGTAACGGTTCAGTTTGCAGAAACAAGCAACAGAGGTACTAACCCTGCACAGGCCAATTATTATAATTATACCATAACACGTACCTGGACAGCTACCGATGCTGCAGGTAATACTACCAGTGCATCAAGAACAGTAACTGTAACTGATACACAGGCGCCTGCATTTACACAACCGGTAAATATTGCAGCCAATAGTGCAGCAGGTATTTGTGGAGCAAATGTTAACTATACAGTAAGTGCTACCGATGCATGCGGAAGTCCGGTAACTTATACTTATAGCCAGGCTTCTGGTACTGTATTCCCGATAGGTATTACAACTGTAAACGTAACTGCAACAGATGCAAGTGGAAACACTGTTTCACGCAGCTTTACCGTAACTATTACAGATAACCAGTTACCAACTATATCAGCCCCTGCTAATATTAATGCAGTATTGGGTGCTACAATCAATCTTGGAACAGCTACAGCAAGCGATAATTGCGGAACACCTGTTATCACTAACAATGCTCCAACAACTTATCCGGTAGGTGTAACAACAGTAATCTGGACAGCTACAGATGCTGCTGGTAATACAGCTTCAGCTTCACAAACTGTAACAGTAACCAATCCAACATCATGCAGCAGTTCTATTACGGTAACTCCTGAGAATACGGTGTTTACAGGTGGTATTCCAACCAATATCTATATTGGTTACGGACCTCAGAAAGTAACACTGAAAGCAAACGCTGCAGGTGGTACATCATATACCTATAGCTGGACTTCAGTATCTGGTAATGGCTCTCTGAGCAGCACCACCAGCTCTCAGCCGGTATTTGCACCAACAGCCGCAGGCAACTACACATTCAGGGTTACTGTAAGAACACAGTCAGGATGTGTATCAACCAGCACTGTAACCATTTGTGTGAAAGATATCAGGGTGAAAGATCAGGATGATGATAAATGTGACCATAAATCACATAACTCAAATAGCTGTAAACATGGTAAACACAACCATGGTAAATGTGATCATAAGTCGCACAACAAAGACAAGTGTAAGGATAAATACGACGATGGTGATGATGATAACGATGAGTGCGATCACAAGTCTCATGACAGCAAAAACTGTAAACACAAAGGTCACAAGCACAATAGTTGTGATCACAGAAGTCATAATTCATACTCTTGCAAAAACAAGTATAGCGATCATGATCATGATGATCACGATGACGATGATGATGACGAGAATTATAAAGTATACCTCTGTCATGTACCTCCAGGTAACTCTGGTAACCCGCAAACACTTAAAATCAGTGTTAATGCAGTTGCAGCACACCTGAGCAATCATGCTGGCGACAGACTGGGTTCATGTGCAGATCAGGGTTGTGCAGTAACGCCTCCTCCTCCTGTATGTAACAGCACTATTACTGTTGTGCCTGAGAATAATACGTATACCGGTGGTGTGCCAACAAACCTTTACTTAGGTTATGGTCCGCAGAAAGTAACATTACAGGTAAATGCAAGTGGTGGCAGCAGTTACAGTTATAGCTGGAAAGCATTGTCTGGCGGTGGCTCACTGAGCAACACTACAAGCGCACAACCTGTATTTTGTCCGTCACGTGAAGGATACTATACATTTGAAGTGAAAGTGACTTCACAGTCTGGTTGCACCAGTACCAGTCAGGTAAGTATATGTGTGAAAGATATCAGAGTTGAAGAAGATTGCAACGATTGGGGCTGGTATTCATGGTTGTATAGCTATTACTATGGAGGCAGCAACAATGCTCAAAAAGTATATATCACCAGAAGAAATGGTAACAGCAATAACTACAGTGTAATGGAAGTGAAGACAAGTGATGTAGCTGCCCATTTACAGCGTTATCCAAATGATATCTTAGGTAAAGGATTAACAGGTTGCGTTTCAAATGCGCTTACCAATACAGGTGGTTTAGGTAATACTGCTA
Source organism: Chitinophaga pinensis (assembly GCA_943372605.1). GTDB lineage: Bacteria > Bacteroidota > Bacteroidia > Chitinophagales > Chitinophagaceae > Sediminibacterium > Sediminibacterium pinensis_H. The sequence continues at coordinate 45,546 of CALRZI010000011.1, read as the reverse complement.
CAATTACAGGAGAAACAGCATCTGTTACATCTTCTGTGAAAACAGCACAGCCTGAAACAAATGAAGACCTTAAAGTAAGTGTACTGGGTAATCCAAGCCGTTCACTGTTCACTGTGAAAATTGAAAGCAAACATAGCCAACCGGTACAAATCAGGGTATTTGATATGTATGGTAGAGCTGTTGAAGCAAAAGCCAATCAATTACCAAACAGTACAGTACAGTTTGGTCATAACCTGGGTACCGGAACGTATTATGCAGAATTTACTCAGGGAAGCCGCCGCAAAGTGGTTCAACTGATTAAAGTAAAATAATTACCGTATTGATGTAACCCCATCATTTATTTAGAAGCCTGTCCTGAAAAAACCAAAAAGAGAAGAGCAGTTCCAATGGAACGGCTCTTTTTCTTTTGGGGTAAAATGATGATCTGGTAGCAGCATAACTACAGTATAAAATACTTTGCTACGACAATTTTGTAGTGCAATCAGTACGAGCCATTTTGTAGGTATCTCGAAACCCTTGATTTTGCTGGATGCCCCACTACAACTTCATTTTTTTCTTCGAGCTAGGCTGTTATTCTTTCCCATCCTGCAAATAGTACGGTTATTTATAATGTAGTACCGTTGCTACTGTGCAATTATCAGTAACTACTATTTTTTCACGAATGCTGTTATTTGCCAGAGAGACGCATTGGAGTCACTTTGTATCGTCAAGTTCAAAACGATACAAAGTCTTATGCAAATCTTCAAACCATCTTACCAAAGATCAATTCTTCTGCTGAAAGCAGGGTTTTTGATAGTGGAGTGGATGATTTGTTTTTTTGCACATGCATCAACTACCGACAGTACAAGAAATACAAGTAGTAAACCGGTATTGACAAGTAGCAATCTTTGTATTAATACAGAACTGACCATGCAGGGTGTTTCTCCAAAAGTGGAACGCATTCACTGGAAATACAATGGACAGGTGTTACAGACTTCTACAACCCCGGCTCTAATAAAAACTGTAGCAGGTACAGTTGAAGGAACGCATGAGAATGAGTTCAGGTTCCCAACAGGTATAGCTGTAGATGGTAATGGCAATATATATATAGCCGATCAGTTTAATCATCGTGTACAAAAATGGACTCCGGGAGCAACCAAAGGAATTACAGTTGCCGGTGTGGCCGGACAGGGTGATGCTGCTGATCAGTTGAATTATCCAATGGGGGTAGTAGTAGACGCAAAAGGAAATCTTTATGTAAGCGATGCCGCAAACAGCAGGATACAAATGTTTGTACCCGGTTCTGTAATGGGCATTACCGTTGCCGGTGGAAACGGCAGAGGAAATGGAGCCAAACAGTTTAATATGCCATTTGGTATTTGTCTGGATGAGGAAGGCGCTATTTATGTAGCGGATAATTATAACCACCGCATTCAACGCTGGACACCGGGAGCATCTGATGGTATAACTGTTGCAGGTGGCCATGGAAAGGGAAATGCTGCCGACCAGTTACAATATCCAAGCAGTGTGAAAATTGATAAAAAAGGAACACTGTTTATCGCAGATGCGGCCAACGACAGAATTCAGGCATGGAAAAAAGGAGCAGAAAAAGGTATAACTGTAGCTGGCGGACAAGGTAGGGGAAAAGGAATGAACCAGTTATATTTTCCTACGGATATAGCGCTTAATGCAGCAGGTGAATTGCTTATTTCAGATCAGACCAATCAGCGTATTCAGCGCTGGATACCCGGAGCAAAAACCGGAATTACAGTTGCTGGTGGCAATGGACAAGGTGATGCAATGAATCAGTTTAACTATCCGTATGGATTGTTTATTGATCAGGCAGATAATATGTATGTAGCCGATCAATACAACCACAGGATTCAGTTTTTTATGAATACGGAGTCGGCTACCAGATATAGTTTTCAATTGAAAGCAACACGCCCAGGAACATACCAGGCAGATATTGTGTACAGAAATGGTAAAACAGAAACTTCTGATACAGTAGCAATTCATGATCAGCCATCTATTATCCCAATTGCAGTGGAAGCATCTATTTGCAGCGGAAAACAATACCAGTTAGTAAGTGAGGAGAAAGAAGGTAAATGGATGTCGAACAATCCTGTAGTTGCAGAGGTGAGCGAAAAAGGGTTACTGTCAGGAAAACAAAACGGAACTGCTGTTATTTCCTATGAAATTAAAGATGAATTTGGTTGTACCAATAGCACATCAAAAACTATTGAAGTAAAAGCCTCACCTGTAGTACCGCCTGTTACACTGGCTCCTGAGTTGGAGCTGCAGTCTGCTAATTCAACTTTCAATGCACAAAAGATTTGTGTTGGAAGCAGTGTTTCATTGAGTAGTATTTTATTACCAGGTAAATGGAACAGCAGCGATACCAATATTGCAAGAGTGGAAGCAGGAAGAATTTCAGGTATCAGAGCAGGTGATGTGGTTGTTTCATATACCGCCGAAAAAGATGGTTGCGTAACCGAAAGCAAAAATACTTTTGTGGTATTGGCTCCATCAGATGCACCTGTAATACAAGGCTATAATAAAATTGTAACAGGCAAAACCGGATTGTTAAGTGTTGGTGCAGTTCAGGGAATATGGAGCAGTGAAACACAAGCAATAGCTTCTGTGGATCAGCATGGATATGTAAAAGCGGCACGCCCCGGAGTAACCATGGTATCCTTTGAAACCCTCGATCAGCAAGGATGTAAAGTAAAAACTGCTATTCCGGTAACCGTGCAGCCGGAAGCGCCAATGGTAAAAGATGCGAGCTACGAAAATGGTATGCAATCGGCATTTATTCGATTCGATCAACAGGTTATTGCAAAAGCAGGTACTACATTACAATATTTCGAAACCGCATCACCCAATGCAAAACCAATAGATCCATTGGTAAAAAATACCGTAGGAAACTATAGATTTTGGGTAGCCAGCGTAGAGAATGGTGTAGCCAGTCAGCGTGTAGCTTTTGCAGTACATATTAACCAGTCTGGTAAAACAGAAAAGTTAGAACCTGTTATCATGGGCAATCCATCTACCAGTTTCTTTACGGTACAGTTAAAAAGCAAACAAACCAACTTGCGAATATCCATGCGTATCGCCGATATGAGTGGACGACTGATAGAACAATGTAAGTCATTGGCTGCTAACAGTACCATCCAGTTTGGCCAAACATATGCCAACGGACAATATATTGTTGAATGGATACAAGGAGCAGAACGTAAGGTTGTTCAGTTGGTGAAAATGGGCGCAGGGGAAAGGGCTACGAGCTTTGAGCCACGAGCTGTGAGTATGAAATAAGCTGTATTTAACTCATGACTCATAGCTCGTGGCTCACAGCTAATGACACGCTTCTTCCCAAAAATCTTTAGCTTCGCAGCCTAAGTTGTTCATCATGAAATATTCTCAGCAGATTGGTATAGCGGCGGCTATCGGATTAGTTGTTTGTTGCTTTTTTCCCTGGAGCATTATTGTGAGTAAAAACCTGAGTATTTCCGGTTTCGCGGCTGAAGGCACCAGTTTTGGCAGACCTGGATTATTTCATCTTATTTTTTGTTCAGCAGCCGTACTGTTTTTTATTATTCCACGTATCTGGGCCAAAAGAACAAATGTATTTATTGGAGCCATCAACCTCGCATGGGCCATTCGTAATTATATATTGGTATCGAGTTGTATGCTGGGCGAATGTCCCGAAAAACAACCCGCCCTCTATGCCATACTAGCCTGCGCCATTGTTATACAGTTAATGGTGTTGTTTCCGAAAATGCCGGTGCGGAATAAGAAATAAGGAACAGAGGAATAAGGAATAAGAAAGTAAAGGACATATTTATTTATCTCCCTTTCTTATTCCTCTGTTTTTTCTCTGTTACCCCAGCGTTTCCAACGATCGCCCAATAATCTCCACAGCTTCTTTCACCTGTGCTGCAGTAATCAGCAAGGGTGGGGCGAAACGAATTTTATCGCCATGGGTGGGTTTGGCCAGCAAGCCGTTTTCTTTGAGTGCAAGACATAGATCCCAGGATGCATCGGGATTGGCGTGATCGATGACTATTGCATTCAATAAACCTTTACCGCGGATTGTTTTTATAAAAGGAGAGGATAGTTGTTGTAATTCTGCTCTTAATAAATCACCCATCGCTTCGGCATTTTCCGCCATTTTTTCTTCTTTTAAAACAGTCAGCGCTTCCATGGCAACTGCACAGGCTAGCGGATTGCCGCCATAGGTTGAACCATGTTCTCCTGGTTTAATATTCAGCATCACATCATCATTGGCCAATACAGCAGAAACAGGTAATACACCTCCGCTTAATGCTTTGCCCAATACCAAAATATCGGGTTGCACATTTTCATGATCGCAGGCCAGCATTTTACCGGTACGTGCGAGTCCTGTCTGTATTTCATCTGCAATAAATAATACATTGTATTCGGTGCAAAGGGCCCTTACTTTTTTTAAGTAACCATCATCTGGTACTACCACACCGGCTTCTCCCTGGATGGGTTCAACCATAAATGCCGCTACATTTTTGTCTTGCAATGCCTTTTCCAGCGCAATGGTATCATTATAGGGAACGAGTTCAAACCCCGGCATGTACGGACCAAAACCTTTATAACTGCTGGGGTCGTTGGAAGAAGAAATAGCTGCCAGTGTTCTTCCCCAGAAATTACCTTCTGCAAAAATGATTTTGGCTTTGTTCTCAGGTACACCCTTTTTGGTATAAGCCCACCTACGTGCCAGTTTGATGGCTGTTTCTCCGCCTTCTACACCGGTATTCATCGGTAACACTTTATCATATCCGAAATAGGATGTGATAAAACGGGCATATTCACCCAAAAGATTGTTGTGAAAAGCGCGGGAAGTGAGCGTGAGTTTTTGAGCCTGTTCAATCAAAGCCCTGATAATACGAGGGTGACAATGCCCCTGGTTAACGGCAGAATAACCACTTAGAAAATCGTAGTAACGTTTTCCATCAACATCCCATAAAAAAACACCTTCCCCTTTTTCTAACACCACAGGGAGCGGATGATAATTGTGTGCACCATATTGTTCTTCCAACTGCAAATACGCAGCGGTATTGGCTGAAATAGTATGAGTAAGCATAATTTGCTTATTAGTAGTAAATAAAAAGATGATCAGTAAAGAAATGGCATGCAAAACATCCTCAGAGAGTGGGATGATCAAGAAAATCGAGGTTCAGGTGCAGAAAGTGCATGTTTCTTATTTGTAATTGCAAGATACAGAACTTGGATGAAAGGATGGCAGGGAGATGACAGGATATTGTGTTTACAAATACGGTAAAGGTATTTTGCAATAGGGTTTCTGGATATCGAATCATAAAAAACCTTAATTTCAGTAGCATAATCCATCATTATGAAAAAATTCTTTCGCCGGTTTTTATGGATCATTCTAATCATTATTATTGGTTTCAGTGCCTATGCATTTGTTTCAGGTAAAACCTTTCTCTTTACCGCTATCCGTTACAATTTTGCCAATATAGATGATTACAAGAAGTTTAGTAATAAAGAACTGAAAGTTGCTGCACCTCAACCCTGGGGCGAAGCAGGAGATTACAACAAAATAACTTATCCCGATTCGCTGAATGCTTTGCTGGAGGAACTGGGTTCAGTTGGATTACTGATGATACGCGATAACCAGGTTGTTTTTGAGAAATACTGGAAAGGTTATAGTGATAGTTCAAAATCAGGTTCTTTTTCTGTTGCAAAAAGTATTACCAGTATTTTAATTGGTGTTGCTTTGAAAGAAGGAAAAATAAAATCTCTGGAAGAACCCGTTGGAAACTATCTGCCCGAGTTCAAAGAAGGAGATAAAGCCGCTGTTCGCATCATCGACCTGCTTACCATGAGTAGTGGAACAGACTGGGATGAATCGTACTGGAACCTGTTTTCTGTAACATCAGAAGCCTATTATGGTAAAGATGTATATACTACTGCCACAGGTGTAAAGATGAAAGATAAACCCGGCACCCTTCATTCGTATAAAAGTGGTGATACACAGTTGTTGGGATTATTACTCGAAAAAGCCACCGGACAAAGTTTGAGTGATTACGCTTCGCAGAAACTCTGGCAACCGATGGGAGCCGAGCATCCGGCATTGTGGAGTACTGATAAAGAAAACGGACATATCAAAGCCTATTGTTGCTTTAATTCCAATGTGCGCGATTTTGCACGCATCGGTAAACTGATGCTCGACAGTGGTAAATGGAACGGAACTGCTATTATCGACAGTGCATACTGGGCCAGATCCATTAAACCCTGCGGTATTATCGATTTAAAAGGCAAAGCCTGTGATTATTATGGTTACCAGTGGTGGCTGGATCCGCTTAATCCTGAAGTGTTTTATGCAAGAGGCATATTGGGACAATACATTATTGTTATTCCATCTAAAAAAACAGTGATTGTACGTTTAGGAGAGAAAGCCTCTAAAATTCGCGAAAGAACGGTTCCAAAAGAAGTGAGGTATCTTATTAATTGGGGGCTGGGAATATAAAAGGTGAAAGGTGAAAAGTGAAAGGAATCTTGTGATTTTTCACTATCCTTTCACCTTTCACCTTTCACGTCTCACACTCTCTCCCTATTTTCGCAACAAAACCATTCATCATTGTCTCTGCCGTCTGTAGCTATTGTTATCCTTAATTATAATGGAAGGAATTATCTGGAAACTTTTCTTCCTTCTGTTTTGTCATCTGCGTATGCCAATAAAAAGGTGGTGGTGGCGGATAATGCATCTACAGATGATTCGATGGAATTTGTAAAAAACAATTATCCATCCATTGAATGTTTATACAATCTCACGAATGAAGGGTTTGCCGGTGGCTATAACTGGGCGCTGAAACTGGTGGAAGCGGATTATTATGTATTACTGAATTCAGATGTATCGGTAACACCGGGTTGGATTGATCCGATCATTTCACTGATGGAATCGGATAAAACCATTGCAGCCTGTCAGCCTAAATTATTATCCTATCACCAGCCCGAATTATTTGAATATGCCGGAGCTGCGGGTGGATGGATCGATAGCCTGGGTTATCCTTTTTCGCGTGGACGTGTATTCGATGTTTGTGAGAAAGATGAAGGGCAATACAACGATCCTCAACCTGTTTTCTGGGCATCGGGAGCTGCTATGTTTGTAAGGGCAAAAGTATATCATGAACTCGGCGGACTTGATGACAGTTTTTTTGCCCATCAGGAAGAAATTGATCTGTGCTGGCGCATGCAACTGGCGGGCTATAAGATTATGAGTTGTCCCCAGTCGGTAGTATATCATGTTGGAGCCGGAACGCTTCCGAGAGGAGGGCGTAAAGTGTTCCTGAATTTCAGGAATAATTTACTGATGTTGGGTAAAAACCTGCATTGGACAGAGAAACTGTGGAAACTGCCTTTACGTTTTACATTGGATGGTATATCGGCCTGGAAGGGATTATTTACGGGTGATACGGCTTTTTTTAAGGCCATTGTTAAAGCACACTGGGCCGTTGTAGGTATCTGGTGGAAAGGAGGAGGACAAAAAAAACAGTTCAGACCAAAACCGATGAAACAACTGGAGGGCGTGTATTCGGGAACGATTGTGTGGAACTATTTTATCAAGAAACAAACAGGTTTTCAGGAAATTATTGGCAGAAAGATTTTATAATCAAACCTGCTGCCTTATTTTTGCAAAGCAATTCAAAACTATGTCGAACGAACAACAAGCCGCACAGGAAAAAGACTTTACCAGAAACTGGGTGAATTCGTCACGTTTTCTTTTCTATCTGCAAGTGTTTTGTATCCTTGCTTTTGTTTTAGGTGGATGTTATCGTCTGTATAACCAGCGTTATAAAGGCAAACCCGATGTTGAAGTACAGGGTAGTAGCAAATACACGCCTGAATACAAATAAAAAATCAATAAAAAATTTTGTCAGGAGTTGTAGAATCTTATTTTTGCACTCCCGATTTAGTTCTTATATCGATTGCGGAAGTAGCTCATTTGGTAGAGCACGACCTTGCCAAGGTCGGGGTGGCCGGTTCGAGCCCGGTCTTCCGCTCAAGTCTCCCGTCCGTCATACGTGACGGGATTTTTTTTGACCACCTGCCCTGGTGGTGGAACTGGTAGACACGCAGGACTTAAAATCCTGTTCGCCGAAAAAGCGAGTGCGGGTTCGATTCCCGCCTGGGGCACAAAAAGTCGTTCAATTAATATTGAGCGACTTTTTTGTTTGTGGAAAGACGGGTTCGATTCCCGTACCGGGTACCCTGAGGAGCGCTTTTTCTGTTGCCGTTGTTAGTCACCTTACCAATTACGGGCATCCCACTTACAAGATTTTTTTTCTTTTGGTACAAAAACGTAATTTAAATAGAAAATTATTTTAATGAGTTTTTTCGAAATACATTTACTATATAAGATAAACTATGAGATTTTCTGAGAGAATAGGGAAAACCCAGCCCAGAGTAAATATCCAAATCGATTCAATGGATACAGAATTGAAGAACGGAATTTATAATGTGCTACATACTTATATTTTTCAACCGGTAGCAAGCGATAACCAATATTCTGACGCACTTTCATCAACAAAGTATTATGAATTAGCATTACAGATTTGGGTTAATTTTTTTAAGGAGCGGATTGATGAACTTCCTTATAATAAATATCAATTTGTAGCTAATCTTAAGCAAAGGTTCTCAAATTGGGACTATCTTGAAGTATATAATTTCATTAATTTTTTGACAAAAGATATAAAAGGAGATACGCTTCCTTTTCGGAAAGATGCATTTGTAGAATTAATTAATATTATACTTAGTAGGGAACTTTCGGGATATAGAGTCGTTGGTAATCAACTTGTACCTATTACAAATGAAGAAGAAAAAAAGGCTATTGAAGTTGCCATAGATAATACTTGTAATGATGCTTATCAATCAATCAATATTCATCTTAAAGAAGCGTTAAAGAAAATATCAGACAGAAATGCGCCTGACTATAGGAATTCTATTAAAGAATCGATATCAGCTGTTGAGTCTATGTGTCAAATAATTTTAGGTGAACCAAAAGCGGAATTAGGTAAAGCATTAAAAAGAGTTCGCGAAAAAATCAATATTCATCCTTCTTTAGAACAAGGATTTAGTAAAATATATGGATATACTAGTGATAGTGACGGGATTCGTCATGCATTGCAAAATGAGCCTTCTGTAATGCAGGAAGATGCAATATTTATGTTAGTAGCTTGTAGTGCATTTATTAATTATTTGATGGTAAAGTCCAATAAAAATCAGTAAGGTGTAACACTTTACTTCAGAAAGATATGCTTGATCACTGAACAACTGCTAACCTTTAGGTGAAAGGGGGTAAAATAAAAGATAAACAATCTGTAAAAAGTGTTAGTCTTTTTTGCCATAGTATTTTCTAAACCAGACACTTACTTTCCCTAATCCCTTATCCCATTCTTTTTTTCCGGCAGCGTTCTTTTTAAAATGAGCTACAAGTCTAAAAGGGCTTTCATTATTAGAGTTGTCAAAGAAAAAAGTCTGGTAGCTAATAGAAGCAGCCTCCCGCATTAAAGAAAGTGAACGATAATACCTGTCTCTGATTTTATCTTCAGGAACATCATGTCCTTTTTGTTTTACACGGTAAGCTACCCGGAATACATTGATCTCGGGAGACTCCGTTGATACGAAGTAGAGATATACCTTGTAGCCAGCAGCTACCGCATCTCGCATGATATCTAAATTAGAAGGGTGCGAAAAAACGGTTTCAAATGAAAATCTTTTCCTTTGATCAAGCATTAATTGTCTTAGGAATCTTGCTAATAACTGGGCTAATCGATCGTTATACCTGCTGTCAATTACATTTAACTTTTGTCGATGAATAGAAAAAGAATCAAGAAAAATTTTTTCATCAAAGTCTGAATTTAATAATCCTGACCTGACAGCGAAGTCTTGTAGGGTGATTTTATTGGTCTTGACATTAAATGAAGAGAAGGAAAACTTATTTTTTGTTAATAGCACTGCAATATCATCAGCGTTAATATAATAGCCCAGATCAATAGGTCTGCCACCTGATTGAAAATCTTTTACTGCTTTTATGACGGTACTTTTACCTGATCCATTTGGGCCTGCAAATACACGAAGTCTTAACTGGCTGCTAGTAGAAGAAGAAATGTTTTTTTTCAATGGAAATCATTTATCTACACGACTGATTTTCTCCTCCACTCCATTTTCATATTGTTTTACAACCCATCCGCCTTTTATGGTAACCACATGTCCCATAGTTGCCATTGCAGCTGAAGCAGCTTTTTTACCTGCTGATTTGGCAAGACGTACTGTAGTACGTTTATCAAGATACGCATACCCATTATCAGCAACATATTTCCCGGATTTTCCTGATGAGTTAATGGTTTTTGCTTTACTCATACAATAAAATTACAAAATTTTAATGATTCCTGTATAGGATGTAAATACTAGCATAACCTTACTCACACTTACAATGTATCAACTTCAAAACGACCAGAAATAATGGGTGCGGGTTCGATTCCCGCCTAGGGTTATACCAATATAGGCATGCCAGCATTCACATAGATTTATTAGATATAATACATGGTATTATTCTATTACATAAAAGTCATTTACCAGGCTTACTTCCGGTATAGTTATCGCATTCCTATAAGATATGCGTCAAGAATGCCGCATCAATGCCGCATCAATGCGACAACTATGCGGGAACTATTTTCCAGGAAAATGATAATATGCTGATTATCAGCTAAAAGCAAGATTTGAGAGATTAAGCCAATATTAACAACCGTTTTTATGTAAAAACCGCTTACCGGCATTTCATCCAAAACAACCGAAATGCCATTTTATATGAGGGTTTATGGATACTTAGCTATCCTTGTTTTTTTCGCTTACCCATCCTTTGCACAACCCGGTTTTTACTCCCGTCTTGCAGATTCAGCATATTCACTCACACAGCAGAAAGTAGTCTACGATCTCTCTTATTTTTCCATCGTATACCCCAACGGAGATGTACCCAAAGATCGTGGTGTGTGCACCGATGTAATTATTCGCGCATACAGAAAGCTGAATATCGATTTACAACAACTGGTACATGAAGACATGCGTAATCATTTTAGTCAGTACCCGCGTTCATGGGGACTGAATAGTACAGATAAAAATATTGATCACAGAAGGGTGCCCAACCTCATGACTTTTTTCAAACGCTCGGGTGCGTCTTTACCGGTTACTGATAACGCAGTAGATTATAAACCGGGCGATATTGTTTGCTGGTCGCTGAGCAGGGGTATGAAACATATTGGAATGGTCGTAAAACAAAAATCAGCAGATGGAAAAAGACAGCTTATTGTTCATAATATCGGAAGCGGTCAGGTAATAGAAGATTGTTTATTTGATTATCCCATCATCGGGCATTACAGGTATGCCCGGTAAGGCATTTTCATCATTTTCCTGTAGGTTTGATACATGGCAATCGTCTTATTCGATTCAAACAACCGCAATGCTTTGTTTACACTTACCAAAACCAGGTCGGTGGCCCATTTGCGCATGGGTATTTGCACTATGGCCGAACGGTGGAAAGAACTCACTGGTATGCAGGTGTACATACATACTGAAGCATATCTGCAGGATCTTTATGGTTACCCGGATGCAGGTGAACATGTATGGATTGATGCATCCGTTCTACCAACACCTGAACTGGTAGATAAAATGCAGGGATTATCAAATGGCTCCTGTTGGGCAGATGAAAAAGGATTGATTGTTGGTAAAACCAGTCTTCCCTTTACTGATTTCGATGCATCTCAAAGCCTTGCATCTTTTACACAGATACATGATCATCCGTTAACAGAGCGCATAGAATATCCCTGGCAATTGATGCAATGGAACGATCGGATGCTTCGTTTCGATTTTCAACTGGTTACAAATGGACGGAAATCTGCAACGATTTCTTCGTCCAATCAACTGATCAATCCTGATGCCATTTTTGTGGAAGAAGGAGCCAGGATAGAGCATTGTATCATCAATGCATCCACCGGCCCTGTTTATATCGGGAAGTATGCTGAAGTAATGGAAGGTACTGCTATACGTGGCCCCTTTGCCATGGGTAAAAACTCAGTTCTAAAAATGAACAGCCGCATTTATGGTGCCACCACACTGGGGCCTTTTTGTATGGGTGGCGGAGAAATCAAAAACAGTATCATGATCGGGTATTCGAATAAAGCACATGATGGTTATATGGGCGACTCCGTAATAGGTGAGTGGTGTAACTGGGGTGCAGGCACCAGCAACAGTAACCTGAAAAATACAGCCGGTATGGTGAAAGTATGGAATGAAGCTGCAAAAGACTACCTCGATGCCGGGTATAAATGTGGCGTAATCATGGGCGATTATTCAAGAACCGCCATCAACTCATCTATCAATACCGGAACAGTAATTGGTGTTTCATGCAATGTATTCGGAGAAGGATTATTGCCCAATATTGTTCCCGATTTCAGTTGGGGATGTAAAGGTGTGAAATACAGAATGGATAAAGCATTGAATGATATTGACAACTGGAAAAAACTCAAAAATGCAGCTTTAACGGAAGCGGAGAAGAAAATACTACACTATCTAAATGAAAAATAATTTTCGGTGCCCTTCAGTGCTTTCAGTGGCAATTAAATGCCACTGAAAGCACTGAAAAAAACACAGAAGAAAACACCTAAATTCGCCATCATAAAAAACAATTTAATGAGGAAACAAATAGCCGCGGCCAACTGGAAAATGAATCTTACCATTACTGAAGGAGCACAATTACTCGATCAGTTATTGTTGAATAAATATGAGCTCAATGAAAACAGAGAGGTGGTATTTGCTGTTCCATCTCCCTACCTGGCTATGGCGCAGGCGAAAGTTGCTGGTCATACACATATTGCTGTTGCAGCACAAAATTGTTACAATAAAAAAAATGGTGCGTACACAGGTGAGGTTTCTGTTATCATGTTACAATCATTGGGTATTACACATGTGGTTTTAGGACACTCTGAAAGAAGAGAATATTTTAATGAAAGCAACCAGTTCCTGGCAGAAAAAGTAGATATAGCACTTGAACATTCTATCACACCCATTTTCTGTTGTGGAGAACCCTTACAAATCAGGGAAGCCGGTACACAGAATACTTATGTAGCCAAACAATTGGAAGAATCTTTATACCATCTTACTGCCGACCAACTGAAAAAAGTGGTTATTGCCTACGAACCTATCTGGGCCATTGGCACAGGAAAAACAGCGAGCAGTGAACAGGCACAGGAAATGCATGCATATATCCGTTCGCAACTGGCTGCAAAATATGGGGAAGCAGTAGCTAATGAAATCAGCATTTTATATGGTGGCAGTGTTAAAGCCTCCAACGCAAAAGAACTCTTCTCTCAACCCGATGTAGATGGCGGCCTGGTAGGTGGTGCGTCTCTTTTGGTTGATGAGTTTAAAGTAATTATTGATTCACTTAAATAAGAACTTGAACTGGGATGTTCATGATTGTAATGGATGACTATGATACATCATAACAATCATGAACATCCACGTTATATAATCAAGCACCAGGTAGTGCCACTTGTTCATAGGCGTCTAACTGATCCAGGTGGAGTACTGTTCTCTTGCCGTCTTCGCTTGGATGATACATGGGTAAGAATTTTGCGCCGAATACAAACTCTTCATAGGTATAAGAAGTACGAGAGATCACTGTATTGGAAAAACTCTCATCAAAGCCCTGCACAAATACCAGCATTTCTGCACGTGCATTCGCAAGATCTTCTTTTGTAAAACCATAAATCGGGCTCTCCTCGTTAATAATATGTACCAAAGTCCAGTTAGCCGTCATGGTATTGGCTTTGGCAATATCAAGGGGCATATTAAAGAAACGGTTTTTGTTTTGTCCGTCTTCCTGAACCTGTATGGCCAGTGTAACTTTTACTTCTACGTTTACTAAATAATTTCTGGTGAATGGAACCATACGAAACATCAATGCAATACCCTCTCTGAAAGGGGCAACGATGGCATTTTTACTGTAACGTATATAGGCTTTGGGTCTTGAAAAACGTCCCCACATGATGCCTGTGGCAATGGCAAAAGTCATTAACCCTGTTAAAGCCTCCATCGATGCGGTGAAACTGGCTGCAAACCCTATCGGGTTAATACGGCCATAACCAACTGTTGTAAAAGTTTGTGCACTGAAGAAAAAGACTTCCCCAAAGAGTTCTAATCCTTTCACCTGTAATAATCCGCCCAGGTGTTCAATTCCAATCAGGTAATAAATACCGGTGAAAAGGAGGTTGGTTCCCATAAAATAAATCACCACAACCAGCAGAAATTTCCACATCGACATAGTAAGGAGGGAATGGTAGATATTGAGCCGTTCCCATAAAGGCATGCCCATTATTTCCATATTCGGGTTGCCATTTCGGTTAAAAAAACGACCACTGCCGCTGAGGCTGGTATTGGTTCCAAGGCCGGTTTCATTGTTAACCTGAGCCTTTTTATTCAACTTTCTGATCAGCATATTTGCCGGGTTATGGCACTAATTTAATTGAAAAGACTGTTCAGGAGCCCGGGAATAACAGATTGAAGCCAAAAACAGCCCCAAAATCTGCATAACCTTGTACCTTGTCTCTTCTCTCCTGACCCTTTTCCGTGTATCTTTGCGCACTTATGAAGCAGATCAGGAATTTTTGCATTATTGCGCATATTGACCATGGTAAAAGCACACTGGCCGACCGTTTACTGGAACATACCAAAACCATTACGGAGCGTCAGATGATGGACCAGGTGCTGGATGATATGGATCTGGAACGGGAGAAAGGCATTACCATCAAGAGCCACGCCATCCAGATTAATTATGCCTACAAAGGAGTACAGTATGTACTCAACCTGATTGATACACCCGGACACGTAGATTTCAGTTACGAAGTGAGTCGTGCACTTGCGGCATGTGAAGGCGCTTTGTTACTGGTAGATGCTTCTCAGGGTATTCAGGCACAAACCATCAGCAATCTTTATCTGGCCATTGAGAATGATCTTGAAATCATTCCTGTGATCAATAAAATTGATATGGATGGTGCGAAAATTCCGGAAGTAACCGACCAGATTGTTGATTTGATCGGCTGCAAACAGGAAGATATTTTATTAGCCAGCGGAAAATCCGGTATTGGTATTGAAGAAATACTGCAAGCTATTGTTGAACGTATTCCTTCACCCTCTGGTGATACCGAAGCGCCATTACAGGCACTTATTTTTGATAGTGTATTCAATAGCTTCCGTGGTATCATCGTGTACTATCGTATCCTCAACGGTGTGTTGAAGAAAGGAGACAAGATTCGTTTTGTAGCATCCGGTAACGATTATTTTGCCGATGAAGTAGGGGTGTTGAAACTGACCATGACTCCCAAAGAAGAAGTAAGAGCCGGTGATGTGGGTTATATTATAACTGGTATCAAAAATGCCAAAGAAGTAAAAGTAGGAGATACCATTACACTGGCAGCCAATCCCGGTGAAATGATCAATGGGTTTGAAGAAGTAAAACCCATGGTTTTTGCCGGTATTTTCCCCGTAAATACAGATGAGTTTGAAGAACTGCGCGACTGTATGGATAAACTACAGTTGAACGATGCTTCACTTACTTTCGAGCTGGAAACCTCACAGGCATTGGGTTTTGGTTTCCGATGCGGGTTCCTCGGGTTGCTGCACATGGAGATCATTCAGGAGCGACTGGAGCGTGAGTTTAACCAGACCGTAATTACCACTGTTCCCAACGTAAGTTTTAGCGCTTATACTACACGTGGTGAAAAGATCATCGTAAACAATCCTGCCGAAATGCCGGATGTGGTAAAGATTGATCGTATTGAAGAACCATTTATCAAAGCGCAGATTATTACACTGCCTGATTATATTGGCAATATCATGACCCTTTGTTTGGGTAAACGAGGTATACTCATTAACCAGAGTTATCTCACACCAACACGTGTGGAGCTGATCTTTGAAATGCCTTTGACTGAGATTGTATTTGATTTCTATGATAAACTGAAAAGTTCTACGCGTGGTTATGCTTCTTTCGATTATAACCCGATTGGTTATCGCGAAGCAGATATCGTTAAGATGGATATCCTCCTGAACAACGATAAAGTGGATGCACTAAGTGCTTTGATCCACCGTAGCCGTGCACAGGATTTTGGTCGCAGGTTATGTGAGAAATTGAAAGAGTTATTACCCAAACAGCAGTTCCAGATTGCCATACAGGCCGCTATTGGTGCGAAAATTATTGCACGTGAAAACATCAGCGCCATGCGTAAAGATGTAACCGCCAAATGTTATGGTGGTGATATCAGCCGTAAACGTAAACTCCTTGAGAAGCAAAAAGAAGGTAAAAAACGTATGCGCCAGATCGGAAACGTAGAAGTACCGCAGGAAGCGTTTCTGGCGGTGCTGAAACTGGACTGATAAAATAAGGAATAAGAAATAAGGAACAGAGAAATAAGAAAGGATATTTAATGACAACTTTCTCATTCCTTATTTCTTATTCCTTATTTCTCTGTTTTCCTCTGGTTTGATCCGGATTCACCCTGGCATCCGGGTTGGCTTCTTTAATATCGGGCTGGTGTACCCATCTTCCTCCAAGCCATTTAAAGCCTTCAAATGTTCCGTAGGGAACGAGTGTGTGTTTCTTTTTGGTATCGCCTTCCTCGCTTACGAGATGTGCGAGTACAATCATATCTAATTCGGGATCGTAATTGAGTTTGGCATTGGCTTCTTTTTTGAACTCCACACAGAAGCGGAATGCAGGTTGTTTGGGTTTCAGGTCATCTTCACGATAATTGAAATAACGACCACCAAACAGCGGAGCACCGTTGGCATCAAAGGTTAACACTTCCATCCATTTTTTGGTGCTGCGTGCATCGTTTTCATCGTAACCAAACAGGGTATAATAATTACGGTTATTGTATTTGGTCTGAATGATGTTGTAATACACAGCACCAATCCAGTTCTGCGCATTACGAACAGAATCAACAGGTGCTTCTGTATATTTCGACACATCGAATAAAGGGAAAAGTTTCAGAGAACCATCAGCAGTACGCATTTGAATGGTGCCTTTCTGTCTGAAATGATTCATGTCTTCCATCTGCAATTGCCAGGTAAAAATGCGGAAACTGCTATCAGGTGCGTATAACTGTGATATGGTAGTGAGTGAATCGAAACGGTAACGAAAAGAATGTGGTGTACGTAATGCCCTTACCAGCCCGCGGATAAAAGCACTATCGGCACGAAAGCGGGTTACAAAATCATCGTCGTTCATGATGGTATAAGCCAGTGGCTTTAACTCATCTTCCATTTGCTGCATACGCATGCGGTCGTCCTGTGCAAGGACATTCGTAAGTCCAAAAAATAATAAACCTACAAAAAGTAAGGCTTTCATACCCGTAAAATTAAGTGAATAGAAAGGAGGAAAAACAGTTTTATATTTTTCTTATAGACTGATTTTTATATAAAACGTTCTATTAGTATCAAATCCTCCGTTTACTTTTTTGTCTTGACACAAAAAAGTAACAAAAAAAGTCAAGGCGGTAGAAAAAAAGCTAAAATTCATTGCATTACGCTACAATGGATGAAGTCTAAAGCCAGGCTTTTAGTTCAGTGATTGATCGAAACTGAGTTTCAACTTTGTACACAGCCCGGCATCATCCATTGCTTAACGCTTCATTTCATGAATTTCTTAACGCTTTTTTTCTAAGGCCGGGAAATATTGAATGTATAGAGAACAGGAGAGTCCATTCTTTATCAAAGCATAGTTAAAGCCGCAGCAAATTCAACCAAGCTGTTAAACCGGAGATCAATATCAGGGTGAGGGAAGGGCGTTTCGGGGTGTGTGGTAGCGAGGTAAACGGTATGCATACCCGCATTTCTGCCAAATTTCATATCGCTGGGTCTGTTGCCCACCATAATGCTTTTGGATAAATCGATGGCCGGAAAATCATGCTTAGCCTGAAAAGCCATGCCTGGCTGAGGCTTGCGGTTGGGCGATTCATCAGAGAGATCAGAACAGAAATAGATTTTATCGATTCGTCCACCGGCTTTTTCAATAATGGATAACATGTTATCATGTATCTCCTGCAAGTCTTCAAGACGCATCACACCTTTACCCACACCTTTCTGGTTGGTAACAATGACAATATGTTTGAAGCGGGTGTTTAATAAAGCAAGTGCTTCCGGAACCCCGTCGTAAAATTTAAACTCACCCCAGTTCAATACATAATCATTGTTCTTCTCATGGTTCAATACACCATCACGATCCAGAAAAAGTGTCCAGTCATTGTTAACCTGATCCAGTACAAACATAATAATGTCTTATCCTTTAAAAATAGCTGCTTCTGTCAGTTCGCAAATAATATGTCCGAGCATAATATGGCTTTCCTGAATACGTGGCGTATCGGTAGAAGGGATATTGAGTAAAAAATCAGAGAGATCTTTCATTTTACCACCTGATGCACCGGTAAAACCAACGGTAATAATGCCTTTGCTACGTGCAGTTTCAAATGCTTTTACAATATTGGGTGAATTGCCCGAAGTGCTGATACCGATCAGTACATCTCCATTGTTCATGGTGCCATCTACCAAACGGCTATAAATATCATCGTAACTATAATCGTTGGCAACAGCGGTTAGGTAAGAGCTATTACAATGCAAAGCATCGGATGGCAATGCACGTCTGTTTTTGTAAAAGCGACCAGAAAACTCTGCAGCAAGATGCTGGGCATCGGCGGCGCTACCACCATTACCGCAGAACATTACTTTATGTCCCGCTTCAAATGCTGCAACAACAGCATCTGTTATTTGCTGAACGGTTTGTTGTAAGGCTTCATCATTCAATATGTTTTGTTTTACCTGTATGGATGATGCTATGATTTCATGAATTCTTGTTGCCATATACTGTTACTTTACTTTTTCAACCAACTGCCAGATACAATCTGTAAGACCCTGCCAGTTGTATTTCTTTTTCTCATTGCGAAGATGAAACAAAAAATGCGCTTCGCCTAAACTGTATAGCTGCTGAATGCCATTGGCAATGGCTTCCGGATCGGGTTCTGTAACGATTCCTACTTTTTCATGCGGCACCATTGCCGGTAGGGCTCCCACATTTGTAACGAGCATCGGTTTTTCGAAATGGTAAGATAGCGGTGTAATGCCTGATTGGGTGGCATGGCGATAAGGCTGTATTACATAATCGGCTGCACAGAGATAATTACGCACTTCATTATCCGGAATAAAATCTGTTCTTAGTATCAGCAGGTCGCGGATATTCAGTTCATCAATTAAAAGCTGGTATTGTTGCTCATTTTCATAAAACTCTCCGGCAATCAACAGGGTAGGAGCAGCCTGTTTTTCTTTTAGCACTGCCATGGCCCTGAGTAAAAGATCAAGTCCTTTGTAGTGACGGATAAATCCAAAAAAAAGAATCAGTTTTTTGTCGGCAGCAATACCCAATGTTTTTCTTGCATCCGCTTTATCAATCGGTTCCCCAAAATTGTCATATAATGGATGTACTGTAGCGATGGCAGGTTTTTGTGTAAACCGCTTTAAGTCGATCAGCACTTTCTCACTCAAGGTAATAAATGCGTCTACCGGCTTTATGAAATAGCGGGTAAAAGGCATGTCGCCCATTCTTTTTTCATGCGGAATAACATTGTCTGCAATGCATACAATTTTTGAACGGCGGTTTTTACAAATAATACGCAGTATAGTGCCTAAACATGGCCCCATAAACGGTAACCAGTAACGGACAACGATAAGATCAGCATTTTCTTTTTTGATTTTATTACCAGACCGGATCCAGTTGTATGGATTGATGGAATTGATAATTGACCTGATGGTTAGATCAGCCGGTTTGGGCTCATTGCCATATTGCGATTTACCGGGGAATAAAAACGAAGGGTATTGTAAAGAAAAACTATAAATAATTACTTCATGGCCTTCGTGCATAAACTCACGGGCCAGTCTTTCGTTAAAAGTGGCAATACCGCCGCCTCTGAGTGGCCAGGCAGATCCGATGATGATAATTTTTTTCTTCATGCATCATTCAATCAGTCCAGTCCCGATTTTTCTTCAATAAGGTACACATTTCTTTCCGAAGCGTTTCGGGCAACCAGTTCGGCTATAAATCCGGTGAGAAATAATTGCATACCAATAATCATGGTGGTAAGTGCAATATAAAAGCTGGGTCTGTTGGTTAATGAAAAATCAGAAGAAAGAAACTTTGAGATAACCAGTGAAATACTGGCAACAAAGCCTACTAAAAAGAACAGGGTTCCCAGTAAACCAAAAAACTGCATGGGCCGTTTTCCGAATTTACCTAAAAACATAATGGTAGCTAAATCAAGAAAGCCGTTGATAAAACGCTGCCATCCAAACTTCGTAACACCATATTTTCTGGGGCGGTGTTCCACCACTTTTTCTCCGATCTTCCTGAACCCGCTCCATTTGGCAAGAATAGGAATATAGCGATGCATTTCACCATACACTTCAATACTCTTCACCACTTTTTTACGGTATGCTTTTAGTCCGCAGTTAAAATCATGTAAACGGATACCTGAACTTTTTCGCGCAACAGCGTTGAATAATTTAGAAGGGAGGTTTTTAGTGAGTGTATTGTCGTATCGCTTTTTCTTCCATCCACTCACCATATCATATCCTTCTTCCAGTATCATGCGACGAAGTTCAGGTATCTCGTCAGGAGAATCCTGCATATCTGCATCCATGGTAATGATTACATCACCATTTGCAGCTTTGAACCCTTCATTGAGGGCGGCAGACTTTCCATAATTACGTTGAAACTTGATTCCCTTGAAATTGGGATTCTTTGTTCCAATGGTTTGTATTACTTCCCAACTGGCGTCGGTACTGCCATCGTCTACAAGTATCACTTCATAGGAATAGCCGTTCTGTTTCATCACAGACTCAATCCACCCGCATAATTCGGGTAGCGACTCATCTTCATTAAAAAGGGGAACGACTATTGACAGATCCATAGTTGAGTTTATAATTGATCCTCGAATTTAGGTTCTCTTCTGATAATAAGACTGATCAGCAGGGATTTAACAAAGTTCCAGATTAATCCAATACCCAAACCGAGGAATACCTGTTTGAAAGAAGTATGGGGTGGCTCATTTTGAGCTTTGGCCATCGCGTCTTCCATTTGCTGTTCAGAAGCGCCAAATGCTTCCATCATTTTCTGTGTTTTCTGCAGGCTAATTTCCATCACTTTGGCTGTAAGGTCAGGATCAACCAGTGCATATAAAACATAATTGCCGATGGCTTCAATCACTGCATAAATAACATAAGCAAGGAAGGTAAATTTCAGTGCTTCTGCAAAAGTCATCAGGTTATCATTTTGCTTACGCAGTTTAATACCTCCAATAATCAGGGTTATAATAACGTAAGGAATAAAAGTGCAAATGCCGATAATAGACACATAAGTGTCGGTACTTGCCATGGCCCATCCGCCAAAATTGATTGCAAGAAAAATTAAACCGGTGATTACGCCATAAGTGATGGCAGCTTGATTGAAATTGGGTTTCATGTATCAGTTGGTTTATGGTTGATGAATTTGACCTCTGTGGATGGTTGCCAATACTGCGCCTTTCATGGGTCTGTTCATAAAAGCCGAGTTGGCAGATTTGCTTTTCAGGTTCTCCTTTGTCAAAACACTACCTGCCGATCTGGAGAACAACGTAAGTTCTGCCTTTGCACCTTCCGCTATATTGGTCTTGGACAAACCAAAAATATTACGTGCATTACCCGATAATAATGCCACCAATGCCTCATCACTTAATGCGGGTATGGTTTCATTTAGGACTGCAAATACGGTTTGTAAACCCAGCATGCCATAAGCTGCATATTCAAATTCGCAGGTTTTATGATCCCAGTCTTGCGGTATATGGTGCGATGCAATACAATCTATCAATCCATCTTCAACTGCTTTACGTAAGGCCAGCATATCTGTTCTGGAACGGAGTGGTGGATTTACTTTTAAATTGGTATCGTATTCCTGTAAATCTTCATCGCAGAAAAACAGGTGGTAAGGCGTAATACTACAGGTTACTGATAAACCCTCTGCTTTGGCCGCTTTAATCAGCGCCACGCTATTGGCGGTTGAAATACCTGTAATATGAAGTTTTGAACCTGTGTATCTTAATAAATCGAGATCACGTTTAATGATCAGTTCTTCGGCCAGTGTAGGGAGCCCGGGTAAACCGAGTCTGGTAGAAACAATGCCTTCGTTGATGAGGCCGCCCGCGCCAATACTTTTATCAATGGGTAATTGAATCAGCACACCATCAAATGCTTTTACATATTGCAGGGCTTTGAGGAAAAGACCGGGCGATTGTACAGGGATCAATCCATCAGAGAAAGCTACGGCGCCACTGTTGCGCATATCGTACATTTCGGCCAGTGAGCTGCCTTCCATTTTTTTGGTAATGGCACCAATCGGGAGGATGCTGGCTGGTAAATGTTGCGACCCTAACCTGATGTATTCAACCTGGGTTTTATTATCGGTAACGGGTTTATTATCAGGTAGTGCAAATACCTGTGTATATCCGCCGGCAGCGGCAGCATTGGCCAGTGATTCCAGGGTTTCTTTGTATTCAAACCCGGGATCGCAGCCATGAGCAAAAATATCGACCCAGCCGAGCGACACAGTGAGGCCTTCAGCGGTTATCTCTTTGTCTGCCTGTACGGTAATTTTTGCTGCAATCTGGGTAATGATGCCATCCTCTATTAAAATATCCCTAACCTGTCTGTTGATTGATGCATTTGAATCGGCGATCTTAGCCTGCCTGATGAGGATCTTCATGTAGCGGGTATAAAATTTTGTGCAATATAACCTGAATTTTTGTTTTACCCCTATATTTGCACCCCCTTTCGGATGTCTGATGGCAGATGTCAGATGTCTGATTTGTTTTTCGGGACGTAGCGCAGCCCGGTAGCGCGTTTGCATGGGGTGCAAGAGGTCGCTGGTTCGAATCCAGTCGTCCCGACCAGGAAAGAGCTCTAAACAATTAGGGCTCTTTTTTATTCAATAATGCATCTGCTTATTGAAATCTATGAAATTCTTTTCAGGGGTATATTTAAGCTAATTTGTCACTTCCTTGTCTCCGATAAAATGGATGACCATCAGGTAAACCACTCTTTGAGTTGGGTAATTCTTGACTGACTTACGGTAAGTTTATCTTCAACAGTTTTCAGCAAAATGGTATAATCGCTTCCTTCATCAATACGGATTGACCGGATAAAATTAATGTTGACAATATCTGATCTGTTCACCCTGAAAAATTGATGGGGGTCTAATTGTTCCTCTAATGCGGAAAGGGTTTCTTCCATCAAGGGGTATCTTTTCTTTTCTCCCGGCACTGCAAAAATGACACCGTTAGTAATACGAAAATAAATTACATCAGCTGTATTAATGATAAAAAGTTCGCCAGCCACTTTCACCGGAAAACGTTTTTTATATCTGCTATCTGGCTTTTGCTGCAGCCATCCCGACAGTTGTTTGAGTAACTGATTATCTTTTGTAAAAATCCGTTTCAGGGTCATTACTTTATCCAACGAATGGTGTACTTTCTGAGCAGTAATAGGTTTGAGCAAATAGTCAACCCCATTATGTTGTAATGATTCGCTCCAGAATTGATCATAAGCCGTTGTAAATACAATAACCGTTTTTAGGTCTGTTTGCCGGAGGGCAGTAAGCGCATTGCCGTCACGAAGTTCAATATCACAAAACACGACATCAATACTGTCGTTCCCGTCAAGGTTTTTGATAATCTCTGCACAGGTACTGTAAATCCCGCTGATTGTTACAGGTTGATGATAGGCACTTATAAAACGGCGCATTTGTTCGGCGGCAGGCAATTCATCTTCAACGATTACTACATTCATGTACGATGCAAATTTAATTGTTTGATTAAAGGTACCTGTACTCTGAAGATGCCATCTACTGCTCCGCAGATCAGTTTTTTTCCAGTTAATATTTGATAGCGGTGTTCCAGATTTTTTAATCCCACCCCTTCCGAAATTGCCTCCCGGGAACAGATTTTATTTTCCATTACAAGATATTCATTACTAATCTCCACCCGAATGGTCAGTGGCTGTTGTAAAGATGCAGCATTGTGTTTCACTACATTTTCAAGCAATAGCTGCAGGGTGCCGGTTACAATTAATAATTCTTCTTTTGAAATGGATTCCATTTCTTTCAGATCCAGCCGAAATGCATCACCAAAGCGTGAACTAAGCAGGTAAAAATAATCCTGCATATATTGCAATTCGTCAAGTAAAGTAACCAATTGTTGTCTGCCTGATCGTAGATGATAACGATAAAGCTCAGATAGTCGCAACGAAAATATTTCTGCCTGTACAGGCGAGCGTTGAATGAGGGCAGAGAGGATATTAAGATTGTTGAATAAGAAATGCGGGTCTACCTGTTGCTGCAATTGTACTAATCGGGTTTCGGAAAGCATCTTTTCTTTTTCAATGATATCCTGGTTAAGTCGGAAAACTTTTTCGTTGTACAGCCCCACAATAATTGAAAAGCATATGGGTACATGAAATACACCCACCATTATTCTTGCTTCATGTAATATGAAGCCAATAGTGGCACCGCCACTATATATCATTCGGTTTACAATAACGCCATAATACAGCCCGTAAACAATAGGGAACAGGAGCAAACTCACCACAAACAGTAACCCGTAAAAAGCTCCCACAGACATCTTTTTTTCTTTTTTACGGATAAGTCGGTAACAAAAATAGATGGAAGAAAACGTTGCCAGCCCCGCAGCGATGTAGAAAAAGAAACTGGGCCAGTCTGAAGGTGTTCCGCTTGGGTGAATAGTGGCAAAAAGGGAAAAAACAAACGATGAATAAAGCACCGTAAATATCAGCCCAAAATACCATGTATTTAAGTAGCGGATGCGTTTCATTGATTTTTATTATTGGTTAATATTTCCTGATCATAAAATGTCATTATTTATCACACCTTTTTTTCTGCCTACTTCTTCACGGAGTTTTCCAAAGGTATATTGAAATCCTAGAAAGATAACCCGGTACAATCGTTTCACCACCGTCTCGCTTCGCACAGCGTTGTCCTGAAAATTTGTACGTAAAGTGAAGTAATCGCTGTGTACATTATTCCAGTTCACAGTAGCATATAATTTGTTTTTTATGATATGGTAACCGGAATTTATCTGGTAAAAAATAAAAGGAGTTCTTCGTCCGAGCAAGGTTACATTTCTTATATCCACCCCGCCACTACCACTCAGGCTGAAACGGTTGCCAGCATCCCATGTAAAAAAACTTCCGACGACACCCGAATAACCATGATTATGCTGATTTTTCTGCAGCAGGTTCTGTATGTCTACATAACGAATGTCGCCCCATAGCCCCACTTTGAATTTTTTTGAGAACTGATAATTAATACTACCTCCCAAGCTAATCTGTTGTTCTTTCCCAACATTCCCAAAAGTAACCGCAGTTATCCCGGTTGTGGCATCAAACAACCGGTAAGAAAGAATTTCGTTGTTACTAAAGCTACCCGTTAAAGTAGCTGTAATAAATAGTTTTTCTTTATTGTGCCGAATCTGTGCTACCAGTTTATGGACTAGCTGCGGACCCAATCTTGGATTGCCATAACTGATGTAAAGAGAGTCTACATTATTCACAAATGGGTTAAGGCTGGTGACATACGGTCGCAACAGGTTTAGATTGTATGCTAAAGAAACAGAAGTGTTTCGACCTGTTTTCAGGCTCCAATAAAAATTAGGAATCAAAGACAAGTAATCACCTGTTACCGGGTTAGAAAGATTATTGAATATGCCTTTAATGTTTGTTTGCTCAATCCGTAACCCTGCACGAAAAGTATTCTTTCTGATAGTGCCAGAAACGTTTGCGTAAGCAGCATATACCTCCTGGCTGTAAGTAAAGCTATTGCTATTGGCGGCATCCTTAATATAATTGCTGTCTTTGTTAAAGTTGAAAAGACTTGTATAATCAGCCGAAGCCCGGCGAAGAATGGTTTTTATGCCAGCTTCTAAAGTATATTTTTCTAACGCCAGTGGTGTTGCATCTAATTGAAAAGTATATTCATTATTCCTGGCTGTAGATTGATTGATCATCCACTTGTTGAACATTTGATATTTTTGTACTGTGGCATTATTAACCTGATTGCTGTTTCCCTTCCAGTTAAAACGAAATGCTAATTCTTTTTTAGGGTTCTTTTTCGACTTCTGTGTATAATCAAACCCTGCGGATAATCCCGGCGAACCGTCAGAGCCATCCGTTGCAATGTTTCCTTCATCAGTAATTCCTCCTGTTAATTGAGTCTGCACCCTTTGCTGCAGACCGTTGTTTGTTGACGCTATGTCCGAAGTTATATACCCGATTATCGAATGCAGACTGTCAATATCAAAGTTTAACTCCACTGTGCCGCCTGTATTGAGTCTTTTAATCGCCTCTGTAGCATTAACAGTTCGCTCTCTGTAAGCAGAAACGGACAATGGTGTTGTTATCGTAGTTCTATATTCTTTCAAAAAACTCCATGTGCCATCTGATGTGGTATTCATTGTTATCCCCAACTTACCAGTACGCCCTGTTAACGTAAGTCCGCCACTGAAATGTGTAAGATTACTGGCATAAATCGTTTGAAAGCCTTTATAACCTGCGAATTTTTTTGTTACTATATTAATAATCGCAGTTATACCCTCTGCATCGTACCGGGCAGCCGGCGATGTAATGAGCTCAATGCGTGACACGATTTCTGCCGGAAAGCTGCGCAGAGCCTGGGCAATACTGCTTACAAACAATGCAGTTTCTTTACCGTTCATTAACACTTTATAGCTTGTTTGACCTGCAACCTGTACCTCGCCTGCACCATCTACTGTTACAAAGGGAAGATTGCCAAGTATCTGTGATAGTGATTTTGAACGGGCCGTGCTATCGGCACTTACGTTGTAAATAAACCGGTCATCTTTTACTTCCAGTATTTTCCTTCGGGCGCTTACCAATACTGCAGCCAGTTCGGTAATCTTTGGACGGAAAATATACCTCAGTGTATCTATCTTCCCATCTGCTGTAAGCGTGTCGATGATGGGTTCCATACCAATAAATGTTGCATACAATCTATAGCGTAGACTGTCTTTAGGTAAACGATAGGTTCCAAGACTATCGGTGAATATGGCTTTACGACTCTTTGTTTTTCCGGATGCATCCAATAACACAGTGGCGTTTACTGCCGGTTGCCCGTTTTCAAGTCTTAACTGAATGACCATTAGCTGTCCGGTTTGGGCATTAAGTTGAATGGTTAGGCTAAAAAGAAAGAATAAACCCCACACTAGTCTCTTGTAAAGCATATGAAGATTTTGATGCAAGATGAGGAGGAGAAAAAAGTGAATGGGGTATAAACAATTTAATGCCTATAAAAAAGCATCAAACAAGGAGTAAAAAGGATTGGACGTTATTGCTTCTCCCTATGAATAATATCAGATAGTCAATTCAGAGACTTTATACGGTGTGCTTTTGTATGATATGGAAGAAAACCTTAGACAAATGGGGGGGACAAACTAGAAAAAAATTAATAGTTATTATTCAACCTGTAATCTTCCCCTAAATGGGGGATTGTGATTTGTAAGCTAGTAGACCAACAGGATCGTACATTATTGGTCTACTAGTTTTGCTATTTGATTTAAATTTTATTATTTGACACTAAATGCATACATAAAATCAGATGCACCAAAGAAATATTCTCCTTCTTTGAGGTCTTTAGCGATCAAGTGGTAATACCCATCTTTGATCTTCTTGATATCATAACTGATTTTTTCGAAGGAATTGGAACTTTTAGCTGCACTGGCTTTTGAGGTAATGAAGACCCGTTTGTCGTTTCTGACTTCAAACTGTACCAGGTCAAATACGGAAGTGGGATCTGTGCCGGGTTCTACTTTTACTACAAAAATGAGATCAGATTTTTTTTCGAATTTCACAGATGATGTGGGGCCAGTGAGAAAAAAACCTGCTTCTGCCTTGAATAAGCCTTTTGCTTTAGCCATGGTATTGTACTGAGATTTTTCTAAATCGACCAGGGTCTTGGTTTTTGTGTCGATGTAGGCTGGCTTGTTGTTGAACTCCGGCAATGTTTGGGCTTTCAATTGCAACATACATAGGGTCGATAATAGAACTGTCAGTTTAAGTTTCATACGATTGCATTTTTCAAGTAAAATGAGGATTGTGGTTGGATAAAGCATTAACAAATCAAATAAATCATCCCTCTATAATTTTTATTTTGCTTATTCTTAAATTGATTTAAATAATAATACAAAGATGGGCAGCTGAGATATGTAATTAATTAACTTAAGTTAAGAAACGTAGGCTGACTCTTTTTACATATTCGATACCCTGATAAGTTTAATTTTGAATTAACTTTATCCCGAATGCAGGATAAATTTTAAGTTATTGTCAACGAAATGATTTACTACGTAGGGTTAGGTATCAATGTTTTTCTATTCTTGATTTTGGTTACTAAGAAAGGCAAAAATCTTGCTGATACTATTTTATCCGTATGGCTATCTGTTATTGCTATACATACTATTCTTTATATTATCAACCTGCAACCGGTAACGATTCACAATATTCACTGGATGCTGTCTGTTGCAAGCGCTTTCCCGCTTTTACATGGCCCCTTTCTTTATTTGTACACGGCGGCTTCCACCAACCAGCTTCCATCGAATAAAAAGAAATGGATGCTGCATTTTTTGCCGGCATTGGTTACTATTATCTACCTGATGCCAATATATGTACTAAGTGCCGAAGAGAAAATGGAAGTGTACCTGAGTAAAGGAAAAGGATACGAGACGGCCAATACTATTTTACTCATCCTGATTCAATTGTCTGGATTGGTATATGTTACCTGGTCATTCATTTTATTGCGAAAACATAAACGAAATATAGGAGAGCAGTTTTCATATGAAGAGCGAATTAACCTCAACTGGCTCCGTTACCTGATATATGGGCTGCTGGTGATTTGGGTGATTATTATTGTCTTAAAAAAGAACTCCATCATTTTCGGGGCTGGTGTTGTTTTTGTTACCCTTATTGGGTTTCTCGGAATCAGACAGGTAGGAATATTTGGGAAAAACCAGGTTTTCTCACCAGAAAACGCCGGTAACAAAGCTGAATTTGAAGAGGAAAAGAGTTCTCCTCAACCCAGGCAGGAAATAAATACAGAGCAGGCAAAACAAACAGCAGGCAATATCCTGCGAAAAAAATATGCCAATTCAGGCCTTACATCCGAAATGGCAACAGCATTGCATAACAGATTAACGCAAATGATGCTTGAGGAGAAACTTTATACAGAACCTGAATTGTCACTGGTAACACTTGCGGCCAGGCTCAATGTTCATTCCAACTATCTTTCACAGGTAATCAATGAAAGAGAAAACAAGAATTTCTTCGATTATATTAATACGTTAAGGGTGGAAGAATTTAAAAAACTCATTGCACTACCTGCAAACAGTCAATACACCATTATGAGTATTGCGTATGATTGTGGATTTAATTCTAAATCTTCTTTTAATAAGAATTTCAAAAAAGTAACCGGTCAGTCACCGTCTGCATATATGGAAGCGCTTTCAGGGAAAGAATAATTTATTGAGAATAAACCAGATAATGTAATTCGAAAATCAGGAATCAAAGCTGTTAATCATGAATGTTACGGAAGAGTTACTTAAAAATATTGGTCGTTTCACGGCTGAAGAAATTACCCGGTTTACTGAAAAAGCGATCAGCCGTAATTTCAAAAAGAATGAAATATTGCTCAATGAAAGTGAAGTATGCAGATCGGCTTTTTATATTATTTCGGGCGAAGCATACCAGTTTTCGTATGATGATATTGATGAAAATATTATTGATCTTCATACCAAGCATGACTGGTGTTTGAATCATGCAAGTTTTGTTACCCAAAAGCCTTCTGCAGTAACGATCAAAGCATATTCTGAACTATCAGTTTTAGAATTATCGCTCACATCAGTACATGAACTGATTGCGTTATCACCCTCATTTTTTCAGTTGGGTAAAGTGCTGGAACAAACCATATCCAGGGTTCAGTATTTTGATCATACAAATACAGCCGAGGAAAAGCACAGCCAGCTTTTTTCATCAAGACCAGAACTGTTCCAGCAATTCCCGTTAAAAATGATTGCTGCGTACCTTAAAATTGCTCCCGAAACACTCAGTCGCATAAGGGCTAAAAGATAGTGGCTATTTATTGACATGCGTCAAGTGATGCTTTCATGTTCCCTCAGAATCTTTGCTTTTCATAAAATTTAAAATGGAAAAGCAATTTAAAAAAGCATCAGGTATTAGTTTATTATCAGGAGCAGTGCTAGCTACACTCACTATGGCAATGCACCCAATCGGTGGCAGCCTGGCAGAAATAGCCGCGAAGAAAAGCATATTCATGTTCTCACATGCGTTGGCTATTGTGAGTATTCCTTTTATAGCTTTTGGTTTTTGGGGACTATCAACAGCGTTGGCTACAAAAGGAAGAATAGCATTCCTTGCATTTTCCGTTACCTGTTTTGGCTTAATAGCCGTAATGATCGCAGGAACTGTTAATGGATTTGTATTGCCCATGTTTGCATCAAACTATGCTAACAGTACAATAGATATTTCTGTTGTGCAGGCAATACGCGATTATGGCTGGCTAATAGGTACGGCAATGGATTATTTTTTCATTGTAGCACTTTCATTCGCCATTTTAATCTGGTCGGTTATCGTGGTTATTACGGGGCAACTTTCCAAATGGCTTGGTTATTATGGAATGCTGATGGTAGTTGTTACACTGCTGGGTCTTCTGATGAAGTTTAATTTCACCACAGTATTAGGTTTTGGCCTATTTATTTTCAGTCTTGTAAGCTGGATCATCATTGCTGCTATCCTTTTAATAATTACTCCCACAAAAAATGTAAGTGTATGAATGAAACAGAAGTAGGTCATTACTGGAACAGGAATGCACCTGCATGGACAAATCTGGTGAGGGCAGGGTATGATGTGTACAGGGATTATTTGAATACACCGGCTTTTTTTGTCATAATGCCTGATATAAAAAATAAGGAAGGAATAGATATAGGTTGTGGGGAAGGTTATAATACAAGATTGTTAGCAGACCATGGTGCCAGTATGGCGGCAATTGATATTGCACCCGCATTCATCGAAAGTGCCAGGGAGATGGAGCGCGAATTTCCTATTGGTATACATTATGCAGTTGCGAGTGCTACCTGTATACCTTTTCAAAACGAATGTTTCGATTTTGCTGCATCATTTATGTGTCTGATGGACTTACCTGAACCAGAAAAAGCGATACAGGAAGCATACAGGGTTTTAAAGCCAGGCGGCTTTTTCCAGTTTTCGATAGAGCATCCCTGTTTTAAACCACCTTATTTAAAAAAGTTGCGAAATATAAAGGGTGAAACCTACGCAGTTGAAGTTGGCAGTTATTTTTCCGGTAACGACGGCGAAATTGAAGAGTGGATATTTGGCAATACACCTCAACTCGTAAAACTAACAACACCACAATTTCAGGTACCACGTTTTCACCGGACTCTGGCTTTTTGGATCAATGCCGTAATCAAAGCCGGGTTTTCAATCGAAGAGATTCAAGAACCATGTCCATCGGATGAAATCATAAAAGAAAAACCATCCTTACAAAGTGCTGCGGTCGTAGGTTATTTTCTTCAGATCAGGTGCCGGAAACCATAAGGGCTTCAAATATTTCAATCAACTTATTGGTTTTATTATAAGGATCAACTTCATGTTCACCTGGTTTAGAACAGCCGTTTCGATCAATATTCAGCCTCTACGAGGCTTCATCTTGTAATATAAGTCATTCTTGCCTGCTGAATTTTGCAAATAGTTGATTATCAGTATAGTTGATGGTAGTCTCCCATTACAGGGCAGGTCTTCCAAGCTAATGGATGTACTGATTTTTACAGCCGATTTTAAACATTATTATCAAACAAATGATGGAGTGAATACCAAATACACTCCATCATATTTCAAATGAGGCAAGAAGTAAAATGAAGCAAATTATTACAACTATGTTGATGGTCTGCCTTTCGATGGCAGCAGTTACGGCACAAACGAATGACACCCGGTTAGCAGGTATAGACAGCATGATCAACCGGATTTTGAAAGAATGGAACGTACCGGGTGCATCTATTTCAGTGGTAGAAAAGAACAAGGTATTACTTACAAAAGGTTATGGTGTAAAAGACATGGAGCATAAGAAACCTGTTACAGAAAACACCCTTTTTGCGATTGGTAGTTGTACCAAGGCTTTTACAGCCTCATTGGTGAATTACCTTATAAAAGATCATAACCTCGACCTTGATGCACCCATTCATCAATACTATCCTGACTTACAGTTTTATAACAACGATCTCACCGCCAATGTTACGGTAAGAGATCTGCTTTGTCACCGTACAGGGTTACCAAGACACGATTATGCCTGGTATAGCGGCGCTATGGGAAATAGAGACAGTATGGTGCGCCTGATACGTTACCTGGAACCAAGTGCCCCCTTGCGTCAAAGTTTTCAATACAATAACCTGGCATATGTTGCTGTAGGAAGGCTGCTGGAAAGAAGCTATCAGAAAAGTTGGGAACAGTTGGTTGAAGAAAAGTTTTTTGCACCACTGGAAATGCGGAATTCTACAACCGGTTCTATCTTAAACTCCACTGATTTTTCTTATGGATACATCGATAAGAATGATAAAATACAAAAACTTGAAGTGATACCCATTTCTTTAAGCGGTATAGCACCAGCCGGGGGTATTGTTTCATCTGCTAAAGACATGGCCAACTGGTTATTGATGTGGACCAACCAGGGTAAGTTTAAAGGCAAAGAAATTATCAGCACCGATTATTACAACCAGACTATCAGCTCACAAATGATTGCATCAGCCAATTTGCCATCGAAAATGATGACGGATTATTTCTTCTTCAATTATGGACTGGGTTGGTACACGGCTAATTACAGGGGGCGTTATGGTGTTGGACATGCCGGTAATATTAATGGATATAGCTCTTTTACTTCTTTTTTTCCTACTGATAGCATTGGAATATTTATAGCTGTTAATCAAAACAATTCTGCCGCACCTCGTATTCTTCACAACATGATTGCCGACAGGATGTTGGGTGCTGGTTACAGAGACTGGAATAGTATGATGAAGGCGCAGGCGAATAACAAATCAATCAGTACAGAAACTGATAGTAAAGCAATAAAACCTTCTCATGCATTGGCCGATTTCAACGGCACGTATAAACACGATGCCTATGGTACAATTATTATTCAAAACAATAAAGATGGTCTGACAGGAACATTTAACCGGTGGAACTTAAAGATTGAACATGTGCAGTATAACTATTTCAAATTTTCTATTGATGAGAATGTATTTGATGGCAGCGAAGCAGTAAATGGTGAGTTTACTGTTGCTGTTGACGGTTCTGTCAGCTCATTGAACATACCTTTTGAAAGCAGCGTAAAAGACATAGTGTTTAAAAAGCAATTATCAACCAGCCTGGTAATTAATGTTGACTTGCAACAATATGCAGGCGACTATGACTTTAACGGAACCATTGCTAAGATTTATCTCACGGAGGGTAATACACTCAAAGCAGCAGTGCCCGGTCAGCCTGAGTTTGATCTGATTCCCATAAAACAAGATGAGTTTGCGGTAAAAGGAGCAAAAGGCGTAACAATAAAGTTTGAAAGAGATGAAAAAGGAAATATTCCGGCCTGTGTATTTATACAACCCAATGGAACTTTTAGGGTCAAGAGAGTTGGTAGTGGTAAAGTGGAAGCGTCAGCAATTACAAATCAGGAAAATAAACCAACAACTGAAAAGAATGATTTTGCAAGATATGCTGGTGAGTATAATATGGGTGGACAAACAGTAAAAGTGTATTTACAGGGAACAATACTGATGTCTAAAATACCCGGACAGCCCGAATACACACTTGTACCCGGCAATAAAGATGAGTTTACCATTAAAGGAGTCAATGGGTATAGTGTAAAGTTTGAGGCAAATGAAAGAGCTGAAGTAATTGCTTTTACACTTGTTCAGCCCAACGGCAGCGTAAAAGCCATGAGAAAATAGTTTTAGATGCTCCGCAGGGTGAATGGGTATTGTAATCTGTTCATAAAATAAACAACAGTTGCGTTTTTACAATTTTTTATTAAATACTAACCGAAAACAAAACAATGAGTAAAACAAAATTGCTGAGGATGAAAACAGTTCATTTGCTTTTTATATTCTTTATTATTTTTTCTGCATGCAACAAAAAGGAAGATTCGAAAAACTGTAGCCCATCCATCACTACGCTTTCAGGAACCTATAAAATTGTGTCGCTAAAGTATAAGGTAACAGCATCGGCACAGGAGGTAGACTACCTGTCTTTTTTAAATGATTGCGAGAAAGATGATCAGGTACAATTAAATTCGAATAAAACCTATACTGCTATCGACGCAGGCGTTTCATGTAATCCATCAACAAACGACGCAGGAACCTGGAACCTGGTTGGCAATAAAATAGAAAGTGATGGGCAAATACAGGGAGAGATTGAAAAATTTGACTGCACCACCTTGGTGGTATTTTCGAAAGATGCGATTATGCGCGGCGATAAACTCACTTTTACTTTTAAGAAGTTATAACACGACCGGTAATTAAAATTTTGCCACTGGATTAACCATTGCTGTTTGCTATGTGTTAATCTGGTGGCAGAAATTAACTTAAGTTAATTTATTTGGATGCGCGTTGTCCTAAAATTGCACTCGAATAAAAGTGCTGATATATCTGAACTACTCATTGTACTTAAAACCATGGGGAGTAAGTTTTTAAGTCAGATGACCATCTGATCAATTTTGGAGTGGGTGTATAAGCGCAACTAACAGGAATGTTTTCAACAATTTAAAGTCTCATATACCATGAAAACACGTAATGGCGTAACGCTTATCATTATCCTCATTTCGCTTTTATTCTTTTCCTGTAGTAAACCCATTGACCCACCTGCTTCCAATGGAAGGAAAATAGCGTACACCATTACAGGTAATTTTTCAGGAAGCCTATTTGCTTCCTATACTACCGCTACCGGGGGTACACAAAATGAACAGATTACCACTGCTGCCTGGGAAAAAGAAATAGTGTATGCTGCAAATGTAACCGCAGCCATTATTGCTATTTCGGGCAATGGAGGAACTGCTGGTCAGCAGGTAACAGTAGTGGTAAAAAAAGGAGGCACTCAAATTTCCTCCACACAGGCTATCGCTGATGGGTCAGGCAGTTTCTCAAAGTCTGCACCGGTAATAACTTTTTAATTGAATTGCACTTATTTAGCTTACGATGAATAGATTTATTTTATACCTGATATTGCTTTGTTTTCCAGTGAGCAAATGTCTTTCGCAGGAAGTGCTGTTGCCGGGTGGAAATAGCTTTGATAAGAAATGGCTGAAAAACGCCAACTATGAAATGACCTGTTTTGTAGTCAGTGGTAAACAAATGGTGCCGGTAAGTTCTTTCACTGTTAAAGTGAATGCCAATGCAAAAACGATTGGAATATATACTGTATTAACCATGCTGAGTAATAATGAACAATGGATTGATACGAGTATTGCCGATGCCAATAGTTTAAAACCACTGTATCGCTCATCTGTTAATCCCAACCGAACGCTGGAACTGAAATATGATAAAGCAATAACCGGGTATTATTTCGATAAACAGGCAAAAAAGAAACATGTTATAAATGAAGCCTCAAAGGAACCCTTTTTCGACAGTTATTTCTATCCCTATCTTCTCGGGTCTCTTCCGCTTAATTCCGGTTATAGAACCACGATGAAAGTATATGATTACAAACCGGCTAACAGTAGTAACATCAAGACCACAAGGGTAGAAGAAGTAAGAACCAATATGTACACCAGCGAAATGACCGGTGAACATAGTGTATGGCAGGTAAGCGTATTTGAAGAAGCTGCAGGCGAAAAATATGAGTATTATATTGATAAAGACAGCCGGAGAATATGGAAGATTGAAATACAGGCTGCCAATGGTCAACGTTTTCTACTGCTGGATAAGGAACTGGATTACAATCCTTTTACCACAACATTTAACAAAGAAGAAACACTAAGCCTTATCAAGGATGGAACTGCAACTATTGAAGGCGTGGCATTTGCAAGAGATAATGAAAATGAAGGTGTGTTGAAAGGAATGGCCATACTCAATATCAATAAAAAACAGTATGCCAAAATGGGTACGTCTGTTGTGCTGATACCCTATACTCCCTATTTTAAGGAATGGGTATCGCTCAATGAAAAATTCAGGAAAAAGGGAAGGTCGTTGCCATTATCAAAAGAAGCGGCCGCCTGTATTAAAACAACCACCGTATATGATAACGACGGGCATTTTGAATTTACCAACCTGAAACCCGGTGAGTATTTACTCTACACAGAGTTTGGGTATGTGCATACTACCCAAAGAACAGAAGTGGTTGGTTATACCGATACCTATATCAATGGAATGTTCCAAGGCTCGTCTGCCAATACTGAAACCTATAAATATGGAACCAATGCCGTAGCAGGCGTTAAGAAAATAGTAAGTATAAAAAAGCAGGGAGAAAAACTGGCAGTTAAACTTAAAAAAACGTTGTAGGATAGCTGTCTGCAAAAAGGTAGTCATACTGGCTAACAATTACCCAAACTAAGAAAGGAGGACGATTTTTTGTCTTCCTTTTCTTTTTCAGGAAGTAAAACACCCGCCATCTTAACAATCCATCCATCACACCCATCCCAGTCCTGTTAATATAGTACAAGTATTAGTTAAAATAGACTTACTGTCAACTCCCCGAATCTTTATAGTTTTATGGTTAATTGTCAAACGAACAATTATCCGTCAGGATAGATTGTTGTATCAGGGTTTTGATGAAAACGATTTAACTATGAAAATGTACAATGTTTGCTTGCGTGTAATCCTGTTTATCGCAGTTGTAACACAGGGTGTTTTTACTGCCCGTGCACAGAACGGCGACCAGATTCTGGATGGTATTGGTGAAACGGGATTGATTGCCCGTTACCTCTTTAGTGGAGATGCCCGCGATTGGTCGCGGAATAATTTACATGGCAAATTACAGGGCACTGAAGCCAAATTTGTTGCCGACAACCGTTTCGGTACGGTATTGTCTCTTTCCGGCGAAGCCAATTCTTATGTTACACTGCCCGGTGAGGCTTTAACGGATCTCGAATCACTCAGTATTTCAGGATGGATATTCCTTCGTTCGAAACAACCCGGTCAACGCTTTTTCGATTTTGGAAGAGATGCCGCTAAACATTTTTATGCCGCACCGGCAGGTATAAGCGGACAGGAAGGTTACCAGGCTTTGATAACAGCAGATCCGGCAACTAAAAAAGGAGCTGTGGCACCAGTTATTGAAACCGACAGATGGGTTCACCTGACTATCGTGGTAGATATTCCATCCAAATCACTGATTACTTATGTTGATGGTAAAGCAGTAGGTGAATCAAAAGAAATTCCAAAAGAACTGACTGATGTGTTTGGTCAGCAGGCAGCAGATAAGAAATTATATATCGGTAAATCATTTATTCCCGGCGATCCCAATTTGAATGCACTGATACGTGATTTCCGTATTTATCGTGTTCCATTAAATCCTACACAGATTGGCAGTGTATTTAATAATTCACGCAGAGGTATTAATCAGGGTGGTGTAAACCAGCGCAGGGTAGAAGAAGACCTTCCCAAATTTGCCGCCACAGACCCACAATTGTATACTGCTTATTTAACAAGTGTAGCAGATGTAAAAGTGGAAACAGAAGCAGGAACTTTACCAAGATTACCCAGTTATACAACCGGTACTTACAAAGATGGTGTGAAAGGACCAAAAGTACGTGTGGTATGGCCAGCCGATGCAGATAATAATGCAGTATTAAAAACCGGCACTTACATCATTACCGGACGTGTCGCCGGAACAGATTTTAAACCGAAAGCCATTGTTACCATTAAGGCTCCGGCTAAAGCCGCAGCGCCAGTTTCAAAATTACAGGCGTTTGATCTGAAACAGGTTTCATTGCAGAACGATCCGCATGGACATAAATCCAAATTTGTAGAGAACCGCGATAAGTTTGTTACCACATTGGCCAAAACCGATCCAAATGCATTCCTCTATATGTTCCGCCATGCATTTGGTCAGAAACAACCGGAAGGCGCAAAAGCCCTGGGTGTATGGGATAGCCGCGATACCAAATTAAGAGGTCATGCTACAGGTCACTACCTTACTGCCATTGCACAGGCTTATGCAGGTACGGGATATGATAAAACACTTCAAGACAATTTCGCACAGAAGATGGATTATATGGTGAATAAACTGTATGACTTATCTCAGTTATCTGGAAAACCAAAAACAGCGGGTGGACCCAGTGTAGCTGATCCAACACTTGTGCCTGTTGGCCCGGGTAAAAAAGACTATGATTCAGATTTGAGTGATACCGCCATTCGTAACGATTACTGGAACTGGGGTAAGGGCTTTATCAGTGCTTATCCTCCCGATCAGTTTATCATGCTCGAAAAAGGAGCCAAATATGGTGGACAGAAAACACAGGTTTGGGCACCTTATTATACACTGCATAAAATTCTCGCCGGCTTAACAGATGTGTATGAAGTAAGTGGTAATAAGAAAGCATTAGAGATTGCATCCAATATGGGCGAATGGGTGTATGCGCGTTTGAGCAAAGTGCCGACTGATACACTTATTAAAATGTGGAACACTTATATCGCCGGTGAGTTTGGTGGTATGAATGAATCGATGGCGCGTTTGTATCGTATTACCGGATCGCCCAATCATTTAAAAACGGCGCAACTGTTTGATAATATCAGGGTATTCTTTGGTGATACACAACATTCACACGGCCTCGCCAAAAATGTGGATCTGTTCCGTGGCTTACATGCCAACCAGCATATACCACAGGTAGTTGGTAGTGTAGAAACTTATCTTGCCACCAACAATCCTGAATATTATCGTATAGCCGATAATTTCTGGTACAAAATGGTGAATGATTATATGTACAGTATCGGAGGTGTTGCAGGTGCACGTAATCCGGCCAATGCAGAATGTTTTATTGCTCAGCCCGGAACCATCTATGAAAATGGTTTTTCAGGAGGTGGACAAAATGAAACCTGTGCCACATACAACATGCTGAAACTTACCGGTAACCTCTTCCTCTTCGATCAAAAGGGTGAGTACATGGATTATTATGAACGTAGTTTATACAATCATATACTGGCATCGGTAGCAGAGAACACACCAGCCAATACTTACCATGTGCCGTTGAAGCCGGGTTCTATCAAACAGTTTGGCAACCCGAATATGACAGGCTTTACCTGTTGTAATGGAACGGCCATAGAGAGCAGCACTAAACTGCAAAACTCTATTTACTTTAAGAGTAAAGACGATAAAGCACTTTATGTAAATCTTTATGTACCGTCAACACTGGAATGGACAGAACGTAAGGTTACGATTGAACAAACTACCAGTTTCCCTAACGAGGATCAGACAAAATTAACAGTGAAAGGAAGCGGAAAATTTGATGTGAATGTACGAGTACCCGGATGGGCTACCGGAGGATTTATGGTGAAAATCAATGGTAAGGAACAGAAACTGCAGGCCAAACCAGGCAGCTACCTGAAAATAAGCCGTAGCTGGAAAAATGGGGATGTAATTGAATTGAAAATGCCGTTCCAGTTTCACCTCGATCCCGTAATGGATCAGCAGAAT
Source organism: Chitinophaga pinensis (assembly GCA_943372605.1). Taxonomy (GTDB): domain Bacteria; phylum Bacteroidota; class Bacteroidia; order Chitinophagales; family Chitinophagaceae; genus Sediminibacterium; species Sediminibacterium pinensis_H. Next base: position 5,664 of record CALRZI010000011.1, on the reverse strand, counting down.
ATAGCCAGCTTATTTTATGGCCCCATATTGCTTGCAGCACAGGAACCCGAAGCCAGAAAAGAATGGAGAAAAATAACACTGGATGCAAATGATATCAGCAAATCAATCACCGGAGATCCTAAATCTTTACAGTTTAAGATTGATGATGTGGTATTCAAACCATTTTATGAAACCTATGGCAGACATTCGGTTTACTTAGATGTGAAGCTCAAGTAACTGGGATGGGTGTGATGAGGGGATGGGTTAGGATGAAATTAAAAGGAGACTGCATCAGTCTCCTTTTAATTTGTATGTTATGGCAAAATATGTATTGAAGCGTGAGTGTGATTAAAACTCTAGTTTCATTACACTACACTTCTGTCCGCCAAATGCTGATGTAACAGGTTTGGAAAGGCCAATCAGAATGGTACGGTTATTCGTTTTGGCTGCGGTTGCTCCAACTATATAATGTTGTTGTAATTCATCGTTTAATTCAACAAATTTATTGGTTACTTTTCCTTTTGAATTATACACACCAAATTGTAATCCAAAACGCAGTTCTTTCTTTTTCAGGCCATTGTCTCCGTTCATTCCAACATGCAACTGGTTATTGATTGTAAACAACACAGGAGAATTTAGTGGGGTTGTCCATTCAATAATTCTGCTATCGTGATAGAGTCCGTCTAACCATTCAATTTTTCCATTTGGATCAATATAACAATAGACAATATTGCCGAAATGATCCAAATAGGTATTCAATGCCCCGGTCGTACCTCTGGCCCTTACAGATTTGTACCGAAGTTGTCCAACAGCAAACATTCCTCCATCAGTAGTTGGGAGAAACTGCGTAAAAGGAATGGTGGATAATGCATATCCGCCAATTTTTTTCAGACTTTTTTCATCCATCAAATTCACCAGGAATTCATCATGAAATGTTTTGAAAGATGGAGCAGAAGTTGTGAAAGTTTGTTCGTTAATTTTTATATTAAATAAACCAGTAGCCCTGATTTTTGCATTCTCTGTAGCCATGCTTCTATACCAGCCAATGACAGTAGGATTGCCGTTGATGTCCATCGACATAGATGGTCTTAAAGTAGTAGATTGCGGTATTTGAATCGTTACAGATTTTACTTCGTTATTCTTTGAAGGATCAATGCTATACACTTCGGTAACGTAATCATCATCATTTTCCTCTTCTTTCTTTTGGGCATTGCTTTTATAATTATAAACAAGTAAGTAAATAATGCCTTTGTTGGAGATGAGCATTTGCTCCAGTGTCGCTTTTTTTGTTTTAATGGGAATATCTGCTGAAACCGTATTCACTTTTTCCAGTTTCTCATTGAATACATTAAATTTTACATTGAAGTCGTTCCTGTCCGATGAAGCAGCCATAATCATTAATAACGACGAATCCGGAGAAAGACGGTAATGAAATTCATTGGCAACATTTAGTTTAGAACGGCCGTTTAATAAGGTGCCAGTTTGCCAGTAAGTGGATGAAGAGGACATTCTGTGCGAAAAATCTCCCAGGTCAATAACTTTGCCTTGTGGGCGCAACTGCTGGTCTAATATTCTGCCATAGGCCGGGTAAACCGGACTGGAGGGATTACCCCGAAGTGTATAAAAAGTTACGATCCTGTTTTTCCAGTTCAGTAACCCTGTAATAAGAACATCGTCCTGATCCTTTCCTTCTTCTATTAGTGGATTTATATTGGTTACTCCTCGTGAAGCCAAACCTGTTAAGTTATATTGACGAAAATGAGTCCTGATATTGTTTTTAAAATCCATCAGCGCACCATAATCATTTTCGAGTAAATAATACTGACCGTTATCCAGAACAATACTGCCAGTTATTGCAGAAGTATTTTTACGAAGCATATCTTCTTCTGGGCCAAACGAGGCTTTCTGCGCACTGATATTTTTTGTAACCACTAAACAAAGGGAAATAGCGATGATGTAATATTTTCTAAACATTAATGATGGTTATTGATTTAGCAATATGATTCTTAAAACAGGAAAATATGTAATCTGGATTAAATATGAAAAAAAATATCATTATTACCCGTTTATGACATTAACGAATAATGATAGGAAGTATCTGTATTTCATACTTGTCACTGCAATGTTGCTCAGTTTGCAACAAGAATCTGTTTTTAAACCCCCTCGAATTCGAGGGGTTTAACATGTTTTCTGACAGACCAGAGTTGCTTCTCTAGGAGGTGAATAGAACTTGGATAATCATGATCTGTCATGATAAATCATAACAATCATGACAATCTGTGTTCCATCACAACATCATAAATAAGACAATACATTTTCCTAAATTGCGATTGCAGTTGTTGGTTGCTGACAACAGCTGTTCGGAAGAAAATATCCTTCGGCGCAATTTCCGATCTCTGATCGGAATGCTTCTCAGGATGACGAACAAAAAGGGTAAGAAGAGTGGGTTTGATTGGCGAAGCCAATCAAACCCACTGAATTTCTTCTTCATTCATTAGTCATCCTGAGGAGCATTAATAACCGCAGGTTATTATCTGCGACGAAGGATATTTTCTTTCGAACACTGGTGGTCGCCGACCAACAATCAAGTAAAATAAAACCTGCATGAGCTTTGCTGATAAAGTCCTGTTCTTTTTTAGTTGCCTCGGAGCATTTAACGGGCTCATGCTGAGTATTTATTTTTTTTTCTTTACCTCCAAAAAGCATTTATCGGGTTACCTGCTTGGTGCATTGTTGCTGGTGCTGAGTATCAGGATCGGCAAATCGGTTGCTTATTTCTTTGATTATGGGTTACCCAAAACCTATTTACAGATAGGACTAACCGCCTGTTTTTTTATTGGCCCGTTTCTGTATTTCTTTATTAAAGCTGAAATGAACCAGATCAGAAAATTACCCAAACCGTGGTTCTGGCAACTGATGCTTTGGTCATTTCTGGTGTTGGTGGCGGGTATTATGTATCCCTATCAAAGTTTTCCTACGCTGTGGGGACAATATTTCATCCCTGTTATTTACCTGCAATGGGGTATATATGTGGCCCTGTCTATTTTCCTATTGATTCCGCTTTTGAAAAAAATAACCGGCAAAGCACCTGTAAAGCCGTTTGAAAAATGGATACTGGTTATTTGTATAGCTGTAACCATTCTGTTCGTATCGTATGTATGGGCTTACCTGAATATTAGCAGGGGCAGTTATATCAACGGCGCACTCTGGTTTTCGCTGGTCATCTACCTGGTTGTATTCACCTTACTCTACCGCAAAAAAACGAGCGACCTGTTTTCTTTAACAGCGCAAAAGTATACCGATAAAAAACTCGACCCGGAAGAGGCGCAACTCATCATCAGTCGTTTAGAAAGGGTAATGAAAGAAAAAGAGTTGTTCAAAAATCCCAATTTGAAAATCAATGAGCTTGCCCGAGAGTTGAATGTATCCGGTCACCAGTTATCGCAACTGCTGAATAATAATATCCGGAAGAATTTTACCCTATTTGTAAATGAGTACAGAATCAATGAAGCCTGTACTATGTTGTCGGAACAAAACAATCTCACGATTGAAGCAATTGGTGATGAAGTGGGTTTCAATTCCCGGTCAACCTTTTTTGCCAGTTTTAAGAAGATAAAAGGCATCACACCCAGCGTGTACCAGCAGCAAAATAGTCCGGATTCATAAAACCGTACTCCTGATTCCCGTTTATAAAACCTTGATTTCGAAAGGGCAATAGATTTTTGCGTTCAGACGAAAATGGTTTCGTTATAACAACAAAAATGCTTTTTTGAAATGAAAAAACTGATCCTGCTGGTCGGCTTATCTGTTGGGCTGGTGCCTGCATTTTCTCAGCAAGCCCCTTCTGAACGACAATTAATTGAAACAATGATCCAGTGGTATTTCGATGGCTGGGCCACGGGCGATACCAGCTTGCTGGGTAAAGCCATGCATGCTTCCTGCCGGTTAAAGAACTACAATGACGGAAAATTCGTGGAATATTCTCGTAACCATTATCTCAGTTTATTTAAACCACATCCACGTCCGAAAAACCTGAGTACACGTATTGTTTCCATAGACATCACCAATAATATGGGCAGTGCAAAAGTGGAGATCAGTACGGAACGGGACTTGTTTACTGACTATTTCAACCTCATGAAAACAACAGAAGGTTGGGTTATAGCCGATAAAGTATCAACGCGGGTATCGCATAAACTGTTTAATGTAAACATTATTCAACCTGAAAAAGAAACAGTGATGCAGGGTTTGAAACGTCCGTGGAGTATTGCTTTTATAACGGAGAATGAAGCCTTGGTATCAGAAAAAGAAGGGGAACTGGTAAAAGTAGATCTGCTGAAGAAAACAAAAACAAGTATTGGCGGATTTCCATCGGATATGGCAGACAGTATTACCGGCTTTGGTGATAACACGGGAAAATTTGAGGTTTTAGTGGATCCTCAGTTTGCTGCCAATAAATACGTATACCTGTCTTATGCAGCTCAGAAAGGGAAACTACTGACTACCAAAATCATCAGGGCCATACTGGAAAACAATTCATTGCAGCAGGTAAAAACGCTTTTTGTGGCTGAACCTTATACACACGAACGTTTTCATTATGGAGGAGGTATGGTATTTGGCAAGGATGGTAAATTGTATTTTACCATTGGAGAAAGATTGTTTACTGAAAAAGACCAGCCTGCTGTTCCGATTGCGCAGGATTTGCAGGACAGAAGGGGAAAGATATACCGCATTAACCCCGACGGAACCATTCCGTCAGATAATCCTGATTTTGGAAAAAATGCTACACCGGGATTATATGCAACAGGTATCAGGGCCGCACAAGGTCTGACACTCGATACTGCAACAGGCAAAATATGGTTTAGCGAACATGGAACCCATCAGGGTGATGAAATCAATGTATTAAAAGCGGGTGCTAATTATGGCTGGCCCATGAAAACAACGGGCAGATACCGTTATACTGAATTTGCCCCGGCACCCATTGCCGGCAATAGTTACACCGATCCTGTATGGTACTGGTTGCAAACCGTGGCACCAACAGGATTGCATTTTTATACCGGTAACGAATTTGCCGCATGGAACCGGAATTTGTTGGTAGGAGGTTTGTCGAGAGGAAGTTTATGGCGCATGGTGCTGGAAGGTGAAACCATTAAAAGAGCTGAAGAACTTTTTACAGACGATCGTGTACGCATACGCAAAGTGGCACAAAGTCCGGCGGGTAAATTGTATATACTTACGGATGAGGTGGATGGGAAAATGATGAGGGTGAAAAATGCGACGTATTAAGAATACGATTCTTGCCCTTGTTGATCGCTTACCAACAATAACCTGTTTTAAACCCCTCGAATTCGAGGGGTTTAAAATGTTTCCCGACATACCAGAGTTGTTTTTATACAAGATGAATAGAACACGGATTATCATGATTTTTATGAGTTATCATGACAGATCATAAAAATCATGATAATCTGTGTTCCATACTTCGCACTTATCGAGATGAATAAAAGCGACAATTGCAAAACTTCTATATCCTTCGTCGCAAATAATAACCTGCGGTTATTAATGCTCCTCAGGATGACGATTGAGGAGGGGCAAAACCTGTGTTGGCAAAGCCAACACTTTCTTCTCCCCACGCCAACCGTCATCCTGAGAAGCATTCCGACGCCAGTCGGAAATTGCGCCGAAGGATCT
>CALRZI010000010.1:0-152360 GCA_943372605.1 Chitinophaga pinensis | reverse complement strand
TCCTCAGGATGACGAAGCGAGGCAAGAAAGCAGGCTGTGTTGGCTTTGCCAACACAGCTCAAATACCCCACCCGCAACCGTCATCCTGAGGAGCATTGAAAACCGCAGGTTATCATCTGCGACGAAGGATCTGTTTGTACTGTTCTCAATCCGCTGTTTTTTTGAACCCAATGCACTAACGATTTTTCTATTTTACTGCATGCTGTGAAGTAGCATTTGGCAGATGAACAGGGTAGAAGCAAAACTAAATGGTATACCAAAGCTGTGTAACCTGCGCCGAGCCTCCAAGGGAGTCCTTTGGACCTCTACGAGTGACATCGGCGAGGAACACTCGGAGAAGGAAAAATGAAACTGCAAATTATTTTGGGTGCTCGGAGGTCGTAGCGCAACAGTCCCTGTCAGGCACTGCCTTGAAGGTCTGTCGAGCTTGAAGTAATTTGACGTCGAAATTCCTCCATCTTTTTCAATTGTGCGATAACCCATCGCAAATCCCAATCTTCACTACGGAAGAAGAAATAACGATCAAATATTTTTCCGTAAAGTGTATTGTACATTTCCTGAGCGAGTATATTCAATTTGTCAAGCTCCAAGATGTCTATTGCTTGAAACTTACCGTCCTTGTCTGAATGGGCATATACCTTGTCCCTCATATCGAGCACTTTATCTAAAATCTCTTTTTTGCTTTCTATATTCACCCTGAAGCCTTTTACTGCTACAATAACATCTTCATGAGATCGGAAAACATCAGTCAGTTTTGCTTTATTCTCATCAAGCATAGCCTTGATCTCTTCGTCGAATGGCCCGCACTCGAGTTTATTACAAATTTTTATGACATTCAGCCGCTGCCCTTTTTTATCAGAAAAAACTTTTGCAAGCTGAACGACGATAATAAAACGTTGTTGCATTTCAAACATCGGAAAAAAGCCCTGCTTTATGGAATGCATTTCATTTTCTCGCTCAACTCTAATGATTCGAATATTTGTCAATGCAATGTTGATGTCAACGAGAATCCGCCAAATTCCATCTGACCATTCTTTCAATTCAATTGCGGTAACCATATTACTTCGATTTTAGTTCGGACTGCAGTAGCGCCTAACTCTTGCATTTCTGTCTCCATTTCACACCCCTTAAAATGGAACGATTTACGAAATGGCAACTCCATAAATATAAAAAAACACACCTATATCCCTTGGAAATCCCCTCAAAAACCACCCTTCCCCCTCCAAAACCCCAACTTTCCATCTCCCGGACTCCCCGTCTTTCGGACTTTTTCCCTACTTTTGCACCCCCGATTTATTAAACCATCGGGACTATTTTATGAACATTTTCCGTAAACAATTAAACGCAGATGCTCAGGAGAACGCTGGTGCCCCAGAGGCAGCAGAAGTTACTACTGCGACAACAAATGCACCTGTAGCAGCGCCGGTTGTAGAGACTGCGCACGATGATTTCGACTGGAGCATCGACAAACGTAACGTTAGTCATTATGCCGAGTCTGAAAGAGTTAAATACGATAAAGTGTATGATAACACTTTCGTACAAATTGAAGATGGCGAAATCGTAAGAGGTGGTGTTGTGGCCCTTACTAAAACAGATGTGGTAATCAACATCGGTTTTAAAAGTGATGGTCTGGTATCACTGAACGAGTTCCGCGATGTTCAGGGTCTGAAAATTGGTGACGAAGTAGAAGTTATGGTGGTAGAGAAAGAAGACCGTCAGGGAAATCTGCACCTCAGCCGTAAGTCTGCCCGTATCTTCCGTGCATGGGAGCGTATCGTTGAAGTTCACAAAACAGGTGAAGTAATTACCGGTACCGTAACCAGCAAAACCAAAGGTGGATTGATCGTTGATGTATTTGGTATGGAAACATTCTTACCAGGTTCACAGATCGATGTAAAACCTGTAACTGATTACGATCAGTTTGTAGGTAAGACCATGGAGTTTAAAGTAGTTAAGATTAACGAAGCGATCAAGAATGCCGTTGTATCACACAAAGCACTGATCGAAAGCGATATCGAAGCACAGCGTGCAGAGATCATGAGCAAACTCGAAAAAGGCCAGGTACTGGAAGGTGTGGTGAAAAACATCACAGATTTCGGTGCATTTATGGACCTCGGTGGTTTGGATGGTCTGTTGTACATCACCGATATTTCATGGGGCCGTATTTCTCACCCAAGCGAAGTGGTGAAGATGGACCAGAAATTACAGGTGGTGGTTCTGGATTTCGACGACGACAAAAAACGTATCAGCTTAGGTCTGAAGCAGTTAACTCCACACCCTTGGGATGTGCTGCCTGAAGGTCTGGCCGAAGGTTCAGTAGTAAAAGGTAAAGTGGTAAATATAGAAGATTACGGTGCTTTCTTAGAAATTCAGCCTGGTGTTGAAGGTCTGGTACACGTATCTGAAATTACTTGGGCTAATACACCAATCAATGCGAAGGAATTCTTCAAACTGGGCGATGAGTATGCAGCCAAAGTGGTTACCCTCGATAAAGATGCCCGTAAGATGAGCCTCAGCATCAAGCAGATGAGCGATGATCCATGGAGCACCATCGAAACCAAGTTCCCAGAAAGCAGCAAACACAAAGGACTGGTGAAAAACATCACTCCATATGGTGTATTTGTTGAACTGGAGCCAGGAATCGGCGGTATGATCCACATCAGCGACCTGAGCTGGCTGAAGCGTTTCAACCACCCAAGTGATTATACCAAAGTGGGAGAACATATCGATATCATCATCCTCAGCATCGATAAAGAAAACCGTAAACTGCAGTTGGGTCACAAACAACTGGAAGAAGATCCATGGAATGCCCTGGAAGACACTTTCGCTGTTGGAACCCTGCATGAAGGAACCGTTACCCGTAAGGATGACAAAGGTGCCCTCGTACAACTGCCTTATGGTTTAGAAGGTTTTGCGCCTAACCGTCACCTGAACAAGGAAGATGGTACGCAGGTGAAAGCCGACGAAGCTGCACAGTTCATGGTGATCGAATTCGATCGCAATGAGAAGCGCATCGTGTTGAGCCATGCACGTATCTGGGAGAAAGTAGTAGCTGAAGAAAAGGAAATTGCCAAGAAAGAAGCGAAAGCTGAGTCTGACAATACCAAGAAAGCAGTGAAAAATATCCAGGCGAAAGTAGAAAAAGCCACCCTGGGCGACCTGGGAGCTTTAGCCGAAATCAAAGCCAAACTGAAGGAAGGAGAAGGCGAGAATCAATAATCGTCTTCGTTTGAATAGGTAAAGAAAAAAGCTGTTCTGCTTCGCAGAGCAGCTTTTTCTTTTAACAGAGGAATAAGGAATAAGAAATAAGGAATGAGAAAGTGAGGGAGGATGAGGGTAATTATACGGGGTATTAGTACGTTGTTGGGGGAGGGGGTGAGAATAAGGTGAGATTTGTGGGTAAACTTGTTTGATGGAAACTAGACACAAATTTGACCTTGAAGACAGACTGATCCGTTTTGCGGTTAGTTGTATTCAGGCTGCGGAGAAACTTCCCAGATCCTTTGCCGGAAATCACCTGAGTGGCCAGCTTACCAGAAGTGGTTCAGCACCGGCCCTGCATTATGGAGAAGCGCAATCGGCCGAGTCAAGAACCGATTTTATTCATAAAATGAAGATGGCACTAAAAGAATTACGTGAAACAAAGAACTGCCTCATAATTATAGAAAAATTAAACTGGCCTATCTCCATAAACCTCTCCGCCATTATACAGGAGTGTACCGAACTGGTATTCATCTTCCTCAAAAGCATAGAAACCGCCCGCAAAAACACCCCGCAAAAGCCCCATCGCCCCTAAAAAACTTTCTCATTCCTTATTTCTTATTCCTTATTCCTCTGTTTTTATGCTTTTCTTAACTCATTGATTATCAAAAGGACAATTCAAGTTTCTAAATTGCCGGTAATTAACTAATTTTGCCAACTTGTATGAATAGGATTTTACTCATTTTAGTGGTTGCTGTATTACTGGTTTCCTGCTCCAATAAGTTCTCTAAGACCTTAAAGAGTAAGGACTATGAGTATAAATACAAAATGGCAGAACAGTATTATGCCAAGAAAGACTATACAAAAGCACAAGTGCTCTTTGAAGATATCTTCCCGTATGTAAAAGGAACTTCCAGGTATGAGGACATGTATTACAAGTTCGCCTATTCCTATTACTACCAGGCAGATTATCTGAATGCAGAGAACCTGTTCAAGAGTTTTGTAGAAAATTTTCCGAACAGTACCAAAGGTGAGGAGTGCGATTATATGCGCGCTTACTGTTATTACAAGCAGTCCCCTAAAGTAGACCTCGACCAGACCAATACCAATAAAACCATGCAGTTGATGCAGGTGTTTATTAATACGCATCCCACATCGAAAAGGGTACAGGATGCAACAGATATTATTGATAAGTGCAGAGAGAAATTAGAAGCAAAAGAATACAAAGGAGCTGAGCTCTATTATAACCTGGGTTTCTATAAAGCTGCCGCCATTGCATTTGGTAATGTATCGGATAATTTTCCCGATTCAAAAAAGGCAGATGAATACAAGTTGCAGGTGATCAAATCTTATTTCCGTTATGCGGAGATGAGTTATGAAGAAAAACAGAGAGAGCGTTTTGAAAAAGTGATTTCGGAATGTGTAGATTTTCAGGATCGTTTTGCAGACAGCAAACACCTGGAAGAAGTAAACAAGTTCAAATTACAATCAACAAATTATATTAAAAACCAGAAAAATGAGCAAGCTAAGAAGGCAAATGAGCGCTAATACCGCTAGTGTGGTTGAAACCAAAAGCCTGATTTCTATTAAAGAGAAAACAGGTAACCTGTATGAATCCATCGCTATCATTGCGCGCAGAGCTAACCAGATCAATGTGTCGCTGAGAGAAGAGCTGCACAATAAACTGGAAGAGTTTGCCAGTCATACCGACAGCCTGGAAGAAATCCATGAAAACAAAGAGCAGATTGAAATTTCCCGTGCATACGAGAAAATGCCAAACCCTGCTATCCTTGCAACACAGGAATTCATGGAAGGTAAAATCTACCACAGAAGAAACAACGATAACGACCTGTTCAGATAAGGTAGGTTATCAGCAAGATAATTTTATGAAAACGACAGTTATTATGACTGTCGTTTTTTGTTACTTTGAGAAACGTGAGAGGTGAGACGTGAAAAGAGAAGCACCGTGCAACTCTGTGCCTTACTCTGTGTACTCTGTGGTTTAAAAGAGTTGAGTGAAGAAAGAACAATCAATCACGTCATCACAATATTCACGATTCACAATTGACCATTAACGATCATGCTAAAAGGAAAAAAAATACTCATCGGCATCACCGGCAGCATTGCAGCTTATAAAACCATTACACTGGTTCGCTTACTCATTAAAGCCGGTGCCGAAGTAAAAGTGGTGATGACACCTGCAGCCCGTGAGTTTGCCTCACCTGTGGTACTTTCTACCTTATCAAAAAATACAGTTGTTCACGACCTCGTAGAAGGCGATGCTTGGTCGAACCATGTAATGCTGGGCAGATGGGCCGATGTAATGCTGATTGCACCACTCAGTTGTAATACACTGGGTAAAATGGCGAATGGATTATGCGATAATGTATTACTGGCTGTTTATTTATCTGCTACCTGTCCGGTGGTAATTGCACCGGCGATGGATGAAGACATGTGGCATCATCCATCCACCAAAAGAAACCTGGCACAACTGGTTAAAGACGGTAACCATGTAATTGAAGTAGGTAAAGGCGAACTGGCCAGCGGACTGTTTGGCGATGGAAGAATGGCCGAGCCGGAAGACATCTGTCAATATCTTACCGAACATTTTTTTCGTACCGATGAACTGAAAGGAAAGAAAGCCATTGTTACCGCAGGACCAACTTATGAAGCCATCGACCCAGTACGTTTTATTGGCAATCATTCATCGGGTAAAATGGGTTTTGCCATTGCAGAAGAATTACACCTGCGTGGGGCAGATGTAATATTGATTACAGGTCCAACAAGTCAGCAAACAAATTATAAAGGCATCACTGTAAAACCGGTAGTATCGGCAGATGATATGTATAACGCAGCCGTGGCAACATTTGATGGAGCGGCTATTGCCGTAATGTCGGCAGCCGTGGCAGATTATAAGCCTGTGCTGGCTGCACAGGAGAAGATCAAGAAAAAACAGGATGAATGGGCGATTGAGTTGGTAAAGAATAAAGACATACTGCATCAATTGGGTCAGCAAAAAAAAGCAGGACAATTTCTACTGGGGTTTGCACTCGAAACCAATAATGAAAAGGAGAACGCATTGTCTAAACTCAGGTCGAAAAATGCAGATGGTATTGTACTTAATTCATTGAACGATAAAGATGCGGGCTTTGGTGTAGATACCAATACCGTAACTATTTTTCATCAGTCAGGATCAGAAGAAAAGGTTGAATTGAAATCGAAAAAAGAAGTGGCTGCTGATATTGTTTCATTTATCATAAAGCACCTGCATGTATAAAAAAATCATTGGTATAGTATTTCTTTTAGTGTCTGTGTATAGTGCGCAGGCACAGGAGCTACAGGCAAGGGTAACGGTATTGTCGAATAGGGTAACTACCAATATCGACAGGAAAATTTTTACCACCCTGCAAAACCAATTGACCAATCTGCTCAATAACCGGAAATGGACCAACGACAGCTATAAACAGAATGAAAAAATTGAGTGCAGTTTTATCCTCAATATTGAAAGTGTACTGGAGCCCAATATTTATAAGGCTTCATTAAACATACAGGCGGCCAGACCTGTTTATCATTCGTCGTACCAGGCAGCCATGATTAATTTTCAGGATGCAGATGTGGCATTTAAATACGTAGAATTTCAGCCGGTAGAATTTAATGAAAACAGGGTGCAGGGAACGGATGCTACTGTGGCTAACCTCACTGCTATTTTTGCTTTTTACGCTTACACTATTCTCGGACTCGATTACGATTCTTTTGCACCCAAAGCAGGAGAAGCCTATTTCAGAAAAGCACAGAACATTGTAAACAATGCACCGGAAGGAAGAGGCATTTCCGGCTGGAGAATTTTCGATGGACTGCGAAACCGCTATTGGCTCAATGAAAACCTCATCAATACCCGATACAACACCATACACGATATCATTTATGGTTATTACAGAAAAGGATTAGATAATTTATACGATAAGGATGCTGAAGCAAGAGCCGGTGTTATAAATGCGCTGATACAATTGCAGACATTCGGAAAAGAGAATCCCAACACCATGATCCAGCAGTTTTTTATGCAGGGTAAATACCAGGAACTGGTAGGCATCTTTAAAAAAGCACCCTCAGGAGAAAAAGCAAAAGCACGGGAGTTGTTAAGTGAACTGGATGTAATTAATGCATCAAAATATAAAGAAGAACTGCGATGAGGCTAATGATCTGTGCATGTATAGTATTGTTGTCATTACTGCAGGTAAGTTGCAGGAATGAAACAAAAACGGCGATCATTCCCGTTGATACCATGAAACTGATCATGTGGGATATGATGAAAGCAGATGAATGGTTCAACAGAAAAATTGTACAGGATACCAATTCCATTCGCAATAAGGAAGATGTGAAAATGTATGAAATGGTATTTAAAGTGCATGGAGTTACACGTGAACGATATTTTGCCAGTTACCGTTATTATGAAGGAAGACCGGTTTCTTTTAAACGTTTATTAGACTCGCTGGATGCACTCGCCAACCGCGAACGTATCAAACGATATGAAACAGAGAGAGGTGGTAACGCAAATCAACAAAAACAATAATTGCTTTTATGAATAAAGTGTACAGTAATGCTGCAAAAGCAATAGAAGATATTCAGGATGGTGCTACACTTATGTTAGGTGGGTTTGGCTTGAATGGCATTCCTGAAAATTCAATTGCAGCATTGGTAGAGAAAGGTGTAAAAGAATTGACCTGTATTTCGAACAACGCAGGTGTGGATGATTTTGGCCTGGGATTACTGTTGAAGACAAGACAGATCAAAAAAATGATCAGCAGTTATGTAGGAGAGAATGCAGAGTTTGAAAGACAATTGCTGAGTGGAGAACTGGAAGTAGACCTTATTCCACAGGGAACACTGGCTACACGCATACAAATGGCGGGTATGGGTATTCCTGCTTTCTTTACGCCCGCAGGTTATGGAACAGAAATAGCAGAAGGAAAGGAAGTGCGTGTATTCAATAACAAACCACACCTGATGGAAATGGCATTGCACGCTGACTTCGCCATTGTAAAAGCATGGAAAGGAGATACGCTGGGTAACCTGGTCTTCAGAAAAACAACACGTAATTTCTCCACTTCAATGGCCAAAGCTGGCAATATTACCATTGCAGAAGTAGAGCACCTGGTACAACCCGGCGAACTCGACCCCGATGAAATACATGTAGCAGGCGTTTATGTACACCGCATATTTGAAGGAAAGGATTATGCGAAAAGAATTGAAAGAAAAACAATACAATTAAATTAATACTCATGCTGTGCAACTCTGTGCCATACTCCGCGTAACTCTGTGGTTTAATACATTATATTTTAACCACAGAGTTACAGAGAGTGAAACACGGAGTTACACGGAGGAGGGATGCTAAAAAGAAACCATGGCTTTAGATAAATTCGGTATTGCAAAAAGAATTGCGCAGGAACTGCGGGATGGCATGTACGTTAATCTTGGTATTGGCATACCTACACTTGTGTCCAATTTTATTCCGGATGGGATGACGGTTATTTTCCAGAGCGAGAATGGTATTCTGGGTATGGGGCCTTATCCAACAGAAGAAGCAATAGACGCAGACCTGATTAATGCCGGTAAAGAAACCGTAACCGTTATTCCCGGCGGTGCATTCTTCGACAGCGCAGAAAGTTTTGGTATGATACGGGCAGGTAAAATAGACCTCACCGTATTGGGTGCCATGGAAGTGAGTGAAACAGGCGATATTGCCAACTGGAAAATACCCGGCAAAATGGTGAAAGGTATGGGTGGTGCCATGGATCTCGTGGCGAGTGCAAGAAATATCATCGTTGCGATGATGCATACCAACCCGAAAGGAGAGAGTAAATTATTACCTCAGTGTAGTTTACCACTAACAGGAGTAGGCTGCGTTAAAAAAGTTGTAACAGAACTGGCTGCCCTTGATATTACTGCCGATGGATTTGTTTTACTCGAACGGGCACCCGGTGTAACGGTAGAAGAAATAAAAGCAAAAACAGCAGGTAAACTGATTGTGCCCGATCATGTTCCTGAAATGCAATTGTAAATGGTATCCAACTTTTTTCAGCTAATATTGTTTAAATCTTTCAATCAATTAAATCAAATCATATGAGTATCCAGGTAGGTGCCGTGGCGCCCGATTTTTCTCTTTTCGACACAGACAAGAACAAAGTATCATTAGCAGAACAAAAAGGAAAAAATGTAGTGGTACTTTTCTTCCCGCTTGCATTTACAGGTGTTTGTACCGCAGAGTTGTGTAATGTGCGTGATAATATTTCATTGTACAACAATACCAATGCCGTGGTATTTGGTGTTTCAGTAGACTCTTTATTTTCTCTTGGTAAATTCCGCGAAGAGCAGAACCTGAATTTCCAGTTGTTGAGCGATTTTAATAAAGAAGCCGCCAAAGCCTTCGGCGTTTTATACGAAACATTCCCGGCTTTTGAAATGCAGGGAGTAAGCAAACGTGCCGCATTTGTAATTGATGCAGCAGGAGTGGTGAAATATGCAGAAGTATGTCCAACCCCCGGCGATCTCCCCAATTTTGAAGCCATACAGCAAACCCTGAGGAGTCTGTAAAACAGAGGAATAAGAAATAAGGAATGTCCAAATAAGGAAGGAATGTCCAAGTCCTTTACTTCCTTATTTGGACATTCCTTATTTCTTATTCCTCTGTTCCTTATTCCTTATTTCTCTGTTTTAACAGTCCTTTTTGTATAAATCACATCATTTAACTAATTTAGAGTAACATTAAACCCATGGGAAAAAGGTACGCAATACTTTTACTGGTATTCATGTCCCTCGGAAGCAGCTTCGCATCCGACCCGGTTTTTAATGTTGCCAGGTTAACGGAGTTCCCGGAATTGCAATCTAAAGTATCCCGTTTTTATCCCAACCCTGCTACCACAGTCATCAATTTTGAGTTTGATAAAACGGTAGATAAAACCTACAGTTTACTTATCTGTAATTTCCTCGGCAAGCGTATGACGGAAGTACGTATTACCGAACCCAAAATAGTCATCAATCTCGATGACCAGTATTATCGTGGCCTTTACATTTACCAGCTTCGCGATCAAACAAATCGTATTGTAGAGTCGGGTAAGTTTCAGGTAGTGAAATAATGCTATTGTTTTCGCTCATCATTTAGTTATTCTTCCGGTCGGCCTTTCTTTTTTATTTCATTATATTTATTCTTACCTGTCTTCTTATGGGCAGGAATATTAACCAAGCTAATTGCATTCATATGAAACTGCTCTTACAATCCATTGTACGTGTAATGGCTATTGTATTTCCTGTAATGGTTATGGCACAGAATAAGCCAACTGCTACAGCCGAATTCAATACGTCTACCTTTTCCAATCTTCGTTTTCGCTCAATCGGTCCGGCTGTAACATCCGGCCGTATATCTGATTTTGCAGTTAACCCCAACAACCATAGTGAATACTATGTTGCAAGTTCTGCAGGAGGGGTTTGGAAAACAACCAATCATGGCGTTACCTATCAACCCATATTCGATGCGCAGGGTTCTTATACAATCGGTTGTATAACCCTCGATCCCAATAACAGCAATACGGTTTGGGTGGGTACTGGAGAAAACAATAACCAACGTGCAGTTTCCTATGGCGATGGTGTATATAAATCGGAAGACGGAGGAAAGACATGGAAGAACATGGGATTGAAAAATTCAGAACATATTGCCAAAGTGATTGTAGATCCGACGAACTCGAATACGATTTATGTAGCGGCTTATGGTCCGGTATGGAGTGAAGGAGGAGAGCGTGGTGTATATAAATCTACGGATGGTGGTGTAACCTGGAATGCTGTAAAAACAGTAAGTAATTATACCGGCTGTAACGATCTGGTAATGGACCCGCGTAACCCGAATGTATTGTATGCTTCTTTTCACCAGCGTATGCGAAAAGTGTTTACTTATATTGGTGGCGGGCCAGAATCGGCTTTATATAAAACAACAGATGGAGGTACTACCTGGAAAAAAGTAGAAGGAGGTTTTCCCGGTGGTGAGTTGGGCAGAATAGGATTGGCCATCAGTCCGGTAAATCCTGATGTGTTGTACACAGTTGTTGAAGGGAAGGACAATAAGGGTGGTATTTATTTGTCGAGAGACAAAGGACAGAGCTGGGAGAAAAGAAGTGGGTTTGCCACATCGGGAAACTATTACCAGGAAATTGTTTGCGATCCTGTAGATGTTAACCGCATTTTTATTACCGATGTATATTATAAAGTAAGTGATGATGCTGGTAAAACAGTATCTAATTTAGGGGAGATCAATAAACATATCGATAACCATGCTATATGGGTAGACCCGCATGATACCAATCATTTAATGGTAGGATGCGATGGCGGTATTTATGAAACATGGGATTTTGCCAAAAGCTGGGATTTTAAATCGAATCTCCCCGTAACACAGTTTTATAAAGTAGCAACAGATAATGCGTATCCATTTTATAGTGTGCATGGTGGTACACAGGATAACCTGAGTTTAGGAGGTCCAAGCCGAACCACATCTGCGAATGGCATTGTAAACTCCGACTGGTATATTACATCGATTGGTGATGGTTTTGAAACGCAGGTAGACCAGTCGAACCCCGATCTTATTTATGCGCAGAGCCAGTATGGTGGGTTGGTGCGTTTCGACAGAAAAAGCGGCGAATACCTCGGCATCAAACCATCGGAAGGAGAGAACGAAGCAGCTTATCGCTGGAACTGGGATGCGCCATTGCTGATTAGTCAGCACGATAATGCCCGTTTGTATTTTGGTGCCAACAAAGTATTCAGAACAGATGATCGTGGTAATAGCTGGAAAGTCATCAGCCCCGATCTTACCCGCCAGATCGATCGCAATCAATTTGAAGTAATGGGTAAAGTATGGTCGGTGGATGCTATTGCAAAAAATGGCAGCACCGATGTATTCGGACAGCTTACTTCAATAGCAGAATCAAAATTAAATGCCGATGTATTGTGGGCAGGTACAGATGATGGTCTGATACAACTTACCCGTGATGGCGGAAAAAACTGGACGAAATTCGACAACCTCCCCGGTGTTCCATCCATGAGTTATGTACACCAGATTATTGCATCATTACACGATGTAAATACAGCTTATGTATGTTTCAACCATCATCGCTATGGCGATTTCAAGCCTTATGTATTAAAAACAACAGATGCCGGTAAAACATGGAAACCCATACAGTCGAACCTACCGCAAAGAGGCAGTGTGTACAGTATTGCGGAAGATCATGTAGATAAGGATTTGTTATTTGTTGGAACAGAGTTTGGTGTATTCTTTTCCAATAACGGAGGACAGGAATGGATTCAACTGAAAGCCGGTATTCCGGTAGCGGCTGTACGAGATATTGAAATTCAGCGCAGAGAAAACGACCTGGTACTGGCTACATTTGGAAGAGGATTTTATATTCTCGATGATTACAGTGTATTGCGTTCTTTTAAAAAGGAAACACTGACAAAAGATGCAGTGATTTTTCCTGTAAAAGAAAGCCTGATGTACATTGAAAGATTACCATTGGGTTTAAGAGACAAAGGTCATCTGGGTAGTAGTTATTTCAGTACACCCAATCCGCAGGTAGGAGCTGTATTTACTTATTATATCAAGAGTGACAGTAAGAAGCTGAAAGATATTCGTCTGGAAAATGAAAAAGCAAAAGCAGAGAAAGGGGAGAAATTTTATTATCCCTCTATCGAGAGTCTTCGTTTGGAAGATAATCAGCCGGATCCTTATTTGTTGTTTACCATTCGCGATAAAGCAGGAGATGTGGTTCGTCATTTAAAAGCGCCTGCTAAGAAGGGGCTGCAAAAAATTGTATGGGATTTCAGGTATGCAACACCTGCTCCTTTATTAGGAAGAAGAACACCTGCACCCGATGAGTTATTTGGAGGAGAAGAAAAAGGACATTTGGCCATGCCGGGTGAATACACTGTTTCTCTATCGAAATATGAAGACGGTGTATTTACAGAACTAGTAGCACCTGTTGGTTTTAGCTGTAAGCTCCTGCAACAAAGCAGCTTGCCCGTGAATATGGAAGATAACCTTGTATTTTACAAACAGGTAGCATCTCTACGTAAAGCAGCCAGTGCTACTTCAGGTATTTATGCAGATATGCGCACCAGGCTCACCAATATCAGTGCAGCAGCACAGGATATAGCTGCGTCTTCAAAAGCAATGATTGAAAAAGCATATGCGCTAACGCTTAAGCTGAATGAAATTGGCATACAACTGAATGGCGATGCTACCAAAGCACGCCGCGAATTTGAAACGCCCCCATCAGTTACTGCAAGAGTAGGAGATATTGAAGGAGGTGTATGGAATTCCACCTCTGCTATTACCGCAACCTATCGTAATGATTATGCCATTGCATCTAAAGGGCTAACTAATGTGTTGGCTGCCATGCGTAAACTCGATGAAGAAATTGCAGCGCTGGAAAAGCAGTTAGAGCTAAACAAAGCGCCGTATACGCCAGGCAGATGGCCGGATTGGAAATAGAGGCGTGAGAGGTGAGACGTGAAACGTGAGACAGGGTGAATTATCGCTCACGTTTCACGTCTCACCTCTCACGTTTTCACTTATCCGCCACTTCCACAATCAAAAACTTCAAATAATTCGTATTCTCCATTCCCCAGATAATTGGGTGATCACTGGCTTGTGCCTGAAAAGTTACCTGACGTATTTTTTTACGTGCATCTTTGGCAGCCATTTCAATGGTTTGTAAAAACAGATCGGGCTGAACGAGGTTGGTACAGCTTGATGTTACAAGGAAACCGCCATTGCGTATGAGTTTCATGCCTCTCAGGTTAATTTCTTTATAACCTGTAATGGCTTTCTGAATATTTTCTCTGCTCTTGGTGAATGCTGGCGGATCTAGCATCACCACATCGTATTGACGGCCGTCTTTACCCCACTGTTTCAACACATCAAAGGCATTCATGGCTTCAAAGCGGCATATTTTATCCAATCCGTTTAACGCTGCATTTTTATTGGCTTGTGCCACTGCATTTTCTGAAATATCTAAACCCAACACCGATTTAGCACCATAATGTGCTGCATGAATCTCAAAAGTACCGGTGTAAGTAAATGCTCCCAGTACATCGGCTCCTTTTACAATATGCTGAATGGCACGACGGTTATCCTGCTGATCAAGAAAGTAACCTGTTTTTTGTCCGTTCTCAATATCTACATGAAACTTCAATCCATTTTCATTGATGATGATATTGGTATCGAAAGGGGCAGACAGAAAACCTTTGTGTTGTGTAAGTCCTTCCAGTTCACGAACAGGTACATCATTCCGTTCATAAATTCCTTTAGGGGAGAAGATGCTTTCCAGCGCATTTACAATGGCTGGCTTCCATTTATCCATTCCCAATGAAAGGGTTTGGAGTACAAAATAGTCGTTGAATTTATCGATGATCAGTGCAGGCATATAATCTGCTTCACCAAAAATGAGGCGGCAGTTTTCGGTATACCCAATTTTCTGGCGATAGCTCCATGCCCCGGCGATTCTGTTATAAAAGAACTGCTCATTAATCTCTTCCTGTTTACGGGTCAATAACCGCACCATAATCTGCGATTTAGGGTTCACATAACCCCGTCCGGCCAGTTTTCCATCGGCAAAAAACACATCTACAATATCACCTGCTTCCACCGGTCCTGATACTCTTTCCACTTCATTTCCAAATATCCAGGGGTGGCCATTGGCGATCCTGGGGGCAATCTTTTTCCTGAGATACACATTTGTCATGGCGCGAAGATAATTCATCGACCCCAGAGCCCATGCTGTTAAAGCGGCCGGAGAACCCGGAAATGGCTGTCTTTCAACTGACAATCATCCGTTTTTACCTTGAAAAACTGCCATTTTTTCCCGTTTCTTTGCATCGGCAAAATTTTTGACAGTATTGCCACAACAAGTATTAAGCAAAATAATTATGGAAGAGCAGGCAACTACTACCTCGAATGTAAATGAAGAATTGAACCAGGGTATTGATATCAATGCGGATGAAAATGCCGCCGGTACCTCACACCTGAATGAGCCGGTGGCCGATGACAGCCAACTGGAAAAATTACAGGCCGAATTACAGGAGCAGAAAGACAAATACCTCCGCCTCATGGCAGAGTTCGACAATTTCAGACGCAGAACGGCCAAAGAGCGTATTGAACTCATACAAACTGCCGGTAAAGATGTAATCGTTTCACTGCTCGATGTATTGGATGATTGCGACCGAGCAGAAAAACAATTACAAAGCAGCGATGATATTGCTGTTCAGAAAGAAGGTATCCAGCTTGTATTTAATAAACTTCGTTCCAACCTGCAT
This sequence comes from Chitinophaga pinensis, assembly GCA_943372605.1. Classification (GTDB taxonomy): domain Bacteria; phylum Bacteroidota; class Bacteroidia; order Chitinophagales; family Chitinophagaceae; genus Sediminibacterium; species Sediminibacterium pinensis_H. Next base: position 136,805 of record CALRZI010000010.1, on the reverse strand, counting down.
TCAAAAGGTGTAAAAGTGATGGAAAGTATTCATACTGATTTTGATGTGGAGAAACACGAAGCCATCACCGAAATTCCAGCACCAACAGAAGAACTGAAAGGTAAAGTGCTGGATGAAGTAATGAAAGGTTACTATCTCAACGATAAAATCATTCGCTTTGCAAAAGTGGTGGTAGGAAAATAATTGGGAGATGTCAGATGTCTGATGTCGGATGTCTGATTTATTTTTCAAATCAGACATCCGACATCAGAGATCAACAAATAATATACAATGGCTAAAAGAGATTTTTACGAAATATTGGGTGTGAGCAAATCAGCTTCTGCCGATGAGATTAAAAAGGCTTATCGGAAAGTGGCCATGCAATACCATCCAGACCGTAACCCTGGTGATAAGGAAGCAGAAGAAAAGTTTAAAGAAGCTGCTGAAGCTTATGAAGTGTTGAGCGACGCTGATAAAAAAGCAAAATATGATCGTTATGGTCATGCAGCATTTGGTCCGGGCACAGGTGGTGGTGGTACTGGTGGTTATAGCAATATGGATGATATCTTCAGCCAGTTTGGAGATATTTTCGGTGATGATATGTTTGGTAGTTTCTTTGGCGGTGGTCGCAGAGGAAACAGTGGTGGTGGAAGAGCAGCGCGTGGACAAAGAGGTAGTAACCTGCGCATCAAACTCAAACTGAATTTTGAAGAGATTGCAAAAGGAGTTACCAAGAATGTAAAAGTGAAAAAGCATGTATTGTGTAATACCTGCGGTGGTAATGGAGCAAAAGATAAAAACAGTGTACAGAATTGTGGCACTTGCGGTGGTACCGGACAGGTGAGAAGGGTAACGAATACTTTTCTGGGGCAAATGCAAACAGTAAGCACCTGTCCAACCTGTAACGGAGAAGGTTCTACTGTAACTTCAAAATGTGGTAGTTGTAAAGGAGAGGGCAGGGTATATGGAGAAGAAACGATCAGTATTGATATTCCGGCAGGTGTACAGGAAGGTATGCAATTGAGTATGAGTGGAAAAGGAAATGCAGGCGAACGTGGCGGATTTGCAGGAGATCTTATTATCCAGATAGAAGAAGAAGCGCATCCGGAATTGCAACGCGATGGTTTGAATGTTGCGTATGATCTGTATTTGTCTTTCTCTGATGCTGTTTTTGGAACACAGGTGGAAGTGCCTACCATTGATGGCCGGGCAAAAATTAAAATACCCGCGGGTACACAGAGCGGTAAAATATTCCGACTAAAAGGAAAAGGTTTCCCTGAAGTGCAGGGTTACAATAAAGGCGACCAGTTGATCTATGTAAATGTCTGGACGCCGCAGCAGGTAAGCGATGAAGAGAAACGTATGCTGGAAAAAATGAGTGAGAGTCCTAACTTCAAACCCAATCCCAACAAAAGTGATAAGAGCTTCTTTGAAAGAGTGAAAGAAGCATTTAGTTAAACCAAGCTCTACGAAGTTCTCGGTTATCTCATGTTCTCTGCGGTGGGGTTCCTCACGTCACCCTTACGAAGGAAGGGATCGCAGAGAAAAGAGAACGCAGAGAAAGGGTTATTTTCTTTTTTTCTTTGAGGGGTTGTAGAGCAGAATGGCTTGCTCTATAAGTTTTCCAAACTCGTTTTGCAGTACATTATTTTTCTGAATGCCCGATTTGGCGAGCGCCAGCACATCTTCCAGTTGATAATCTTTTGTGTACTTCGATTTACGTAACACAGACCCGAACATGGCTACTGCTGTTGCAAAACGATAGACGCTATCGGCATGCTGTATATTTGTTCCCTGATAATGACTGAAAAAAGATTGACGAAGTATATTATTGTTCCCTGGTTTTTTATAACGGAGTTCAAGCGATGCCAGTGCCTGATGAACAGATGTTGCACTGTCTTTAGCAGGGCTGATTTCGAAGATGGCTGTAATGGTATGACCACTTCCTATTTCTCCTCCTTCAAGTACACTGTTACTATCTTCCAATGCAGTTTTTTTATTGTCAAATCCAATCAGTCTGTAGTCGGAAACGGTAGATGGATTAAACCGTACCGTAACCGAAGCATCATCGGCTACGGCAAACATGGTTTTGGTGAATTCCTGTACTAAAACTTTTTCAGCTTCTCTTAACTGATCGATATAAGCGAAATTGCCATTGCCTTTTTTAGAGAGAGATTCCAGTTTACTGTCTTTATAATTTCCCATTCCAACACCGAGACAGGTGAGGTAAATGCCTGTTTGCTGATAACGTAAGATCAATTCTTCCAATTCTTTTTCAGAAGATTGTCCTACATTAAAATCACCATCAGTAGCAAGAATGACGCGGTTATTACCTTCAGGTATAAAATTATCTTTAGCCAACTGGTAAGCTATCTGAATGGCTCCTGCACCTGGTGTATCTCCGCCGGCGGATAAGGAGTCTATTACGTTTTTAATACTTTGTTTATGTGCGCCACCTGTAGGCGGAAGTACAATGCCAACGCCGCCACCGTAAGTAGCAATGGTAATGGTATCGCAATTGCGCAGGTTGTTTACCAATAGTTTGAAAGCAGATTGTAGTAAGGGTAGGCGATTGGGTTTATCCATTGACCCGGAAATATCTATCAGGAAAACGAGATTGGAGGGTGGTACATTATCCAATGGAATAACAGGAGCTTCCATTTGTAAAAACAATAACTGGTTGTTTTGATTCCAGGGACAACTGGTATGTTTATAGCTGAAGCTGAATGCTTCTTTATTTTTTGAGGATATATTTTCAGAAATCGGGAAACTGAAATAATTCAACATTTCTTCAATGCGAACAGCATCTTCCGGTACAAACATCTGGTTCGAAATAAAACGCCGGATATTGCTATAGGCTGCGTTGTCGATATTGAGCGAAAAGCCTGTTTCAGGGAAATGGGCGGCTTTAATGAAACTATTTTCTATCAAGCCGCTATAACTTTCGCCAAGATTTGTGTAGGGTATGTAATTATTTTCAGTTGCGTTAGATACAATAGAAGCCCTGTTATTTTTGTACAACTTTAATGTTCCGGGCAGTGTGTTGAGCCGAATACGTTGAAACTGTCTGCTATCGGCCAGCACACAAAGTTTTTCATAACCATCCAGTTGTAGCGAAAGAGAATCTTTGAGTTGTGATAATGAAATACCGAAAGCTCCCGAACTGCCACTGGTAAATAATTGTTGCGGCTTTGATTTTAGTCTGAGTTTAACGCCTTCCAGTAATACCCCATGCTCATTTCTTACCTCACCACGAATATAATATTGCGCAGTGGAGAAGATGGAGCAGGCAAGACAACACATTAATATCCAAATGCGTTTACTCATTTGGCAAAGGGGTTTCAACTACAATATAACGCTAAATCAATGGATTCAGGTATGGTAAACGCTGTTAAAGCCTTGTTATGCTTCGTTTTTGAGCTGGTAGATTTCTCTGATATTCCTGCCTAGTCCATCGTAATCAAGTCCATAACCGAGTACAAAGCGGTTGGGTATGGTGAAACAGCAATAATCCATTTGAATTGGATATTTCATGGCATCGGGCTTGTGTAAAAGCACCGCTACTTTAAGTGACAGGGGTTGCTGGTTGATGAGCTGTGGTAAAAACTCATTCATGGTTTTACCTGTGTCAATGATGTCTTCAAGAATAACCACGTGCCGGTTATTGATTTCTGTATCAAGTCCAATGGCAGTAATTACCTGTCCGGTAGATTTAGTGCCTTTATAAGAAGCCAGCTTGATAAAGCAGATTTCAGCCTCAATCGATAATTCTTTAAACAGATCAGCAGCAAACATAAATGAACCGTTCAGGATAGCGATGAACAAAGGTCTCTTACCTGCATAGTCTTTGTCGAGCAGGGCTGCCAACTCTTTTACTTTTTCACGGATCAGGTCTTCGGGTAAGTAGGGAACAAATTGTTTATCGTGAACAGTAATCACATTCATGTTGAACTATTTTGTGGTTTTGGGTTTTGCTTTAGCCGCAGCATTTTTAATTTCTGCAGGAGAGCGGAGGTACAGTTTTTGTCCGGCTGAAAGCTGGCTTTCTTTTTTCAGTTTATTGTACTCCAGTAAACTTTCAAGACGGATACCTTCTTTCTGACAGATAGTATGTAATGTTTCACCGGCAGTTACTTCATGTACATCGGAAGCGCCTCTTTTTTGTTTTTTCTCAATAAACAATAACTGATCTGTTTCTAAAATATCGCTCTCCGGTATTTCATTAAAGTCGAACAATTTACTCAAACTTATATCATACCGATGCGCTAGTGCAAGTAGCGATGTTCCCTCTTTGGCATAAATAGCTTTTGTATGATTGATGGTAAACACGCCATCAGGATAGGGAGATGCTTTTTTCTCAACGGCAGGTTCCACTTTCTTTTCAGGAAGTATGGTGTCTTCGGTTTTATCGGCAGCATCTGCAATGGTAACCTGCGCAACTTTTGGTTCTCCCTTTATCTTATTTTCTTCTTGTAGCTTGTTTTCCTTAGATATTTCATTTACTTGTATCTTCTCTTCTTTAACCTTGAAGGGCTCTTCTTTCGTTTCTATTACAGGTGATTTCGCTGGTTCAACTGCAACTGTAGTCTGTTGAGCAGGTAAAGATGTTGGAGCATTTCTATTCTCTTTAATGGCTAATGCCAGCATTGTGTATTGATGTAATTTATAATCTTCAACCACCCTTAATAGTTTTTCAGGGTATGTTGGGCTTGTGGCATAACCGGCACGTTTAAGGCCATAAGCCCAACCGGTTATATCAGTAGGTTCGAGTTTGAAAAGAAAAGCGTAATGAGGTCTGGTCTTTAAAAAATCTGAATGGTCCTTATAAGATTGTGCAGCATCGGGGTACACGCGGAAACATTCTCCTTTGGCATCATCATCCTGGTAAGTTTTTTCACCTGTCCATTCTGTTTTACATTTAATACCAAAATGGTTATTGGCATTTTTGGCAAGTGGACTTTCGCCAAACTGCGATTCTAAAATACCCTGTGCCAGTTTTATGGATGCCGGTACGCCTGTACGCAACATTTCTTCAATAGCCAGTTCCTTATAACTGTTGATATAGGCTTCTGTTTTTTCTTTAACAGAAAGGTTCTGCGCTGTGCTGGTGGCACAAAAACAAGTATAAGCCGATAACAATAAAATCAATTTTTTCATGCGTCTTTCTTTTTAATCAGTAAGAGCCCATCCCTGATGGTTAATAAAACCTGTTCTGTTCTTTCATCCAGTCTTACATGTTCATTGAATGCATGGATGGCTTTTGCATTCTTTCCGCTGATCGTTTCTTCCAGTACCTGACCGTGAAACAGTACATTGTCTGCAATAATCAGTCCGCCTTTATTCAGGCGAGGCACCAGTTGTTCATAATACCCGATATAACCTGTTTTATCTGCATCAATAAAAATCAGGTCCCAGTTATGTTCCAGTGAGGGTATTATTTCCGGTGCATTACCAATGTGCAAATGTATCTGATGATTTCTTTTGCTTTTGCTAAAATAGTTCCTGGCTGTAGTTGCGTCCTCCTCACGGCATTCAATGGTATGCAGTTCTCCGTCTGCCCGAAGACCTTCTGCCAGGCAAAGGGCGCTGTAACCGGTGAATGTACCTATCTCTAAAACGTATTTAGGGCGTTGTATAGTGCTCAGGAACGATAAAAATTTACCCTGTACCCGGCCGCTCAGCATATGGGCCTGGGGGTGCTCCTGGGTGGTATATCGGGCTATTTCCTGTAAAAGATCGTCCTCTGAAGCAGTAAATGCCTGGGCATAGGCTTCTGCTTCGGGGGAGAGAATCAGGGGGGTGTTCATGAGGCAAAGATAGTGAATCGTGAGACGTGAGAGGTGAGACGTGAAAGGAGGGAATTGAGAGAGGGAAGACGTGAAAAGGTAAAAGTGAAAGGTGAAAAGAAGGGGGAGGTATTTAATGATCATTAAAATGGTTAAAACAATGGTAAGTTTTTTGTGGGATGAAAAGCATGTTTTTTGGGGATGAAAATTGACTATTTTTAAATAAACAAGATTGCTTACAAAAACGATTAGTTATGACCTTACCTGATTTTCCCAACGGATTTGATTCCTGGCAGAAAACACATTTTGAAGTAGTGGAAGTATTGTGTTATATCAGAGAGTTGGAAATAAGTGAACAACCTAAAAGTTTTGCTGAAATGGTAGATCAAACGGCAACGGAAGACATGTACCGGCTTGCCCTTGAGCTCACCAATAAATATGAAGAACACTCGAAAGGGAAAACCAGAACGCGGAGTCTTTTTGATGAGATTGAGGAGTTTGTATGGGCTGAAGTGAAAAAAGAGCAGGCATAAATGATTTCATCTTCTTTGATTGTGTTAAACTAAATGGATGAATACAAATTAATCCACCTGGGGGAAAAATTGTAGCGTAATAGCTGTTTTTTCTTTGTTTATGTATTCCAGAAAAGCAGATGATACCGGCGACAATTTTTTTCCTTTTAGCCAGATGAGTTGCCAGGCTGTTTTGATGGGCAACCCTTTAACGGGAATGATTTTCATATCACCATTCTTGAGTTCATTCTTGATGCCGATTAAAGGCATAATTGAATAGCCCAAACCTGCCAGTACAGACTGCTTCACTGCTTCATTAGAAGTGAGTTCCATTTTTTTACGGAAAATAAGGTGATGTTTTTCAATAAACTTTTCCATGGTTTGTCTTGTTCCTGAACCATGTTCCCGAAAAATCAATGGTAGTTCTTCAAATATTTTTTTTACTGTTCCTTTCGTTTTTGCTCTGGAGTCGCGTGCGCCTACTAAATAAAGTTTATTGGGGAGTAGCTCAATTCTGTTCACTTGTATTGTATCTGGTATGATAGATACTAATGAGAAATCCACTTCATTTCTGTTCAGGCTCTCAATTACTTTTGCTTTGTTGGTTACATCCATCAGCAGGTCTACGCCCGGATGTTGTTTCATAAAACCAGCTAGAAAATAAGGCATCACATATTTACCTGTTGATACCACAGATATTTTTAATCTACCTGATAATTGTCCCTTATAGACCTGTGTCTTATAATTAATAGCATTCACTTCATTGAGTATGGCTTCTGCGGCTGCGGCGATTTCTTTTCCGAATTCGGTGACGTATAATTTTCGCCCTACTACTTCTGTAAGAGGTATATCAAACTGGTCCTGAAAATTCTTTAGCTGAATGGAAACCGCAGGTTGTGACAGGTATAATTCTTCAGCAGCCTTGGTTACGCTTTGTGTTTGCGACACTTTTAGGAATATCTGTAACTGATTTAAAGTATAATTCATAAATAATATTTATGTATATCATTGTAAATATAAATAATAATTTATAATCTATTCAACTCATTTTTGCATCATAAACAAAAAAAGCAAGCATGACAAGAATTACAATTGCAAAAGGAGATGGGATAGGCCCTGAAATTATGGATGCTACACTAGATATTATCATGACCGCTGGTGCGCAGATTGAGATGGATGAGATTGAAGCAGGAGAGAAAGTATATCTGGCAGGAAACAATGCCGGTATTGCTAAAGAAGCCTGGGATATTATTCGAAAAAATAAAGTTTTTTTAAAAGCACCTATAACCACTCCCCAGGGCGGTGGTTATAAAAGCCTTAATGTAACTACACGTAAGTTTTTAGGTCTGTACGCCAATGTGCGCCCTTGTATGAGTCTTCATCCATATATAAAGACCAAACATCCGAAAATGGATATTGTAATTATCCGTGAGAATGAAGAAGATCTTTACGCAGGTATCGAACATCAGCAAACCGACGAAGTAGTACAATGTTTAAAATTAATCAGCAGGCCTGGCTGCGAGAAAATTGTGCGGTATGCTTTTGAGTATGCAAAACAGTACGGAAGAAAAAAAGTGACCTGCTTTACAAAAGACAATATAATGAAACAAACGGATGGTTTGTTTCATCAGGTATTTGATGAAATCGCAATCGAATATCCTGAAATTGAAAACGAACATTGGATCATAGATATAGGAGCTGCAAAAGTAGCAGATACGCCGGAAGACTTTGATGTTATCGTTATGCCCAACTTATACGGTGATGTATTGTCGGATGTGGCTGCACAGATTACAGGATCAGTAGGATTGGCGGGATCAGCCAACATTGGGGAGTCGTGCGCTATGTTTGAAGCCATTCATGGTTCTGCTCCAAAAAGGGCAGGTTTGAATGTAGCCAATCCATCAGGGTTATTGCAAGGTGCCATCATGATGCTTATCCATATTGGTCAATCATCGGTTGCTGAAAAAGTGCAGAATGCATGGTTAAAAACAATCGAAGATGGAACCCATACCTACGATATCTATAAGGAAGGGATTAGTAAGCAACTTGTGGGAACCAAAGAGTTTGCGAAAGCAGTGATTGCTAATCTGGGAAAGAAACCGTTACAACTTTCACCTGTTCAGTTCAATGAGCAGGCTGTATTAACCTTGCCAAAATATATACGCAAAACACCATCCCAAAAAGAATTAGTAGGTGTAGACCTGTTCGTGCACTGGAATGGTTATGAGGCAAACGAGCTGGCTGCAAAAATCAATCAGGTGGATGTATTCGGAGTGAAATTATCAATGATTACGAACAGGGGAATCAAAGTATGGCCAGAGGGTTTTGAGGAAACTTTCTGCACAGACCACTGGCGTTGTCGCTTCAAGCCAACCAATGAGGCAGGTGTTACGAAGCAACAAATTATTGAACTGCTGGAAAAAGCAGAAGCACATGGTATCGATACTATCAAAACAGAAAACCTCTACACTTTTAATGGCAAACAGGCATATTCATTAGGGCAAGGACAATAAAATAAAACCAAACTATATGTTACAACTACAACTGATACAAGGTAGATTTAATCAAACTGAAGCACTGGAGTTAATTAATCAAATGGTGCATATTAAAATCAGGTATCATGAAGATAAGATTAAGTCTGCTGAAAAAGAAGAAGATATTAAGATGCGCGAGAGTCGTATTAAACAGCTTCAGAAAGAATTTCATGAACTCAGAAGCCATCTGTTGTTTAAAAAACAAACTATTACCATTGAATCCGGAATAAACATCAATTAAAATACCTGTTATGAATACTAGAGAAAACGTTACATTGATTAATGGTGCATTTACACCAGATGAAGCTAAAGAAGTATTGTTGGCGCTGATCAGCAATAAAATTCATTTCCATCAAATGCGGAATTTCAGTTCAGAAGAACGTTTCGGAAAGCCAGATCCATTATCTGTAAAAAGACTTTCGGAGTTGTATGAAAGTCGCAAGCATGTAGTTAGCTTACTGGAAGAGGCGGCATCTGTCGGTTATAAACTTGAAATAGAATCATTCATAAATATCAGAAAGGGAGAGAATATGAATCAATCTGTAACAGATGACGAACCATCATCTGTCACAGCCGCCCCCTCAAGCCAAGAGATTTTACAGTTATGGTAATAAGTGATCAAATTAATTTATGTATTGCTTCTACGGGAGATCAGTAATAACCCAAGGAAAGTAATCAGACCGTTAATAATCAGTAGCTCTAAGCCTATTTCAAAAGAACCAAACAATTGCTTTTGAAATTTATCAACTATCAGGCATAATAACGGAGATGTAATACATACTATTGGCACCAGTTTATCATTCACTGCGCGTTTCAGCAGGATTCCAAATGTAAAGAGACCTAATAATGGCCCATAAGTATAAGCTGCCACTTTGAGGATTACACCAATCATGCTGCTGCTGTCAATCCATTTATAGACCATCACAAATAACAGGAAGATGCCTGCAAACACGAGGTGTACACGCTGTCTGATTTTTTTCTTTTGCTGATCGGTCCAGTCATCACGACGTTGTAATCCGATGATATCAATACAGAAAGAAGAAGTGAGTGCAGTGATGGCGCCATCTGCACTGGGGAAAAGTGCAGATATCAATGCAATGATAAATATTACTGATACCATACTTGGCATGTGCTCCAGGGCAATGGTAGGGAAAAGTTTATCGCCTGTGGCAGCAATACCTTGTGCGTCTGCGTATAGGTGTAACAAACCACCAAGGAATAGGAATAATCCTATTACAGCCAGCATGATAAAACCAAGGGTTACCACATTCTTCTGAGAGTCTTTCAATGTTTTAACAGAAATATTTTTCTGCATCATTTCCTGATCCATGCCCGTCATAGTAATGGTTACAAATGCGCCTGCCAGTATCTGTTTCAGAAAGAAGAAACGGCTTTCGGGTTCGGTAAAAAATATTTTGGAATAGCCTTTATCACCCATGGCTGCAAAACTTTCGCTGATACCCATGTCTAACTGGCTGAGAATATATACCACACATATCACCAACCCTATAAGCATGCAGGATGTTTGCAAAGTATCGGTCCAAACAATTGTTTTTACACCACCTTCATAAGTGTATAATAAAATCATCAGCAGAATGATGAGTGTAGTTGCCCAGAACGGAATATGAAAACTCTCGAGTATGGCATCCTGTAAAATGCGTACTACGAGGTATAAACGTGCAGTGGCTCCTAATGTGCGTGATAAGATGAAAAAAGAAGCACCTGTTTTATAAGATGCAAAACCCAGTCGTGTACTGAGATAATTATAAATAGATGTGAGGTTAAGTTTATAATACAATGGTAACAGCACAAAGGCAATTACCATATAACCGATCAGGTAACCAAGCGTTATCTGCATATAGGCAAAAGATTCTTTGGCCACAGCGCCGGGTACACTTACAAAAGTTACACCACTTAATGAAGTACCTATCATACCAAAAGCAACCAGCATCCAGTTGCTGTTTCTGTTCCCGATAAAAAAAGATTCATTGTTACTGTTTCTTCCTGTGTACCAGGCTACAGCCAGTAAAATCAGGAAATAAATGATGACAAAAGAGAACAGCAAAAGTGGCGACATAGCGTTATTTTTTATAAGCTGAATAACAATCGTTCAGGGTAAAGATAGGGGTTGTTGCGGTTTATTGCAGGAATTGAAACAGGAACTTTACAAATTAAAAATACCCTGTTTTACCTTGTAATGATAAAGCTGCTTACATTGCGCCGTAAACTAAAAGGTATGCAGATTAAGCGTATTGCAGTTTTTTGCGGTTCAAAGAATGGGAATAATTCTGTTTTCCATGCGGATGCTTCGAGGCTGGGGAAGCTCTTGGCCAGCAAGGGAATTACCCTCATTTATGGTGGAGGTAATAAAGGGTTGATGGGCGCCGTGGCAAATGCGGTAATGGAAAATGTCGGTAAAGCTATTGGTGTTATTCCGGAGGTATTACTTGAATGGGAACACCAGCATGAAGGTATTACAGAATTACATGTGGTAAAAGACATGCATATTCGCAAGAAGATGATGTATGAACTTTGTGATGCAGCTATTGTATTACCCGGTGGCAACGGAACCCTGGATGAGTTGTTTGAAATGCTTACCTGGAACACGCTCAACATTCACAATAAAAAAATAATCCTGCTGAATACAGCAGGATATTATCAGCATCTTGTAGCACATATTGAGCAGATGGCCAAAGAAGGTTTTTTATACGAAGACTGGCGCGAGCGCTTATTTATTGCCAGCAGCGCCGATGAAGCTATTGCTTTCTTCGATTAAGGTACACACCAAAACCTGCTCTGAATACCGGTAAAGGATCATTAAACTGATCACGGTAAGGTGAATTGATGTTTTGTAAAACATCAATCATCAGTGTGACATAGGAATATTGTCCACCAACGACCCTGTTGCCATATCCGATTCCTACGAGTAAACTTTCTGCATTGTAATTATACTTTGCAGTTTGACCGGTGATGACATTCTTTTGTGAAGAATTGATCCAGTTATATTCCGGCTGAACCTGAAGGTGTAAAAAGTTTACAGGCCAGATACGCAGAAAAGTTCCGGCACCATAATTGAAATTACGGAAACGGGTATTGCTGAAATCAGTTGCATTCTGAGAGAAATAGTTGATGTTTAGTGATACACCTGCATCGAGCCACTTATTGAGGCTGTAACCCAGTTCTGGATTTACGCCCACATTAAAAAAACGATTACCCAATGAAAGGTTAAGACTTGAACCAAAGAACATGTTTTCTCTTTTAAAACCTTTGGGTTGTTCCTCGCTTTCAATTTGCTGTGCAAAAGCAGTTGAGCAAAATAATAAAAGACAGGTGAACAATATGCTGTTTTTCATGGCTGCTGGTATTTATACAAATGTACGGCTCAGTTCAGGTCAAAGATTTTACCTGCATTTAAAATATTGTTAGGATCGAACGCTTTTTTGATTTCACGCATAATGCGCAGGTTGTCGTCTTTAAATACGGTAGTCATGTATGGTTTCTGTATCAGTCCAATACCATGTTCTCCGCTAATGGTTCCACCCAAACTTTTCACCAATTCAAATAAAGCACGAAGTGCATTGGTCATTTCTTCATTGCCATGACTGTTTTTAATAGTAGGGTGGTTGATGCGGATATGTAAATTACCATCGCCTGCATGTCCATAACAAACCGCATGGAAGCCATATTGTTTACCCAGCTCTTTCACTCCTTTAATCAATGCAGGTAATTCGGCACGTGGCACCACGGTATCTTCTTCAATGGTATAACCACTTGTTTTTACAGCTTCCGCTACACGACGACGTAATTTCCAGAGCTCTGCTTTTTGTTGTGCATCGTCTGCAAAGAACACTTCTCCTGCATCGAACTGTGTAAGTAATTCGGCAATTGATTCCATTTCGCTCATCAGTACATCCATATTGTTGCCATCAACTTCTATGATGAGGTGAGCTGCAATAGAATCATCAACGGGAACAGCCGTACTGTCTACCATTTTACTCACAATTTTCAGTGCATCTATTTCCACCAACTCTAATGCACTTGGCACAAAACCTGCGCGGAAAATGGCACTTACGGCTTCACTTGCTTTTTCAAGAGAAGCAAAAGGAACGAGCATCAGTAAATCGTATTTAGGGAAGGGTATGAGTTTAAGTACAATTTTCGTAACAATACCCAATGTACCTTCACTTCCCACTACTAACTGTGTAAGATTATAACCGGTTGAATTTTTCAGCACGTTGGCACCTGTCCAGATAATTTCGCCATTGGGCAACACTACTTCCAGATTCAGTACATAATCTTTTACCACACCATATTTTACGGCTTTAGGTCCGCCACTGTTCTCGGCAATATTGCCACCAATAAAACAACTGCCGCGGCTGCTTGGATCAGGAGGATAAAAGAGTCCCTTTTCTTTCACGGCATTCTGTAACACTTCCGTAATTACGCCGGGTTCAGTGATCACCTGCAGGTTACGTTCGTCGATGGTAAGAATGCTGTTCATTCTCTCTGTAGACAACAATACGCCACCCAGATGAGGTAATGCTCCGCCGCTCAAACCGGTACCGGCACCACGTGGGGTAACAGGGATAAGGTCTTTGTTACAGATTTTCATGATGGCTGATATCTCCTCAACAGTTCTTGGTTTTAGTACTACTTCAGGCAGATAGAGCAGGTGCTCAGTTTCATCGTGTCCATAATGATTCAGATTTTCTTCATCTGCCAATACAAAAGCATCACCCAGTATCGATTTGAATTGCTGAATATGTTCACTTGTGAGGGTCCCTTTCGCTAAAGTAGCCGCCATGTCTTAGATAATTTTGGTAAAAATACTTGTTGGATGGGAGATGTTTGCAGGATTTTGCGCTTTTGCGACTATTTTTTTATAAAAACTTCAATTATTGAGCTGAGATTTTAGGCAAACTTTCGGTTCCTCATTATTTCCTTGAATATCTTAAAAGAATCTCCACAAACGATTGACAAATACCATTGTGTAGATACTACATAAAAAAATCGGGGAAAGCGTTAAACAAGTATTTTTGCAATAACTAACGATTGTTCGCATATGACTGAATCTATGACCCAGCTAAATCTTCAGCAGTTGACGGCATTGGGACTTAAACCAATGCATCATGTTCATTATCAATTAAGTCCGGAAGCATTAACCGAGCAGACCGTATTTCGTGGTCAGGGTGTTTTAAACAATACAGGTGCCCTCTGTATTGAAACCGGTGAATTTACCGGTCGTTCTCCGCAAGACAAATTCATTGTAAAGGATGCCATTACGGCCGACACCGTTCACTGGAACAATTTCAACATTGCTATCGAGGAAAAGTATTTTTTTCAGCTAAAAGAGAAAATGCTCCATTACCTGAATGCAAAAGAGGAAATCTGGGTGCGCGATGCTTATGCCTGTGCCGATCCAGTGTACAGAATGAATATCCGTGTGATCAATGAAAATCCATGGAGCAATTTGTTTGCATATAATATGTTCCTGCGTCCAACGGAACAGGAACTGGAAAATTTTAATCCGGAATGGCATATCATCCAGGCGCCCGGATTCAAAGCGGATCCTTCAGTAGATGGAACACGTCAACACAATTTTGCTGTTGTTTCATTTACACATAAAACGATCCTCATTGGAGGTACCGGGTACACCGGTGAAATGAAGAAAGGTATTTTCACCATTCTTAATTATGTATTACCACAGGATAAAAATGTATTGAGCATGCATTGCAGTGCAAATATGGGCGATGCAGGTGATGTGGCTATTTTCTTCGGGCTGAGTGGTACAGGTAAAACAACATTGAGCGCAGACCCCAACCGTAAACTCATTGGTGACGATGAGCATGGCTGGACAGCTAACAGTGTATTTAATTTTGAAGGTGGTTGTTATGCCAAAACCATTGACCTGAGTGAAGAAAAAGAACCTGAAATATTTCACGCTATTCGTCCGGGTGCATTGGTGGAAAATATTGGTTTTGTTGCAGGAAGCAACCAGATTGATTTTGCTTCCAAAAAAATTACAGAGAATACACGCGTAAGTTATCCTTTGCATTTTATCAGCAATGCTGCTGAACCAAGTATTGGTGGACTCCCCAAAAATATTTTCTTTCTTACCTGTGATGCTTATGGTGTATTACCGCCTGTTAGCCGTTTAACACCGGGTCAGGCCATGTACCAGTTTATTAGTGGATATACTGCTAAAGTTGCGGGTACAGAAGCGGGTGTTACAGAGCCCAAATCAACTTTCAGTGCCTGCTTTGGTGCGCCTTTCCTGCCATTACATCCGGGTAAGTATGCAGAAATGCTTGGACAGAAAATGAAAGAACATGAAGTTAATGTATGGATGATTAATACAGGATGGAGTGGAGGATCATATGGTGTAGGTAGCAGAATGAAACTGAGCTATACCCGTGCCATGATTACTGCTGCATTAAAAGGTGAATTGGATCAGGTACAATTTGAGGCGCATCCGGTATTTGGTATGATGATGCCGTTAACTTGTCCGGGTGTACCATCAGAGATTCTGAATCCAAGAAATACCTGGGCCGATACAGCTGCATATGATGTAAAAGCAAAAGACCTGGCTCAACAGTTTATCAATAATTTTTCGAAATATGCTGCAGGTGTCAGTGAAGAAATTCTTCAGGCAGCCCCTAATGTATAACTGAATTATATGCCGCTTAACACGGCATCAACTTGGTCTCTTCGATTGCTTTGTCTGTTTGAATGGAATCCCGTCACTAGTGGCGGGATTTCTTTTTCGTGAGAGGAGAAGAAAAGTGAAAAGTGAAAGGTAAAAGGAAGGGCAGCATTCTTCTGCCCCCTCTTTGCGCAGCAGAGAGGGCCGGGGTGAGTTGAGAGAGTGAGTAGTGAGTAGTCAATAGTGAGTGGAATAAAAATTTTGATTGTTCACAATAAATACAATCAGGGCCTGGTTTTCACCTTTCACCTTTCACCTTTCACCTTTCACTCCCCAACATGCTGTTGCCAAAGTTTACTGTATGGACCATTGTTCATCAGAAGGGTTTCATGAGATCCTGCTTCAACTAATTTTCCTTTTTGTAAAACAAGAATATTATTACAATGCCTGATGGTAGATAAGCGATGTGCAATCGTGATAATGGTTTTTCCTTGTTGCTGAAACCATTGAAGGGTTTTCTGAACCTGTTGCTCACTTAACGGATCAAGGCTGCTGGTGGCTTCATCCAGTACCAATACTTCTGGATTTCGGTATAGTGCTCTTGCAACAGCAATTCTTTGTCTTTGTCCGCCTGAAAGATTTGTACCCTGCTCACTCAACATGCTGTTATAAGTATTAGGTAACTGTTCTATAAATTCATGAATACCCAACATCTTCGATAGGGTAAGAATTTTTTCGAAGTCGGGTTCGGTATCGCCAATGGCAATGTTTTCGATAATACTACCACTGAACAGATCGATATGTTGTGGTACCACAGCAATTAATGTTCTCAGGCTTTTATGGCTGATATGCTGGATATCAATTCCTCCTATACTGATAGTTCCTTCTTTGAGTGGATAAAGGTTTTGTAACAGGTATAATAAGGTTGATTTGCCACTGCCACTTTCACCTACAATAGCAGTGTTTTGCCCTTTATGTATTTGCATAGTCAATCCTTCAAATACCATAGATCTTGTACCGTAACGAAAATGAATATTGTTAAACGTTATGTCACGAACCTGCTCAGGATGAAGTTCTATACTGTGCTGTCCTGTTTTTTCAGTTTCCAGATCTATAATTTCGAATAAACGATCTGCGGCTATTAATGCATCCTGTATCTGTTTGTTGGTGTCTATGAGTGCTAAAGCTGGGCCTGTAAAATATCCAATCAAGGCATAAAAGGATAATAGCTCTCCCGGTGAGAGTTCTCTGCTGATAACAAAATAACTGCCTGTCCATAATAAACCGATGGTGAATATGCGGGTAAAAAATTCTGCTCCGGTTCCTATATAAAGGGAATAGATGCTGCTTTTGTAAATACTGTGTAGTAAATTAAAAAAACGATTTTCTGTTTTTTCATTGGCATAGTTTTCAAGTCCAAATCTTTTGATGGTTCCCACGGCATTCAGGCTTTCCACGAGTTGCGTTTCCAACTCTGCAGATTCTTCCATGAGTTTTCGTTGCCATTTTTTATTGATGTTATTGCTGATCCAGTATAAAATCAGGTAAATCGGAATGATCATCAGCATGAGTAAAGCGAGTTTCCAATAATATAAAAACATGACTGCCAGGCTGAAACAAATGATCAGTGTATTGACGATGATATTCAGGGCAACGCTATTAATAAAGTCTCTGATTTTTACAGCATCATTTACCCGACTGATGATTTCGCCTACCCGCATGGTGTCAAAAAAACGTTGGGGTAATTTCAGCAGATGTTTGTAGTAGCTTAGTATTAAACGTGCGTCAATCAGTTGTCCGGTACGGAGTGCAAATACTGTTTTATAACCACTGATGATGAGTTGAAAAATCAAGATCACAACCATTGTTATACTCAGCAGGTTTAACAGGCGTAAGTTGCCTTCTATCAGTACAAAGTCAACAATTTTTTGGATGTAGAGCGAAGTTGACAGGCCAAGGATGCTGTATAGTAATGCCCCCAGTAAGGCCTGAATCATAATTGCGGTGTGTGGACGAATTAATTGCCAGAACCGTTTCGCATTACTGGTCTTTTGTTTACCGGATATAAAGCTATCATCTGGAACCAATAGTACAATTACGCCACTCCATATTTCTTTGAATTTTGAAAAAGGTACTTTACGAAAAGCGCCATCACCGGGGTCCATATAAGTGACATACTTTTTAGTAACCCTGTAAATAACCACATAATGGTGCAAGCCGTTTTTTAGTACAACATGTGCAATGGCAGGGAGAGGTATTTTCGATAAACTTTCTAACTGGCCTTTGGCAGCTTTTATCTGAAAGCCTAATTTTTCTGCCGCTTCAATAAGCCCAAGTACATTTGTACCTTGTTTATCTGTTCCCGCATATTGGCGAATGCGGCTCACGGGTAATTGCAAATTGTAGTGCATGGCAACAGATGCCAGACATGCTGCGCCACAATCAGTAATATCTCTTTGTTGAATGCGTGTATTTCTTTTCATGGCTGTTTTTTAGCAAGCTGCCCTGAAGGTGCAGTAGGATTCAGCCAATCATCCATTTTATCGAACAATAACTGCCACAGAGTTCGCTCGGTTACCATAAACCTGGCCTGAAAAGAGAGTCCTTTTTTAAGAATGCCTTTGTAACCATTTTTTAATAATAGCTGTGTGTCATCGAAGGTGCAGCGTACTTTGAAAACAGGTTTATTGTCTGATATTGTGAAGTCATTGTCGATTGATGCAATTTTACCGGTCAGTATTCCAAAATAATTGTAGTCAAACGCATCTATCTGAAAGCGGACTGGCTGATTGATTTTCAACAATCCCATATCTCTTGTGCTGATATAACATTCACCAATCAAATCAGCTTGTGGTGAAATGATACAGAGTGTTTCTCCTGCGTTAATAAAACCTCCGGCATAACGGGTATTGATATGCTGAATTTCTCCTGAAACCGGGGCATATAGGAAATGATTTTTCTGATGGCTTTCTATCTGGTTGCGCTGAGCAGTAAACTGCGATATTTCTGTTTTGTAGCGCTCTAAATCGTTTTGCCAATTGGTAATTTGCTCCTGCTTAAAAGCATTAAATAAAGCTATTAAACGCTCTGATTCTATTTCCTTGTCAAAATGTTCTTTGTCCGCAATTACTTTATCTTTCAACAAACGGGCACTGATTTCCTGTTCATGACTAACTTTTTTGATAGCTGCTTGCTGGTCGGTTAGCTGAAACAAAAACTTACTTACTTGAAGACGGTAAAGCGGTGTTTTCAGTAATAGATTGTTATAGTTCTGTGCAGTAATCAGTAACTCAAGATCACTGATGAAGTGTAGACGTTGCGTAACTTCAGCATCGTTCAACATTATTTGAAGGGTGGTAGTATTGTCTTTTATTCTAGCTACCAGATGTCCCTGCAATACAGTGTCTCCTTCTTTTACCAGTAAAGTGTCAATGATACCAGAAACAGCCGGTTTTAGTTCTGTTCTTTCATTAAGTGGCCGGATGATGCCTGGTGAAATAACGGAAATACTTGTTTTGATAAATGGGAGAGCAGAAAGAGCGGAAAAAATAAGTAACAGTATTACGATGTAAAGTATATGCGTGTTTTTCCTGTAAGTATGTATTCGATAGAAGTTATTCATAGTTGGTATTTAAACGTCGCCATTTAAAATATCGACGAGCAATCCAATGCCATTATAAATGGCATGAGCTATAAACACAATGAGGAATGCATTCTGACGCTTGTGACTTATTATAAGGAATAGTGAGGCAAATAGGAGTCCAGATATAAAGGTTTTGAGTATATACTGCCATGAATAATAGTGTGTGAGAGAAAAAAGTATAGCGGAAACTATACAGGATAATAATGTGGCAGTCACTCTCTTTTTCAAAACAAACTTTATGAGTAGATATTGGAATAATAAAGTTTCAATAAATGGCGCAAATAGAACTGCAACAAAAAGACCTTCTAATTTTGATGCAAGAATCGGTCCCGCGGTATGATTCGGAAAAAGAATGATAGAAAAGATGAGGGTAACTATTACATCAAAGCCAACGGTATAAAATATAAGCATGACTGTTTTTTGCCTGCTTAATCTGGAGATAAAATTGTTATAGTATTTGTTAGCTGAATGGATAAACATTTTAATGGCATTTTAGGATGGATCCAGCAAGTGTAAAGAGTGCAAGGAAAAGTACAAACCATTGAAAAGTGGAGAGCTTCTGCTTCATGATTGTGAGTTCATAAAAAGACTGAGTTCATAAAAGAACTCAGTCTTTACAAGATTAATTATTTTTTCAAATTGGCTGGTAATGAATGTTGATATTCCATTGCCTGTTTTGAAAATTGTAAGATGGAATGGAGGGTTGCTCCAACAATATAGGATAGGTCTCCCCAGAATCCTCCACCTTCAATGGTTAACATTTGTTCTGAAGAAAGCTCGCTTAGTCCTTCATACTTTAAAAGATCAATTGATTGAGTCATAGTAATGCGATTTTATTATTTTACTGAATTCCATCCATCCACCAGGCCTTTTTTGATTTCATCCCAGTGGTCGATGATTTCTTTGCCTACAGCGGCCCAGGTAATACCCCTTAACCATTTAGGCCATGCACCACCGGATATCTCTTGCATTTCGGAGTTGTTAAGAGCATCCAGGTTCATCATTTTAAATTCTGGTATTTGCATCTGTTAGCATTTTTATCCTCACCTGTCTTTCGCCGTGGTTCGGAGTTTGTTTATTCGGCGTCACGCAAAATTCCCGCTACCGTGAACTCGGTTTTTTCAGTTTTGCTTTTGGCTGGGCTGTCTATGGTGAACCCCCAGGTTGTTTCGTAGCAACCAACGTTCTTTATTGTTTTTCTTTGGGTCAATAAAGGAATAATATCCCGCAATTCGTAGCTACTGAATGTTTTAGGTTGCAGCTATGAACGGGTGTTGCATTAAAAAATGCACAGGCTTGTCTACAGCTACAACTTTAAAATGCCGTAGCGCTTTCTTTCTTGGGGGGAATAAATCTATTTTAATACCGGACTGATAGCATGATCCGGTACGATCTTTTTACCGGGCCATTTTATTTCATTACCATTTGGGCAAAATAGGGATGTTCTGGATTTACCACTAGTGTTTGTCTCTGAGGGTGAATCAAAACGTCCATATCTTCCATCGGAATAGCACCCAGTAACGGTTCATTGTCGCCCGGCAAAACCATCGCGTCCATATTTGATCTCCGGTTTTCAAATCTTACTTCTATTGGTCCTGCCACATTGTATTCGGCTATCACGCCATTGGCTAGCTGCAGTTTCCTTTTTTCTTTGATGGAAAGGTTAAGTTGTTCGCAGATAGTTTCATTAATGGCCATCATATATGCACCACTATCAACAAGCATAGATACATTCATTTGCTTTATTTCATCTGTACCGATCAGATGCCTTTTCGCAAGAATCAGGTCTTCGCCATTGATTAATGTAATATTTTGCATAAACTAACCCCATTTTGCTCTATTGTTCTGTAAAAATAAAAACGAAAAGCAATTGAATTATCTGTAATTGTTAACAATAGTAAGGGTAAATTCCTATCAACTCCGGCGTGGATTACAGAATACGCATGAGGCGGAGTGTTTTTTTGTTCGAACAGTAAATTTGTGGCGGAGTGAGGGAGGTGAAAAGTGAGAGGTGAAAAGTGAAAAATTGAGGGGGGAGTTGAGAAGTAATTATGTTAGTTCCATATGTAAAATGGGGTAGGGTTTACCCGTGCCATCAAGCGGCGACCTGCTTTGTACTTTAAAACCAAAATGCTCATAAAACTGTCTGGCAGCTTCATTCTGTTCATTTACATCAACTTTAGTAATACGATGGGTTTCAAATGCATGAAGCATTAATTGTTTGCCTAAGCCTTTTCCACGCTCAGCCGGATCGAGAAAAAGCATTTCCAGTTTGTCTTCTGCAATACCCATAAAGCCAAGGGTCTTGTTATGCTCATCAACAATACAGGTAATATCAACCAGTGCAAAAGCATTGTGTTGTTGAATGATGTTTTTAAAGAATAAAATATCATCCGGATCAAGAAAATGATGTGTGGCTCTTACAGAAGCCTCCCAAAGAAGTAAGAGTTCAGGATAATCTGCCGCCACCGCTTTTCGAAATTGATACATGATTTTAATTTATCAGTTTGCAAGATAATTATTATAAAAAATGGAGTGAGACTTTTATACTGGTACTTCTGTAAATCCTGTATTTTTAATAATATGTCATATAACCGGAATCATGAAACAATCCATCATACATATCGCATTATTGGTAAAAGACTACGACGACGCCATCGATTTCTATACAGGTAAGCTCAACTTTAAACTGGTAGAAGATATATACCAGCCCGAAAAAAACAAACGCTGGGTACTGATAGCTCCTCCGGGTTCAACAGGAACACAGATTTTACTTGCCAAAGCATCTGCTCCCGAACAGGAAACATGCATTGGTAATCAGACAGGCGGACGTGTATTTCTCTTTTTGCAAACAGATGATTTCTGGCGCGACTATCATCATATGATCGGTAAGGGCATTGAATTTGTGCGGGAACCCAAAACTGAATCTTATGGCACTGTTGCCGTGTTTAAAGATTTATACGGAAATCTATGGGATTTATTACAGCCACTATGATTATTAATCATTTCAAATGATCAATTTCAGTATTAAGGCTTAATTCATTTTGGTCCAATAGGTGTATGCAATCAACATCGGCCATGCCAAATAACAAACAACCAGTAAACGATTAAAATACCCATTGATGCCAATAACACCTGCTGGTAATTGCTCCGGTGCTTCAATATCAGGACCAAACGGAACACCTGATTTTTTAAAACCGCCAAAAAGCAGGGCCATCGAAATACCCATCAGTAATACCGATATCCAAATGGCATGAGCTGATACTAAAATATTGAATCGCGCATCTGCCCAGATGCCTTCTTGTGTTAACGCATAACTGATTAATAAAACACCAATTGGCATAAACGGTACGCCAATGCCAAATGCCATTCCATGTAATTTGTGTTTTACATCAAACAGCCCGCCCATAATGGCACCGATACCTGTAAGGATTATACATACAATGCCAATAGTGGGCCATAAGCCATTTACGATATTCCATAATAAAGCAGCTGATAATAAAGAACAAATACCCCAACATATAAAGAAAACAGTCAGCAACCATTTATACTTCCCCAATGCATATTCACTGATCATACGCCAGCCCGGATGAAATTCATTGCTGGTAAAATGAAGTAGTAATAAGGTCAGAATCGAGATTGTGCCGGTGGCTAATATCAGGATAGCAAGTGTAGTCATGAGATAAATTTTATTAGAAACCGTTCGGTTGCAAACATATGCAACTTTTCGGTTTCGCAAAATAATTTTGTCAAGGGCTTTTTATAAAGCGTATTGCCACTGAAGGCACAGAATACACAGCATTATTTCAGTGTTCTTCAGTGCCCTCAGTGGCAATAAATAAAGTTACTTCAGCAGAAAAGTCTAAAACAAGCCAAACAACATTCCATCTACTTTGCTGATGATCTCCCCAAAATGCTCCTCACTTTCAGCGAATTTGTTTTTATCGCAGTCAATTACCAATAACTGGCCTTCTTTATATCCATCAATCCATTTATTGTAATATTCATTGAGACGTTTCAGGTAATCGAGGCGAATATTTTCTTCATATTCACGTCCTCTTTTCTGTATTTGCGCCACGAGTGTTGGTACGGAAGCCTTGAGGTAAATCAATAAATCCGGCGGTTGTACCATGGTTTTCAGTGTTTGGAAGAACTGGTAGTAATTATCAAAATCGCGCTTGCTCATCAGCCCCATTTCATGCAGGTTGGGCGCAAAGATGTTGGCATCTTCGTATATGGTACGGTCTTGTATTACCGTCTCGGTTCCATGATGTATATCGAGCAACTGGTTTAAACGGCTGTTCAGGAAGAATATCTGCAGGTTAAAACTCCAGCGGGGCATATCCTCATAAAAATCCATCAGGTAAGGATTATGATCCACATCTTCAAACTGTGGAATCCAGCGATAATGCTTACTTAACATCTCAGTCAGCGTGGTTTTTCCGGCACCTATATTACCGGCAATCGCCACATGTTTTGGTTTCTTGGGTTTCGCCATAAAAATGAAAATACGAAAGTTGGGAGAAATGAGGTAAGAATTTTGGGGTAGTCAATGGCTTATAGCAAATAGTCCATAGCAGAACAGTGTTTTCTATTTGCTATGGACTATTTGCCATTAACTTAATAATCCATCCCAATAGCTGTTCTAACCAGTTTCAATGTATTGCTGGCGCTGGCACGGGCCTTATCTGCACCCTGGCGCATAATTTTCTGTAACAGGTCATGGTTATTTTGAATATCAGCCGCCCTGGATCGGATAGGCTGAATAAAACGGATCATATCTTCTGCAAGCTGCTTTTTCATATCGCCATAACGGATAATGCAATTACCGGCGCTGCTGTTATTAAAATCATCTTCAAATTTCTGAACAGTATCAGGAGTGCTTACCAGTTTCATCAACGTAAAAAGATTCTCTATATAATCCGGTTTTATGGCATTCGGTTCTGCAGGCCCCTGATCGGTTTTGGCCTTCATTACTTTTTTACGGATGCTTTCATCTTCATCGGCCAGGTAAAGGGTATTCATCTGGTTCTCACTCTTACTCATTTTACCTACGCCATCCAGACTTAAAATCTTCACCAGTTCGCCACCATAATTGAAAGCATAAGGTAATGGCAATACATAGCCGTACCGATGGTTAAAACGTTCCGCATAATTACGGGCCATTTCCAGGTGTTGTTCCTGGTCTTTGCCCACAGGCACTTTTACTGCCCGATGAATTAAAATATCTGCGGCCTGTAAAACAGGATAGGTAAGCAAACCTGCATTTACATTATCGGGTTGTAGTCGAACTTTTTCTTTAAAGGTTACTGTTTTTTCCAGTTCGCCTTTATAAGCCATCATGTTGAGGTAGAGATATAGTTCTGCTATTTCAGGTACATCACTCTGTACATATAAGGATACTTTATCGGGATCAAGTCCACATGCCACATTTTCTGCAATTACACGAAGTACACTGTTTTTCAGTTCGCGGGTATCGGGGTGGGTGGTAAGGCTGTGCCAGTTGGCCACAAAAAAATAGCAGTTAAACTCATCCTGCATACGTACATAATTGCGCATGGCACCAAAATAATTACCCAGATGCAGAAACCCCGTTGGGCGTATTCCACTTAAAACAACCTCTTTTTCCATTCGGCGAAGATAAGGAAGAGAAGCTATAAGCTACAAGCAGCAAGGGCGCAGGAAACAAGTAGCAAGAAACAAGAGATAAGAAACAAGGGGCAAGGAACAAGGAACAAGGCTCAAGACACAAGGTGCTAGAGACAAACAGGAATGATGGGGTTAAACAGGGCCAACCATCTTGTCTCTTGCTAAATGTTGCTTGTTGTCTGTTCCCTAACCCTTATTTTCTGAAGATTGAATTTTCTATATCCCTGCCAGAGAGGATATTTGTAAAGGAGGAAATTTATTCGCCTCGAAAATTTCTTTACAAATCAAAAAATCAAAGATCAAAAATTCAAAAATATCCCTGGAATTCTATTAACTAAAAATCAAATCCTACATCAGCCATTTTACATCCAACATATTATCCACTCCGATAGAATACCTGAAAGGCATTGGCCCTTTGCGGGGCGATTTATTACGTAAGGAACTGGAGATTTTTACGTTTGGTGATCTACTGGATCATTTTCCACATCGGCATATCGATAAAACCAAAGTAAACAAAATTACCAGCATCAATTATCAAACCGATTTTGTTCAGGTGGCTGGTGTTTTACAACAGTTTGAAATATTGGGTACAGGAAGGGCTAAAAGATTAGTAGCACAATTAAAAGATGAAACTGGCAGCCTCGAACTCACCTGGTTCCAGGGCATTAACTCGGTTCAGAAAAACCTGATGCCCGGACAAAAATACCTCGTCTTTGGTCGCACCGGATTTTTTAGCGGCAGACCACAAATGGTTCATCCCGAAATTGAACCTTTTGTAGCGACAAAGGCTGATGGTAAAGAATACCTCGAACCTGTTTATCCGGCTACTGAAAAATTGAAAGCAAGGGGATTGAATGGCAGACAACTGGGTAAACTTACTTATCAGTTGTTTTCTCAGATAAAACCGGCAGATATTCCCGAGAATTTACCGGAACATATCATTACGCAACAACAGCTAATCAACCGTTACGAAGCATATAGCAATATTCATTTTCCGGTATCGCAACAGGCGTATGAAAGATCGCTGAAAAGATTAAAGTTTGAAGAACTGTTTATTGCACAGGTAAGACTGAACCTGGTTCGTTTGGAAAGACATAAAAACAGCAGGGGAGTCGTATTTGAAAAAGTAGGGGAGCTGTTCAATAATTTTTATAATAATTATCTGCCTTTCGAATTAACGGGAGCACAGAAAAGAGTCATAAGGGAAATCAGAACAGATACAGGCAGGGGCCACCAGATGAACCGTTTATTACAGGGTGATGTGGGTAGTGGTAAAACCATTGTGGCATTACTCAGTATGTTACTGGCAGCCGATAATGGTTACCAGAGTTGCCTGATGGCACCAACCGAAATTCTGGCACAACAACATTATAATGGGTTAAGGGCATTGTTGAAAGAAATGCCCGTAGAGGTTGCCTTGCTCACGGGAACAGTAAAAGGAAAAGAACGAAAAAGAATATTAGCGGGTTTACTGGATGATACCATTCATTTTGTGGTAGGTACGCATGCGGTCATTGAAGATGTGGTTCAATTTAAAAACCTCGGACTGGTAATTGTGGACGAACAGCATCGCTTCGGTGTGGCACAACGAGCCAAATTATGGGAAAAAGCAAGTATTCCTCCTCATGTACTGGTTATGACAGCCACACCCATACCCAGAACCCTGGCCATGACAGCTTATGGCGATCTCGATTATAGTGTGATGGATGAATTGCCACCAGGCAGACAACCCATCACCACGGTTCATCGTAATGAAGGGGCGAGGGCCAGTGTAATGGATTTTGTAAAAACCGAGATACAGAAGGGACGGCAGGCCTATTTTATTTATCCGTTGATTGAAGAAAGCGAAAAACTGAGTTATGAGGACCTGATGCAGGGTTATGAGCAGGTGAAAAGTTTTTTCCCCGAACCAAAATACCTCATCAGCATGGTTCATGGACGGCAACCTGCGGAGCAGAAAGAAACCAATATGCAGCGCTTTGTAAATGGCGACACACAAATAATGGTAAGTACCACCGTAATCGAAGTAGGGGTAAATGTGCCGAATGCAACGGTTATGGTGATAGAAAGCTCAGAAAAGTTCGGTTTATCGCAGTTGCATCAGCTGCGAGGACGCGTAGGAAGGGGTAGTGAAAAAAGTTTTTGCATTTTATTAACGGGTGCCAAAGTAAGCAAAGAGGGCAAAGAACGGATCAATACAATGTGCGCCACAAATGATGGGTTTAAAATAGCTGAGAAGGACCTTGAATTACGTGGCCCGGGTGATATTTCGGGGACAAGACAGAGCGGGGCATTGAACTTTAAAGTGGCAAGTATTGTTGATGATAAGGAATTACTCGAACTGGCAAAAATAACTGCTGAGCAAACATGTGAAGAGGATCCGGCCCTGGAAATGGCAAAGAATTTGCTGTTAAAAAACTACCTGAGGTCGCAGAAAGGTAAAAATGCCTGGAGCCGTATATCCTGACAAGAACTTTAACATGACAGGAAACGTATATTGTAGTAACTTATTAAAAAATTGAGGATTGGCAGCATTGAAGAAAATAGCAGGGATATTGGGATTGCTTATGGTTGGACTGGCAACTTATGCGCAGAATTATCTTGAATTTGTGGAGAACAAGGGACAGTGGGATAAAAAGATATTATACCTCGCGAATACAGGCATCGGATCGGTGGCTTTACAGGCAGATGGTTACCGGGTCTTATTGCATAATGAAGCCGACCTCGAAAAACTCAATCCCCATCCACACGCACACCAGCATACAACTACTGCCACAACATCGGTCAAAAAATCTGCTGTTGGTGAACCATCAAGAGGTGGTGAAGGGGGGGGGGCAAAGGGCGAATTGGTTTTAAGAGGGCATGCTTATCAGGTAAAATTTCTGAATGCCAATCCAAATGCACAGGTTGTTCCCGATAAGGCGCAGGCCACTTACAATAATTATATTTTGGGTAATGATCCGTCTAAATGGACATCCAATTGTAAGATATACCAGGCGGTAACATTTAAGAATATTTATCCCAATATCGATATTCGCTATTACACAGCGAATGGTACATTGAAATATGACCTGATTGTAAATCCGGGTGGAAATATCAACGATGTAAATCTGTATTTTGATGGTGTAGATGGATTAAAAGTGAAGGATCAGCAACTGGTGATCAAAACATCGGTAATTGATGTACAGGAAATGCCTCCTTATACTTACCAGTTGTCAAGAGGCACACGCACAGAAGTGCCTTGTAGTTTCGACGTAAGAGGAAATATTGTACGGTTTAAATTAAATGGCACATACAACAAGGATGCTACGCTGGTGATAGACCCTTCGATTGTATTTTATGGTTACAGTGGAAGTACGGCTGATAACTGGGGGTTTACAGCAACTTATGATAATAGGGGTAATTTTTATGGTGGGGGAATTGTATTCCCCGGTGGTCAGTTTCCTGTAAGCAATGGGGCATTTCAGACTAGTTTTCAGGGGGGAGTAACCGAAAATGGATTAAGTGCTTATGACATAGCAATTATCAAATTTGATCCATCAGGTGCAAATAGGCTTTATGCCACTTATTTAGGTGGTAGCGGAAACGAGCAACCTCACAGCCTAGTAGCTGATTCGCAAGGTAATTTATTTGTGGCCGGAAGAACCAATTCCGGAAATTCTTTTCCTACTCGAGGGTTAGGGTTATACGGAACTGGAGGAGCCTATGATATCATTATCACGAAATTAAATGCTGCTGGTACAGATATTCTTAGTTCAATAAGAATTGGAGGTACGGGTGATGATGGGATAAATGTTCGAGCAAATTATGCTGACCCTAAAGTTGCTGAAACAACACGACGAAATTATGGTGATGATGCAAGAAGCGAAATCATTTTAGATGCTGCTGGTAATCCAATTTTGGCATCTGTTACTCAGTCAACAAATTTTCAAGTAACTACAGGGGCCTTTCAAACAACACGTGGAACTTCTACCTCGATCCGATTTCAGGATGGCGTATTAATTAAACTCACGCCAGATCTGAATACAGTTTTGTTTAGTTCTTTTTTGGGAGGGAATGGAGATGATGCAGCATTTGTTTTGGCAACCCATCCTAACAACGGCAACATCTATGTGGCCGGAGCTACTGCTAGCACTAATCTTCCGGGCGATAAGTCAGGTGTATTATTTCCAGCATTTCAAGGAGGAACTGTAGATGGTTTTGTGAGTATTATCAGTTCCGATGGGACACAGATATTAAAAACAAGTTATTTTGCTACAAATGGAATTGATTTAATTTATGGAATTCAATTTGATAGAAACGGCTTCCCTTATATCATGGGTACAACAACGGTAGCATGGCCTGTAATTAATGCGCCTATTAATGCAAACGGTAATCAAGCAACTGGGAAACAATTCATTTCAAAATTACAGCCAGATCTTTCAGCTTTTGTTTATTCAACCAATTTCGGAACTATAACTGGAAATGCACCAAATATATCTCCTACGGCTTTCCTTGTTGATCGATGTGAGAATGTTTACGTCTCAGGTTGGGGAGGTGAACTGCATCAAAACATGCCTTCTGCAGGAACTAGGGGATTAATTACAACAGGTGTTGGTCAGTTTAAGACATCAACTGATGGAGAAGACTTATACTTTTATGTAATTGAGAGGGATGCTAAATCCGTTTTATATGCTACATTTTTTGGAGCTAATTCTGGTACTGGATCTTCAGGAGATCATGTAGATGGCGGTACGAGCCGTTTTGATCAGAATGGTACGATTTATCAATCTATTTGTTCATGTTCTCGCAATATTAATGACCCCGGTAGATTAACAGGAACCGCAGGTGTGTGGTCACGAAATAATCAAAATGCCGGTTCTAATTCTGGAGGTGGGTGCAATTTACTAGCCATCAAATTTTCCTTCGATTTAGCTGGTGTAGGAGCAGGCTTACAAGCTTCCATTAATGGTGTAGCTCGCGATACAGCAGGTTGCGTTCCGTTAACAGTTGATTTCAGAGATACACTGGCACAGGGACAAGCTTACTGGTGGCATTTTGGAGATGGGACTCCTCCGGTAAGAACAACCACTCCTTCAATTTCTCATACATTCAACAATATTGGCTTGTACAGGGTAATGCTGGTAGCAGTAGATTCTACTACTTGTAATTTTACAGATACCGCGTATATTAACATGAGGGTAAGAGGCGATGAAGCGGCACTATCATTCACTGCAACTAAAATACCACCATGCCAGTCATTGGTATTTGAATTCAATAATACATCTGTGGCTCCTGCCGGTAAACCATTCACCAATCAAAGTTTTCGTTGGGATTTTGGTGATGGCAATTCAAGAATTGCAGGCACCGGACTTGTAACACATACATATGCAGCAGGTGGAACCTATGATGTGAAACTGGTACTCATCGATACCAATTATTGTAACCATGCAGATAGCATTGTACAACAAATACGTATTTCTCCCAATGTAGATGCCCGTTTCACCACACCTAATGTAGGCTGTGCTCCTTATAATGCAGTATTCAACAATACATCCTTAGCCGGACAACAGTTCTTCTGGGATTTTGGTGATGGTGCAACATCCACTGCAACAAGCCCAACACATTTATATGCCACTCCGGGAACATACACAGTAACATTAATTGCTGTAGACAATGCCACCTGTAATGTGCGTGATACAACCACTCAAACGATAACGGTGAGTGGAAGTCCGACTGCTGCATTTACCTATACACCTAATCCCACAGAACCAAATACTGCTGTTAGTTTCCATAACGGTTCAACAGGAGGAGTCTCCTACAAATGGTTGTTTGGTGATGGTGACAGTGTCGTTACAACAGACCCAGATACACCAGTGCCTCATCTGTACAACAGAACCGGAACCTATAACGCCTGTCTCATCGTATATAATGCAGCAGGTTGTAGTGATACCACCTGTCAGTCAATCAGTGTAACAGTAAATGCAACAGCAGCTGTACCCAACGCCTTCTCACCCAATGGCGATGGTACCAACGACCGCATTTTTGTTCGTGGTTATGGAATAGGTAAAATGACCTGGCGCATCTACAACAGATGGGGTGTACAGGTATATGTAAGCAATAACCAGACAGAGGGTTGGGATGGTAGATACAAGGGTAGATTACAACCACAGGATGTATATCATTATACTTTACAGATAGAATTTACCAACGGAGATAAGGTTTCAAAAAAGGGCGATATTACATTACTTCGATAAATGCCAGCTATGCGTAGTGTGTTGAAAACAGGAGCGATTGTATTGTTATTAATCATTGTAACAAATGTGAAAGGGCAGGGTCTGCATTTCTCACAATACTTTAATGCACCCATGCTGGTGAATCCGGCCAACACCGGTTTTAATCCGGATTATGATTATCGTATTGGAGGAAACTATCGTAACCAGTGGGCAAGCGTGGGCAATCCTTTCCGAACAATGAGTGTATGGGGAGACACCAAATTATTCACCAATCGCTTTGAAAATGGTTGGGTAGGTGCAGGTGCATCTTTGTACAGCGATAAAGCCGGAAGTGGTAACCTTGTTTCAACCAATGCTTATGCAAGTCTGGCTTACCACCAGATGCTTGGCTATAATAGTTTGTTGAGTGGTGGATTTAGTGTTGGACTTGTTACCAAAAGAATAGACATCAGTAAACTTAGTTTTGATAACCAGTGGAGCGGACAATTCTTCGACATTAATATTCCATCCAATGAGCCTTTTGCTTACAGTCAGACTTCTTATGTCGACCTGCAGGTAGGAATGAACTATGCTTATTTTGCTTCCGATAATTTATACTTTAATGCAGGCCTGAGTGTGATGCACATTAATAGCCCGCAGGAAAGTTTTTTTGCACCCAATGTAGCCGATGCGAGGGTGAACAGGCGTTACACGGGTTTTCTAAATGCAAGTGTGAAGCTACAGGATCTATGGATTGTTAATCCCAATATCTATGTAAGTAAAATGGGCAATGCCTGGGAAACGGTGGTAGGTTTTAATGCCAACCGAAACCTGAGTGGCGATGGCGAACAACAGATGATATTAGGCCTCTATTACCGACATAAAGATGCTGTAATACCCATGGTGGGTTACCAAGTAAATGATACACGATTTACTTTTAACTATGATGCCACTACATCCAACTTAGGTGGTATTAATGGTGCGCGTGGTGCTTATGAAATCTCCATCATCAAAAGCGGTATCTTCTCAAATGGCGGACGAGGGGTGAAGTGTCCGACGGTAAGATTTTAAAATAAAATAATAGACCATGGTCCATGGGCCATGGTCTATTATCTAGAGCTTAGATTTCAATATCTTCATCATCCGCATCCTTGTTGAGGCTGTAATCATCTTCATCCAAATACTTGCTGTACTTCTTGTTTATATCATCTGACTGTGCTTTGCCGTTGATGTACAGCTTGTGGTTTTTCACCTGTATCTTATAATTCTTGTCCTTATCAATCAGCCCGTCTCTGTCCAACTCATCAACAAAAGCCTTGATTTTTGTGAGTTGTTTTTTAGCGGTGGCAATGCCAGCCCTTGCTTCATCCAAACCCTTTTCTACATCTTGACGGATTTTTTCAAAATCAATGTTGTGTTTGAATTTCTCTGATTTTAATTCTGTTTTCACTTTGGCCATTTCTTTATCTACTTCAGTAAAGTTGATTTCTTTTAAAGCCAGTTCCACTTCTTTCATGGCTTTACGTACTTCAGACTGGATTTTATCTACATCAATTTTTTTGATTTCTTCCATGGCTTTCTTCATCTCTTTTTCCATCTTGTCAAAATCAACTTTTAGTTCACGGTCCATTTCAACAGAGACCTTATCCAGTTCTTTGATTGCTTTATCCAGATCACGAACTTTATAGTCCCTGTCATCATTGTATCTGTACTTATATTTCTTTTTTGTTTTGGTAGTATCCTGGAAGAAATCCTCGGAAGAAAGTTCCTGTTGTGCTGTATCTGTGTCAGCTACTTTCCAGGCCGAGAAACTGATGGCAGCTAAAGCAAGTACAATGCCTAATGCCCATTTGTTGATTAAAATCGTTTTCATATCACGTTGTTTTTAGGTTAACGAATTATTTCGTAGTAAACATACGATTATATTCGTAAATGGAATATGATTCTGGATAATCGGCTATTTTTTAACATTTACGGCAGGAGCGTGGGTTGAATTGTAGCAGGCTGTCAAAACATTATGTTTTATATTGCAGCACTTCAAAATAACCCATATGAAACATCTTCCTTTAGATGCTAAGATCTTCATAACCAATAGAGAGCGCTTTGTAAAAGCCATGGTTCCCAACAGCATCGCCCTATTTGTAAGCAACGATGAATGGCCCATGAATGGGGATGCCCTGCACAAATTCAAGCAGAACAGTAACCTGTTCTGGCTCAGTGGCATAACCCAGGAAGATTCGATGGTGGTATTATTTCCCGATTGTCCCGACCCAAAATACCGTGAAGTGCTGGTATTGGTTCGCCCAAATGAACTGAAAGAGAAATGGGACGGAAAAAGACTCAGAACAAACGAGGCTACAGCTATTTCAGGTATTAAAACCATTGTGTGGCTCGACAGCATCGATACTTTATTACAAACATGGGTACACCTGGCCGATCATATTTATCTCGATACCAACGAAAACGACCGCAAGGCCTCACAGATCAGAAGTCGCGATTATCGTTTTGTGGATGAGATGCACGAAAGATATCCATTGCATAACTATCACAGGGCTGCCAAAATCATGCGCTCATTGCGTGCTATCAAAACAAAAGAAGAAGTGGCCGTATTACAAAAAGCAATTGATATTACCGATCATACATTCCGTCGTCTCCTTGGTTTTATCAAACCCGGTGTAATGGAATATGAAATAGAAGCAGAAATCTATCACGATTTTTATAGCCAGCGTGCAACAGGTCCGGCCTATGGAAGTATTATTGCCGGTGGCGATCGTGCCCGTATACTGCATTATGTATCCAATAACCAGGAATGCAAAGAAGGAGAAATGGTATTGATGGATTTTGGTGCTGAATATGGTGGCTATTGCGCCGATCTTACCCGAACCGTACCTGTTAACGGTAAGTTCACACGCAGACAAAAAACAGTTTACAATGCCTGTCTACATTTACATAACTATGCCAAAAGCATATTAAAACCAGGCATTACCATTGTAGATTATACAGAAAAAGTAGGTGAGGAAGCTACACAGCAGTTTCTGAAGATAGGTTTGTTGAAAAAATCGGATGTGAAAAATGAAACACCCGAAAATCGCGCCTATCGCAAGTACCTTTATCATGGTATTTCGCACCACCTGGGTATTGATGTACATGATTTAGGCACGAAAACAGAACCCATTAAAGCAGGCATGGTCTTTACCATTGAACCAGGCATATACATTGAAGAAGAACAAATGGGTATACGAATTGAAAATAATTTCTGGATCACCCGCAACGGTAATATTGACCTGATGAAAAATATTCCCATTACCGTAGAAGAGATTGAAGCGTTGATGAAGAAAAAATAATAGAAGCAAATGGGTTATGGCAAATAGCCATTGAAAGTTATGTAGAACACTGAAAACATAATTTACCATGAACTATATGCCATACGCTATAAACTATCCTCATGAAACAAATCCCTAACCTGTTCACCCTGCTAAATCTGGTATTTGGTTGTCTCGCCATCATTTGTATAATGCAAACGGGGCTGGAAATAACCAGTTCATCAGCCGGAGAACCGATTGTAGAGATACCTGAAAAAATGCAGTGGGCCAGTTTGTTTCTGGCATTGGCCGCCATTATCGATTTCTGCGATGGATTTATGGCGAGATTACTCAAAGTGCCATCCGAAATGGGCAAACAACTCGATTCACTGGCCGATGTAGTGAGTTTTGGGGTAGCACCAGGTCTTATTGTGTACCAGTTTCTACGTTTAAGTCTGGCACAGGAACCTGATGGACTTGATGCGCCGATTGCCTGGTTATTACCAGTATTCCTTGTACCATGTGCCGGAGCCTATCGTTTGGCAAGATTTAATATTGATACGCAACAAACCTATGGCTTTAAAGGAGTACCTATTCCTGCGGCGGGTCTGTTCTTTGCCTCTTTTCCACTGATATACTGGAATACAACCGATGGGTGGGTGATTACGATGTTGCTGAATAAATGGTTCTGGT
Source organism: Chitinophaga pinensis (assembly GCA_943372605.1). GTDB lineage: Bacteria > Bacteroidota > Bacteroidia > Chitinophagales > Chitinophagaceae > Sediminibacterium > Sediminibacterium pinensis_H. The sequence continues at coordinate 101,870 of CALRZI010000010.1, read as the reverse complement.
ATGCCGTTGTAGTGATTGTGAGCTACCTGATGGTGTCTACATTACCTATGATGGCACTGAAATTTAAAAATGTAAGCATCAAAAAAATAGCGCCATTCCTTGCTATTGCTGCAATAGCGCTGGTGGGATCTGTATTATTTGGATGGCTGGCAGTTCCGCTTAGTTTTATTGCTTATGTAGTTTTATCTTTGCTCTTTAAACAAACAGAATCATGACCTATAACGTGCAGATCAAAGTAATGCCATTGAAAGATCTTCTCGATCCTCAGGGGAAAGCAGTGCTTGGCGGATTAAAAAATCTCGGCCTCTCTACAATAAATGATGTGAGAGTTGGCAAACATATTACTTTACAGATCGATGCCAGTTCAGAAGCAGAAGCAAAACAAATTGCCGAAGAAGCCAGTAAAAAATTACTCGCCAACCCGGTGATGGAGTTTTATGAGATTGAATTGATACAATGATATTTGAAGATGTCTGATGTCTGATTTCGGATATGTAAAATTCTACATCAGACATCCTACATCAGACATCCTACATCTGCCCTATGCTCTACCTCGTCCCTACACCTCTCGGGAATTTAAAAGATGTAACACTTCGTTCACTGGAAGTATTACAGCAGGTAGATGTGATCTTATGTGAAGATACCCGCACATCATCGCGCTTCCTGAATCATTACCAGATTCAAAAACCGCTTTCACCCTACCACCAGCACAATGAACATAAAGTAGTGCAGCACCTGGTAGACCAGATGAAAGCAGGTAAACAGTTTGCATTAATTACCGACGCCGGAACACCCGGTATTTCAGACCCCGCTTTTCTGCTGGTACGAGCCTGCATACAGGAAGGTATTAAAGTGGAAAGTTTGCCTGGCGCCACCGCCTTTGTACCTGCACTGGTAAACAGTGGTATTCCCAGTAACCGTTTTGTATTCGAGGGTTTTTTGCCGCTTAAAAAAGGTCGTCAGACCCTTTTCAAGCAATTGGTAACTGAGGAACGAACCATGATTTTTTATGAAAGCCCGGTGAGACTGGTAAAAACCCTTGATGAAATGGCAGGATATTTTGGTGAAAACAGGGCCTGTTCTGTAAGTCGTGAGCTTACCAAACTGTATGAAGAAAATTTCAGGGGAACCCTCAAAGAAGTGGCCGATCATTTCCGTGCAAAAACCGTAAAAGGTGAAATCGTGATTGTGGTAGCCGGTAATCCGGATTAATAGTTGTTCACCCACTTATAAATTTCTACACTGCTTTTGATTATTTACACCGCATAATCTGTTTCTTTACGATTAAGGAAAGATTGTCTTATTAAATATTATTCGTATTCTTTCCCATTCACTAAAATGATTCATGCAACATGAAAAAAACATTTTTAAAAACAGTTCTATTGTCGGCCATAATGTGCCAGTTGTCAACCGAACTAATGGCACAACCTGACCGTTGGCAACAGCGTATCAAATACCAGATCAATGTAAACATGGATGTGAACAGCAATCGTTTTTCCGGAACGGAGAAAATCGATTACTGGAACAATTCACCCGATACATTAAACCGTATTTTCTTTCATTTATACTGGAATGCATTTCAGCCCAACAGTAGTATGGATGTACGCAGCCGCGAATTAGGTAAAACCGTATTGAGAGAACCATCGCGTATGAGTGATGGTCTTGACTGGGATGCACGTGTAAAAGATCGTATCAGCAAACTCACGCCAGAACAGATTGGTTTTCAAAATGTAGCTTCTGTAAAAATTGCAGGAGTAGCACAGGAACTAAAAGTACATGAAACCATATTGGAAGTAGTGCTTGCAAAACCCATCATGCCCAAATCAAAAGTGCAACTCGATGTACAGTTTGAGGCACAGGTTCCACAACAGATACGCAGAAGCGGACGCGACAATGCCGAAGGCATTCGCTACAGCATGAGCCAATGGTATCCTAAAGTAGTGGAGTACGATTACCAGGGCTGGAATGCAAACCCCTATATCGCCCGCGAGTTTTATGGTGTATGGGGCGATTTTGATGTGAATATTACGATTGATAAAAACTATTTCGTTACAGCAGGTGGCGATCTGGTGAATGCCAATGAAATAGGCAGAGGATATGAAACAGCCGGTACGAAAGCATCAACTCCGGCAGGCAATACCATTACCTGGAAATGGCAGGCATACAATGTACACGATTTTATGTGGGCAGCTGACCCTAATTATAAAATGATTACCCGCACAACTGCAAACGGTCCATTGATTCGTGTAGTATACAAAGCCGTAGACTCGGTAGAGAGCCGCTGGCAGCGTGTAGCAGATTCAACAGCACTGGCTTATCCGATTATAGCTAAAACATTTGGTCCATATCCATACAAAACCTACACATTTATACAGGGAGGAGATGGTGGTATGGAATACCCCATGGCTACTTTACTTAAAAGTGCAAGCATTGGAACCGCTATTCATGAGTGGATGCATAGCTGGTACCAGATGATGCTGGGAAGTAATGAAGCATTGTATCCATGGATGGATGAAGGATTTACAGACTACGCTACATCGCGCGTAATGGCTGAAATGCGCGGCAGAACTGGCTTTGCAGCAGAAGGTTCATACCGTAGTTATTTTAACCTTGCAAAAAGTGGTCTGGAAGAACCAGCAAGCACACATGCCGATCACTTCAATACCAATTTTGCATACAGTGCTGCTGCATATAGTAAGGGGGCAGTGTTTATGGCGCAGTTGGGATATATTGTTGGTGAAAAAGTTCGCGACCAGATTTTACTGGATTACTATTACCAGTGGAGATTTAAGCATCCCAATCCCAACGATTTAATACGTGTTGCAGAAAAAAGAAGTGGTATGGAGCTCGACTGGTATAAAGAATACTGGATCAATTCAACCAAAACCATCGATTATGTAGTAGGAGATATAAATGTTGAAAATACCAAGACCATGCTCTCTGTAAAACGCGTAGGTAAAATGCCTATGCCAATTGATGTACTGGTAACGTATAAAGATGGTTCACAGGAAATGCATGTCATTCCACTGGATCTTATGTATGGAACAAAACCTGTAGAAAATGAAATACCCAGAACGGTTCATACCCCCTGGCGCTGGACACATCCTGAATACAAATTCGCTATCGGAAAAGGTATACAGGAAATCAAGTCAATTGAAATTGATCCATCCATGCGCTTAGCGGATATCAATCGAAACAACAATAAACTCGTAATACCTGACTAATCAGAAATAATAAAAAAGCATCCCTCTGGATGCTTTTTTATTAAAATAAACAACTTAACTCCCGTTCTCCTTTTCTCCCTGTTAATGCACTACAATAAACCAGAACTAAAAGTTACTCAAGACTTGTACTGTTAATTAAAAGCGGGGTTATATCAATATTTTAATATTCCATTTTTCTCAAACTCGGAGCCTTAAACCAGGTAGTAATAACCACCAGCAAGGTCATACATCCCCCAAATACAACAGAAGGTACAACCCCGAGTAATTTAGCGGCCACGCCACTTTCAAATTGCCCAAGTTCATTACTACTGTTGATAAACATGGAATTAACACTCATTACCCTTCCGCGCATCTGGTCGGGTGTTTTAAGTTGAAGAATAGTACCTCTTACCACAACGCTGATACCATCAAGTATGCCGCTTAACATCAATACAAAAAAAGATAACCAGAACCATTGCGATAAGGCAAATGTGATGATGCAGATACCAAAACCACCAACTGCGAGTAATAATTTTTTGCCCTGCTTTTTACGTAGAGGGAAGAGGGTTAACATAATTACTACAAGGATAGCACCTATATCGGAAGCAGCATTGAGCCAGCCAAAACCAATAGGACCAATTTTTAAAATGTCTTTGGCAAATACGGGTATCATGGCAACGGCGCCACCAAAAAGAACAGCAAACAAATCAAGACTGAGTGCGCCCAATACTTCTTTTGTTTTGAACACAAAACGTAAACCTTCTTTTACACTATCCATGGTTTTTTTCTCACCCGGTTCATTTAGAGAAGGCTTTGGTTTTATCTGGTACATGAATAAAAAACCAATAGCCACCAGACAGCAGATAATAATAAGTGAACCGGTATTACCCAGTAAGGCAATCATAAAGCCAACGGTGGCATGCCCTGTAACAGAAGCCGTGAGCCAGATACCCTGGTTCCAGGTAGTGGCATTTTGTAACAGGTCTCTTGGTACAATAGAAGCAACCATGGTACCAAAAGTAGGTCCGGTAAAAGCACGGATAATTCCGGTAAAGAATATGATCACATAAATGCTGAACGCGATCCAGTGGTTACTTAATTGTGTGGAGGTATAATTGCTGGATAATAACAGCAGGAAAATGGCACAGGTAAAATATAAGCTCACACCGCGTAACAGTAATTTTCTTTTCTCACTAATATCAATTACATGACCTGCATACAAGGAAAGTGAAACAGCAGGAATTACTTCCGATAAACCAATTAAACCAATAGCAAAGGGGTCGTTGGTAAGTTCATAAATCCACCAGCCTACCAGTGTACCCATCATTCGCAAACCCATGATAAAAAGAAAGCGCCCCATCATCAGATTGCGGTATTCAGGAATACGCATGGCTGCGAACGGGTCATAAGTAGTATTTTCTGTGCTCATCTGTTATTAATTGATATGGCCTCTGTTTTACATCAGGGTAAACTGAAATAATGCTGACCTCCATCATAATCTTTTTCCAGTGCCTCAAGTACAATATTCAAATGTTTTTCATTGCCCAGGAAATCTGCATTACTGGCATCAATAAAAATGGTTTTGATATTGTGTTGCTTGATATAGCTGGTATAAGTTTCCTGAATGTTGAATAGGTACTCGTCGGGGATAGATTGCTCATATTCCCTGTTTCGCTTTTTGATATTCTGTTGTAATTTCTGCACGGGTGCGTGCAGATAAATCAGTATGTCGGGAAACATAAGTTGCTGGTGAATAATATCAAATAGCTTCTGGTAAAGCCTGAATTCTTCTTCTGGTAGGTTTACTTTGGCAAAGAGTAAACATTTGGTAAAAAGATAATCAGAAACGGTGGTATGCTGAAACATATCTTTAATATGCAGCATGTCTTTCAGTTGTTTATAACGCTCTGCCATAAAAAACAATTCGAGTGGAAAAGCGTATTGCTGGGGGTTATCGTAAAACTTTGGCAAAAAAGGGTTGTCGGCAAATTCTTCCAGAATCAACCTCGAATTCAGTTTTTTGGATAAGAGATGTGCTAATGTGGTTTTACCTGCTCCAATGTTTCCTTCAACGGTAATATATTGATACTTCATAGTTATTCGCTGCAATACCGTCAAAATTAACCGCAGTAACCAAGCAGGATGCTATTTTTTTTGCACATTTAAAGGGTCGGTACAGGCATCCAGTAAGGCAGCAATGGTTTTCCCTTCAATAGGGTGTACTAACAAAGAAGCAATTTCAGCCAGTGGCATCAACGCAAAACGTCGTTCGGGTAAGGCTGGATGGGGAACTGAGAGTAAATCCGTTTCAATAATCAGGTCATCAATCAGTAAAATATCCAGGTCAATAATGCGAGGTCCCATTTTCTGGGTCCTGATACGACCCATCTCCAATTCTATCTCCAATAGTTTACGCATAAGCTGCTCAGGCGACAAGGCTGTTTTTAATTCCAGTGCCTGGTTATAAAAGGAAGGCTGGTCAGTCAATCCCCAGGCCTCAGTTTCATAAATGGAAGAACTGCAAACGATTTCGCCGCAATATTGTTGAATATATAGTTCAGCCTGTTGCAGGTTAAATGCCCGGTTACCCATATTACCGCCTGTCAGCAAATACGCTGTATTCATAAATTGGAGATATTAGCGGCATCAAATATCTTTAAATTCACGTAGCCGCAAATATTATTCTCTGGAAGAAGAAGGAGAACTTGAAGAGGCTGTAAAAAAAGCATATGAAGACATTTTTTAAAATATTTTTTGCGTCCCTGTTAGCGCTGATTGTATTTACCGTAATAGGGTTGTTTATTTTGATTGGTTTTATATCCACTGCTACCACATCAGAGCTACCTGTAGTAGGTACAAAAGCTGTATTGGTACTCGATCTGTCTGTTAACTTTAAAGAGCAGGCAGAAGAAGATCCTTTTGGAGAATTGATTTCATCAGCAGAAGCGAATAAGCCATCTTTATTTGATGTGGTGCGTTTAATAGGAGAAGCTAAATCCGATTCTGCTGTTAAGGGCATATATGTATTGGCCAGCGACAATGCAAATGGATTTTCATCCAGCGAAGAATTAAGAAAAGCAGTTCTGGATTTTAAAAAGTCAGGCAAATTTGTCATTGCTTATGGTGAAACCATGACACAGAAAGCCTATTATGTAGCCAGTGCTGCCGAACGTGTATATGTACACCCGCAGGGTGGATTGGAATGGTCGGGTTTCTCGTCTAATATATTTTTCCTGAAAGGCATGCTGGATAAATTACAAATTGAGCCACAAATATTTTATGCAGGTAAATTCAAAAGTGCCACAGAGCCACTGCGTGAAACCAAAATGACAGAAGCCAATCGTTTACAAACAGCTGTATGGTTAGGAGATCTGTATAGTGCATTTTTGAAAGCAGCAAGTACAGCACGTAAGATTGATACAGCAGTATTACACCAGTTGGCCAATGACGGAGATATTCAAACAGCAATTGATGCAGAAAAATATCAGTTGGTTGATGGATTAAAATATGATGATGAAGTAAAGGGAGAGATTTTGCAGCGGTTGAAAAAAGGACCGGGGTCAAGTATCAATTTTGTAACTATCAATGAATATGCAGCAGCTACTACGTTGAACGATTTTTCCGGAACTGGAAAAATTGCCATCATATATGCCCAGGGCGATATTGTAAGCCAGGAAGGCGATGAAGAGCAGGTAAGCAGTGATGTTTATAAAAACGTAATTCGCAGAGCAAGGTTAGATAAAGATATCAAAGCAATAGTGCTGCGTGTAAACTCGCCCGGTGGCAGTGCATTGGCAAGTGATGTAATCTGGAGAGAAATTTCACTGGCACGAAAAGAAAAACCGGTAGTAGTAAGTATGGGCGATATTGCAGCATCTGGTGGTTATTACATTGCATGTAATGCCGATGCCGTATTTGCCAATGAAACAACCATAACAGGTTCTATAGGCGTATTCAGTATCGTTCCCAATTTCGAATCATTCCTGAAAAATAAACTGGGTATTACTACAGACAGGGTAAGAACGGCGCCTTATGCCGATATGGGTGCAGGTGACCGCCCGTTAACCGCAACAGAAAAGCGTTTTTTCCAGGCATCAACAGATTCAATCTATCACACATTCAAGAGCCGTGTGGCAGAAGGAAGAAATAAGAACATTGAATATATAGATACTATTGCGCAGGGAAGGGTTTGGACAGGCAAACGGGCACTTGAAGCCGGGTTGGTAGATAAGATCGGCACTTTGCAGGATGCCGTAAAACATGCAGCCCGACTGGCTAAAGTTGAAGACAATTATCGCTTGAGAGAATACCCGGAGAAGAAAAATTTCTTTGAACAGATTATGGGTAATTACAAGCGCTCCATCAAAACCAGCTTGATCAAAGATGAAATAGGTGTGGAGCAATGGCAATTGATGCAGCAATTCAAACAGGTGAAACAGATGGTAGGAGAGCCACAGGCAAGAATGCCTTATTTCTTAACGATACATTGAGGGGAACAGGCGTTCATCAAAATAAAAGCCAGTTACTTCTTTTAAGCGTATCCTGCTAAAATCTTTATGTGCAGGATTGAGCAGAAAGTTTTGTTCCTGCTGAACCACCGCAGAAGGACAGGCGATGGCAAGTGAAGTTTTATCCTGCATCATTTCGGTACCCATCCATTGCGTGTATTCAAAATCGTGGTGCCAGTTTTTTTTCAGGTTTTTAGTATCAATCCGGTAAACTGCAGCATCGGCAGGTAAGGTAAGTTGCATCAGCTTGAATAATTGCAGTTCCTCAAAACTTACAGTGTTCACCAATACTTCGAGTAATGCAAGCGAAATAGAACTGCTGGTATATAATACGGGGGTACCAATTAAATTCCATCGTCCGCCTTTTAGCTTGGCGCCAGTGCCGGAAAGGTCCTCGGCAAATTTATGGTGAGCAAAACGGTAAAGTATCATGCGTAAACACCATGTTGTATACGAACAAGCTGGTTAAGCGTTTCCTGGATACCACGCATAGTAGACAAAGAAGTAAAATTGAGTACATGCCCCATTACATGTTTGTCTTTTTTTAACCACTGGTAAAAAGCATCGGCAGAAGAAAAAGTAGCCAGCCCTGTTTCTACAAGTTCCTGTAATTGTAGAATGCGATCGGTATAAATACCTTCAAAAGAACCATTGTTTTTGGCATAACGCTGAAGCGTTCTTTCGGAAAGGTGCAATACACTGGCCCATTCGGCCTGTGTAAAAGGAACCATATCGGCAACTTTTTTAAACTTGCGATAGGTAAATTCTGCAACGGCAGGTAAATACGCAGCAACAGGCTCTTCCACGATGGGAGGTGTAGGCGGTATTTTTTTTGCTTTTGCCATTGAGTAACATTTGTCATCCAAATATACGACTTTTGTCTTTGATTAAAAAAATTATTCCTTTTATCTTCCTATAGAATAGGATAGCTTTGTTGCACAAGTAAAATCGTATGCCTGTACCATACAGCCAGTTACGTGCCATGATGGCCATCACCAAAGGAAGCCTGAAAGCCGTATTTCGTAGTCCGTCTGCCGTTATTTTCAGTATTGCATTTCCCTTGATTTTTATCCTTGTTTTCGGATTTATCGGAGGAGGTAGCAGGGTATCGCTGAGTATTGCTTTTGCGGCAGAAACAGACACGCTCAATCCTATTTATCCGGCGCTGAAAAATATTGCGGGTATTCGTATAATTGAAAAATCGGGAAAGGAATTAAAAGAGGATCTGGAAAAGGGTAGGGTAACAGCCATTATCGATATTCGAAAATCAGGAATCGAAAATCCGCCTTATGCCATACATATATCCAGTTCAGAAGCGGTGAACCCGCAGAATCTACAGGTATTACAATCTATACTTAATGCGGTAATCTCCGGTATCAACCAGCAAACATACAGCAACACACCCACCATTGCCATGGTAAATAGTCGGATTGAAAAAATTCCTGGGCGCATATACCGTACCATTGATTTTATATTACCCGGACAATTAGGTTTTTCATTGTTAAGTGCGGGTGTATTTGGAGTGGCATTCCTGTTTTTTAACCTGCGCCAGCAGTTGGTACTTAAACGTTTTTATGCCACGCCTATCCGCAGACCTTATATTGTATTGGGAGAAGCATTGAGTCGTGTGATTTTTCAAATGATGACGGCCATCATTATCATCGGCGTGGGGCATTATGCTTTTAAATTCACACTCGTAAATGGGGTAGAGACTTTTCTCACCATCATGTTGCTCAGTTTTATAGCCCTGATCTTGTTTATGGGTTTTGGTTTTATCGTAAGCAGTCTGGCCAAAAATGAAAGCAGTATTCCGCCATTGGCCAACCTCATTACATTACCGCAGTTTTTACTGGCAGGTACTTTCTTTTCAATAGATGCTTTTCCATCCTGGTTACAACCACTGTGCAGGGTATTACCGCTAACGCACTTTAATAATGCCATGCGGAATATTGCTTTCGAAGGTGCGGCCCTCTCAGCCTGCGGAAAAGAGTTGATGATATTAGGTGCGTGGACAGTAGTTGTATATGCAGTAGCCTTTAAAACTTTTAAATGGGAATAGTATGAAGTTGCTGAAACTTGCAGCGATCAGTCTTGTTTGTTTATTTGCACTGGCCACAGGTATCGGAGCTTTGCTGCCATCAAAAGTATTGGTATCAAGAGCAACAAATATCAATGCCCCGTCTGAAAAAATATTGGCAGCAGTAAAAGATATCCATGAATGGAAGAATTGGGTAGAAGGAATGAATGACGGATCTGTACATGTAAATTCAGCCAGTGAAGCTGCCATAGGAAAAAGCACAGTACGAATCGTTCAGGTAACAGATACCTCGATAGTGAGCGAGTGGATCAGTTCAAAGAATAAAAAACAGGTAAGCACGATACGGCTCATTTATCAACCCCAACAAAACCTAACCATCGTACAATGGCAGTTTGAACAGTCGGTAGGGTGGCTGCCCTGGGAAAAGCTGGGAACCATCATGAACGATAAGATACTTGGCCCCATGATGGAAAAGAACCTGGAGAAATTGCGACAGTACATAGAGGCTAAAACAGGCAATTTGTAGAATTTTCTTGCCTATTTATCCCCATTTCACGAAAAAATATTGCGGTTATTTGCAGTTTTAAAAAAATAATTGCAGTTTTATACCAGCATTACAACTAATGTTTGTTAGTTTAGGTGAACGTTAGATTCAGTTTTGACAACTTCTTATAAGGGTATATGGGAGTTGTTGGTTGTTAAATGAAAAAAGCCATCCCGCTCAGGCAGGATGGCTTTATCATTTAAAGCGATTATTTTCTTTTCATCAGATGATCAGTAACGCATCACCATAACTGAAGAAACGGTATTTGTCTTTAATGGCTTTCTTATAGGCTTCCATTGCCAGATCATAACCAGCAAAAGCACAAGTCATAATCAGCAAACTTGTTTTAGGCAGGTGGAAATTGGTAACCAGGCTATCGGCCACATTAAAATTATAAGGTGGGTGAATAAAATGGTTGGTCCAGCCTTCACTTGGTTTCAGCAATTTCTGCGCAGTAAAGCTGCTTTCCATAGCACGCATGGTAGTGGTGCCGATAGAACAGATGCGATGACCGCCTTCTTTGGCTTTGTTTACAATTTTGCAGGCTTCCTCAGAAATAGCATAATACTCAGCATCCATTTTATGTTTGCTCAGATCTTCTACTTCAATCGGACGGAAAGTGCCAAGACCCGTGTGCAATGTTACTTCCGCAAAACGGATACCCAGTATCTCACAACGCTTAATGAGTTCTTTGCTGAAATGTAAACCCGCAGTAGGAGCAGCAACGGCACCTTCGTGTTTTGCATAAACGGTCTGGTAACGTTCTTTATCTTCCTCATCGGGTTTGCGTTTGATGTATTTAGGAAGTGGGGTCTCTCCTAAAAATTCGAGCATTTTTTTAAAGCTCTCATCATCATCATCCCATAAAAAACGAATGGTACGACCACGGCTGGTGGTATTGTCAATTACTTCGGCAACCAGTTCCTCATTGTCGCCAAAATAGAGTTTGTTCCCAACACGAATCTTTCTTGCGGGATCAACAATAACATCCCATAAACGATTGGGTTTGTTCAACTCACGCAACAAAAACACTTCAATCTTGGCACCGGTTTTTTCTTTCCTGCCATACATACGGGCCGGAAATACTTTGGTGTTATTTACTACAAACACATCTTTATCATCGTAATACTCGAGGATATCACGAAAATGTTTGTTTTCCATGTGACCGCTTTTACGGTCAACTACCATCAGTCGACTGTCTTCTCTTCTTTTGGTAGGGTTTTGCGCAATGAGGTTAAGGGGTAAATCGAACTTAAATTGAGATAATTTCATGTTACGGCATGATTTTTTATGAAGTCGGCAAAGGTACGGATTTTTTGCCAGTTTTGATGCAATTCACGGCAAACATGCTTTAACTGGTGCTTATACCCGGAATGGCATCAATTAATTGCCGGGTATATTCGCTTTTTGGGTGATGATAAACAGTCTCCGCCGGTCCACTCTCTTCAATTTTACCGGCACGCATAACCATGATCCGGTCGCTGATGTATTTTACCACCGACAAATCATGTGAAATAAAAATGGCCGTAAACGAAAAAGCTTTTTTCAAATCATTTAATAAATTCAACACCTGCGCCTGAACACTTACATCAAGTGCCGAAACACTTTCATCGCACACAATAAAGGAAGGCTTCAGCGCCAGAGCCCGGGCGATCACAATTCTTTGTCTTTGTCCGCCACTGAATTCATGCGGAAAACGGTTATAATGACTGGCGCCCAGTTGAACTTTTTCAAGCAAATCGATCACCCTGTCTTTTTTCTCTTTTACATTTTTTACCAGTCCATGCACCAGTAAAGGTTCGCCAATGGCTTCACCAATGGTGATACGTGGATTAAGTGAAGAATAAGGATCCTGAAAGATCAACTGCATATCGCGACGGAAAGGCATTCTTTGTTTAGCGGTTGCATGAGTCAGATCATGACCCTTAAAATGTATCGAACCTGAAGTGATGGTATTTAGTCCAAGTATGCTTCTTCCCAATGTTGTTTTTCCGCAACCCGATTCACCTACTAATCCCAAAGTTTCACCTTCCTGAACCGTAAAACTTACCTGATCTACTGCTTTCATGTATTCAAGCGGTTTGCCAAGAAAGTTTCTTTTCACAGGATACCACACACACAAATCATTTACTTCAAGTATAGGATGTTTAATGGTAGTTGAAGTGTTGGTAATAGCTGAAGCATCAGGGGAAGTCCATTTTTTTTCTAAAAGGTTTTCATCCATAAAATCGCTCACCACAGGTAATCTTTTTCCTTTCGGATGTAATACAGGTCTGCAGGCAAGTAATGCTTTTGTATAAGGATGCGAAGGCTGTTTAAAAATTTGCTGAACCAATCCTTCTTCCAATAATTTACCTCGATATAAAACCGCAACCCGGTCAGCTATTTCAGCAACAACACCCAGATCGTGCGTAATAAAAATAACAGCCATCTGGTGATGCAACTGTAACTCCTTGATCAAGCGCAGAATATTCTTTTGTACTGTAACATCGAGGGCCGTGGTAGGTTCATCGCAAATAAGCAGCGAAGGGTTGCAACTCATGGCCATGGCAATCATGACCCGTTGTTTTTGCCCACCACTAAGTTGATGCGGAAACCTGGAGCCGATTTTTTCAGGATTCGGCAATTGTACCTGTCTGAATAATTCCACTACTTTATCCCTGATCGCTTTTTCATCAAGATCGAGATGTCTGCGAATGGCTTCAGCCACCTGGTCGCCACAGGTAAAAACGGGGTTGAGCGCAGTCATGGGCTCCTGGAAAATCATCGCAATCTTTTGTCCGCGTAATTGTTGTAATTGTTCTTCAGGAAGCGTCAAGAGGTTAATTTCATTATTTCCATCGCTGAAAACAATTTCGCCAGACGGATAACGAACATTTGTACCGGAAAGTAGCCGAAGTATCGAAAGGGCTGTAACCGATTTTCCCGATCCTGATTCCCCAACAATCGCTAACATTTCACTTTTACCTAATTCGAGGTTCAGGTTATCAACAGCCCGCTGGTTGCCGGAAAGAGATGTAAAATCTACACAAAGATTGTGGATCGATAAAACAGGTGCTGACATAGGTAGTCACAATATAAGTTCGATTTATGAAATCTGTCCGGATCAGGAGGAAATAGCGGAGGATGTGAATAGATATTTTACCATTTACTGGCATTTATTGGAGGGCTTTCACCTAATTTTGCGCCAAACAGTTGTTAGTTTGGAAAAGTGCGTCCGGAAACTGTAAAAAAAAGATCATGATTCGAAAAGCCTGGTGGAAGATATTATCCTTTCTGTTACTTATGTATGTCTGCTCCTATGGTTTCCTGGTAGAAGTGCCTAAACTGGATGACAGGCTGCAGGAATCGATCCGCAATTTCTTTTTTCATGTGCCTATGTGGTTTGCTATGATGATACTCTTGGGAGTATCGGTGGTATATGCTATTAAATACCTGCGAAACAGCAAACCTGTTTACGATCATTATTCTGTTGCATTTGCTATTACAGGCACCATTTTTGGTTTTTTGGGTTTGTCAACCGGGGCTATATGGGCCAATTACCAGTGGGGTAGCCCATGGAGCGGCGATCCTAAACAAAATGGAGCAGCTATTGCAATGCTTATCTACCTCGCTTATTTTGTATTGCGTGGCAGTATGAGCGACGAAGAGAAGAAAGCAAGAATCGGAGCTGTGTATAATATTTTCGCTTTTTTCATGCTCTTTCCAACACTCTGGATATTACCACGTTTAACGGAATCATTACATCCGGGTGGAGAAGGCAGTGAGGGTAATCCGGGATTGAATGGCAAAGACATGGATTCGAACATGCGAATAGTCTTCTACCCGGCGGTGATGGGATGGACATTATTAGGCGTTTGGATCAGCACCCTTCGGATTCGCTACGATATCATTAAAGAACAAAGACTAAACCATGAATAAATTGCTGCAAAGAATAAGTTGTACACTGTTTGCCTTATTGCTAACAACAATGGCTTCTGCTCAGGTAGTAGAAGCAGAAACAGATGTGATGAGAAGCAATGGAAAAATTTATGTAGTAATGGCTGTGGTAATTACCATTGTTGCCGGGCTCTTTATTTATGTTGCAAGCCTCGATCGTAAAATCAGTAAACTGGAGAAAGGTAGATAGTCAATAGACCATGGTCCATGGACTATTGACTATCTGCTCCACAATAAACGTCAAAAACAAAAACGATTAGCTCATGTCAGAACACAAACCGTATAGCTTCTTTCAAAGTGTTGAGAGAAGTTTTGATAAAGCGGCCAAATTTACCAGATGGGAGAAGGGTTTGCTTGAACAGATCAAAGCATGTAACAGTATTTACAGCATGCGTTTCCCTGTTAAAATGGATGATGGTCGCATAGAAGTTATTGAGGCATACCGTGTGCAGCATTCGCAGCATAAATCGCCCTGTAAAGGCGGTATTCGTTTCAGTGATGAAGTGAATCAGGATGAAGTGATGGCACTGGCTTCGCTCATGACATACAAATGTGCGATTGTGAATGTTCCATTTGGTGGTGGTAAAGGTGGTATCAAAATAAACCCACGTAACCACAGTGCTTATGAACTGGAAAAAATAACACGTCGTTACACTGCTGAACTGGTAAAGAAAAACTTTATCGGACCCGGCATCGATGTTCCTGCACCTGACTACGGTACAGGTGAACGAGAAATGGCATGGATCGTAGATACCTATGCTTCTTTGAAACCAGGCGAAATTGATGCGGCGGGTTGTGTAACGGGTAAGCCTGTTACACAGGGCGGTGTTCGTGGAAGAAAGGAAGCAACTGGTTTAGGTGTTTTCTATGGTATCCGCGAAGTATGTAATATGCCCGATGTAATGCAGAAGCTCGGTCTGGCTGTAGGTGTGCAAGGTAAAACAGTAGTGGTACAGGGTTTAGGTAATGTTGGATACCATTCAGCCAAGTTCTTCCGTGAAGCAGGTTCAAAAGTAGTGGCCATTGCAGAATATGAAGGTGCTATTTTCAATGCAGATGGATTGAATGAAGAAGAAGTATTTCAATACAGAAAGAAAACTGGATCTATTTTAAATTTCCCCGGGGCCACTAATCTTGCAAAAAGTACAGATGCGCTGGAACTGGAATGCGATATCCTGATTCCTGCTGCGCTTGAAAACGTAATCAATGGCGAGAATGCTCCCCGTGTAAAAGCGAAAATTATTGGAGAAGCAGCCAACGGACCATTAACACCGGAAGCAGATGAAATATTTTCAGCCAAAGGAATACTGGTAGTGCCCGATATGTATCTTAATGCTGGTGGTGTAACCGTATCTTATTTCGAGTGGTTGAAAAACCTGAGCCATGTTCGTTATGGCCGTATGGAAAAACGGTTCACTGAAAATATGAACAATCATATTCTCGGACAGATTGAAGAGCTGACAGGCAAACAGGTTACGGATAAAGAACGTTCATTCATTCTGCACGGACCTGAAGAAGTAGACCTGGTGCACAGTGGTCTCGAAGAAACCATGATCACTGCAACACGCGAGATCATGGAAATCTGGAAAAGCAATCCTGATATTCCTGATATGCGTACTGCGGCTTATGTATGTGCCATTAATAAAGTTGGTACATCTTATGCAGAACTGGGGATTTTCCCATAGTAGTCCGGAAGACAAAAGTCGGAAAGTCCGAAAGATGATAAAAGAAAAGGGGAGCATGCTCTCCTTTTCTTTTGTGTATTAGTTGCTGTAATCCGGAATGGAATCGAGTTGAATAATTCCTTGTTCTTTTGTTGACCATCCTTTAGTTTCATTACCATTCGTGATGATGATATGGCTTGCCTGTAATGCAGACTGGTATCTTAAAAGTTGATGGAACACGGCTTCTTCAACTGGTACATTCATTTCCTTACATTCAATCAATAACCAGGGGATGTCATTTTTATAAACCAGAATATCAAAACGTTTTTTCAGTTCGCCCACCGAAATCTCTTTCTCCACAGCAATCAGTGAAGCCGGATATTGTTTTATCTGTAAGAGGTATTGCAGAAAGTTTTGTCGCACCCATTCCTCAGGGGTTAGTCTGATCCATTTCCTGCGTAAAGGATCAAAAATATGTTCCTTGCCATCTCTCATTTCTATTTTAAAAGGATAAGAAGGGTAGGTAATTTTGATCATATTGCTTGCAGATGGAATTGATTTTTTGTATTTTAGCCAATTAACCCGTTCAAAGATAACGGGCAAGCACACTAAAATAGATATGTTATGAAGACGAAAGCAGAAATTGTGAACAACTGGTTACCACGGTATACCGGTGAGAAACTGGAGAACTTTGGGAAATACATTTTGCTGACCAATTTCAGCAACTATGTAACCATGTTTGCAAAATGGAACAAAGTGAAAGTAGTGGGGGCTGACAGACCCATGCAATGTGCCACTGCCAACGGAATAACCATCATCAATTTTGGTATGGGAAGTCCGGGTGCAGCAACCATTATGGACTTGCTTACTGCCATTGCTCCGGAAGCCGTATTGTTTCTGGGTAAATGTGGTGGTTTGAAAAGAAGAAATAAACTAGGCGATCTTATTTTACCCATTGCTGCCATCAGGGGAGAAGGTACATCCAACGATTATTTCCCACCGGAAGTGCCGGCTATGCCCGCTTTCGCATTACAGAAAGCCATATCCACTACCATTCGCGATTATAAAGTAGATTATTGGACAGGCACTGTGTACACCACCAACCGCAGGGTTTGGGAACATGACGATGAGTTCAAGGCCTATCTCACTAAAGTTCGTGCTTATGCCATCGACATGGAAACAGCAACCATCTTTACAGTAGGCTTCTTCAATAAAATACCAACCGGTGCATTGTTATTGGTAAGTGACCAGCCCATGATACCAGACGGCGTAAAAACAGAAGCCAGCGATAAAAAAGTAACAGCAGACTATGTAGAGCGGCATTTAAAAATAGGTATCGACTCGCTTAAACAACTCATCAACAAAGGACAAACGGTGAGGCACCTGAGGTTTTGATGTATGATCTCTGATGTCGGATTTAATATATATCCTGCATCAGACATAATACATCCGACATTTGTTTGTTGTGTTTTAGTCTTTCCACAAAAACGGAAACAATATCACTGCCAGTGCAATTACAAGTATATTGAGGCCCACAAGCATGAATGCCATTTGCCACCAGCCTGCCTGGATAACGTCGGAGAAACCTGTTCCTGAAATTTTCATCAGTAATAATAACTGCGGAATAATCAGCGGAAAACCCATAATGGCCATCATGGCCGATTGCTGTTGTGCTTTTGCAGCAATGGCAGCCAGAAAAGTAAATACCAGACTCAGGCTGATACCTCCCAGGCATACAATTCCTGTAAATTTCAGAAAGTTCTGTAATGGATTTCCGAGCAGTAATGAGAATACAAGCAAACTCAGTAAACTCATCACCAGCATCAGTACCAGATTGAAAATGAGTTTAGCCAGTATAAAATCAACCGGTCCGGCAATAGAGTAGAAGTATAACATACGGCCACGGCCTTCGGCAAGAAAACTTTTGGCTACGGCATTTACACAAACAAAAAGTTGAATCACCCAGAATAATCCGTTCCATACTACATCATCGGGCTGCCCCATCGAAAGATACACAACGAAAATAGTAGAAGCCACATAGAGGAGTATACCATACAAAGTGTATTGCTGGCGCATTTCCAGCAAGAGGTCTTTTTTAACAAGTGCAAGTATAGTGGTGCTACTTTTCATGGTAACATTTACGGCAACGCGGTTCGTAGGTTTCTTTTTCTCCCAGTAACACTTGTCCATCGCCCTCCACTTTCCGGTAAGAAACATTGGCAATATTGCCACATTTCATACAAATAGCGTGTAGCTTAGTAATATAATCTGCAATAGCCAATAAGTTAGGCATTTGTCCGAATGGACGACCCAGATAATCCATATCAAGTCCGGCTACAATTACACGCGTACCTCTTAATGCCAGCATTTCGCAAACATGCATAATTTCTGCATCAAAAAACTGGGCCTCGTCAATGCCTACCACATCTACATCCTGGGCCATCAGTAAAATAGTCTGAGAGTTTTCTATGGGTGTACTTTGTATGCTGTTGGCATCATGACTCACTACCTGTGTTTCATCGTAACGAACATCAATGGCAGGTTTGTAAATCTCTACTTTCAGGTTGGCAATTTTGGCCCTTTTCAGCCTGCGGATAAGTTCTTCGGTCTTGCCACTGAACATACTGCCACAGATTACTTCAATCCATCCTCTGCGTTCACCTGTTAAATTCGGTTCTATAAACATGTTAATGTTTTATAATCGGGCGGGGCAAATTACTTTAAACGACGCTTATTTTCATATTTTTGTTTTAGCTGAATCCCGGGGAATATCCCATGAGCAAATAAAAAATTGTATGAAAGAATTTTTTAAGAAGACTATTGTCGTCCTGCTGCTTATGGGTTTTGCTAATATGGTAACCGCCCGCCCGGGCTGTCATTTTTCATCCGGTTCTCTTGCCGACGATGCTGCAGAACTGCGCTTTAATAAAACTGAATCATTTACGGTACTGGAGTACATGCTGGAGACCATGCATGGATTGCCGGATAATATTCCCAACAACGAAGAGTCTGGTGCCCATTACAGTATATTCAGGGTAGTAGGGAAAACAACCTTACCCAGAGTTATTATTGCTGCCCAGCGCGATAAAGCATTGTCGACACCAGCACATATAAAAACACATACCGGCGCCTTTAACCGGTTTTATCCTTCGCCGGCATTAGGGCACTTTCATGGTTTCCTCTTTAGGTTAACTCCATTCTGATCTCCTCCTTTTTATCGATTGATTGCCTGTCCTGCATTGTAAAACAGTGCGGGTAAACCTGTATTTATTCCATTCACAGACATCAAATTGAACAATGAGATCAATTTTACCCCTTGTATCTATACTGTTTTTGTTTTTTGCATCCTGTAAAAACAAAAACAACGATCAGCAAAATCAGCAGACCAACACTGAATTGCCAGTTGTAGCCATTCAGAAAAAAGACACCCTGTTATTAACAGAATATGTTTCAGAAATACAGGCAGTACGTAATGTAGAAATCCGTGCAAGGGTGCATGGGTTTCTGGAAAATATTTTTGTAGATGAAGGCAAGGAAGTAAAGAAAGGCCAACTACTGTTCCAGATTAATGATCTTGAATATGTAACCGAAGTGGCCAAAGCAAAAGCCAATGTATCCAATGCTATGGCCGAGGCGAAAGCTGCAGAACTGGAACTCGACCGGATAAAAATGCTGGTAGAGAAAAAAGTAATTTCATCAACTGAATATGAACTGGCATCAGCAAAACTAAGAGCCGCAAAGGCAAAAGTGGAAGAAGCAAATGCGATGCAGGCCAGCGCACAAAATAAACTGGCACTAACAAGAATTACATCTCCATTCGATGGTGTAATCGATAGGATACCATTGAAAATAGGTAGCCTCATCGATCCTGGGGCCTTGCTTACTACTATTTCAGACATACACCATGTGTTCGCTTATTTCCATGTATCGGAAAGTGAATACCTGCGCTTCAGAAAAGAAAAAAACAATGCCACATCCCGCGAAGAAGCCATTCAACTGGTATTGTCTGACGGAACAGAGTATCCACAAAAAGGTCATATTGAAACCATGGATGGAGAAATTAATGAAAATACCGGAGCCATTGCATTCCGGGCGAGGTTTCCCAATCCGTCAAAATTATTGAAACACGGAGCATCGGGAAAAGTAAGGCTTACGAGTAAAGTAAAAGACGCAATGTTAATTCCGCAGAAATCTGTGTTTGAAATACAGGATAAGAACTATGTATTTGTTGTAGGGAAAGATAATGTGGTGAAGATGCGTGGGTTTACCTATCGAAACAGGGTGGCTGATTTTTATATTGTTGAACAGGGTATTCAACCCGGAGAAATGATCGTGTATGAAGGAGTGAAGAATATTCGAGATGGAATGAAGATCACTCCGCGTATGATTACCGAAGCCAACTTTATTGCTTATACCAAATAATCAGTCATGTTCGAAATATTTATCAAGCGGCCTGTGTTGTCGCTGGTGATCTCTTTACTGATCACACTATTAGGTGTACTTGCATTGTTTACATTGCCCGTTACACAGTTTCCCGATATTGTTCCTCCGTCTGTAACCGTTACGGCTAAATATACAGGTGCCAATGCCGAAGTATGTGCCAAAGCAGTAGCCACACCGCTTGAAAGAGCCATTAATGGTGTGCCTGGTATGACCTATATGTCATCGGTATCGAGTAATAATGGTATTACGTTGATCTCAATTGCATTTAAAGTAGGTACCGATCCCGATCTGGCTGCTGTGAATGTACAGAACAGGGTAACTACCGTACTCGATGAGTTGCCGGAGGAGGTAATTAAGGCGGGTGTAACTACCGAAAAAGAAGTAAACAGTATGTTGTTGTACCTCAATATAATGAGTGAAGACAGCACTGCTGATGAACAGTTCATTTACAATTTTGCCGACATCAATATTCTGCAGGAATTGAAACGTATTGATGGTGTAGGTTTTGCAGAAATCATGGGCTCAAGAGAGTATGCCATGCGGGTGTGGCTGAAGCCGGATCGTATGCTGGCATACAATATCTCTGCACAGGATGTTGTAGCTGCATTACGCGATCAGAATGTGGAAGCAGCACCGGGTAAAACAGGAGAGAGCTCCGGTATGAATCCCGGTTCATTGCAATATGTATTGCGATATACAGGTAAGAAGTCGGAAGCGGTACAGTATGAAAATATTGTGATCCGTGCCGAATCAAACGGTTCTGTATTACGCATGAAAGACATCGCTGATATTGAATTCGGTTCCATGACCTATAGCATGGAATCGAAAACAGATGGCAGACCATCTGCATCTATTATGCTGAAACAACGTCCCGGCTCCAATGCACGAGATGTGATCAATAATGTGAAGACGCGGATGGAAGAACTGAAAGAAAGTTCTTTTCCGCCGGGCATGAAATACAATTTCGCGTATGATGTTTCCCGTTTTCTTGATGCCTCTATTAAAGAAGTGCTGAAAACTTTAGTGGAAGCATTTATTCTTGTATTCATTGTAGTGTTTATATTCTTACAGGATTTCAGATCAACACTCATTCCAGCGCTTGCTGTTCCCGTGGCATTGATCGGTACACTCTGTTTTATGCAGTTGCTTGGTTTCTCCATAAACCTGTTAACACTATTTGCATTGGTACTGGCTATTGGTATTGTGGTCGATAACGCCATTGTGGTGGTAGAAGCAGTGCATGTGAAAATGAGTGAACATCATATGTCTGCCATGGATGCCACTATTGCAGCTATGAAAGAAATCAGCGGCGCATTGGTGGCCATTACACTGGTGATGTCGGCGGTATTTGTTCCGGTGGCATTTCTGTCTGGCCCTGTAGGAGTATTTTACCGACAGTTTTCGCTTACGCTGGCCATCGCTATTGTTATTTCAGGTATCAATGCGGTAACACTTACGCCTGCACTGTGTGCCATTATGTTAAAACACCAGCATTTGCCGGCAAAGAAAAACTGGCTGCAACGTTTTTTTGCAGCGTTTAATAAACGATACGATAATACATCCAACAAGTACCAGCGATTATTAAAAGCCATTGCAGGAAAACGTGTGGTTACGATATCACTGCTGATTGTATTTTTTGTGGCAACCTGGGGTGTTTCTGCTGTATTACCGGGTGGATTTATTCCAACAGAAGACCAGGGTATGGTATATGTGAACGTAACCGCGCCCGCTGGCTCAACGGTAGAGCGAACAGAAACGGTAATGAAACAAATTCAGGAATCTATTAAAGACATTGGTGCTATTGAAAACGTATCTACCCTTTCAGGATACAGTCTTGTAACAGAAGTGGCAGGCGCATCTTATGGTATGGCCATGATTAACCTGAAACCATGGAAGGAAAGGTCCGAATCGGTAAACGATATCATTGTATTACTACGGAAGAAAACGGCACATATCAAAGATGCCGATATCGAATTCTTCCCACCACCAACGGTTCCCGGTTTTGGTAATGCGAGTGGTTTTGAAATGCGTGTACTGGATAAAACAGGTTCGGGCGATCTGAAAAAAACGGCAGAAGTAGCCAATGCTCTTATCGATACATTAAAGAAAACAAAAGCCATTGGAACTGCATTCACCAGTTTCGATCCATCTTTCCCGCAATACCTGCTTCATGTAGACCAGGATATGGCTGCGCAGAAAGGTGTAACGATCGAAAATGCGATGAGTACATTACAAACATTGATCGGTAGTTATTATGCCACCAATTTTATTCGCTTTGGACAGATGTATAAAGTAATGGTACAGGCATTTCCGCAATACCGTTCAAAACCGGAAGATATACTGCAGTTGTACGTAAAGAATAACAGGGGAGAAATGGTATCCTATTCCACATTTATAAAACTGGAAAGGGTATTTGGTCCCGAGCAGTTAACACGTTACAACATGTACACATCAGCACTTATCACTGGCGATGCAGCTCCCGGATTTAGTAGTGGCGATGCCATCAACACACTAAAAGAAGTAGCTGATAAGGCATTACCAAGAGGCTATAGTTATGAATGGTCGGGTATGACAAGAGAACAGATACTATCCGGTAACCAGGCCGTATTTATTTTTGGTATCTGTTTATTGTTTGTGTACCTCATTCTGGCGGCACAGTATGAAAGTTTTCTCTTACCTCTTTCTGTTATTTTTTCTTTACCCGCTGGAGTGTTTGGCGCTTTCCTTGGTTTGAAATTATTCGGGTTAGAAAACAATATCTACGCGCAGGTGGCACTGGTAATGCTGATTGGTTTGCTGGGAAAGAATGCCATCCTGATTGTAGAGTTTGCTATACTCCGGAGAAAACAGGGGCTGCGCATTATTGATGCAGCACTGGAAGGAGCGGTATCAAGATTGAGGCCAATTCTCATGACGTCATTTGCATTCATTGCCGGACTTATTCCATTGTGTATTGCATCGGGTGCAGGAGCCATGGGTAACCGCTCTATTGGAACGGCGGCAGCAGCAGGTATGTTGGTAGGTACCGTATTTGGTGTAATTGTTATACCCGGTCTATACTACCTGTTTGCTCAACTCGCAGAAAAAACAAAAAGAAAAAATAATGCAGTAGTGGTTGTTACAGAAGAGAATGCTGAACAATACACAGATCAATAAACCTGTTATCAATGAAACAACTAATCAAACAATACACATATACCTTGCTTATTCCGGTGCTTATCATGTTGGGTTGTTCTGTGCCAAAGTCAACACAATCATTGAAGGAACTTGCATTACCTGCTGCTTACCAGGGAAGTAAGGATACTTCAAGACTGGTGAACATGAATTGGCAATCTTTTTTTCAGGATACCGCTTTATTGCAATTGATAGACGTGGCCCTGCAAAACAATTTAGATCTGCAAAAAGCAGTGCAACGTATTAGCATGGCGAAAGCGCAGATGAATATTGCGGCCAATGCAAGACTACCGATGCTTGAAGCAATGGCATCAGCAGGATTTAATAAATACGGGAAGTACACGATTGATGGCGTGGGTAATTTCGATACCAATCTTTCTCCCAATATTTCCAAAGAACAACGCATCCCGGTATTAACACCCGATCTTTTCCTTGGTCTTAGAAGTAACTGGGAGCTGGATGTATGGGGTAAACTCAACGACAGAAAAAAAGCAGCTTTCTCAAAAGTGCTGGCATCAGAAAAGGAAAGACAGTGGCTGGTAACACAACTGGTAGCACAGGTGGCCGAAATGTATTACGAACTGATTGCGTTGGATAGTGAAATGGAAATTCTTCAAAAGAATATTCATTTGCAGGAAGATGCTTTAAGTGTGGTAAAAATCCAGAAAGCAGGCGGAAGGGCCAATGAACTGGCTGTTCAACAATTTGAGGCACAGGTGTACAATACAAAAAGTTTTTCAGCGCTCATCAGGCAAAGCATTGTGAAAACAGAAAACGAACTCAATCAATTACTGGGCAGACTGCCACAGCCTGTAAAAAGAAGAGGCTCGGTATTCAACATGAAACTGGGAGGGGCAGTAAAAACAGGTGTGCCATCAGATTTATTGATAAACAGGCCCGATATACGGGCAGCCGAAATGAAACTGATGGCCGCTGGTGCTGAATTGAGTGCATCAAGAAAATCGTTTCTTCCTTCTTTGAATATTACACCCTATATCGGTTTTAATTCATTTAATGCAGCGCAGATGATAACACCCGGTTCTATTGCTTATGGATTAATTGGTAGTATAACAGGCCCTGTATGGAACCGTGGTAAACTCAAAGGAATGTTAAAAGAAGCAGAGGCGCAGCGAGCTGAAATCTGGTATGAATACCAGCAAACAGTATTGAAAGCCTATCAGGAAGTGGCTACAAGTATGGGTGCCGTTGTAAATAACGAAGAAGTATACGAGTTGAAGAAAAAACAGGCACAAACCCTGGAATCTGCTGTAGCAACGGCCCGGGAGTTATATGTAACGGGTTATGCTTCTTATCTGGAAGTCATATCGGCGCAGCAGGGCTCACTAGAAAGCCAGTTACAATCTGTTATTACATACAAGACATTGTTACAGTCACAGATCGATTTGTATCGTTCATTAGGTGGTGGGTGGCAATAAAATGAGGGGGAGAAATACTAAACGTTACTAAAAATCGTTAGTAACTTGTGTTTCTCCCCCTAAATCATCATGCCATGGAAAGAGTAGGCACATTAATCAATAAATTGAAAGAACAGTTTGAGCAGGATGCAGATGCTGCCAAACTACTTGTCAATACCCGCTTATTGCTGGCCGAATTACAAACGGCACTGCAACAGCAACCCGCAACTATAAGAAGTAAGGTCTCTGTAACGATGCCCTCGTCTTATGTAAATAGCAATGGTATGATCCGGGAAGCCGAACCTCAGAAAGAAGATATTGCTGTTGAAGAACCCATTGTTCAGCCCCAGCCAACAATTCCGGTTGTTGTAGAAACGAAAAAAACAGAAGAGGCCGGCATTCCCTGGATGATGAATATACCGGTTGAAATTCCAACCATGGTACACCAGCCTGCAATGGTACAAAAAGAAGTGTTTGAATTGAATGAATTACTGGTAGCACAACACGAACAACCTGAGCTAAACGAAAGACTGAAAGAAGAGAGAGTAGAAGTGGCCACAGTGTTGCAAAGTGCACCGGTACGTGACCTTAAAAAAGCAGTAGGAATCAACGATCGCTATCTCTTTGTAAATGAGTTGTTCCGTGGAGATGAGAGCATGTATGAGCGAAGCATGAAAACCATCAACGGATTTACCATTTACCCCGAAGCGCAATACTGGATAGAAAGAGAACTAAAAGTAAAACTCGGTTGGGGCGATCAGTGCGAAACTGCCAAATTATTCGATCAGTTGGTGAGAAGACGTTTTGCCTGAATGTATTGAAGAATGGAAGCAGTCGCACCCGCCTGTTTTCTAACATAGTCTCCCGCAATAGCTCCTGCCTGTTTTAATAATGTATGATCAGATAAAAGCGTTTTAAGCTGTTCCTCCAATTCTAATGCGTCGTCAACACTAAATGCTGCACCCGCATCTACAAGATCAATGGCTTCCAGGTATTTATCGTACACAGGACCGAATACTACCGGCTTGCTAAATACAGCAGCTTCCAGTGCATTGTGAATACCATCATCTCCAAATCCACCTCCTATATATGCAATCGTAGCATAATGATACAGTTTGCTCAACATACCCATATTGTCTATAATAACAACGTTCTTATTGCTGGCTGCATCATGTTGAGCAATCAAAGTGGAATAACGGATACTGTGCTGGTAAAGACGTTCACATTCCTTTAAACGATCTTCATCAATATCATGTGGTGCAATAATGAAACGAATAGCTGTATAGGTATTGGCAAAATGATCAAGCGCTTCATCATCATCGGTCCAGGTACTACCAGCTACAATTACCGGGTGGTCACCACAAAAGGAAGCGATTGTAGGAATTGATTCAAACCTGCCTGCAATTTGTAATACACGGTCAAAACGGGTATCGCCTGCAACGGAAAAATCCTGCATCAGTTCAATCTGCTGTAACAGTTCATATGAATCTTTATCCTGAAGAAACAGGTGAGAAAATTTTTGCAGCATATTGCGATGGAAACTGCCATACCATTTAAAGAAAGGCTGATCGGCCCTGAATATACCCGATACGAGCAGCAGTGGGATATTTCTTTGCCTGATTTCATCGAGATAATAAAACCAGAATTCATACTTCACAAAAAATACCAGCGATGGCTGAACAATATTTAAAAAACGACTCGCATTATAAGGTCTGTCCATCGGCAGGTAACAAACATGGCCTGCAACCGGGTCGTTCTTTCTGATCTCATAACCGGAAGGTGAAAAAAAACTGACCAGAATAAAATACTGTGGATACTGTTGCCGTACTGCTTCAAGAATGGGTTTGCCCTGCTCAAATTCGCCGAGTGAAGAACAGTGCATCCATACCACTGGTTGTTGGTTGGTATGAAAGACTGTTGACAGTTTACGAAACTGTTGTTTTCTTCCGGCTACCCAAAGTTTGGCCTTGGGGTTATAAAAAGATAATAACCATGCGGCTTTGGGATATATCCAGACAAATAATCGGTACAGGAAACGCAATGGCAGTAATTTATAATCACAAAATAACAACTTAAACGGCTTGTAAACCAATTCATTGATGGAAGAAGAGGCAGTAAACTGAGCTTTTTTACAGTAATTTTGCACCCTAAAGGTTAGAAAACATGCGACCCATACAGATGGTAGATACAAAACGGCAGTATGAACAGATTAAACCGGAAGTAGATGCAGCTATCCAGGAAGTATTAAATTCTGCAGCCTATATCAATGGTAAAGCTGTTCAGGATTTTGCTGCGGGGTTAAGTGAATACATGGGTGTAAAACATACCATACCCTGTGCAAACGGAACCGATGCATTGCAGATAGCCATGATGGCTTTGGGGCTGCAACCGGGTGATGAAGTGATTACACCATCTTTCACCTATATCGCCACCACAGAAGTAGTGGCACTTTTACGATTAACTCCTGTTTTTGTGGAAGTGGATCCCAAAACTTTCTGTATGGACCCACAGGCATTGCGTAAAGCCATCACACCAAAAACAAAAGCTATTGTTCCGGTGCATTTGTATGGTCACGCCGCGCCTATGGAAGAAATTATGCAGATAGCAAAAGAGCATAACCTCTATGTAATTGAAGACAACGCACAGGCAATTGGTTGCGATTATACATTCTCCGATGGTACGGTTAAAAAAGCCGGTACCATTGGAACCATTGGCGCCACTTCTTTTTATCCCAGTAAAAACTTAGGGGCATACGGCGATGGCGGGGCCATTTTTACCAATGACGATGTACTTGCGCAACAACTCAAAATGGTAGCCAATCATGGACAGCAGAAAAGATACTATCATGAAGTGGTGGGATGCAATTCCAGACTCGATAGTATACAGGCAGCCATACTGAACATCAAACTCAAAAAACTGGATACCTACAATGCAGCACGCCAGTCAGTAGCCGCATATTATAATGATGCTTTTGCAGGCAATGAAAAAATTACTACTCCATATGTAGCTCCTTACAGCAAGCATGTGTACCACCAGTACACGATGTTATTGAATGGAGTAAACAGAGACGGACTTGTAGCCTATTTGTCTGAACATAAAATTCCATCCATGATCTATTATCCGGTTCCGGGACACAGACAGGACATGTTCAACACATTTAACCTGCCTGCTTATAACCTGCAAACAACGGATTGGTTAACCGAGCGGGTAATATCGTTACCGGTGCATACCGAAATGGATGCAGATCAATTGGAGTATATTACACAACATGTTTTAAATTATGTAAATCAGTAAGGAATGAAGATTGCAGTTGTTGGAACGGGATATGTTGGCCTTGTAACCGGAACCTGTTTTGCAGAAACCGGTAACAAAGTGTTTTGCGTGGATATTGACCAGTCGAAAGTAGATCGTTTATCAAACGGAGAGATTACGATATATGAACCGGGGCTGGAGAAAATTTTCTTGCGCAACCTGAAAGAAGGCAGGTTAAAGTTTACCACAGATTTACAGTCTGGTATACAGGAGGCGGAAATTATTTTCCTCGCATTACCTACACCACCCGGAGCTGACGGAGCAGCCGACCTGAAATATGTTTTAGGAGTGGCCGACCAACTGGGGAAAATACTGACCGGTTATAAAGTAATTGTAGACAAGAGCACAGTACCGGTAGGTACCGCAGATAAAGTAAAGCAGGCCATCGCTGCTAATTATAAAGGCGAGTTTGATGTAGTGAGTAACCCGGAATTTCTACGCGAAGGTGTGGCTGTTGATGATTTTATGAAACCCGACAGGGTAGTGGTGGGAACAGACTCAGAAAGAGCAAGAAAAATTATGGGAGACCTCTTTGCGCCTTTTGTGCGCCAGGGTAATCCGATTATTTATATGGATGAGCGCTCTGCTGAACTCACCAAATATGCCGCCAACTCATTTCTTGCAACCAAAATTTCATTCATGAATGAAATTGCACAACTCTGTGAAAGAATGGGTGCCGATGTAGATATGGTGCGCAGAGGTATTGGTAGTGATGATCGTATTGGCAAACGTTTCCTCTTTCCGGGTATCGGTTATGGAGGAAGTTGTTTCCCTAAAGATGTACAGGCATTAATACGTTCAGCAGAAGAGGCGGGGTACGATTTCAAAATACTAAAATCAGTAGAAGAAGTCAACACCGCACAAAAACTACATCTCGTAGAAAAGATAACCCGTTATTTTCAACAAGACCTAAAAGGGAAAAAACTGGCAGTATGGGGACTGGCTTTTAAACCCAATACAGACGATATAAGAGAAGCGCCATCATTGGAAATGATCAGCAGGTTATTGGAGAAGGGTGCAACGGTTACTGCATTTGATCCGGAAGCCATGAACAATGTAAAACAGGTATTGGGCGACCAGATAGCATATGCCGATAATCAATATGATGCATTGACAGATGCAGATGCATTAATTATTGCGACTGAATGGAGCGAATTCCGCACTCCTGATTTCGAAGCTATTGAAACCCGCATGAAACACAAAGCCATTTTTGACGGACGAAATCTCTTCGATGTAAAACAGATGGCAGATATGGGCTATCATTATGAAAGTGTGGGGAGGAAATAGTCAATAGACCATGGTCCATGGACCATCAACTATGGACCAAAACAACAAACTATGTCAAAGAAAAGAATACTCATTACTGGTGCTGCCGGATTTCTCGGTTCTCATCTTTCCGATCGTTTTATCCGTGAAGGGTATCATGTAATTGGAATGGATAACCTCATTACAGGCGATATGAAAAATATCGAACACCTGATGAACCTGCCCGATTTTGA
The DNA here is from genome assembly GCA_943372605.1 of Chitinophaga pinensis. Classification (GTDB taxonomy): domain Bacteria; phylum Bacteroidota; class Bacteroidia; order Chitinophagales; family Chitinophagaceae; genus Sediminibacterium; species Sediminibacterium pinensis_H. The sequence goes on along the minus strand of CALRZI010000010.1, from coordinate 72,131 downwards.
ATTCTTTCATCACGACGTTACTAAATTTATTCATGTACCCGGGCATCTGGATTATATCCTGCATTTTGCCTCACCGGCCAGCCCGATTGATTATTTAAAAATTCCCATACAAACCCTTAAAGTGGGAGCATTGGGTACACATAATTGCCTCGGACTGGCAAGAGAGAAAAAAGCAAGAATACTTGTGGCATCAACAAGTGAAGTATATGGTGATCCATTGGTACATCCGCAAACAGAAGAGTATTGGGGTAATGTAAATCCGGTTGGTCCGAGAGGTGTGTATGATGAGGCCAAACGTTTTATGGAATCCATCACCATGGCCTATCATACTTATCATGGTGTAGAAACAAGAATCGTTCGCATATTCAATACCTATGGTCCACGTATGCGTTTGAATGATGGAAGAGCATTGCCGGCATTTATTGGGCAGGCATTGCGTGGCGAGGATTTAACCGTATTTGGAGATGGTAGTCAAACACGTTCATTCTGTTATGTAGATGATCTTATCGAAGGAATTTATCGATTGTTGATGAGCAACTATGCGTTGCCCGTAAACATTGGTAACCCCAACGAAATTACCTTACTCGAATTTGCTGAAGAAGTGTTGAAACTTACAGGAGCTACCGTAAAAATTATACATAAGCCCTTGCCTGTTGATGACCCCAAACAACGCCGCCCCGATATCAGCAAAGCAAAAACATTGCTTGGCTGGGAACCTAAGATTGGCAGGGCTGAAGGATTGAAAAAAACCTACGACTATTTCAGGTCGCTTCCCAAAGAAGAATGGTCCAAACAACCAAAGGAGTTTAACTGATCATATGTCAAAGCCACTCATTCTCGTTACAGGTAAACAGGGACAGTTGGGTTGGGAACTCACGCAACTGGCAGATGCTTATCCTCAGTTCAATTTTGTTTTTTTAGATAGAACAGAACTGGATCTTTCTGATCCTCAGTCGATACAAGAATGTATCGGGCAATACCGGCCTGCTTATTTTATTAACTGCGCTGCTTATACAGCTGTTGATAAGGCAGAAACAGAACAGGCATTGGCCTATCAGGTAAATGCAGTGGCACCCGGAGCCATAGCAGATGCCTGCAGGAAACAGGGTGCAACACTCATTAGCATTTCTACTGATTATGTATTTAACGGCAAGGGAACAAAACCCTATGCTACTGATGAAACAACGGAGCCTGTAAACTATTATGGGTATAGTAAACAGGTAGGAGAGCAGTTGGCTTTGAATAATAATCCTGCTACAATTATTATCAGAACGTCCTGGGTGTACAGTTCGCACGGAAATAATTTTGTAAAAACGATGTTGCGTCTGATGAAAGAGCGCGATACGTTGAATGTAGTGGCCGACCAGGTGGGTTCGCCAACCTACGCGCGCGACCTAGCTACGGCAATCTTACAGATCATAGATCAATTAGAAAAGGGAAATAAACAGTACGGCATATTTCATTATAGCAATGCCGGAGTTACCAACTGGAGCGATTTTGCCAGAGCGATTGCTCAACAGGCATCTCTCTCCTGTGTGGTGAATGGAATAACTACTGCTGAATATCCTACTCCTGCCAAACGACCTGCTTATTCGGTAATGGATACAAGTAAAATAAGTGCAGCTTATGGCATTGTGATGCGCGACTGGAAAGAGGCATTGCATGAATGTATTGTAAAACTCCAATCATAAAATTGGTCGCAATAAAATTAGCCACAGATTCACTGATTACATGCTCTAATCAGTGAATCTGTGGCTAACATTATTTCTTTGAAACAAAGACTGCCATTATTCACCACCCATCCACTGCCCAATGGTTAACCGGTGTCCTTCCGGAAGACGCAATGCAAATTCACGCATCATCCATGGTTTCGTAGAAGGCTCATCAAAAGTGGGAATATTGTTTTTCCTGATCTCGTTGTAATATGCATCAACATCATCAACCCGCAGATAAGCAAAATAACTATGGTCACCCAGTTCGGCAGGAGCTGTCGCGTCTTTACATTCGCCGAACATCATCATGCAATTGTCTTTTTGAAGAAACACCCATCCATCAGGACGATTGACAACGCTGAACCCCAGTTTTTCAAGAAATGCAGCATGAATATCAAGATCATGAACAGCTAAAACATAATGATTCTGGAGGATCGTTGACATGTGATCAGGTTTATATAAAGTTAACAGTATACAGCAGAAAAACCGTTTGTCAATTCGGCTCCATAATTCAATGTAGAGAACTGTAATTTTATACTATGCAAATACAGAACAGTACCCTCGCAGATATAGATACTATTTTCGGTTTATACAGGATGGCTGCCCAATACATGAAAGAAAGATTCTGGGTGCATTTCCCCGAGTTCGACAGGAATATGGTAATACAGGAAATAGAAGAAGGCCGTCAATGGAAAATGATGATTGATGGAGAACTGGCCTGTATCTGGGCTATCACATTTAATGATCCACAGATATGGGAGGAAAAAGATGCGGATCCGTCTATTTATATTCACCGCATCACAACGGTGCCTACATTCAGGGGTAGACATTTGGTAAAAGAAATTGTGAACTGGGCAAAAACCTATGCAAAAGAACAAGGGAAAAAATATGTTCGGTTAGATACAGTAGGAGAGAATCAGAAACTCATTCAGCATTATCAGGACAGTGGTTTCCGTTTTCTTGGATTGGTAGAGTTGAAAGATACCAGCACATTACCCGATCATTATAAACTCGATAAAGTAAGCCTGTTCGAGCTGGAAGTATAATGCTCTTCGCAGCCTTTGCAGAGATGGGTGTTATTTTACAGGCTTCCAGAAAGGTGTTTCATTTCTTTTAGGAGCGGTGGTTAATTGTATTTTTTCTTTGCTGTTAATGTTCATCAGGCATATATCGTATTTGCCTTTACTACCCGAAGTAAAGGCAATCCATTCACCATCTGGCGACCAGCTGGGAGAATAGTCTTCTGTTGCATCCTGCGTGAGGTTGGTAATATTTGAGCCGTTGGCATCAGCAAGAAAAATGTCATACCATTTATTATCTCCAGGTCCATAAAAAGCCAACCGTTTAAAATCGGGCGAAAAAGAAGCACCGGAATCAAATCCTTTTTTATGTGTTAACCTGGTCATTTTTTTACCGTCAATACTCACCAGATGAAGGTCGCCATTACTTACTAATCCTGTATCTGTTTTATCATTTACCATCATGGTAAATACGATGCCTTTCCCGTTTTTCGTCCATACCGGACATTCCGTGTATGCCTTGTTATAAGTAATTCTGCGTTGTTGAGTTCCATCTGCGTTCATGATATACAATTCCCTTTCCTCTCCATCACGATCGGTTATAAATACAATTTCTTTTCCATTGGGCGACCATGCAGCTGCACGTTCGGTTGCGGGGTGTTTGGTAAGGTTAACAGGATTCTTTCCATCAGCATCCATCTTCCAGATATCTTCATTACCTTCTCTGTTACTATAAAATAGAATATATCTGCCATCCGGCGACCACCCTAAGCCGTAATCGGCACCTGTATGATTACTCAGGTTACGTTGGTTGTTGCCGTCTGAATTCATTGTGTACACTTCCCAGTTACCATCTCTTGTACTGGTAAAAAGGATAGTGCCGGTTGTTTTGGGTTGAAAACCAGTAAAAGAGAAACATAAGGCCACACAAACAAACCAAATCCATCGGTTAGTAAAAAGAGACCATTTCATACAGCATTATTTACAGTAAGGTACAATTCTTTTAAAACAGTTGCAACAGGCAAATAGATATAGATGAATGTGCATGAACTATCAATATCATAACTTAAAAACGTTACCCAGTCTTGCTATATTAAATCCCCCGGCCTGTACTTTTTTAAAACCGGCACTTTTTTCTGAAAGCAGGGGATTGGTATGATTGAAGTGAATGAAATAAATTTTCTTTTTATCTGCAGCAGACAATGTAGCAAAACGCTGCATACTTTCAATAACAAACGGGTGAGGTATTTCTTTGATGTTGCGGTTGTTGATTTCAGCGCCATCAAAAAAAGTGGCATCAATCAATGCATAATCAACGGAGCCTATTAGTGAATCAATATTCCGATTCCACTTTTCCCATTTATCAATATCAGGAATAAACAAAGCGCGCTTATTGGGTCCGCTGATGAGAAAACCAACTGTTTCCGAGTATTCATCGCGGTGAGGCACCAACAGGGGAGTAACCTGTAAGGAATCATTTAGTTGCACAGGAGCTTCATTAGTGAGTGTTTGTAAGGATATATTGTTCTGACTCACCAATTGACTCCAGGGGCCATTTTGTTTCAGGTAATTTTTCATCTTTGGCATACAGTAAACAGGAAGCTGCACTGTATTCCATGCTTCTTTCCCCAGATACATCAATCCTGTATAATGACCTATATGTGCATGCGTAAGAAAAATGCCGTCAGGAACATCGGAACTGCTATGGCTCGCCGTTTTCAAACTACGCAACTGCGTTACGATATCAGGTGAAGCTTCAAACAGATACTTTTTTTTCTGAGCGGGATCAAAGAGACCCAGTGAAACCACTTTACGGGAAGGGTTCGGGTTGTTGAAGAGATCCTTACAACAGTCTTTGGTACAACCGATCTGAGGCGACCCTGCATCCTGCGTTGTGCCCAATACTATCAGCGAAGGTTGTGCATGAATGGATTGAACAAGACAGAAAATAAGCAGCAGGCAAATTGTTTTCATTTTATGAAGATAGAAAAAACAGTCAGCTAGTAATAAAACTGCAAACAGGATAGCAGTAAACTTATTTAGTATCTTTCATTGAAATACGATTACTAACAAACCCGGTTTGACCCTTCAGTGTATGCTGCTTTACCGTAAATTGATTCGCCTCTTTGTATCAGATGTCATACGTATCGCACTGCCGGTAGTGTTGTTTGTTTTTTGTATGCCAGATCAGGCACATGCCTGGGTGTATCCGGAGCATAGACGTATATCGCTGGCTGCTATTCAGAAATTATCTTTTACCCATCGGTCAGCACTGGATCGTTTATGGAGCCAGCTTCAACAGCAGCATAGCACACGTTTGGCAACACTGGTAATCGATACATCCAAAGCAGGAAAGGGGCGTTTGCTCGATTATGCCGCATGGCCCGCCATTGCAGGAGACCATAGCTGTTCACCCTCCGATATGCTGAACACCATTCTCCGGTCGCAATGGATATTCAATGTAAATGATATTGGCGTAAAACTGGGAGAACGACTTGCAACAGCCCAAAACAGTAGTCAGCGATCGAATTACCTGCGTAGTTCAGATATGCAGTTACTAAAAAAAGATGCTCAGTATGCTACCCGTGCAGGTGTAAACAGTGTTCATTTTTTATTACCACGTGAACAGTCAGGAATCAATATCGACCAGTATCTGCAAAGCTGTATTCAAAAAGGTGCTGCCCTGAACGCTATGGGTGTATATGCTTATTTTCATAGCAGTGCCATGTTGAAAATGATGGCCTATATACAGGAACCGGAAAATGCACCTGATAAATTATCGTTACTCATTGCAGCAATGGCAGATGAAGCATTCGCCTTACATTTTCTGCAGGATGCTTTTGCAGCGGGTCATATAGCAGGCTCATGGGGTGGCGCAGCTTTGCAAAAAGGAACACATGATCATTACAATGAAGAAGGGCTTGAAGTACAAACATGGGCCGGTAAACGAAAAGTAGTGAAGGGCGATGCATGGATGACCGATCAGGACATAGAACTGGCATCTGCTGCAGTAAGTCAAAGCCTCACGCAGTTGTTATCGGTTGCCGGCGTAACAATTACACCTGAAACCGCTTCTGTACAATTGGAAAGAAAACCTGCAGACTTTAATGTGTGCAGCAATCTGGTTATGCCAGACATGAAATATGATACAGCAGCTATAAGAGAAATTTTGCTGCTTACACCCGTGTCGGGGTTGTACAGTGGAGCAGGTGCATTGCCTCGTTTCAGGGCAGAGATAGGTCCATTTATTGGGGTGAGTACCTCGTTGAATGCTTCGAGTATTTCCGGTGGCTTTGGTAATGATCAAACAGAAGCAGGTGGGCTTGGTGGACTCGATGCCAATCTTCGCTTAGGGCTGGGCTTGGAAGGCGTGATTAACCAGTCGGGAGATGGCTTAATGTTTCTAGACCTGGGCTGGAGACAGGAATCGGCTTCAACCAATACTATTTTTTATAGCGGTGGGGCTGTTGCTGCCAATGCGTTTGCTTCTGCTATACCGGCAAGGTCTGCCTATAATATTCGCATAAGAGTACCTTTTTTCCTGATTCCGGGCGATCTTATTTTTGCAGCCCCGATTGTGGGGTTACTGGCACCATCGGCTTATAAAAAAATGGCGATAGCCGCAGTGAATGGAGGACTTATTCCATGGCAGTCTGCTATACGAACAAAGGTTGGTCGTTTTCAAATGGTATTGGGAAGAGAAATAGGGCTTTCCTTATACGGCTTGCGTGGCCCACGCGATTTTGTTATTCTGCCAGATAAAAATGATCAGGCTGTACTCGTTGAATATCGTTCCACAAAAATTGAAATGCCCATATTAGAATACAGGGCCTACCGAAGTTTTTCATCTAATCAGGCATCAAGTATAATGATACAGTTGTATACAGGTGTTGATATGCCACATGGAGCCAAAGTAATAGCTCCCACAAATGTTCCGCTGCCAGCACTAAAGCCGGTGTGGTTTGCAGGATTACGTTTTCTGTTTAACTGGCGACATTATCTCTGATTCAAAAAACATACATCGTTGCATAGCAGCATTGCTGAACAAGCATTGCGAAACGATCTTCCCTGTAATCTGATGCTTTACTCATGCCGAATAAATAGGAGCAGTCGTAGTTGAAAATAGAAAAAAGTATTATTTTCAATAACCGTACAAAAGCAACCATCAACAAAATGCCATGAGTAAATATAACAGACCAGCCAGTCTGCTTATGCTTATTGTGTGTATCCTCTCATGCAAGAGTAAGCCTGCTGATACATCTGATGAAACCATTGCTGATACTGGCGTTGATCGATTTATTGGTTATTATGCTGACAAAGGATATGCAAACCGGAATGATGGAGCTGACTGGGTAGGACTTATTATTCGGAAGGGCGATGATAGTGCGTATCACATAAGTGTTCGGTCACGCGCAGACCGTAAAAAAACTACCTGCACTTTTGATGCAGAAGCCGGAACCCTCACACAAAATACACTCAGGGCCATTGTAAATGGCATTGGTATTTTATTCATTTTAAACGATTCCAGCATTCAGGTGCAACCCGAAGGGGCAGAAGAAGCAGATCGGCTCAATTATTTTTGTTCAGGAGGAGCGACTATTATGGGGACTTATCTTAAACAAAAAGACAATTTAGACCCCACTCAGGTAGATCATCGCATTTTTGCCAAATTTCTTTCTCTTCAGAATATCTTTTTCGATATCGAATCCAGGCAAAGAGATTCGGGAGTGTATCTCACCGTAAAACCCTATGGCCTTACAAAAGACACCGGCAGCTTTCATATACGACTCAATAACCGATTTATTGTAAATGCCGAAACAGAGGACCTGAACAGCGATGGTTACCCTGAACTCTTAATCTATACAAGATCTTCAGGGGCAGATAAAAAGGGAGATGTAATTGGGTTATCTGTTAATAAAGGAAAGTCGATGAGTATGATTGCTTTTCCTGATATAACCGAAGATACTGTTGCTGCAGAAGGATATAAGGGAAGTGATGAGTTTGCAATCGTAGAAACAAAACTGCAGCGGCGTTTTTTTGTATACAATGGTGAGCAAATTTCAAGACGAAAATTTATAACCTATAAAATGGTACAGGGAGAAGCCGGTTACCGGTTAATAATTGATCAAATCAGAGAAGAATAAACAGTAGCGTATAATAAAGTTGAATAGTATGGAAGTGCATCATCATCATAAACATACACCTGAACATAGCTCCGGGTGGAAAGCAAACCTGAAAGAATTTTTTATGTTGTTCCTGGCTGTTTTATGCGGATTCTTTGCAGAAATGCAGGTGCACAACAGGATAGAACATCGGCAGGAAAAAGAATATATCCGTTCCATTCAGGAGGATATCAGTTCCGATATCAGGCAAATGGATCGCTTGCTGGCCGACTGGGGCAGAGCAGAAAAAGGGTTAGATACCCTCATCGGTCTTTTGTCGGGAGAAGCCATAAAGCAGGATTCCAGAGAAGCCTGGCGTTTGTGGACAAGCTATATCGGATTTGAAGATTTTAGCTATGACGACAGAACCATTCAGCAGTTGAAAAATGCAGGGGGACTCAGGTTGATCGAAGAAAAAGAAGTATCCAATCAGATCATGCGGTATGACCAGGCCATCAGAAAATTTCAGTTACAGGTAAATGTAATGACAACAGAAGTGTTGAGTCAGCAATATTATTTCCGGTTATTCGATTTTGTAAAGTTGAAAAACAGTATCAATGAACCTGTGCCCTTAACTGCTGCAGGGAAATTACTGTTAACAGAAGCGGTTGGCGAAAGAGGGTTTTATCAATTATCTTTTCGCACCATGCTGGGGTTGTTAAAAGATGCCAGGCTTTCTGCACAAAAAACACTGGAAACAATACAAAAAGAATACAAGGATTAAATCAGCCGATACCCTCATGAAAATAGCATCAACCCTTTTTTTTATTTTCTTTTCTGTTATTCATCTGTCTGCTCAAAAAGGAAGAGTAGATATGACTATCGGGGCAGAGCTGGCATTACCTACCGGCAATTTTTCGAAAGTGTACCAGCCGGGTAAAGGAGCAGTAATTAAATGGTTGCTTACCGGAAAATCGGGCGACCAGGGAAGTTTCAGTACCGGATATTACTCATTTAATATTAAAGATGATGTATTGAATCCGGGTTTTGCATTCTCATCCAATTATACCATCATACCGGTATTGTTTGGGTATAGAAGGTATATCAACCGGTTTTATTCAGAAACACAGGCCGGAACAGGTATTTATACCATTAAAGTGGCGGCACTTGGTCAGAAAGACCAGCAAACAGATGCCAATTTTACCTGGACACAAAGTTTTGGATATATATGGCCACACCTGGATTTGTCGGTCCGCTATCAGCAGGGTAATTTAAAAGATGCAGGTGTAAATAAACTCACCATGATTGGTATAAATGCAAGCTACAGGGTTTCATTTTTCAAGAAGAGAAATACACAACAATGAAGTGTAATCGATATGTAATAACTAAGCAGGGGTATAAAAAAATAATCCTTATTGGGTTATTGCTAACAGCAATCCATAATAGCAGTCTGGTTGCACAGAAAACCGATTCTGCTGTCAGGAATCAGGTATTGGTATTCAACCCTGCCAAAACAGATATTATCACAGGTCATAAACGACCATTGAGAGGCACAACTGAGTTGTTCTTAACACAGGCTGTTCCATGGTCTATCAACAGATTTGTAAGAAAAGCAGAATTTGCTAAAATTACTTTTAAGAGTCTTGCGCATAATGTAAATCCGGGCTCATGGGAGTGGGACGATAATTCTTTTCAGACCAATCAGTTTGCTCATCCTTTTCATGGTAATTTATATTTCAATACGCTACGAACCAATGGTTATAATTTCTGGGGATCGGCACCGGCTGCATTTGCGGGTAGTTTGTTTTGGGAAACAGCAGGAGAAACACATGTGCCGGCACCCAACGACTTTATTAATACCAGTTTAGGAGGTATATCACTGGGCGAAATGACTTATCGGTTATCGAATGCATTAATTGATCCTTCTGCCCGCGGATTTAGAAGAACCACTCAGGAAATTGTTGGACTGCTATTGAATCCCGTAAATGGTTTAAACAGGATACTCGATAAAAAATGGGGGAGGGTAAAACCCTTTTCATCGCAGGAACCCAGACCCAAACTGGTACATACTTTTATGGATTATGGGGGCAGATTTTTTAGTGAGAAAACCGAAGATTTTTTTAAACGCAGGGGGAATAATGAATTTTATCTGCGCTTACGATTGTTGTATGGCAACCCCGATGAAGAATCGAAAATACCTTTCAGTAGTTTTTCTATGACGGCAGAAGCAGGAGCATCAGATTCCGGCTACCTCAATACATTGGCGGTAACAGGTTATATACGCCGATGGAAAATGAAGAGTAATGATAAGGCAAAACATATGGGTGTTATCAGTATGAACTATGACTTCCTGAAAAACAATGCATTTGAATATGGAGCACAGAGTTTTCGTTATAGTGTAATCTCAGACTGGAAAACAAAGAATCCCAGAAATCAACTCAAAACAACAGCGGGGGCCAGCTTAATAGTGCTGGCTGCCGTGCCAGATGTATATCTCTATTATGGAGAAGGCCGAAATTATGATTATGGGCCCGGCATCGGTTATCATGCCGGAACAGAAATGAGTTTCAGTAACCGTTTTTTTTATAGCCTTCAGTATCGGGGAGGATGGTTTAAAACATTAAATGGTAACCGTTCCGATTTTTTTCTGAATACAGTAACCAATGAATTTCGTTATGAACCAAAGCAGAATCTCTTTTTTACACTCGAATTAGGACTTTTTAGTTTACAGGGTAATTACCAGAACTATCCTGATTTTACCAGGTCTTATCCTTTTTTAAGGTACTCAACAGGATTCAGGTTTTAATGATCAGAAAATGTGGCAGGAGTCAACTATTTCTGATCATACTTGTAGTAAAAATTAATATTGAAATAGCAAAAGCAGAGCTGCTAAAATAAAATAATTTTTATCTTTAATATGATCGTTTATACTGAACTATAAAATTTATGCTCTTACTAAAATCTACGTTATGAAAAAAATCATCGGGGCATTAGTATGCTTCTTTTTTTCTGTTTTTGCTATGGCACAAACAAATACAAACAGCGATGTGGTACTTAAACTGAATGGAGATGAAATGATAGGTAAAGTGACCGAAATAGGAGATGCGGAAATAAAGTTTGTGTATAAAGGCGAAACCCTGGTGTACACCATTAAAAAAACAGACATTCTGAAAATTACTTATGCCAGCGGACGCATCGAGTTTATTAATAAACCAGCATTGCCATCTGAATCGGGTAATGCCACGGTGAATGCCAGTGTACCTAAGACAGTAGTATCATCTAATATAGGAGCTCACCATAATAAAGTGGCCATTCTGCCTTTCTCTTACCTGATTGATAAACAGGATGCTGGCGAACAGATGACTTATGCAGTGCAGAATGAAGCGTTTTCTTTTCTCTCGAAACACGCTGGTATGCTGGAACTGCAATCAACCAATACCACCAATGCCCTGCTTATAAAAGCAGGTGTAAACAACGGAAATATCCGCGGATTTACCATGGGTGAAATATGTGATATACTGGGTGTTGAATTTGTATTGCAGGGAGCTATCAGGCAGGATAAAACAAGTGCAAGTAATATCAGTTCGGGTTCGAGTACAGTAAAACTCAACAACAATAATAAAAACGTCATTGGTGCCATTAACGGAAGATCGTCTTATAGCGGATACAGCACATCTATTCAAAACTACAGTACTTCTGTAACCATGAGTGTATTTAATGACAAGGGAGAAAATATCTTTAGTCAGGATCATCAAAGTTTCTGGAGCAGCGACAACGCATACAAGATTACACTTCAGTACCTGCTGAAAAGAACACCTTTATACAAGAAATAAATCCAATTTTTCTCATAAAAAAAACGATATGAAAAAACTATGTATCGCTGTATACCTGCTGTTTGGATCCTTAATCGTTACTGCCCAGGAGAGCCGTCTGCATTTACAGGTAAGCCCTGAACTGGCTTTCCCTACGGGTGATTTTTCCAAGGTTGTAAAAACAGGATTAGGCGCTAATGTAAAAGGTATGTATTTGCTCAAAACAAAGGATTATGTAACACTTACAGCAGGGTATCAGTATTTCAATGTAAAAACCCTCGTTGGTGGAGTAACATCCAATTATTCAATCATGCCTTTCTTATTTGGATACAGAAAAACCTATAAGAAATTGTTTTTTGAAAGTCAGGTAGGTATGGGCTTTTATACATTGAAGGCAAAAAGTACAGTGGGGTCTGTTACAGATCGAAACAATAAGTTTACCTGGGCGCAATCATTCGGACATGATTTTGGCAGTTTAGAATTGCAGCTACGGTACCAGCAAGGTAGTTTCAAAGACGATCAGGTGGGCATGCTTGCACTAGGCCTGAATTATCATTTTGATTTTAGATAGGCATTCGTACAAACAAGAAAATCATATAAAGTGTACTCCCCTAAAGGGTACACTTTATATGATTTCCCCATCCCGCCCCATAATTCCTTATTTCTTATTCCTTATTTCTTATTCTCCATCGTCATAATATCTCTGTCGAACAGGTATAATCCGCTACGGTCATCGCCCACCATTTCCAGTTTATCATTACAGTCGCGGGCCAGTTTTTCTTCTTCCATCTGTTCCATTACATACCATTGTAAGAAATTATGGGTTGCATAATCCTTTTCACTTAAGGCACGATCCACGAGGTCATTGATGCTGGCACTTACAGCGAGTTCGTGTTTTAGCAGTTCCTCAAATGCCTGCTTGAGCGATACAAAAGTGAGGGTGGGTTGTTTGAGTTCCGGTACTATGGCAAAGCCGCCTCTTTCGTTGATATAGTGAATGAGTTTGAGCATATGCATTCTTTCTTCTTCACTGTGTTTAAAGAAGAAAGAAGTAACGCCTTTTAATCCCGGTTGTATTTCTGCCCAGCTACCCATGGCAAGATATGCCTGGGAGCTCTGCGCTTCCATCAGCACTTGTTTGTTTAAGGCCTCGGCCATTGTTTTGCTTAGCATGATCTTTTTTCTTTGAAGTTAGGAAGAAAAGAGAATACATCGCAATTGTAAATGCGGGATGCGCAGCGATTAGATATTGTAATCTATAACAGGCAGATACAGCTAAAACAGGCTGTAGGGCTATTGCATTTTATGATAGTTGTATTGAACGTTTTGGGTTTCAAATACTCCATAACAGAAGGCTTTGTCGGGAAACGTATAAATTGTTTCGGCATAACCAGCCAGTTTATAGCCATTTATTCTACGGTAGTTTTTCAGGGGGGTAGACCATGGTAGCTTTTTACCAGCATCTGTATTATACCGGTCTGATGATGTAAAATTAACAAGCTCGCCGGCTGTGTTAAAGAAAAGATGAGCTGCTATTGTTATTCCATTACTGGTAAATTGGGCTTTTACGGTATTGCTATCTGTTAGCTCCCATGAAATTCGTTTGTCAATTAAAGTAGCCGGAGCCATACAGCACATGTCATTAAAAAATGTTACTGTTTCGGCAGTATTCATGTTGCTGCCATCTTCGTACTGAACTTTAAACAGGGAGAGCAGTCTGATGTCCATAAATGCATTCCCATTATGAAAAGCATGATAACCGGCTACAGGCATTTTTTTCATAACAGCATTCATGAAAAACAAACGTGTTGGTGCATTCATAAAATTGTATTGCTCTGAACTGAAAGGCATCCATTCAGATTGTTCATCTTTCCTGATTTTTCCCTGAAATTGTATGCGGAAATTATTCACTTTAGGTTTTCCGATACAGCCTGTATAGCGGATGTATTTTTTTACCGGTTCCGGTAAATGCGCTATATCGGTTTCGGTAAGCATGGAGTTGTTGAAGTAGGATTTCTGTTGTAAAGCGTTTGCTACATCAGTTGCATATTTCTTATAGTAACTCCAGTTGCCATAGCCGATTACAGCTGCCAATAGAATCACCACATTTGCCAATGTTCCAAATTTTGCATCCTGCCATACGTAAATGATAAGTATCTGAGACAATACAACTGCAGCAAACCCCAATACCCACCAGTAATTATTTTTAAAAGCGATCAATAAAGCCGCAATTAAACAAAATAAAAATGCCAGTAGCCAAAGCATACCCGATAGTTTAGAAATGGGTTGAACAAATTGTCTGGCATGATACAAGTTAACAGCTTTTGCAAAGCCTATTAAATGCAGTAATCCATGAATCAGTAAAACCAGTAAGAGTGTTATCCTCATTTTATTTGCTTTAAGTGGTTTCGATCTTATCTGTGGCGTTAAAACGAACAGGGTGGTAAGGCCATTTCAATAAACGTTTTAGTAACAGACCAAACATGATTAACAATATGCCAATTAGTAGCATGAAAAAATGGAGCCCATTAAAATCCCTTACCATCCATACCTGAATGCATATCCACCCGCACAGTAATAAACCCTGGATCATCATAAAAACCGGAAAATGTCTGGCATATTTTATACAGGCAACAGCGGCAAAAAGGTTCATCAGACCATTAACAACCAATAAAATGATTCCGGGTATTAAAAAACCGGAGAAAGGGGAAAATCTTAGGTAGGAAACAGACATGCCCATTGTATTACCGGAGGGGTCTATGATAAATAACAAGCCAGCAACAATGGCATTGATTCCTGTAAAGAAAAGAAGACAGATAGCACTGATGCGTACAATGCCTGAAACTGGTTGCATACACTTTGTTTTATGTAAATAGCCACTACAAACTTATCTCAGGGGTGGGTGTTATAAAATGATTTCCGTCAGTTCTGGACGGAGCCATATGTCATGTTATCTGTCCATAAGTTTATGATTCTGAGAATTTTATAAAACAAGCAAGGGGCTAATTCCGGGCTGTTTTAGATCAGTTATCCCTGTACAGTGTCTGTATTGTGTTGCAACTGATTTAATTCGTTCATTACTAATACTTTGCAGCGAGCATCTACACACCAACAACACAGTAACAACACAGTTCAACACTGTTTTTATGTTAAACCCTGTTTGGGTAGTGTAATAAGTGCGGCGTAAAGCCGTGTATTTGCTTTGGATGGTGGTTGCTAAACAGGTAGTTGATTAACTCATATGCTGTATGAACTATACCCTGTTGGAGGGTTTAGATGTTGCCATCTGAAATTTTAGAGGGAGGGTATATCTGGCCTTATGGCAAAGGTGTTTATTAAATTTCGGCAACCTGTTTAACAAACCGGTTCCTGTATTCAATTGGTGTTAAGCCTGTGAGTTTTTTAAAGATATCGCGGAAGGCTTTGGTATCTGTGTAACCCACATCGTACATCACCTGATTCACATTCTTTCTGGAACTCTCGAAATGCTTCTTGGCGGCTTCTATTCTTACCCTTTGCAGGTATTCAATGGGTGAATTATTGGTGGCCTGTTTAAATCTTCTCTCAAATGTTCTTCTTCCTGTACTGATCATATCAGCGAGCTGCTCAATGGTGAGCTTTTCCTCATAATTCTTCTCAATAAAATCCTGCACCTGTTGAATTTCCGTATCAGTATGATTGCGCTGTCCCCTGAAAATGGCAAACTGGGCCTGGCTGTCGCGGCCAATATCCAATGCAAAATATTTGGAGATCATAACGGCTGTTTCTTTGTCCGAAAACTTTTCTATCAGGTACAGTACCAGATTCCATAAGCTACTGGCACCGCCACTGCTGTAAATATTGTCGTACTCTGTAATGATGGTACCATCTTCTACCGCTATTTGCGGATATTTCTCTCTGAACTCATTGATATAGGCCCAATGGGTAGAACATTTTTTTCCATTCAATAAACCTGTTTCTGCAAGTAAAAAAGCACCAATACAAAGACTGGCCAAACTGGCACCTTTCTGATGTAGTGCCTTGAAATAGGGAATGGCTTCTGCATTGGCCGCAATACCTCGGCCTGTATCGCCAAAAGTGGGGGGAATAATCAGCAGATCTGTTGTTTCAACATCTTTCAGCAAGCGGTCTGTTTTTATGGTGTACTCGCCATTGTTGGCGCTAACATGTTTGTTCAGTCCAACATATTCCACTTCAAAAGCAGGCTCTTTACCAAAAGCGGTAAGAAATTCATTGGCAGTATGAAATGATCTGAACGGTGGTGTAATGGCTTCAATGACACCATATTCCGGAACAAAAACAGAAATACGCATGGCTGCAGGCATTGGGTTCTTATTCAAAAGTAAGGATTGTCGTAATACACCCTTCAACTTGTCGTTTTCACGTATTACCCCGCAGCAAAACCCTTTGCATCTTTGTATCACTAAATCAATAAAAACATATAACATGTCAACCAACACAAAAGTTACCGTATCAGCAAGCATAGATGCACCTGTTCAGAAGGTATGGGATGCCTGGAATAATCCTGAAGATATTAAGCAGTGGAACACGGCTGATCCCAGTTGGCATTGTCCTGCCAGTGAAAACGATCTGCGTGAAGGCGGTTCATTCAAACATAGAATGGAAGCCAGAGATGGTAGTTTCGGATTCGATTTTGATGGCGTATATGACAAAGTAGTGCTACACAAAGAAATCACCTACACCATGTCTGATGGTAGAATGGTCTCCACCCTTTTTGAAGAAGCAGGTAATACTGTTACCATCACCAGCACATTTGATGCAGAAACTGAAAACCCGGTAGAGCTACAGCAACAGGGATGGCAGGCTATTCTGAACAATTTTGTACAATATGTGACCAATAAATAATCATAGAGAAAGTTAAATAAAATACACACAAAGACTTTTCGTATTGACTTAGCCCTCCGGCCTTAGAAAAAAAGCGTTAAGAAATTTTCGTAATGAAGCGTTAAGCAATGGATGATGCCTGGCTTTATTACACAGATGAAGCACAGTTGCGCTCAATCACAGAACAAAAGATTGGCTTTAGACTTCATCCATTGTAGCGTAATGAAGAAAATTTTAGCTTTTTTTCTACAGCCTTGACTTTTTTTGTTTCTTTTTTGCTTGTCCGCCTTTGGAGGGTGTCAAGACAAAAAAGAAAACGGAGGGGATGCTTTTAATGAAGAAGCGCTGCGATTAAGACACCTAAACCAAACATTCAAATTTATTATTATTATGAAACGCAACAAAATCATTTTCTGGATCGCCACCATCATCATCCTTTTATGGGAAGGTCTCATGCCCTTATCAACCGTGCTGTTTATGCCGGAATATGTAAATGCCGGAACCAAACCGCTGGGCTATCCGGATTATTTTGCCTATGCCCTTATTGTTTGCAAAGTGCTGGGAGCCATCACCATTACTATTACAAAACTGCCAGCCAAACTAAGAGAGTGGGCCTATGCGGGACTTAGTTTCAACCTCCTGTTTGCAGTAATCAGTCATATCATAGTAGATGGTAACATTGGCTTCATACTTATGCCTGTAGCAGTAGGCGCCATTCTTTTTGTATCGTATTACTATCAACCCAAAAAACAAACCCATGGCTAAAACAGATTACCAGACGATCGATCAATACCATGCAGCTTTCAGTGGTGATGTTGTAGTACGAATGGAAAAGATCAGGTCGCTGATTAAAGCAGTAGTGCCGGGTGTG
This sequence comes from Chitinophaga pinensis, assembly GCA_943372605.1. Classification (GTDB taxonomy): domain Bacteria; phylum Bacteroidota; class Bacteroidia; order Chitinophagales; family Chitinophagaceae; genus Sediminibacterium; species Sediminibacterium pinensis_H. The sequence continues at coordinate 54,770 of CALRZI010000010.1, read as the reverse complement.
GAAGAATGCATCAGTTACCAGATACCCTGTTTTAAATACAAGGGCTACCTGATCTATTATGCAGCATTTGCAAAGCATATCACATTGTCGCATCCTTTTAGCCAGGCATTTCTTGATACGTTTCAGGAAGAATTACAAGGGTATAAACTAAGTAAAGCGGCTATTCAATTTCCCAATGATCAATCGCTTCCTGAAAAAATGATCAAGCGCATGATAGTGTTCCGGAAAAAAGAGAATGAGTTAAAAGGGGGTAAATGAGTATATCAACAGCAGATAAAGGAAGTGGTATTTTTCTCACATTCAGTGGCGATTGCAGGGAGGCCTTTATGCTTTATCAGTCCTGTTTCGGCGGAGAATTGGTGATAGATGCTTTTACTCAAAATATAGAAGGGTGTTCAGCACAACCTGTCATTAGAGCGGTATTATATTCTCCCAAACTGGTTATACAGGGGTCCGATCTGGTGTATAATGAAGGAAGGAGGGTAGGTAATTATATGGCTGTATTGATTGCCTGCAATAGCTATGAGGAAAGAACACGTTATATAGAGCAGCTCTACGATTATAAGCATACCACAGTGTTAACCAACAGCACCGAACCACTTGTAGAAATTATAGACAGGTTTGATGTGCGCTGGGTATTCGCAATGTAGTAAGCAGGAGGAACCTGGATGATCATGATTTTTTTGATTGATCATGATAGGTCATAAAAATCATAAAAATCCGTGTTCTATTTTCGAAAAGCTTAGCCGCAGAATCGCAGATGATTTGTACTTATATTTATCGTTCAATTGCCATATATGAAGAAATGGATATTACCGCTGGTTTGCTTATTCATCATCGGTTGTCTGCCATCATTTGCTGCGGATGAAAAAACTGCAAAGCCTATGCTCACCGGTGCCGAACAAACAGCTAAATACCTGCCTTTACTGAAAGGTAAAAGAGTGGCCATGCTCGCCAATCCTACTACCATTATTGGCAAAACACATTTGGTAGACAGTCTGCAGAAACTGGGGGTGAATATTGTAAAAGTGTTTGGCCCTGAACACGGGTTTCGTGGCAATGCCAGTGCGGGGGTAGAAGTATCAGATGAAAAAGATATGGCAACGGGTATTCCGATCATTTCACTCTATGGAAAGAAAAACAAACCCAGTAAAGAAGATCTGGCAGATGTTGATATCATGATCTACGATATACAGGATGTGGGGGTACGTTTCTATACCAATATCAATGCACTGGTACGTTTAATGGATGCCTGTGTAGAAAATGGTAAGGAGCTGCTGATTCTCGACCGCCCCAATCCGAATGCCTACCTGGTAGATGGTCCGGTACTCGATATGAAATACAAATCGGGTATTGGTATGTTTCCGATACCGATGTCGCACGGACTTACTGTTGGCGAATTTGCACAAATGGCCAATGGGGAAGGCTGGCTGGCCAATAAGGCAACATGTAATCTCCGCATTATACCTGTTGCCAATTACGATCATGACATGCCGTATACGCTCCCTGTAAAACCATCGCCTAATTTGAATACACAGCAGGCTATTATGTTATACCCGTCTACCTGTATGTTTGAAGGAGTGTACCTGAACCATGGTCGTGGTACCATGTATCCGTTTACCGTATTGGGCAGTCCGGAGTTAAAAGGTATTTATTCTTTTTCCTATACACCTACCAGCATCAAAGGCATGGCAGAAACACCGCTGTTTATGGATCAGGAATGTTATGGTCTGGATCTTCGTAACTATGATGTAGAAAAACTTAGAAAAAGTAAAAAGATCAATATCAGCTGGATCATTGAATTGTATAAAGCACATCCTTTCAAAGAGAAATTCTTTGAGAAGCTGAGCAAAGAAATGAACTCTATAGAAATACAGATAGGTGTGGGCGAATTCAGACAGCAGGTAATTAACGGTGTTTCTGAAGAAGAGATTCGTAAAAGCTGGGAGCCGGGGTTGAGTGCGTATAAGGAAATGAGGAAGAAGTATTTGTTGTATCCGTAGAAACTGTGTAAAACAAAAAGCAGATGGTAATCGGCGACAGAAATTTTTTACTATGGTTGCGTTTAATAGTAGTTGTGATCTCTTTAAAACCAAGCATGAGCTGTTGCTGGTTGCTATGTCTGCTGCTGATAATATCAGCCATGAGTATATAGTATGATGTTGATGCCATTGCATGTTTAGTGCAATAATGCAAGTTATTTCACATAATGTGCAATAACTGAAAAGTATCCATAACGCCCCAAAACCAAACTGCCAGAAGTTCGATACTTACAGCGTATGCAATTCTTTTCTCTAAAGGGTTTCATAGAATAGGGAGACCCAACGTTGCCAGTCTTTCACCTGCGGTGCAAAGGGAGATGGTGGGAGAAACAATGGAAAATAAAGTTATGCCTACCAACTAAAAAGACCCTTCGTCGCAGTTTCCGACTTACCGTCGGAATGCTCCTCAGGGTGACCCGAAAGGGGCGGGAGATTACTGCTGTGATTGGCAAAGCCAATCACAGCAGTTTTTTTCACGAGCGATTCGTCACCCTGAGGTTTATCCTGAATGCCTTGAAGGAAGCATTTCGATCGCAGATCGGATCTGCGACGAAGGGTCTCTTTTTCTATAGAGCTTCCATTCAAATGTAGCTGTGAGCAATATGATGTACATCATGCAAAGGGGGACTGTGCCGTATCTGTACAGGATGGCTTGATGGAGGTAGGAGGAACAGAGGAGGAATTTCGAATGGATACAAGGAGAACTACGCTCCTGATACGGACTTATAGCGGACTTGTAGCGGACCGATAACCCAGTCAGGTACGCTGAAAAAGGAGTCTACGGTATCAACTTTTAATAGTGGTATCTACATTGTATTACAAACAAGGAGTTATCATCTACTTTATATACAAGCCTGTGTTCAAGGTTAATGCGCCGGGACCATAAGCCGGCGAGATTTTCTTTCAAAGGCTCTGGCTTACCCGTTCCTTCAAAGGGTGTGCGCATAATTTCTTTTATCAGTTGATTGATCTTCTTCAGTATTAGTTTGTCTGTTTGCTGCCAGAACAGATAATCTTCCCATGCATCATCCATAAACACAATCTTCATGACTCCAGTAATTTCTGTTCTTTCCCTTTGCCTTCATTGTATTGTTCTACAGAGCGGAGCAGTCTTTCTGCATTTTTGGGTGATTTCAGGAGATAGAATGTTTCCATCAGGCTTTCGTAGTCAGATTCAGAGAGAACAACAATATTTTCTCCTTTTGTACGGGTTACATGAAGGGGGGTATGGTTTTCGAAAACCATATCAAGGTATCCTTTTAGCTTTTGCCTGAAATCTGAATATGTTGCTATCATGATGCAAAAATAGCAAAGTTGAATGATTGTACCATATGTTGTACAATAAATTTCCTTCTTCAGGGTTTAGCGGGCATTATAGATGATATAAAATGCCTTTTGTTTTAGATTTAAATAGGGTAGTAGTATAGTGCTTTTAACTCCCCTTACATTAAATTTCATCCATCCCCATCATGCAATATCTTTAGAAGTACCAAACCAAACCTGTCATATGAAGCGGTTCATCCATCTCTGTTTTGCCCTGTTGTTTATGCAGCCCATCCTTGCCCAAAGCAATGCTTTATGGATGCGGTATCCGTCTATATCTCCCGATGGAACCACCATTGTATTCAGCTATAAAGGCGACCTGTATACAGTAAGTGCAGAAGGGGGTACAGCCACCGCATTAACCACACATGAAGCACACGATTACCAGCCCGTATGGAGCAGGGACGGAAAGAAAATAGCTTTTGCCAGCGACCGCTATGGCAATTTCGATGTATTTGTGATGTCGGCCAGTGGCGGAGAAGCTACTCGCTTAACGTATCATTCAGCCAATGATTATCCCTTCGATTTTTCTACAGACAATACAACCGTATTATTTGGCAGTGCCAGACATACGGTGAACACGAATGTGCGTTTTCCGAGGGGTAATTTATTTCTGCAAACCTATACCGTGCCGGTGAATGGCGGAAGAAGTGTTTTGGTATCTGCTACCGGAATGGAACATGCCCAATACAACCGTACAGGCACCCGTATTATTTACCAGGACAGAAAAGGAACCGAAGACCCCTGGCGCAAACACCAGACATCCTCCTTAACCAGAGATATCTGGTTGTACGATATAAAAGCCAATACCTACACACAGGTTAGCAATTTTGTGGGAGAAGACCGTGAGCCACTGTTTAGCAGCGATGATACATATGTGTATTACCTGAGTGAGAAAAAAGGTGCACAGAATATTTTTAAAATGTCGCTGGATGGAAAAGAAGAAAAACAAATCACCAGTTTCAAAGATCATCCGGTAAGGCATTTAACACGTTCTGAGAACAATACTTTATGTTTTAGCTGGAATGGCGATATCTATGTAACGAAGAACGATGGCAATGCACGGAAACTAAATATTACCATTGTAAGCGATGTAAAAAACAATGCAGAACAGATGGTGCCGGTAACGGCTACCAATGGCGATTTTGCGGTATCGCCCAATGGCAAAGAGCTGGCATTTATATTCAGGGGTGAGGTATTTGTAACCAGTGTAGAAGGAGGTATCACCAAAAGAATTACCAATACGCCGCAACAGGAAAGAATGGTTGAGTTTGGGGCCGATGGTAAATCGGTCTATTATGCAACCGAACGAAATGGCAGCTGGGATATTTATAAAACCAGTATCCTTAGAAAAGAAGAACCTTATTTCTATGCTTCTACGCTCCTGAAAGAAGAAGCGGTACTGGCAACTGATAAAGAAGAATTTCAACCCGACATATCTCCCGATGGAAAAGAACTGGCATATCTGGAAGACCGGAACATGGTGCGGGTCATGAACATAGCCACCAAAGCAGTACGCACCATTCTTCCGGCAGGTATGAATTTTTCTTATGCAGATGGCGACCAGTATTTTGAATGGAGCCCGGATAGTAAATGGCTGGCCATTCGCAGCAGTAAAGGACGCTATGGCAGCAGTGAAGTGGTGATGTATAAAGCAGATGGCTCCGATAAAACCGGTACAGACCTTACACAGAGCGGTTTTCAGGATGGTGGACAGGTTTTTGCTTTTGGCGGAAAAGCAATCGTATGGTCAACCGACAAATACGGTAAGCGGCCACTGGCTTACCAGGGCGCCAGAGAAAATGATATATCCATCTTGTTTTTTGACCAGGATAGCTACGACCGGTTCAGGCTGAGTAAAGAAGATTATGCCTTGTTGCAGGAGCTCGATACAAAAGTAAAAAAAGACAGTGCCTGGAAAATAAAAGACTCTATTGCCAGACAAAACTGGCAACCCGATTTTGCCAATGTGCACGAACGCAAAATAAGACTCACCCCCAACTCAATGGTGATGGGTGCTTTTACTTTATCGAATGATGGCAGCAAATTATGGTACACCGCTACCACAGAAAAAAATACAGATTTGTGGGAGATGAATACCAGAACCAGAGAAACCCGCATTGTAACAAGGGTAGCACCCGGTGCAGGTTTTGTGGTGAGTGCCGATGGAAAATCTTTGTTCCTCGTGAGTGGGCAGGGACTGGCTAAATTTGAAACAGAATCAGCAAAAATAACACCCATCGCTATCAGAAGCGAAATGGTATTGAATGCTGCAGGTGAAAGGGCCTATATTTTTGAACATGCCTGGCGGCAGGTGAAGAAAAAATTCTATGACCCCAACCTGCATGGACTCAACTGGGATATGTATAAACAGGCTTACGCAAAGTTTCTGCCGCATATCAATAACAATTACGATTTCCAGGAATTGCTGAGTGAAATGCTGGGCGAACTCAATGCCTCACATACAGGTGGCAGGTATAGCCCGCAGGCGCAGAACGCAGACCAGACAGCATCGCTGGGTGTATTCGTGGATGAGTTGAGTGGGGGAGATGGACTGAAGATTACCGAGATCATTAAAAATGGTCCGCTCGATATAGCTGGCAGCAGGATTAAAGCAGGTATGCTGATAGAAAAAATAGACGGAGATAATATCAGTGCTGCTATGGACTGGGCAAGTCTCTTAAACCGTAAAGCGGGCAAATATGTATTACTCTCTGTATTGGATGCTGCTACCAATACCCGTTTTGAAGAAACGGTAAAACCCATTAGTCTGGGGGCCGAACAGGCTTTGTTGTACAACCGTTGGGTAAATACCATGCGAGCCATAGTGGAGAAACTGAGTAATGGAAAAGTGGGTTATGTACATGTACAGGGCATGAACGATGGCAGTTACCGAACCGTGTATGAAGAAGTATTGGGCAGAAATGCCGACAAGCAGGCATTGATTGTAGATACCCGCTTTAATGGCGGTGGCTGGCTGCATGAAGACCTTTCTAATTTTCTGGATGGCAAAAACTATATCCGCTTTAAACCCTATGGTTATACAGCCGAAGGGGGAGAGCCTCAGGGCAAATGGTTTAAACCCAGCTGTGTGCTCATGAGTGAAAGCAATTACAGCGATGCCCATACATTTCCTTATGCCTACCGTGCCAAAGGCATTGGTAAATTAATTGGCATGCCCGTACCGGGAACCAGCACATCTGTTTGGTGGGAAACCCAGATAGACCCCACCCTGGTTTTTGGCATACCCATGATTGCGAATATTGGCGTTAAAGAAAAAAGACCCTTAGAAAATTTTCAGTTGGAACCCGATATCCGTGCCACCCTGCCTTACGATGCGCTGATCAATGGTAAGGATACACAGATAGAAGCAGCGGTGAAGGAAATGTTGAGGGTGATTGGAGAAGGGAAATAAGTAGAAGCGGTTCTGTGCATCATCTCCCTCTCTCGCCCAAGGCGAGTGAATTGGGACGTTGTGTGGAACGTTCAAAAAAGCACACCCTGCGTGGGTGGAAAACTTGGGCAATCGTAGATGTTTTGCAAGTAGGCAAAACACAAGAACATAAATTAGCCGTAGAAATCTTAGAGTAAATGTTGCTCCATTGAGAGGTGTTTTTTCGAGCTTGTTTACAAAATCAGCTTGTTTTTTATGATTTGGATATCAAAAATCATATTGGCATTATCAATGTTTGTTTTGACAGCAACCTCTAGATGGGCTCTGTTTCTTGATTATCCACCAATGAGTTAATGTGCTTGTTTATCTTTTCCAGTATAATGTCTTCAAACTCATACAGATTTTTTCCGCCTGTAATATAGCTCATCGGTACATGGGTTCTGATTTCTCCATCGATCCTGATCGTCTCCGTGTCCGTAGACATTTCTAATACTTCTTGTAAGTGCTCGACATTTATTCCAATATCGTTGTTAAACCAAATTAAATCTCTGATTAATTCAATGTTAGTAATTTTATACTTGTCTTCTGGCCCATCATATCGGCTCATGTCAACTGTACATAATGAATATTTATCCCTATTATTGAACGCTGCAATAGTTTGATTTTTTGACATCCGAACTGGGTTCTGATTGCTCCATCTCGATTTTACTTCAATATAATAAACAGGGGTTGCTTTGATATAGACTATGATATCCTGCCCATCCTGTTGGTCAACAATTTTTAAATCCTCGGCTTTTAATAATTGCAATTTTTGACGTATCACCTTCTCGATATGATTGCCAATATATTTTTTATGTTGGAAATCGGCTTCCAGTTCATCCCGTCTGTTTAGCGCTTCTGTTCCCAATGAAATTATATCTGCCATCTGCTCATGTTTTGCCAGACTGCCAAGAAGTTCTATCTGATCTGGTGGAAGTACGACGATAGAATAAATGTTTTCCTTTACTTTATCCCCATCCATCATGTCGATCATCATATTGGCTCTTTTGGGTCCGATAGTACGAAAAAGATTATGCCAAATTCCACCTTCCGAAGCCTTTTTCATTATTTCCAGGATTTCTTCTTTGAAAGGGTGATCAATAATATTGTTGAATTGTCCATCGGTTGCTAACGCTTCTTCAATTGCACCGGCAATAAGTAAAGGGGTTCTAGGCTCAATGTTCTCAGCAAGGTTTTTAAACTCATCGTTTATCAGCGTTGCAAGTATCGATTTGTCAGATATGACTACTCTGTCGTAAATAAAAATGAGGCGGTCATCTATTCCGCCATCAATGAATAGCTTACCTGATTCACACAATTCATTCAGTTTATTCGGGAAAACAGCCGCCGTCTTAAAAATGTCTTTATATTCTGAATAAGTCACACCGAGATTAAGCATTTCTTTTAGAAAAAAAACATTTTCTTTTACCCATTCTTTTCCTTCAGCACTGACATCATTTAAAAATATTCTTAGTAATTTTTTCTGAGTCGTCCTGATATCAATTTCATCTTCTTTGATGGCATCAATAAGCAATGGGGTCTCTGAATGCTTGTAATATCGAGCGATTAGTTTGACGAATTTGCCAGGCACGTTATCGGCGTCCGCGGTTGTTTCTATTTTGCAGTAATCAATCAGTGATTCAAGAAAGCCTCTGTCCAGTGAACTTCCCGCTTTTGTTTCCAGAGGTGTCACCGCATTGTTGATTTCTGCTTCCAGTGTTTTTCTTTTGAATACATCTAAACCTAATTCAAGTTTAAAGTCATCATGTATGAGTTTGTTTGCCGATTCAGGTATGAGATTTTTTGCTATTGATAGTAACGAGTCCGAGATATTCAAAGGTTTACGCAGATTGGACAGAGTGCGAAAATTGCCATTGATGTTAGGTATCACAGCTTTTGTAGCAAAAAGCAGCGACTGTCCTTGAGCTACGACGTATTCACAGAATGTTTTCAAATACTCTTTATTACCGGCTAGTTCAATGGTGGTATTGTGCAAATGCTCTGCAATTTTTTCAATTGTTACCATTTCAAGTGCATCCAATTTCCATTCGCTAATTATATGCCCCCATTCTTTAACGACATGTTTTTTTGGAGAGTTTGGGAAATGCTGAGCAACGAAATAATAAATGGCCTCGAATGCAAGCGGATCTTTTAGAAGTTCCTCAGACCAGAAAGTCGCCTCTTGTGCAGAGAGGTTTTCATTTTGGGCTTCTACAAGTTTTACCACGCCTAATTCCTTCAACCAGATTTCTTTCAGTTCGGTAAAGTATTTGTTAAGTGGTTCGGCACCGCCTAATACATCAAAATTAACTCGGGCCAGAAACAACGGGTTAGCAAGGTGAGCTATGTTGTTTCTTATGTATTCAAAAATGAGTTCGGATGCTTTCTCAATTAGGCTGCGGTTGGCTGTTTCTTCAGTGAGGTTATCGGTATTGCCAGAACCGAGATACAGAGCGTCTCGTGGTTCAGTTGGTTGAAAATGTCTTGAATTTAGGAGGTAATTGATACCGAAGGATTCAGTGCCTATCAACGGATAAAACAAATAGAGTTTAGGCAGATCTGGGGGAAACTCAATAACGGTTTTAGGATCGGACAAGGGTAGAATCACAGTCACTTTATTGTCATTGCTTGTGAGATAGTAGACTTTTTTCGAAATTTCATTGATCAATACTTCAGTATATTTTATTCCGTTTTCTTCTTGATCATCAGTTAATTTTTTATATATGATGGGTTCGGTATCCTTGTTGAAAACAGAAACCTTCTGCAGCCGGGAGTTCAGCGTGAAAACGTAAGGGAGAATAATTAGCAGAGATTTCAGCGCTTTGTCTACATATTGCTTGTTTTGGCTGGATGTAGTGTGGTAACAAAACGTAGTTACATTGTATGTTGTTTCTACTGTGCCATCAATGCCCAGCATAGCACTGACCGATTTCTTCATATCACTAATTCTGTCCGCCAGTATTTCCCAGTTTTCAGTGTTGCGATCAATAATAAATTTTTCAATAGGAACATATCCTTGTCTTTTGCGTAACGAACCAGTGAGAATTACTTCCTTGCCAAACGCATGGGTAGTCATGAAACCTGTACCATATTGCCCGATGGGATCTGTTTCTTCATATTCCAGTTTCTTTTCAGCCAGCGTTTTGGAGCTCATCTGCTTAAAAAGACAGTCAAGTGTCATTGGAGTGAACGGTGTTCCATTATGGGTAAATTGGAAATAGTCATCTGTCACATTGATGGTGATCTCGCAATGAGAGCTGAGATCGACAGCATTTTGAAACAGTTCCCAGATAGCCCGGTTAGCGTCTTTTTCATCAAGCTTTTTAATACCCTGAATTATCTTGACAGCATGCTGTTTCATATCATTGCGCTCAGATTTTTTTACATAATCATCTGGTGTTTCTATATCTTCAATAGAATCTAGTGGACCCATGCCGTTAGTTTTAAATGAGGAATAGTAGAGGAGATATTAAAGATAATAACCAACTGAATAAATTCGATCAAATACCGAAAATTCTATATCGTGGAGACAGAAATTCCAGAGATATAACTTTTGGAAGTTCCGAAACTTTCCAAATGTTTTCGAGGCAGTTGTACAACTAAAACCACAGAAATTCACACTTACAGCACTTTGTAATTTGGTTTGCCAAACCAACTATACCTTCTTCAAAAAATCTCTTAACACAAAAGGATACAATTAACTGAAGTACATATGGTTATGAATATTTATTACGCTCAGTTTCTACAAAGAAATACCAGCCGCAAAGAAGCAAAAAACATACATAAAAGACCCAAAACACCATTTTGCATGAATTTTACATAAAAAATCATGCAGAGTCGTACCTTTGCTGTGAAAGCGATAGTATGGCACAATTAGACAACCTGAAAAGCAAGCTGGTACCAGGGCAGGTATATCGCCGGGCAGATTTGGCTAAATGGTCAAATGCCGTTGATCGCCACCTGGAAGAACTGGTATTGGATGAGACACTTACCAAACTGTCTCAGGGGTTATACTATTACCCAAAGCAAACACGTTTTGGCACTGTTCCACCCGATGAGCATGCCGTTGTTCGCAGGTTCCTGAAAACAGACCGGTTTCTGCTCACCACGCCAAATGCCTATAATAGCCTGGGCTTGGGTACTACCCAACTGCATAATAAACGTATCGTGTATAACACAAAGCGTAACGGAGAATTTAAACTCGGTAACCAACTGTTTACGTTTAAGTTTAAACCCGCCTTCCCCGAAAAACTTACGCAGGAATTTCTGTTGGTAGACCTTGTTAATAATCTTGAAACTATGGAAGAGGAAAAGGCAATGGTACTGGAAAAACTGCCTGCAAAAGTTCAGGAGATGGACCCGGCTAAACTTGCAGAAGCGGTTAGCGCATATGGGGGCGTAAAAGCAAGAAAGTTTTTCTCACCCTGGATAGTAGCTGAATAATTTTGAGATATAACTTTTGGAAAGTTCTGAAACTTTCCAAAAGTTGACTTCGGGTGTTAGCCTTAAAATCCCCCCCTCATGTTTATGATGCTTTCGTTCTGAGTAAAGTGCATGATAGCTTTATTTCAGTGAGAACAAAAGAATGAAACCAAGGCTAATGGGAGGCTTGATCTCACAACGTCATTTTTCCTCTTTTATCAACTTCTCCAATGCTTCTTTTCCACCTTTATTATTTGGATTCAGTTCAAGTGATTTCCGGTACATCTGAATGGCCGCTTTTTTATTACCCGTAAAAGCAAGCGCTTCTCCATAGCTGTCGAACGTATTAAAAGCTTCAGGAAACCAAATGGTATTTTGTTTCAGCACGGCAAGCGCATGCGCCAGATGGTTTGTATAGGTTGCTGCATACAGCAACTGCAGCCCGAGTTCATTCATATCATCTTCACTTAAATAATAACGGAGTGTATCGCGGCGCAGGTATTCCAGTGTTTTCATCGCCGCATTTGGTCCCTTTGCTGTAAGTGCAAACGCAAAAGGGCGAACCAGTGAGATCTTACGGTTAACCAGTGGTTGCCCCGTCAGTATATTCATCGCATTCATACTATGCCGGTACAGGTTGGTGCCAAAATGATGGTCAAACGCAATCACGGTCTGGTTTTTCGAGATATTGCGAAGCAGTATACTCAAGCCGCCCGGCACACCACCGCTGTGCCATACAATTTTTCCCTGCGCACTGTCTTGCATAATAAACCATCCCAAACCGTAAAAGGCCTTCCCGATACTGCTAGCCGCATTGGCCAGCGCTCCGCTATTGAGCACCGCCGGCGTAAATGCTTCCCGGAGAGAGGAAGCTGAAACTAATTTTCCAGTGTACAAAGCCTGGTCAAAAGCCAGCAGGTCGGTAGTGGTAGTAAGCACATTGCCCTGTCCTATAAATCCACTCATATTATAAGCGCGCCAGCGGTTCTTTTTCAAACTATCCGCTGCTTCCCGTTTCCGGGAAAAGAGGAAGGGGTATTCATAATTTGTTACACGATTGGGGAGCTTTACATTGTTGTCTGTTAAAAAATAAGTATGCGCCATACCTGCGGGTGTAAAAAGGTGTTGCTGCATGTATTTTTCAAAAGACATCCCCGATACTTTTTCAATCACCAGTGCCAGCAGCGAATAATTGGTATTGGAATACGCCCATTTGTCTCCGGGCTGAAATGGCAATGGCTTTTTCCAACGGATCAGAGAGGGAATGACGTCGGCATTGGAAAAGACCTTGTCAGGCCGCTGTTGCATTTCCGCTTCATAAACATTGTAATCCGGTAATCCCGATGTATGCGTAAGCAGGTGGCGCAGCGTGATGCCGGGAAAAGGAAAGCCGTTCAGGTAGCTGGCAACTTCCGCATCCAGTTGCAGCAGGTTTCGCTCTTTTAACTGTAGAATGGCGGTGGAAGTGAGGGTTTTGGAAACCGAACCCAAAGTATAAACCGAACCGGAGCGGTTCTCCTTTCCAAAGGATTTATTGTACAGCGGCTTACCATTCTGCGCCACCAGAATGGAGCCGGAAAACTGGTTCAATTTGTACAATGCGGTCATTAAACTGTCGACCCTGCGAACGGGTTGGGTAATAGCAGCCGAACATACCAATAATAGCAGGAGGATAGGTGTTGTTTTCATAACCGCAAAACTATCCCCACGCCAGCCCCAAACCTGATGGTTGACCTTTGGAAAAGCTAAAGAAAGCTTTAGATTTGACTATGGGAAGCACGGACAGGCAGGTTTTTGAGATCAATCAAAGATTTGAAGTAGATCGGAGCGGTAACACCGTGTATGACCGCAAGCGTAACACCCGGCACCGGTTGGAGCCCAGACTCATGCGTTTGCTTTGTTTGCTTGCCGACAATGAGGGTAAAGTGGTATCCAGAGAAACCATTATCAAAGAAATATGGGATGATTATCCCGGAGGAGGTGATGGTTTGAATCAGGCCATATCTCATTTGCGAAAGGTATTGGAAGATGATAACCGATCGCTTATTCGTACCCTTCCCAAGATCGGCTACTTGTTTGACGGACTCAAGCCCTTTTCATCCAACACTCAATCAGAGGCTCCAAAAGAGCAGGGGCAGCAACAAAAGAAAAACCCATTGCAGTATGTGCTGTCTCTTTTGCTCATTGCATCGGTCTGCTTTTTTGCGTGGACGTTTTTTGGCAACAATCTATCGGAACAGCAGCCTGAGCATGACCGGAGGGTATCGACCATCGATGAAGCCAGACAATACTTTAAAGAAGACCAGCAACAGGCCGAAGACAGCCTCATATTTGTTCGCACTCAGTTGACAAAATTCGCCAACCACATCAACAACAAAGCAAAAGAAGACTCGTTGGAATACTGGAGTCGGATACAGGCGAGCTTGTTGAAAAAGGCTGAAGCTGCAAAATTTTCATTGGATAGTATTAGAAAGATATGGAAACCGTAAGGAAGTAGTTATTTCAAATACTTCCTTACGGTTTGAATGATTGAAGCGGAGATGTCTGAAATATGGTATACTTATAAAGAAGGAAGCATCTTTCTGTCATTTTATTTTTTACAACTATAGTGCACCCAGTAAAACTTACTCAACCAATAATCCATTAGCTTTTAAAATCCGGAAAATGGAAAATCCTCTGTTATGTATATGTTGATAAACCCATGTATAATGGTCGTTCATCAAAAACTGCAGCACCTGGTAGGCTTTTAATTCGCCAACCAGTTTTCTCATCGTTATTATTTCTAAATAACAAATAACAATATGCATGTAGGTATTGTAAGCATCTTCTGAACCAAACGGATATTTGAGCCTGGGGTCTGGAAATATTCGTTGTAACTGATGTAAAACACTGTCTCTTGTCGTCTTTTCTTTTGACATAACAAACCAGTGCAACTGCTCATGTATAAATGTAGAGAGGAGTAAATCTTCATCTAAATTATGCCGGGTGTTCAGTGTAAGTTCAGGGTGGCTGTGGGGTATAACGTCTGTATCAATGACAATTTTTTTCGTAAACAGGTACTTTGAAAGATCATACTGTTTCGTTAACTTCTTCAGCAACTCAATGGTTCGCATCTCATCGGCTGTATTATTTTTAGAGCGAAATGTAAGTGGTTCCGGTTGCGAAAATGCCGCCACACACATAAACAAAGAGCAGCAAATACATATTATTACCCTCTTCAAAAAAGAACTTTTCATATACATACATTTTGAGTATTTATAAAAAATGTTGCACCAGAAATGATACGAAGACTACGAAATACAATTTCACTAAATGAAAAAATGCACAACAATAAGTGTACAATAAAAACGAGTTGAGCTAATCTTTTTCATTTTTATGTTTTATAAGTTGGTGTAGCTATCTGATTTTTTGAGGGGGAACAACATTTTTCATAAGCACCATGCCGTCAAATAACTTGCCCAATATCAGTTGATTTGTACTCTTCAGATCTGTAAAACTGTCGTTTACTTTTACATTTTCATATAGCCAGGCAGCAGCTTTCTTCTTTTGTTTGGGAATATGTATAAAGCTGGCGCTCCCTTTCAACTGGCTGATTATATGTTTAATATCCAACGATGCGGTATCAGCAGGAAGTACTTGTTTTAGGTTGCCTGGATTGTCGGTGTATGTGCCAGACCCTGCAAAAAAACCAATGGCATATAGTTGGTTGCCATATTTTTTACTGAGTATATTACCCATTACCTGCTCATGCTCATTAGATTTTGCAATATGGTAATTGTGTCCAATAATCAGTATTCTCTTTTTGGGATAGAGATGTTCAGCGAGCCAGATTATATTTTCAGCCATTGCGGCATCCCGGGCCTCAAACCGCTTTGTGAAATCACCATCCTGTACAAATTGCAACATGTAAGACAAATAGGTAATTCTGTTTTTTATCGTTTGTTGTGTGAGCAATAAGTCTTTTTCTTTCTGACTGATCATTTTCTTTTGCAGCAGTTGATGAATGATCTGGTAAGACGCAATCAGTTCATTCGTCTTTTGTTTCAGCGAATGATAGATAGCTTTCTTATTGGATAATTCTCCTTGTAGCAAGCCGTAATCTTTTTCCAGATGAGCATATAAAGCAGTGTCAATTGTATGCTTCTCAGCCACAGCGCTTAGTAACCTGTTGAAAGAATTGGCGGTACGCTGAACATCAAACCCGGCTACGGATATATTACTGTCTTTACAGAACTGCATCAACTCCTCAAATTCTTTGGTTCGCCAATTACCAAAAAAACCGCCGGTCATTTGCTCCGGTGACATATTCGCCCTGTTGAGGTCAACAAAAGCCAATTCACCCATTCCTGACTCGAACAAAATAACATCGGCACCATTTTTTTGATGAACTGTCTTTATAAGGTCGTTTCTTAGTGCAAAGAGATTCCCGGCACCATGACTAAACTCTCCCAGTAATATGATCCTCTTATTTTTTGTAGCATGTAAAACAGCATCCCAATTCGGTTCTTTCAGGTTGTCATCATAACAGACAGTAGCTACTTCATTTTTCAAAAAATGATTAACAGAATGCTGTAATAGCAGACTATCTGCAGGCTGTGCATTACTGCGCATGCTGCAAAACATGAGTGTAAGTAAAAAGATGTATTTCATTAGAGAACTAATGTTATTGATATGCAGATTAAAGTATTTTTGAAACGGGTATAATATCAAATTGTTCGTTATACTTCATCATCTCCTTTAGCATAATATTAAACTTTACCCTTCAAATTACTTGAACAATCTTTTAATGCCTTTCAGAATTCAATAAACAGTTGTTTTCTATGTTCAAAAGAACAGTTGCAATTATATTTACGTTCGTGCTGATTAAAATGTATTTTATTCTTAAGAAAGAGCTGTGTAGCCTTAAAAGAAAAAAGCCCCACATTGCTGTGAGGCCTTCTTCGTTGCCCGACCTGGATTATTTTCTAACCGATTCCTGGAGCATCTTCGTCAGCTTTCGGATATGAACAGGTGAACAATGATATTCCTTCTTGCTACATACTGTTTATATTAATGGTATCATTGATCTGCAACCGGTATCCCTTTCCATGTACATTTACAATCTGTATCGACGCATCGCCCTCCAGTTTTTTTCTGAGTTTTGATATGAATACATCCAGACTCCGTCCTACAATTACACCTTCATCTTCCCATATTTCTTTTTGAAGTCTGTTTCTTTCAATAAGCTTGCCGGTAGCATCGGCAAATATTTTCAGCAGTTTATTTTCCTTGGGTGTAAGTTCTGTTCTAATACCCGCAATAGTGATCTGCCTTTTTCCCGGTTCAAATAAAGTATGACCGATCTTCAAAACACCTGCGTTTGTATCTGCTCTTGCACCCCTCGACCGCCTTGTTCTGAGGGGGCGCACAGCCAGTAACCCGATAAAAGCGAAAACGGATAATCCACCTATCAGGTATGCTTTGGGTATAGGGGTAAAAGCCATGTGCTGAAACCTGATGTTGACAAGGTAACAGGCACGCGGTTGCCTGCGGCCCGAACAGGGTACGATATTGTTCTGTTTTTGCTGAAAGATGCCATATCCGAATAAAATATCCTTACCCGAACAGTTCAGCACATTCACGATATAATCTTTTGCAAGCGGATCTTTCTCCAGCGACTGCCTGATGATCTTAACCAGGGAATCTGTTTCAAAACTAAATTCATTTTCAAACCTTATCTGGTATTCATGCGGGGCTATTTCCTGTACGGGTAATACCCTCGAAGTACTGTCGCCCGCATGCAACAGTATCTCATGCCCGATATTCCTCAACAGTATCTGCCGTTTGGCAAGGTCAAAATTTTCATTACCCGTAAAACCGAACGCTGCACAAATGACTGTACCTGTCAGCAGAAAAAGGAGCGGCATCATGTAACGCCTCTTCTTTTGAGGATATATTGTATCGTCTTTTATAGTCATTACGCAGAATTTACAATGTTTACATTTTAATTTACCATATTAATAGCATCGGATACAGCAGGTGAAAGTAGTTTGCTCTTTCAAATGTAAACGCTATGATAAATAAAGTTACTACCACTCTTGTATTAATGATGCTATTCCAGACCCTTGCCTGTACACAGCAGATGCAGCCAGGCTGGCAACTCGATGTTCAAAAAAGCAAAGTTTTGTGGAATACCGGAAAAACGATGGGCGGTCATTACGGTTATTTCCTTTTTCAGTACGGCAATTTGGAGTATTCAGCCAAAGGCGAACCTGAACGCGGAACCTTCTATATGGATATGAATAGCATCCGCACAACAGATAACCCCAACGAGGCAGACGGAAAAAAGAAGGATGCAGAGTTAAGAGATAACGATTTTTTTGCATCAGACCAGTATCCAATAGCGACCATGGTGGTAAAGAAAATTACCCGCATCGGTTCATCCACAGACTATACGGTAGCGGGAGAGCTTACCATAAAAGGGATTACGCAGCCAATTGAATTTAAAGCTACCATTGTCACAAAAAACAAGACCAGCCACATTACTGCCAAAGTTGACATAGCGCGCCAGTTATGGAATATTCATGCAAAACCACAAACGGGTTCCATTGATTTTTTATCGGGCATCAAAGAAAAACTGGTGCCGGATATTCATGTGTCACTGGATATTTTCATGAATCAATAAAGTTGAAGCCGGCATGTTTCGCTGACTCATAACATTTGGAAAGTTCGGAAACTTTCCGAAAGGTTACTGCGAGACTTAGCTCTAACGCCGTTGGTGGTCGCTTGACTACAGGTGTTCGGGAGAAAATATCCTTCGTCGCAGATAATAACCTGCGGTTATTAATGCTCCTCAGGATGACTAATACAGTAAAATAGAAATGCAGTGGGATTGATTGGCGAAGCCAATCAATTCCACTCTAATCGCCCTGTTCGTTCGTCATCCTGAGGAGCATTCCGATCAAAGATCGGAAATTGCGACGAAGGATATTTTCTCCCGAACACCTGTAGTCGCCTGACCAACAACTTCACGATAGTAAACAATAAAAAAGCGGAAGACTTTCATCTTCCGCTTCGTTGAACGAACTGGAATTTTTTCGAATCAGTTTGTAAGCGATTTGACTCTTTTATCAGAATTGCGACATCATAGTTTACTGCCGCACAAGGAATTGAATTATTAAGCAGATTACGTAGAATGGAGCGATGAGCAGCCCATAATAACCGGTATAATATTTTCTTCCGCTATATAGAATGCTTGGAGGTGAGTTATAGTAAGCAGTACCCATAGATAATTCGTCCTCTATCTCCATGACTAGAATTTTTTTTCGAAGTGACTTAGAAATAAGAAATGCTATTAATCCGGGAATAAAACCGATAGCAATAACTATTGTTTTTACAGATAAATTTATTGGATCCGGCTGCACGGTCAGCCATGCGAGATAAAAACTCCAAGCAAACCAAAACATTATCCAGAAAACTATCGCTGTGATTAAAGCCGTATAGGTTCTCTGTGTTTCAAACTCTTCGGAATCCAGAGTGGACGAATAAAAAAAGGATAGTAAAAAAAAGCCAAAGATGCCAATATATAAAAACCATCTTACTGTTTGCCAAGCCGTGCTTATAAGTTGTTTGGCTTCTGGAAATTCTTTAAATAAAAAATGAGATAGTAACCCAATGGCAACTCCTCCACCTATTAATGGGATAATAATTGATAGTTTTCCTATCAGCGAATGAAAGAAGCCTTTGGAAACTTTCTTTTGCATGAGGAACAGGCAACTAGTTTTAAAATAACGTTGGATAGAATATGATAAAAATAAAAAAACTTTTTTGCGCGGTGCGCGGAGAAAAAAATAAAAAAGGAAAGGCTCTTAACCTTTCCTTCACTGTTGCCCGACCTGGATTCGAACCAAGACCTACTGAACCAACATCAGTTGTACTACCCTTATACGATCGGGCAATCCGACCCCTTTCTTCCTTTAGCATCTGCTTTTAAACATTCCGTACAAATCTATCTCGTACAGGCCGCTGTGAATGCGCACAATTTTGGGTGCTATCTATTCAATTAACCTTCTCATTGGTTTTTCCAGATTCAGGAATGCGATCTCAATAATAGAATCCGGCAGGCAGGAGACTCTTTTCAAGTTATTGATAATCAATGATTAAATAATTGGCATTTCGTTCGTAATGACTGTGCCAAACAATAATATCATGAATCAGCAAATCACAAAAAAGACTTTCATTGTAGACGATGACCCATTTTGGACAGCCATTCTTTCCGAAATTCTTCAAAACCTTGGTTACACCAATATCAGCACATTCCGCAATGGAGAAGAATGTATTAAAAGCCTTCATTTAAACCCACATCTCGTTTTTCTCGATTACCAGATGGAAGACATGGATGGTATTGAAGTGCTCCGCCAGATCAAGGAGTATTATCCCGGTATCGGAGTTGTTTTTTGTACCGCTCATGAAAACCTGGGTGTTGCGGTAGAAGCCATTCGTTATGGTTCATTTGAATACCTGCTGAAAGCCAACAGTAATAAGAGGGAAGTAGAAACCATTATTCATCAAATGAAAGAAGAACAGGTTTTTGCCGACAGAATTTATTAAAAAACAGCACATGCCCTTTACCATCGCACATCCAGCTATTATACTTCCGCTCTGCAGGAATAAAAGATTTTCGGTTACTGCTCTTTTTGCAGGCAGTATGGCACCCGATTTTGAATTTTTCTTTCAGTTGCGTGAAGTAGAAAATATCGGTCACCACTGGTATGGTGTACTATTATTCGATTTGCCGGTTGCATTGTTGCTCTGCTATCTTTTTCATGGTCTGCTCAGGAATATACTGATGGCTCATTTGCCGCTATCGGTAAAGAGCAGGTTTGTGGCAGTAAGCAGTTTTAACTGGAAAGCGCATGTGCAGCGAAATCCTGTAGTAGTACTTGTTTCTTTATGCACCGGAATTGCCTCTCATATAGTGTGGGATGCATTTACACACTATGATGGTTTTGTTGTAGAAAAATTAGCAGTGCTCCAGCAAAAAACCGAATGGGGATTTCTGCAAATTCCATACTATTTTCTGCTTCAGTTGCTCTTCAGTGTTTTGGGCTTATTGGTGATGTTCTATGCAGTATATCGCTTACCCAAAACAACAGTTACACCAACAGCATCGGAAAAAGGAAACTTCTGGGTCGCTTTATCATTGGTGATCTCTGCTTTTCTATTGATCCGTATCGTCGGCTGGCCCCAATACAATTCTTTTGGCGGCATACTCATAGCGCTGATGGGTTGTGGATTTTATGCATGGGTATTGGTTTCCGTTCTTTTCAGATTCATTTTTAAACAACACTAATATGAGTATCAGTATCAGTTATTTTAAAACCAACAACAGCAAATATGGAAATCTTCGTATCGGAAGTCTGAACAGTCTTACTGGTAAAGAAGCCGCCATGATCCGCGATGAAATAAAAGAATTCTCTGAAACGAATTTTGAAAAAATCTACATTGATACCAAACATGTAGAGGAGGTAGATATAGCAGGCATTAATGAAATCATACATGCGCATTATTTGCTTCGTGCAACGGGGAAGAAAATGATTCTTGCCTATCGTGAAAATTCAATTGTACAACGTTGGGTACAAACAACCGGTCTCGACCGTTTTGTAGAAGTAGCCATTATTCCTGCATCTGCCTAATACATTATTACCATGAAAACAGTATCATTTTTATTGATCTTAATTGTTCTGCTTTTTGCCACAAATGGCATGTCTCAAAATAGGAGTACCGAAACATTTAATGCTGAGGTCAGGGAAAAGCATGTGCAAAAAGCTTTATCACTCAGGCGTGATGAGCAGTTTAATGCAGCCGTTCAGCAACTGGATGTTATTCTGGGGCACCAGCCGGCAGATGCACCCATACTGTTATTCAAAGGTGATCTGTTATTACAGGCCCGACGTTTTTCTGATGCAGCCATGGTGTATAAAAAATTGCTTCCCTTACAATTTGAAACAACCATTGTACGTATCAATTTATCTTATGCATTGTTCATGAGTCATCAGCCTGCAAAGGCACTGGGGTATGCTCAAAAAGCCTGGGTTGATGACCCTGCCAGCAAATCAGCCATTGTAAACTATTTCAATGCCCTTTTGTGGAATATTAAAACCAAAGAAGCGGGTATATTTTTACAACAACAGGACTCTTTACTTTCTCCTGCACAAAAGCTGGTACTCAAAGCCAGGCTCTTTACCACCAGTGGCGAGTACCAGACCGGACTAAAATATTACGACAGTCTCGTTAAAACCTATCCTGATAAATATTATGTACAGGAATATGCGGAAGTATTATTGGGGAAAAAAGAGACGGCTCAGTCTTCTGCAACTATGTTAAAAGCGAAAGCACTTTTTTCGGAAAATGAGTACAAGTCCTATACCAACAAACTGAAAGCCACACAGCAGCAAAATGCGGGTACGGAGATGGTTTATTTTAAGGATATAGCAGGAAATACCCGTATAGAAAACAGTATCTGGTGGCAGCAGGCGGAAAATAAAAAATACCGTTTCAGGGCAAGTGCCGGGCATACCACACTTACTTCTCTAGCAGCGGAAAAAACTACTTCTCAGTTTGCACATATCAGAGCAGATGAGCGATGGAGCCGTGCCTGGACCGGGGAAACGGATATTCACCTGCAGCTCATTCAAACGCATACAGGAGAAGAGTTTGCAGGTATTACCGGACAACAGATTGTGCGGTATCAGCCGAGCGACAGAAAGATGGTTGGTTTTTCTTTCAGTTCAGATATCTTAAATTTCACGCCTTCTTTATTCGGAAAAAATATACGCAATCATAGTTTGGGTTATCTCACGCATATTATGCTTGATGGCAAGACAGGTTTTTATAGCCAGGGCAGTGCGGGTGTATTAACTGACCGCAACAAACGTTATCAGTTTTTTGGTTCGGTTTACCGGTTGTTAAGAACAGAACCAACTTTGAAAGCAGGTATTAATTTTTCTATGCTGCATTATGCAGATAGCAGTATCAAAACCTATTTCTCACCCAACCGATACATGAATACCGAAATTTTCGCTGACTATAGTACGGCCTTACCCGGGTTAAGTAAATTTTACTGTCAAATGCAGGCAGCTGCCGGTATGCAAAAGATTGAATCGGGTAAATGGGAGCCATCGCTGAGGTTACAGACTGAAATAGGCGTGAGGTTACAACAAGTGGAAGCCACACTCAAATACCAGACCAGCACAGTAGCGGCTGCCAATGGCACCGGTTACCGGTTTAACTGGTATACGGCGAGGGTGTTGTTCAGATGGTAACCTGTTTGGCTGTATCAGTTAAACAGCGATTGGAGGACCCACCACTTTCATCTCGTGTGCCGCAAACAAGACCGCCCCTTCTTCAGGTGATGGCTCTCCTTTAATGGCGGATAGTTTTCTGAAAAAATCCTCCATTTTACCCGAAGGCTGAAACATAAAATACATTTTTCCCTGCTCAGAAGTCTGTGCAAATGCATGTGCAACTTTTCGTGGCAGAAAAATGGTATCGCCTTTGGTAAGATGATGTATGGCATCGCCCACTTTAAATGTATAGTTGCCTTCTACAATAAAAAATATTTCATCTTGCTGTTCATGTATATGTAAAGGTGGGCCACCCTTTACCTTACCTGTATATTCAAAAATGGTTAGACGGCCATCAGTGTCTTTGGCGGATACTTTAATATCATTGGGGCTGCTGCCTCCAAAAAGAAGCGTGGTTTCATTGAATCTGCTTTCATTGGCTTTTACTACAAAGCCCTTGTCTATTCTGGTTTCCGGAGCCGCTGATGACTGGCCTAATGCAATAACCGGTATGGCTGCTGCTGTTGTGGTAATAAATTTTCGTCTTTGCATAAAAAAGTTTAGAGGTTCTTTGCAAAGGAAAAATTAAAGCAAATGTAGGTAGTGGTACAAACACGACATTTTAATAAGTGTCGGCTTCGCCAAATACACGTTCTGGCGCTTTCAGATCCATTTCATGAAATTGGGTAGGAGATAGTCCTGTCAGATCCTTATAATCTCTTGCGAGGTGCTGGTAGTCGTAGTAGCCACAGATTATGGCAATAGAGAGCCAGTCAAGAAAAGGGTTTTTATTTTTCAACCGGAAGGCATTTTCAAAGCGCATTACTTTCAGGAAATATTTGGGTGATACCCCCATTCGCAGTTTGAATTGTCGTTCAAAATGTCGTACAGACTGACAGGCCGATTTTGCCATTGCATCAACATCCGGTACCATATCCTGTCTGAACAGATTAGCGGTAACAATATCCAGTGGATGTATGTGGCAATTTTTTTGTTTTGCTTCCTGTAGTATAAATGATTCAACAGCCAGAATCATTTGCGGAAAAGAGTTACAAGTATTGATTCGGTCATTTACCTCTTTTATTTCTTTCTGGAATACGGTTGCTGCATCTATGTATTGGTTGGTGAGGTAATGGGAGGGAATACCCGTTAAGCGAAACAGTGCACCCGGTTTAAAGACGGCTTGTATAAGTAGAAATTGATTGCCCACATACCGATGCGTTACCTCTGTTTGTTGACCAAATAAAACGACGGGGAGTTTGCCGTTAGTTAAGCCACTGTTTTGATAGGTAACGGTCTCAACATCTCTTGCATAAAAGCTCAGACAATGTTCAGGTCTTGGTGGATAGGCTTTTGCAGGTAGTGAACCATCGGATTTGCAATCGTAATGAACCAGCCGGAAAGTACGGATGTAATCCGAAACAAGGTTACTCGGTTTGTACTCTTGAAGTACCATTGTACTGTTCGGTTTTTGGAGCATTACAGAACGTTTGTAATGCGTTTCGGTTAGCTTGGTTATTGATGATAATCAAGGTAAGATTTTTTCGATAGATTCAGTGTAACATTATTATTATTCCTAAGCTTTCGGAAAGCAGCAATAGCTCCCCGAAAGCTTAGGATCATGAATGTTTATCAGCGTATGGGTTATCGAAAGAAGTATTGGAAAAGATACTGTATGCTTACACACTAACTCAACCGCTTAGCTTTTCTGAAGGTGAAATATTTCTGTAAAAAATAATTGAGCGTGAGCATGAAAATGGTGGTTAGCATATATGCAAAGGATGCATTCAGGTGCAGTACAATGATCATGGTTTTGGTAAGCAGGTAAGCACTCAGTTGCCCCTGTATGGCTACAAACGCATATTTTGTGAGCTGTCTGGTATGCAATTTTCTATCGCTGCCACTATCTGTAAATACAAAGTTCATTTGCAGCCAATAACCCGTAAGTATGGTGAGCAGTAATGCTACAGCAGTAGCAGCTTCTACTGCTATGATGCTTGTATTGAATAACCGGTAACAGAGCATAAATATGCCAATGTTTAAAACAGTATTCAGTGCACCTGTAGCGAGGTAGGTGTATACCTGATAGGGCAGTAGCTTTTGAAACAAAGGATAACCCAGTTTAAGCAATTGCAGTATTGTATTTTTTGCCATGGTTAATGATTGCAGGTTGTTTTTCTTTAATGAGTTGCTGTGCATGCCCGAGGTACCATTCGGCCAGTTCATTCATGGGTAATCCTTTGGCAGCCGCATAATTCATGGATTCTATTTTCTTTCGCTCTTCCGGATGCTCCATCAGATAACTGATGGCATCAGCCATACTTTGTGCATCATCGGTTTGAAAATAAGCACCTCCATAACCTTCTTCTTCCACTACTCTTTTTAAATCATCTATTTTGGGCAAAATGCAAGCACGGGCATAACTTCCGGCCTGGTGTAAAATACCGGAACTACCTGTTGTAGTTGTATAAGGGAATATGACAAATGTGGCTGCTTTAAAAATGGCTTCTACGTTTTCCTCCGGCACATAACCCGTAAATTCAATATTGTTTAAATCGCTGTAATTTTCTTTTACGCTACTCAAATACCCTTTTACATTAGGGTTATCTGTACCTGCTATGGTAGCTTTGAATGCTTGATTTGGATATTTTTTTTGTAATAGCTTCAACGCATCTAAAAGAACTTCTACTTTTTTATACGTGCCAAATTTTCCAAATGCCATCAGGTTAATCAGCTCTGGTGTATCTGGAACGTAACTGCGTTCGGGTAATTCAAAATTACCATGGGGCAGCAACACCACATTATCTGCTTTATATTTTTCACGGATGATGTCTACATACTGTGAAATGGTGAGTCCCACGAGATCTGCCTTTAAAATGAAATTGGTCAGTTGTTTCCCGATCCACAGAAATAAATTTTCCTTCCATTTACTACCGGCCATACCAATTGTATCCAGCTTAACAGTTTCAGTGATATTATGCAGTATCACCATACTTGGTAAACCCAATTGCTTGCAGAGCCAGGGTGTTAACAAACCCAGCGCCGCAGGGATCTTACCCTCACCAAAAGTCATAAACTGTAAGTTCATGATGACGATATCGGGTTTCAGTTTTTTTAATTGCCTTACAATCTGAAAAGCACTGAACAGGCTATTGAATGTCCAGCAGGGAATAATCTCAATACCTTCCATTGCATAACGTTGATAGGCTGTATTGTCGGGTAAATGGTTGGTGAGGACCTGTATGGAGTCTACTTCTTTTTTACCTGCAAAACTTTTAATCAGGTGATAACCATATTCATTTAAGGTAACCTGACTGGGAGGGTAGGGTGATACAAATGCTATTTTCATGATAAATAATTTTCAATAGCATTTCAATTAGGCTGCCAAATTTTATTCTGTTAATTATCAATAAGTTATAGCTGTAATCTTTTTTAGTGCAATCCAAAATCTGGATAAAATGAATTATATTCCGGTATTTGGAATTCATTATTTAAGCACCCTCATGGCATCAATCCGCCAATGATCGCCTTGTAGTAAAAGTGCCATGGCCAGATGCATTTTTTCAACCCTTGGCTGCTTTTCATTGGGGAAGCGGTAATGAACAACCACATTGCTGTCTATAAGTGAACAAACCAGTCCATCTTCAGACCAGTTTTGAATATGCAGTTCATGTTGTAAGTCTTTTCTGCTAACAGGTGATGATGCTTTGCCCCTATAATGCCCTGTTATTTGTTTGAACCAGTCTTCTGTATAATATTCTTTTCCGGCTTCCACCTCATTGGTTTGGTAGAGATGGTTGAGGTGGGCCCATATATTGCTGTAATCTTTTTTCAGCATTGCCAGTTGAAAAGAATCAGGTTGATAAATTGAGTGTAACTGAACATCAATTTTTGTTTGATGATTTTCAGCGATCAGATCAGCACGCATAAAAATAGGTAACTCTCCTTTACGTTCGTTCATACTTCCTTTTAATACAAAGAGCGTAACAATAATGAGTATTATGAATCCAAAAAGAATTTTCATGATGGTTTGCTTACTGTAATTGTGGGGGATGAATATTGTCCGATGGTGGCAGCGATAAAATAACCTTTCTCTGCAGCAGGTATTTTTACAGATGCTTTTCCATTGATGGTTAAAGCTTCCATTTTGTAAACAATGTTTTTATTCCAGTAGGAAAATACCACATTGGTACCGTTTGCAACCGTGTTATTATATGCATCTTTTAACTGCCCGGTTTCTACTGTATAACTGTTATTGGAGGGCTGATAGCTGGCATACAACTGTATATTTTTAACTGATCCTGGCTGTACATAAAAAGCGGTGACCGGATTGTTTTTTTGTGCCGGATAGATGCCGGTTTGGGTAGTCAGATCTGTAATATTTTCTGCGAAGAATGCTGTTGACTTACGCAATAACTGAAGATTTCTCCACTGATCAGTCGTATATAACATACGATGCTGGTGCAAACTCGAATCGGGATTTACTGTTTTAGGTGAGCGGTAATCTTTTTCAGTAATTAAACCGGGTGAAGCATTGCGAAACTGAATCGGATAAAAAAAAGAAATATCATTATACTGTAATACCAGTTGCGCCGGGCCTTCGATGATGCCTGTTTTTTCTTTCAGGTAAATGATAAAACCTTCAGCACCGGGCTTTAGTTCTAAGTGAACAGGTTGTACAAAACTTAATAAACAGGCTTTCCACTCCTTTTTTATGGAAGAAGAGAAAAACAATGTATCGGTGGGAAGAGTAATCGTATCGGTAGCATTCAACCATACAGGTGCTGCTGGTTCCTTTTTGGAACAGGCCAAAAAGAACAGGAAGAGCATACTGTAGTATACATTTTTCTTTGTCATTGCAGGTATATTTCCTGGCTGATAAAACAATGAGACATCAGTGCAATTCCCTGATTCTTATTGGCACCCTCATCTTTTAGTAAAGGCAGAATATTTCTTGATTGTCCATTGATAAATACAGTTAAGGGTATTTGATTCAGCAGTTGGGCTTTCTGTTGAATCTTTTGCAGTTCGTGTGTGAAATTCAGATGCAGCCCGCTTCTGGCCGATTTTTCATGCAATAAGAGTTTTGTTTGCCAGATAGTACCTTCTGTGTCTTTCTCAGCAACAAGAATGCCCGGTATATTGATTTCTGTAGGTAATTCATTGTACAAACTGGTATGTATTTGTATGCGGTTGTTTTTTAAGGCTGTAACCGAAAAGCCCGGTGTGCCACCATGTATATACCCCCTTTCACTTACATCGGTATCACAATACACAGATACTGATTTGATGTGTAATGAATCGAGCAGATGTGTATTGTCGA
This sequence comes from Chitinophaga pinensis, assembly GCA_943372605.1. Lineage (GTDB taxonomy): Bacteria > Bacteroidota > Bacteroidia > Chitinophagales > Chitinophagaceae > Sediminibacterium > Sediminibacterium pinensis_H. The sequence goes on along the minus strand of CALRZI010000010.1, from coordinate 26,903 downwards.
GATCTACCTGAAAAAATGTACTGGCTTTAGGAGAAAGATTGTATTGAAAATGTATGCCTGGAAAATAGGTTCTCTTGCTGTTGTCCGCAAATAATACCTGCACCCTTAATGCAAAATTTACAGGTACATCATCTGCATTCAGTATTTCTCCGGTAATAAAATTATCTTTTCCGTTTCTGATAAAGTTTACCTGACGGAATACTGCAAAAGGTTTTTTTACTCTGTCATCTTTTACGGTGGGGAAACTGCTAATCACTCTTTTTCCCTGTCGTTTAAACAGTGTATATGTATAACTGCGCACCTGTTCTTCGGGTATTTCAGGCGTATAGGTAGTGGGTATTATATACCATTTTTTGTCTTGCCTGATCAATTGCATGGTATCCTTTTTTTCCCGAAATCCAAGTGAAGTGCGCCAGCGAGTATAGACCTGCATGTTGGCAATATCTTTACTTCGGAACAACTCTTTGGTATGAATGCTGTCGAGTTTTGCATAAGAAGGTAAAAGACCACCATCCGTTACTGATTTTTCTAACAGATATTGATCGAGGGGGTAGGTAGGACTGGGCTGAAAAAAATGAAATGCTTTTTCAAATCTTTGAAAATCGAGATGATTGTAATAATTCAGAATGGCATTTTTGGGTGAATCCTGTTCTTTTACCAGCAACAGTTCATATACCTGATTCATGAGAAATGCAGTGGAGAACAGTAAGGGTAATAAAGAAGAGAGATAGGTGACAACAACAGGATGCTTATCTGAACTTTCAGGAACAGTATCTGTATAGTCATGGCTTTTAAACTTTTTTAAATACCAAATGGTCAGCATAAAAACCACGACCAGACTGCTTAACGGAAAAATTCCCCAGGCTTTTTTTAATAAAGGGTGTAATGCTTTTGGTTGTATGGGTTGTATGGTAGAAATATTTCCTTTTTCCCATACCATGATGCCGTTTTCGAGTCGGATGGTTCTGTTCCATCCACTGTAATATAGAAGGGGGTCATAATAACGGTCGTTGCTGAAGACATATTTGAGACTGTATTTTTCTGCATTACATAAGAAATCGTTTAATGATGCGAGTCCTTCAACGCCGCTGAATTTGGCGTTCTCAATGCGTTCTACAGGTCTGCTGGTTAGTTCAGGCAATCTTCTGGCGCTATGATAGTTACCATCTACGGTAGATGCAAGTGAGTTGGCACTGAGCCAGGCCATCTGATCACCAAAACCGAGCGTGAGGTATCTCCAGCGCATATGTTCATCACGGTTCAGGAAATTGAGCATGGGATCAATATCAATTTCTTTGGGTTGTAAGGGTCTGAAGCTGCCAAGATGGAAAATAAAAAGAATGAATAATAAATAAGAAAATCCAGTGCTGGCAGAGAGCAGAAAATGTGTTTTTGTATTGAATCTTTTGACCCAGAACTCCTTTACAGATGCGTATAAGAAAGTGTAAATAAATTTTGCGATAAAGGGGATAGCAATAATGGAAGCCCAGAAACCAAAGCGGTCTAATGTAAGTATGTTGAATGCATTGTCACCCAATAACATTTTCGGTATAGGAGTGGTGCCACCACTACCTAATAAAAGACAGAGAAAGAAAGATACAGCCCATGCTAAAAACCGCCTGCTAACAGTAATATAGTAACTGATAACAGGTAATAAGGCAATAATAAGCATCAATGGGATTACAAAAAAAACCAGCCCGGATGCGGGGTGAGTGAGAAAATTATCCCTTGATCCGTGCGGGATCGATACCTGTGTAATTGGGTCTGTTTTACTCCAGTACCAATAAGGGAATATTAAACCGATGGCAAGCATGATCATCAGAATGCCGAAAAGCAGTATCTCTTTTTTCTTCAGGAATGCTGTTTTGATCATGGCCAGTATAAAGCCCGGCAGTTTATGAGCTTGTCCTTTATTTGAAAGATCGTCGGTCAATGCCATAAAAACAGTTGGGGCAATAAAAAAGACCATCCCAAAAATGGCAGTAACATGATGTGAGCTTACCGTTACGGCCAGAAATGACAGCGACATCAATAAGTATATCAGTTTTTGCTTGATGATATACTGGTAAAGAAAGGGGAGCGCATTCAATAAGAAAGCAAGACCGGTTAAAGTGGGCATCTGACCATACACATGTAGTGTTTCGATTACAGAAGATAAGACTACTGTCAGAATCGCAGCGATACCTGCAATCTTCTTATCAAAAAATAGTTTACTGAATCTATAAACGCCAATGATGAGTAGTTCTATTATTAGTATGGCATAGATACTAAAAGCTATTTTGAGGGGGAAAATTTTACTGATCAGTGCAATCGCCTGGTGAACCATTGGAGGGTAGCTGGTGGTTAAAAAACCTGTGTACCATCTGTATTCCCATGGTTCAAACCAGAATCTTGCATAGTGATCGGCAAAGAAAATATGAACAAAAGCATCATAGGTTTTCGGAAGTGTGAAATAGATGATGATGCCATGTGTGAGCAGGGCTAATGAAAGCGCAACCAATAAAAGTTTCTTTCCTTTATATTCATCCCATAGCCTATATGTATCAGATTGTGGCATTCGGTTGAAGTCTTTACTTAAAGGTACAGTTCACCTTTTGTTTCTTTAACGATTGTGAGGTATTCTTTAATTTGTTGTTCGTGCTCTTTATTGCATACCAGTAAGGCATCGGGTGTATTTACAATAATCAGATCACTAACACCACCTACCAAAACAAGTTTTTTATCTGTTGAATGAACAATACATCCTTGTGCATCAATCACCATGGTGTTATTGCCCCCAACTGCGTTGAGCGCATTGTCTTTCTCTGTATTTTCCCAGGCACTGTTCCAGGTGCCCAGATCGTTCCAGCCGAATGCAACCGGAATAACATATACGTTTTCTGCCTTTTCAAGGATACCATAGTCGATAGAAATGGATGGGCAGTGTTGATAGATATGTTCAACGGCTGACGCTTCTTTTTCGGTATTCAGATCCATTCGCCCACAAACAAATACATCAAACATATCAGGCATATAAGTTCTGAAAGCGTTAATGATGGTATCTGCTTTCCAGAAGAAAATGCCTGAGTTCCATAAGTAAGAACCTTCTTGCAGAAACTGAATGGCTGTTTGCTTATTGGGTTTTTCAGTAAACCGTTTTACTTTATGTGCAGGGGTATTCGTTTGACTTGCTTCATACTGAATATATCCGTATCCTGTATTGGCATAAGAGGGTTGAATTCCAAACGTAATCAGTGTATCATTATTCGCAGATTGGTCTAAAGCAGTCAGACAATCAGCAATAAACATCGTTTCGTTTTCAATCAAATGATCACTGGGCGAAACAATTAAATTGGCTTCTGGATTTAGCAGTTTAATTTTTAATGCGATCAGTGCTATACAGGGAGCTGTATTTTTTCTTTCCGGCTCACCAATGATGTTACTTACTGGTATTTGCGGAATTTGTTCTTCAACAATATGGATATAGTCTTTTGAAGTAACGATAAAGATGTTTTCAGCAGGAATTATTTTTGCAAACCTGTTATAGGTAGATTGCAGTAACGTATGTCCCGTATTGAGAATGTCTAAGAATTGTTTTGGGTAAGCGGCTCTACTCATAGGCCAGAAGCGGCTTCCGATACCACCAGCCATAATGACGGCATAATTATTTGTATTCATACATCTGTTTTATTGGAGTGATTAAAAGAATAGGGTTGTAATGCGAAACAGGAGATTTCTGAAAAAAGCATCTGTACGTTTCTTTGAAAACAAAGGATACCCTGACTTGGTAATAAATTTCTCAGCGATATTATACTGGTAATGCAGTTTCATCAATTGAGCCGGTATTTTTAAAGTATGTTTTAACGTTAGCTTTGAATCACCGATTTCTGACCAGTGCATTAAAGGAAATTCTAGTACACCTTTTTGCAAAGTAGCTTTGCCGAATTTTTTCTGAAGCCGCAGGAAGATTTCAACATCAAACAGCCAGGGTGTAAGAAAAGGCTTTCTGAATAAAAAAGGAACCAGATCTCTTTGGAAAATTTTAGCCCCGCACTGTGTATCCTGAAAAGGCGCTTTCAAAATAACTTTTATAAATTTTTTAATAATAGAGCTGAAAAGAGAACGGCTGTCATTTCTATTGATCTCGGCACCGAGTCGTTGAATTCTGCTTCCTACAATGGCGCCATATTGAGGATAGGCTTCTTTGTATTTAGCCATTTCCAGCCATTCTTCCGGTTTTGTTGCAAGATCAGCATCCAAGAAACCAAGCATCTGTACATTATACTGGTTATGTGCATGAATCATGCCTTGTCTTACGGCCTCTGATTTTCCACCGTTTTGTTCAAGCGAATAAACGGAAATATTGGTAGGGCATTCCATTTGAATGGCATGCAAAACAGCAAGCGTTTTGTCTTTGCTGCCGTCATTAACAAAACACAACAACACTTCAGGATGATTTTTCGCAAACTTTAGAAAGCTGGCATAGGGAAAACGCTTTTCCTCATTATAACAAGGTACCACAATGGCATACTGATGTTGAGAGGAGGGTAGCTGAATAATTGCTTTTTTCATGGTAGTATTTTTTCTTGTTCTTTTATTGCCAAAGCCAGTGCCAGATCGGTATATGTTGAAAATCAGTTCATTATAAAACCCAAGAAATTAAAAACGGTCTATTATTTGGAATAAGTCCAAATAATGTAATTATTGGATTATATTAGTAGAGTAAACATCTCCTCTTATTTATTTACTGTTATGGCATTTAAAATTTTCATTGTTGAAGACGATAAATGGTACGGCGAAATTCTGGCTTATCATCTTGGTTTAAATCCTGATTATAAAGTCACACGGTACGAGTCTGCCAAAGACTGTTTAGCGAAACTTTCAGATAAACCTGATTTGATTACCATTGATTTTTCCTTACCCGATATGCAGGGAGATGAATTATTCAGGAAAATCCGGGAAGTAAATCCAACAGTACCTGTTGTAATTATAAGTGGACAGGATGAAGTTGCTGTAGCGGTTAAGTTACTTAAGATGGGGGTGAGTGATTACCTGATAAAAGATGAAGCTACCAAAGATTTGTTATGGAACAGTGTAGTGAAAATCAGGGAAAACCAGTCACTCAAAAAAGAAGTAGAACATTTGAGAGAAGAACTTGGTCAGAAATATTCCTTTGAAAAATCTATTATTGGGCAAAGCGAGAAACTAAAAAAGGTTTTTGCCATGATGGAGAAAGCCGTGCGAACTAATATTAATGTTTCTATTACGGGCGAAACAGGCACGGGTAAAGAAGTGGTAGCCAAAGCTATTCATTACAACAGCGATCGGAAAAAGAAAAACTTCATTGCCGTGAATATGGCTGCCATTCCTAAAGAGCTGGTTGAAAGTGAATTATTCGGACATGAGAAAGGAGCATTTACCGGTGCGCTGACCAGAAAACCAGGAAAATTTGAAGAAGCAAATGGAGGCAGTATTTTTCTGGATGAGATTGCTGAAATGGACCTTAGCCTGCAAAGTAAATTACTTCGCGTATTGCAGGAGCGGGAAGTAATCAGAATAGGAGGCAATGAAAAAGTGAAACTGGATATACGTCTAATTGTAGCTACCCATAAAAATCTGGCTGAGGAAGTTAAAAAAGGCAATTTCAGGGAGGACCTCTATTTCAGAATTATGGGGCTGCCGATTGAATTACCTCCATTACGTGAAAGGGGTAATGATCTATTAATTCTTGCCAAACATTTTGCAGATGAATTTGCAAAAGAAAATAAGCTGGGTACCATCAGTTTCGCTAAAGAAGCCAAAGAAAAACTGCAGCAGTATAGTTTCCCGGGTAATGTTAGAGAATTAAAAGCGGTGGTAGATTTAAGTGTAGTGATGTGTGATAACAATGAAATTAAAGCAGATGATATCACATTTACCTCTACAATCAGAGAAAATTTTTTTGGTGGAGAATCCAAAACCCTGCGGCAACATACCTGTGATATTATAAAATATTACCTGGGTAAAAATGATAACGATGTAGTGGCTACTGCCAAAGCGCTGGATATTGGCAAAAGTACCATCTATAAAATGCTGCAAGATGGAGAATTAGCAGTGTAGGATTTCCACAAGGTAGAAAATTTGTCCAGAAAACGGAAAAGGCTTTTCGGTTTACACCTCCTAATTAATTGATTATCATTTAATTAAGAATCGATATTCAATTGGTAAAACTTTTGCTGTTATAGGATGATTAATTTTTTGCTATTGTATGAAAACTGCTATTTATCGCTTTAAGGACAATGAATGGATTACACATCCGGTAAGCCAGCAACCAGCCTACGATTCGGTTAACCTGGTGCTTTGTTTTTCAGATAAAAAAATATTACGGGATCCTGCTACTTATGAGTCACTGAAAGTAAAATTTCCGATGGCTGATATTGCTATGTGCAGTACAGCCGGAGAAATATTTCAGGATGAGGTTATCGACGGAGCGTTAATAGTAATGGCCATTCATTTTGAAAGAACTGGCATTTGTTCCTGTGCAGTAAGCATAATGGATCATAGTAACAGCTATGCTGCAGGAATTGCTTTAGCCAAACAATTACCAAAGGAAGATCTGAAATATGTTCTGGTACTTTCTGACGGCAGTAAGGTGAATGGCAGTGAACTGGTAAAAGGACTGGCTACGCAATTTGAAAAGCAGGTATTAATTACTGGTGGTCTGGCTGGTGATGGTTCCGACTTTCATTCTACGCTGGTCGGATTAAATGAACAACCAAAAGAAGGATGTGTATTGGCAATAGGGTTGTATGGAGATCATATTCATGTTAAGCATGGATCGCAGGGGGGGTGGGATATTTTCGGACTGGAAAAAAGAGTAACCAGTTCTTCCGGTAATGTGTTGATGGAAATGGAGGATCAGAATGCTCTGGCACTGTATAAAAAATATCTGGGTCCGGAGTCGGCGAATTTACCGGGGTCTGCTTTATTATTTCCGTTGTCTGTAACGATACCCGGATCTGATAAACCTGTTGTGAGAACTATCTTGTCAATTAATGAGGAAGATCAGAGTATGACTTTTGCAGGCGATATTCCGGTAGGTTCAAAAGTTCGGTTTATGAAGGCCAATTTTGATCGTCTAACACATGCGGCAGCAGAGGCCGCAGGTTTTATTGCAGCAAAAAGTGCAACTCCCGATTTTTCCTTGTTGATTAGTTGTATTGGTCGTAAATTGGTATTGGGCGAAAAAACAACAGAAGAAGTAAAAGCTGTTAGTAAAATATTTGGTGATAAAGCCATACAAGCCGGTTTTTATTCCTATGGTGAAATTACCCCTTTTAATGAAGGTGGTAAATGCCAGCTTCATAATCAAACTATGACCATCACTTCCTTTTATGAAAGTTAACCTACCCTCAAATTTATTTACATGTACGGAATAGTAAACATAGCCATACAAGATCTGGTAACTGAACAATTTGGTGAACAGGAATGGGAAATGGTTAAAATTAAAAGCGGCATAGATGTTGATTTTTTTCTAGGCAATGAACCTTATGATGATGATATAACATATAAACTTGCCGGAGCTGTTGCCGAGGTATTGGGTATATCTGTGCACCAGGTATTCAACACATTTGGTGAATACTGGATACTGAAAACAGGTAAAGAAAAATATGGTGGTTTAATGGCTGCTGGGGGTAATAATTTAAAAGAATTTCTGATCAACCTGCCTGTTTTTCATAATAGAATCATGTTGTTGTATCCTAAATTAACACCTCCTGAGTTCAGGGTAAGTGATATCGCTGATACTTCAATCCATGTACATTATTACTCAAAAAGAGAAGGTCTTCAAGAATTTGTAAGAGGCTTACTTAGCGGACTGGCAAAGCTCTATCAAACAACTGTTTCCATTGAATTGTTGCAAACACGTGACGAGGGGAGTACGCATGAAATATTTAAAGTAAGCTGGTAGTATGAGTGCATCCTTTCATTTTGACGAAGCCCAGTTTAACAATCTGTTCCCTTTTTATTTTTTGATAGACAGAGATCTGCATATTGATGCAATGGGTAAATCTATGGAGAAACTTTGTGTCTTTAAAAAGGGGGATGAGTTCTCGAAACATTTTCAGATTCCAAGACCGCATACGCCTGTACATTCTTTTCAGGACTTATTGAATCTTCAACATCAATTAACGATTGTAGAAACTTTTGGCTTGACGAATACAAAAATCAGAGGACAGTTTGAATATCTGCAAAGTAAGGATCAGATGTTGTTTATCGGCTCTCCCTGGTTTGACTCCGTAGAACAGGTTACTGAAAGCCGTCTGACCATTACAGATTTTGCACATCATGATCCGTTGATTGATCTCTTACATTTATTGAAGACACAGGAAATAACCAATGATGATCTCAAAAAACTGGTTCACTCTTTTAATCAGCAGAAAAATGAATTGAAAAAAGCAAATAAGGAAGTACAAGATATTGCCTTGTTTCCGATGCAAAACCCAGATCCGTTGATTCGAATCAATTTTAATGGCGACGTTTTATTGAATAATCCAGCAGCATCGTCACTTGATTTTTTCAATTATAAAGGAGTCTTATTGCGAAATGATGATTTTTTCAAACTCATAGCTGATAATATAGATAAGAATAATAGGCGATGGACTATAGAGGCTGAGTCTGGGAATAAAATATATTCTTTCATCTGTGTGTCGATGATTGATGAAAGGTATATTAATATCTATGGGAGAGATATTACAGAAAAGAAGAAAACACAGGATCAATTATCTCGCTTGTCTTTAGTAGCAAGTGCTAATAAAAATGGTGTTTTATTTACAGATACAAATGGTTTTATAACCTGGGCCAATGAAGGGTTTTGCAATCTTACTGGATACACAATAGATGAGATCATCGGAAAATCTCCGGTTGAATTATGTCAGGGGCCATTAACGAATCAGGATACATTAACTGAAATTCTTAGTTATTTTTTCAAAGGAGTTGGATTCACAGAAGATATCATTTATTATAAAAAAGATGGAAGTTCTTTTTGGGGGAGATCATTCAGTCAACCGCTTCGTAATGAAAATGGAGCGATTACAGAGTTTTTTGGAATTATTCAGGATGTGACAGAAGAAAAAGAAAATGATGAAAAGTTGAAAGTATTGTCCAAGATAGCGGAAGACAATATTCAAGCAGTTGTTATTGCAGATGCAGAAGGGAAAATCACCTGGGTTAATAAGAGTTTTACTAATATGACTGGTTTCAGTCTTGAAGAAGCAGTGGGTTGTAAACCCGGTAATCTGTTGCAAGGGCCGGAGACAGACCCGAGAACCGTTCAGTATCTGGCAACACAAATAAAGAATGGAGATCCATTCACAGCTGAAATTGTAAATTATAATAAAAGGGGTGAAAAGTATTGGCTTCGTATACAGGGGCAGGCTATTCACAATCAGAAAGGAGAAATTAGTGGCTATTTTGCTTTAGAGGAGAACATTACAAACGAAAAAGAATCGGAACTGCTTTTCAGGAAAGCATTGGAGAGTATTGGTGATAATGTTTGGGAACATGATTTTCAAAAAGGTATCACATTATTCACAAAATCGGAAAATGAATTCCTCGGTTATACTTCTGATGAAATGACGGATAACAGTGAGTTGTGGTGGAGCAGGGTTCATAAAGATGACCTGCCTCTTCTTGAGCAGAGTGATAAAAAATACAAAAACGGAAATGCAGATTCGCATAGTCTGGAATACAGACTCATTCACCGTGACGGGTCTGTCCGCTGGGTATTAGACAGAGGTGTTGTGATTCAGCGTGATGCAGCAGGAAAGCCGCTACGCATCGTTGGTACACACACCGATATTACCAACAGTAAACAGATTGAAACAGAACTGGCAAACAGGGTAAAACAATTTCAGGCACTTTCTGAAAACATTCCGGGTGTTATTTATGAGTTTGTGTTCAATAAAGATGGTTCTAGTGGTCTTATCTACATCAGTCCAGCTATAGAAAAAATATTTGGTATAAAGCCGGATGAGTTTAAAAATTATCTGCAATATATCCATCCTGATGACAGAGAAATGGTGATTCAAAAAAATGAATACAGCAGAGAAACCCTCTCTCCATTCTATGTAGAAGCCAGATTGGTTATTCCGGGTCAGGAAGAGAGATGGCATTCTGTACATTCTTCATTCTCATATCAAACAGAAGAAGGTGGGTGTGTATTTACGGGATTCATGCTGGATATTACTGACAGAAAAAATATTGAGCAGCAACTGGAGCAGCAGCGAAAGTTTTATGAAGATATCCTGAATAATATGCCTGCTGATATTGCGGTTTTTAATAAAAATCATCAATACTTATTCATCAATCCACGGGCAATCAAAGATGAAGAACTTCGTAAGTGGATGATCGGTAAAACGGATGAAGACTATTGTATATACAGGAATAAACCGCTTAGCATTGCGGTAAATAGACATGAGACTTTCCAAAGAGTGGTTGATACCCGACAACCCTGTGAATGGGAAGAAAAATCAATGAAAGAAAATGGTGAACATGAGTTTATCTTACGTAGATGGTTCCCGGTAACTGATGCTGATAATAATGTTGTAATTGTTATTGGATACGGGATTGATATTACTGAACGAAAAGACATGGAGGATGCGCTTCGATTCAACGAAGAAAAGTACAGAAGCATTATTGCCAATATGAACCTTGGTCTGATTGAGGTAGATAAAAAGGGGCAGATTGATTTTGCCAACCAGACTTTATTAAAAATGGCGGGTTTGGCGGAGAATACAGCACGGGGATATGACTTTTTAAGTTTGATTGCACCAGAAAGCCTGCACATACTGCAAGCAAATTTACAGGAGGGTAATCAGCAGATCAGCGAAGCCTACGAAGTAAAGACGAATCTGAATACCGGAACAGGATGGTGGTTAATCAGTTCAGCCGGTAAGTACAATTCATCTGGCGAACTCACAGGCTTTATTCTCATTTGTCTGGACATAACACAACAAAAACAATTAGAACAGGATTTGATCAAATCCAGAGAACGCGCTGAAATGCTTGCGAAGGCTAAAGAATCTTTTCTGGCAAATATGAGTCATGAAATCAGGACGCCAATGAATGCGATCCTGGGTATGGGAAATCAGTTGGCAAAAACCGAATTGAATGAGAAGCAGGGCTTTTACTTAAACACCATTAGAACAGCAGCTGAAAATCTTCTCGTCATCATTAATGATATTCTCGATTTGTCCAAGATTGAAGCAGGAAAATTGACAGTAGAGAAAATTGGGTTTGAGCCTGAAAAAGTTAGTGAAAATGCTCTTGTGGTCTTAATGCACAAAGCTGAGGAGAAGGGGCTGAAACTCGTCAATTCTTTTTATGATGAACAACTGTCTGATATTCTGATCGGAGATCCTTACAGGCTGAATCAGGTAATGCTGAATTTAATCAGCAATGCAATCAAGTTTACCGAAAAAGGTACGGTAGAAGTAAGTTGGCAGGTAGTAAAGAATTTAGCTTCTTCACAACTCATCCGGGTTAGTGTTGCAGATACCGGTATTGGTATGGAAAAAGAATTTGTGACGAAGCTGTTTGATAAATTCAGTCAGGAGTATGAATCTGTTACCAGAAATTATGGAGGTACAGGTTTGGGCATGAGTATTTGTAAAGAATTGGTAGAGTTGATGGGCGGACGTATTCTGGTAAACAGCGAAAAAGGGAAGGGGACAATTGTTTCCTTTGAAATTGAATTTAATAAAGGAACAAAAGAAGATATCCCTGAAAAAAAATCAGTAGTATCTTATGTGACAAACAATTTCTTGACTGGTAAAACCATTTTGATAACCGATGATAACCAAATGAACAGGCTGCTCGCTTCTACCATTTTAAAAAACTATGGAGCCAATTTGCTGGAAGCAACAAATGGCGAAGAAGCTATTCAAATTGTGGAAAACCAAAATACTGATCTGATATTGATGGATATTCAGATGCCGGTGATGAATGGATATGACGCTACCCGGGTTCTTAGAGACATGGGGTATCAAAAACCTATCATTGCATTAACAGCAAATGCGGTAATAGGCGAAGATGAAAATTGTATTAACGCAGGTATGAATGATTATATGGCTAAGCCATTTAAAGAAGAAGATTTTCTGAAAACAATTTCAAGTTGGTTACATACTGATATAATAAATGATACTGTTACAATGGCAACACAAAGCAGCACCAAAAAAGAAAATGTCAGTTTTGACATTTCCGAATTAGTTGAAATCAGTCAGGGAGATGGAGAGTTTGTCCGGAAAATGCTTGAGTTGTTTGTTGAGCAGGCTTCTCTGACAATCAGCGAAATGCGTCATGCATATGAAAATAACGATTTCGAACAGATCAAAAAACTCGCACACAGATTCAAGCCATCGATAGATAGTCTTGGTATACTGCTACTTAAAGAAGATATCAGGGAGATTGAAAAAAATGCTCTTGATTATGGTCAGTCACCCAGACTAAAGGATTTAATCGATAAAGTTGAACAGGTATTGACGCGGGCCATTGATGAGATGAACGCTTATCTGCATAAATAAATTCAAACTGTTGTTCCATAAAAAGGATAGCTGCACAAGTAGTCAAATACAAGTTTGGCAGAATAACTACAAACAGTCTTTAACTTACATCCTCACTATCAGATTTCTTTTTTTCATTCAACCGGCTTTATAACCTAATGTACTATAGGGTTATTGATGGAGTATTTCTTACATTTCAAAAGATTTCATTCAGCGTATTGAGAACCCATACAATCAGAAACCCATTCTGATCCATTTTTAGGATTTATTCCAATTAATGGAAATTTTATTCTTGTGTTTTAATAAATACGCTGGTTTTTTTCCAGGTTTTTCTTTTTTGTTTTGGTCGTAAATATTTCATAAGGTATTGATATTGTTATATAAACATATTGTAGAGTATGCTATAAAATGTTTTTCTTGTATGTCAGTCTTATGCCTCCTGCTTTGGCATTGTTTTGTAAGAGGTACTGTTACATTAAAACACTGTTTATGTACAGACTTCTATTTTTATTGGTGATAAGTTTATCAGGGTTAGAAAGCCAGGCTCAGTATAAATACCTCGGGAAATATACGGCTGACGGCACACCACAATATTTTGCAGGCAGAGATATTATTCCTAATACTACGGCTGAAAAAATAAAATCAGCTCTTCCGGAAAGTTTTCCTGTTCCCAAATATAATCCGCAATATATCAGTTCGGGTTATGAAACCGATATTCGTCTTGTTGACTCTGCAGCCGTTTACATTACATTTGTTGGAGAAGGGGCGGGATATAAGAATACACTTGGTTTTTACACTTATCCACTCAACGCTCCAAGAACAAAAAAGCCCACTGCTGAAGAAATAACCGTTATTTTTCCGAACGTATCTCAGGTTGGCTCCGGTGGAAGTCTTGTACCGGGTGATAAAGTGTTACTGGGAAATTTTCCCGCTAATACGGGTATTGGTTTTGTGCTCATAGCCGATGGTTGGAGATATGGGATGGTAACAAATGGTAATTGGATTTTGTATTCCAATCCCGCTTTTAACCCTGAAGCGGATACATTGCTCAAACAGCACAATGTGGTATTGTTTGACAGCACTTTACAACAACTCATTCTTTCCTTTGAAGATATCAGAAGAGATAACAGTGGGTGTGATCAGGACTTTAATGATGCCATTTTTTATATTACGGCCAATCCTTTCAAAGCCATACAACAAAATAATTATACCCCTATTGAAACTGCCAATACAGAAATAACATCAGGCAATACAGGTGGGCTTGAAAGCAATGGCAGACTGGCATCTAAAATAGCACTCCGTTCATTTAAGAGAGACACCAAAGAAATTGAAGTAAAAACAGAAAGAAATTCGCAGCCGGTATTTATTCAGTCTATGCAGGCAATTACCACCAATAATGAACTGGGAACAGCCTCAAAAACGTTGAGCAGCTATTTCCCATCAACAGGAATGACTGGTACTGAAATAGCCCGTATTTCAACACCTGCAGATCTGGTTAACATGACCAACGCAAGAGATATATTTTCACTTGACTATTACCTCAATGATAAAAGAGTAGCTGTGGCTTTTGCGACGCATACCAATGACAGGGTATATGATCATTCTAAAGTAATCTGTGATCGCCTAAACGGATCTGAGATTAATGATATCAGAACAATTGTACTGAATAAGTATAAAATTATTAATACCACCCTGATCAGGGCTAATGGTGAAACAGAATATTCGCTTCATTTTAGTGTGAAGAAAGAAAAAGGGAGCTATCATTTATATAGTTTATGGAATATTAATGCTTACCCATCTGGCGAATACCTCAATTTTCAATTCTGGGGTAACTCTATGTCAGAAATATGTAGTATCGCCTATGATGTATTAAGTTCACTGGGGGCGGAAACACCCATTCAGAATAACCCGTCAGAAACACAGATACCCAATGTATTTATGAAGAGTGGCGAGTATAAAAACGGAAAATTATACCTGACCATAGCTAATAAAATAAAAACTACATCGTTGCTTTTTAAAAGTAATGTTTCCAGATCCGAAAAAGCAACAACAGAGTTGATTACAAAAAACATCCCTTTGAGCGGAGCCGCAGAACAAAAGCTTGAAATTGAAACAGGATTTTTATTTGATGCAGGTATTTCAGTTGCTGTTCCTGGTCAGGCTATTGAAGATCATTTTTATCTGGCGGATGGATCATGGGGTATTGACTATCAATCACAAGATGCTACAGGTATCGATTTTTCTGTTCAAGCGAGCCATTCAGCAGTAACAGAAGAAGTATTGCGTATGGAGAGAGAGCCAGTGGTTAAAGGAAATATTAAAGGCGTTGTAAATCTGTTCAGGAATGTACGGGCAGGAAATTTGCCAATTTCAGTAAGTGAATTTAATACCATCAGTTTTGAAATACAGTCTGATAAAGCTGTGGAGCTAGTTATTGTGCCGGATAGTTTGACAGACTGGGGTAATCGCCCGCGATATACGATACCTCCAACGAATGGCATACAAAAGATTACGGTCTCATTAGATAAATGGAAAGACAAATATGGTAATACAGTCAGATTTAATAAGATAAGGAATATTGTTTTTAGCCTGAAAGGAAATGATATGACTTACGAACCCTTTATACTAAAAGTGTCTAATACCATATTCGCCAAACAAAACATTAACTCAACTGCATCTGGTACAAAAACAGAGATAAAAATATATCCCAATCCAGTTGTTCATCAGACAATGATTCAGGTTCCTGAAAATATTACAAAAGCATCTGTCATGATTTTTGATATGACCGGCAGAAAACATTTACAAAGGGATGTTATGTTTTCAAATGGTAGATACAATTTGAATGCAGGTAATCTAACGAGTGGTGTATATAAAATAGTGGTTGTTTCAAATCAACAAATCTTAAATGGTTCCATGAGTGTTAGTAAATAATAGAGCAGATGTTCAGAAAATGTAGAAACAGAGTTGTAAATAAAATATTGAATAAAACATTCTAAAATAAAACCAATGAAATCTCAGACAACAGTATTTGACAATGCAAAAAAGATATTGGATGTGCACCATCTAAGAGTTAGTACAGAAGACCTGAGCAGACCCTGGGGAGGATTTTATGTAATTGATGAATCACAGGCGGCTGAATTTGCTAAAATATTCTTTCCTGAAGAACGCCTGGATACACTTAATTTATCAGGTAGGTTGAGTCCCAAAATATTATTGGTGGCACCTCAGAAAAGATTAAGCTGGCAATACCATCACCGCAGAGCGGAAATATGGAAATGTATTGGTGGACAATTGGGTGTGGTAACGAGTGATACAGATGAAGAATCAGAAAGAAAGGTGTTGCGAACTAACGAAACTGTAAAACTTCAACAAGGGCAGCGCCATAGATTGATAGGATTAGAGGATT
This sequence comes from Chitinophaga pinensis, assembly GCA_943372605.1. Lineage (GTDB taxonomy): Bacteria > Bacteroidota > Bacteroidia > Chitinophagales > Chitinophagaceae > Sediminibacterium > Sediminibacterium pinensis_H. Next base: position 10,979 of record CALRZI010000010.1, on the reverse strand, counting down.
GGGGTATGATTGCGGAAATATGGCAACACACGGATAGTTCTTTGCCATCTGATGAAGACGATATTGTAAGACTTCAGGATGATTTCGGGCGATAGGTATGATGATGAAAGGGTCTTATTGAAATTAAAAACCGCTATAAGTTTAAACTTACAGCGGTTTTTAATTTGGATTGTTGCCCGACCTGGATTCGAACCAAGACATACTGAACCAAAATCAGTTGTACTACCCTTATACTATCGGGCAATCCGACCCCTTCATTTCTGAATGGGGTGCAAAAATAAGGGGGAAGAGGAATTGTTCCAAATTTTTTAGCCCTATGAAACAGAGAAATAAGGAATAAGGAACAGAGAAATAAGAAAGTAAAGACGAAATACCCACTTTCTCATTCCTTATTCCTTATTTCTTATTCCTCTGTTTCCTTAAGTGCTTTTATGAGATCCAGTGCCTCTGCTACCACATCGCACATAATCGTAATCAGCGAGCCGGGTTTGGCGGTGTTATAGGCGTGCATAATGGCTTCTTTCTCGTTGTAGATGATGGTAAGCGGTATGTCTTTGCCCCTGGTATCATTAATGCCTTCCACCAGCAGGTTCACAATTTCTTCGGCGGTTCGGCCACGCAGGTTTTTATCCTGACGAATAATGATTTCATCAAAACTCCGGCCCGAAATACGACCCAGTTCACGGATATCTTCATCTCTCCGGTCGCCCGTGCCACTGATGATGCCCACTTTGGGGTGACCATCCATCTTACCCACAAAATCGCAGAGCAGCTCGAGCCCGGCCGGATTATGGGCAAAATCGACCAGGAACTTGAAATGTTTAAACTCAAACAGGTTCAAACGACCCGGTGTTTGGGAAGGAGAAGGCACAAAACTGGTGAGTGCCGTTCGAATATCTTCTATACTGATATCTTTAAACAGGTAAGTAGCTAAAACGGCTGGGAGGGTGTTCATGATATTGTGAATGGCTTTACCACCGTAGGTAATCGGAATTTCGCTCACTTTAATCACCCTTATCTTCCAGGTGCCTTTCAGGATAGATACATAACCGTTTTCAAACACCACCGCATATCCACCTTTCTGGCAATGTTCCTGAATGCGTGGGTTGTTTTCATCCATACTGAAATAAGCCACATTACAGGTGAGTCCTTTGTGCATATTGTACACCAGGTCGTCATCGGCATTCAGAATGGCAAAACCATGGTTAAAAGTGGTTTCGGGTATTACGGCTTTGGCGCGGGCCATTTGTTCGAGTGAATCAATACCGCCCAGTCCTAAATGATCGGCCGTAACATTGGTAACAATACTCACATTACAGTTCTGAAAAGCAAGTCCGGCTTTTAGTAAGCCACCTCTGGCACATTCAAGCACCGCAAAATCAACCGTCGGGTCACGTAATACAAACTGGGCACTCAGCGGACCTGTACAATCACCCTTCATCATCATCTGGTTCTGGATGTATACACCATCGCTGGTAGTATAACCCACTTTGCGACCTGCTGTTTTACAGATATGGGCTGTGAGTCGGGTAGTAGTGGTTTTACCATTGGTACCAGTAACGGCAATAATGGGTATGCGGCCATCTGAGCCCTGCGGAAATAACATATTGATGACAGGCTCTGCCACATTACGTGGTAAACCTTCAGCGGGTTCTATATGCATACGGAAACCGGGTGCAGCATTTACTTCGAGTACCGCACCACCGTTTTCAAAAATGGGGGCACGTAAATCGGGAGCCATAATATCAATACCACAGATATCCAGTCCGATAATTTTGGCAATGCGTTCTGCTAAAACAATATTGATGGGATGCACTTCATCCGTAACATCTGTAGAAGTACCTCCGGTGCTGAGATTGGCCGTGGGTTTAAGCAAGACCTGTTCGCTTTTGGCAGGAATGGTATCCAGTGTATATCCTTTTTCATCCAGCATCTTTTGTGTAAACTGATCGATGGTAATTTGAGTGAGCACTTTCTCATGCCCATAACCACGGCGAGGGTCTTTATTGGTTTCATCAATCAGCCATTGAATATTGTGTTCACCATCGCCCACAACAGAAGCAGGGGTGCGTAAGGCGGCACATACAAATTTGTAATTGATGACCAGCACCCGAAAATCAAATCCCGTAATAAACTTCTCTACAATCACCGAGCGACCATATTGTTTGGCGGCTTCCAGTGCTTTTACAGCCTGCTCCCAGGTGGTGATATTGGTGGTATTGCCTTTACCATGATTGCCATCAATGGGTTTGATGACAAGCGGATAACCATATTTGGCCACGGCTTCTTCCAGTCCGGCTTCGGTACGAATGACCGTGCCTCTGGGTACCGGAATTTCAGCCGCTTCGAGCAGGTTTTTGGTTTCTTCCTTATCACAGGCGATGTCTACCGCAATATTCGAAGTGGTACTGGCAATAGTGGCGCGTATGCGTTTCTGGTGAACGCCATAACCCAATTGCACCAGACTTTGTTTATTCAGTCGGATATATGGAATACCACGTTTGGCCGCTTCATCTACAATACATCCGGTAGAGGGGCCCAGACGGGTGTCTTCCCTGATTTCACGTAAGCGTTGAATGTCGGCCGACAAATCGTAAGCTGTTGCATCTACCAGTGCCTGTGCTATTTTTACAGCAGCTTTTGCGGCATAAGCGCCCGCATCTTCTTCCATATAATTAAATACCACATAGTATTCGCCTTCTTTACCTGTGCCGCGTGTTCTACCAAAACCACAGTTCATACCCGCCAGCGTTTGTAATTCGAGGGCAATATGTTCAATTACATGACCCATCCAGGTACCTTCTTTTACCCTTTCAAAAAATCCACCCGGTTTGCCTACACTGCAACGATGTGAATACATGGATGGAAAAAGGGTTTCGAGACGGGATAGAAAACCGTCGATGGTATTGGTAGGGCGTTGTTCCAGTTCTTCGAGGTCAAGCTTCATCTGGATCAGCTTGGGTCTTCGCACGCTCCAATAATTTGGACCACGTAATACTTTAATCTCTTCAATCTTCATACAGTTGTTTTGATTTGGCTGCTATTTATACACAGTAAATACCCATTGAGCAGGATATGGAATATAGTACATTTTCAAATAAGGCATACCCGTTGAAATCACTTATTTTTGTTTGGAACGAACTTAAAGGGCATGAGTATTCCAAAAGGCAAGCTGATCGCTATTGGCGGTGCAGAAGATAAAGGGACGGATCTGGAAAAAGGAGAAGTTCACCGTAATAACCTCAATTTTTTTGAACTGGGTATCCTCCGCAGAATCGTTGAAGAAACAGGTGGTACCGACTCCCGTATAGAAGTCATAACCACCGCATCTACCATTCCGCAGGAAGTAGGCGATAATTATGTACATGCATTCAGTAAAATCGGTTGTACCGATATTGGCGTGATGCATATCCGCAACCGCGAAGATGCCATGCGACCAGATTATGTACAGCGAGTTCGCAATTGTGCCGCAGTCATGTTCAGTGGAGGTAACCAGATGCGACTCACCGCCATCTTCGGTGGTACCAGTTTCCTGAAAACCATTCACGATCGTTACCAGCATGAAACATTTGTAATTGCAGGTACTTCAGCAGGTGCCATGGCCATGAGTAATACCATGATTTATGAAGGCAATGCCACCCGAGCCCATTTAAAGGGGGAAGTAAAAATTACTACCGGTCTCGGTTTTATGGACAACGTTATCTTCGATTCTCACTTTGAAAAACGGGGTCGTTTTGCCCGTCTGGCGCAGGCGGTTTCATCCAACCCATCCTGTATTGGTATTGGTTTGGGAGAAGATACCGGCATGCTCATTACCCGTGGCAACCGCATGGAAGCCATTGGCAGTGGTCTGGTGATTATTGTAGACGGTCACGAAATACGACATAGTAATATGGCCGATATACCCGAAGGAAACCCCATTACCATTGAAAACCTGAAAGTGCATTTCTGCGCCAAAGGCAATGGATACCTGGTGAATGAAAGAACCTTTGTAGAACAAATGGGAACGGAAACGACTCCGGTGATGACGGATGTGTATTAGACGTGAGAAGTGAGACGTGAAAGGTGAAAAGTGAAAGGATACTCTGTGTAACTCTGTGCCTAACTCCGTGTAACTCTGTGGTAAAAAAGTGAAAAGTGAAAAGTGAAAGGGGGGCTTCATTTCCAAATTTTCAAATTTTCAAATTTTCAAATTACAATGAACAAACTCATTCTCTTAACGCTCTTCATCGCTGCGATGTTTATTCTGTCATCTTATCGTTCTGATAAGAAAAAGAAAGTAGTTTTTTTTGGTGACTCCATTACTGAGTTGGGAGTTAAGCCCAATGGTTATATCCGTGTAATCGAAGACCTGATTCGTAATGAAGATAAGGTTACACAATATGAACTGATCGGTAAAGGTATTGGCGGAAATAAAGTGTACGATCTCTACCTGCGTATGGAAGAAGATGTACTGAAATTACAACCCGATATTGTTGTAGTGTATATCGGTGTAAATGATATCTGGCACAAGAGTATGATGGGGACCGGAACTGATTTCGATAAATTTGGAAAATTCTATACAGCACTGGTTAAGAAATTACAGGTGGCAGGTGCAAAAGTAATTCTCTGTACACCGGCAGTTATTGGTGAAAGACATGACAGTAGTAATCCGCAGGATGGAGAACTCAATCATTACAGTAACTGGATCAGGAAATTCTCGACAGACAATCAATTGCCTCTGGTTGATCTGCGTTCTATCTTTCTTAACTACAGCAAAGCAAATAATCCCAATAACCTGGATTCAAAAATACTTACCTACGATCGCGTGCACCTGAATGATGAAGGAAACAAAGTGGTGGCGGAAGCGATGTGGAAGAAGATCAGGGAAATGAAGTAGTCGTGAGAAACGTGAGACGTGAGACGTGAAAAGTGAAAAGTGAAAGGTGAAAAGTGAAAGGGAAAACTCTGTGAAACTCCGTGCCTTACTCCGTGTAACTCTGTGGTAAAAACCTGAGACGTGAGAATCGTGAGACGTGAGAAAAAATAAACGGGATTGATTATAGTTCAATATTCAAAAAATAACCATGAAACGTTTTTTCTACCTGGTACTCTTCCTTGCCTGTAGTATTGTATATTTTAGTTGTACATCATCCAGCAAAGAAACAGTTGCTTCGCAGGAAGGTTTCCTGGAAGTGAATGGAGGCAAAATCTGGTATAAGGTTCGGGGTGGTAATGGCGTACCTGTTGTAATGCTACATGGCGGTCCCGGCTTCACGAGTTATTATCTTACGGCTTTGGCCGATTCCATTGCGAAAGATCGTCCTGTAATCATCTTCGATCAACTGGGTTGTGGCCGCTCCGATAAAATTACAGATACCAGTCTCATGAATATGCAGCATCATATTGATCAGGTATCCGCTTTATTAAAACACCTGAACATAAAGGAGTATGATCTCTATGGTCATTCTTTCGGAACCATGCTGGCCATGGATTTTTATTTACAACATCCTGAAAATATCAGGTCCATTATCATGGCAAGCCCATGTATGCGCACCCAAACATGGGTAGAAGATGCAGATATATTGATGCAGGTAATACCCGATAGCACACGTCATACCTTACAGGCATTGGGTAAAGGATTAAAACCTGATTCTGTAAAATTAGCTGATGCCCTCAACCTTTATTACAGCAGGTTTTATAACCGCAAGCAACCACTGTCGCCATATGTCGATAGTTCGCTTAAACACCAGGCATTGAATGTGTACAGACATATGTGGGGACCGGAAGAATTTGTAGCTACTGGCAACCTGAAGAATTATGATCGTACGGCAGCGCTGGCTACAATAAAAGTTCCTGTGCTGTTTACAGCAGGCGAATACGATGCAGCCCGCCCTGCAACAGTAATGTACTATCAAAGCCTCGTACCGGTTTCATCTTTTGTGGAGATCATGGACGCAGGCCATTCAACCATGACAGATAATATTGATTCAGAAATAAGAGCCATTCGTCAATTCTGGAGAAGTATACAAATTAAATAGTCTCCCGGACTCCCGGTCTCCCGGACTCATCACCTGAATAGCACCCGCTGAATATGCGCTGAAATTTCCTTTGCTTTCTGAACGATCATAAAATGATTGCCTCCTTCAATAATAATATCTGGACGTACAAAAGACAGGGGTAGCAGCTTATCAGCATTACCATGAATATGAAATACGGGTGCATTGATCTGCTGGTTCTTCCAGTTTACCAAAGCGTTGATGGCCCATTGATTAAATCCTTTGGTGGTATTGCGGATGATATTTTTTAGTTGCTTTTTTTGTGTGGCGGTTCTCACACCAAAAAAGAAACCCATTAAAGTATTGCTGTATGCCACCGTTTGTAAGGGTAATAATTTATGCAGGGGAATATAACTGCAGGCAGCAAAATAGGGTGGAAGCTCTTTACGTGTTTTGGCGCTGGATACAAGTATTAGCTGTTTAACAGGAATAAGTTTGGCAATTTCCATCGCCATCATACCGCCAAACGAAAGACCAATGATTATGGGATTAGGTTCTGCAATCCTATTGGCCAACCGTTGTGCATAGGCTTCAATCGGTTCTTTTGGTAGAGGCTCCATCCAGTTCAGGTAAACCTTGTCTACCCCCGGCAAATACAAAGCCTTGAACACCGACTCATCAGCCCCAAGACCGGAAAGGAAATAGATTTTCATATTGAGATTAGTGTGAAAAACCACAGAGTCACACGGAGTACGACACGGAGTTACACAGAGTTTACCTTTTCACGTCTCACTTTTCACCTTTCACCTTTCACGTCTCACGTCTCTCACCCCCTCACCACCACCAAATAATAATTCTTCTTCCCCTTCTGAATCAATAAATATTTTCCTTGTAACAGGTCGCCGGAGCTAAGGGTGGTTTTTTCTGTTGAAATTTTCTCTTTATTCAGTCCAATGCCACCAGACTGCCACATTTTACGGGCTTCACCTTTACTGGGGAAGATGTCTGCTTCAGCCAGAAAACTCACAAGATCATAACCTGCTTCCAGTTGTGATTTGTTGATTTCAACGGTGGGTACACCTTCCAATACCTGTAACAATTGTTCCTCACTCAGACTTTGTAACAGTTCGGTAGTAGCATTACCAAAGAGGATGTCTGATGCTTTTACCGCAAAATCGTAATCGGCACGACTGTGCACAAAGCAGGTAAGTTCTTCAGCCAGTTTTTTCTGTAAGGCTCGCTGATGTGGTGCTTCATCATGGGCTTGCATAAGTGCATCAATCTCAGCTACGGGAAGAAGTGTAAATATTTTGATCCATGTTTTGGCATCATCATCACTGGCATTCAGCCAGAACTGATAGAACTGGTAAGGTGATGTTTTTTTAGGATCGAGCCATACATTGCCTTTTTCTGTTTTACCAAATTTACCGCCATCCGATTTTCTGATCAGTGGGCAGGTAAACGCAAATGCTTCACCACCCGCTTTTCTGCGGATGAGTTCGGTACCGGTGGTAATATTGCCCCACTGGTCGCTGCCACCCATTTGCAGTTTGCAGTTTTTGTTTTGGTAGAGCCAGTAGAAATCATAGCCCTGAATCAACTGGTAAGTGAATTCAGTGAAGCTCATTCCTGTATCGCCTTCCAATCTTTTCTTCACACTGTCTTTGGCCATCATGTAGTTCACGGTAATATGCTTGCCTGCATCACGAATAAAATTCAGAAAGCTGATGCCTTTGAACCAGTCGTAATTGTTCAGCATTTCTGCTGCATTGGGTTTGGAAGGGTCGAAGTCGAGGAATTTCTCTAATTGTTTGCGAACGCCATCCTGATTATGCTGTAATATTTCTTCGCTCAACAGGTTTCTTTCTTCACTTTTGCCGGTAGGGTCGCCAATCATACCCGTGGCGCCACCAACAAGCGCCATGGGTTTATGTCCGGCTTTCTGTAAGTGAACCAGTAATAATATAGGAACCAGGCTGCCGATATGCAGACTGTCAGACGTAGGATCAAAACCAATATATCCTGAAACCATTTCTTTGTTCAGTAATTCTTCCGTTCCGGGCATGATATCCTGAATCATCCCTCTCCAGCGCAGCTCTTCTATTAGGGTCATTGCTTGTTGTTTGCGGCAAAGATAGCAGAAAGTGAGACTTGAGAGGTGAGACGTGAAAAGAGAAAAGTGAAAAGAGGAAGATGTTGCTTATAAATTACTCTCACGTCTTACGTTTCACATCTCACGATCCCGCTATCTTTGCGGTATGCGAAAAGTAGGCGAAGGCACCCGAATATTGAATTTCTTTATCGACACCCTGATCGTATTTATCCTGGCATTTGCGTTTAACAAGTTCTGGATGTTTCAGGTGCGTTATTGGGGATATCCTTTTCTCAATTTTGGCTGGATATTCTTCGGTACATTATTTATCTACTATAGTTTTTTTGAGATCATCTTCCAGCGATCGCCCGCCAAATGGTTCAGCTATACCAAAGTGGTGAACAAACAGGGGGGAAGAGCCGCCATCTGGCGCATACTCCTGCGTAGCCTTGCCCGGTTAACCATTATTGATCTCTTCTTTATCCCTTTTTTGGGTAAACCCCTGCATGATTGGGTGAGCGGAACGGAAGTGGTGGAGAAATAGTAAACAGAGAAATAGGGAATAGGAAATAAGGAATGAGAAAGTATAGGGCATATCCCACTTCCTCGGTTCCTTATTCCTTATTTCTCTGTTCCTCTGTTCTTTCTCCTTTCTTTCTAAAAACGAAATCCTCCTCTCCGGTAATGGCTTACTTTTGTGGCTTATCTGAACAGGTATGGCAAAGATTGGCATTAATATAGCAACAGGAAGTCTGCAGCAGGCAGAGATGATCGTGGGTATTGATCTGGGAACTACCAATAGTCTGGTGGCTATTATTCACCCTGAGAGTAAATTACCCGTGGCATTAAAAGAGTTTAATACCAGTAGTCTGGTACCCAGCGTGGTGCATTTCGATGCATTTGGTAATGCCGAAGTGGGGGAGAATGCCAAACAGTATCTTGAAACCGATCCCTCCAATACCATTTTCAGTGCTAAAAGACTGATGGGGAAAAGCTATAAAGACCTGCAAGGCCACGCCGATTTTTTCTCCTATAAAGTAATTGATGACGATACCGATAGTCTGGTGAAAGTACAGGTAGGAGATAAATTCTATTCTCCAATAGAGCTTTCTTCATTCATTCTCAAAGAGTTAAAACAAAGAGCTGAACATATACTTAAAACGCCTGTGACAAAAGCAGTCATAACGGTGCCTGCTTATTTTAATGATGCCCAGCGACAGGCCACCCGTGATGCCGGTAAGCTGGCCGGACTCGATGTACTCCGGATTGTGAACGAACCAACCGCAGCAAGTTTGGCTTATGGGCTCGGATTGAACAAAGAAGAAGAGAAAACCATCGCCGTTTACGACCTCGGAGGGGGAACTTTTGATATATCGATCCTCCGAATATCCAATGGCATTTTTGAAGTGTTGAGTACGAACGGTGATACCTATTTAGGCGGCGATGACCTTGACAGAGCTATTGTTGAATATTGGATTAAAAAAGCGGGTATATCTCATAATGATTTGATAATCAATAAACAATTGTATCAATCATTAAGGCTCAGAGCGGAAGAAGCAAAGAAGTATCTTTCTGATCATGACACCTATAAATCGGAGCTGAATGGTGATGTGCTCGAGTTGTCGAAGTCGGTTTTTAATGAACTGGTAGCTCCGCTGATTGCCAAAACCATTGGCTGTTGCCAACAGGCATTAAAAGATGCGGAACTGAAACCAAAAGATATTGATACCATCGTAATGGTGGGAGGAAGTACCCGGGTTCCTGCCGTAAAAGAAGCTGTAAGCGCCTTTTTTGGAAAAGTGGTGAACGATGAGGTGAACCCGGATGAAGTAGTGGCATTAGGTGCCGCTGTGCAGGCCGATATTCTGGCCGGTAACAATACCGATTTCCTCCTGTTAGACATTACCCCCCTCAGTCTGGGTATTGAAACGATGGGCGGATTGATGGATGTGCTGATACCTCGCAATTCCAAAATTCCTACCAGGGTAGGGCGGCAATATACTACCCATAAAGATGGCCAGTCTGGTATGCGTATTTCTGTATTCCAGGGGGAGCGCGATTTGGTAAAAGACAACCGTAAGTTGGCAGAGTTTAATCTTACAGGAATACCCGGTATGCCAGCCGGATTGCCTAAGGTGGAAGTGCAATTTTTAATTGATGCAGATGGTATTTTAGTAGTGAAAGCCAAAGAGTTACGTAGTGAAGTAGAACAGAGTATTGAAGTAAAACCTCAATACGGTTTAACTGACCAGGAAGTGGAACAAATGCTGCTCGATAGTATTACCCATGCCAAAGACGACATGCAAACAAGGGCATTGGTAGAAGCCAGAACCGAGGGAGAGCAGATACTGGAAGTAACGGAGAAGTTTATGACAAAGAATCCGGATTTATTATCTAAAGAAGAAGTATTGCAGGCAGCAAATGCCATGCAGGCTTTACAATTAGCTTTAACTATGGATGATAAAAACTTGATTAACAATAAAATAGAAGAATTAAATGAAGTGACCAGACCCTTTGCCGAACGTGCTATGGACAAGGCAGTGGGGCAGGCGTTGAAAGGGAAAACGGTGTAGGAGGAGGCGTGAGACGTGAGAGGAAGGCAAAAGTGAAAGGTGAAAAGTGAAATGGTGTACTAGCCCCTCTTTGCGCAGCAGAGAGGGTTGGGGTGAGTTGAAAGACTATCACTTCACTATGGTTTCCTTATGGTTTGCCTATAGTTTCGCTATGCTTTCCCTATGGTTCTCCTATTGTTTCCCTATGTTGTCTTGTACTGAAAAAACTTTACAGTTGGGTAGGATATTACTAGGATAACTTTACAAGTGTTCTGCTTATTACTGAGAGAACTTTACAGTGTTTCACAATAGTACTGATTTAGCTTTACGGTATTGTTTCTTTTTCCATCTTTTTTG
>CALRZI010000009.1:0-164383 GCA_943372605.1 Chitinophaga pinensis | reverse complement strand
CTGTTGCCGTTTACATCAGTTACCGTTAAGGTTACTGTGTTAGCGCCTACATTACTGCAATCGAAGCTTGTTTTATCTACTGCAATACTTGCAATACCACAGTTATCTGTTGATCCATTGTTCACTTGTGCGGCGGTGATGCTTGCTGTGCCATTTGCACCCAATAGAACTGTGATGTTTTGTGATGTGGCGATGGGCAGGATATTGTCTGCTACCGTTACTACTGCTGTTGTAGTTGACACGTTGCCGTTTACATCGGTTACTGTTAAGGTTACTGTGTTGGCACCTACATTGCTGCAATCGAAATTGGTTTTGTCTACTGCAATTGTTGCAATACCACAATTATCTGTTGAACCATTGTTTACTTGTGCGGCGGTGATGCTTGCTGTACCATTAGCACCCAGTTGAACTGTGATGTTTTGTGATGTGGCGATGGGTAGGATATTGTCTGCTACCGTTACTACTGCTGTTGTAGTTGACACGTTGCCGTTTACATCGGTTACTGTTAAGGTTACTGTGTTGGCACCTACATTGCTGCAATCGAAATTGGTTTTATCAAGTACAATCGACGCAATACCACAGTTGTCACTTGATCCATTGTTTACTTGTGCGGCGCTGATGCTTGCTGTACCAGTTGCACCCAATAGAACTGTGATGTTTTGTGATGTGGCGATGGGTAGGATATTGTCTGCTACCGTTACTACTGCTGTTGCAGTTGATACATTTCCGTTTACATCGGTTACCGTTAAGGTTACCGTATTCGCACCTACATTGCTGCAATCGAAATTGGTTTTATCAAGTGCAATGTTTGCAATACCACAGTTGTCGCTTGATCCATTGTTCACTTGTGCGGCGGTGATGCTTGCTGTACCAGTTGCACCCAATAGAACTGTGATGTTTTGTGATGTGGCGATGGGTAGGATATTGTCTACCACAATTACATCAAACTCATACAGCACCGTACTACATGGATTTACCGCTGTTACTATTACATGTGTGTTTCCTTTATTGAAGGTATTACCCGTTCCTGTTCCTGAACCCGATCCGGTAGTAGCACCAGAGAAGCTATAGCTCAGTGCCGGTGCAGGTATACCATTTACACTCAACGGATAGTTAACCACCGCATTACATGTTGTGGCTGTTGTAGTAGCCTGTACCTGTGCGCTTGTATTTACAAACACAGGATTGGTACAGGTTACTTCTGCTTTCACAGTGAAGTTGTAAGATCCCTCATTACAATCATTGTTACTTACTGTTACCAACGCATTCTGTACGCCAAGAGCAGTTGAAGCAAAGCTGATGGTAAAGCTCGCCGTTTGACCCGGTTGTATAACTGCTGGTAAGCTGATACCACTTCTGCTGAATGCAGCATTACTGATATTGATGGAGTTGATTGTAAGTGCTGATGTACCACTATTTGCAATAACAAATGTTTTGCTGATACTGGTACCTGGTATAGTTCCACCCAAATCTGTATTGTCTACAGTTGATGGTGTATTATCTCCGGTTACAATCGTTGCACCGTTACCTGTGATATTAATCTCTGGTGCATTCACCGTTACATTAAAGCTGCAAGTGGTTTTATTACCTGCTAAATCGGTTACTTCAAAAGTATTCGTTGTTGTTCCGATCGGGAAGGTTGAACCAGATGGCAAACCTGCTGTTTGAGCAATGGTTACTGATGGACCTGAACCAATACCAAATGTTCCACAGCCTCCGCTTGCGCTGCCAATTGTCCAGCCATTGTAATTTCCTGTTTCAAAACTTCCGTTTACAAGGCTGCTGCCTGGTATCGTGATATTATCAAGTTGTACATCCAGGTAGAAATTATTGATCGTTGCATCCAATACCTGTAAACGCACCTGCTGACCAGCATATGCCGACAAATCAAAATTATAATGCGTCATTGGGGTCGACAGTGGCGCACCCGGATTGGTTTTAAACAAGGTTGTTATCAGGGCATTGGTTGTAGGGTTTCTTAACTCTATCGCAATAAACTGATTGGCACTAAAGCCTGATGCATAATGATTCGTGTACTTCATATCCAATCCTAAACTGATCGGACCACTCGCAGGTAAAGTGATATTCTGGTACATATAATGTGTAGATCCGCAACTCACCAGAAATACTGCCAGCTTCTGACCATCGGTCGGGAAGAAACTCATCGGTAAACCCGGGCTATATTGAGCTTCATTTACATTATTTGCATAATCAAAGAACTGGGCACCACTGGTAAGTGTATGCACGCCTGTGTTACCTGATGAACAATTATCTGTAACAGTTGGCTGACTATATGTTACTACCGTGCCACACTGGTTCGATGGTGCTGTTACAGTAATTGGAGCAGGACAGTTTACAACCGGTGGTGTAACATCCTGTACAATCACCGTTTGTGTTTGTGTACTGCTATTACCTGCGGCATCTGTGTACTTCCATGTGATAGTATAAGTACCCTGGTTATTATAGGCTAATGGGCTTGTTGTTGTTGCATTGATGGTGCCTGAACAATTATCTGTTGCCTGCGGAATGGTTGTTACGATAACACTACACTCTCCGGTAATATTGGGCAGGGTGGCCACATTGGGTACCGGAGCGGTATTGTCTAGTATAATTACTTTTTGTGTTTGTGTGGTAAAATTACCTGCGGCATCTGTATATCTCCATACAATTGTATAAGTGCCTTGTGCCGTATAAGTTAATGCACTGGTAGTGGTAGCATTTATAACACCTGAACAATTATCCGTTGCTGTTGGTACAGTTGTTACTGTTACTCCACACTGACCTGTAATATCTGGAAGGGTGGCTACATTGGCTACTGGTGCTATATTATCCAGTATAATTACTGTTTGTGTTTGTGTGCTTACATTACCCGCAGCATCAGTATAAGTCCAGGTAATGGTATGGGTGCCTTGAGTGGTATAAGTTAACGCACTGGTTGTTGTAGCATTTATAACACCTGAACAATTATCCGTTGCTGTTGGTACAGTTGTTACTGTTACTCCACACTGACCTGTAATAGTTGGCAAACTGGTAACATTTGCAACAGGTGCTGTATTATCCAGAACAACAACAGTTTGTGTTTGGGTGCTTATATTACCTACAGCATCAGTATAAGTCCAGGTAATAGTATAAGTGCCTTGAGTGGTATAAGTTAATGCACTGGTTGTTGTAGCGTTTATAGCACCTGAACAATTATCCGTTGCAGTTGGAACAGTTGTTACTGTTACACTGCACTGACCTGTAATAGTTGGCAAACTGGTAACATCTGCAACTGGTGCTGTATTATCTGATACAATTACATTCTGTGTTTGTGTGCTTATATTACCCGCAGCGTCTGTGTACTTCCAGGTAATAGTATACGTTCCCTGACTCGTGTACGTTAACGGACTGGTAGTTGTGGCATTCAATACACCCGAACAATTATCGGTTGCGGTTGGTACAGTTGTTACTGTTACTCCACACTGACCAGTAATAGCTGGTAGGGTGGCTACATTGGCAACTGGTGCTATATTGTCTGATACAATTACAGTTTGTGTTTGTGTGCTTTCATTACCCGCAGCATCTGTGTACTTCCAGGTAATGGTATACGTTCCCTGACTCGTGTACGTTAACGGACTGGTAGTTGTGGCATTCAATACACCCGAACAATTATCGGTTGCGGTTGGTACGGTTGTTACTGTTGCCTCACACTGACCTGTAATAGTTGGAAGCGTGGCTACATTGGCAACTGGTGCTATATTGTCTGATACAACTACACTCTGTGTTTGTGTACTTTCATTACCTGCAGCATCTGTGTACTTCCAGGTAATAGTATAAGTTCCCTGACCCGTGTATGTTAACGGACTGGTAGTTGTGGCATTCAATACACCCGAACAATTATCGGTTGCGGTTGGTACAGTTGTTACTGTTACTCCACACAAGCCGGTAATCACAGGCAGTGTTGCCAGTGTAGGTACAGGAGCCGTAACATCTGGTGATACGCCAATGGTAACCTGCTGGCTCGGACTATTACAACCTCCGGAAGTTTTTACAACAACCGTATATACACCAGGTGCGAGGTTGGTAAAGGTATTTCCGGTAACAAAACTGCTGCCGCCATTAATAGAATACTGGAACGGACTTGCAGTACCGGTAGCTGTAATAGTAATAGTACCATTTGATGCACCTACACAGGTTTCATCTGTTTTTGCTACTGATACAGTTGGTGGAGCATTTACCACCACAGTTACAGGTGTTGATGTAAGTGTACATCCACCACCTGTTACCCTTACCGTATAAGTACCCGCTGTTGTTGCCGTAATAGATCGGGTGGTTGCACCATTGCTCCATAAATATGCTGTACCTGTTGTAGAAGAAGATAAACCTACTGATTCACCAGCTGCACATAAAGTAAGTGAGCCGGTTACTTCAATTACAGGTCTGGGTGTTACATTCACGGTAACGGGCGCCGATGTAGCTGTTAAACCACAACCATTACCTACAGTTACTGTATATGTACCCGGTACATTTACGCTGATAGAACTGGTGGTTGCACCATTGCTCCATAAGTAAGAGCTTCCCACACTGCTGGCCAGTAAAACAGGACTGCCTTCACAAATAGAAGTAGCACCGCTGGTGGTGATATTGGCAACAGGTGTTGGGTTAATTGAAATATCGAAAAGATTATCTGCACCATTTACCGCAGTATTTGTGCTTACCACACGAATACGGTATTGTGTGCCGGATGATACAGTGTCTGGTATGGTAAAATTAATGGTACCGTTAGCGCTGGTTGTTGTGGCGCTGCCAATAACGGTTGGATTGGCAAAGCTTCTGTTCTTATCACTTAACTGAACAATAAACTGGTTGCCCGCATTGAGCTGTGTGCCGGTTGCAGCATAAGTAACTGAACCGGTACCACCTGCACAATAAAAAGCGTTTACATTAGAAACCGTCAATCCTTTTAAAAGGTTTGGATAAACAGCCAGGTATATTTTGCCATCTGTTCCCTGGTACACAATGTCTACATCCTGTGTAGAAGCGTTACGTGCTATATTATGCGTAGTAGCGCCGGCAATGGTAATAGGAGATCCGAAAGTTGTACCTCTGTCTCCACTCACTCTAATGGCTACGCTGCTGCTGGTAGGGGCATATCCATCCACAAAATTCCCGAACTCATCACAGGCAAGGGTACGTCCTTGTGCAACAGCAGATGAGCCCGCCGTGAGTAAGGTAGCAGCACCCGTTGAAAAATCGATTCTATAACCATTGGTATTAGATCCACCAGCCACATAGATAAATTTACCCAGAGGGCCGGTTGTAATGGCATAAGAAGAATAAAATACGGAACCTGAAATGGGAACCGACGAAAAGGTAGCCCCGTTGTTGATACTTCTGAACATGAACAGCGTTGGGTTGTCTGCAATCATGTACACATCGCCATTGGCTTTGTCAACACGTATATCTGCATAGGCCCATGAGCTACCCAACGATACACTCGAAAATGCACCCACACCATTGTTGCTATTGCGGTAAACGGTTGCACCATTCTGTGGTACTACGTACACATTGGAACCATAAGAGGCAATATGTGGTGTGCTACCGGTACCCAGGTTATTCGGACCTGTGAATGTGGTACCACCATCAAGACTTATAAACAACTGCAGTTGTGAGCCGTTGGAATAAATCACATAAATATTACCATTATCGGCCACTTCCACTTCGCAGTTACCGGAAGTTGCTGTACTGAGTAGTTGTACACTGGGCAGAAAAGACTGTCCACGGTTAACGCTTTTTGCAAAACGCAGACCGCCGCTGCCTACATACACCACACCAATATTACCGGCTGCATCTACTGCAATGTTTCGGCTGGTATTGGCCTGGCCAATATTATTGCCCGTACCCACATCGCTTACCAGTACACCGGTATAGAGTGGCGTTTGTGCGCTGAGGGTAAAAGCGCCAAGAAGTATTGCCATAAACGACAATACTACCTTGTTAAAAAGGTTCTTGATATTCATACAGGATTAGATTAGGGTTGATAATTCACTTGCACTTTTACATCTGCAACAGAAGCACCTGCAGGAATGGCTTCCACCAGCAGGTTATTGTATTCCGGTGCACAGATACCTTCAAAACTGAGTTTTGCTGATAGCTTGATGGGTTTTGAAAACACAGCATTTTCCCAGATCTTATAACTAACCTGAAGATCTGTTGCCGATAAACTTTCAAATTTTAAGCGCAGGGAAGGTGTACCCGAACACTCAATAGCAGTTGCATACAGTTTTACCTGTGCATCGCTGTAGATTAATTTCCACTGAACTTCATCTGACAGTTGCTGTTTTTGTGGGACTTGTGTTTGGGGTTGATTGATGTTGCGCTGATTCGATGTATGCTTTTCAGCATTGGCATTCGCCCACATCATTACGCAGCAGGAAACAAATAAGAAAAGTAACTTTCTCATCATAGCAGTTAGGGTTTACAAAACTGACAACCTGCCTGTTTCCGCAATACACGGTCATGGAAAGTAGTCAGTTAGTTTAGGTGGCTACATGGGTTCTGCTATTCTCATCAGGCTTTTGTTCTCATCGTAATTTTGGTAGATCACTATGACAATCAATTACCCGGCTTTAAAAAACAGACTCCCAGATTCTTCGAAAGTACCTTTATAAAAAACCTTTATTATGCCTAATCGATTAAGCGTGGAGAAAAGTAGATAAGAAGGGGGTGGGTGTAGAGGAGCGTGAGAGGTGAGAGGTGAAAGGTGAGAGGTGAAAGGTGAAAAGTGAAAGGTGAGAGGTGAAAGGTGAGAGGTGAAAGGTGAAAAGTGAAAGGTGAAAGGTGAAAGGTGAAAGGTGAAAGGTGAAAGGTGAAAGGTGAAAGGTGAGAGGTGAGAGGTGAGAGGTGAGAGGTGAAAGGTGAAAAGTGAAAAGTGAAAGAAATGAGGACGCAAAGGCTACGCAGTTTTTCCTTCACTTTTCACCTTTCACTTTTCACCTCAAAAGAAGTCCTTCAAGCTTTCACTTCTTAAGTTGCAGTGCATACTTAAAAAGCACATCAAAAAGCAGATAGTAACCATCGGTGCGCTTGTCGTCATCGTCATCTGTATTGGTAAATAGAATAATGCCTACTGTTTTATTCATATCGGTTAACATCAGGGTTTTAACACCATGATCTCTGCCTCCGTGCCCTAAGAGGGTAACATTGTTTTTGGTGCGCCAGAAAATGCCTTCATTTTTTTCGGCGAGGTTCATATTCGCCGGTTTATTCTTTGCTGTAAACTGAAGTGTTTGCATATCCTTAATGGTGGCTGCTTGTAAAATACGTTTGCCATTATGTGTTCCCTTTTTCAGCAACATGGCAAAAAATTGACTCAGGTCGTTAACAGAGGTTCGCAAACCGCCATCGGGGTAGGTTGTCATTCCATACAAAGGAATCTGGAAAGAACGATCTCCCTGGTTTCGATAAAGTTTAGCATGTTTTGAACGATCGGTTTCCGATAAAAACCAGGAACTGTTTTTCATACCCAGTGGCTTCTGTATAAGCGATTGGCTATACTCATTCAGTTTTTTTCCGGATATGCGTTCTACAATATAACCAGCCAGTCCCGCAGCAATATTGGAGTACTCCCAGTACTCACCCGGTTTTGCCTGATAGAAATTGGAATCACTGTAATGTTTACCGCCCGGTACAAAATATTCTTTTAAAAAATCGCCCAGGGGTTCAGGTGAGTCTTTATCGGTAAAATAAGTGCTGTCTCCATAAAAAGGATCCCTGTCGGCCAGGCTTGAGCTGTGTGTTGCAATCATCCGCAGCGTAATTTTTTCTTTAGGAGCATATGGGTTGATGACCTTGAATGGCAGATAGGTGTTGATGTCTGCATCAAGCGAAAGTTTCTTTTCTTCCACCAATCGCATCATACAAACACCTGTGAGGGTTTTAGTAATGGATGCCACATTCATAACGGTATTTTCTGTAAACGGAATCTTATTCGCTTTATCGGCATAACCATATCCTTTCATCCACACGATCTTACCATCAATAATAATAGAGCCGGCTACACCCGCCATTTTCGATTGTTGCAGGTATCTTTCTGCTACACTATCTATCCAGTGCTGGTTAACGGTGTATTGTTTACTGTTTTGTTGACCTGCTAAATTGGTCATCGTTAAAAGCATACATGAAAACAAAAAAATCAAAGTCCTAATTTGCATAAGTAGTTTTGTGATAGTTTAGATTGTTTAAGAGTACTGTAATTATTAAAACACAAAACTACTTTGCAGTGTGTTGCCTATTTGTTTAAAAAAGCAAGATACACGCACAAAAAAATCGTTCAGCGCGTAAAAACCGGTTAAATTATGCATGCGTTAGATCAAACAGATAAATACCTGTTAAATGAGTTACAGGAAAACAACCGTATTACAGCCGAAGAGCTGGGTCGTAAATACAATTTGAGTACCAGTGCTGTGCAACGCCGGTTAAAACGTTATCGTACAGATAAAATTATTGAAGCCGATATTGCCGTTATAGCACCTGAAGTAACAGCCGCCACGCTTCATTTTGTGGTAGAAGTAAGTCTGGAGTTGGGCAATTCATCGGTTATAGAAGGTTTCAAAAAGCTCATGTTATCCTGTGCCGATGTAACGCAGTGTTTTTATGTGGCTGGTGTTTACGATTTTATTCTCTGTGTACAAACAAAAGATATGGCTGCTTATGAGGTTTTTTCAAAAAAGTATTTTATGGATAATAAGCAGGTGAAACAATACTATACACATGTGGTATTGAATACGGTGAAGAAAAGGTATGGGGTGAGATTGTAGAATACATTGTAAGCTTCCCCTTATTTCAGGCCGCTTAAAAGTTTAAAATTCATTAGTCAAATTCTAGTTTATGTTCAGTGCAAAGTACTTCAATCAAATCCATGTCTTCCTTTCGGATGCCATAGTGAACGAATATGGTGTCTAACCTTTCTTAGCCATAATTTATACAGTTCTATTTACCAATGCAGGATCAAAGGATATCCAGCCTGTGGTATCTTTTGCACTGGTTATTTTGTTATCGCAGTATTTCCAAACCCCATCCCCTTTAGATATAATTACCCCCCCTAATAACCCTTTACCTATTGCGTTTTGTGCTGAAATGTATTGGTGTAATGCATTGTGCTTATTACAAAAATCAGGATCTGAATCCAGTGTCTTGGTATCAAATAGTGCAACAGGGCCGCTCTTCAGTTTAATAACAAAATCAACATAAAAACCGCGAGTAACTCCTTCTCTATCTTCATAAGTAACCGCAAAGTCTTCTTTATTTTTATCGCCATTCTTATACCACCATTCAATATGTTCTTTATGGTTTTCAAGAAATGCTACAAATTGTTTTTCAGGACTACTTGCTGATTTGTATTCGTAAAAAGGCTCTAACGCATGTGTTGCGGCACCCTTTTCGGTATAGTGTTCATTATAAATTTTTTCTGACGGCACATCCCATTTATTTTCTTCAATTCGCTTAGTTGCTTGAGCCGCCTTTTGTTGTAACAATATTTCATGTTTTTCTAATGCCCTGTCAATGACCTCAATGAAACGGGGTTTGTTTTGCTCGTAGAGTATTATTTTAACTGTAGCAAACTCGTTCATGGCCAGGTATTCCTCAAAGAACATTTTCAGTGCCAATTCCAATACGGGAGTAGAATCAATTTTTGCATACCCACCTAGATGGTTACGGCAAAATCGCCGGAAAAGAATGTCCAGCTCTGATTGTGTTTTGGCAAACTTTTCCATATTCCTCACTTCGGTAGAACCTACCTCCACTTCAATCTGAACGTCTTTGGGTATAGGAATTTCAATATTGCTCACATTACTCTCAATGAATTTCTCCTGTATTCGTTTTGCGTTAAAAACAGTAAGTCCTTCTGTACCCGCTTTCTCCGGGTCTAATGTGACAGCAAAAAAATCTTCTGCCGCTTCATACAAGCATTTGCGAAATTTTGAGCCCAAGCGGTTTCTACTTAATCGCGTATTGATATAATAAGACGTTAATCCAACGGATTTATAGTGTTGTACTCTGATCGCTTTATTCTGAACAATATAATCCATATCATCCTGCACAATCGTGATTTGGTCTTTGCTCAAATCTGTGTACACATACCCATAATTGAGTGCCGCATCAGGGTAATGCTTTTGCTCCGGCATACGCAGAATACGGCCAACGGTTTGAATGGTGAATGTTTCTTGCTGTATCTCACGGAATATCAATAACACAGCCGCACGGGGGCAATCCCACCCTAATGAAATGGCTTGTTTAAACAATAACACATCTACCATGCTATCAGGATTTTCAATGTCCTCCAGATTGGTTTTTTCATTACTGAGCCAAATCGCCAAACGGTTATTCTTGGTTGTAATACCTTTTACATCAAGCCAGGTGGTTACTTCTTCTTTAATTTGAATATCCCTAACACTTTCTGTTTTTGAATCATTGGGCAATTGAATCAGCAAAAGCGGATTGATATTTAGCCCCAGCTTTTTATACGCTGCTGCAAGTTCCTCTTTCTTTTTCAGTGCCAATTCCATGAGTACTTGCTCCAAGGAACGGCCTTGCTGGTTATGAGCATCCAGTTTAGGATTCAGAATAACACCTTGCTTAATCATTTCCGCTTCCACAACATCAACACGCTTAATTGTGTACCCATAATCGGAAGTATACAATGGCGTGGCAGAAACATCAATCTCTATTTTAGCATAAATCTTTTGCAATAACTCCTGAGCCGACTTGCCTTTTGAAGCAAAAAGATGGGCCTCATCCAAAATCACAATAACTTCTGTATCATGCAGCTTGGCTTCGTTAATATAGTTTACCAGTGTTTTATCGCTCTCGTTTTCTTTGATGTATAAATTACCTTCTTTGTTTACTGATTGCCAATTGAGAAACAACACTTCATTAGGTTTTAAGCGATCATCGGTTATATCTTCAAACTGTATCGGCTTAATACTTCTTAATTCAACAAAATAGTTTTTCAATGCACTGAAACTTTGCAAATGCAATTGATTAGGTGCAATCCAAATAAAAGCCATCTGCCTTAGGGGTATATCCAATTTATCGGGCAATTCTTCACATAACCGATTTAAATATGCGGCCATGGATACTGTTTTACCGGAACCAGTAGGGGCTTTGAATACCATTTTTTGCCGACCCCCCGGTGCTTTTAGTAGTTTGAATGTGTCTTTTACCAACCCTTCCAGTGCTTCTTCTTGATATGTTTTTAATGTAATCATGCGTTTGCTATTTGCCAGATTTTTTCGTTTTGCCAATTAGGCGGAAAACCCATTTCCTTTTCCTGTAATAAAGGACATCCATTCATCAACTCCAACAGTTTGTCTCTAAAACTATGTTGTGGACTAATAATATTGAGTATGTACTGCATACAACAGATATATGCATACACTTTGTACGGTAGTATTTGCTGATTTTGTATAAAGGCATAAATCGGTTTACGGGGTAGCTTCAGTTGGGTCATCCGGCGGTTCCATACACGGCTATGGTGTGCACAAATATTCCGTAATAAACTAAAACATCGCATCCAATTGGCAAGTGTGTCTACATCTTTCAGGCCAAAATGATGTGTTATCCTGTCTTTACAGGGGTCATCATTACGGAGGTTGGAAAATATTTTTGACAACAATCCCATGCTGCTTACTTCCAGACTCATCCATGCAGGTGGTTCTTTGGGGTCAGTATAAGTGTTCCGGTAATGATCAATGAAGGTTTCTTTGCTTCGGTCTATTTCTTTTTGGAGAGAAGCAATATGATCAGCAAAATAAACAGCGCTATTGTATAAAGCAGGTTTCAGATGCCAGAAAGCACCATGCACCATGGCGTATTCGTAAATAATTTGCGTACGCAAAGCAATTTCTATTTTTTCAATAGCATTGAAGAGCAGTAAACGCAACTGCCTGTCGAACACATAGAGACGCATAATTTCTTCAAAGGAAACCGGTTTGATAAATGGATGATTGGGATCGGTATTATCCTGGAAGGGATAGGTGTAAGCCCGAAGACGGTAATAGCTGATGTTGGAAAGATAATGCGCTGCTTTTTGTTCATCAGCAAATTGTAAACCCCGCTTTCGCAGAGTAACCAACTGGTCTTGTATAGATATGGGTAACTTAGTGTACTTCATGGGAATGAATGATTAAGTTACCCCTATAAAAAGCGAAAACCTGCCAAAGTGTGCATCGTGGAGAGGCATGGCAGGTACTATTAGCCGCAAGATACGTTTGCCCCATGCTCATTTCCAAGAATTTGGATCTATTTTTTTTCATACTGGATATATTTAACGCTGATTAAACAGATCGGTTGATTCATTATTTAGCTGATTTTCAACCTCCTCCGCCGTGGACTCTTCCAGTTCGGGTAACTGCTGTTTTTTACGCCTGGGCAATACATGCTGGTATGCCTTGTATATGGCATCGGGCAAGGCGCAAAGCGTTATGTAAGGCAATACTTCTTCAAAATCCTCGGTGTAGGGATACTGGCCATTGCTGAATACATATACTTTAAAATGGCAGCCGCGGTTGATATCGGCAGCAACCACACTTTGTATTACTTCAACTATTTGTTCTATCACATCCTCATCGTAAATAACTAACAGGTACAAAGATCTTTGTTGAAAACAGCGAACGTAAGTGGCGTTTAACTGGTAACCACCTATTTGGTTTTGCTCATTATATATATCTTCTTTAATACAGAGTAACTCGGTAGCTAAACGAGTAATTTCCTTTTTGTTTTTAATAGAGAGCTCGCGGCTTACAAAGTCACATTTAAAATAGCGGAGATTGTTTTTCGGTTTTGCTTGCATAACATCTCCGTTAGGCTTTTCGTAACCTCTTATCACCTTACTGGCTCGCTTATAAGTAATCTTTTCGGGAATATAATTTATCTCATCTCCCTTTTTCTCATTATTGCAAACCAAAATACATTGCCTATTACCACCATCAGAGTTAAGTGCAATTGTACTCTCAAGTGTAGTACCAGTGCCTGCAAAAAAATCGAGGATAATAATATCTTTTCGAGGATAAAAAGATAATAAATATTTAATTAATGAAACAGGTTTGGGGTATTCAAAATCATATATTTCAAAACCCTCCAATTCACTTTTTGCAACATCGTTTGTTGCCACGCCCCATCTTTCATCTATTATGTTTGGAGGAACTTCAGCATCGTAACTTAGTTTGTCATATCGAGGAGCTAAAGCAGTACTTTTAAAAACTATTTTTGTTTTCTTTTTAATCTCTTCCTCAAGATTTTTTTGTGTCCAAACGAATTTCCCTTCAAGTTCAAGATCATTTAAAAATTTACCATCAAGTATTTCTACTCTGTTTTTTAAAACTACTTTGTTCTTAGCGGTACCATATTCGCCTGGTTCAAGTATATGATCCCCTTGAATTTTACTTTCGATTGCATCTTTGGGGAATCTCAGGGTCTTGTAATTATTGTTACTTTTCAGTAATGGATTATCATTAGGATTATCCTGAATTAACCCGGTGTACCTAAGATTTGATCTGTTTTTTTCATAGCATAAAATATACTCAAGTCTTTTCTTTGACTTCTTTGATAGATTGGATGGACTCTGAGTCTTTTCCCATTGAAAGCATTCGATAAAATTCTTTTCTAAAAAAATTTCATCACATAACATTTTAAGTTGCGAAAACTCATTGTCATCAATTGAAATGAAAATTACACCCTCATCAGAAAGAAGTCTTTTAGCTATTATTAATCGCTTAGACATGAAGCTTAGCCATTTGCTATGCCTAAAAGAATCTTCTTTATCGATATAGTCATCATTATAAACAAAGTCATTATCACCCCTATTATAAGGTGGATCTATATAAATAACATCAACTCTACCTTCATGCGTAAAAGTAAGTGCTGCTAAAGCGTGTAGATTATCCCCCTCTATCAATATATGATTGGGGTGTTCTTCTCCATTGATGATAGCCCTTTCCTTTACCTCTCTTAACACAGGCAGTTTTTCACGTAGTTGTTCTTCAACATCTTCTGGCTTATCTTCCCATACAAGACCGTATTTCTTTTTGGTGTTTACCAAATTAATAAGATAAGCCCGTTCTTCATCAGAAATGCCTTGCAGTTGCTTCAGTTTATGTATGAGGTCGGTTTTTTTCATAATTAAAATTAACAGTAGATCGCTTATAATCGTTTATATTCATCGTTTACTTTTCGATATAGCTTAGACATCACCACATATTTTCTCAAATGTAACTTTACTTCATCTATATTTCCCGAAGGTATAATGTCATCTTTTAAATATCCTTGTATACAGCTTGTATTATTCAATATCTTGTCTAATCAGGTATTTAAAAAATAGCAACCGATGGAATTCTATCAAGCCTGTTAATTATTTCCAGATTATTTGTACCATTTGTGCCAGTAATTTATGCCGTTCCTCCAGGTCGGCAGGACCAAATATTTCCATGGCCCTGATATTTAAATGGTAGCGATCAATCAATGATTGTAAATCAAGATTAGAATGATAAGTATCCGGGTGCAGGGTAGCATTCCAGTATAAGCTTTGAGCATAGGTTTTTAGTTTATCAGAGTAGGCTTCATTACCGCTGCTTTGATTGGCATTTCCTCTTAATAATAATAAACCACCCAGGCGATTCCGCTCCCGTTCAAATACTTCTTCATCATTGTTAAAGGCAACAAGGTTTTCCTCATTGTGTGCAAGTATATGTTCTACATGATGGCCGTTTACGCTGCCGCTGTTGCGTACCAGGTTATCGAAACTCTGCTGCATTTCGCTTCGGGTTTCTTTGGCAATAAAATGTTCAATACGGGCAAAGAAATAGCGGTTAAACCGAGTAGGCAGATCGGCATAACCCACATCTTTAAAGTAATTATAATTAAAGGTTTCCATGATAGGTACTCCTTTAATATCGGTTAATGCACCCAGCAGGTGCTTTTCAAATACGGCGGCAATTTGTGATACAGGTATTTCCCTGATATCATTGCTGATAGAGTAAATCAAATCGGCAATAATATTGTTTACATAGGCTTTTTGCAAATGAAGAATGGTAAATACCCTGTCGTACTGGAAAGAAATTATTTTAATTTTTTCATCTTCTTCCGGATCATTCAGTTTACAGGCACTTAAAATCAGGTTGTAGTGACCGGTGAGCTCATTTAGCTGATTAAAATACAGATAAGGGTAATCTTTGTTGTAGTTGGAACGGAGCGTTCGGATACGGCTGTATAAATTGGTATAGTAGATAAAGTCGTTTTGCAAGAAGTTTTTTGTGTTAGCTGCATTACGGTTCAGCTTAAAATACTCCTCCACTTCTCCTGTAAAAAGAATGCGGTGATAATTTCGGAAAGTATATTTCTCAGCCACGCCCCTTGTGGCTACAATTTTAGAACGAATAAAGGTTTCAAAGAAGTTATCAATTTCATCATTATCGGTTCCGGTATTGGCCACTCCCACCATGTTAATTTGTTTTTCCCAGATTTCATTCAGCTTTAGCATTTCTAATTCCTGCTTATCAACCTGCCCCAGCAGTTTACCTTTCAGGATTTCGTGGGGCTTTAACCTTACGCCCCTGTCGTTAATTACTTCAAAAACCATTGGTACATCTGTTTGCATTACTTCCAGTTTTACAATTTCCAGATTACGGAGTAGGTAGTAAATGAAAGTGTCAAACTGATGTAATGTTTGTAATTCATTTTCCAACCATGCTTTGATGAATTTTGTATTCTCTACCATGTTTTTGGCTGTAACTCCCGACTTTACTGGTATTTCAGCCGTGGGTAAACCATTTAATAATCCTTCCATTGCAGGTAAGTGATTCTGATGCTGGAGCCAGAAATTTTTTTTAGCTCCTGAAGTGCCGTAAATCCTGTCCTTAATCCAATCGGTTAACTCACTATCAACGGTTTTACCCAAATGGTAAAGCTGAATCAGTATCAGGGTTATTGTAGTGAACCGTTGTTGGCCATCAACCAGAAATACTTTTCCGCTAATGGTATTGGTAACATAGGTGTTTAAAAAATAGAAGCCAATACGTCCGCCAGCTAATTCAGGTGCCAGCGAGGGATCTATCTTTTTATAATCCTGATTGAATTTGTAGAAGATGTCATCAAGCAAACGTTCTACTGGTTCTTTGTTCCATTTATATTGTCGCTGGTAAAAATCAATATAGTAAGTTGTAGATGAGAATACCTGTTCAATGTTCTGTGGTATGGGTGCTATTGCCATGGATATAATTTAGTTTTATTAAAATCGTACTTATTATCTCATTATTAATTCAATCTATCTAATTGAAAAATATGTACATAAAATTGATTTAGTTATATAGTATTTCATTGTGAAATATATCTATTAGTCCTTTTTTGATTTTTTTAAGTTTCACATACGCTTAATGATATACTGGCTAATCGGTTTATTTCTTGAAAAGTCATATGCATGACTTTATTTTATTTAATAATTCCACCATCGCCCAGGTATCCAATCCACAGTACTTTAATAAATTACTCCTAACTTTTTCAACATTCACGACATCAGAAATATTCTTCAATTGATAAAACGCACTACTCGCATCCCCACCATTCCCAATCTCCAATTCATCATAACGCAACTCTGGTACCAGTGCGGGTAATACATATTTAATAGAATAAGTTCCCTGCATTTCGGGTAAGCGATAGTGCCTGCGAAAAATGGGCATCAGGTAAACAATTTTTTTGCCTGTACACCCATAGAGTAAAGCAAACTTCGATAGTATATGTTTTTCGGGTAACAGTATATAAAGGTTTAGTTAGCTGTTTGGCCATTATACATAAAAGCATCTTTACATTAAGGTAACCAACTCAACAAAGGCAATGGGGGGTGCCTGTATTATTGTTGAGGTTCATGGGGAAACTACAAGATAAACTTTAAATTCCTTTTCCAGATCATCCAAACTATATAAAATGCTATCCTTTACCCGCTGGCTGGCATACTGCATACAAACAGCTTCAATCGGTACAAACAGGAGAACAGAGATAAGCGCCCACAACTATTGTGTAGTTCTTCATTCAGGTACAGCCGCCCTTATTTTTAACACCGGAAGAACTCTATTCAAATTTCTTTCAAAAGGGTATTTTGTATTGCCATTTACTGTTTTCAGGTAAGTAAAAGGGCTGCTTAAAAAAGTATGTATAAAACCTTTTTGCACTCATAGGCACGGCTGCGCCACATAAACACCAAACCTGCACCAGCAACAGAAACAACTCAATAGCCAGGGCAATAGAAAAAACGGGTAAGGTTTGTACCAACAGTATATACGAACTCAACATTACCCATGCTACCAGTACATTGGCCAATACTAAAACCTGGCGAAGCCGGGTGTGGGGTACCCGTGTTAACCAGTGCGCTGCTTTTTGGGCAAGCGCACCCCTCAGCTCAACCGTTACTGCTATAAAAGCCATTTGTATGATCCAGCAATACCATATACCCGCATGGCTCCACAACAACATGCCGGCAAAAAGCGAAGCACCCACTATGGGCAGCATGCTGGCCAATGCCATGTACAGTACCAATGCTGCCAGCAACTGACCCGCCAGGCGCTTAAACAGATAGGGTGAATTACAGGTTGCCATGAATGCTATTGTAGAAATTTTTCTATTACTGTACAAGCGTAGAACTACGCAATTTTTTGGGTAGTTCTACGCTTTTTTTACCAATCAGTAAAACACTTAGTAAACGCTTCCGCCTGGGGCGTAGTTAACAACTATCTTATTGCCAATCAAACAGCCTTATATGGAAAGCAAAGGCTTTTTTTCTGTAAACGATCAGTTGCTTCAGGTAATAGAAGACAACCCCAAACTCACAAAAGCGGAGGAACAGGCCCTGGTAGCCGAAACCAGCAAACTCAGCATCAGCTATCTCAAACACCTGTGTAAACATGCAGCCCGCCGCACGGCTACACAAATGGTACATGGCGTACAATACCTGCTGTTCTGGTTGCTGGAGAAAATTTATGAACAACAGGAACGCAACCGCAATCATTTCCGCGAAAAAATTGCTACTCAGCTTACTGCCTTTTTACAATTTCTGCAAAAACAAAGTGCCGGCTGGTTTAATATAGATGCGCCCATGCCCCGCTACCTCTGGATGCCTGTTCACCAACAACTGGCACCATTGTTACATCGAGGAAAAAATTTTGTACTGGAGCAAACCGAGCAGCAACTGGTTAGCATTATTCAAACCGTGTACAACCATACAACCACCCAACCCTCTCCCAGTTACCGGCAGGCTGCTTACTGGCAAAAACTTACCGATATTTTACGGCTCAATCATATGCACCCCGATAAGGACCATACCAAATGCGTGTACACTTTGTTGTGTTTTAATTTTAACCACAGCCTTTTTGTGCAATATGTTTTCAGTTGTTATATGCAGGGTGTGGTTACAGCCGAAACCCCTAAAACACACTGGCAACAGGCATTTCAGCACATTAACCGCATTATACCCGAAACAGGACAAATGTTGCTGCACAATGCGGAAGACTGCAAAAGAACCTTACTTAAAATGATTCGCAATGAAATAAATGCCGAAACTTTTTCGAAAGAAGCCGAAAACATATTGCAGATAAAACTACCCTACTACTACAACCTCACTGTAGCTCAACTGGCCATTTTTTTCAGGATGCAGATAGATACCGGTATGCTGCAAACCAATAACATTACAGAAATGCTGCGCTACCTCTCTGTACATACTGTTACCACAAAGGCAGATGCCATTGGCGTAAAGAGTTTATACAACAATTTTCACCAACCAGACAGAGCCGCCCTCCAGATTATGATGGAATACAATAACCGCATGCGCAATGTACTTAAATCCTTAATTGACAGAACCTGATAGAACAGAGAAATAAGAAATAAGAAATAAGGAATGAGAAAGGGATGAGTAAACGCTGTAAAACAGAGGAATAAGGAACAGAGGAATAAGAAAGGGAAGAGTAAACACTTTCTCTGTTCCTTATTTCTTATTCCTCTGTTTTTTCTTCTATTTCCTTCGTATCAACCAGCTACCAGCTTCACGGGTTCTTCGGAAAATTGCGAAGCGAACCACTGGCCGATCCGAAGGATGTACGAAGGATGTACGGCAAAAACCGAAGCAAAACACCTGTTTTCCCAAGCCCTTCCGAAGGCCGCCACCCTTTTGGGTATGTTTTACGTTGGGAACGAATTATTTTTTGTTTACTATGAGCTTGTTGTCAATGCGTTAGGAGGGGTGGCGCCACCCCCGCCACCCCAAACGCCTGTTTTTACGAATTAGGTTTGCATTTGTTATGACACACCGGTGTACCTGACTGCAGCAGGCATAACAAACAACCAATTTTTTTAAACAACAAAAACAAATTTTATGTCAATCTTATCACAAGGCATACTCGGTGGGTTCTCAGGAAAAACAGGTCCGGTAATCGGAAGCTCCTGGAGAGGAAAACCAGTAATGCGCGCCAAACCTGTTTTTAAAAAGAACAGAACTTTTACCGATTCGCAACTGAACCAGCAGGAGAAGTTTAAACTCATGACTTCTTTTCTGCGCAGTATCGATTACCTGTTGAACCTTTCCTATAAAAAAGGAAAAAACAGCAAGAGCGGTTTTCAGGAAGCTTTTTCTGAGAACATGAAAAACGCCATTTTGGGCGAGCTGTCTCCTTTCAGTGTAGACTACGAAAAAGTAAAGCTGTCGCATGGTAGCATACCGGTACTCTCGGTAATTACCTGCACTGCTGAACCAAGTAGTATGGTTAAGTTTAGCTGGAACCTGCAACTCGACCAGGGCAAGAAAGCCAGCGAAGCAGACCGTGCTATTGGTGTATTGTACTGTCCGGAAGAGAACCTGTTTCTCACCAGCGAATTCAACACCCGCAGAAGCGGTCTTGAATTATTGGTTGATGCAGCCATGTTTACCGGTAAGGAAGTACACAGTTGGTTCTTCTTTCTGTCTGACAATGAAAGCCAGGCTTCTGAAAGCCGTTATACGGGTACGGTAACTGTTGGCCCTTAACAATGCTTATTCATTGTGTAGTACACGAATAGGAACCATTTTACAACCAGTAAGGTCTGCGTGCGCAGCTTACAAAAAAAGTAAATCATGAAAGAGGTGATTAACCGTGCCAAAACGGCCCCGCCTCCTTTCTTCAAACGACTTCGTAATATAGGTGTGGCATTAGCCAGTTTATCTGCAGCCATACTTACAGCCCCGGTAACATTGCCGGCCACACTGGTAACCATTGCAGGTTATGCAGCCGTAGCAGGTGGGGTATTGGGTGCGGTGAGTCAGTTGGTGAAGAAGGAAGAGGTGGAATAAGAGAACGCGCCCCGGTTGGGGCGCGTTTTTGTAAAGTTGAGCCGATCGGGCTTATCGTCTTACAACCTTCTTCCAAAAAATTACCTCAGAATTATTTTGAACTAAACTAAGGAAGCTGTTTAAAATATATGCGCGGTTCTTATTTTACTATTTAATAAAAGGTTTCTTCTCTTCTTCTCCTTTCTTACCTATAATTTGGAGAGATTGTAAATGTTAAATTCCCCCTTAGCATGTTTGTTACAGTTGGTGAGCCAAAAAATTTCTGATAAGAAATAGAAAATACATCTTTTACGTTAACGCCTATAGTATAGGTATTGATCCAAAATGGCTTTCGGTCATTATCTTTTAACTGCAACGCATCATAGAAACTGGTATTTCCTAAAGTATAAGCAACCCGCATATACCCAAAAAAA
Organism: Chitinophaga pinensis; assembly: GCA_943372605.1. Lineage (GTDB taxonomy): Bacteria > Bacteroidota > Bacteroidia > Chitinophagales > Chitinophagaceae > Sediminibacterium > Sediminibacterium pinensis_H. The sequence continues at coordinate 143,626 of CALRZI010000009.1, read as the reverse complement.
GAAATAAGGTCTTTAATACCGTTTAACCCAAGCTGTATATCTGATCCAAGTGAGGTATTGTGTGCAAACGAACCGGAAGTAACACCAAAAGAGGGTGGTTCTAAAGAAAATTTTGGAGTAAGAGAAACAGCGGCATTAAACTGGTTAGATGGATACACAAAAACAGGCAAACAAAAATTGAAGATGAGACTACCTCCACCAGTTGCAAAGCGTTGGGTGAATTTATCTCTGTTTAATTTTTGTTGTACCTGTGCAGAACTATCTGTTTTTGAAAACGATAAAGTTGTTCCTATAGAAACCCTTACAGGCCCCAGGTAGTCGGCTACAATTTCAGAATACATCGACACATTATTGGTGCTATCGTTATAAGCAATGTTATTTGTGCCCAAAAACAATATCGGCAAGCTCTCAAACTTTTTTGGATTTGCAACCGTAGGAAAAAGATATTTGTGTTTGTCTTCAACCTTTTCTGAACCATCGTCCAAATATTTTACTGTTTTAAGCGCTTGCTTAAAAAAATTATTGGGTAGAAGTGTTTGCGATCTGGCAGTAATAGATACGAGTAGAAAGCAAAAAAAGCTACAAAGCAGTTGTTTTTTCATAAAAAAATTTTGTTGTTTATTTAATCAGGTGCTGGAATTGCGATATTCTTGATACGTCTTCTCCACGGCATTTACCAATATCTTTCGGGCATCGGGCAGAACGAAAGCAGGAGGTTAGTTCAATAAAGTTGAAATCATCTTCACCCCTTACAAGTATTCCTTCTACCTGGTGCGTTTTGCTATTAAATACAGGTGATCCTGAATTACCTCTATACGTGTCTGAGTTAATTACAAAATATCCGCTCATACTATTGTTAAACACAGAAGAACCCGAAGCTATTTTAACCGGTAAGCCACAGGGGTATCCTATTACATGAAGATTTGTATTATCTGGTATTTGTCCCGTCTGCCTTACAGAAGCAATGCGGCTTGGGATGAATGATCCTTTAATTTCAATCACAGCATAATCATTTCCACTACCCTGATATTCACGACCTCTTATATTGTGGAGCTCATATACATCGTTTGGAGAAATTACCAAATTGGCCTCTCCGTTTAGCAACATTTTATATCCATAAACAATCACTGTGTTAGCTAGGTCTGAAACGTTCAAACAATGACCTGCAGTTACAAAGAGTTTGGGTGAAACAGCAAAACCGCTGCAGAAAGAAATCACCGGTTCCCGGGCAAATTTCTCATCAGCACAGAGTTTATATTTTTCGCCGTAGGTTTTCTGTGAAATAAGGCTATATGTTCCATCACTATTCTTTTTCAATTGATTTTTCTTGACCAAACAGCCCACCTTTTCAGCATCTGTCCTTTCTTCAGGTGTAATATCAGATTCATAGAAATTACGTCTATTGTCCTCACCATAAATTACGCGTAACATTTCGTAAACAGTTTGTGAGTTAAACTTTGATAGCCCTTTATTAATTGGCAAAGTATCTTGTAGAACCGTCTTGTTCTTTTTTGCAGCCCTTCTGATCAATTCGTTATACAGCTCTGATTCGCTGTATTTGACGTTTTCTATTTCACGATTTTTGGGGGTTTCACGAGAACTGCAAGCTGTAAGCAGAACTAGAATTACGACCACCAATACAGTGTGATGCTTGACTAAAAACATTCGTTTTCTCATAAAAAATATTTTAGGTTTTAACCGGGTTTCGACGATGTGGTATATCTGTTTCGATTGTTACAGTAAAGTTTAAACCGGTATATCAGTTGAGAAAGGGTATTATACACTGCACCAACCGGGATTTTTCCGTTATAGGTGAGTGAAAAAACCCGTTATGATTTATCAAAAAAAATTACAATATTGTTTTCGGGATATAAAACTGATTAATTGTATTTCCATTCGAACTGACAGCATCAGATGACTTTGCTGTTTTATGTACACGTTACTGTCAGACAAACGCTCTATTGTTCTTTATAGATTATATATAACTATGCAAAAGAAAATTCGCATTGCGCTGGTCGACGATCATTTACTCTTTCGTAAGGGTATTGGTAATTTATTGTCTGAATTCAGCGACATCCATATTGTTTTCGATGCTGCCAATGGGGTCGAGCTGCAAAAGCAATTAGCGCTTTATCCTGATATTGATGTAATACTGATGGATATTACCATGCCTCAGATGAACGGATATGTAAGTACTTCATGGGTAAAAACCAATTACCCTCTGGTACATATTCTGGCACTGAGTATGTTAGATGATGATGATGCCGTAATTGGAATGCTTCGGGCTGGCGCAGGAGGGTATGTGATAAAAGAATCTTCTCCGGCCGAGTTATACCATGCTATTAATGAAATAAAGAGTAAGGGCGTGTTTATTAATGAAATGGTTTCCGGTAAAATGCTGCGTAATGTTCAGGGTATTGGAGACATGAAAAACCAGTTGCAATTAACCGAAAGAGAATTGGAGTTTATTAACCTCTGTGCTTCCGAACTTACCTACAAGGAAATTGCTGATAAAATGGCAATTGCTGCCCGTTCTGTTGAGAATTACCGGGAAAATATTTTCGAAAAACTACAGGTGAAAAGCAGGGTGGGACTGGTTCTTTTTGGCATAAAACATAAACTCATTAAAACAGATTAACAATATAACCTGGTTTTATATTTATTAATGGTTTGTGTAAAACCGATTTCTGAAAACGTATAAATACGCAAACTGTTTGTGAAAAATACTGTTGCAATTGCAATGCTTCCTTACCACTTTGCAGCAACAAAAAAACAAAATATGAAAACAAAAACCCTCCTTCTGAAAACAGGCTTAATTACAGTTCTGCTAATTACAAAACTGCAAGTTTCAGCCCAAAATGCTCAATGCTGTAATGGAAGAATGTCAAGCATACAAATTCCCAATCTTGAATATCAAGAGAGGGTTAGCGAATTTCAAAATAGTGTCGTTTTGAATACTTTACGCAACAATCGCGGGGGAGATCATCCATTATCAGCAGGAACAATTTCTCTAGCGACTTTCTTCAGTTTTATTACGAACGCACCAAATAATTCTACAGGTGTAAAAATTTATTTTGGAGCATATAACCAATTGGGAAGCCCCTCGCATAATGAACTCGTTCCAATCTATGCTTTTACTAATCGCAAATCAGGTAAAGACCAAATAGACATTACGGACCAATATTATCTATATAATCCTCTGCAAAAAAAATTCGAGAATATACCGTTCGCTTATGCAAAATCACTGCATCAACATTTTTCAAAAAAGCTGAAACTAGATGTGACCGAAGTACATGCATTATGGTATCCAATGGCAAAGCTAACAGAGTGGATGAATGATATTTGCTGTCAGCAAACTACTACGGGAAACGCCATTAACTCAATAATTCTTGACTGGGCTGTTTATGAGAAGAATGTTCCCGATCCTGTTGCTGGTGGTGAGCTAAAAACGAAAGGAAAGCTTACACTACTATTTAAGATACCCAATGCGAGACCAATGAACAAAAAGGATGATGGGGCATACGATACAGCCGTACCCTGCCCTCCCGGACAAAATTGTAATGATGGACTTGATGGCTTATAATTATTTTCAATGCTATATTATTTCATGATATATACATACCTAACGGCAGTTGCTTTTGCATTTGCCGTTAGTGTTTTTGCTTTCAGGCAGGTGGGTTACAGACATTTTAAATTGTTTTCTATTATTCTTGGCATGACTTTACTGGTAGAGGTTTCCGGTAATGTACTATTTCCTTTATTACACATTAAAGGAAAATACAGAAATGGAATGTATAATCTGTTTGCCCTTATTGAGTTTTTGTTTTATGCCTATTTCTATTATCAGATTTCTACAAAAAGATGGTTGAAAAAAGCTCAGGTACTTTTCATGTCGGGCTATCCTGTTATTTGGGTTCTTCTGGTTTTTGATAGCGGTGGATTGCTTTCCTTTCACGGGTCGGTTATTGCTACCGGTGGTTTTTTTATTGTATGTTTTGCATTGGCGTATCTCTATTTTTTATCTGATACTGTTGCTGCAAAACCTATTCATAAAATTCCTGAATTCTGGATATCAATCGGACTTGTTTTATTTTATTGCTGTCAAACGCCTTACATGGGCTCAATGTTATACCTCGTAAAATATCATCTGCCATTGGCCGAAGCACTCTTGTATTTGTCAATAGCTATCAATATAATCATGTACCTTCTATTCGGATATGCTTTACTATGTCAGAAAAAGAATTATTAATAGCCATTGTTTCTACCATACTGTTGTTTTTAATCAGTACGGTTGTTATTGTATTGTCTGTGGTTCGGTACATGAAAAAGAATTATCAGCATCGGCAGGAATTACTTACCATGGAAATGCAGGTTCAGGAACAAACACGCAGAAATCTTGCCAGTGATCTTCATGATAATATTGGTCAGTTATTAAGTTTAACCAATGTAACCATTGGCTCTATTAATTTACATGACCCTCAAAAAGCAGAACAAAAACTGGAAGATGTAAAACAATTGGTCTCCAGGTCTATTAAAGAATTACGGCAATTATCTAAAATAGTACATGGAGAACTGGTTCTTCGTGACGGACTTATTGCTGCCATTCAACAAGAACTGGCCTGGCTCGAAAGAAGCGGTTATTACCAGGTTAGTTTTATTAACAACGTGACCGAACTTGTTACACAGCATGCCGATAAAGATCTTTTTCTTTATCGGCTACTCCAGGAGGCAATGAATAATGCCATAAAACACGCTAATGCGAGCAAGCTGGAAGTTGTTTTGGGGTATACAGAAGATCGTTTAACGATACAGGTAACAGATGATGGTATCGGATTTGATACTACACTAATGCATACCGGAGGGCTTGGCCTAACCAATATGCAAAAGCGTGTAGCTATTTTAGGTGGAAGCATGAATATTATGTCTTCTAAGGAAAAGGGTACTTGCCTAACCATTATTGTTCCTTATTCAAACGATAAGAATAGCTAGTAGAACAGGGTTGCAAGAAGGTTGGCTGCTGATTTTTAAACGGTTTGCAACATGTTCAACTGGTAACTCCTACTCCGCCCACCCGCTTTACCAGCCAGTCTTTTGTTGCCAGTTGTGGTATTGCATGAGCCGATTAGTTAATTTATTCGGCTCATAACTACCATTTAGCCTGACAACCACCCAAAAACAAAACCCCCGAAAAGGTTAAAATATGCCTGAGCGGCTAACCTTGATTAAATTTCGATTTACGCTTATAGGCATATCTTTGTTTACTTACAGTACTGGCTGTACTGTTGCTTCTACAGAAAGAACAACATGTAAAAAGGGTAGAAATACGCTGCAGCCATGAGTAAATAATTCACTAACCTTAAATTTAAATTGATGCCAAAAAAGACAGCTCACCCTAAAAAGAATAAGCCTACCAAAAAGAAAAGCTCAGCCCAGAAGAAAGCTGATCCAAAGAAAAAAGCACGGTAAGTTTAAAGACACCGAGTGCCCGGTTCAAAGAGCCGGGCTTTTTTATGTCGTTTTTTTGAATGTTGGTTAAGGATGATAGCACCAAATAGAAAAACCCACGACCAGCGTGGGTTTTATCTTTTCTTCGTGGTGTGGGCCGGGATCGAACCGGCGACACAAGGATTTTCAGTCCTTTGCTCTACCGACTGAGCTACCGCACCTTCGGTGAAAATTCAAGAATCAAGATTCAAGGAAACAAGGTACAAGGTTTAGCTTGTGGCTTGCCGCCTGTAACTTGAAGCTTTTCTTCTCCCCCTTTCGGGGCAGCAAAAATAGGGGGTTTTCACATATAATCCACAATTCAGGCAGATTTTTTGGTGCCCACAGAAACAACTTCTCAAAATCAGATAACCCCCTGCACCGCCAATGCCTATACAGCCGCTATTACACCCAACACCGCATCCCATAATTTTTTGCGCTGTTTAAGACTGTTGATCGCCTCTTCTGTTGCCTGCTCCCATTTTAGCTCATCATCTCCACATAATTCGGCTACCATTTCTATTGCCAACTGGCTGTGGTGATCGCCATCAACTTCTATATGCCTTTCCAGATAATATTTAAATACCGATAAATGCTCAGGATAATGTATCGACAAGTCTTTTACCAAACCTATAAACATATCAGGTATCAGGTCTTCTCTTCCGAAAGTAAAAACAGCAGCCTGTACATGTACCGGCGCTTTTTCTATAATATAAAAAGTATAACCCACAAATTCTTTGATAGCTGCTGGCAATTGTAACCGCTCCATGGCCTGCTGCACAGTTGTGCCGTTTTGTAGGTATAGCAGCAACTGCCTGATAGCTGTAGTATCGGCACCCATTTTCTCCATGGCCGTTAGGTACAGCTCAAAATGGCTGGTTCTGTTTCCTGCTTCATCTATATCACTCTCTTCACCCAGCACAATTTCGTTAATCAGGTAACGGGTATTTGCCGAGCCTACGGGTATCCAGGGGCTTGCTGTACAGGTTAGCTGTTGCTGCAGCGATTTGAGCAGGCTCATAAAATCCCATACGGCAAACACATGATAGCCGGTAAACAACTGCAGTTGCTTAATATGCTCTAAACTATGATACAATGAATGCTCTACAAGCGAAGGCCGCACTTCTTCCAGCCTTTTTTTCAGCTGAACTATGTTTTCGTTTTGCATGTATTATATACGTGTGGGGAGGAAAATGGTTTTGGAAAACCGCTGGTTGTAAGCTGTTAGCTATTAGCAGTTAGCCATTAGCCGTTAGAAAGAAATGAGTTTTATTTACAACTCACCACTTCTGGCTAAATGCTAATGGCTAATAGCTAACAGCTTCTCTTAAAACTCACAATTCTTCGGCGTTCTGGCAAATGCAATTACATCGCGGATATTCGTCATACCGGTAACAAACTGTACCATACGTTCAAAGCCCAGTCCGAAGCCGGCATGTGGTACTGTTCCGAAACGGCGGGTATCGAGGTACCAGCTCATTTCTTCCAATGGTATATGCATTGCCTGCATGCGGGCTTCTAATTTTTCGAGACGCTCTTCTCTTTGCGATCCTCCTACAATTTCACCAATACCGGGAGCCAGAATATCCATGGCAGCCACGGTTTCTTTTCCAGGTTCGCATCCATCGTTCAGGCGCATATAAAATGCTTTGATGGCTGCCGGGTATCCTGTTACAATCACCGGTTTTTTGAAATGCTTTTCTACCAGGTATCTTTCATGTTCGCTCTGCATATCAATACCCCATTTCACATCGAACTTGAATTTCTTTTTCTTGTAGTGTGGCGAATCCAATAATATCTGAATGGCTTCTGTATAAGTTATGCGTTCGAATTGATTGTCTACCACAAACTTCAGTTTTTCCAGTAAACCAAATTCCTGTCTTTCGTTCTGTGGTTTTTGCTTTTCTTCTTCTGCCAGTCGCTGATCGAGAAATGCAAGATCATCGGCATTGTGTTCCATTACATACTTAATGAGGTATTGAATGAACGCTTCTGCCAGGTTCATATTGTCTTCAATATCGTGGAAAGCCATTTCCGGTTCAATCATCCAGAACTCAGCCAGGTGGCGGGTTGTATTGGAATTCTCTGCACGGAATGTTGGACCAAAAGTATAGATCTCACTAAATGCCATGGCACCTAATTCACCCTCCAATTGTCCGCTAACGGTGAGGTTGGTACTCTTGCCAAAAAAGTCTTCGGCAAAATCGATACTGCCATCTTCTTTACGCGGTGGATTATCGAAAGGCAATGTTGTTACCCGAAACATTTCACCGGCACCTTCTGCATCGCTAGATGTAATGATTGGTGTATGCAGGTACACAAACCCTTTTTCATTAAAAAATTTATGTACCGCGAATGCCAGCGAATGTCTGATACGAAAAACAGAACCAAATGTGTTGGTACGAAAACGCAGGTGTGCTATCTCACGCAAAAACTCAAGACTGTGTTTTTTGGGTTGCAGCGGATATTTTTCTGCATCACTATCGCCCAGTATTTCTACTGTTTTGGCTTTTAGTTCAACGGTCTGTCCTTTCCCCAGCGATGGCACCACTGTTCCTGTAACTTTTAATGATGCCCCGGTTGTAATGCGTTTCAGTGTTGCATCATCCAGTAAACCCAGCTCTGTTACGATCTGTAAATTATTGTTGGTACTGCCATCGTTTAATGCAATAAACTGGTTGTTACGAAAAGTACGTACCCAACCCATTACGATAATATCGTGCCCCGTTTGACCACTATTCAGCAGGTCTTTGATTCTTGTTCTGTTGTTAAACATTGCTTGCTGTTGCTTGATTTGAGGGCAAAGATACAGAAGAAGCTGTGAGCTGTGAGCTATGAGCTGCGAGCAAATATTTCTCGCTCGTGGCTCATAGCTCACAGCTCGAAGCCAAAATTCCTGCTATTTGCCCTGAAATTGTATATTTTTAAACGCTTTTTGCAGCTCCATATCCAAACCGCATGATTCATCCATCATTGTTCCAATCCGTGATTGAACTCACCACAGATGCGGTGTTTATTGTACGTGTACAGACCGGAGGGAAGGAGTTTGTAATGGAGTATGTAAATCCGGCTTACCTCAAAAAGTTTGGTGTTACAGAAGCATCGGTTGTTGGCAAAGAATTTAAAGATATGCTGCGAACAAGCATTATTGATGCTATCCGTTTGCGTTTTATAGAATGTGTTGAAAAAGGCTATAGTATTAGCTTTGAAGAAGATTTTGAAGATGGAACGGCAAGTCTGAGCGAACTCTTTCCCATTAAAGGCGATGATGGTAATATTAATTACGTAGTGGGTATCTCTAAAGATATTACTGAACTTAAACTCAAACGCGACCAGATTGCTGCTTCTGAAAAAACCCTTCAGTCCATCATCAACAGCTCCGATAATGTGCTTATTTATATGGACACCAACTTCCATATAAAGTATGCTAACCGACAGGCGCAGCAACACGCTATTAAAATGTTTGGTAAACCTTTTTTAATTGGTGACAGCCTAACGGGGTATTATCCGGAAAACGAGCAGGCATTGGCGCTTGAACATAAGCGCCAGTTGGCTAAGCAAAAAACAACCATTTCGCATGAGCATATGGTTACATACCCGGATGGCGAAAAACTATGGTACCTGCGTCGTTATTACGGTGTTTTTGAGGAGAACGGAGAATTGTCGGGTCTTGTAATTGCCTCTATTAATATTACCAATCGCAAAGAACAGGAACTGCAGATTCAGAAACATGCAGAAACACTAAAAGAGATCGCGAAAATACAATCGCACGAAATACGCCGGCCCGTGGCCAATATTATGGGATTGACAGATCTGATGGATTTTCAACAGAAAACCATGGCAGAAAACGAACAGATATTACAGTATTTAAGAATGAGTGTGCTGGAGCTCGACCAGATTATCAGTAAAATCGTTGATAAAACCCTTTCGGAGAACGTGAAACGTGAGACGTGAAAGGTAAGACCTTCAATAGGTTTATAGCTTCTTTCTTACATTTCACGGAAAAGCGGTGAGCTTTTTACTCCTTTAACCAAATTTCCCACTCACGTTTCACCTTTCACGTCTCACGTCCCACGTTCTTCCATGAATTTTTTGTTTTGTTTTTGATTTTTTTGGCTTAACATTGCATCGGAAACCAAGCTGATACAGTCTTTTTTTAGCTCTCGACAAATCAGTTTATCCTCTTCCAATCAATAATATTACCCAAAGTTTTTCCGATCTGAGCCTGCAATTCCCTTAGACTGGATTTTGAACGATGACAATTTGAATTTTTCCCATCAATAGAGTTTATGTACGACATTCTGCAATTAAACGACATGTTATTGCCCGAGCTGCTTGATATAGCAGAACAATTAAAGATTTCGGGTGCCAAAAAGCTCGATAAACAGGGCCTTATTTACAAGATTCTCGATAACCAGGCGGTTCAGGCGAGTGAGTCGAAAGACGATCCGAAGAAAAAAACCACCCGTGCCCGTAAACCAGTAACGGTTAAAACCGCCAATGGTACCGAAGAGGCAGAAGTAATGGACGATGCTCCCGAAGAAAAAGCAGCTCCAAAACGTGGTCCGGTTAAAAAAGCCCGTACTGAAAAACCTGAAGCTACTGCTGAAGAAACAGCAACAGCATCAAACGAAAACAGCACAACGGAAACAGCACAGGCACCAGAAAGCGGTCTTCCTCAGGAAGCACCTGCCCAGCATCCTCAGCGTCAACACAAAAAGGAACCCAATTTTAATATTGAATTTGAAGGCGTAATCCTCGGTGAAGGTGTACTCGAAATGATGCCCGATGGTTATGGTTTCCTACGTTCTTCCGATTATAACTATTTATCATCACCAGATGATGTATATGTATCTCCTTCTCAAATCAAATTATTTGGTTTGAAAACAGGAGATACCGTTCAGGGAGCAGTTCGTCCGCCAAAAGAAGGAGAAAAATATTTCGCCCTACTGAAAGTGGATTATATCAATAATAAACGTCCGGATGAAGTTCGTGATCGTGTACCATTTGATTACCTGACACCACTTTTCCCTTACGAGAAACTGAATTTATTTACTACTTCTAATAATTACAGCACCCGTATCATGGACCTGTTCACACCAATTGGTAAAGGACAGCGTGGATTGATTGTGGCACAACCCAAAGTAGGTAAAACCATGTTGCTGAAAGAAGTGGCCAATGCCATTGCTGCCAATCACCCGGAGTGTTACCTGATGGTGGTATTGATTGATGAGCGTCCGGAAGAGGTGACCGATATGGAACGCAGTGTTAGAGCAGAAGTAATTGCTTCTACTTTTGATGAGCCCGCTGAGAAACACGTAAAAGTGTCTACCATCGCATTACAAAAAGCTAAAAGACTGGTTGAGTGTGGTCATGATGTAGTGATCCTGCTCGATTCTATTACCCGTCTGGCCCGCGCGCATAATACTGTTGCACCTGCCAGTGGTAAGGTATTAAGTGGTGGTGTGGAAGCGAATGCTATGCAGAAGCCTAAACAATTCTTTGGTGCCGCACGTAAAATTGAGCATGGCGGTTCACTTACCATCCTCGCTACTGCGCTGATTGAAACCGGTAGTAAAATGGATGAAGTAATCTTTGAAGAATTCAAAGGTACTGGTAACATGGAATTATTACTCGATCGTCGTTTGGCCAATAAACGTGTGTTCCCGGCCATTGATCTGGTTGGCTCTTCTACCCGTCGCGATGATTTATTGTTAGACAAAGAAGTATTACAAAGAATGAATATTCTGCGTTTGTATATCAATGATATGAACACAGAGGAGTCAATGAACGAATTGCTGAAACGGATGAGAGGAACGAAAGATAATGAAGAGTTTTTGGCGTCGATGAATAGGTAGGGAGAAACGTGAGACGTGAAAGGTGAGACGTGAGACGAAATTTTAGGGCGGTGAGTGTTTAGTAAACACTTACCGCCTTTTTTATTTCTTCTTTCTTTTCTGTGTTTTTCCGTGTCTTCTGTGGCATAATAAATTGCCACAGAAGACACAGAAGAACACAGATGTATTTCATCTCGCTTTTCACCTTTCACGTCTCACGTCTCACGCAAATACGCCTGCTAATAGAAAAGCGGAATGCATATTTACATTCCGCTTTTTGTTTTTCAGATAGGATATATATTAGTGCTTGCACAGACTAAACGATGTTGATGGTTTCGGTATAAACTTTTCCAAAACGGTCTGTTGCTTTTACAGTTACCTGTTTGGCATTGGCAGATGGTTTTGCAAAAAACAAATGATCCGCCAGTGTTGGTTCTACGAATTTATGTTTCACAGGCAACTCAGGACCAGCATATAATTCAATAGCCCAGGGATCTCTGGCTACTCTCTGCTCCATAGCCCCTTTGGCTACTCCGTCTTCCCACCATTCTACTTTCCATTTGGTATCCCAGTTCCATACATTGGCCACAATTTCTGCAGGTGCTTCTTTCAGTCTTCCTTTTTCATAAACACGCAACTGATGCTCCCTGTCTTTTCCTGTCGATTTATAATACCATTGTATATCGCCTCCATTTACTTCATATACACCATAACCCATGGGTGTGCCATCGCCGCAAATAGGACCCGTCCACCAGGCACCACATACCGTTCCATGGTTATGCTCCATGATATTGTTTTCTTCCCATGCTTCATTAAAATGCGTATGGCCCGACATGATATGTACTTTGTACGGCGCCAGTATTTTATACAACTGTTTTCTGTTGGTTACCACACCTCCCATTTCCTCTTCTTTCTTTGCTCTTCTTGCTGCACCTGTATTGGTAGGAATATGTACACTTAATACAACGGTTGTTCCCGGCTTCACAAATTTAAGATCGTTCTCCAGCCATTGCAATTGGCTTTCAGTGATATAACCAATATATTTTTTTGCCGTACCTACAAAGAACACATCATCGAGCACTACATAATGTACCTGTCCGCGATTGTATGAATAATAGGTTGGACCAAATTGCTGTTTGAATGTTTTGGCTGAGTAATCATCGGTACGGGCGTCCAGATCCATATCGTGATTACCAATTACATTAAAGAAGGTAACACCTGTTGCAGCAATGGCTTCTTTATAATCTTTAAAAAACTGGAACTTATCCCACACCAGGTCGCCACAACCGATGCCATGGAAAAGACTGTCTTTTGGATAAGAAGCAACCAGTGCTTTCAAATCGGGTACCGCCGTTGCTTTGAGCTGATCACAATCAGACTGAGAAATCATTTGAGTATCGGCCCACACTACAAACTGGTGTTTGGTATCATCTACATTTAATTTCTCCAGTGAAAAATCTGCTTTGGCATTTAGCTGATCTGTCGCCAAAGACTGATAAAACCAGGCTACCTGGTTTTGCTGATTAAATGCATAACCAGCAGGTGTGCTGATATAAACAAACTCGGCATTGCTGTGTACATCAAAACTATAATTACCCTGAGTATCGGTTGATACTACAGAGAAACCATCTGTTACCGCCACATTGGCAATACCTTTTCCGTTACTATGCACTTTTCCGGATACGGTTCTTTGTTTTGCATTCGCCGCAGCAGCATTACCAATTGCGGGTGCACCCAAAACAATGGTTGCTAAACTGAAGTTTCGAAGGAATGAACGTCTTTGCATATTGAATATTTTTCAGTGTTTCTCTGTGCCTTCCGTGGCAAATCTCTTTGATATATTTAACTACCTAAATTATTGAATCGTTATGTATTGCCACAGAAGACACAGAATAGCACAGAACTTAGGTTTATTTTTCCCACCAGCCTTTTACATTGAAATTATCGCCGCCCATGGCCTGTACTGCTTTATTGTAATTATCTGTATTGGTTGAACGTACATTAATCGGGTACATATAACGTACCGGTACTTTTTTATTGTTTACCATTCCATCTGCTGTTGGTAAAACAGGGAAACCGGTTCTTCTGTATTCGAACCATTGCTGATGATCTACAAAAAACAAGGCCACATATTTCTGTAACATAATACGCTCCAATGTTCCATTGAAAGCAGCATCGGGTGTATTGAAATAAGTTGCAGGCATTACAGCACCCCATTGTTCAACAGATGCTTTCACGCCTTTTTCATATGCCGTTTTAGATGCAGTGGCATTATTGAAAAACAATTCTACTTCCGATTTAATAAACTCTACTTCTGCATAAGGCATTAACACACAAGTCATAGGTGCTGTTACCAATGCAATATTGAGGTTTGATGGAATGTATTTGAACTGCGATTCACCTCCCGAATATCCGCTGGGTATGCCCATATAACCGAGGTTACCTGTTCCGGTAGATGGTCTTGCAGTAGTAGCAAATTTTTCGCGGCGTGGATCGTTGAGGTTGTTTAACTGATCGAGGAAAAATTTACCCATAGCGCGGAAAGTAGTGAAATCAATCGCTCTTCCCCAGGGTGAAACATTGGGTACCAGCCCGGTTACTTTTAACACAGCTGCATTATCGTTGCCCGTAAATACAGGGTATTTTGTTGGGTTGTCGATCATGGCACGGAGCTTTGTCATGGAATTCATCTCCGCCCTTTTCGATACGCGCAATAATAAACGCATCTGTAAAGAATTGCAAAAACGTTTCCAGTTGGTTACATTATTGGCATACAGGATTTCTGTTCCAAAACTCATGGCCCTTGATGTAACAAACAGGTTGTTTGCCGAATCCAGATCTGCAATAAGTTTTGTGTAAATGTCTTTCTGGTTGTCGAATACCGGACGTAAAATTCCTTCATCGCCTTTTGCTGCCTCTGTCATAGGAACATCACCAAAACAATCGGTAAGATTAGAGTATATCCATGCATTCAGCGTTAAAGCAATGGCTTTATAATTCGGGTCATTTAACTCTACTGCCGCATTGTACATTTCTTTTACGTTCGTGAGCCAGCGGTAATAGGTGGTCCAGGTAGAACTTCCGGCATTTTCAGCAACGTCATACCTGTGTACACCACCCGAAGCACTGGGGAACGGAAGTGATACCTGCATGAGGTTGAACGTAAAATCATCGGCCCTTCTTGTATTGAATGCGGTTACTTCATAAATAATCGGATTCAAAAGCGTACCCGGACTTATTCTATCGATACGATTGGGGTCTGTATTTACTTCTGCAAAATCTTTATCACAGGCGCTGAACAATAATGTTGAAGCGAGAAGTAAAAATGTATATAGTTTATGCTGTTTCATCTTATTATGGTGTTACTGAATTAAAACTTGATGGTGATATTGGCTCCAAATGTTCTGCTAGATGGCAATTGACCCATTTCAACACCCGGTAAAATTGTTGAACCATTAAGTGCTGCAGTTTCAGGATCGAAAATGGGGAAGCTGGTAATGAGTAACAGATCGCGACCATACAATGCCACTGTTACCTGTTTGAATAAAGTTTTACCAAGTAATCGTTTGGGCAAACTATATTCCAGTCTTGCTTCTCTCAGTTTAATAAATGATGCATCAAATGAGTTTGATTCCACATTCGCCCTGCGATAGTATTCTACATAGTAGTCTACCGGTAATACTTTGGTTGTATTAGGTGAATAAGATTTATCGGGATTTTCAATCACACCATCACCAATAATAAAATTCTCTTCACGTCCGCGCAGTGTATGTTTCAGTTTACCCTGCTCACTCATTTTATGGTGTGTTTGTGAATAGATTGTACCACCTAACTGTCCATCAAACAGGAAACTAAAACGGAAGGCTTTATAAGTAAATTCATTACGGATACCGCCTTTCCAATCTGCATAAGCGGTTCCGATGTATTGAATTTCTGCCGGGCGAACAGGTAAACCCGCGCTGTTATAAATTACCTGTCCCTGTGGTGAACGTGCAAAACCAAAACCATAAATATCGCCTGTTGTTCCACCTACTCTTGCCTGAATGGTGGCATTACCACCGTAACCAATATCCTGTTTGCCATCCATTCCTTCTGCCAGTTCCATTACACGGTTCTGATTTTTCGACCAGGTAAGGATTGTATTCCAGCTAAAGTTTCTGGTTTTTACAGGGTTGGCATTCAACACAACTTCAATACCCTGGTTGCGCACAGCGCCCGCGTTCAACACAGCTCTTGAATAGCCCGTTGTTGGATCGAGCGGTACGTCAAGAATCTGGTTTTTAGTGAGGTTGCTATAAACAGTCAGGTCAAGGTTCAGCCTGTTTTTAAACATGCGGATATCAAGACCGGCTTCATAGTTTGTAGAAATTTCGGGTTTGAAATTTACGTTGTGCAATATGGTTGGAACAGATGCTGAGCTGGGAAAATCGCTCATGCCATAATACTTACTTGTTTTATAAGGATCGGTATCGTTACCCACCTGTGCAACAGAGAAACGCAGTTTAGCAAAAGAAATCTTTTTAGGTAACGCGAATATTTCATTCAAAATAACACTTGTGTTGATTGAAGGATAGAAGAATGAATTATTCTGAACAGGTAATGTGCTGGACCAGTCGTTTCTTCCTGTAACATCAACAAAGAATCGGTTCTTGTAGGAGAAAGATGCTGTTCCGTAAACACTATTTACTTTTTTATTACTGTTTACATTCGTCATCAGCGGATTGCTGACACCGTTACTCAGTTTATAAACAGCTGGTGTAACCAATCCGTCAACGGTTCCATCAACACGTTTGTACGAGCGGCTCATAGCATTGGCTCCCGCTGATGCAGTGACATTGATATGTGAACCTATTTTATTTTTATACGACAACAACACATCTGTATTGATTTCATAATCTAAAATGGTTTGTTGTTTATAATAACCCCTCATGAAATTCGCTGTACTGTATGGGCGTTTCTGTTCTCTCTCTTCGTTGGTCATACTCACACCAGAGCGAACCATAAAGTCTAACTTTTTAGAGAACTCATAATTCGCCGCAATATTTCCAACCATCATATTGCTCTTCACTGCATTGGTCATTTCATAAGCAATCAGGTAAGGATTATCAATAAAAGAACTGAAAGGGTGAACCTGGTCAACCAGTGGCTGCGCTTTTTTCCAGATAGGTCTATACCATGCCAGATCCACATTAGGATTCTGGAAAATCATGAAATAGGAGATTGACTGGTTATTATAACCGGTAGCCGGCAGGTTGTCGCTCTGTTTATTGGTATAGTTTACTTTTGATGTGATGCGTAGTTTATCAGATATTTTCTGGTTCACACTTAGTGCCGCCGTTATCCTTTTATAACCGGTATTGGGCATGATCCAATCATTTTTTGAATGGGTGAGCGATGCACGAACCGATCCGTTTTCTCCACCACCTTCCAGTGCAATATTGTTGGTAATGGTTGATCCCGTTCTCCAGAAACCTTTAATATTATCCGTGTAAGGCTTCCATGGTAAGCGTGTGGCCGATGGTCCTTCTACAGTTGGATCATACTGAAAATAATTCTGTCCGTTAAATCTAGGACCAAAAGCACTGCTGGTTCCGCCGGTGCTGGCTCCATCAGCAGAAGCGCCATAGGAATAATATTTTTCACCGCTCGTATTCAACGCTTTTCCTGTACCCTGCCCATACTCATATTGATAATCGGGCCAGCGTAAAACGGTATTGAAACTGATATTACTGTTGAGTGTTACACCAATTCCTTTATCTTTTCTTGCGCCCGATTTTGTTGTAATTAATAATGCGCCGTTGGCTGCACGACTTCCGTAAAGGGCGGTAGCGCCGGGACCTTTCAGCACTGTTATACTTTCAATATCATCTGGATTGATGTCTGAAATACCATTACCAAAATCAATGGGTACATCGTTTCCCGATCCTGCACCATAGGCATTACTTACTCCAGAAGATGTAAGGCCACTGTTCATGGGTACTCCATCAAGCACAATCAATGCATTGTTTCCTTCCGGATTCATAGAAGCATCGCCTCGAAGTGATACTCGAACAGAGTTGAGCGGACCAGAGCCCGGAGATGTAAGGTTAAGGCCGGCCACTTTTCCTGACAATGATCCTACCCAGTTATTAGAGCGTGCGTCATTTACATCATTCTCTTTCATGGTTTGAGCAGCATAACCCAACGCTTTTTCCTGACGCTTGATTCCTAATGCAGTTACTACTACTTCATCGAGTCGGGAATTCTTTTCTTTCAGACGAATCAAAATAGAATTGGTCTGTGCCTGCTGTTTAACTACAAAGCCATTCTGTGTGCCGTCTTCATAACCTACATAGGAAAAGCTGAAATTATAACGACTGCCAACCTGCAACTGTTTAAAAACAAACACCCCTTTCTCGTTGGTGGTGGCAGATAATGATTCGTTCGTCGCCGCGCCCTGTTTGCGTGCAATAATAGTTACACCTTGTAATATTTCTCCCTTCTCGGTTAATACAGAGCCGGTAACATCGGCCGATGACGACTGCGCACTGAGTTGTGTAATGGCCAGAACCATTAACAACAAAACAGAAAGCAGGCTTTTTGTCTGGATCATTTTTTTCATAGTTTTTTGTTTCGGTTGCTGCAAAAGACGCCCTGCACACGGCAAAGCCATATGTGTATCTTCTGCTGATATGTTACTTATTGATTTTTTACTAAAACAAACTGGTTGTTTCCTTCTTTCTTTATTACTAACCCATTCATATTACCAATCGCATTCAACAAAAGTTCTGCTGAATCGCCCGGCAATACTTTCCCGGTGAAATAATGATTGTTTATAACTGATTGATCGTATTGAATTTTTATGGCGAAACGCTCTTCAATTTGCACCAGCACTTCCTGAAGAGGTGTATTATCGAAATTCAACTCTGTACCTATCAACTGCATTTTCTTTCTGGCGATTGCTCTTTCGTTGAATGATTTTATATTTTTTGTTTCAGGTACAAATGCCGCTACTGTTGTTCTTATTTGTTTAACAGAATAGGTCATAGCCGTTCCGGGCAACAGGTATACGGGTCCGCTCCAGTGTTTATCAGAACCTATTTTATTAACCACAACTTTGCCTGTGTATAATTTTACCGTTACCCCTTCTTTATTTTGTGCAACACGAAAAGAAGTACCCAGAGCTGTTGTAGTAATTTCTCCCGATACAACAATAAACGGTCTGGTGATATCTTTTTCAACTTCAAAAAAACCATTGCCTGTTAGGATTATTTTTCTTTCTTTTCCACTCAACCCTTTTGCATATTTTATGGTTGAACCGGGTTCTAATGTTACTTCAGATTTATCAGACAAATGAATAGCAATAGGGGTTTTCGTAGTATTACTCCTCAGCTCCATTTCAACAGGCCTGTTTGAAACCTGTTGTGGTTGTTGAGGAATATTGCTGTATTCACTTGTAAAAAACCAGTAGCTGCAAAGAACGAGTAGTATTGCAGCGGCAACAGACAGGTAACTATTTCTGTTGCCAATTCGTTTGGGTTCTCTAATATTTATCTCACTCCTTACCCTTCTCCACATTTCTTTTCTATACAATACCGGAACCGGAATTTCTTTACCGGCCTGCTGCCAGTCGGGCCCCAGCCAACGTTCCACTTCTTCCGGATGATCGTACAGGTATGATGCAACAGTGTTTGCTTCTTCAGCAGAACACTGTTGATCAAAAAAACGCTGTAATAGGTTTTCTGTTACCTGCATAAAAAATAAACGCTGCTATCTACTAATACGTAATTCACTACTGTTTACCCCTGCTGGTAATAATTTGGTAACACTTAACCATTGATAAAAAGAAAGAGTTGTGAAACAGTAGCAATGGAACGAAGCTGCCTGATGGCTTTTGAATAATGATCTTCCACGGTTTTTACAGAAATGGAAAGCGCTTCTGCCACTTCCTTATTTGAATAACCATGAACAACTTTCAGCAGAAAAATATTTTTACGTACAGGAGGTAATGAACTGGTGGCTGCTTCTATATAATCACTGCTTTCAAAACTGCCATCAGCATGTACCATTACTGTACCTGCTGTTTCCAGTTCTGTAGTTTTAGCGGAACGCTTGTCTGCGGTGTTCCTTCTCATATGATCAATGAGTACAGATGAAGCAATGGTAAAACACTGTATATCCATTCCATGATCGGTCGACAGTGTGTGGCGGCTCTGCCAGATCTTAATAAATGTAAGCTGCGTTAACTCTCCCGCAACATCGTGTTCACCCAATCTTTTCTGAAAAAAACGAAACAGCTTGGAATGAAACTCATTGAACAATGAGGTGAAAGCCATTTCCGAACCCTCTTTTACAGATGCTACACTAACCAATAAAGATGTATTGCTGCTTCCGGACATAATTGGTTTTGAGACCGTAAAATTGAGATAGAAAAAGAAGGGCTGAGATTATTTGATTGTTAAGAAACGTGAGACGTGAAAGGTGAGACGTGAAATGAAGTCACCGTTGGTCGCTGACCAACAGTTCTTTTATTTATAGGGCGATGATTTATATAACCGCATTCTCCGTTTACTATAAAAAAGGGTAGCATGTAAAAACATGCTACCCTCCATTCCTTTCACTTTTACTTTTTACTTTTTCAACTCACCTCCATAGGAGTCCTTTGGACCCAGCCCTCTCTGCTGCGCAAAGAGGGAGTCAGGGAGGATCCTTCTCACGTCTCACGATTCCTCCTGTCATTTCTTCAACAACTTATCATTAAACAGTTTCAAAATCCGCTTGTATTCATCTGTCCAGCTACTGGGTTCTACAAAGCCATGGTCTTCCATGGGGTAAACAGCCAACTCCCAGTTGTCTTTGCCTAACTCAATTAGTTTTTGAGATAAGCGAACCACATCCTGAAAATGTACATTCACATCTACCATACCATGACAGATCAATAAATTATTTTTCAACCCATTTGCAAAATTGATGGGAGATGATTTGGCATAAGCAATACTATCATTAAACGGTTCATTCAGAATATTCGCTGTATATCCATGATTATAATGTGCCCAGTCTGTTACAGGACGCAAAGCTGCACCTGCTTTAAACACATCTGGCGTAGTAAACAATCCCATCAGTGTAATAAATCCACCATAGCTTCCGCCGTAGATACCAATTTTACCTGCATCAATTCCGTATTTTTCTGTGAGCATTTTAGCTGCATCAACATGATCATCGAGATCTTTTCCACCCATATGGCGGTAAATGCCTGTTCTCCAGTCGCGGCCATAACCACTGCTGGCGCGGTAGTCAATATCAATAACCGTGTAACCCTGATCGGCGAGTAAATTATGGAACATGTATTCACGGAAGTATGAACTCCACCAATAGTGTACATTCTGCAGGTAACCGGCACCATGTACAAAGATCACTGCCGCTTTGTTCTTTTTCGCTTTTGCGGGTTCATACAATCTTGCATAAATCTGCTGACCATCTCTTGCCGGAATGGTAATCATTTGCGGGTCTCTCCAGGGATAGGCTTTGAACTCATCAGACACCGCTTTGTTGGTTATCTGTGTAGCTTGTTTACCGGCTGCATTTTCCTGTACAAAAAGTTCCCAGGGTTTATTACTGTAAGAGTAACGATAAGCAATCCATTTTTCATCGGGCGATAAACTCACTTCATAACCACCTGTTTTATCGGTGATTTTTTCTTTTCCGCTTCCGTCTTTATTAATACGATACCAGTTTAATTTACCGGGATGCTCTTCATTGGTGAGCAGGTAAAAATGCTGGTTATTATTACTGAGTGAAACAGACTGCACTTCATACTTTCCTGTTGTGAGTGCTTTTTTGTTATTACTCTTTACATCATAAACATATAAGTGCGAATAACCTGTTGCTTCGCTCTGGAAATAAAACTGAACATCATCAATCCAGCCAAGCGTGGCGCCAAAGCCACTTACACCGGGGCCGCCAATCCATGCGTCATCGCGCTGGCGATCGAGCAGTTTCAGTTTTGCTGTCTCTGCATCTAGTTGCATGATCCAGCGGTCTTTATTGTCCTGTGAACGAATATCAACAATCGCCGCTGAACCTGAAGGGTTCCAGTATGGACCATTGATCATTACACCACGAACAGGTGCGCGGCGATTGCCAAATTGTTTAGGGTAATCTTTTACATAATCTGGCTGATCCATAATACCGGGTATAGATGCTGAATCTGCTGTTACACTGATAACCTTGTCTTTTGTTTTATCGAAAACAAAAAACTCATATCGACCCAGTGGTGCACCCACTTTGGTTCTTGCAGGAATATCGGTAGTAAAACCTGATTCTGTTACATAGTCTGGAACGATCGTATTTTTCCCTGCACCGGGTGCTGTGTATAAACGATAGGTTACAAAACGTCCATCAGGACTTATCTGCAGGTTCTGTAAACTTTTTTCTCCGATACCAATAGACCTGAGTTCTACCGAATCGCGGTTCATGCGAAGAAAATCGGCACGGGCATCTCTTTTTTCTTTTCTTTCTCTTAATACATCAAACAAGTCTAATTGCTGTTGACGCAACCATGGTTCCTGTGTTTGTGTTGCAGTAGTTGTTGGGGCTGTTCTTTGTGGCGCAACGGCACCTCCGCCAAAACCACCACGACCACCACCTGTTACAACAGAAGAAGTTGCAACGGTTTCTGTGCCTCTTGTAATATTGGTCAACTGCAGGGTAATTCCTGATTCTGTGTTCCAGCCAAACAAATTCTGGTTACGGTTATATACCACCCATTCATCATTGAGAATAAAACGCGGAGCAAATTCCTGTTCCTGTGTTTGGGTGATGCGTATGGTTTTGTTGGATGCAATATCTACCATATATAAATCGCCACGCAACACATAGATTTTTTTGGTGCGGTTTTCGTTAAACGTTGCATTATTGATGGCCTGTGTTAATTGTACTTCCTGCAAATTGGCTTTTACCGGTGCGCTGGAACCAACAGTGAAGACATAGATTGAGTCCGACATTTTTTTATCGGGGTTCCAACTGAAATATATTTTCTTACTGTCGGGACTCCAGAAAGCATTGGAGGGAGAAGTGCCAATCCATTTCGGATCGCGCATAATTTTCTCAACAGTGAGTTGAGCAGATGCAGAAATGCCGGCCAGCAAAAGGCAGGCGATAAGCAGTTTATTTTTCATTCGTCTGGTTTATCGGATAAATCTATTGTATGAGACGCGTATGAGGAAATGAATTTTATAGAAGGGCGAACTGGGATGGGTATGACTGGAGGATGGATTATGATATTGAAGAAATATCATAGTACATCCATACATCCTGCTTATCCAAGTTTGTAATAGTTATTTCTCTCGATCTCTTCCCTCACTTTATCAGGCACCAGATATCGGATCGATTTTCCTTCGCGGATATTATTGCGGATGAGTGTGGCAGAAATATCAAGCATCGGCGCATCCAGAATTTGTATAGATGCGTTCCAGGTATCTGTAATATCAAAACCTGGTCTTTTATAAATAATGAAAGAGTATTCTTTTATCAACAAATCTGCGTTCTTCCATTTGGGGAGGTTTTGAAAACCATCACTTCCCATTACAATGCTGAATTGGTGCTGCGGATATTTTTCACGCAAATAAGTAAGTGTATCGATGGTATAAGAGGGGCGGGGTAATTTAAATTCTACATCTGATGCTTTGATCCGGGTTTCATCATCAATCGCCAGGTTAACAAGATGAAGGCGATCATATTCATTGAGTAATCCTGCTGAAGATTTAAACGGATTCTGAGGTGAAACCACCAGCCAAACCTGCTGAATATTGGTCTGGTTTACCACATGCGAAGCGATGATAAGGTGACCGGTATGAACCGGGTTAAAAGAGCCAAAATAGAGTCCGATGTTCATCTAATATATTGACAGTCAATTAGTTATGGTTATTTTATGTCTTCTACAAAAATACTTCTTGCTTCACTTAGCCGTAGGCTGAGGTGGTAACCAGCCACAGAAATAGAGATAGGATCGCCCATGGGGGCCACTTGCTCTACCTGTACCAACTCCCCGGGAACACAACCCATTTCCATCAACTTGATAAAGATCTCGTCTTTTTCAAAAGAATTGATCACCGCTTTTTGTCCTGCTTCTAAATCTGACAATCGTTTCATCGCCTGGTTATAAATATTCTATAAAGGTAGGATGGTGTGATGCGTTTTTGTTACGAATTTTGGAGTAATAGAAGATACACGAGTATGAACAGGATTACGTTTCGTTATGCAGACCGTCAGTTAACACTTGCCCGCAAAACAGCCATTCGTGCATTTATTGAAAGACTGTTCAGGAAAGAGAAACAAAAGCTGGGCAGCATCAACTATGTTTTCTGTTCAGATGAATACCTGCTGGAGATTAACCGGAGTTTTTTACAGCATGATTATTATACCGATATCATCACATTTGGTTTATCTGCACCAGGAGAGCCAATAGAGGCAGAAATTTATATCAGCATCGATAGGGTGAAAGACAATGCCAAACAACTAGGTATTTCTTTCCGGGATGAAATGTTGCGGGTAGTTTTTCATGGTGCCCTGCATTTGTGCGGCTACCGTGATAAGAAGAAAGCCGAAATAGCTTTAATGCGTAAGAAAGAAGATCAGTATCTGCGTTCTTTTATTTCTAACAACGATAGGTAGAACAGAAGAACAGAGAAATATCCAACATCGAATGACCAAATACCAGATGTTAGATATTTCTTTCCTTACGTAAACTCTATTATCTCTAGTTCCCTGCGGCAAGCTTCTTACCATCACCCCGACAAAAGAAGGGCACAGAGGATTTCGCTGAGAGATTGAAATTGTAGTTGTCTCTTTGATTTATAATAACAATCAACCCCTTACGCTTCCACATATGTTCCACAAAACACAGTTTCATCCCGAAACATTGAATTAGGATTTGTTCCACGAATCCCAGTTTCATCCTGAAACATTGCTTAGTTTTGAGGTATGGCAAGAAAAAGATGGACCGCTCAGACTGAAATTACCGATTCTCTTCTCCGCTTGCGGGAAAAAAGAAAGTGGCAACTAGCCTATCGCAGGTATGTGGTAGAACAAAAACCAAGTGAAACTTATGGCTCATACTTCGGTTTAGACATTCAAACCCTGAGAGAATGGTTTAGTCTTCAGTTTTTTGGGTCGATAAACTGGGAGAATTATGGAAAAGCATGGCAGTTTGAGCATATTATTCCATCTACCTATTTCAATTATGGTGAGGAAGAAGACTTGAAACTATGTTGGAGTTTTATTAATATGAGGGTTCAGCCTTTGGATGAAGAGGGGCAACACGGTTCATCCTTTAACCTTCTGGCTGCTAAGACCTATTTTATGCAGCTACAAACAAAAACACAAATAGGTCAGTGTGCTGAAATGTTGGAGAAACTGCGTGCAATTGAAGCGCAACATGTAGATGTGCCAGACTCTGTGTATGCATTTTTGAAAAATAAAAAGGAAAGGATAGAACAAATACAGGCACTAACCACCGATGAACTCGATCAGTTAAACAGGGGTACAGACTTAAACCAAATTCTACTGGAGCGCGAAATCCTTAAAAAGTTCAGCTAATGCTTATAGCCTGAACTATCTTTGCAAACTATGTTTCCGCAATATGATGTAATTGTAGTGGGTGCCGGTCATGCCGGCTGTGAAGCCGCCGCCGCCGCCGCCAACCTGGGTAGTAAAGTATTACTGGTTACCATGAATATGCAGACCATTGCCCAGATGAGCTGTAATCCGGCCATGGGTGGTATTGCCAAAGGACAGATTGTTCGTGAGATCGATGCCATGGGAGGATACAGCGGTATCGTATCAGACCTCAGCACCATACAGTTTCGTATGCTGAACAGGAGCAAGGGTCCGGCCATGTGGAGCCCACGTACCCAAAACGACCGAATGCTCTTTGCTACCAAGTGGAGAGAGATGCTGGAGAATACACCCAATGTAGACTTCTACCAGGACATGGTTCGCTCCATCATTATAAAAGATGGAAGGGCCTGTGGTGTGGTTACTGGTTTAGGACATGAAATAAAATCCAAATCAGTAGTAGTAACCAGTGGTACTTTCTTAAATGGTATTATTCATATTGGAGAGAAACAGTTTGGTGGCGGACGTGTAGCCGAGAAAGCCGCTACCGGTATTACCGAGCAATTGGTTGAACTTGGTTTTGAAAGCGATCGTTTAAAAACAGGAACACCGCCTCGTGTAGATGGCCGAAGCCTCGACTATACCAAAATGGAAGAGCAGAAAGGCGATGAAGAAATTGTAGGCTTTTCCTATACTGATACGCCAAGAATTAAAGCCGCCGATCAGCGCAGTTGTTATATTACTTATACCAATGAAAAGGTTCACGAAATACTAAAGACCGGTTTCGACAGAAGCCCGATGTTTCAGGGTAGGATTGAAGGAACAGGGCCAAGATATTGCCCGAGTATAGAAGACAAAATCAATCGCTTTGCCGATCGTGAAAGACACCAGTTATTTGTGGAGCCGGAAGGATGGAATACTGTTGAAATATATGTAAACGGATTCTCTACATCATTACCGGAAGAGGTTCAATACGAAGCGCTTCGTACCGTTCCTGGTTTTGAGAACTGTAGAATCTTCAGACCAGGATATGCCATCGAATACGATTATTTTCCACCAACACAATTACAGTATTCACTCGAGACAAAACTCGTTTCCAATTTATTTTTTGCCGGACAAATTAACGGTACAACTGGTTATGAAGAAGCCGCGTGTCAGGGTTTGATGGCTGGTATCAACGCACACCAGAAAGCCAGAGAACTCGAACCTGTTATTTTACAAAGAAGCGAAGCCTATATTGGTGTGTTGATTGATGACCTCATCAGCAAAGGAACCGATGAGCCATATCGCATGTTTACCAGCAGAGCAGAGTTCAGAACTTTGTTGAGACAAGATAATGCTGATCTCCGTTTAACAGAACTGAGCTATCGCTTGGGTCTTGCTTCACAAGACAGAATGGATAAAGTAATCAGCAAACGAAACAATGTTTCTTCAATCAAAAAAATATTGCAGGAACTAAATGTTGAGCCGGATCAGATTAATCCATACTTTGAAAAAATTGGATCAGCACTGATTACTGAAAAACAAAAAGCTTCAAAAATTATTCTTCGTCCAAATGTTGATCTTGGATCGCTTGCACAATACATTCCTGCGTTGAAAGAAGCATTGACCTCTTTTGATCAGGACAGTCTCGAACAATCTGAAATACAAATCAAGTACGAACGATATATAGAGAAAGAACAGGAGATCGCGACAAGGATGAGTCAGATGGAGAACACGCAAATACCGGATACTTTTGATTATGACAGAGTAGCTGCTTTATCAAACGAAGCCTTACAAAAATTCAAGAGAATTCGTCCACGCACATTGGGGCAGGCAAGCAGAATTAGTGGTGTAAATCCTAGTGATGTTCAGATACTGATGGTGTATATGGGGAGATAGTCACACAATTAAAAGCCACAGATTATCGTAAAAGTAATCTGTGAATCTGTGGCTTATTTATTTCTACCGCTCACAACTCCAGACAAACAATAACTATCTTTAATAGCATAGAATCAACCAATGCTATGAGACCCATCATAAACATCCTCATCTTCATCCTTCTCATCCAAGTTTTCTCTTGTAATCAAAAACAAACAACAGTTTCAAATTACTACGCCCACAAGGATTCCGGCCTACAGGTTGCCGGCATAAAAATGATTCCAATTACAACCCCCGTTGGAACATTCAAAGTATGGACCAAAACCATCGGCAACAACCCACGCATCAAAGTATTGTTATTACATGGGGGTCCAGCCATGACCCATGAATACATGGAAGCATTTGAAAACTTCTTTCCCAAAGAAGGTTTTGAAATGATTGAATACGACCAACTCGGTTCTTACTATAGCGATCAACCTACAGACAGTTCTTTATGGACAACCGAAAGATTTGTGGAAGAAGTAGAACAGGTTCGTGAGGCATTAGGCTTATCCAAAGAAAACTTTTATATTCTTGGCAATTCTTGGGGTGGTATACTCGCCATGGAATATGCACTGAAATACCAGCAACACCTGAAGGGTCTTATCATCTGCAACATGATGGCCAGTATTCCTGACTACGAAAAATACAATGGTGTACTGCGTTCTCAAATGCGTCCGGGACTTGTTGATACACTTAAGTCCTATGAATCAAAAGGTCTTTTTAAAGACCCTGTTTACCAGCAACTGGTGTTCGATGAATATTATACAAAACATCTCTGCCGCCTGCCAGAATGGCCAGAGCCAGTAAACCGATGTTTTAAACACATTAATGAAACCATCTATGTAATGATGCAGGGCCCAAGCGAATTTAAAGTAGGAGGCAGACTCCTTACCTGGGACCGCAAAGCAGACCTCCCAAAAATTACAGTACCCACCCTTACCGTTGGTGCCAAATACGATACCATGGACCCCGCCCATATGGAATGGATGAGCAAACAGGTAAAAAATGGTAAATATCTCTATTGCCCCAACGGCAGCCATTTATCTATGTGGGACGACCAGAAGGTGTTTATGGACGGAGTGATAAAATTTATTAAAGAAACGGACGCCGGAAACTAATCCCAACTTTTCTATTTCATATTTCCTATTTCACCTGCCCGCCCACCGATTTCATTAATCCATTCACCCTAAACATTAAATCCTTTTTTGCGGCCTCGCTTATTTATGTAGCTTTAAAGTCTTCCTAAAACCAATCTAAACACTACCATGAGAAGACTCAAGCTCCTGTTTTCGGGGTTACTGTTTGCATCTTTGCTACAGGCCCAGGAAACATTTCAGGTCAATGGTGTTGGCGACAAGCGCGACGGCTGTTATGCGTTTACCAATGCCACCATTGTAAAAGACGCACAAACCACATTAACCAACGCCACACTCGTTATCCGCGATGGAAAAATTGTATCTGTAGGAAATGGAGTAACCATTCCAAAAGATGCAGTAGTAGTTGACTGTAAGGATAAATACATCTATCCTTCTTTCATCGACATCTTTAGCGATTACGGAATGCCGCAAGCTCAACGCCAGCAGGGCGGTGGTGGATTTAACTTTAACGCCCCGGCGCAGTTAACCTCAAATCAGAAAGGTGCTTATGGCTGGAACCAGGCTTTGAAGTCTGATGTGAATGCTTATAAAATATTTACTGCTGATGAAGCACGTGCAAAACCTTTGCGCGATATGGGCTTTGGTACTGTTCTCTCTCACCAGAAAGATGGTATTACCCGCGGAACCGGAACAGTAGTAACGCTGGCCAATGAAGCAGATAATTACTTAATAGTAAAAGACAAAGCTTCAGCACATCTTTCCTTCAATAAAGGAACCTCTGGTCAGTCATACCCAGGTTCGCTGATGGGTTCTATTGCCCTGTTACGTCAAACCTACCTCGATGCACAATGGTATAAAAACAATCCATCTGCTTCAGGTTTAAAAGGCGATGGTGTAAACATTACGCTGAAATATTTCAATGACCAGCAATCGCTTCCTCAAATTTTTGATCCGGCCGACAGAGCGGGTACCGATTTCTGGAACATCATTCGCGCAGACCGTGTGGGTGATGAATTTGGTGTTCAGTATATCCTGAAAGCAACAGGTAAAGAATACCAGCGCATTAAAGAAGTGGCGGCCACCAAAGCGCCACTGATCGTTGGATTGAATTTCCCTGCAGCAATGGATGTTGAAGATCCAAATGATGCTCGCCTGGTTTCTCTCGCAGATATGAAAAACTGGGAGCTGGCGCCAACCAACCCTGCTGCCATCGAAAAAGCGGGAATATCATTTGCACTTACTTCTGCCGACTTACGTGATGCCCGCACTTTTATGACCAACCTTCGTAAAGCAATGGAAAATGGCTTATCAGAAAAAGCGGCGATGGAGGCATTAACGAAAACACCAGCCACATGGTTGGGTGTATATGATAAAGTGGGAAGTATTGACAATGGCAAACTCGCCAACTTCGTAATTACCACCGGTCCGGTATTCGCCGAAAGAACTACTATTCTGCAAAACTGGATACAGGGTATTAAACATGCAGTGAACGAAAGTGCATGGACCAGCGTAACAGGTTTGTATACGCTAACCACCAACGGAGCGAAAGGAACCAATACTTATTCTGTAGATGTAAAAAGTAGCACGTCTGCAACTGTAATTGCAAAAGATACTGTAACCGCTACTTTCAGCTATGATGGAAAAGCGGTGAAGTTCAGCTTTGCGCCTGAAAGACGTTCACGTAACATTATCCGTTTCAGCGGCTTTAACAATGGTGGCGACTGGAATGGTATGGCAGAAGATGCTGAAGGAAACAAAATGACCTGGACAGCAAAACTCAATTCAATAAAACCAGATACCGCTACTGTACGCAGCAGACCAGCGATGCCAAACAGAATTGGCAAAACAACTTATCCTTTCACCGCTTATGGTACTGATTCAACTTTACCACAACAGGGAACTTACCTCATTAAAAACGCTACCGTTTGGACCAGCGAAAAAGAAGGTAAACTGGAAGGAACCGATGTTTTGGTAAAAAGCGGAAAAATTGCGCGCGTAGGTAAAAACCTGAGCGATGCTGCTGCAACCGTAATTGATGGTACTGGTAAACACCTTACTGCAGGTATTATAGATGAGCACTCACATATTGCATCTGCCTCAACCAACGAAGGTGCACAGAGTGTTACTTCTGAAGTGCGTATGCAGGATAACCTCGATCCAGATGATATTAATATCTATCGCCAGCTAAGTGGTGGTGTAACAACATCTCATATTCTTCACGGCTCTGCCAACACCATTGGTGGTCAGACACAATTGATCAAATTGCGTTGGGGTGTGAATGATGAAGAACTGAAATTCAAAAACTGGGACCCCTTCATCAAGTTTGCATTGGGTGAAAACGTAAAACGTACATCATCAACCAGCAATAACCGTTTCCCAGATACACGTATGGGTGTAGAGCAAGTATTAACCGATGCCTTTAACCGTGCAGTAGCTTATGAGAAAGCGATGAAAGCCGATCCTAAAGGAACACGTCGCGATCTTGAACTGGATGCACTGGTAGAAATCATGAACAAACAACGCTTTATTACATGTCACTCATATGTTCAAAGTGAAATCACTGCAACCATGAGAGTGGCTGAGAAGTTTGGTTTCCGCATCAATACATTCACACACATTCTTGAAGGATATAAAGTAGCCGACAAAATGAAAGCGCATGGTGCAGCCGCATCAACCTTCTCAGACTGGTGGGCATATAAAGTGGAAGTAACAGATGCTATTCCATACAATGCTTATATCATGAACAAAGTAGGATTGAATGTAGCCATCAATTCAGATGATGCTGAAATGGCACGTCGCCTGAACCAGGAAGCTGCTAAGAGTGTGAAATATGGTGGACTCACTGAAGAGGAAGCATTGAAAATGGTAACCATCAACCCCGCAAAAATGTTGCATGTTGATGACAGAGTAGGAAGTATTAAAGCCGGTAAAGATGCTGATCTGGTTTTGTGGAGCGATAATCCATTAAGCATTTATGCAAAAGCAGAAAAAACAATTGTAGATGGTATCATCTATTTCGATCGTGAAAAAGATGCTGCGATGCGTAAAACAGTATTAGCAGAACGTACAAGACTCATCGGTAAAATGGTGGGAGAAAAACGCGGAGGCCGTCCAACCATGCCGGCAACACCGAGTTACAAATATGTACATACCTGCTTAGATCATTCTCATAAACTGGGTATGCTCGAAATTGAGGCGGAAGAAGAAACCCATGGCGATAACCAATAAACTATTGCAACATGAAAAAATCATTTTTATATATCAGTGTCCTCACGCTGTTGCTTTCAAAAGCAACGGTTGCGCAGGACGATGTTTACCCTGCAGCTAAACAGTCTAAAAAAACAGCCATCACCAATGCCACCATTCATGTAGGCAATGGTAGTGTTATTGAAAACGGAACGGTTGTTTTCGACAATGGTAAGATCACTTATGCCGGAGCTGCATCAGGTGCGCCATCTGCTGAAACAACAATTGATGCTAAAGGCAAACACGTATATCCGGGTATTATTCTTCCTGCATCCAATATGGGTTTACAGGAAATTTCTGGTGTGCGTGGTAGTACAGATGTGAATGAGATCGGAGAATTAAATCCATCTGTTCGCTCCATTGTTGCCTACAAAGCAGAGTCAATTATTACGAATACTGTTCGTGCTAACGGAATACTGTTTGCGCAGGTTATTCCGGGCGGACAGTTAATTGCCGGTCAGTCATCTGTTGTTCAACTCGATGCCTGGAACTGGGAAGATGCCGCATACAAAGCCGATAACGGTATGCATTTTTATATGCCAAGTTTATTAGCGCGTCCGGGCGGTGGTCGTTTTGCTGCGTTACTGGCTTTGTTAGGACCACAGCAACAGTCAGATCCTGTTAAAGCTGCGCTCGATAGAATTGAAGGTGTAAAAGCATTTTTCAGAGAAGCAAAAGCCTATCACCAGAAAGATGCTGGTAAAGAAATCAACCTCAAGTTTGAGGCAACCAAAGCATTGTTCGATAAAAAGCAGAAGTTTTATATCCACTGCTCACAGGTAAAACAAATGCTGGTGGCCATTGATTTTGTAAAAGAGTTTGGTTTTGATGTGGTATTGGTTGGTGCCGGTGAAAGCTGGCAGGTGGCCGATCTGCTCAAACAAAACAATATCTCAGTAATCCTTACACAGGAACACAACCTGCCAACGCTGGATGATGATGATGTTGACCAGCCCTACAAATCAGCTACTTTCTTACAAAAAGCAGGTGTGTTGTATTGTCTGAATGATGATGATCCTCAAAACCGTGGCCGTAACCTCCCTTTCAACGCGGGTACTGCCGCAGCCTATGGTTTAGGCAAAGAAGAAGCATTGAAAGCCATTACCTCAAATGCTGCCAAAATATTAGGAATTGATGATAAAACCGGAACACTCGAAGTTGGTAAAGATGCCAATATCGTAATCAGTGAAGGCGATATTTTGGATATGAAGAGCAGTATTATTACCAATGCCTTTATACAGGGCCGTGGTATCAGCTTACACAGCAAACACACACAGTTGTTTGAGCGCTATAAGCACAAATACGGTATTAAATAATAGACAAAATTGTCAGATCGAAAACCCCGGCAAAAACTGCCGGGGTTTTTTTGTCCCAATACCTCCTACCCCCAGCCCCCTGAAGGGGTAAGTTTCTTTCGCAAGACTGAGGTACGGCAAAAAAACTCCCCCTTCAGGTGACTGGGGAGTACATCCTGCCTAATAACCACCCTTCTCTCTGGTTTACCGCTCATCGTTCTTATGGTGCTCTTAACAGCCACCGGCGTGTAACGTTTCTACATTTACTACGTTTAGTTTCGTATAAATGCCCGGAAGCCGTTCCTATAAACGGGCAGACAACACTGATATACTATAAACTGACTGTATGAGAACCTTATTAACAATCCTGTGCCTGTTAATATCCATTACCTCCCTGCTTGCGCAACAAACAGAGAAAGTGGTGAAAAAAATACCTGCGGTAAGAACTACCCAGAAGATTGTCATAGACGGTAACCTAAAAGATTCTGCCTGGCTACAGGCACCCGTTGCTACAGACTTTGTAGAATGGAGACCCACATTCGGGAATAAAGAAGACGAAAAGAACAGAACCGAAATCCGCATATTGTACGATAACAACGCCATCTATATAGCTGGTTATGCGCACGAGGCAAGTCCCGACAGCATTACCAAGGAACTCGTTGGCCGCGATGTAGTAGGCGTGAACGATTTTGTAGGTGTGATCTTTGATACTTATCACGATAAAATCAACGGCTTTGGCTATTATGTAACAGCATTGGGTGAACAGTTCGATGCCAAATATTCATCTAATGGTGAAGATGGAAGCTGGAACAGTGTATTTGAAAGCAATGCGGTTATTCAGTCCGACGGCTGGACTTTTGAAATGAAGATTCCTTATGCAGCTATACGTTTTGGCAATACCAAAATACAGGACTGGGGTATTAATATTACGAGGAGAAGAAGCAAGAGTGGTAAACAGATGATGTGGAGTCCAACCGATCCTGCAATTGGTGGTAATTTTCTTGCACAGTTTGGTTTGTGGACCGGCATTCAGGATATTAAACCACCGGTGCGTCTTTCCTTCTCACCCTATCTCTCTACCTACGCCAATCATTTTCCGTACAATCAACCCGGAGTAAAGAACACAACAACATCTATTAATGGGGGTATGGATGTGAAATACGGAGTCAACCAGGCTTTTACTTTAGATATGACGCTGATACCTGATTTTGGACAGGTACAAAGCGATAACCAGGTTTTAAACCTCACGCCTTTTGAAGTACAGTTCAATGAAAACAGAACATTCTTCACAGAAGGAACAGAACTGTTTGGAAAAGGCAACCTGTTTTACAGCCGCCGCATTGGTGGAACACCGATGCACCTCGGCGGCGTACAGGGACAATTGCAACCCGGTGAAACAGTTGGTAAAAATCCGGTTGAAACAAGACTGTTAAATGCCAGTAAAATAAGCGGAAGAACCAGTAGTGGTTTGGGTATTGGTTTCTTTAATGCGGTAACCAAAGCACAACACGCAAGCATAGAATCTGGTGGAGAAGAAATCAGAAAATTTGAAACCAATCCGCTTACCAACTATAATATCATCGTGTTTGATCAGAGCCTGAAAAACAACTCAAGCGTTTCACTCATCAACACCAATGTAACCAGAAGTGGAAATGATTATGATGCGAATGTTACCGCTGCGCTATGGGATATTTATGACAAGAAAAACACCTGGAACGTTAATGGACAGGTTGGTGTAAGTCAGTTAATAGGTTATGAAGGACCTGGAAAAACACTGACAGGTTACAACCACAACTTAGGCTTTGGTAAAACTAGCGGACGTTTCAACTTCAATATCTGGCAGGAGCTGGCCGACAATAAATACAACCATAACGATATGGGGTATTTTACCAATAACAACTATTTCAATAATGGTGTATGGCTGGCCTATCGCTGGTTAAAACCAAAGAAATGGTATAACCGTATTCAGGCCAATATGAATATCAGCTACTCCATGCGCTACAAGCCCATGGACTACCAGCGATTCAATTTCAACATCAACGCCAACACACAACTCAAAAACCTGTGGTGGGCTGGTTTCAATGTAAACCTGAATCCTGAGCAAAATGATTTCTTTGAACCACGTGTAAATGGCAAAGTATTTAAACGTCCGGATAGCTGGGCTGCGGGTATCTGGTTTGAAACCAATAGCGCAAAAAAATACTCTGCCGTTATTGAATTCTTTAACCGCACCTTCAACCAATACGGAAGCAATGGGCAGGATATATTTCTCCGACACAACTATCGTTTCAATAAAAAACTCACCCTTTCTGTAAATACTTTTTTACAGTTCTTCCATAATAACCTGGGCTATGCCACCACCTATAGTACCGATAGCATCATCTTTGCATTACGCAAAAGAAATACAGTAGAGAATGTGTTTAATGTTAAATACAATTTCACCAATAAAATGGGCCTAACCTTCAGGGCAAGACATTACTGGAGTAAAGTGGCGAATAAGGAATTTTATAAGTTACGTGATGATGGATACCTGAACCATATTGCAGGAGGTATAAACCGTAATGTAGATTTTAATGTAAATTATTTCAACATAGATATGGTGTACACCTGGCAGTTTGCACTTGGAAGTTTTATCAATGTGGTTTGGAAAGACGCCATCAGCACATTTAACCAGGACACCCGCACTACTTACTTCAAAAACTTCGGTAATACTATAAGCTCTGATCAGCAAAACAGTATATCCATCCGGATCATCTATTTCCTTGATTACCTGAACCTGAAGAAGAAAAGCTAGGAAGCATAGTGAGTAGTCAGTAGTGAGTAAAATTATCCCCCTATACTCACGACTCACTACTGACTACTCACTATTCCCTACCTTAGCTAAATGAGTAAGAAACTATTCCTGCTGGATGCATTTGCATTGATCTTTCGTGCTTATTATGCACTGATCCGAAACCCACGTATTACTTCAAAGGGCAGGAACACCAATGCACAGTTTGGTTTTACCAATACACTGTTTGATCTCATCAACAAAGAGAAACCAACACACTTAGCTGTTTGTTTCGATACACGCGCACCGACAGAACGCCACACCGACTTTGCAGATTATAAAGCCAACAGGCAGGAAGCTCCGGAAGACCTGTTGGAGTCTGTTCCTGATATCCAGCGCATCATTCGCGCGTTCAATATTCCTGTTGTGGAAATGGATGGCTATGAAGCCGATGATGTGATTGGAACCGTTGCCTGGCAGGCGGCAGACAAAGGCTATGAAGTGTATATGGTTACACCGGACAAAGATTATGGTCAATTGCTGATCCATCCGGGTGTATATATCTATAAACCACCTGCCTTTGGAAATCCTGCTGAAATCATGGATGCCGCCAAAGTTTGCGAACGCTGGGATATTCAGCGTGTGGAGCAGGTGGTAGATATGCTGGGACTTATGGGCGATGCGGTTGACAATATTCCTGGCATTCCGGGTGTCGGCGAAAAAACAGCAGCCAAATTGCTGAAAGAATACGATACACTTGAAAACGTATTGGCAAATGCCGATAAAATAAAAGGGGCGCTTGGAGAAAAAGTAAGAAATGCGGTTGACCTCGCCATCATGAGCAAAAAACTGGCTACCATTATTACCTCTGTGCCTGTCGAGTTTCATGAAGAAGATTATCGCCTGAAAGAATGGAACAAAGAAGCCCTCAATGAAGTGTTTACAGAACTTGAATTTAAAACACTGGGCAAACGAATTCTTGGCGAAGACTTTAATGCCTTTCATGCCGCCCCACAGGGTGTTCAGACAGATTTGTTTGGTAATGCAGTGACCGCTCCTAAGACGCCATCCAAATCATCAAAACAGGTTGAAAAAGCTGAGACGGAAAAACAACCGGTTAGCGGTCCTGAAACGGAACAGCTTGGTTTAGTTGCAGAAAAAAACATCAACAACACTCCACACAATTATCATTTAATACAAGGCGATGCCGACATTCAGGAGTTGGTTACAACACTATTACAACAACCTGAAATTTGTTTTGATACCGAAACAACCGGAACCGATGCCAATAATGTTGAACTGGTTGGACTCAGCTTTTCCTTTAAAGCCGGTCAAGGCTATTATGTACCCTGTTCTACCAACCAGAGTGAAGTAAAAGAATTACTGGAAAAATTTCAGCCTCTCTTTCAAAAGGAATCTATTACCTGGGTAGGACAGAACACGAAGTATGATCTGCTTGTATTAAAATGGTATGGCATAGAATTAAAAGGACAGTTATTCGATACCATGCTGGCACATTACCTCATTGAACCAGAAGGCAGAAGAAGCATGGATCTCCTCAGTGCTCAATACCTGGGTTATGAACCGGTACACATTGAAGAGCTTATTGGAAAGAAAGGAAAGACGCAGGGAAGCATGAGAGATGTGGAGCTCGAGAAAATTAAAGAGTACGCAGCAGAAGACGCTGATATTACTTTTCAGCTCAAACAGGTTTTTGTACCGCTGTTGAAAGAAAAAGAAGTACAACCTGTTTTTGAAAATGTTGAGAACCCGTTAGTGCGCGTCCTGACAGATATGGAGTTTGAAGGAGTAAAGATTGATGTTGACTTCCTGAAACAATACAGCAAAGAGCTTGAAACAGAAGCCAAACGTTGTGAGGAAAGCGTATACAAACAGGCGGAAGTTCGTTTCAATCTCGCATCGCCCAAACAACTGGGTGAAGTGTTGTTTGAAAAATTAAAACTTGATCCGAAAGCCAAAAAAACAAAAACGGGTCAGTATGCAACCGGTGAAGATGTATTGTTAAAGCTGGCCAATCAACACAAAATTGTGGATGATATTCTTGCATTTCGTGAGTTAACAAAACTCAAATCAACTTATGTAGATGCGCTCCCCGAAATGATCAATCCTAAAACTGGGCGTGTACATACCAGCTATGCACAGGCTGTCGCAGTAACAGGTAGATTGAGTAGTAACAACCCCAATCTTCAGAATATTCCTATCAGAACTTCTAGAGGAAGAGAAATCAGGAAAGCATTTATACCAAGAGAAGAAGGTCGTGTGTTACTCAGTGCCGACTATTCACAAATTGAATTACGCATTGTGGCTGCTATCAGCGGCGACCCGAATATGTGTGAAGCATTCAGACAACATAAAGACATTCACACAGCTACCGCATCGAAAGTATATGGTGTGGCAGAAGCCGATGTAACCAAAGAAATGCGTTACAAAGCCAAAAGTGTAAACTTTGGTATCATCTATGGACAAGGCGCATTCGGACTTGCAGATAATTTGGGTATCAGTAGAACGGAAGCCAAAGAAATTATTGATAACTATAAAAAAGAGTTTCCCAATATCCAGCGATATATGGATGAGCAGGTTAACCTTGCAAAAGAAAATGGTTTTGTACAAACCCTGGCAGGAAGAAAACGCTGGCTGAAAGATATTAACAGCAGCAACTTCACCGTACGTGGTTATGCAGAACGAAATGCCATTAACTCTCCCATACAGGGAACTGCGGCTGATATGATTAAACTGGCAATGATTAAGATTCACAATGAAATGAAAACAGGAAGCTGGCAATCTAAAATGATTCTTCAGGTGCATGATGAATTAGTTTTTGATGCCGTTGCAGGAGAAGTGGATAAACTGAAAGAGCTTATTATTCGTTGTATGACTACTGCCATGCCACTACCCAACGATGTGCCGGTTGAAGCAGAAGTGGGAATGGGTGGAAATTGGCTGGAAGCGCACTAGAGAACAGAGAAACAGAGAAATAAGGAATAAGGAATGTCCAAAGGAGGTATCGGGATTCATTATTTAATACTATTAAAATGATTATTGTGAATACTAACGAGGAAACGATTCATAAATTTTATAGTGCTTTTCAGCAGCTTGATTATGTTACTATGCAATCATGCTACCATCCGGAAGCTGTATTCAATGATCCGGTGTTTGGGTTGCTGGATGCGAATGAGGTTCGGGCCATGTGGGAAATGCTTTGTACCCGCGCCAAAGACTTTTCACTCAGTTACGGTAATATTCAACTGCTGGATGAAGAGTACACAACGACCGACTGGAAAGCCGTATATCTGTTTTCGCAAACAGGGAGAACAGTAGAGAACCATATTAAAGCGCATATGCGTTTTAAGGACGGATTAATTATTGAACATTCTGATGCTTTCCCAATCTACCGATGGAGTAAACAGGCCTTCGGAATAACAGGATGGTTGTTGGGCTGGTCAGGCTATTTCCACAAAAAACTGCAACTCAAAGCAAAGATTGGTCTCAAAAGATTCATGGAGCAGTAGAAAAAATAAACCCTTTCTTCTGTGTAATTCTGTGTCTTCAGTGGCAATAAACAATGACACCGAAGACACAGAATTACCCAGAAAGGGCTTCTCTTCCACACACAATTCCACAAATATTAAGTCATTTCTAATCTAACGCGCGGGCACACATATAATATAAATAGTAAATTGTTAGAGTAATCCCTATATATGCTCAAACAAGCCCTGCTTATTTCCACTCTATTGCTGGTGCAAAACAGTTTTTTTGCCCAAACAAAAACAACGACAAAACCAGCACCTAAAACACCCGCTAAAACAAGCAATGCACAACCGCCCCGTCTTTCACAATTTGAACGCGCGCTGGAAAGCGATTTGTTGATCGATAAAAACAATAATCTCCATGTGGTATTCCAGGAGAGTGCAGATTATGGCAAACCCATTTTTATCTACTACACCAGCTCATCCAATAACGGTGTAACCTGGAGTAAACCCATTACACTCAGTAATGATGAAACAGGCAATGGTGGTGGTCCGCCTTCGCTTATTCAGGATGGTAGCGGAGCCATTTATGCTATCTGGAAACGTTATGGCAACAAAGGCAGTAAATACCCCGCTCCCGATGTTTCACTTGATGGAAGAGGTGGTTATGTAAATGGAACCCTTTTTTATAAAGTATTACAGGATGGACAATGGAGCCAGCAATTACAGATAAGCGAAGAAATCGGCAGTCAGTTTTCATGGTTTCCATTCTTAAACAGCAAGGGACAACTATATGTATGCTGGAATGAGCTGAGTCCAGAATCTGTTACCAATAACTGGACTTCCTGGTATTATGCAGACTGGATTCGTTTTGGTATTCTCACGCCAACCGGAGTAACGGCCAGAGCCGAAATAGCCAAACCCGCATTACCCAAATATACAAGCGGTCCGCCTCCAGAAAATGGGGTACTAAACCTGCATGGTTATGCTGATAAAGATGGCAACGTACATTACATCTACACCAAAAAAGATGAAGACAAACTTCAAAAAATATTCTATTATGATGGAAAAAAACATGAGGCAGTCTACAGCTACCCAATGTATCAGGAAGGAAATAATTTTATGAATCCTCCAAGACTACTGTATGATGACAAGGGCATTGATCATGTTATTTTTGTTCCCTCCTCATCCACACTCGAATCTGAACAGCTCTGGGATCTTACACCTTTCAACAAACAAAGAAATGTGCTGGCATCTATTCAGCAGAAAGGCGTTAAAATCTATAATTTCCAGGCCAGCCAGGGTGCGGGAGGAAAAATGGCAGCTCTTTTACATGTTGGAGGAGTTATAGACAGCAAAGATGCATATGGCTTTTTCTATGATGCAGGAAAATGGGACAAAAGAGGATTAACAAAAAATGCCGCTAAAAATAATTTCATTTATGCCGAGCTAACACCGCGTACATACCTGACGACACTTACCACCTATAGTGCACAACACGGTTCGGTGGGTTATACAAAAGACGGGAAGAAAATGATGACTTTAACTTTAACAGCTCATTGGAGCGCTGGTGCATATAGTGTAAGCAATCCGAGTGTTATCTTTATGAACCTCGATTAACCGGTTATCTATGAACTGGAATGCTTTTTTTAAAAACGCACAACTAATTGGCTCAAGGTATTTTCTCCTGGCCCTGATTGGTTTTCTTTTGTTTTATGTATTGTTCAGAAATAAATGGCTCCATAAAAAAATTCAGCAGCGCTTTCCGCAGAACAAAGACTATGCAAGAGAAATAATGTACTCTGTTTTAACCATGCTTGTTTTTAGTCTGGTTTCTTCCGTGGTGTTTACACATCCATCTATCAGGCCACACACAACAATTTATAAAGAGATTAGTGAGTTTGGTTGGTTCTATTATTTCGCAGCATTTCCGCTGATGCTGTTTATGCACGACACTTATTTCTATTTCATGCACAGGCTAATGCATCATAAAAAGGTTTTCAATTTTGTTCACCTCGTACACCACCAGTCAACCAACCCGTCGCCATGGGCGGCCTATTCATTTCATCCGGTAGAAGCATTTATAGAAATCGGTATTCTTTTTGTTTTCGTATTCACCATTCCCATACACAAAACACACTTGCTGATTTTCTTTTTATTCATGATCGTGTACAATGTGTACGGACATCTCGGTTACGAACTCTACCCAAAAGGATTTAACAGAACATGGATTGGTAAATGGATCAACACATCCATCAATCATAACCAACACCATCAATATTTTAAAGGAAACTACGGTCTGTACTTTCTATTCTGGGATCGTATGCTGGGGACCATCAGGGAAGATTATGATAGCAGGTTTGAAGAAGTGAAAAACAGAGAAATAAGAAATAAGGAATAAGGAACAGAGAAAGTGTTTTCCCTTTACTTTCTTATTTCTCTGTTCCTTATTCCTTATTCCTCTGTTTATTATATATCGGTTTGGTAAACAGATCCATCAACCACAATCAACAACATCAATATTTTAAAGGAAACTACGGTCTATACTTTCTCTTCTCGAACCGCTTGCGGGAACAGAGGAAGTGTTTTCCCTTTACTTTTTTATTTCTCTGTTCCTTATTCCTTATTCCTCTGTTTCTTATATATCGGTACCGTACTACAAGGCTCTCCGTACATAATACTTTTGGCTACGGGGCGTAGTTTTTTTGTAATAGCTACATACGCTGCTTCGGGAATGGCAATATCACCACATCCTTTTACCACGATACGCTGATCGGTAAACTCCCTGACATCTACTGCATTAATATTATTCAGTAATTCCTGGTTGATGAGCTCTTGTTCTGTTCCTACAAATACTGTTTTGGCAACGGGTTCAAGATAGCTGGCCACCAGCATATAAGCCCACATGGGAATGATGGCATCTGCTGAACAGGTAATAGCAACATCGCAACCACTATATTCATTCCAGTCAATCTGTAAAAGAGCAGCACGGAAATCTTTTTCTTTTAAAATCAGACCCATGAATAAATGATCTTTCAGATCAAAAACCTTGCGCGGAGTTGCTGGATAATATTTTTCCAGGTCGAAGCTAATCAACCCGCTTTCGGCTACTTTATTAACAATCACATCTGCCATACGCTCAATTTGATGATAAAATTACCATATCCTGCTGACATCTGTTTTCGCTTTGCGAAATCCTTGCCCTCCCCCCGCCCCGGACTTAAGTCCGGGGCGGGGGGAATAAAAAACCCCGACTTTTTCAGCCGGGGTTTTCAATATTATTCTTATTACTATTTACTATTAATAGAACTTGAAACGGTTGTCCTTAATAGAAGCTGCACTTTTCAATGCCTGAACACCACGGAACACCGCAACACGGTTGCCTTGTGTTAATGTTTGTCTGATGGTTTCTGTATCCATCATTCCAGGACGTGCGCTACTGCTTTCTACTTTAACAGCAAATACACCCGTTAAACCGGCTATTGGAGCGCTCACTTTACCCTGTAATGATTTGTTAAAAGCTGCACCAACAATTTTGGGTTCGCTTCCTACATTTGGCAGGAACGGAGTGGAGAAACTCAGGCTATCTGCACGCAGTACAGGAGAACCAATTGATGCAGCAATAGCTTCCAGTGAATTGCCTTTGAACTTACCATCAACAATCTGTTTTGCTTTTTTCTCATTGCGTACAAAACCTTCAACCAAAGGTCTTGCTTCTGCAGGTGATAAAGTTCCTGCCGGGTTAATACCAGATACCAGCGCAACAATGTAGCGGTCACCTACTTCAATAGGCTCAGAAACATCACCAGCTTTGTTTTCATAAACCCAGCGCACCAGTTGACGGCTTTGTCCAACACCATTCACATTAAAATCATTTTGCTTAACATCAGCAGCAGTTAAAACGGTCAGGTTTGATTTTAATGCAGCAGCATCAAATTCTTTTTTCCCTTTAGCTGTAGCTGCAAACTGTGCTGCCGCAGTGCTCGCAGCACTAATAGTCTCGCTGCTTGACAAAATAGGCTTAGATAAATAAGCAATTTTATAAGCAGGGTTAAAATTTTTCTGACCCAATACTTCTACATAATGATAACCATACTCGGTTTTTACAACACCTTTAGAACCAACAGGTTTGTCAAAAGAAAAATCGTTAAAAGTACCAACCATTTTTCCCTGTTCGAAATAATCATACACACCGCCGGTATTCTTTGTTCCATCGTCAGAATATTTTGCACACAATGCTGCAAAATCAGCACCGCCTTTAACAGCGGTTTCAATACTGTCAATTAATTTCTTAGCCAAAGTATCAGGTCTGATAACCTGATTGGTTTGTGGATTGAAAGTAGAAACAAGAATATGTCGAACCCTGGCGCTATCTGGCCAGTTCTTAACAGCTACCATCTTTGCAATGGTGAAATTTCCACCATCCTGATATGGACCATATAAAGCACCAACCGGAGTTCTTGTAATAGAATCCTTATTAGGCTGCTGCATTTTCGATTTACTGAAATAGCTGTCGTAGTAGGGTAATTCTGTACCCGCTTTGGTTAAGAAAGCACCAACATCAGATGTTGTGGCAAACTCATCTTTCAGGCTCATTAACTGATTCAATGTATTTAATGTATCTGCACCGCTGGGTGAAGCATTAAAATAAACATAGTTAATAGAACGGGTCTCTTCTTCTTTCTGGTATTCTTTGCTGTGTTTTTTAACATAGGCAGCAATATCTGCATCTGTTACTTTAACAGCGCTGTCAGAAATAGCTGCGTAAGGCATGTACACATAAGAGATATTAGCAATCGCATTATTATCTGCCTGCTGTTTTTCAACCAGCCATTTAGGCACATAGGATGCACCCTGTAATAAAGCAAGGTATTTGCTTCTTAACGTCTGTTCAACAGTTGGTTCGATATAGGCTTTGTTCACCATCTCCACCTGCTCTTTATTGGTGCTTTTCTTTAACTGTGTAAAAGCCTGTCTTGCTTCTGCCACTTTAAACTCACCTGTATTAGGATCTGTGAATTCCTGGCGTAATGGAGAGTTGGGTCCAAATAAAATATCGCTCAGTTCTTTGGGAGAAACCTGTAATCCCAGTTTCTTATATTCCTGTGTTAATACAAGTCTTTCAACTTCCTGCATCCATAAAGCACCAATCAGTTGATCGCGTTGAGCTCCCTGTGCGCCATACATACGTTCCTGCATGGCAAGTTTAGATTCAAAATCAAGACGTTCAATTTTTTCTCCATTTACTTTACCAATAACAGAAGTATTGGAAAAAGCACTTCCGCCTCTTCCCACACCATCCTGGAGAATAAAAGCAATCAGGGCCAATGCAATAATGGCAAAAACAATCCAGGCACCTTTGTCACGAATTCTTTGAATAACAGACATAAATCAGTTTAATTGGTATAATAAATAAAAGCCGCCACCCGGCGGGAGGCAAAAATAGGGGATTAAAGCATTTGAACAAATTGTGGAAAACCTAATTTAATGCAGATGGGGCAATGGTTCGCCAAAGGCGAATTTGGAAATTTGTGGATTTGGAAATTTGGAAATGCGATTTAAGATGTCAGATGGCTGATGCCGGATGTATATTTCAAATCCGACATCAGCGATCATACATCCACAAATCCACATCCCCTTGTTTATAAATTGGTTTTCCGGTGGAAAACTGGGCTTTTTACGGTTTGAAATGTGGAAACTGCTCGAATAAATACCCTTAAATCCGACATCAACCATCAGACATCCAATATTTTTATCATTTTACCCCGTGTTAACGCACAGTGAAACAAACGTGAATAGTAAAAACAAGATCATGTGAATTGGGTTATACACTGATGTGGGTTTTTAACAGGGTTTCCAATATTACCGGAATGTTAAGCCGTGGAAAAACATGTTAATTAGGGTGGATAAACCCATACAAGTTAACTTTGCACTATGGGGATAAGTAAGTTATCCCGAAATCCACAGCCCTAATAGTAATAAGTGATTTATATAAATAAGTATTATTAAATATTATTACCGTGATTATGAACATTTCTGAAGCGAAAGACAAAATACAGGAAAAAGGTTTCATCGACATAGAAATAGATGCCCGTCTGGATATTTTTGCCGAGATTGAGCGACTAAAGAAAGAAAAAAATGCGGTCATTCTCGCTCACTACTACCAGGAACCAGACATACAAGACGTGGCAGACTATATTGGAGATAGTCTTGGGCTGGCCCAGAAAGCCCGCGAAACCGATGCCAGCATTATCGTATTTGCCGGCGT
Organism: Chitinophaga pinensis; assembly: GCA_943372605.1. Lineage (GTDB taxonomy): Bacteria > Bacteroidota > Bacteroidia > Chitinophagales > Chitinophagaceae > Sediminibacterium > Sediminibacterium pinensis_H. The sequence goes on along the minus strand of CALRZI010000009.1, from coordinate 98,646 downwards.
ACACTTCATGGCAGAAACAGCCAAAATTCTAAATCCCAGCAAAAAAGTACTGTTACCCGACCTTAAAGCAGGATGTTCATTAGCCGACAGTGCCCCTGCGGGTCCGTTTAAGGCTTTCAGAGACAAACACCCGGATCATATCGTCATATCGTACATCAACTGCACAGCAGAGATTAAAGCGCTATCTGATATCATTTGTACCAGTGGTAATGCAGAGAAAATTATAGAAAGTGTTCCAAAGGACCAGCCGATCATATTTGCACCTGATAAAAACCTGGGAGCTTACCTAGCTAAAAAAACAGGCCGCGACATGGTATTATGGAACGGAGCCTGTATGGTGCATGAAATTTTTAGCCTGGAAAAGATTACCAAACTCAAAGTGAGACATCCACAGGCTAAAATTATTGCACACCCCGAATGTGAAGAAGCCGTACTGGCAGTAGCAGACTATATTGGCAGCACCACACAGTTATTAAAATATTCACAAACCGATAGCAGTAAAGAATATATAGTGGCTACTGAAACCGGTATTCTTCACCAGATGCAACAGGCGAGTCCTGATAAATCATTTATTCCGGCACCACCCAATAATAACTGTGCATGTAACGATTGTCCGCACATGAAACTGAATACCCTCGAAAAATTATACCTCTGTATGATGTACGAGCAACCAGAAATTCACATGGACGAAACCCTCCGCCTCGCCGCCAAAAAACCCATGGACAGAATGCTGGAGATTAGTAAAGCAGCAGGACTTATCGGATAAGGAACAGAGGAATAAGAAATAAGGAATATGAAATGAGAAAGTGATTGTGTAGAAGCAAGAAACAGAGGTAGTTTTTTGAACATACTCCACAGACGAATTTTTTAAGCAGTATTCCATTTCCTTATTTCATATTTCTTATTCCTCCGTTTCCCTCCTATCTTCCCTAAATGAACACTCCCGGTCCTATATTAATTGCCGATTGTATTCCGGCGCTTGATCAGAAATTGGTTGAGTTATTGGAAACCTTATCTCCGGAAGACTGGAAAAAACAAACCATTGCGCCGAAATGGAAAGTGGAAGATGTGGTATTGCATTTACTGGATGGAAATATCCGGATCTTATCAATACACCGGGATGGTTATTTTGGCGTTCCTCCCGGAACAATAAATAGTTATGATGATTTATTGGCTTATCTCAATCAGTTAAATGCTGATTGGATTAAAGCAGCAAAACGAATGAGTCCAAAACTAGTGATTGAATTATTCAAACAAACCAATAAAGAAATAGCAGATTACCTCGCAACAATAGATCCTTTTGCACCTGCATTATTTTCTGTGGCCTGGGCGGGAGAAGAAAGATCTGCCAACTGGTTTCATTGGGCAAGAGAATATACAGAAAGATGGCATCACCAGCAACAGATAAGACTTGCAGCAGGAAAAGAAAAAGAACTATATAAAAGAGAATGGTATCATCCGCATTTAGAAACATCGATGCGGGCATTGGCATATCATTACAGAAATTTTACTGGAAAGAATGATGAAGTATTGTCATTTGAAATAACCGGAGAAGCAGGTGGTATCTGGCATTTATACCATGATGGAAATAAATGGATACAGGTAGAAAATCTGACAGCAACCGAAAACCTCATCACCATCGAAGGTGAAATTGCCTGGAGACTATTCACTAAAGGAATCCGAAAAGAAGAAACAAGTATTAATATACAAGGCAACAAGCAGGCAGGAGAACATTTGCTTTCGATGCTTGCTGTAATGGCGTGATAAACTGGGTAACAAAATAGTGTCTCCGAAAGAAGGTTGTTTTAATTTGAGACCTCCGTGTAACTCTGTGTTTAACTCCTTTACCTCTGTGGTAAAAACCACGGAGTTTCACAGAGTAAGGCACAGAGTTGCACGGAGGTTATTGTTATATTTATGCATCAATATGTATACATGAAAAAATTTCTATTCGCCACTATTTTTATTTCTTCTTTTTCATTCTCACAACAAACACAAAAGCCACCACTGCATGGAAAAAACTGGATGGCTATTACGGGTAAACCATTGGCAGCAACTGCGGGATCTATGATATTTCATAAAGGAGGTAATGCAGTAGATGCATCATGCGCAATGCTGGCCGCTACCTGTACCATGTGGGATGTGTTGAGCTGGGGAGGAGAAACACAGGCGTTGATATATAATCCGAAAACAAAAAAAGTAATAGCCATTAATGCTATGGGTGTGGCACCAACGGGCGCAACTCCTGAGTTCTTTAAAAGCAAGGGAATGAATTTTCCGCCGCAGTATGGTCCGTTAGCAGCAACCACACCAGGAACACCAGGAGGTATCTGTTATATGCTGGCAGAATATGGAACGATGAGTTTAAAAGAAGTATTGGCACCGGCAATGGATCTGGCAGCAGGTTACCCGATAGAAGCACAAACAGCCAATAGTATTGAAAGAGGAAAAGAACAGATAAAAGAATGGCCATACAGTAAAGAAGTTTTTCTTACCCATGCCGGACAAAAAAGAGAAGCACCCGAAGCAGGAGAAATATTTGTGCAGAAAGACCTGTTGAATACACTTACTAAAATGGTGGAGGCAGAACAAAATGCATTAAAAGCAGGAAAGAACAGGAAGCAGGCCATCTATGCCGCATACGATCGCTTTTATAAAGGAGATATTGCCGATGAATTTGTAAGAGGTGCACAAGAGCAGGGCGGACTCATTACCAAAGCAGACCTCGCCAACTGGAAACCAATTGAAGAAGAGCCATTGCAAACAAATTATAAAGGCATTGATGTATATAAACTGAAGCAGTGGACTCAGGGACCGGTTTTATTACAGGCATTAAATATTCTGGAGAATTTTGATCTCAAAAACATGGGTTATAATTCTGCGAAATACATACACACTATTTATCAGGCCATGAACCTGAGTTTTGCAGACCGCGATTTTTATTATGGTGATTCTTATGCAGCTCCCGAAGAACCAATGAAAGGATTATTAAGCAAAGCATATGCAAAACAGAGAGCCGCGCAAATACGTATGGATAGAAACGATGCGAATGCTGGTCCGGGAGATCCATATCCATTTGAAGGAAAAACAAATCCTTATATCAATTTATTAAAGAGCAGGGGATATGATGTAAAAGATACCAGCAGTAAAAGAGGATTTGCACCCACTCACGATCAGCGACAAATGGCATCAATTACGGATGCGGAATATAAAGACGCTTTGTGGATGGGCACCACATCGGTAGAAGCGGCAGATAAAGAAGGATGGGTAGTATCTATTACACCCAGTGGCGGGTGGCTGCCGGCTTGTATTGCAGGTAAAACGGGTGTTGGCATGAGTCAGCGTATGCAGAGTTTTGTTTTAGACTCAACCATCAATCCATTCAATGTGGTGGCACCGGGTAAAAGACCAAGGGTAACACTTACACCATCTATGGCATTGAAAGACGGAAAACCCTGGCTTTCATTTGCAGTGCAGGGTGGTGATACACAGGATCAGAATCTGTTGCAGTTTTTCCTGAACATGGCAGAGTTTGGTATGACGGTTCAGGAAGCCAGTGAAGCGGCCAATATCAACAGCAACCAGTTATGGTTATCGCTGGGCGGAACCACTACCGCCGACCGGGCACCCCGCCCCGGAAACCTGCTCTTACACAGCCATACACCCGACTGGGTACGTAAAGAACTCAGAACCATGGGTTATACCCTCAGTTTCGAAGACCGCACCAGCGGCCCCATTAATGCCATCTGGTTCGACTGGAAACACGGCAGCTTCTGGGGAGGCAGCAGTAACCATGGCGAAGATTATGGAATTGGCTGGTAAAAACAGCTACGAGCAGCGAGCTATGGGCTATGAGCCTTTTTATATTGAAAATGAAGCATCAAATAGTCTAAAACAACCACCAATTATGGCTCGCAGCCCGAGGCTCATAGCTCACAGCCCGATTCCCCCTGGCAGCGAGCTGAATGCCGGCGTGTTTTAGACTTTTGTAGAAGAAAGCGCATTAAACACTGATATTCATATAGTTATACTTAGAATTTCGGTTATACCAACGGTAAATCCATTTCAGTACACAACACAAGACTCTAAAGTGGTGGCAGTAATATGCCCCGCACCTGTAAAGCTTTTTCAGTATAAGACATTTGTATCAGCTACTATATTCAGCCATATATAAACCCGATATAAGCCGGATATGAGCCGGATATAAGCCCGTCCTTTAAAGGGTCGGCATGTATCGGGTTTAGACCCGGGTTTGTTCCCTTAAACAGCCTGTTAAAACCACTTGAAATACCGAAGCCCAGGTGAGTCAGGTAATAACCAGCTCTGGGTATACCGGAGGGAAAAATAATAAACAGCCTGCCCTGAGCTTGCCGAAGGGATGGGGGCCTAACTTCATATAAAAGAATCTAATGACTTACACCGAACAACTGGGAATGGCCATCAGACAGTTTGCGGGGCTTACGGAGGAAGAGTTTAATCTGTCGCAACCCTACTGGGAAGAGAAAAGCTATAATAAAGGCGAGTATTATAACGAACACCGCTCCGTATGCAAGTGGCTGGGTTTTATCAGCACCGGAGTTTTCAGATCCTATATTATTGACGGAAAAACGGGGGAAGAAAAAAATGTATTTCTCTATTCGCAGCAGCAGTTTATTGCCACCTTTAAAAGTTTTGTACACCAGATACCCTGCGATTATCATACACAGGCTATGACAGATGCGGCAATGTTGCGCATACGTATAGACCATTTGTTACAGTTATACCAGCAAAGCCATGCCTGGGAAAGGTTTGGTCGGTTGCTGGCACAGACGGCGTTTACTATTGCGATGGAAAAAACAGAAGGCTTTTTATTTAAAACACCCGAAGAAAGATACCTTGAACTGATTGAACAACATCCTGATATATTTAACCAGGTACCGCTTTATCATATATCTTCCTACCTCGGTATACAGGGGCCTTCGCTGAGCCGTATCAGAAAAAGAATTTCGGGTCGCTGAAACGATTTTAACCTGGGTTAAGAAGATCGTCATGAGCAGTTTGGAGCTTTGTGTTATCAAAATAAAACACAAACCAAAAACACAAAATCATGACACATTCAAAAACCATCGTTTTTACACACGGACTGTTTGTAAACAACAAAAGCTGGAACCAATGGAAAGCCTATTTCGAAAGCAGGGGTTATACGGTATATGCGCCCGCCAACCCACACCATGAAGGTGAACCGGCCGATCTCAGAAACAATATTAATACTGCGCTGGGAAAAGAACGTTTTGAAACACTGGTAAGAAAGCTGGCAGATTTTATTGATACCCTGCCCGAAAAACCCATTGTTATTGGTCACTCACTGGGCGGGCTCACCACCATGAAATTAGTAGAAATGGGTAAAGCTGCCGCTGCTGTAAGTGTTAACGGTGCACCTCCCAAAAACGTATTCGCTCCCTGGCAAACGATTAAAACCGTATTTCCGGTGCTGAACTTTTTTGCAGGCGATAAAATATTCCGCACCAATAAAAACTGGTTCCACCATGCATTTGGTAATAACCTGAGCCGCGAAGAAAGCGATAAACTGTATAATGAAATTGCAGTACCAGAAAGCAGAACTGTAGCAAGAGACACATTGTTACAATTTTTTTCAAAAGTAGACTTCACTAAACCACATGCACCATTGCTTTTTATTGGTGGAACGAAAGACAATATTTTCCCTCCAACGCTTACAAAAAAGTTAGCCGGTTTTTATAAGCAAAAAGCTGATGTAAAAATATTTGAGGGCCGTAGTCATAATACCGTAGGCGAAGAGGGCTGGCAGGGAGTAGCGGATTATATTTTGGAGTGGTTGGGGAGGAAGTAATTTAGAGATAGATCGGTCAAAGTAAAATAGAAAAGAAGAATCGAAAAAATCCTAAAACCGATTATACACAAACTGTATAATTAGCGTTTCATACAAGGCTTATGTTAGGTTATATTTGTAAATAAAGACGGTTGTAATGAAATACCAGTTTTCAGGACATGAATCATTTATTTGTAAACAATTTTGGCTCAAACGAGGGTATGACTTCATTAAGTCGAAAGGCTCTTTTACAGATGAATCAGCAGTTGTAGAACTTGGGGTAGGAAAAAATATGGTATCCTCCATTTCTTATTGGCTAAAAGCTTTCGGCATTGTTGACCAAAATAATAAAGAGACAGCGTTAGCAGCATATCTTTTCGATGACAGAAATGGAAAAGACCCTTACACAGAAACAATAGGAACATTATGGCTTTTACATTATGAGCTGGTGAATACAGGGAAAGCATCACTGTATTCAATTTTCTTTAATGAATTTAGGAGAGGAAGAACTGATTTTACGAAAGAACAATTAGCGAAGTTCCTTGTAAAATTCACAGAACAAGATGCAAAAGCCAACCTTAATACACTAACATCTGACATAACGGTTTTTATTAGAAATTATTTAGTTACCACGGGAAACTCTTTGAAATCGGACATTGAAGATGACTTTTCTAATTTGTTGATTGATCTTGAGTTGATGCGGAGTTACCAAATGCGAAATGCGGAAGATAAACTAGTTGAATGGTACACTGTAGAAAATAGTGTTCGACATGATTTGCCTGCAAAGATAGTCTTGTACACCATTTTAGATAACCCAAATTATACTAAGTCAATTCCATTTAGAGAGTTGCTAACTGGAAAAAATGGCCCAGGTCTAGTATTTGCGCTTAACGAAGAAGGACTTTACCAGAAAATAGAAGAGATTACCAAAGAGTATCGAAACATTATTTACAAGGAAACAGCAGGAGTTAGAGAGTTACAAATAAAAGGAACAATTCAAAAAGGAGACGTATTGGATGCCTACTATAAAAACTAATTATTCGCCATCAATAAATATTGTTAGAGATAACGATGTTGATTTTAACTATATCGTTACCCCTAATACATCTGCTATATTTGGGCAGTTGTTTAATGATGTATTAACCGGAATAAAAGCACATACAATTATTGGTGCATATGGTATTGGAAAATCATCTTTTCTACTTGCAACAGAGCAAACCCTATCGAAAAAGAAAATTCATTTTAAAGGATACGAAAAAGTAATTAAGCAATTACCGTCCTATGAATTTGTGAATATTATTGGTGATTATTCTTCTATCATAGAAACAATTGGCAAAGAGTTCGGTATATCTGGAAAAAAAGCAACAGCCAAAGATGTTATTAATTCGATAGTTAACAAGGGAGAAGTATTAAAAAAGAAAAAATTAGGACTTGCTATTATTATTGACGAGTTCGGTAAGTTTTTGGAATACGCATCTGTACATAATCCAGAGTCTGAATTATATTTTATACAACAAATAGCGGAACTTGTAAATAGCAACACAACCGACTTGTTGTTTATTACAACCCTACACCAAAATTTTAATGCATATTCGGCAGGTTTAAATAGGTCACAACAAAACGAGTGGGACAAAGTAAATGGACGATTAAAATCAATAGTTTTTAATGAACCTGTAGAACAACTATTATTTATTGCTGCAGAAAGGTTGTATCAGAAAAACAAAGGACTAAAAACCGATGCTACTTTTGAAAAACTTTTTAATTGTGTTCAACAATCTAAAGCATTTCCGTTAAGAGAGCACTTAGAGATTGAGTTTGCCAAAAAACTTTTACCATTCGATATACTTTCGGCAGCAGTGTTAACCTCAGCCCTACAGAAGTATGGTCAGAATGAAAGGAGTTTGTTTTCTTTTATTGAATCAAATGATTATTCAGGAATAAATGATAGTAGAAAAGAGGGGTACTACAGCTTACCACAGGTCTATGACTATTTAATGAATAACTTCTATTCTGTTCTTACTACAGCAAAGAATAATTCAAATTATGCCCAGTGGTCGGCAATAAGGGCCGCCATTGAAAAAACAGAAGGTGTTCTACAAGAAGACTTATTTGAGGATGCTTGGACCTTACTAAAGGCGATTGGGCTATTAAATATTTTTGCGTCATCGGCAGGAAGACTTGATATAGGATTTTATACTAACTATGGAAAATATGCATTAGGTATAAAACAACCAGAGAAAGCGATTGAACAACTTGAAAAATTCAAGTTAATAAAATATACCAAACATAATTTCAGGTATTCTATACAAACGGGTACCGATGTTGACATTGATCTTGCAATTGACGAAGCTGGCCGCATGGTAGAGATGGTAACCAATGTTGTTCATCACCTAAACCAATCTTTCGATCTCCCGTTTATACCAGCAAAATCAGTTTCCTATAAAAAGGGAACCCCGCGATTTTTTCAATTCAAATTAAGTGAGGAGCCAATTTCAATAAGTCCGGAAGACGAGGTAGATGGCTTTATAAACTTGGTTTTTACTGATAGCAAAAAAGCGGAAACAGAGATCAAACTCTTTTCAGAACAATGCAGCGAGCCCATTCTTTTTGGGTATTATAGAAATACAACAGAAATAAAAAGACTATTGTATGAAATTCAAAAAATTCACTTTGCTATTGACTTTCATAAATCAGACAAAGATGCCATTAGGGAGTTTGAGGCAGTAGAAAAGCATTACAAGCGCCTACTTAATCACTATGTATTAGGAAGCTTATACTCAGATAATGGTAATGTACAATGGTTTTATAGAGGAGAAAATATAAGGATTAGCAGTAAGCAGGCCTTTAACCAAATGCTTTCTGTTATCTGCGAACAAACATACCCGTCAACGCCTAACTTTCGAAACGACTTGATGAACAAAACGAATATTTCAAGTCAAATATCATCGGCACGAAAACGAATTGTAGAGCGAATGCTTGCGAATAGTGGTGAAGAAAACCTGGGCTTCGACCCTGCAACATTCCCCCCGGAAAAATCTATTTATCTAGCTTTGTTAAGAAATACAGGCATACATAAAGAAAGAGATGGTTTTTGGACATTGGACCAGCCAACCGACCCAACATTTCAAAAACTATGGGAACAGGGGAATGATTTTTTGAATAGCACAAAGAGTAAAGGAAGAAACCTACAAGATTTTGTAGATATATTATCTACGAAACCCTATAAGTTAAAAAGGGGGTTTATTGAATTTTGGATACCAATCTTCTTGATTATTAAGCGAGATGAATATGCGCTGTACGAAAGGGATGTTTTCGTACAGGAATTATCTGGCGATATTTTTGATTTACTAAACAAGAAACCCGGCTTCTTTACGATCAAGGCATTTGATGTTTCCGGTATTAAATTAGACCTGTTTAATCGATACCGATTGCTTTTAAACCAGGCGGAGAATAATAAACCCAACAACAAGGCATTTATTCAAACAATTAAACCATTTGTTGTTTTTTATAAGCAATTACCAGAGTATGCCAAGCAAACAAATCGGATAAGCAAACAAGCAATTGCTTTGAGACAAATTATTACCAAAGCAAAAGATCCTGAAAAGACTTTTTTTGAAGAGTTTCCCACAGCTTTTGGTTATAGTATAGAGGAACTACACCAAAAGCCGAAATTAGCCGATGCCTTTATTGTTAAACTACAGGAGGCTATTCGAGAATTAAGAGCTAGTTACGATGCATTACTTACTCGTTTCGAAGACTATTTTATTCATGAGCTAATTGCAACCAAACAGAAATTTCCGGCATATAAGGAAGTAATTAATAAAAGATTCAATGGTCTAAAACCACACCTGCTGTTAATTCACCAAAAGCCTTTTTTTACACGATTGCAATCGCCTCTTGAAGATCGGACCACTTGGTTAGAGTCTGTTGCCCAGGTTTGTATTGGAAAATCCTTGAATGCTATTACAGATCAAGATGAACTCGTTTTGTATGAACGAGTAAAAGATTTGGTACATGAGCTTGATAATATTTCTGAAATATCAGGTTCTAGCATGCACGAAGAAGAGGATGATGTTTTAAAGCTCGAAATCACTTCTTTGGTTAATGGACTAAACAAAGACACGCTCCGCATACCGAAGAGCAAGACAAAGGAAGTGGCTGAGAAACAGTCACAAATAAAACAACTACTGGGTAAGGATAAGAAAATAAATATTGCTATCTTAACGAAACTATTACAAGAGTTATTAACTCATGAGTAAAAAAGTAAGACACGTATTGGGTATTTCTGGTGGCAAGGACAGCGCAGCCCTTGCCATATATTTGCATAAGCTATATCCATTTCTAGATATTGAATATTATACCTGTGATACGGGTAAAGAGTTGGATGAAACCTATGCTTTGATAGAACGATTAGAGGGCTACCTCGGCAAAAAAATAACTCGATTAGCTGCAGCTTCAAAAAGTGAACAAAATCCATTTGATCATTTCTATCATATTTACGGAGGTTACTTGCCATCATCAAATGCAAGGTGGTGCACCAAAAAATTGAAGTTAGAACCGTTTGAAGCGTTTGTTGGTAACGATCCTGTTGTTTCTTATGTAGGTATACGAGGAGACGAAGAAAGGGAAGGATATATTTCTAGAAAGTCGAATATCCAATCAATTTTCCCCTTCCGTAAAAATATCTGGAGCGAAGACGTTATTGCAAAGGCATTAAAGAATGAAAATATCCCTGCTATATTAGAAATCTATTCATTTCAGCAAGGTGAGAAAATAAAGGCTCGGGTAAAAGAAGTTATACAACAAACAGTTTCACCAAGGTTTTCAATTCAGCAAAAGTTGAATCTGTTGCTTGATTTAGGAACAAAAGAATTTAACCAGATTGTATTCGAGTTTTTGAAAACAACCGCCTATCCGCTAGCAAAAGAACAATCTTTTGCTTTACTCGATAATGAAGAAGTGTTGGTTAGAGATGATATATTCAATTTACTACGAAACAGCGGCGTTGGAGTACCGGCATATTATGAGAAAGTGGGTTTTGAAGTAAATGGGAAGAAAGGAGAATATGCTCGAAGCCGCTCTGGTTGTTATTTCTGCTTTTTTCAACAAAAAATAGAATGGATTTGGTTGTATGAACAACACCCAGAAAAATTTAAACTTGCTATGGAGTATGAGAATGAAAAGGAGGGATTTACGTGGAATCAACACGAAAGCTTACAGCAACTGATAGATCCAGAAAGAATAGAATCAATTAAAAGCGAATTTGTTAACCGTAATAAATCTAAAGCCCAATCCCCTTTATTAATGGATCAACTATATGATGCAGAAGCAGAGGGTTGTGCGGCTTGTTTTATATAGCTAATATATGGACTACGCATTAAAGGAGTTTACCATTCGTCAACTATCTGAGTTAGTAGATTTGGAGCAGATTGACCTAAATCCATCATATCAAAGAAACTTTATTTGGTCTGTGGACAACCAAAAAGAACTAATTGATACAATTTTGAAAAGATACCCGTTACCAAATTTCTTTTTGTTTAAAAAACCTGATGGCAAGTATGAGATGGTAGATGGCCAACAGCGTACAAAAACAATATACCGTTTTATTAAGGGAGTAATTAGTGCTTCAAAAGAGTTTAACAAACGGACATTTAGTGAAATTGATCAAGAAGGCTTTTTGGAATATAGAATTCCGGTTATTGTAATTTCTAATCTTTCAGCATCAGATTCCCTTAAAGAATTTTATGTTTTAATAAATAAAAAAGGGGTTCACCTAAATCCTGCAGAGGTTAATAAATCGGAATACCACGATACTAATTTTTTGAGACTAGCTAATGACTTGCTGACCTATCAAAACTTAATAAATTTAAACCTATTTTCAGAAGCATCATCTAAAAGAATGAACGACAGATCTTTTATTGAAGAGCTTCTTGCATACTTATATTCAGGAATAAAGGACAAAAAGAAGTCGGTTGACAGCCTATTTAAAAATGATATTGATCAAAATGAATATGATATTTTAGAAAATGGATTCAAAACTGTTATTGATCAGATTAATTTCTTCAATGAATTGAAACCGATATCTACAACTCGCTACAAGCAAAAGAATGATTTTTATACCATGTTTTCGTTCGTACAAGAGAATATACTTGAAAACAAACAACTATTATTATATCAGTATCGTATTTTGTTAATTCTAGACGGTGAAGACTTAGACGGTAGACAATTAATCAGACCATCAAACGATCAATGTGAATCTCTCAGAGAGTATGCAAATAATTGCGTAACGCAATCAAACTCAAAAAACGCAAGAGAAAAGCGATTATATTTTTTTAATTCTATTTTGAAGAATACCGATGTTACGAATAATGAAGTTCTTTCTGATGTGTTAAAATATCTATCATCAATCTATGAGAATAAAATAAAACTCAAACAAATCGAAAGCTTTGAATTGTTAGATGTAGATGCGATTAACTGAAAACATAGAGATTTATGACATTTAATTTCCCAGATAATAAAACGCTGAAAAATGGGAGTATACAAAACTATTATGAAAGAAATGGGAGATTCTATTTTGAAGATATAGATATTTCTAATCCGATAGACAATATTATTCAAATTAATGGAGTAGCGTATTACTTTACATATTTAAATGGAGTAAGCCCAGGAAATAAGGGAAGTAGTGCTGTTTTATTAAAATTGTATGAAACCCAAGACTTCGATTTAACTAGTATTGAGTATGATGAACCAGATTTGATTATAAAAATATCAAAATCAAGAAAAGCAACGAACTCTAAATGGGCTGATAATAAGGAAAAGAGATTTCTTAAGGAAATAGAGGCTTTGCAAGAGTGTAAAAAACAGAAATTTCAGAATGTAATCGAACTGTATCAGTCCGGCTCTTGTAGAATAAAAAACTATTATAACGATAAATTTGATGAATATTTATTCTACACGATGGAGTTTGCCGAATATGATTTGAAAAGCTACATAGAGAATAATCACCAAAAATTAACTATAGATGAAAAGCTGTCGCTTTGCATAAGTATATGTGAAGGAATCAAAGAATTATATTCATTGGGCTATTATCATAGAGATATTAAACCCGATAATATTTTTATTGTAGATGGAGTATGGAAGATCGGAGATTTGGGTTTGGTTGATGAACGAAACAAAATAAACGAAATTGATAAAGTGGCAGAAGCTATAGGACCGAAAGGTTGGATGTCTCCGGAATCAATGAATAAATTTTTGTGTGAAGGAAAAAATTTCGAGTTTAAGCATAATTGCATAATTGATCATCAATCAGATATTTTTCAATTAGGTAAGGTTTTTTGGTATATTTTCCAGCATAATACACCAATCGGATCGGTAAAGGAAAAAGATTTTATAATAAAAAGCACTCGTATCTACTCAGTAATAAAAACGATGTTGAGTCATTCAAAAAGCAGAAGATATAAAGAGGTAGATGAAATAATTAAACTTTGGAGATCATTAGAAAAAGAATTATTTAGAAAAATGGTTGCGTAAGAATTTAGTCTGCGAGAGAACTAATTAACTGCTCCATCCCAAAGTTCAATAAGAAATCAGAGTAATAACTATCAAAGACATCCCGAATATATTCATCAACAGTTATTTCCTCGTCAATCCCATCTTTCATCATTTGTAATTTATAATTGCGTTTTTTCGTAATCATGTATAGAAAAAGCGTATGAAAATATACTGCTGCTAAATACCGCTTTTCAGCAATTTGTATCTGCTCTTCTGTTTTAAGTTTTGAACGATAACTAAGGTACACCCTACTATCTAGGTTAATGTAGATCGTTTCTAATAAGTTGCCCTCCCCTAAAGGGTACATCACTTTTTCATGGTTCATAGAAATTCCCTGCTCTTCTAATTTAGACCAATGTTCTTCGGTAACACGTTCAAGTTTGGGCAAACCAATATTGTCGAATGATTCTTCTTGTTTTGGTACATCTGTTTTAGGAGCTTCTTTGTCTTTTATTTTTACTAATAAAATCTGGTCAAAGTTTTCTCCGGCACCCGTAAGAGTTACCCGTACTTCTATTTCATCATCTACTTGTAGTTCATTATTGGGGTTAAGGCCTAGTTTAATAGTTCCTTTATTGGGGCTACTTTTCGTGATATTTAAAAGGGATGATATTTCCTTTTCATCTCCTTGCTTGTCACCACCCATATTATCCCTACTACGCTTCACATTTAATAAAGCAATTTCCAATTCTCCAGGCTCCTCGCTTCTATCGAAATAATCGTTTTCTACATCGGTATCGAATTTGACTATTTTTTCTCCCTCTCTTGGTAGAGAAATTACCGTTCTTTCTCCTTCTTTACTATTGTGCGTTTTAAAGAAAGTAGGAAATCTTTTAGGATTAAACGGTTTTTGATACTCTCTTTGTTTGTCTGTTTTCTGCTCTGGCTTCTTAGCGTTTTCTTGTTTCTTTTCTTCTAACTTCAGGGTGTTTTGGAGTAGTTTAAAAAGATCAGAGTCTTTCGGAAGATTTTTGGCAAACGATTTTAATAATTCATTGGTGTCTTCGCTGTCTAATCCAATCGACTCCTTTCTATGACGATTAATATCATCCAGCTTACTTTTTCTTAATTTCTTGCCTAAATAATCACGAAGTTCTCTAGCTTCATCACCCTCTTTTAAACGATCGCGAGAAGCCATAAATAATTCCTTTCTGAACTCATATTTCATTTTAGTACAATCAACATTGATCAATAGATAATCTTTAAGCAGATTAAATTTTAATTGTCTAGTTATAAACTCAGAAGTAAAATGACCATGTGCTTGGCCATTTATGGAGAACATAACACTCATGTTGTTTTTAAAGTAGCGACTGCGAATGTTTTCTTTAGTTTTCTTAACATCATTGCTTCCAACCCTGGCTTTAAAAACATAACAAGTCACTTTCATTTCGCCGAAAAGAACATCTGTATATACTTCAGAGAAATGATCATCTACATAATCTTCCTCACCCTCCAATCTTCTTTTCAAGCCAAATAAATCAAGCTCAAGTATCTTGTTCTTAGGATATCTCGCTTCTTTATCAACCGTATATATAGGTAAAACGGGTTCAAAAAGAAATTCATTCAAGCTTTGGTTTAAATCTTGTGCAAAACCATAATACCCAGAAGGAAACTGGTATGAGTACATTTTTATGATAGACCCCGTTCTGAATTTTCGATTTAATAATTTCAAGTCTAAATCTTCTTTTAAATCAAATGCAGCAATCTTACCATTGGGTTTCCAATACTCATACCAAGTATTTTTTTTGGTTTCTTCCTCTCCTTTGGCAAAAGGATGTTCTCTAACCAGTGTAAAACCAAACAGACCAGATCCGTCGTGTTTCTTGGAAGCTATTAATTGGTACCCCCTTTTTCCGCAAAAAACAATAGCCCCCGAGCCGCCCATATTATATTTTCCTTGAACAAACATGATTTTGTTTTTATTGCCACGAACGAGCGACAAAAAGGTGCTTCCAAAATCTTCAGGGTGCTGCCCTTCGCCATTATCGTAAATAATAACAGACGTATTTCTTGGAGGACCATCGGCAATTACCTGGATTTCCTCTGCTTGTTTTTTTCGGAAACTTGTTAAATCCCACTGCTTATAATCAGGAAAAAAACTTTTGATTGCATTCTCCATTGATTTTGGTGCTTCATGTGCATCGGGCTGTATACCACGTTCTAAACACTTCTTTGTTAATATGGCATCAATTGAGTTTGTTACTTTTTCAACAAGAGCGGCAATCGGGTTGGATTGTTGATTTTCAATAATCCCATAATTGCTTTCATTATCACCAACGGGAACCCAGTTTTCATTCTTAAATAACTCAACCTCCTTTTGAAGAATTAACTCTAAATCTGATTCTGTAGGGGCATTGTACAACTTTAAAAAAAGAGAGGGTAAATCTAAGGAAGAGAGATTTGTCATAATAAGTTGTTCTAGTTGATAAAATTCAACAAAATCAAATCCATTAAAATGGATCGCGTTTAGCGAACTGGGGGAGTTATTCGCAAGAGCCGCTCCACGAGCGGCGATTTATGAAACAATTTAAACAAGGGAGATTAGAATAACAATAGTTTTTCTATAAATATGCAAAATATGACCACGCTCAACGAGAAAAGAGCTTCAGAAATACCTGAAAGTACAATATTATTAACTGTCGACAATTTGTCGACAGTTGAAAACCGAAGTGTCAGACGGCAAAAAACTGTCTGAAAAAGAGCAAACCTGGGGATCGAAACTGGTAGAACAGGTAGCCAAAGACTTACAGAAAGCCTTTCCTGATATGAAGGGTCTTTCGAGAAGCAACTTGTATAACACGAAGAAATTCTATCAGTTTTACCAGAATGAAATAGTCCAACAGCTTGTTGGACAAATTCCATGGGGGCATCATATTCTCATTTTTACTAAATCAAAAACACAAACAAGAGGATTCGAATAAACACACCCAACCCGAAAAAGTAATAAATTCATACGACCAACCAACCAACTTCGTATGACCACCAACACCCACTGGAATTTCACACAAAAATTTCTATTCCGTTTTTTCTTTGTCTATTTCATGATCTCCATTGCTCCCTGGACCTGGCTGGAGAATATTCCTTATGTAGCCGAAGCCACCGTTCCCTGGTACTGGTTACAGGATCAGCTGGTTCAGTTGGCCAATCAATATATTTTCAAAGTATATAAAGAGCTTGTTCCACTCAACGGAAGCGGCGATACTTCCTGGGCATGGACGCATCTCTGGTTTTTTTCGCTTCTCTCTTTATTGATAGCCGCCATATGGTCAATTGCCGACCGCAACAAAACAGGCTATCCAAAATGGAACTACCTATTGGTAACGATTGTACGCTATAATGTGGCCATGGTGGCATTTGGATATGGCATTATTAAAGTGTTTGCCCTGCAAATGTGGTTTCCTTCACTGAGTCAGCTCGCTACCCCACTCGGCGAATATTTACCCATGCGTTTCTCCTGGATGTTTATCGGATATTCTACACCCTATCAGGTATTTTCTGGTGTAGCCGAAGTAATAGTAGGATTATTATTGTTCAACCGTAAAACTGCAACAGCAGGTGCGCTGGTTGGACTGGCTGTATTTACCAATGTAATGGCCATGAACCTGAGTTATGATATTCCGGTGAAGTTGTTTTCAACTCATCTGGTCATAATGTCGTTGTTTCTGGTGATGCAGGAATACAAAAGAATCGGTGCCTTCTTTGTACTGAACCAGCAGGCAGCACCCAGTACCATCTATGATTTAACCATTACAAAAAAATGGCAACGCATAACCCGTTATGTATTGAAAGGATTATTTGTGGTATTGATTATTATTATGCCTTTTTATTATTCCTATGATAACTATAAGAATTCACAGGTAATAAAAGAACAAAAACCCATCCGCTCCGGTATTTACGATGTAGCAGATTTTGTACTGAATACAGATACCATTCCTGCGCTAGTCGGAGATTCTACCCGATGGACAAATATGATTTTTCACGCAGGCACTACTGGTAGTTTACTGAGTTCAGATACCTTGTTCCGCAAAGCCTATGGCCGCTCTTATTTTGGCTATTTTGTAGATACCCTTAAACAACAAATGACTTTCAGGTGGGGTGGTCCGAAGTCTGACAGTTTGTTCACATTGAAATACAGCATCCCCGACAGTACAACAATTACATTACGTGGTGCGGTAAAAGGCGATACATTATTTATAAGACTCAAAAGAACCAATAAACAATACCGTCTCGCCGAAAAACAATTTCATTGGCTAAGTGAATATAATCGCTAATAGAAAAAACTCCGTGTAACTCTGTGCCCAACTCCTTTACCTCTGTGGTAAAAAAAGTCTTGAAATTAAACCACAGAGTTTCACAGAGGCCGGCACAGAGTTACACGGAGTTTTTGTTAACATTGTTGTATGAAAAAAACAGTCTTCGTTTTCCTCGTTCTCTTCGTTTCTCTCTCCGCCCTTGCGCAGAAGAAACAACCTTATACACTCTACAATGCCAAAGGCAAGAAAGTGAGCTATGAAAAAATGCTGAAATTTATAGCCGATAAAGACATTCTGCTGTTTGGAGAATTTCACAATAATGCTATTGCTCACTGGCTGCAATTAGAAGTTACCAAAGACCTCAAAGAAAAACGTAACCTTGTACTGGGTGCAGAAATGTTTGAACAAGACAACCAGGAAGCACTTGATCTCTATCTCGCCGGAACCATTAAACAGAAACAACTGGATTCCATGGCGAGACTCTGGAAAAATTATCCGACCGATTATGCACCACTGGTAAACTTTGCCAAAGAAAATAAAATACCATTCGCCGCGAGTAATGTACCACGCCGGTATGCATCGATGGTTTCTCGTGGCGGTTTTACAGTATTGGATACTTTATCAGCAAAAGAAAAAGCATGGATCGCGCCACTACCCATTGCTTATGATGCTGAATTACCCGGCTACAAAAAAATGATTGAAATGATGGGTGGTCATGGCGGAGAAAACCTGCCGAAAGCACAAGCCCTCAAAGACGCTACGATGGCTCATTTTATGCTGAAATATTATCAGCCGGGATCATTACTTATTCATTACAACGGCGCTTATCATTCTGATTTTTATGATGGCCTGAACTGGTATCTGAAAAAACAAAACCCAGCACTTCGCATTGCAACCATCAGTACTGTTTCACAAAAAGACATCCACAAACTCAGCGCAGAACATATAGGCCGCGCAGATTTTATTATTTGTGTAGATGAGGATATGACGAATACTTATTAATGTATGAGTCCGGGAGTCCGTTAGTCGGAAAGTCCGGAAGAAGTTTGATTTACTAAAGCACCCTCCGTGTAACTCTGTGCCGTACTCTACATAGGAGTCCTTTGGACCTTTACCTCTGTGGTTTTTTACCACGGAGTTTCACAGAGTACGGCACAGAGTTACACGGAGTGATTAGAACAGAATTCATCATCTTTCGGACTTTCCGACTAACGGACTCCCGGACTTCTTACTTGAATTGTAATAGAACTGTCACACAACAACACTCCTACTTTCTTTTTACTGATTGCGTAAACAGCATTTCCCAATAGAGAGCTGATCTGATTTTTTGTCGAAGGAAATTCGCGGCAGAAAATCAACGAATGAAATATCTGCTTCTGATTAGTGTTTTGTTTTTCTTACAACAAAACGTATCCGCACAAACCAAACAAAATTCCGACAGCGTTGCTCAACTCGAAGAAGTGGTGGTAACGGGTCAGTATATTCCACAGAGTATCCGCAAAAATGTTTACAAGGTTAAAACCATTACAGCCGATCGAATTAAACAACGCGCGGCTACCAACCTTGCTGAAGCATTAAATCTGGAAACAGGAATACGCTTCACCACCGATTATACATTGGGTGAAACAGATATCAATATTCTGGGGATGAGTGGCCAGAATGTAAAAGTATTGCTGGATGGTGTTCCGTTATCTGATCGAGGATCAACACGCCAAAGTCTTAGCCAGATTGATATTAATAATGTAGAGCGAATTGAAATAGTAGAAGGTCCGATGAGTGTTGTGTATGGAACTGATGCACTGGCCGGCGTGATCAATATCATCACCAAAAAAAATAAAAAAGAACAATTCAGTCTTACAGCGAGCATACTGGAAGAAACTACGGGCAACAACTACAAACCCTTTTACCAGGATGGGGTACACAATAATTATCTCGGTATTAACTGGCAGAAAGAACAATGGCGTATCGGAACATCATTCAGCAGGAATAGTTTTGGCGGATGGACCGGCAATGCTTCATTTCCTGCTCAGGAAGCTAAACCAAAGGATCAATACCTTGGAATGATTAACATCGGTTTTCAAAACAGGAACTCAGATACCTGGTACAGACTTGACTATCTCAACGAAGATATTTTTGTAGCGGGTCCAATGAATACAAATAATTACAGGGGTAAGGACCAACACTATCGCACCAATCGTTATACACACCAGTTGCAGAATGAATGGAGAATGAAACAAAACCTTCATCTCAACACATCATTGTCCTATCAGGATTACACTCGTAAAACAGAAACACATATAATCGATTATACCACAGGAGCCAAAACGCCTTCTTATGGCGATGGTGAATGGGACAGGTCTACTTTCAAGACTTCTTTTCTCCGATCCACATTATACTGGAGTCTGGATGATAAAATTGCGGTGCAGCCGGGAATAGAAATAAAGTCAGATAAAACCAGTGGACAGCGAATTACAGGAACACCAGAGATAACAGATTATTCTTTCTTCTTATCGGGAGAAATTAAACCAACAAAAACAATCCAGGTTAAACCAGGGGTCAGGATCAGTAAAAACAGCGTGTATGAAGCGCCACCTGTAATTCCATCACTGAATGCGAAAATATCATTGGGGGCATCGGCAGATCTGCGTGTTTCCTACGCGCGCGGATTCAGGGCGCCCATCTTACGCGAATTGTATTTCTATTATTTCGATGCCAACCATTCCATACAGGGCAATCCGGATTTGAAAGCCGAAAGTTCAGACAGTTATATGGCATCGCTGAATATGCTGGAAAAAGGAAGTTCTGTTAAATGGAAAGCATCAGTAAGTGCTTTTTATAATCTTTTCAAAAACAGAATCAGTATGGCGGCGGGTCAGAACAATGTGTTTACTTATATCAATATAGATGAGTACAAAACAACAGGTGTTTCTGTTGAACAAAGTTTTTCTGCGGGTAATTTGGCTACAACACTGGGTTTTATGTATGTGGGCAGATATAACAGGTATGCGGCCGATCCTGATTTTGCAAAAGAAAACTTACCGGAATTTGTTTGGTCACCAGAAGCAAATGCAAGTGTTACGTATGTATTTCCTCGTCAGAAAATAAATATAGGTCTGTTTTATAAATTCACAGGCTCACTACCAGCATACCAGACAAGGATTAACAGTACAACACAACAAACAGAAGTGTACCTGGCAAAAGTTGCATCTTTTCACTGGGCCGATCTTACTGTTTCCAAAACTTTTCACCACAACATTACCGTCCAGACAGGAATAAAAAACCTGTTTGATGTTACCAGATTACAGAACACAACAGCATCGGGAGCTGCACATAGTGGAGGTGGGCCTGTACTCACCGGATTTGGCAGATCTTTTTTTGCCGGCATCACTTATACATTCAACAAGAAAAATAAATAATAATGAAAAGAAGAACCGTACAACAAACACTGCTAACAACAATTGTGGCTGTTTCAATGATGACAGCCTGTAAAAAAGATACACCCATTATTGTAGTACCCGCATCAGAAGGAACAACTACCAGTTTAAATGGTGGTACGGGTGGTGCCAATGCAGAGAATACTGTTTTCTTTGATCTTAGTACAGATAAAGCAACAGCAGTAGCCAGAAAATCATGGGATCTTGGTTTTTATACAGGAACAGATTTCAGGGTGGTGTTGAATAATACAGTGAGTGCAGGTGTACAGGTAACCACAAAAACAGATCTGTCACAGGTAGGCGCAGCAGATACCATTGGACTTACCCTTGCCGTGAGCCAGGCCAATCCGGCACCCGCTCATTTTGTTTTTTTTGATGATATCAATGGTGATCTTACCAAAACAGCTATTCCGGTTGTGTCTGCTACAGAAGCAGATAATAAAGTGGTAATACTAAACAGGGGAACCGGCGGTGGAATAGCAGCAAGACCATGGATTAAACTGCGTGTATTGCGTAATGGAACATCTGGTTATACGGTGCAGTATGCGGGTATAACAGAAACCACATTTAAAACGGTTACCGTATCAAAAGATGCAGCGTATAATTTCAAATTTGTTTCCCTCGATAACGGAGCAGTAACAGATGTAGAGCCCGCAAAAACACAATGGGATATTCAATGGGGTTACTCATTGTTTAAAACGAATTTCGGAGCAGATGTACCTTATAACTTCTCAGACCTTGTAAACATTAACTATCTGGGAGGAGTACAAGCGGCCGAAGTATTAACTTCTGTTGTTTCATATACTGCATATGCGGAATCTAATATTGCTACTACAACATTCAGTAACAATCGTTGGACCATTGCCAGTAACTGGAGGGCTACAACAGGAACGGTAGGTGTAAAAACAGATCGCTTTTATGTAATTAAAGATGCGGCAGGAAATATTTATAAACTCAAGTTCAACAGCTTCACATCAAACGATGGTGGTGAAAGAGGAAAACCAGTGATTGAATATAAACTGGTTAAAAAAGCATAACCATTTTTTTCTTTGCCCGGCATTTAAATGCCGGGCAAAGAAAAAATAGAATTCCTGATCACGTAAATCAAATTCCCGCTTGCTACTTGATAGCAGACAAAACCGTGACAATTTCGTTTCAAAATTAAGAGACATGAAAAGAAGCATACTGATAACACTTACAGCTTTGCTGATATCCTTAACCGGAACGGCACAAACAAAACAGGATACCGCAGCCATAAAAAAACTATGTGGTTGTTTTGAAGTAGAATTCAAATACGCAGAAACTTTTTCACCAGATATCGCCTATCAACTTTCAAAGCCATATTATGCAGATGCGGTGGAGTGGGTAGTAGCTGAAGAGTCATCCGATAAAAAACTTGTATTGCAACATTTACTGGTGGTACAGGATGACGCGATTGTAAAACACTGGCGCGAAGACTGGGAATTTGAAAAAAAGGAATGGTGGATATTTGATCATAACGGTGCGTGGAAAAAGAAAACTGCAAAAGAACCCGTAAAAGGAGAATGGACACAAACCGTTTGGGAAACAGAAGATGCGCCTCGTTATCAGGGAAACAGTAAGTGGATTTCCAACAACGGAAAACTATACTGGGAAAATACGGCCGATGCTCCTCTGCCCAGACGTGAATACACAAAAAGAAGTGATTATAATGTGTTGGAAAGAGGCAACACCATTATTATAGATAAAAATGGCTGGACCCATGAACAGGACAACCGTAAAATTAAACGTACACCAGAAGCTACAGATAAACTGATAGCAGAAGAGAAAGGTTATAATATTTACCGCAAAACTGATGACGCCAAGTGTAAAGCCGCAAAAGACTGGTGGGAGAAAAACCACACTTTCTGGAATAATGTAAGAGCAGAATGGGATGCGATGCTGCAAAATAAAACAACCATTCAATTGGTACCCAAAGTTGATAATTTAAGTTTGAGTCAGGCAATGGCTGCGGTACAAAAGCAAGCCTTAACTGAAGCAGCACAAAAAGAAACTATCAGAACTGTTTTGAATAAATATACACGCTGATATAAGAGTCCGGGAGAGGATGGATTCTGTTTTAATCACTCCGTGTAACTCTGTGCCCTACTCCTTTACCTCTGTGGTTAACCACGGAGTTTCACAGAGTACGGCACAGAGTTACACGGAGTTTTTGTTCAGGGAATACCGTCTTCCAGACTTTCGGTCTTCCGGACTTTCCCGACTTCCCTCCCCAATGTGCAAAACTCTCCCCCAAATCAGGTATAAATACGGTACCCCGGGAAAAAACAAACCCCTACTTTAGCACAATAAGGACAAACTAAAGACGTTAGTAAAAAAAATACTAAAAAAATTAGTTTGTTTCATTTCCAGGGTCTATTTTTACAGTCCCATTAAAATTCAAAAAAGAATACCATGAGTAACGCAGAAAAATTAAAGGCCCTGAAGCTAACGATTGATAAGATCGACAAAGATTTTGGAAAAGGCAGTGTGATGATGATGAATGAAAGAAGTCAGGATGCCATGGAAATTATTTCAACCGGCTCAATTGGTCTTGATACGGCTTTAGGTGTAGGCGGTTTACCAAAGGGAAGAATTATAGAAATATATGGCCCGGAATCATCTGGTAAAACAACAGTGGCTATTCATGTAATTGCGGAGGCGCAGAAAAAAGGAGGCATGTGCGCTATTATAGATGCGGAGCATGCATTTGACAGCAGCTATGCACAAAAACTGGGTGTAGATGTAGATAACCTGTTGATCTCACAACCCGATTATGGTGAGCAGGCACTGGAAATAGCCGACCGTCTCATTCTTTCAGGAGCATTGGATGTAGTAGTGATAGATTCTGTAGCCGCACTGGTTCCCAAAGGAGAACTGGAAGGAGAAATGGGCGACAGCAAAATGGGTCTGCAGGCGCGTTTGATGAGCCAGGCTTTGAGAAAACTCACTGCCACTATTAATAAAACCAATACGGTTTGCATATTCATTAACCAGTTACGTGAAAAGATTGGTGTGATGTTTGGCAACCCCGAAACAACAACCGGTGGTAATGCACTAAAATTCTATGCATCGGTTCGACTGGATATCCGTCGTATGTCACAGATTAAAGACGGCGATGAAGCGGTAGGTAACCGTGTAAAAGTAAAAGTGGTAAAAAATAAAGTAGCACCTCCTTTCCGTGCGGCAGAATTCGATATCATTTTTGGAGGAGGTATCAGCAAAGTGGGTGAAATCATTGATATGGGTGTGGAGCTGGGTATTGTTCAGAAAAGTGGTTCCTGGTTCAGCTACGAAACCAATAAACTGGGTCAGGGCCGGGATGCAGTAAAACAGCTCCTGCTCGATAACCCCGAACTGTCGGCCGAGATAGAAGGGAAAATCAGAGCCAAACTGTCAGAAGCCAAAGCCGCTGCAGAAGCATAAATGTTTTTTTGAGATGGGTTAGTAAATATGAACCGCTCCTTGTCTAGGGAGCGGTTTTCTTTTTTAATCATACTAAAATCATCATTATTTAGCTCTTACGTATATGAGAACAGAAAAAAACTAAAAAAACGCCTTTCACGTCTCACCTCTAACGTTTCACGTTTGACTTTTCACCTTTCACATCTCTCAAAATCTTATATTACACAAAAGAATCCCCTTGATCTACACGCTGCTAAAACTGCCAATTAGACTTGCGCTTCGTATTTTTTGTGTAGATATAGATCTGGTAAATCCGCAATTCAAGACCGAAAAAGGTCCTCTTTTACTGGTTGCCAACCACCCCAATTCGTTTCTGGATGCTATTCTGATTGCCGCACAATTCAGGGAGCCTGTTTACTTTTTGGCCCGGGGCGATGCTTTTCATAAACCATGGCACCGCTTTTTGCTCGGTTTGCTAAATATGGTACCCGTTTATCGGCTATCTGAAGGCAGGGAAAACCTCAGCCTGAACGACTATGCATTTAAAAAATCGCAAGAGCTTTTAGCGGCCAATAAAATCGTTTTAATATTTATTGAAGGAATTTGTCTGAATACACACGAATTACAACCATTTAAAAAAGGAGCGGCAAGAATAGCAATTACAGCCTGTCATGAAAAAATTGCTTTACAGGTAATGCCTGTTGCAATAAGCTATAACAATTTTGTAGGTTTTGGAAAAACCGTACGCATAGAATTGCATGAACCGATAGCTGCAAAAAAATTACTGCCCCATAATCAGGAAGCGCTGAGTATGCAGCATTTTAACAGCGACTTATATACACGCTTAGAAAGCATGATAAAAATTCCCGTGGTGAAAACCCGGCAAAAAAATATATATCAGGCAATTTTTTCATTAACCGGTATTTTTTTGCACCGCCCATTATACGGTATTATAAAACCATATGTTCTGCGTAAAACAAGAAGAACTGTCTTTTACGATTCGGTTTTATTTGCTTTACTCCTGCTCATCTATCCCCTATACTTGCTTTTATGGGTGTTTATACTTTATATCCTGCATTTGCCGTCTTATTTAATTGCTGCTGTTATTATTATTCATCCAATAACTGCACGGTATGCGGTACGTTATAAAATAAAACCGTGAACATCATCTCAAAGAAACAGAAAACGGTTACCTTACTGTTGAAAAAAGTATTAACAGTAAACGGATGTCAGCAATCAAAAAATTAGAGAAAAGAAAAAGAATCGCACTTGTGGCGCACGACCATAAAAAAGCGGATCTTATGGAATGGGTTACCCATAACAGGGAGGTATTATCCAAACACGAATTGTTTGCAACCGGCACTACCGGCAAGATGATTGAAGAGAGTATGGATAGACCAGTAAGAAAACTGATGAGTGGTCCAATGGGTGGTGATCAACAGATAGGAGCCATGATCGCTAACGGCGAAATTGACATGATGTTCTTTTTCTGGGATCCTATGGAAGCCCAACCACACGACAGTGATGTAAAAGCATTACTGCGCTTGTGTGTATTGTGGAATATTCCGATGGCATGCGACAGAGCAACAGCCGATTTCCTCATCACATCACCCTTTATGCACCAGGAATACGAATCGCAATTACCCGATTACAGCGATTACCTGAACAGATCAATAAAGAAACAGGATGACTGATCTCATATTGCGTCCCTGGCAAAAGCAGGATGCACAGACACTTGCGGCAATTGCTAACAACAGAAGTATCTGGAATAATATGAGGGATTTTTTTCCAAGCCCCTATACGGTTTCAGATGCATTGCAATGGATAACAAAGACTGCAACGGATAATCCTCCACTGCATTTTGCTATTTTATGGCAGCATAAATTAGTAGGTGGTTGTGGCTGTATATTGAAAGAAGACGTTTATAGAAAAAATATTGAAGTGGGCTATTATGTTGGTGAGTCATATTGGGGGAAGGGTATAGGTACAGAAGCGTGCCGCCTTTTGTGTAATTATATTATGGAGCAGAAAGAGATGGTGCGTATAGAGGCAAATACGTTTCAACACAACAAAGCTTCGATGCGTGTGTTACAAAAAAACGGATTTTATCTGGAAGCCATTAAAAGAAAAGCGGTATTAAAAAACAACGAACTCATTGATGAATATCTCTGGGTTAAAATGCTTCGCTGACATCGCCTTAAATCAAAAACCCAAAGATCTCCGAAGGAGTCTTAGAGACACAAAATCAAAAATCTATGCGTTGGCAAGGCAGAAGACAAAGTGATAATGTAGAAGACAGAAGAGGCAGCAAAGCCCCTCTTGCTATTGGTGGCGGTCTTGGGGCCATTGTAATGGTTGTGCTCTACCTGATCATGGGCGGCGACCCAAATGAAGTGCTGCAACAAGTAACACAACAGCCAACAAGTGAAACAACAAAATTTAGTCCACGAGAACAAGAGCTTGCTGAATTTACAAAAGTTGTGCTGGCTGAAACAGAAGATGTATGGGATTCTATCTACCTCTCGATGAACGATCGCTATGAACAACCACGCCTTGTTTTATTCAGTGGATCAACTTCATCTGAATGTGGTTTTGCCAGTGCGGCATCGGGTCCGTTTTATTGTCCACCCGACAAACGCATTTATATTGACCTTTCTTTCTTTGATGAATTGCAACAAAAATTTGAAGTAGAGGGCGAGTTTGCCATGGCATATGTAATTGCACACGAAGTAGGTCATCATGTACAGCAGCTCATGGGAACCACTACTAAGCTACAGCAAATGCGGCAGGGTATCAGTGAAATAGCATACAATAAACTTTCTGTACAACTTGAATTACAAGCCGATTTTCTGGCGGGCGTATGGGCGCATCATGCACAACGAATGAAAAACATCCTGGAAGAAGGAGATATTGCGTCGGCCCTTCAAGCAGCCAACGCAATTGGTGATGACAGGCTGCAACAGTCGGCCGGAAGAACAGTAAATCCGGATGCATTTACACATGGTACATCAAAACAAAGGGTTTATTGGTTTAAAAAAGGTTTTGAAACAGGAGATATAAGGGAAGGAAACACATTTGCAACAACAGAATTGCAATAAATTACTCTGTGAAACCTCTGTTATCTCTCATTCTCTGCGGTCCCTTCCTTCGTCAGGGTGACGCGAGGAACCCCACCGCAGAGAACGAGAGATAAAGAAGTTCACGCAGAGAAAAAGTATAATTGTTTACTTATGAGAAATATTATTACCGCTACCTTTTTTTTGATTAGTGCTGTTACCCATGCACAGGATACACTTTCTAAAAAAGACATCCCCGCCGCTGCAAGACTCTTCGATTTGAATTTTACACAGAAAGAAATAGACAGCATGTATGCTGGTGTGAAAGAGAATGTGGGTGTTTACCAACGCATGCACAAACAAACACTCGCCAATAATATTGCACCAACACTTTCGCACAGCGCTATTCTGCCCGGAATGGTCTTTAATGAGAAACAGGAAAAAATTGAATGGAACATTCCCAAAAACACAGTCTTGCCTGTCGATAAAAATGAACTGGCCTGGTATTCTGTAGCGCAATTAGCGTCATTACTGAAAAACAAAAAGATCAGTTCTGTAGAACTCACAAAATTTTTTATTGAACGCATCAAAAAATATGGCGACAGTCTTCAGTGTGTTATCTCCATCACAGAAGATATTGCCATGGCTGAGGCTGCAAAAGCAGATGCAGAAATAGCCGCAGGAAAATATAAAGGACCTTTGCATGGCATACCTTATGGATTGAAAGATCTCTTTGCAGTAAAAGGAACAAAAACCACCTGGGGAGCAGAGCCGTATAAAAACCAGGTAATTGAAGAGGATGCTTTTGTGTACAGCAAACTGAAAGAAGCGGGTGCTGTATTGGTTGCCAAGTTTACACTCGGCGCACTCGCGATGGGCGATTATTGGTATGGTGGCAGAACAAAAAATCCTTGGAACACAAAATTTGGTTCATCTGGTTCATCGGCTGGTTCAGCATCAGCAACGGTTGCCGGATTGGTGCCATTTGCCATCGGAACAGAAACATGGGGTTCTATAATTTCACCCGCATCAACCTGTGGTGCTACAGGATTAAGACCCACATTTGGCGCCATCAGCAGAAGCGGTGCAATGACATTAAGCTGGAGTCTTGATAAAATTGGTCCTATTTGCAGAAGCGCAGAAGATGCGGCCATTGTTTTTAATTATATCCGCGGAACAGACGGGAAAGATATGAGTGCGGTAAACAAGCCGTTTAATTATAAGACCAATGCCGGCATCAAAAAAATGCGCATAGGTTATGCAAAAAATTATTTTGACAGAATTACTGACACCAGCCGGACAGAATGGAAAGTATTGGAAACATACCGCTCAATGGGTGTGGAACTCATACCGGTTGATTTTCCTGACAGTTTAGTGTACCCATTCAATATAATGGATGTAGTAATCAGCGCAGAATGTGCGGCCGCTTTTGATGATTTTACCAGAAACGATGTAGATGATCTGATGACACGTCAGGGATTGTTCGACTGGCCCAATACATTCCGCATTTCGCGTTTTGTTCCGGCTGTTGAATACATCAATGCAAACAGACACCGTTTTATACTCATGCAAAAAATGAATGAGGTAATCAGTCAGTATGATGTGATTATTTGTCCGACCAGAGGAAGTGGCAACCAGTCGGCCATCACCAATCTTACGGGCCACCCGGTAGTATGTGTACCAACAGGGTTTGATAAAAGAACCAATACGCCTACCAGTATTTCTTTTATCGGTAAATTGTTTGATGAAGCCAGTATATTAGCAGCAGCAAAGTATTATCAGGATAAAACAGGATGGGATGAAATGCATCCGCCTGCATTTAAATAGGAGGTAAAAACTTTCTGACAAAAAGCCCCTTATCGGGCTTTTTTCGTATTGTTACTATACGATGTTACGTTCTGATATGTTAGTAAGATCCAATTCTAAAATACCGATGCTGATTACCGGATCGGTCATCCTGTTTGTGTTCATGTTATTCGGCTCTTTTCAACTCACCAATTTCAGCCGTTATTATCATACGCCCCCATTTCTGATTGCATCTGATACCGTTGGATTTACTCCCGAAGCAGCAGCACAAAACCTGCAACAGCGAAATGAAACAATTGCTGATGGTTTTTATAATGCCGGATTTACGAAAGCGACATGGTGGGCAATGGTACAGATTGATGCCAAAGAAAAAAGCTGGATACAAATTGCCAATCCGCATATCAATGATATCCGTATCTATGAACAGCAATGGGGTAAATGGGAGGAAGTATACCAGTCGGGCGATTATTATCCTTATGAACAAAGAATATTAGATGACCCTGATTACTGGTATCCGATAGACCCCCGTTCATCTGCACACACTTATCTGATTCGCATGGATAAAAGAGGAGAATCGCTGAATATTCCTTTACGTGTGGTGAAAGATACCCAACTGGCTCCCTATTTATCTGACCGAACATTTTTTCATGGTATTTTTCTGGGCTGGATAATATTACTGATACTGCTCAACAGCTTTTTATGGGCGTCTTTAAAAGACCATATTCATCTTTTCTACATTTTGTATGTAAGTTTCTCTGTGCTGTGGATTATTTCTCAATGGGGTATGGGCTTCAGACATTTCTGGCCCGACCTGCCTTCGTTTACCAGTAAATCAAGACCCGTATTTTCCAATATTTCTTATATTTTTTTACTCGAATTAACAGCACGCTTTTTTACCATACCCAATACACAAAGACTGTACACAAGAACCATACGTGTATTACAAATACTTTTACTGATATCGAGTGTAGGTTTATTGCTTACCGATATACCCAGTAGTGGAGCATTGTTACGATATGGTTATCTCACTACCATGAATATAATCTGGATGCTGGCACTGGGCATTATACTTGTATTTATCTGGAAAGGATATAAAACACAAAAACAATTGTCCATCTTTTTCCTGATTGCTTTCTGTTTTTTTGGTATTTATATTTTGATGTTATTATTGTCGCAGTATAATATTGGCGGCGACTGGATGTTTTTTGCGAATATGTATGGTTCTCCAGTGGGCTTTTTGGGAGAGAGCAGTATTCTGTCATTTGGTCTGACCCAGCGATATAATTTTTATAAGCAGGAAAAAGAACAAGCAATGCAGGCGCTAGAAAAAGAAAAGAGAGCTGCCGCCGATACTGTTATTCAAACACAGGAAGAAGAGAGAAACAGATTGGCAAGAGAATTGCATGATGGTTTGGGCGGATTATTAGGAGGTATCAGAATAGGAGCGCATCATCGACTTAAACCCTATCCTGATGAACAGGAATGGATTGCTGAACAAATAGACCTAGCTGTAACTGATCTTAGAAATATTGCACACGACCTGATGCCTGTTCAGTTACAGGAGCAGGGGCTTGACAGGGTATTGGAAAAAGCCGTTGCCAGATGGAACACGGGTGAGGAAGTAACGGTTAACTATAGTAGTTCCATACAAAACAGGTATCCGTTAAGAACCGAAGCGGCATTGTACAGAATTGTGTTAGAATTAATGCACAATATCAAAAAACATGCGGCCGCATCCGAAGTAAATATTGAAATTTGGGAGGAAGAAAAATCATCGAGACTCACGCTGATGGTGGTAGACAATGGAAAAGGATTTGAACCCGGAAAAGAAGAAGGAATTGGATGGAAAAGCATCAGACAAAGAGTTCAGTATATGAATGGAAAAATAAATGTAGACAGCAGTCATTTAGGCACTACCGTGATTATAGAAATATTGATGGAAAAAGAAAACGTATAGTATGAAAAAAATTACGATAGCCATTGCAGATGATCATAAGATTTTTGCGGAAGGAATACAAAGCGTTACCAGAGAAATAGGATGGTTGCAATGGGTAGGTCAGGCACATACCGCAAAAGACACGATTGCATTATACAAAGAGAAGCGTCCGAAAGTATTGCTGCTGGATTATCATTTACCGGACGGAAAAGGAGTAGATGTAGCCAGGGAAATTTTAAAAGAGAACTCAACTGCCATTATTCTCATGCTCAGTATGGAAAATGATAATGATATCATCTACCAGTGTAAAACAGTCGGCGTGATGGGCTATCTGATCAAAAATCTTTCATCAGATGAGTTGTTGTCTGCGGTGGAAGATGCTATTTCAGGAACGCCTGTATTTATGTGGTCGGCAGAAAAGCAAGCGGCCAAACCACAGGCAGATATTTTAAGTAAGAGAGAAAAAGAAATCATACACTTAATCAGACAGGGTTTAACCAGTCATGAGATCGCCAATAAATTATTCCTCAGTACTTATACCGTTGATACCCACCGGAGAAATATACTCCGCAAACTAGACCTGAAAAATACAGCGATGATGGTTACTTATGCGCAGGAGCATCAGTTGTGAGCAATGATAACAGAAATTTCGAGCGAATAATCAGTCATTTTTTCTTTTGGCAGATTTAAGCTTTTCAAGGTATTTTTTTGGATCAAAGTTTTTAATGAATCCACTTTCAAAACCTTCGTCAATGGCTTTTCGTAAGGCAATGACTTTATCCTCTTCTGCCTCTAGTAAACGAAGACCTGCTCTCATTCCTGTGCTGGCATTTTTAATTTTCAATTATTATTACTTGCTTGTTTTAATCTCTTAATCAGTTTTACAATTTCAAACCAGATCACAGAAATAAAACCGATTGTAATACAAATTAATAGCTGAGGTAAACTCAATGTTTCAAACTCAAAAAAGTTTGTCAGTGGTGGTATATATAGTATCAGACCCACAATAGCCATGGTGATAAAAACGATAAACAACACCATGTTATTTTTATATTTCAATGTAGTAAGTATGGAATAATAAAAAGAACGGTTGATTAAGGTAAGGAAAATATTTGCGGCTATCAGAACAGTAAATATCATTGTTCGGGTGAGTGCTTCATTGTACCCCTTTCCAACTGCATACTGATACACAAATAAAGTTCCGGCTGTAATCACTAAACCTTGTAAGATACTTACAGACAATTCTTTCCAGTTAAAAAAGGTGGTGGTTAATGCTTTGGGTTTTTGCGACATAGTATTTTTCTCCATCGGCTCATTTTCATAAATAATAGAGCAGGTGGGGCCCATGATAATTTCTAAGAAAATAATATGTATGGGTGAAAAAATGTTAGGATAAATCCACCCTAAAGCCAATGGAATAAATACAGTTAAGATGATTGGAATATGGATGGATATAATATACTGAATGGCCTTTTTCAGGTTGGCATAAATTTTTCGGCCCATTGCCACGGCATTCACCATTTTAGACAAATCATCTTCCAGTAGAATAAGTGAAGCTGCCTGTTTGGCGATCTCTGTTCCTTTTTTACCCATGGCAATACCAATATGTGCTGCTTTTAAGGCAGGTCCGTCGTTCACACCATCGCCAGTCATCGCCACAATTTGCTGGTTGGATTTTAAAGCATTGATAATTTTTAGTTTGGCTTCCGGAAACATACGGGTAAAAATAGCTGTGTTCATTACACAGGTTTTTAATTCCTCTTCCTGCAATTTCATGAGTTCGTCGCCAGTGATCGTTTTTTCATAGCCCCTGAATCCTATTTGTTTTGCAATGGCTGCGGTAGTAGCTGCATTATCGCCAGTAATAATTTTTACGTCGATGCCAGCCGTATAAAAATCTGCCAATACTTTTTGAATATTCTTTTTGGGAGGGTCGTAAAATGCAACGATACCTTTTAGTTGAAAAGATAAATCTTGCTGATGAACAGGATATTCAGTACCCGTAAAATCAGATACACCTACAGCTAAAACCCTATAACCATCGGCAGCCAGCAACTGAATGGCTGAATGTATTTGTTGTTTCTCGTTTTCAGAAAGCGCTGAAACATTCATCAATGCTTCAGGCGCACCTTTAGCAGCGATGATTCTGTTGCCCTTATCATTTTCAAATACATGTGTCATCATGGGTGGTTTGCCACCTAATGGATATTCAAAGACAAGCTTGTAAGCAGGTCGTTCATCGTTATCAGTAACAGTCTTATAAGTGTCGTGCAAAGCCTGTTCCATTGGGTCAAACGGAACAGGTTCACTTGCCCACATGGCTAATGAGATCAGTTGTTTTTCGTCGTCTGTTAATACGTCATCGGGTTTAGTAAGCTTGTTAGTGGATAATAAAAACAGTTTTGCCAAACTCATTTTGTTATCGGTAATGGTTCCTGTCTTATCTGTGCAGATAACAGTGGCACTGCCCAATGTTTCTACCGTTTTCATTTGTTTTACTACAATACCCATTTTCATTAAGCGCCAGGCACCCAAAGCCATAAAAGTGGTAAAGGCAACAGGAATTTCTTCAGGCAAAATGCTCATAGCTAATGTGAGCGATTGCAATAAACTGGTTAAAACAAGATGCGAATGCCAATAATTAATAACCCATACAATAATAAACACTACTGCACCTGCAATGGCCATCTTCTTTACAAAATTGGCAATCTGTATTTCGAGAGGTGTTTTTTCTTCATTGATACTTTCTAAACTGGTTCCAATTTTTCCCAGTTTGGTTTCGTTACCAATAGCTGTTATAGTGGCAACAGCTAAACCACTGGCTACAGTAGTGCCACTGTAAATGAATGTATCTTCTTTACTCTTATCCTTAAAAACAGCAAAGGATTCGCCGGTAAGGATTGATTCATTAACAGAAAAATCGTTGGAATGAACAATCACCCCATCGGCAGTAATTGAACCGCCTTCTTCTACCACCAGACTGTCGCCCATTACCAGATCTTCGCTTTTTATTTCTTCTATTTTTCCATTGCGAATAACTTTACAATGGGGCTGAGAAAAATCTTTTAGTTTTTCTAACGCATTTTTACTTCTGGAATACTGGTATAATGAAATGGATGTTTGAAAGATGATGGCAACAGTTAAAAAAAGCCCGTCACCCAATTTGCCACTGATAAAGTAAATAGAGGCCGCCACCAATAACAAAATCATCATGGGGTCTTTGGCAATGCGTTGAACAGTGTCGAAGAAACTGCTTTCTTTTTTGTAGTCTAATTTGTTTCGCCCAAATTTTTTCCTGGCAAGTATTATCTGCTCGTTTGTTAAACCAGATATATTGAAATGATTTTCGGGCATTTTTAAAGATAGCGCTAATTAGTTAGGTGTGAAATGTTACGGTTACTGCTATGATGGTGACGTATCTCGAAATCATTTTGATTACCTGCTTTTTTATTATCTGCAACAATGAAATACGTAATTAACGCAAGAGCGAGGGTAACAGTAAAATTGTTTCACAAATGTTCTGCCCTACAAGTTCCTGTAGTAAAAGCTGTCTTTTAATACCATAATATCGCATTCATGTTTTTTAAACAGGATAAAAAGCGGATCTTTCAAATTTTGTGTAGATTTAGTCAAACAATGCCATATGAAAAACATCCTGTATTTGCTGGTGGTTCTATTCTTTTCTTCTGAGGTGAAGGCGCAGGACCTCTCTGCTTTTGAATCTAAAACTTTTATTGTGGGTGGCGATACACTTCGTTACCGGATTCTTTATCCCGAAAAGTATAAAAAGAACAGAGCCTATCCATTGGTGATGTTTTTACATGGCGCAGGAGAACGAGGTAATGATAATGCCGCCCAGTTAACGCATGGTGCCGCCTTGTTTCTGAAACCGGAGAACAGAAAATACTTTAAAAGCATTGTGATCTTCCCACAATGCCCAACCAACAAATCCTGGTCGAAATTTAAACGTGTTGATGGAAAATTTGCAGGCAGCGATTCTGAGTCAGAACCACCGGTAGAACAACAACTGGTTAAAGCACTGATGGATAGCATGTTACTCAACCGTCATATCCTCGAAAGACAAGTTTATCTGGGTGGTTTATCAATGGGTGCGTTTGGCAGTTATGATATGCTGATTCGTTATCCCGAGTATTTTGCCGCCGCTTTTCCTATTTGCGGTGTTGCAGATATTCCAATGCTTGTTCAAAAAGCAAAAGATGTTCCCATGTGGATTTTTCATGGGGAAAAAGATCCGGTTGTATCA
Organism: Chitinophaga pinensis; assembly: GCA_943372605.1. Lineage (GTDB taxonomy): Bacteria > Bacteroidota > Bacteroidia > Chitinophagales > Chitinophagaceae > Sediminibacterium > Sediminibacterium pinensis_H. The sequence goes on along the minus strand of CALRZI010000009.1, from coordinate 63,096 downwards.
CCAGAACCCAATCGCGAATTGTATAAAGCATTAATGACAGCGGGAGCAACCGATATTACTTATTCAGAGTATCCGGGTGTTGGGCATGATAGCTGGAACAATGCTTTTGCAGAACCAAAGTTATTACCCTGGGTTTTTTCGCATAAGAAGAAATTAAAGAAGAAATAAATTTGAGAACCGAAGATGAAGATAGTTGCCACTGAAGGCACAGAAAGCCACTGAATCGTTCTGTGAAATTACGTGCCTTCAGTGGCAATAAATTTTCCCAAACAATCACGTCACAATTAAAAAGTTTGAAACGATTTCTTATTCCAGCCGGGCTATTACTAATACTTGCCTGCAATACTGTTAAAAAAACGGGTCAATTAAAAATACCAGTATCGCTGCAACTGATAGATGTGTACACCATTCCACATGATTTTCGTTTTAAAGAAACAACGGTTGGCGGATTATCCGGAATAGATTACGATGCAACTACAAACAGCTTTTATACCATCAGCGATGACAGATCTGACCGACAACCCGCACGGTATTATCGTTTCAATGTTTCCTGGTCTGCAAAAAAAATTGACACGATTATTTTTCAGGAAGCTATTAGTTTGTTACAACCCAATGGAAAAACCTATCCATCTCTAAAAGAAAACGGTGCCACAACGCCAGACCCTGAATCCATTCGCTACAACCCTAAAACAAAAGAATTGGTATGGACCAGTGAAGGAGAAAGACTGATCAACACCAAAGACAGTTTGATACAGGACCCCGCTATTCATTTCATTACAACTTCCGGAAGCCATATTCGCACACTACCATTACCTGTAGGATTAAAAATGCATGCAACAGAAAATGGTCCGAGAAGAAACGGCGTTTTGGAGGGAGCAAGTTTTTCGGCAGACTATAAAAAATTATACGTGAGTTTGGAAGAGCCGAGGTATGAAGATGGCCCACAGGCGGCCCTTGTTGCTAACGAAGCATGGGTACGTATTTACGCATTCAACACCGATGATGGAAAAAATACAGCACAATATGCTTATAAACTTGATCCTGTTGCTTATGCACCTAATCCGGCTGGAAGTTTTATGGTAAATGGCATTCCGGATATTCTTTATGCGGGAAAGGATCAGCTATTGATTATGGAAAGATCGTTTTCTACCGGGCGACTTGCCTGTACCATTAAAATATTCAGTGTTGATTTGAAGGATGCGCAGGATATAAAAGATATTCATTCTTTAAAGCAGCAGCTACCCGTTAAACCCTTACAGAAAAAATTATTACTCAATCTCGATGATCTGGGTATTTATACCGATAATGTGGAGGGTATGAGTTTTGGTCCAAAACTTCCAAACGGAAAAAGAACTTTATGGATGATTGCTGATAATAATTTTTCAGCATTAGAAAAAACACAACTCTTTTTATTTGAAGTGAACGATTAACCATGAAGAGAATCCTCCTGATATTTTTTGTACTTGTATGTTTTTTAAGTTGCGCAGAAAAAAGCAATAAGGGCAACCCTGTTGTAGTGATAGAAACAAAATATGGAGAGATAGAAATAGAACTTTATATAGATAAAGCACCAAAAACCGCTGGCGCCTTTTTAAGTTATGTAGATTCTGGTTTTTATGAGAACACATCATTCTACCGTGTACTGAATATGAATAATCAGCCATCGAATGCACCCAAAACAGAAATCTTACAGGGTGGATTATGGCGTACCAAAAATGAAAAAGCAAGAAGTATTACAGGTATTCCGCATGAAAGCACAGGAACAACAGGTATAAAACACAAAGATGGTGTTATATCTGTGGCCAGGCTGGCTCCGGGCACTGCCAACTGCGAATTTTTTATTTGTATTGATGACCAGCCCGGTCTTGATGAAGGCGGAGAAAATGTAGAAGACAAGCTGGGTTATGCCGCATTTGGTAAAGTGATCAAAGGAATGAGCGTGGTAAGAAAAATATATATGCAAAACGACCGTAATCAATACCTTGATCCGCCGGTGGCAATTTATAATATTAAAAGGAAATAGACCATTGTTCATGGTCCATGGTCTATGGACAAAAAACCTTCATAAACTACTCATTTTCAGGTATTTTTTGTAAGTTAACGGTAGCCTAATTTTACTTTAATGCATACAGGGGAATTTCGGCTGCGCTTATTTCTATTCACCATGCTATTTGCCTTGTGCAACGCAGGTCTTTTTGCACAGGAAACCGATACCACAAAGCAGGTACTGACCGACAACAAGTTTGCCGATACAACAGGGGGTTATGGATATATGTATCTGTCGACCACTTGTATTGAATGTAATCCAAAGGGTTCGGCACATTATAAAAAGTTTGCCATCATCAGCGGAATTTATAAAGCAAAGGATTTTTATAGTTCAGTAGCAACACGTTCGGTTGGACATTTCAAGAACAAGTTTGAAAAGATGGGTTATTTCAAAAACAAAGTAACACAAACCTGGAAATCGCCGAGGCTGTTTGCTTCGCTGGAAGAGATCCTTGAATATAAAAATGACCTGATCGCTAAATTGAAATCGGAAAACTACGTAGTGGTTTCGTTCGATGATCGCATTAATACAGAGGAACTTGAACGAGAAGAATAGAACATATACAAGAGTTGGCTTCATCATAGTACCACTGATTCTTGGAATATGGATCTATCTGAAAGGACGAAAATATCCTGTGTTGTTTGAAACCTGGTTCTACCAAACGAAAGAAACAAGTTCTTTACCCGGATCAGTATGGATACCCGACTATTTATGGTGTGTTTCTCTCTGGTCCTGTTTTGTTTGGCTATGGAAAGGCTGGAACAATATTCCGGTTTTGTGGAAATGGTTATTGTGGCTCCTGGTTATGCTGACGGAGCCGTTACAATGGCTGGGACTGATTCAGGGAACAGGCGACTGGATTGATTTAATCATGTACCAATTGGCATTTTTCACCGTATATATCCTACATAAATCTGAATTGATATGAGAAACAAAACAAACCTGCTGGCTTCATTAGTAGTAGTGGCTTATGCCGCATTGTATATTGCCAGCTCCGGCCCAAAGCAGGCGGCACCACTGCCTGTTCCAACCATTAAAGCACCCGATTACGATTTTGAACCACCTGAAAAAGCACCCGCAAAATCAGCACAGGTAGTGTTTCTCCTCGTAGACCCGGCTTATCAGGAAAAATTTGCGTATTCCAACTACAAAATATTCAGTGACTTCTCAAAAGCCATGGCGGCCGATTACAATGAATCGCTGACTGCAAAAGGTTATTCTGTACGCGGACCTTTTGAATATTACGACCAGGTGGTATATAACGATAAAAAAGAAAGCGATTTGCTTTTACAGGTTGAAATTGATTTCGATATCAATGGATCCAATGTAAACTGGAGCTCATTCTCGGAGTATGTATCGGGCAAAGGACGATATACTACTTACAGAACAGCTTATAAATATGCGGGCTTCTTTATCCTGTCAGGAAAAGTAAACCTGGTGGCTGCTGAACCGCTGACCAAAGAAAAACTCTGGGCAAAGAGTATTCCGCTGAAACAAAAGCAGGTTTACATTGCGCCGGTGTATAATACCCTGGAAAGAACCTATAATGTAGGTTTCAGCCGCGATCCAGGAGTCATCAATCCTATGATTGAAGCCCTACAGGATTATTACAAACAGGTATTTAATACCTCCTGGAACCACCTCGATCCCAATGAATTGGCACCTTTGAAGAAAGAAGTGCTGGAAATCAGGGAAAAGAAAAAGTACTAACCCAACAGGAATACGATCTCCTGCCCCGGATTTAAATCCGGGGCAAGGTTTGGGTAATTTATAATGAAAAGGAGAATCCGGGGGTTTGAAAGAAGAGCAGGCTTCGGCTAAAGCGCAACTTACTACCTAAAGGAAAAGTACCCTGCCCCGGAATTCATTCCGGGTGAAAGAAAAGGGCGGTCTGAAAAGACCGCCCTTTTTTATGGGCAAAAAAATGCTGGTAAATTGTGTAACATAGAGAAAGATCCTGCGATTAGATAACTACAAGTATTCAGGCAAACAGATTTGGAACAGGTTTTCACAATAAAACACGATGAGGTAGTGGAAAGGTGTAAAAGGGGCGATACGTCTGCTTTCACACAGTTGTACCACCAACATTCGAAAGAGGTGTACAATACCATTGTTCGACTCGTACAGCATACGGGAGAGGCGGAAGACTTGTTACAGGAAGTATTTGTGTCGGCTTTTCAGGCCATTCACAAATTTGAAAATACGGGAGGTTTCAGGGCATGGATCAAAAGAATTGCTATCAACCAGTCTATATCCTGGATGCGCAAACAGAAATTGAGAATGGTAGAGCTGGATGATTCAAAATCGGTTGTTGCCGAAGAAGAAAGTATCGATGAGGCCCAGTTCAGTTTTAAAGTGGAAGAAGTAAAAAAGGCAATCGAAGAACTCCCCGACTCGTACCGGACCATAGTACAACTCTACCTGTTTGAAAATATTCCACAGGAAGAAATAGCGACCATGTTAGGAATATCCTACAACAATGTGAGGATACAATACCATCGGTCAAAACAAAAAATATTGAAAAGCCTTACAAACGGAGGTGAAGCATGAAAAGCAAACTGGAAAAATTTATAGAAGACAACAGGTCCGAGTTCGATGACCATGTTCCGGGTGCAGATGTGTTGGCACGTATTCAGCAAAGAATGGGTCATACAGAAACAGCTCCCGCAAAAAAAGGAATAGTTGTTTCTTTTAAAACCATTCGCTGGACCGCTGCGGCATGTGTAATTGTTTTGGCTGGAGTGAGTATCTGGTGGATGAATATAGATACCAAAAAATCAGAGCAACAGTTATTGGCAGACGTTAAACCTCAGGAGAAAGAAAACAAGGAACAAGAGACAGGGAAACAAGGAGGAGAAGAGACAAGGACGCAAGAAACAGGAACTCAAGAGTCTTTAGCAACACAGCCTGTATCAATAGCGGTATTTGCCACGGCTAAAACCGATCAGCGTAAAGAAGCATTGTTTACAAGCCTGGCAAATATGGAATCGGCCAGCACGCGCATTGCGGCGGCAATGGATGCTTATGAAATGAAAAATCCAGATAAGGATATTGTAGATGCATTGGTAACAACTATGAACAGCGACCCAAATACCAATGTTCGTTTGGCCGCACTGGAAGCACTGGCCAAATTTCACAGAGAAGCTTACGTAAGAAAGCAACTTACTACCGCTCTTAAAAAACAGAAAGACCCAATGGTACAGGTTGAGTTGATACAGGTACTCACTAAAATGAAACAGAAAAGTATTCTTACTGAGCTTGAAAAACTGGTAAAAGATGCTAATACTACTGAAGCAGTAAAAGACAGGGCCTACTCAAGCATATTAACATTAGGATCATAACAATCAACATAAACAAAGATCCGGGAGCCTATCGGTTCATGCATGACGATACTATTCCGGAAACCCCCATCTCAAAACATAAAAACTAAAACAGAAATGAAAAAGATCATATTCAGTACCATCGTAGCATTATTGGTAACAGCTACATCATTTGCACAGGAATATAAGCTCGCAAAATCAACTGGTAAACTCATCATCAATACACCTGGCGTAACCGTTGAGGGTTATGATGGTAATGAAATTGTATTCACCGGCCGTGAAAGATCTGGTGAAGAAGATGAAAGAGCCAAAGGTCTTCGCCCCATCAGCGCATCAGGTTTGCAGGACAATACAGGTCTTGGTATCAATGTGGCAGATAAGGGAGCAACGGTTGAAGTAAGCCAGGTAGGTAAAGGCGGCGACAAAATTAAAATTAAAGTACCCAAGGGAATCGCTATCTCTTACTCATTCAGTAAAGTAATGGGTCATGGAACCGCAACTTTCAAAAATATTGAGAGCGAGATTGAGGTATCTGTTCAATACAATAAAGTTAATCTGGAGAATGTAACAGGCCCGCTGACAGTAAAATCGGTATATGGCGGTGTTGATGTGAAATTTGGACAGAATATTAAAGGACCCGTTTCACTGGTATCTGTGTATGGTTATGTAGATGTTTCTATGTCGCCTGCTACAAAAGCCAATCTCAAAATGAATACTTCATGGGGTGAAATACTGGCTTCTTCAGACTTCAAAATTGATATTGAAAAATCGGGATCAGGAGATATGGTGAGCTATAGCGATAACCATATCAAAGGAAAACTGAATGGCGGTGGTGTTGATATGACGCTTACTTCCAGCTATGGTAAAGTGTACCTCCGCAAATCAAATTAATCATCACCCAAAACCAAGGTCATGAAAATAATATTGACCCTGTTATGCAGCATTTTATTGTATGCATTGCAGGCACAACAAACTATTACCAAAACGTATCCGCTAAAAGCAGGTCAGGATCTGGAACTTTCTTTCGACTATCCACGCGTTGTTAAGGTTAGTACCTGGGATAAAGCTGAAGTTTCCATTACTGCAAGCATAAGTATTAACAACGGAGAGAATAATGATGCTTTTCAACTTGTTGAAACAACAAGCGGTAACACGCTTACCATCAAGAGTATCATTAAAGATCTTGATAAACTTCCTAAGAGATATACGGTGATTCATGAAGGTAAAAAAACCGTGTACACGTCAAAAGAAGATTTTAAATCAATGACGGTAGACTTAAAAGGAGCAAGATCATATTCTGAAGGTGTTGAAATGGAAATCACAATCGAAGTAAAAGTACCGCAAAGCCAGCTTTCTACTTTTGTAAAAGCCAAATATGGTATCGTTGAACTGCTGAATTATAATGCACCGATAAAAGTAGATGCTACTTATGGAGGTATCGACGCATCGGTTAATGAATCCTCAACAGGTAAATTATCGGCCACTACGCATTATGGGCAGATCTATTCAAATCTATCGCTGAACATTACTGATAAAGAAGAGAAAGATTTTTATACGTCTATTACAACAGCATTGGGTAAAGGTCCGGCCTACTCACTCAAATCGACCTATGGTAATCTTTACCTGAGAAAATCATTAAAATAAATCCATTACCAACTGTTTCTACAGACAGTAATAGTTCTCATGTGTATCCTAAAGCCGCTTTTTTAAGCGGCTTTACTTGTTTTATATAGTTTAACCACAGAGTCGCACGGAGTATGGCACAGAGTTACACAGAGGGTTGCCCTGTTGTACCAGTGTTTAGAGATTATAATACCACCTCCGTGTTCACCTCCGTGGAAAAAAATCTCCCCTCATTTTAAACCTTCAATAAACCAACAAACAGCATTTTTTTAACGCCGACTTGACAAATATTTAGCTTGCCCTTTGCATTTGCAGGCACGATGATTGGATATATATCAGTGTAAACAATCCTGATCAATAAAACAACATCGTATGAAAAAGATACAATGGTTAACCTTCACATTAATGGCCGCAATCGTCATGGTAAGTTGTGGACGTACGGCTTATGTGCAAAAGGATGCTGATGTTGATTTCAGCAAAATAAAAACCTATAGCTGGGTAACCACACAGGCAAATAAAGAAATCGTATCAGTTTCAACACAAAATGATGATCTCACCAACCGGAAAATCCGACAGGCCATCAGCAAGAATCTTACAGAAAAGGGCTGGAAAGAAGTAAAGAAAAATCCGGACGTGTACCTGGTGTATGATGTAATGATTGAAGAGGCAGATAAAAGAGTTACTACACCAGTTTATTCACAATCATTTACACGTTGGTTCTTTAATCCGAGAAACAGAAGATGGGTGCCGGTATTTTATCCATCACAGTTTATGGGTTATGATGAAGACGTACAAAAAATGAAAGAAGGAACCCTGACTCTCACGCTGATGGATGCTGACACCGACAAAACCATCTGGCAGGGTTGGACCACTTCTGAAATGTCGGGTAGAAAATTAACCGATAAACAAATTGATAGCAAAGTAAAAGCCATCGTAGCCAAACTCACCAGATAAAATCTCTGTGCAAACTCCTCGTTCTCATGTTCTCTGCGGTCCCTTCCTTCGTCAGAGTGACGCGAGGAACCGCACTGCAGAGAACATGAGAGAACAGAGGTTTCGCAGAGGGATCAATTATTTGAAACAAGGTCGATACGGGCCTGTAATAATTTTTGTTCAGCCGGGGAGTTGGTGATGGTTTTTGCTTGTTGCAAATAGGATAATGCTTTGATACGGTCGCTCAGTTTCATGTACAGATAACCCAATACAGAAGCGTATTGGTGATCGGTACGGATCAATTGCTCAATACCCCCGATTGACAATACCTGGGCGATTGCTTTTTCTGTTTCACCCAATTGAGACAATACAATTGCTCCATTAAGTTTAACCGCGGGTGCGGGACTCGCTTCTGCCAAAAGATTGTATAAAGAAAGGATTCTGTTCCAGTTGGTTGATGCAAAATCTTTTGCCATACTGTGTTCTGCAGCAATGGCTGCTTCAATATGGTATTGACTGATAACAGGTGTTTCCGATGCACGGTTGAGATAATGATATCCGACTTTAATCAATTCTTTATCCCACAAGTCGCGATCCTGCTCCTCCAATAAAATCAATTCATTCGAATCAGATATACGGCTGTCGAAGCGGGCGGCGTGTAAACAGAGCAACGCAAGTAGTGCATCGTTGATGGGATTAAGCGTAGCAGGATGTTCAGTAATAATTTTTGTACATCGAATGGCTTCCATACAGAGATCATGACGAATGATCTCTTCTTTTTTGTGTGAGAGATATCCTTCATTGAATAATACATACAGAATGGTTCTTACAATGGCAAGACGATCCTGTAACTGTTTACCTGACGGGATTTCAAGTTTAATATTACCCGTCTTTAAAAATTCTTTTGCGCGGATCAATCTTTTCTGCATTGCGGCGTCTGATACCACCAATGCTCTTGCAATTTCACCGACGGAAAATGAAAAAACAAGTTTCAAAGTCAACGCTACCTGGTCTTCTTTTGAAAAGGAAGGGTGACAGCATGCAAAGATCATACGCAATTCACTGTCGTTCATTTCCTGTTCATGAAAAAAAGCAGCTATTTCATCTTCTGTATCTGCCTTAGATTGTGACCTTACATAACGGGTATGATAATTGAGTCGCCGAACCAGGTCAACAGCTTTGTTTTTAGCCACCTGCATGAGCCATGCGGCAGGATCTTCAGGTACACCTTTTATTTTCCAATGCTGGAGGGCACTTACAAAACTATCCTGAACAATATCTTCTACAAGCTGAAGTTTTGGAAGGCCGGCAATATGGCTTAATACGGCAACCATCTTTCCCGACTGGTGCCGGAAAAGATGGTCAATGAGTTGTTCGGTATGTTGTGAGTGTTCACTCATTCAAACACCACTACATCGCGAACTTCAACAGATCCGCCGAGTTCAAGATCGGGACATCCTTTGGCTATTTCTAAAGCAGCATCCAGGTTATTGGCTTTTACGATAAAGAAGCCACCAACCATTTCTTTGCTTTCCATATAAGGCCCGTCGGTAACCACATTGTCTTTATGCAGTGTTTTACCGGTAGGCATTAATGCTTCGCCCGCTGCATAAATACCCGATGCCTGTAACTGACCTACCCAGGCAAACCATTTTTCCATGTTTTGCTGCATGGCTTCAGGAGAAGCGGTAAATGGGTCGAGACCTCCACGAAAGATGAACATAAAGTTGCTCATAAAAGTTGTTTTAATGATTTAATGAATGGTTTACGATAAGATGACGAACAACCGTGACCAAATCAGACAAAAAAGATAAAAACTTTTTTGCTGCTTACCGGACTGTAAAGTATGAATGGAAAATTAATTAGAAAGGCTTATAAGCATATACCACTTCATACGCCTGTTTTTTCAGGGAAGGAAGCAGTTGCCCAATCTTCAGGTCTTTTTTCTGAGGTGTAGGTTCACAAACCCAATAAGGTTCGCCATTGTATAAGATGGGCGTACCAAAAGGTTTATCAAACTGAACGGCAACGGTAATATGTGTGGGATAGGATAGAACAATCATCGGCAGTCTGTAAATTTCTTTCACCAAGAAAAAGAAGAAAGCAGAACGGTCCTCACAATCGCTGTATTCATAAAACAGGGTCTGCTCAGGTGATAAACGTTTTTCTTTTCCATATGCTTTGGTATCTGTTTCAAACAGAAAAGCCGAACGGGTAAAATGCATCAGGTAATCAACACCCTGTTGCTGGTTCATTCCTGTAACAGCTTCACGCAATAAGGGCAATAATGAATTGTAAGTAGTTTGGCTTAAAGGAATACCAAACTGTGCGGCATAATCAACAACAGGGTAATTGGTAAAAATTTTCTGTACCTGATGATCAAGAACAATATTGAATTTGTATTCCTTGTTTTTATAATCGAACTGTAACTGCTTAACGGTATAGTTGTTATTCCTGATTTGTGGAAGCTGTGTAACCTTATAGGAAAAACGGTTATTGCCACCATCGTATAAAGCTACTGTGGTAAAAGATTTGGCATCAACCTCAACCTTGTTATTATAATCATGGTAATTAAGACAAACATATTGTTTGTCGTTAACCATGTAGTAAGGAATATCATAAATATTCTCTTCACTATGCACATATAATAACAGGGTATCGTTCCTGTAGCGTAAAGTGGAACTGTAACCCGATTCATTCAGCAAAAACCACTTGTATAATGTATAGCGATGATAATTGTCTGCTTTCGGACTTAATTTCTCTGCTGCGGTTCTGATGAGCTGGTAATAAAACCAGTCATCCAGCTTTTTGTTATCGCGGTATTGCAACAACAGTTTGATGATGGTTTGATAAGAACCTGCTTTCAGACTGCTATAAAAATCAGTGATCCCGTTTTTTGAAATGGGTTCTTTTATATGAACCTGTATAGATGCATCCTGTGGTAAAACCAGAGAGTCGCCATAAAAATTCAATACCATTTCCTTTCCGGCTACAGCATTTTGTGCATACCCGGTGGAAATGTATAAGACCATGGAGATGAATAATATGTAAAGGGTTTTCCGCAAATTCAGGTGCTTTAAAGCATTATGAATTTACGAAATGGTAACAATTAATTAATATTAAGTTTTCTGAAAAGAACCTAACTGATTGATTTACAATTAATATACAGCATGAGTAATGCTTTGTTTATGCCGATAAATCACTGGTTGGCCATTCTGATAGGCAGGCGTCCATCTGGGACTTTCTTTTAATACCCTTAAAGTTTCCATATCTACTGACCATTCTACTGAATGGTCAATATAAGGGTCATGTACTCTCCCTTCTGTATCGATGATAAAAGCTACAATAACTTTGCCTCTGCCACCATTACCCACTATGTCTTTAAAGCGACCGGGGGTACGAAGGGTTTTTTCCAGGTATTTAATCCACCCCTCCACTCCGCCTTTAAACTCGGCGGGCTGCCTTTTCATTGTTGCTGTAATAGCTGCCATCGAATCTTTATAAGTTGCTGAATTGAGGTCTACAATTCTTCCATCAGTATAGGTGGTGATATTGGTACTGAAGTTTCTGGTCCAGATGCGTTTACCATTTTCAAAGAAGGTACTCATGGCCATTGAACCGTCGGGTTTTCGGAATTCCCAGTAACTATCTTTTTTACCATTACTAACCATGCCCATACTGTCAATATTACCCGATTGGTTATACCATGCAAAACGACCATGTGGAATTTCAAGATTTTCATCTTTATAAGTCTCACATTTTACCATAGGTCCCTTATTCTGGTAAAAGCGACAGACATACGTTGTATCGTTCTCTTTTAGCCGGTGCATAAAATAGATAGCTGCTTTAATATCATTTATAGGTGACCAGTCTTCGCGGAAAGCAAAAAACGCTTCTTTGTTTTTTTGGGTCATGCCATACAATCCGCTACATAAGAAAATAATGATAAGAAAGTGTTTTGAGTTCAACATAAAAATTTGCTGCTGGTTATAATGATTATTTCGCAAAACTGATAATGAAAGAAGTCCCTTTATCGGGTCCACTGGTTACCGTTATTCGCCCTCCCATAAGGGTAACATGATGATGTACGAGGTATAAACCGATTCCTTTACTATCATTATGTTCATGAAAACGCTGGTGCATACCAAAAATGCGGTCCTTAACTTTTTCCATATCAAAACCTCGTCCGTTATCTGTAACACTTAACAATAACTCACCGTTTTCTGTCCAGCTATGTAATTCAATAACAGGAGGTCTTCCCGGGAATGCATATTTAATGGCATTGCTGATCAGATTCAGGAAAATGCTTTCAAGATAAGAGCGGTTAAAATAAATGGAGGGCAGTGAATTGAAATCGGTTTGAATATCGGCTTTTGAATCAGCAATAAGTGTTTGTATGGATCGTGTAACCGTTTCATAGACATCATTAAAAGAAACTTCTTCTTTCTCAATCTTCAGGTGTTTGTTCTGACTCAACAGATCAACATACTCGTTTAGCGTTTCTTTCAATGTCTCTGTACCTGATTTCAATACGGCTAAAAAACGATGTACTTCTTCATCTTCAATATGGTGTTTATTGAGGAGATTGAAAACACTTAGTAGGTTATTAACAGGTGAGCGGAGATCGTGTGACGTGGTATAAGACAATTGTTTGAGATCGCTATTCAGGTTACCCAGTTCTGTAATGAGTTTGTTGCGATCGGCTTCTTCTGATTTTTTATGGGTAATATTTTTAGCAATGGCATATACCAGCTCTTCTTCCGGAACCGGCATAGATGTCCAGGAGAGCCATACGATATCTCCTGTTTTGGTTACATATCGGTTTTCGAAATGAAGCAGAGGCTCACCATTGAGCAACTCTTCCCTGTAGCGCGCGGTAATACTGCGATCATCGGGGTGAATAAAACTGGAAATGGGAACCGCCATTAACTCTTCTTCCGTATAACCCAATACTTTGGATACAGCACTGTTTATTTTTCTGAAAAAACCATCATAACCGGCAATACAAAACAAATCGGCCGACAGTTCGAAGAAATGTTCAAGGTTGAAAGACGGGTATTGAACGTTTTCATGAGATTCGGGACGCATAAAACAGCAATATTAGTACAAGGGGTCAATCAATCAATAAATATACAAAACCGGAACATCTGCTGTTTCACAAGTTTTAGGGTTTGGAAAATTATTTACACAGTAACTTTATAGTTTGCTTAAGTAATTATTTATGCCATTCAAACTCCATTCCTCCTATCAACCTGCAGGCGACCAGCCCTCAGCCATCGCACAACTAGCTGATGGTATACTGGATGGTGAACAATACCAGACTTTACTGGGTGTAACCGGAAGTGGTAAAACTTTTACCATGGCCAACGTCATCAACCAGGTTCAGAGACCTACGCTGGTACTTACACACAACAAAACACTCGTGGCTCAATTGTACGGTGAGTTTAAACAGTTCTTTCCCGAAAACGCGGTAGGATATTTTGTAAGCTATTACGATTACTATCAGCCCGAGGCATATATGCCTGTAAGCGATACCTATATTGAAAAAGACCTCAGCATCAATGAAGAACTTGATAAACTACGCTTACAGGCAACATCGCAATTATTAAGTGGACGAAGAGATATTATCGTGGTGGCAAGTGTGAGTTGTATTTATGGTATGGGTAACCCCACCGAATACGAAAACGGTATCATCCGCATTCACAAAGGACAGGTAATGTCGCGCCAGGGTTTTCTGCACCAGCTCGTGAATGCATTATACAATAGGAGCCAGGAAGAATTTAAAAGAGGCACATTCAGGGTAAAGGGCGATACGGTTGATATTAATCTGCCTTATGTTGATTTTGGATACCGCATCAGTTTTTTTGGTGATGAAATTGAAGAGATTGAAAGCATTGAAACAGCCACCAACAAAAGAATAGGTTTGATGGATACAGCGGCCATCTTTCCCGCCAATCTTTATCTCGCACCCAAAGACATGATTCAGCAGGTGATGAATGACATACAGGATGAAATGATGGCGCAGGTAGAATACTTTAAAAATACAGGCAAGTTCATAGAAGCGCAACGGTTAAAGGAAAGAGTGGAATACGATCTGGAAATGATCCGAGAACTGGGTTATTGTAATGGCATAGAAAACTATTCCCGCTTTTTTGATCGCCGCAAACCCGGTACCCGACCTTTCTGTTTACTGGATTATTTTCCCAAAGATTTTCTTTGTGTGATTGATGAAAGTCACCAGACCATTCCGCAGGTAGCAGGAATGTACGGTGGCGACAGAAGCAGGAAAATGGTGTTGGTGGATTATGGTTTTCGTTTACCCAGTGCCATGGATAACCGTCCATTGAATTTTCATGAGTTTGAATCCCTCGTTGGACAAACCGTTTTTGTAAGCGCCACCCCCGGAGATTATGAATTGGAAAAAACAGGGGGTGTGGTGGTAGAACAGGTAGTTCGTCCAACAGGATTGCTTGATCCGCCTATTGAAATAAGACCCAGCGTAAATCAGATTGATGATTTACTGGATGAGATTGATAAACGTGTAAAGAAAGGCGATCGTGTATTGGTAACAACACTCACGAAAAGAATGGCCGAAGAAATGGATAAATACCTCGGGAGAATCAATATCAAGTCAAAATACATTCATAGTGATGTTGATACACTGGAACGTGTGGAAATTCTCCGCGACCTGCGTTTGGGAGTAATTGATGTATTGGTAGGTGTAAACCTTTTGCGCGAAGGACTTGATCTTCCTGAAGTATCGCTGGTGGCCATTCTTGATGCTGATAAAGAAGGGTTTTTAAGAAATGAAAGATCGCTGACACAAACTGCAGGTCGTGCAGCAAGAAACGTGGATGGTCTTGTTATTTTTTATGCAGATAAGATGACAGAAAGCATGCAGCGTACGATTGATGAAACGAGCAGGAGAAGAGAAAAACAGATTGCATACAACATCGAACACAATATCACACCCAGAACGGTTATTAAAAGTAAGGAACAGGTTTTTGCACAAACATCGGTGCTGGATATTAAAGGCTATGATCCATCAAACCCCTATGCACTGGAAAAAGATGCACAACTTGTATCGGTGGCTGCAGAGGAGCAGGTAGAATACAAAACCATCCCACAAATAGAAAAAGCCATCGCATCCACCAAAAAACAAATGGAAAAAGCCGCCCGCGATCTTGATTTCATAGAAGCGGCGCGTTTAAGAGATGAGATGTTTGCTTTGCAGAAGAAATTTGAAAATTTGAAAATTTGAAAATGGAGAAATCTTCTATTTCTAGAAAGCTCTTGTGTTAAAAAAATGCTTAAAAATAAAGGCCGCAGGCCTGCCAATTATTTTCAAATTCCCAAATTTTCAAATTATCTTGTCTCCAACAGCTTGCCCATGAGACTACTCTGGAAACTCTATCTGTGGATGACGGGATGGAAGGTTCAAACCAATTTCCCTTATCATATTCCCAAATGTGTTGTTATTGTGGCGCCCCATACCAGTGCATGGGATTTTATCATTGGATTAGCCGTTAGAAGTGTATTGCGGTTACAGCATGTAAAATATTTAGGCAAAGCAGAATTGTTTGAAGGCCGCTTTGGTTTTTTCTTTCGGCGCCTAGGCGGTTACCCGGTTGACAGATCGAATAAACATAATATGGTTGACCAGGTGGTAGAACTTTTTAACCAGCATGACCAGTTTGTACTGGCGCTCTCTCCGGAGGGTACAAGAAAAAAAGTAGATCGTTTAAAAACCGGTTTTTATCATATTGCTAAAAAAGCCGGTGTACCCATTATTATGACTGCATTTGATTTTGCAAAGAAGCAAGTGTATTTCGCGGAACCTTTTTACACGACTGACGATGAATTGGCAGATTTTAAAAAGATCATTTCTTTTTATGCACCTGTTCAGGGTAAGAAAGCCGGTCATGGACTTGCACATTTGCAAACAGAAACATTGCTTCTTTGATATAAAACATCCCCTATGTACTACCCGAATATCATTGAAAAGTTTTGCGAATATGAACAATCGCAACCCAACCGGCTTTTTTTAGCGGAGCCGGTAAAGGGTGTTTATAAAGAATTTACATGGCAGCAGGCCGGGCAGCAGATACGCAGTATGGCTGCGGCTTTAAATGCTATGGGATATGGTAAAGATGACAAGATTGCCATACTCAGTAAAAACTGCGCACACTGGATCATGGCCGATCTGGCTATTGCCATGGCAGGCTGTGTTTCTGTTCCGCTTTATCCAAATATCAGTGCAGAAACATTACAGGAAATTATTGTTCACAGCGAGAGCAAAGCCATTTTTATTGGTAAACTTGATCAACCTGAACAAATCAGAAAAGGGGTTCCCGATTCACTTATACAAATAAGTTTCCCTTTTTATCCCAATGCCGGATGTATTAATTGGGATGAACTTGTTGCAAAGCATGCGCCACTTACCGAGGTTCCAAATCTTGATCCGCAGGCGCTGGCCAGCATTGTGTACACATCGGGAACAACGGGTCAATCAAAAGGTGTTATGAACACTTATCACGCCATGTCCTTTGCGGTGGATGCGTTTTTGAAAAACTTTCCTGCTATACAAAAAGAAATTTTATTTTCCTATTTACCCCTTTGTCATGTAGCTGAAAGAATGCTGGTGGAGTGCGGAACCATTTTCACCGGAAGCTCGGTTTATTTTGTGGAATCGCTTGATACTTTTGCGGCTAACCTAGCCCATACCCAACCAACAGTATTTCTTGCAGTGCCACGTATCTGGGAAAAAATGCAGGAAGGTATTCTCAAAAAAATGCCACAGCAGAAACTGGATCGCCTGCTAAAAATTCCACTTATTTCTTCGCTGATTAAAAAAATGATCCGTAAGAAATTAGGCCTTGCAAGAGCAAGACATATTTTCACAGGAGCTTCACCTATTAACCCTGCACTATTACATTGGTATGCACGTTTAGGTATTATTATACAGGAAGCATATGGTATGACGGAGAATGTGGCGCTTTCGCATGTAAATAAAAAAGAGAACGCAAAATTCGGAACTGTAGGGCAGCCTTATGCTGGTGTAGAGGTGCGATTGGGGAAAGACAATGAAGTGCAGGTAAAAAGCGATGCATCCATGCTGGGCTATTATAAAGAACCTGAATTATCAGCACAGTGTTTTGAAGATGGTTACCTGAAGACAGGCGACGAAGGTTCTATTGATGCAGAAGGTTTTCTTACCATCACAGGAAGAATCAAAGACCAGTTTAAAACGGGAAAGGGAAAATATATTACACCAGCTCCGATGGAAAATCAGTTATTGGCACATCAATATCTTGCACAGGTTTGTGTGGTAGGATCGGGTCAGCCAGCTGCTATGGTACTTTGCACTTTAACGGAACAGGCAAAAGGAACAGATACCGAAAATGTGAAAACAGAACTGGCCGAATTGTTGCAGGCTATTAATAACACACTTGAACATCATGAGCAATTAGCGCGAATGATCATTTGCAAAGATGAGTGGACCATTGTAAATGGCCTGCTCACTCCCACACTCAAGATCAAAAGAAAAAACATTGATGCGCAATACGGAGAAAATTATGCCAATTGGTATCGCGCCACCGAAATGATCATCTATGAATAACCTTCACCCTTCTCTCGTTCTCCCTTTCTCTTTGTTTAAAAAGCGCAGATAATTTGTGGGTTACATATGATTAGATTCTATTAACAGTAAGAAAGGGAGGCGATCCGTTTTTCTCCCACACAATATTCTGGTACGGTTTTTCGTTGTATATCAGGATAAAAATGTAGAACTATGAGAACCAATCGTTTCATTGTGGCAGTGGCATCTTCTGTGCTGCTGTTTTCCTGTGTAAGTACCAAAAAATTCAAAGAGTCTGAAGCAAAATATACGCAGTTAAGCGGCGCATACCTAGAAATGCAGGGCAAGTACCGCGAACTACAGGATCAAATCAAAGATTTAGAAAACCAATTAGCCAGATCCAAAGGACAGAACAGTGAGCTTAACACACGCAAACAGGCGCTGGAAGCACAGATAGAAGATCTTAATAAACAGATTGAATTCCTGAAACAGAATAATACAACCGTTCTGAGTCAGTTGAAAGATCTTTCAGTGGTGACCGGTGCACAAGCCGAAAGCATTAAAAAATCGCTGGAAAATATTGGTGCAAAAGATATTTATATCAAAGACCTGCAGGGTTCAATTGCACGAAAAGACTCTTTGAATATGGCACTGGTGATGAACCTGAAAGGTGCTATCGGCAACCTGAATGATGAAGACATCAACATTAAAGTAGACAAAGGTGTTGTGTATGTTGATATTTCAGATAAACTGCTCTTCAAAAGCGCAAGCTACGAAGTAACCGATCGCGCAAAAGAAGTGTTGGGCAAAGTGGCAAAGGTGCTGAATGCACAACCCGAAATTGAGTTTATTGTAGAAGGTCATACCGATTCACTTCCTATTAAAACTTCAGTTATACAAGACAACTGGGATTTGAGTGTGAGAAGAGCTACTACTGTAGTTCGTATTTTACAGGAAACGTATGGTATTGATCCTAAACGTATGACTGCAGCAGGAAGAAGCCAGTATATTCCGTTAAAAGACAATGGAACTGCAGATGGAAGAGCTGCCAATCGCAGAACAAGAATTGTTATCCAGCCAATGCTTGATCAGTTCTTCAAGTTGCTGGAAACAAAACCTCAATAATGCTTACTTACTAACCGACCATATACCAAAGAAGCCCTCCATAACAGAGGGCTTCTTGTTTATAATAGATGGATAGTAATTTTTATACCAATTCTGCTGCAATGGCTTCCTGTATTGTATTCAATTGTATTTCGGGCAGTGCTGTTGCTGCAAGCTCTAACATCTGATCGAGCACAAAAGAAGGTGCTGTTGCCCGAATGGCTTTAAACCAATCAATAATTTCATTGGTAGATAATCCTTTTAGCATCCAGTAACTGTAACGAGCATTTTTTTCAGGTGAAAGGTTGGCAACAATGCCCATCGTAACAGCATGTAATTGCTCGTCGCTGAAATGCTGCCATAACAGGTCTCTGATGATTACTTCTTCCATATTCATATGACTTAGGTTGAAGGCTGTAAATTCTGCCAGCGAAAACTGTAGCTGGCGACCAGCAAAAATTTTATCACTGGTTTTTGTTGCAGCTTCATACTGCTCTATACAACCTTGTAAATGTGCCGCCAGCATGTGGTCCTTGTCATGTTGTTTTTCAAAATCAGCAATAATATCCGGAGCTATTTCCTGAATAAGTGTAAACACTTTTGTGTCTTCCGTATGTGCATGACTTTCAAAAAGCCAGACGAGTTCTTTCAGAGAGCCAATAGTAGCAGCCGCAGCAGTATCATCTGAAAAATCTGTATGCTGAACTTCCAGTGAACAATGATACAGCATGGCGCGCAGGCCCTGGTGTATCTGGTGAAAAGGATTGTAACGTGTCTCGTGATTCATATGTAGTTTTTTATCAAATGGAACACAAAACTGTAAGAAAGAAAATGCTCATCAAACCACATAAGGATGTGGTTGATGACAAGTGGTTTAAAGAGAAGTAGACCGGTAGTATGACTACAGGAATGAAAAAGAAAAAATTTTTATATGAAAACCAATTGATTAATTCGATATTTAGCGAAAGTTTTAAGTAAATTTAAAACGGAAGCGCTGCAATCTCTGCAGCCACATTCATAAGCAAGTCGATGAAATTTTATCCAAGATCCGTAAACCGGTACAGAATATTTTTGACCGCACTTATCAGTATATGCTTTACTGCTTTTTTGCATGCACAGAAACCTCTTGCGCAAAACGGGATAATTGATTTACGGAAAATAGATCTCTCAAAATATACAGTTGCACTGGACGGTCAATGGGGTATCTGCTGGCAACAACTCTGCGAACCTGGTCATACCGAAGAAAAAATGACGGGTATGACGCCCTTTCCCAAAAGATGGGACGATACCCTGATTAACGGTAAAAAGTTAACGGCTAAGGGCTATGCTTCATATATCCTTACGGTATTGTTGCCAAAGGGAGCAAAGAACCTAGCGCTGGATGTTCCGGATACTTATACGAGCTATAAACTTTTTGTAAATGATGAGCTTTTTGTGCAATCAGGAGTACCTGGTACCACCCGCGAAACAACCATTCCTAAATGGCGGCAGTTTACGAGGGAGCTTTTTCCAACAACAGATACGGTTAAGTTAATTCTGCAGGTAGCGAATTTCGAACATTCCAAAGGAGGCCCGTATAAATCTATATCAATAGGTGACAAAGAAACCCTTTTTAAAGAAAGGGCCAAAAACAATGCACTCGATTTTATTTTAACGGGAAGTATTATCATGTGCGGTCTTTTTTTCTTTGGCCTCTATTTTTTTGGCCGATACGATAAAACCATACTTTACTTTGCTCTTTTTTGCATCACATACAGCTACCGTATTGTTGGTGCATCACAGTATGCGCTACATACTTTTACGGGAAATGTTCCATGGATCGTCACGGTTCATCTTGAATACCTTTCATTATTTGTCAGCGTAATCTTTTTTACGCAGTATACTCAGAAACTCTATCCGGAAGACTCAAATAAATATATTACGGCCGTAGAAACCTGGGCCTGTATTATTCTTTCCCTGATTACAATTGTATTCCCGCCAGCGGTATTTACAAAGCTGATCAACCCATTTCTGGTGGTGATGTTTAGTGTAATTGCATATGCAGTGTATGTATATGTAAAAGCCTACAGGAAAAAAAGACTGGGTGCCGGATATGCTTTGCTTAGTACAGGTTTGGTAATGCTGGTTTTTATTATCATTAACCTTCAGTATTTTGGTTTTGTGGCGCCACAAAAAGAGCTGCTGTTCTTTGGATATATTTCATTCTTTTTTCTCCAATCACTAATTCTCTCCTACCGCTATTCTTTTTTACTGAATAAAGCCAAAAAAGAAGCAGAGCAGGGATTGATGGCCAAAAGTGATTTTCTTTCGAACATGTCGCACGAAATCAGAACACCACTCAATTCGGTTATTGGCCTATCTCATATTCTGTTGGAGAACAAACCACGGGAAGATCAGAAAGAGCAGTTGAATGTTTTACTGTTTTCGGCCAATAACCTGCTAACCATTGTAAACGATATTCTTGATTATAATAAAATTGAAGCCGGTAAAATAAATTTCGAATACATTGACATGGATCTGGTGAAAGTGCTACAGGATTTATTGTCCGGACTTAAAACCATTGCCAATGAGAAAGGGATTGACCTTATTCTCGAAAAAGATCCGGCATTTAATACACGTATTATTTCGGACCCCACACGCATCAGTCAGGTGGTGGGTAATCTTTTACAGAACGCCATCAAGTTTACCAGGAAGGGGCATGTAAAAATTGTAATCCAACAGGAGAAAAAAAGCAAACAGCATGTAACGTTGACGATACGAATAGAGGATACAGGTATCGGTATCGCTGCAGAAAAACAAAAACTCATATTCGACCGTTTTACCCAGGCCGATACTTCTACTTCAAGAAGTTTTGGTGGTACCGGACTTGGACTGGCTATTTGTAAAAAAATACTGGAACTACAGGGCTCACAACTACAACTTGAAAGCGAACCGGGAACGGGGTCAACTTTTTTCTTTACACAAACCTTTCCTGTATCGCAGGCTTTTAATTTTAGCCAGGATGAAATACCTGTAATAGAAATTGAAAAAGGAAGACCGCTCAGTGGCATATCTATGCTGATGGCAGAAGACAATGAGCTGAATGTATTGGTAGCAAAAACATTTCTCGAAAAATGGGGTGCTCAAATAGATGTGGCAGTGAATGGAGAAGAGGCGGTGAAAAAATTAAACCCCGAAAAACATCAACTGGTATTAATGGATATGCATATGCCGGTGATGGATGGTTATGAAGCCATATCTGTTATACGATCAAAAGGAATAGATATACCAATTGTGGCGCTAACGGCAAGTTTGCCATCTGAGGTAGAAGAAAAATCCAAAGACTTATCCATCAATGGAATTGTTACGAAACCATTTGAACCAGAAGATTTTTTAAAACTATTGCTAAGAATATTAAACCGGTAAGCCGTGGAAGAAGGATAATATTTTTTCTGCCAGCATAATGGTGTTTACCTGCTCAATAGGATGAGGTGTATCGGAAAGTACCAGCGAAGAACCTTCTTCTAAAGATTGAGCCGTAGCAAAGGTTTCTTCAGGCGAAACCATAGTGTCTTTCTCTCCTATCAATAATAAAACTTCAGAAGAAATTTTTTGTAGCTGAGCTTTGTCCAATAAGGGTTTATTGCCAAGTTGTACAAGCATGTCGGCAGTAACCCGTAAAAGATTTTTCCATTCATGCTGTCCATGTCTTTTGGACAATGCTGTTGCAAAAGCAGGAATTTTTTCTTCTATTATTTTAGGACGCAGCATTTTTATTTCTTTGGCTGCAATTTCGGGCGACCAGTTATACTTGGTGCCAAGCGTAACTATTTTACGAATCAATCCAGGGTGCAAAGAAGAAAGATACATAGCGACATAGCCGCCCATGCTGTAACCAAAAACATATAAGTTTTCGAGTTTGTCCTCTTTGATATAAGCAAGCGTTTCCTCTGCCAGCAGCTCCATTGAAAGCGGCTCTTTTATTGTTGCACCGCCATGGCCGGAAAAATTGAAACTATGTATTTGGTATTGAGAAGAAGATAAAAGATCACGTAACGAAAAAAGTTGTTCTTCTGAGCCAATGGCGCCGTGGAGGAGAAGGATGTGTTGCATCCAACAAATATAATCAACTCACCCCGACCCTCTCTACGGTGTAGAGAAGGGGCTTTAATTCTCCCTCTTTGCGAAGCAGAGAGGGTCGGGGTGAGTTGCGAAAATTTTGTTAACGGCGAAGGTTTTTAAAATAAACCCCATCTAACAGGTATCAGTTAAATGCTAAACCTTCTGCACATGAAAAAGAACATAATTGTTATACTGATCTCTATTTCGTTCCTGTTTCAATATTGTTCAGGTAAAGATGCCGTGGCTACAACAAATACTACAATAACCACTAATAATACAGTAGCTGCAGGAGCAAAACTACCAACTCTTCCAATAACACCATATGCATATGCCAACCAGGGACTGCCCTCACATATTGCACAGGCTTTGTTGGTACAGGATAATACACCAACCGATAACCCCATCACCGACCATGGAGCTACATTGGGGCGTGTATTGTTTTATGATGTTCAGTTATCAAAAACCAATACCATCAGTTGTTCCAGTTGTCACCAGCCATCACTTTCTTTTTCTGATTCAGCGGTGAAAAGCAAAGGATTTGCTGGAGGCTCAACGGCGCGCCATTCAATGCCATTATTGAATCTTCGTTTTTATAAATCAGGAAAGATGTTTTGGGATGAAAGAGCCGCATCTCTCGAACAACAGGTATTGATGCCGATTCAGGATATGACAGAAATGGGGCTTACACTCGAGGAGCTTCAGCAGAAAGTAGCTGCTCAGTCTTATTACCCCGCATTGTTTCAAAATGCATTTGGCAGTACCTTGGTTACCAGCGATCGAATTGCAAAAGCACTTGCACAATTCTTAAGATCTATTGTTACCACACAGGCCAAATACGACCTTGTAAAACAGGGTCAGACACAGTTTACACCTGATGAAGCTGCGGGTGAGAACCTTTTTCTTAATGCCGGAAATATAACCTGCGCAAGCTGTCATACCCCACCCATGTTTATTACTTCAACACCGGCAGCTCCTTTTGGACTGGCAGATGCGACAGACCAGGGAATTAATGGAAGCCGAAATTTCAAGTCTAGTTCATTACGTAATATTGCTGGTACCGCACCGTATTTTCATAATGGATCTGTGACTTCGTTGCAGAATATGCTCGCAGGCACCAATGGTACCATTCCCCAGCATACGGTGGCGCCTCAGGATCGGCAGCGTTTACTGGCTTTTATGCAAACGCTTACAGATGCAATAACGATACTCCATGAGAAGTATGCAAACCCCTTTAAGTAATGTAAAAAAAGGACACTGTTGTTTACGAAACTTTCCGTTGATCGGTGTTCTTTCGCAATTCAACAGAATAGAGGTGTACAGGCTGTTCCGGAAATAGATATTTGGTTGACAAACGGAACCCATGAAAAAATTGTACACCCTGCTCTTCGCTGTAATGCTGCTTTTCATATACAGTAATATCCAGGCTCAACGCACTGGAAAAACAGCATTAACAGTACAGAACGAACAGCAACAGGCCATTGAAAATGCAACGGTAGAATTACTCCGTTCAAAAGACTCTTCTTTGGTAAAAGCGGCCATAACAGATAAAACAGGACTTGCTTTTTTTGATCAACTGGCTTCAGGTTCTTACTGCATCAGAATATCGGCAGTTGGATTTACGGTAAAATATACTGCACCGGTAGAAATAACTGCACAGCAAAATGAACAGCAGATAGGGATAGTTGTGCTTGCGACAAGCGCTGCATCAACAAGTGAAGTAACGGTAACCAGTCGCAAACCATTTATACAAAAACTCACCGATCGTATTGTAGTGAATGTGGAGAACAGCATTGTAAGTGCAGGAAGTTCGGCACTTGATGTGCTGGAAAGAGCGCCAGGTGTTACAGTTGATCAAAACGATGCTATCGGTTTGAGAGGAAGACAAGGTGTGATTATTATGATTGATGGAAAACCCACGCCGATGACTGGCGCTGATTTAGCCAATTATCTTCGCGGACTTCCTTCAAATACCATTGAACGAATTGATATTATTACCAATCCCTCAGCAAAATATGATGCAGCAGGTAATTCAGGTATTATTGATATCAGGATGAAGAAAGACCAGCGTATGGGAACCAATGGTACATTAACCATGGGCTATGGTCAGGGTGTGTATCCGAAATCGAATGCAGGTATAACCTTTAATCACAGAACAAAAAGGGTGAATCTCTTTGGTAACTATTCATATGGTTATCGGATGAACCTCAACCACCTGATACTCGACAGAAATTTTTACGATAATAACAAAGTATATACGGGTGGCGATTTAAAAGATAATTATACCAAAACACCCGTTCATTTTCACAACACAAGAATGGGGTTTGATATATTTCCCTCTAAAAAAACAATAATCGGCGCTGTAGTAAGCGCCAACTTTAATAAAATAGGCAGAAGAAATGTAAACGGATCTGAAGTGCTGAATGCGCAAAGACAAAAGACCTCAACCTTCCAAACCCTTGCTACCAATAACGACCATGCCGATAATATAGTGGCAAATATTAACCTGAAACACTCATTCAATACCAATGGAAAAGAGTTAACAGCCGATATTGATTATGGTGAATACAATTCAGCATCGCTTTCACGCGTAGCCACTAAATATTTTAACCTCAACGGAGGAAGCCTGCAACCAGATTATATTTTAGATGGCGACCAGGATGGTAAACTCATTTTAAGAACCGCTAAAGTTGATTATGCCAATCCACTAAACTCGGGCGGACGTTTTGAAGCTGGTGCCAAAACCAGTTATGTTTCTGCAGACAATGATGCGAAGTTTTTTGATGTAAGTACCGGTACACCCCAGGATGATGTAAACAAAACCAATCGTTTTAAGTACAACGAATACAACAATGCAGGATACCTGAACTTCAGCAAAGAATTTAAAAAATTCAGTCTGCAACTGGGTCTTCGTGGAGAGCATACAAAAATTAATACGCACCAGATAAAAGGTGATATTCGTTTTGATTCTTCTTACTTTCAATTGTTCCCCAGTGCCTTTTTTAATTACAAACTAAAAGAAGACCAGACACTGGGTATTTCTGTAAGTAGAAGAATAGACCGTCCGGGTTATTCGCAATTAAATCCATTCCTGTTTTTAATTGATGTAACCACTTATGCAACGGGTCGTCCGGGTTTATTACCACAGCTCACCTGGTCGTATGAGCTCAGCTATACCATGAAGAATATCAATTTTACTTTAGGGTATAGTCATACAAAACAAAACCAGAATGTAGCTATTGCTCGTTTTAAAGATGTGTTCCCCAACATTCCATCCGATGATAATGTTACGGTTCAGATTCCGGTGAACCTGAGTTCGCAGGATTATTATGGCTTAACCGTGTCGGCACCATTTCGAATTAATAGTTGGTGGAACATGATCAACAATGGAAATGTTTTTTATAATCATTTCAATGGCAAACTGGGAGGCACTACGCTGAACAACGGCAAACCTGCATTTGATGTAAGAACAAACAACAGTTTCACGTTGGGCAAGGGCTGGATAAGCGAGTTTAATGTGAATTTTAATTCTGGAGGACAATATGGTTTCATGGTACTCGATCCGCAATGGGGAGTTGCGCTCGGTGTTCAGAAAACCATGATGAATAAAAAGGGAACACTGCGTTTTAATGTTACAGATATATTCTGGACCAACCTGCCCAAAGCAGTAATTACGTATAATAACTATATTGAAAAATGGCGCGCTTACCGCGAAACAAGGGTAGCGAACTTAACGTTTACTTATCGCTTCGGAAAGAATACGGTACAAGCTGCAAGAAGAAGACCCACCGCATCGGAAGAAGAAAGAAGTCGCGCGGGGAACTAGGGGTAATAGTGAGTAGTCAGTAGTGAGTATGGCAGTATTACACTCACTACTGACTACTCACTATTTACTATTATCTCATCTGCCAACCAACTCCTCCACTTTATTCTTACTATGCAGTTTTTCCAGCAACCTTAAATGTGGCTGTAATTTTTTGAGTGTGTTTTTTTGCAGGAAACTTTTCAGGTGTTTATAGAAATGACTATGATCGTAATAACCATAGTCGGCACTTTTAAATGAATCGGGATCGGTTACAAGATGTTCTGTGGCTTTACGGATGCGCATGATCTGTATAGCAGTTTTAGTGCTGATACTTGTAGCTGTTTCAAAATAACGTTGTAATGTGCGTGATGAAATAGCATACTGTTTTGCATAATCTTCAACAGGTGTAATAAAGTCGCAGTTGTTTTCGCAATGAGCAAGTATTTCGGAAACAATCTGAATAGGTTTCATCGAACCAGAATATTGCTGAATTATTTTTTCAAAATACTGCGTCAATAAATCGACACGATCTTCAAAACGATCTGCTTTTTTTACCTGCGAAAGAATGGTTGCATCCATGAGATAACTCAATGGGAAAATATATTCCCTGTATTCAGAAAAATTGATCTTCTTCTCAAAAATAACAGGCGATATTTTGAATTTAATGCCAAATAATTTGTTGCCAGGCTGGTGATAACATTCAATGGCCCTGTGACGTGGGAGGAAACCATCGGTCTTCATATCAAACTTCCTGTCGCCAATCTGCATTACAAAGGGTGTACCCAGATTAAGCAGGTAGGTATAACCGGTATTCGGGAACAAAGCATCTGAAAACCCTTTCGGATACTGGTCCCATAACTCATCGAAATCGGTTTCCCAGAAGAAATCGATAAAATAAGAAATAGACTCATCAGCTTTCTGTCGCTGATAGTTCTGGTTGAAGTGTTCGGTATGAAAAAACTCTACGTGTTGCACCTTAAATGATTGAATTAAAGGTAGACACGCAAACAGGGCAAGAACTTGTTAAAATATGATATTCGGTTAAAACGAAGGATCAAATAAAAAATAACCCCATTTTCCCTATCCTCACCCAGCCCCAGACTTAAGTCTGGGGCTGGGTGAGGATAGGGAAAATTAAATTAACCTGGATTGTTTTGAATAAATACCTACTGGTGAATAAATAAAAAGACAGGAACCATTCTGAATGGTTTGAATAAGTCCTTTGTGAATTTCTTCCGGTACAGCCGGACATCCCTGGCTTCTTCCGAGATAACCCTGTTGACGGGCAAATTGCTCACTGGCATAATCGGCACTGTGAATAACAATACCTCTTTGCAAAGCCTTGTCGTTGATTCCTTTTTCTTTTCCGATAAGACGAAGAGAAAAACCATGTTTACCAATATAAGTGTTCCCTGTGGTGTAAAAACCAAGGCTGCTCTGGTAACTGCTACTGCGATTGGAGAAATTTTTAGCCATCAGTTTACCGGAATTCTTCCCGTGCGATACATAGGTATGATACAAAAGACTATTGCTGTTCATATCAATCACAAAAAAACGTTTTTGTGTAGAGGGTAAACTAAAATCAATCACAGAAAGAACCGCATCATTAAGTAACTGGCCTTTTTCTTCCAGCTGTCTGTATCCTTTTATGGCATACAGAAATGCCTGACGTGAAAGACCGAGTTTTTCAAGATCAAGCGATTCATATAAACTGAGTACTTCATTTCTGGGTGCGGAAGCCGGAGTGTTTTTTGCAACTGATGCCCGCTTTTCGGTATAAGCCGTTAAACCAAATACCAGACAAACCAGCAAGGTTATAATACTAAATGTGAAAATGGATCTTTTTGGTTTGTTGTTCATACACACGATTAATCCGCACCACAACAGTAGGGGGGTGGCAAAATTAGGACTGATGAAGGAGTTGAAAACCCAATAAACAAAGGTTTAACAAGCCTTTGGCGGATTTATACATAAAAAATCCCGCCATACAGTGTATGACGGGATCGCAGTTGGTTGTTGGTTGTAAAAACGTATAATAAATAGATTAAGACAGTCTTTGGTCAATCTCGCTGCGTAAGGATGAAAAAATTTCATCAACCGTACCCTCACCTTTAATATGTACCACTTTATCGAAACCGGAATAGTAATTGGCCACCACAGTGGTTTTCTGCTGGTATTCCGTAATTCTTGCGCGGATTACGGTTTCATTGGTATCGTCGCTGCGACCGCTGGTTTTACCACGGTTGAGCAAACGTTTAACCAGTTCTTCCTCCGATACATCCAGCGCCAATACAACACCAATCTCTGTATTCTTGAGTTTCAGCAACTTATCTAATGCCATACTCTGAGCCTCAGTACGCGGAAACCCGTCAAAAAGAAAACCTTTAGCCTGAGGGTTCTGGTCAAGCGCAGAGCTGATCATACCAATCACCACTTCATCCGGTACCAGTTGCCCCTTGTCCATAAAAGACTTAGCTTCCAGTCCGAGAGGAGTCTGGGCTGCAATTTCACTACGTAATAAATCGCCGGTAGATAGATGTTTTAATCCGTAGGTAGCAATAAGTTTCTCACTTTGCGTACCTTTTCCACTGCCGGGAGGTCCAAACAGAATAATATTAAACATGAACAAACTAACCTTGCGTGAACTACAAATATAAGCGCAATGGCTTAAAAAACATTTAACATCTCATTAAATCATTGAATAAAACCTATTTGTAAGGAAAAAAACAAGCGTTCGTCAGCAATAAAGCAAACTTTTCGGCCCTTATAAACGTAATTTTAATGTATCAAAAGTTTTAGCATATGAAGTTGTTAGCTATGATCGCCCTGTCAACATTGATTATTCAGGGTTGTTATTCTCAAAATTCCAATCAGAAACAGACAAAAATGGACAGTACACAGAAAAATAATAACCCGGTATATTCCCGGACCGACAAATCGAAAGTGGCGTTGAAAGAAGATGAATGGAAAAAAATTCTTTCACCCGAAGTATATTATATCGCCCGCCAGAAAGGAACCGAGCGCGCCTGGACCAGCAAGTTTGAAAATTTTAAGGAAGTAGGTACTTACTATTGCGCGGTTTGTGGCAATGCTTTGTTTAAAAGTGATACCAAATTCGACAGTGGCTGCGGATGGCCAAGTTTTTATGAACCCATTACCAAGGGTTCCATTATTTACCTCCCCGATAATACACATGGAATGGTGAGAACAGAAGTACAGTGTGGCCGTTGCAAAAGCCATTTAGGACATGTATTTGAAGATGGTCCACCACCAACAGGCTTGCGTTATTGTATTAATGGTGTGGTGTTGGATTTTGAGAAAGCAGAAGAAGCAAAGAAAAAGTATGAAGCCGGAAAAGAAAAGAAAGGATAACAGGTTTAATAAATCTGGTGCTCTGTTATAAGCTCAGGGCTTAACGTTTTTTCAATCGTTAATCTGGCCATCAGGTAACTGATAGTTGACTCTGCGCCCTGGTTCAGGTTTACATTGTGTTCTTCGATACCATCATAACACCCTCCTGTACAAGGATTATATACAATTCTCTGAAGATGGTTGTTACCAAGAAACCAGGTAAAAGCCATCTTTAATTTTTCTATGTATTCGGGTTTCTGAAAACTATGGTAAAACTTATCAAGGGTAATAATGGTATAGGCAATATCTATAGGTTGTTCACCACCTTTAACCCATAAATCAGTAGTATCTTCTTTTTGCAACCAGGTTTTGTTGGAGATTACCTGAATGCGCGTTCTGGTAAACGTTTTTCCGATCAGAAAATCAAAAGAAGTTAATGCTATATCTCTGTACTGTGTATTCTTCGTAATAATCCACGCACATAATAAAGCTTCTGGCAAAATACTGTTGGCATAAGTCAGGTAACTTTCAAACCAGTGCCAGCCGTCTTCATTTTCATGTAGATACATTTTTACCAACCGGTTGGCGAGTATATCAAGTAAATCGATTTCTGATACATTTGGTAATTGAAGATTCTTATAGTACAGTCCCTTAATAACAAAAGCAATGGCGCGTGTAGAAAAAATATTATTACTCGTTAATAATGTTGCCTGAAATAACCGCTCCGCTTCTGTAATGATGGATTGAGGGATAATGTTTTTTAATGAGATGAGATAACCCAATGCCCAAATAGCTCTTCCATTCGCATCAGCCAGATTAACTTCCTGATTTTGATCGGAAAAAATTTGTTGTTCATCAATGTAATTCAGATAGTGCCCTGCTGGTTGAAGACAGTGTTTAATAAAATTGAAGTAGATATTAATATAATGAAGGTCGGTGTTATCACTTGTTAGTTCATAGTGCTGGCAGAAAGCAATTAATGCTCTTGCATTGTCATCCAGTGTATATCCAGACTCTATATCGGGGCGGTTTATTTTGGCAAACTGTATCATGCCGAAACCACTTGTCATTTTCTTGATATGTAACAAATTGATAGGGGGAATCTGGTAACGGAGATCAAGCGTTCCTGCACTTAGTTTTTCGAATAACATTACATGATCGATAGCCACATTTTCCCATGCGGTAGAAGCCATTTTGTGTAAACCATTAGAACTGATGGTGTCACGTAACAGGTCGTTTTCAAGTAAGTGGTTTACTGTATCTGCCAACTGGCCTGACTGGCCAAAATCGAAGAGCACGCCCGAATCTTCGCTTAACACTTCCCGTGCATGTGGAATGGGTGTAGAAACAACAGCACATCCACAACTCATTGCGTAAGAAAATGTTCCACTCACAGCCTGGTTGGGATCGCAGGAGGTAAAGAGATATAAATCGGTAAGCTGAAGATATTCCAGCAACTCAGAAAGCGGAAGAAAATAATTGATCAGCAATACATGTTTGTCAATGCCTAATTCAGTTATTAAGGATTCTAATTTCTGTCTGTATTTTTCTCCCTGTTTGATCAATACGGCGGGATGTGTTTTACCAATAATTAAAAAAAGAACATCCGGATTTTCGCGAATAATGGCCGGCAGTGAATATAATGTTGTTTCAATACTTTTTCCTTCACTTAAAAATCCAAATGTCGATAAGATTTTTTTTCCTTTAAGTCCATATTTATCTTTTAATAATGCCTTGTCGGCATGCACTACAAGGTGAGTTCCATGAGCAATAACAACTATTTTTTCAATACCAATTCCATAATCCCGGATCAATATTTCAGATGAGGTATGTGTCATTACAACTATACCTGAAACGTTTTCCGCAATCGCTTTTACATGCAATCTGAGTATTTCATTTGGAAGAGGTAGTACGGTATGGAATGTAACGACTGCAGATTTATTTAATGCTTTTAAAAATAATAACAACTCGTCAGTTTTCTTTTCAAAAAAACCAAACTCATGTTGAATCATTACAAGTAAAATGCGACGATTGTTGTTGATCAGGCCGGCAAGTGTGCAAAAAGAACCAGGGGTATCAGTATTCAGAATGTACTCAGGATGTCTATCGTAAACATGTTTTTCGGTATCTGATTCAAGCGGACAGATATTAATACTAAAACCATCGCCAATGGTTTTATTCAAAGCGGTTACGAGGTCTTCAGAATAAGTAGCAATACCACACTCACGCGGTGGGAAAGAACTGATTAACAGTACCTGATCTGCATATGCATCATGGAGTAAAGGACTGATATTTTTTAGACTGATGCCTTGCATAGTTAGAATAGTAACGGGACAATAAATTATTTTGGCTCAGTATGTTGATAGCTAAGTAATTCTTCCAATAAATCCGGTAAACTAACTGTGGCACATGCGATCTGCTCATCTGCAGCTCCATAGTATATATACAAATCTTCTTCAATTACAATTGCCCCGGTAGGGAAACATACATTATTTACCTCTCCTTTGAGTTCCCATTCCTGGTCTGGCTTAAAAAGTGCATAGGGTAGTCTTGAGATTTCTTTTTTAGGGTCATCCAAACTTAGTAATGCTGCACATGCGCAATACACATACCCTTTAATTGTATCGAAGACACTATGATAGATAATCAACCAACCTTCTTTTGTTTCGATAGGAGGACACCCCCCGCCTATATAACTTACTTCATGTTTAAATTTTGAGGTAAGTAAAATATGTTCATCTAATTGAAGAAAATATTTTTCCCAAAATTCGTGATTCAATTCATCTAAGTCATTAACCACTACCAACTGTATATCTGGTTTGATTCTGTGCATGAAACAAAGTTTGCCATTGATTCTTCTGGGGAAAAAAATGACATTTTTGTCCCACAAATAGATGTCTTTATCAGCTTTGTTTCTGAATCGTTCATTATCATTATAGCGAAGGTATTTTTCGTTAATGTCATTTTTTGTTTCTGTAAGATGACAAAAACTGTGGTATGTCATTTTAGGAACAATGAGACCTGTTTTATCAAAGTGTTTCAGGTCTTTTGACAAAGCCAGAGCACCCAATGCATTGTTTCCATCATAGGCGGTGTAACTGAGAAAATAAAGGTTGTCAATTTTTACAATTCTAGGATCTTCCACACCATGCGACTCATATTCGAATTGCGGCGTTATTAATGGCTCCTGGCTTCTGGTATCAACAACGAGCGGATCGGTAAATGAACAATAGCCGATGCTTGAATAATTGCCTTTCCTTACAGCCCGATAGAACATATGAATGGTATGATCTTCCATAATAACAGCCGGATTCAACACACCTTCATTTTCAAATTCAAGATCTCTTTTCCTGAGTACAATTCCTCTTTTATTTACAGGGATCATTTTTTTTATATAACAGATGAATTATTATTGACTTACTTGTTCGGGCTTATTCGTTGTTTCTTTCGGACCCGAAAAATTAAATAAGTCGCTCCCCCAATCTTTAATAGTGCCTGAATTTTTCGATATGAGGCTGGTAACACCAAACATAACAATGGTGCCAAGAACCTTTTTAAATACACTTTTTGATCCTGACTCAATAAGTTTTTTCGACAGGTAGCCTGCAGAAGCTCCGATGATGATAGTGGCAATACTGTCTTTTATTTTCCCGGATTCAGCCACATTACTAAGGGTTTCTTTAATGATTTTAATGGGTCTGAAGCCATCTACTACCTCTCTGAAATGCTGCCGTAATTCTACAGTGTTCTGATCATGTGCCGATTGCATTTCAATAATTGTAAGTTGTAATTCTCTGAACAGGTCGGGCTTTTCCATACTTAGATTTTATTTAATACTTTCTTGATAATCATGTTGGCAAAAGGTCTTTTAATGCACTTATGCAGGAAGAAATAACTCAGGATAAATGTCAACAGATAAAAGGCCGAAACAATAAAAAAACCATATGATAATTTACCCAATAGTTCGCCTAAAAAAAGAGCGATACTTACTGACATCATAAAAAGGAAGAAAAGCAGTACCAAAATCGTTCCCGAAATAGAAGTAAAACTTGTAAACAGTAGAATAGCACGCTGTAGTATTTTAAGTTTAGAAAGCTCAAAACTTTTTTTACCATAAAGCTCAATTTTTTCAATCAGCTTATCAATAGTAGTATCGGATTCTGTCATAATTCTTAAATATTAATGCCTGCTCAACAATCGGCTTAACTTTAGCTGATAAGCCTCCTGTATGTTGCAGGCATATGATTTTTATTCATTTTAATGAATAGCAGCGCGTATTTCCTCTTCTGCCTTTTCGAGTTTTACCTCGCCATTAGCAGCCATTTTTTTAGCTTCGGTTTTTATTGACTCTAATTTTTTACTGATAGAGTCAATAAAACTGTCGAATTTATCGCTCAGTTCATCTGTGTAATCGTTGCCCTTATCAACAATTTTCTTTCTGGTAGCTGAGCCCTTATCGGGGGCAAATAAAATACCCAATGCAGCACCCACCACCGCACCAGCCAAAACACCCACTAAAACTTTTCCCGTCTTCATAATTTTATGTTTTTGTAATAATGATTAATAAGAAGCAAGGTGACCATAATTGCTGGTTTTTCTCTTACATCATTCACTAAAAAAATTGTATGTCTCACAGTTTGTTTATTCGAGAACAACGGAGCTGCTGTATATTTTTTCAGTTGTTATGCAATCTTCAGACACACCCAAATTAGATAACTGATCCTGAA
This sequence comes from Chitinophaga pinensis, assembly GCA_943372605.1. Taxonomy (GTDB): domain Bacteria; phylum Bacteroidota; class Bacteroidia; order Chitinophagales; family Chitinophagaceae; genus Sediminibacterium; species Sediminibacterium pinensis_H. The sequence goes on along the minus strand of CALRZI010000009.1, from coordinate 28,511 downwards.
CGGCATTCATCATACCCGGAGGGCCACAGACATAGTATTTCCTGTTTTTGCCACCATTATTTGCGCTGATAAAATTTTCAGTAACCTGTCCATTCGCATAACCGGGTACTTTTTCTTCGGAAAGTATATTGATAAAATTGGTACCGAGTATGGTGCGAAACTCTTTCTCGAGAATAATATCAGCCTTTGTTTTGTTGGCATATATAAGTCTGTTGCTTCCAACCTCCTCAATAGACTTTAGGTGTCTGAAAATGGAGATGAACGGTGTTACCCCGGCTCCCCCGGCAATGAAAACGCCTTCACCAGTATACTTCAAGGCACCAAAAACGCCGTGCAGTTCCAGTTCGTCACCAGCCTTAAGTGCGAGTAGTTTTTTTGTAAAGCCATTGTGCTCGGGGTAGGTTTTAATGGTAAACTCCAGCAGGTGCTCAGCAGGTAGAGAAGTAAAAGTAAACGGGCGCATCTCCAATGATTCTTCAGATTCAGGTATGGAAATATCGGTCGCCTGCCCAGGCAGAAATATAAGATCATGAGGCTTTTGTGTAACAACCTTTATTACATCTGGCGTCAATGAATCAATGCTGATAATTTTTACAATAGTATCTTTCATAGTTATATAAAGCGGCTCACGGTTTCAAGACGAAATGTGATAGCTTTTGACTATTAAAGATTGGAAAGAAACAGGCAGAACAGTTATAATATTCAGAGAAAGAGTTTCAAAAATCACAGGTTTACTGATTAACCAGAGGGTTTATATACGGAAGATGGCAATGTCTTGTAAATAAGGAATACTCCGGAATCTGCTTCAATAGATTTGGATACCTGGTATTTACACCAACGAAGAATACTACCTAAATAGAGATGGAATAATTATAATGCAGCTTCTTTAAACGCCTTTACCAGGTCTGCCAAGGACTGGTATAATAATGTTTCATTTACCGAGATCAAGACCTGATTATTTGCATCGGGTCTACCCAATCGGATATTATATTGTTGATTGAGTTTGCTTTGAAAGTTTTTACCATCAATATTTTTCGCCAGCGATAAATGGTAAATATTGGTACCATTGTCTAAGGGCTTGATAGTAAAACGGCCTGTTTTATTCAGCTCGGTAAAAAGTTCTTCACCTTTTGTCCTTGCATCTATAAATCTTTTCTCTGCGCCTTCCATTCTGTGTAAAGCCATTGCGGCGTTGGTCCAGTTACCATACATAGAGCCGCCATATATTTTTATAAGATGTGTCATTTGATCAATGACCGCAGCATCACCACAAAGAATGGCACCTGCACTGGCACCGAGGTATTTGTAGAGGGAAATATAAACGGTATCGAAATAATGACTGTATTCTTTAATCGAAATACCAGACCATGCAGCAGCTACATATAAACGTGCGCCATCCAAATGCATTGGTATTTTTTTCTCGAGACAGTATTTTCTTATTTGTTTAATTTCTTCGAGCGGAACCATTCTTCCATCACTTCTTCTCACGGGGTTTTCAATAGAAACGGCGCCTATGCCTGTATTGAATGCTTCAGCATTGCCCATTTCATCAATAGCTTTTTGTAATTGTGCTGCAGTAAAACAGGTTTCATCTTTGGCAAGCGGCACCAGTCTTTTTTGAAATACGGTTTGTCCCGCATCTGCTTCGTCGCGGAACACATGACTGGTTTCCTGAACAAATACTTTGCTCTTGTTGCCACTTAGTACAGCAATAGCCAGTTGATTGGCCATGGTACCACTGGGCATAAAAATGGCTTTCTCTTTTCCGGTGAGTGCAGCGAATTTTTTTTCCAGTGCTTCAACCACACCACCTAATCCATAACGGTCTTTTGCAATGGCGACAGTTTTATCAGCTTCCTGTAATACACGTATATAATCTGAAGGCTCATACATTTCACCATCACCAAAAAATTTTACTATAGGCCTTGCGGGTAAGTCGCTATCTGTTTCTTGCTTGTTAGCCAATAAACCTGATAATGGAAGTACAGCCGGAATGGCGAGGCTGCCTGAACTACGTAAAAAACTTCTTCGGTTGATAGAGGACATAAAAGTAAAATTGAAATATTGTGAATAGAACACGGATCATCATGATTTTTATGATCTATCATGAGGAATCATAAAAATATTACTCATTTATTCAGCTTTCTTTTTCCAGAAATACCAACCCGCATAAACAGTAATCAACACACCCACTACCGACAAAATCATCACACTATTGGAAAAGAAAGCAACCCAGTTTAATTGCACTTTAAAAATTTCTTTGCTGAGCAGCACACCCACACTACCCAAATAGCCAAATGAATCAGCGAGATAAATTAAAAACCCAACATTACCCGTAAACCGGAAAGCGGCAATCATTCTTTCAAAGAAAACAGAATTAAAAGGAATGTAAACCATGTACAAACCAAGTCCAACAAGTATCATCCACCACATAGGTGAAACCATTTGTTTGGTAAAGAACCAGGTACTGATACCTGCAAGCAAAAAGCCAATGCCGATTAAAACATGCGCCACCATTAATGCTTTGAAACTGTTTTTAATCATCACCATACTGCCAATCAACACTAAAATGATCAGCGTTATGGGAGTTTCTGTTTTGGAGAAAATAGCTGGCTGGTTCAGGTAACCCATTTCCTTCCACATATCGGCGCTGAAATTATCGCGTATGTCGCGGAACAAAGTAGCAAAAGCATAAATTAAAATACAGGCAATAATACCGGGTAAAAACTGTTTTACAAATGCCTTGCGTTGTTCGGCACTCATAGGTGTACGGCTCATACGTGCTGCTTCATCATCTGCATCTGGTGGTGGAATACGTTCCATCAGGTAAATAAATAAGAGTAACGGCAAAGCGAAAACCAGTCCGGTACAAAAGGGAACCCAGAATTCAGAAACACCCCATTGTATCAACCATCCGCCAACAGACTTTACAAAACCCGATGAGAAAATAAAACTTACGGCCAGTGCTGCACCAATAAAATCAGTGGTTCTTCTTCCCTCCACATAAGAAAACACCACTCCCCATAACATACCTAATGGAAAACCATTGATGAATAGAAAAGGAATATTATAAGGTGCAGGTATCAGTGCAAAACATAACCATGCCATCCATGCAATACCAACCAGGATGAGTATGATTTTATTGCGGCCGAATCTTTTAAGCTCTGCAATGAATTTGATACCGTAAAATTTAGCGGCGAGGTATCCCAACATCTGGCTGAGAACGAGAACAGTTTTATAGCTGAGGCTTCCTACTGTCATGCCGTCGAAAGTGCAAACGGTAAACGATTTACGGAAACCAAAGATCATGGTATAAGTGAGGAAAGCTGCCAAAGCGGCATACAGACCCACTTGCACAGGAGACCCTTTTACAAAACGGTTATTATTCAATAGCAGAAGTTGAAGTTTAAATATAAGAGGAAAGTCCGAAAGTCAGGGAGACCGAAAGTCCGAAAGGTGATTGATTCAGTAAAGCTCCCTCCGTGTAACTCTGTGCCGCACCCTGTGTACCTCCGTGGTAAAAAACCATAGAGGTAAAGGTCCAAAGGACTCCCATGGAGAGTAATGCACAGAGTTACACGGAGATTTTACTACTAATGTATCACCTTCCGGTCTCCCGGACTCCTCGCTTCTTCAACCAACCATCCCTGATATTTGGCAAACTGCTCCGCATTTCGGAAATTCCGAACTCCAAAAATCAACTGAATGAGAAAACTATTGTTTGTTGCAATGCTTTTTGGCACTGCAATATCTTCATTTGCCCAACAGGCAGATCTTTCCAAACACTTCAAAAATTTAAAACCACGCAGTATTGGTCCGGCCGGTATGAGTGGTCGTGTTACTTCTATTGATGCCGTATGGACCAACCCCAACATCATTTATCTCGGAACAGCGAGTGGTGGTGTATGGAAAACCGAGAATGGTGGTGCCAGCTGGGAATCGATATTTGATGATCAACCTATTTTAAATATAGGTGCTGTAGCCATCACTCAAAGTAATCCGAGTGTGGTATGGGCTGGTACGGGTGAAGGTAACCCACGTAACTCCATCAGCCTCGGTGGTGGATTATATAAAAGTATTGATGCCGGCAAAACCTGGAAAATGATGGGTCTGGAGAAAACCAGCAATATTCATCGCATCATCATTGATCCAACCAATCCCGATGTGGTGTATGTGGGTGCCATTGGTAATCCTTTTGCTGCTCATCCTGAGCGTGGCGTGTATAAAACAACCGATGGTGGTATTACCTGGAAACAGATTCTATACACCAACGAAACATCTGGTGTGGGCGATATGGTGATGGATCCTGCAAACCCTAATAAATTATTTGTAAACATGTACCAGCACCTGCGTACACCCTGGAGCTTACAGGGTGGCGGTAAAGGAAGTGGTTTCTATGTTACCCATGATGGTGGTAAAAACTGGACCAAACTGGGCAAAGAAAATGGATTACCCGATGGCGATTATGGCCGTATTGGTATTACCATTGCACGCAACGATCCTAAAAGAGTATATGCACTGGTAGAAGCCACCAAAAACGGTTTATACAAAAGTGATGATGGCGGTGCAAAATGGGAGTTAATGAATAGTGAGTCATCTGTAGTAACCAATCGCGCGTTCTATTTTCAGGATATAGCGGTTGATCCAACCAATGAAAACAGATTATACAATATCAATCAGATCATCACGGTAAGTGAAGATGCTGGTAAAACATTTAAAACCGTTATTCCATATGCTGGTATTCACCCCGATCACCATGCATTCTGGATACATCCGAAAGACGGCAATTTTATTATTGATGGAAATGATGGTGGTATCGCCATTACCCGCGACCGTGGTAAGAACTGGCAGTTTGATGAGAAACTACCACTCGGACAATTCTATCATATCAATGTAGACAACAATATTCCTTACAATGTAATGGGTGGTTTGCAGGATAACGGAAGTTGGCATGGTCCGGCTTATGTGTGGAGACAAAGTGGTATTCGTAATGCATTCTGGCAGGGTGTTGCAGGTGGAGATGGTTTTGATGTAATGCCCGATGCGGAAGATCCAAACTGGGTATATTGTATGAGTCAGGGCGGAAGCGTGGGTCGTTATAATATTGCAACAGGTGAGCGTTGGAGTATACGTCCTCCAACTACTGCAACCGGCATTCGTCAGCGTTTTAACTGGAATGCTGCTATTGCGCAGGATCCTTTTGATAAAAAAACCATTTATTACGGAAGTCAGATGCTGAACATGAGTACCGACAAAGGTGCTTCATGGAGCCAGATATCAGGCGATCTTACCACAAACGACAGTGCAAAAATTGATCAGAGTAATAATGGTGGTTTATCGGTAGATATTACCGGTGCAGAAAACCATTGTACCATCATTGCCATTGAACCATCTGCCAAAGAGAAAGGTGTAATATGGGTAGGAACAGATGATGGTAATGTGCAGTTAACAAGAGATGGTGGTAAAACATGGACCAATTTCCGTGGTAAAATTCCAGGTATGCCAACAGGTGCATGGGTGCCGCAGATACGTGCATCGCGACATAATGGAGGAGAAGCCTATGTGGTAGTAAATGATTACCGCAGAGGAAACAATAAACCTTATTTATTCCGCACCACTGATTATGGTAAAACATGGACCAGTCTGGTGGATGAGAAGAAAGTAACCGGTTATACCTTATGCGTAATTCAGGACCCCACAGAACCCAACCTCATTTTTGTAGGAACAGAGCAGGGTTTGTTTGTGAGTCTTGATTATGGGAACAGTTTCCAGCAGTTTAAAAACGGTTATCCATCTGTATCAACCTATGATATGGTAATACAGGAAAGAGAAGCCGATCTGGTAATCGCCACATTTGGTCGTGCTATTTATATTCTTGATGATATTAACCCGCTTCGTAAACTGGCAGCTAACAAAGGACAGGTATTCAGTAATAAGATTACTGCTTTTGCAGCACCGCCTGCTTACCAGGCCAAACGTAAACTGGCATCGGGTATTGAATACAGTATCTGGGGAAGTTATGAGGGCGAAAATAAAAGAGCGGGAGCACCCATCAGTTTCTTTGTAAGCAAAGCAGCAAGCGATACGGGTAGAAACAGAATAGGAGATACCGTTACACTCCGCATATTTGATGCAAACAATGTACTGGTACGCACACTCCGTACCAGAGCCGATAGTGGTTTTAATAAATACTATTGGGGAATGGAAGGAAGAGGTATTCGCACAGGTGGTGGCGGTGGCGGCCGCGGCGGCGGTGGTGGAAGACCCGGTGGTGCTCCTGGCGGAGGCGCATTTAATGCAGAGCCTCCGGGATTACCTGTTGACCCTGGAACCTATAAAGTGGTATTGACTTTAGGCAGAAACCTGAGTGATAGTACCATGGTAGTGGTGAATGATGATCCAAATGCGCCTACAACAAAAGAAGTGCGTGATGCCATTCGCAAAGCCAATGACAGGTTGAATAAAAGTATGATCCGCCTGGGCGATCTGAACGACAGAATGGTAGATGCAGAAACCATTATCAATAAAATAGAAACGGCATTACCCAACCTTGATGCGAGGAAAGCTGATACCATTCGTAAAAGCATCAAGCCGATCAGAGATGGTTTAACAGATATCCGCACCATGCTGAATGGTAAACCACAAACCAAGCAGGGCTATGGTAATATTCCACAGGTAACCGTAAACGGAATCCTGGGAGAAGCACGCCAGACTGTGATGGGTAAAACGGCCATGCCGGGTGAGCAGGAAGACAGGCTGATGAAAGCTGCAGAAGATAAAATCACTGAAGTGATTAATAAAGCCAATGAATTGTTTGATGCTAAATGGAAAGCATTACGTGCGGTGGCAGAAACAATTGAGTTGAAGTTGTTTAAGGATTACAAAACACTGGAATAGTATTTGTATCCTGAGTAATAAAGCCACAGATTCACAGATTACCACTATGTAATCTGTGAATCTGTGGCTTTTCTTTTTTATTTGGAAGTTCACCGGTTCTGCTTTTGATATATTATTTACGCCTGATTGTTACGTGCATAGAATATCATTCATCTATCCATTTACGGAAAAGAGCAGTCTGACCCTGACTGGTAATCAGTTGCTCATCATACCCTTTTATTTTTACGGAAAGTGCATTTTTATTGTAATAATTAACAGCTTCTATCTGTTTTTTATGAACAATCTCACTCCTGTTGATCCTGAAAAAATCTGAGGGGTCAAGTTGCTTTTCTATTTCTTTTAAAACCGATTCACTAAGAATATGTTTTTTACCCGTTTCATCAAAAGCAAATAGTACACCCTCATGTGCCCTGAGGAAGCTGATGGTATCAGTATGTAAAAAATGAATTCCACGATTGGTGTGAATGGTAAAACGAAGGCGGTAAGGTTTTATATCACTATGCCGTTTCAGAAATTTTACAATGTTTTGAAGCAGTTCATTTTCACTTGCCGGTTTATTGGTAAACCGTATAAATTTGCCCCATGCTTTAAAGAAACGTTCCTGGGAGTAGGGCTTTAGCAGGTAATCAATACCATTACTTTCAAAGGCATTTTGCCAGAACTGATCATAGGCGGTAGTAAATATAATAGGGCAACCAACAGAAAGTTGGTCATAAATTTCAAAAGCGTTACCGTCTATTAATTCGATATCGGAAAAAATTAAATCCGGCTGGTTATTGGTTAAAAAAATAATAGCCGACTCAACCGTATCTAATTCAGCCATTATGATAGTATGCTGATTAAGTTCCCGAATCATTCTCTTTAATTTATTCCTTGCCGGAATTTCATCTTCTATGATTAGAATATGGATCATATGAATTATTTGCAGGAAACAATAGGAACCAGAATAGTGAACAACGTTTCAGATACCTGAACCTGTAACTGCTGGTTACTTACCAAATGATATTGCTCTCGTAGGTTATTGAGTGCCAGCCCGACACCGGCTTTTCGGATTCTTTTTTGGATACGATTGTTGGATATTCTAAGATGAGATGTTGAGTCTATATCAATTCGAATGATTACAGGGTTAGCTTCTGTTCCTGCATTGTGCTGAACGGCATTTTCAATAAGTAACTGAAACGTTAAAGGAACCATACAGCCTTCCATATTATTCAGGTTTATATGTAACTGATAAGCATTTCCATATTTATGCTGTATGATATTGAAATATTGTTTTAAAAATACCATTTCGTCATTTATGCTGATGAGTTTCTTTTCTGAGGTCTGTAATACATAGCGGTAAATTTCAGCAAAATCATGAAGAAAATCTGTTGCTCTGTTTTTATCTTCCTGAATCAGCTGATCGAGAACGTTTAGATTGTTGAAAAGAAAATGTGGATTAAGCTGTGTTTTTAGCTGTTTGATTCTGTTTTCTGAAATAGCCTGTTGATAAGTAGCGAGTTTTTGTCTGTGAGTATTATTTTTTTTGTAATAGTAATAGGCCAGAAAAAAACTTCCATAAATAAAACCATCAAGCAGATGCGATAAAATTGATGACCAAAGTACAGCACTATTAAAGTTTCGTGCCACATTATCAAAAAGTATAGCGATGAAAAATCCAAAAAGATGAATGGTAATGAGGTACACAACTAGTGAGGCCGTAAATATCTGTACCATTTCATTGGTGCTAAACAGGGCTGATGCCTGCCATCGCCTGATAAAAAATAGCATGATAGTGTAAAGTATAGCGGCATCAATCAGTTTTCCGATAGCAGCATCTGGTGTAAAAATATACCAGGTAAGTTTACCCCATATAAGTAAACGTATATTTATGGACTGAGCATAGGCAAATAAAAAAATAAAAGTAAGAAAGAGTCTGTTACGCAGAAGATGTTGATATGTTGTTTTCATAAATAAGCTGAATAGCAAGGTAAAAAAATAGCCCTGCATCCTGTGCAGGGCTATTTTTTATTATCGGTTACTCTTCGTTTCCGGAAATGATGCCAATACCTGCCCTTTGTCATCAAAAAAATCAAGTTTTGCCTTGTTTTCTTTATCTATATAAAACATTGCCCTTGGCATTCCCTTATCATCAAATAAGAATAATCCGTTATTCTCACTTCCTGATTTACCCAGCATAATACGAGGTGCTCCACCTAACAAGCCCTGTTGTTGATATAAATGGTATTTTTCTTCCATGGCCTTGCGATCTTTTTTTCCAAGTTCATCCAGTTCTTTCATGATTTCGCCTGTTCTGGCTTGTGATTCGTTGACCGGTCTGTCATTAAATACAAGACTACTACTCACAAATCTTTTATCACCTTCTTTATAATCCTGCGTAAGCAACTGCATTACCTGATCGCCATTGTACTGATCAAATGTTAAAGAAAGTCCGGCAGCATGATTTTTGTCTGATTTTTTCCCATCATAAATAAATCCTCCACACTCAATTCCGTCTTCATTGAAAAACAACATACCGGAACGCTTCTTTCTGGTTTCATTTGTAGGTCTGTTATTAATGGTTGTTTTACCTGTGGGGAAACGATCAACATTGGTAATGATCATTTTTACTGTACCGTCTTTTTCAACGATATTGATTCTTTCTACATCTATTTCACTAAATTTTTGGCTACCTGTATTTTTAAAGGCAGTACCAACAATAAATAGAAACCCAATAGCAGTAGCAACAGCAAATGTTCTAAGGAAAATTAATTCTCGGTTCATTTTTTCGGTTTTTGTATAAAACTATATAAGCCCCATAACCCGGAGAATATGAAAAATATGAACAAAGGAAAATAACCGTCGAAAGCAGGAATTCAGGGATTGAGCTTAGAGCTGTTTTATACGCTGGCCATGGTTTGCGGAAACTGTTTCCGGTGACGGAAAATAATTTTGTTTAACATAAGATACAGTTTCATAGATGAATTGACCATTATATACCAATCCGTGGCTATTCTTTTACAATTCTCCGACCTCTAACCCATCGGAAAAACTTAGTTTTGCGCCCGGATCAATTATTTGAATTATGAGTGCACCAAAACTGAGTCATTTAGCGGAAACACTTTCTGGAAGTGAAATTGTAAAACTGGGTAATGCGATCAGTGAAAGAATCCGCAATGGCGAGAAAATTTATAACCTTACCATTGGTGATTTCGATCCCTCTGTTTTCCCTATTCCCACCGAACTGGAAGAACTGATTATTGAATCATACCGTAACCGCAATACCAGTTATCCTGCAGCAGAAGGTGTACTCGATTTGCGTAAATCAGTAGCCACATTTATCAAAGAATGGGAAGGACTTGATTTTGATACTAATGAAATTCAGATTGCATCCGGTGGCCGCCCATTGATCTATACATTATTCAAAGCCATTGTTGACAAAGGCGATAAAGTAATTTATGGCGTGCCCTCCTGGAACAATAACCACTATGCGCATTTAACCGATGCGGAACATTGTATCATTCAATGTTCTCCTGAAAACGATTTTATGCCAACAGTCGAAGATGTGCGTAAACATATTTCCGGTGCTACATTAATCTGTATCTGTACCCCACAAAACCCAACCGGCACCACGCTGAAAAAAGAAAGTATGGAAGCCATCTGCGATCTTATTCTCGAAGAGAATGCCAAAAGAGGGGAAGGACAGAAAAAATGTTACCTGATGTTCGACCAGATGTACTGGACACTCACATTTGGTGAAACCGTGCATTACAATCCGCTTGCACTAAGACCTGCCATGAAAGCGTACACCATTTTTATTGATGGTATCTCGAAAGTATTTGCAGCCACAGGTGTACGTGTGGGATGGGCATTGGGTCCGTCAACAGTAATCGCTAAAATGAAAGCCATACTGAGCCATGTAGGTGCATGGGCACCCATGGCCGAACAGAAAGCAGTGGCTAAATATTTATTGCAGAAAGAAAACATCCAGCGATACCTGCAACAGTTTAAAGCTGAAGTAGAACTTCGTTTAAGAAATATACATGATGGTTTCAAAACCTTACAGCAAAAGGGTTATAGCGTAGATGCAATAGCCCCGCAGGCCGCCATTTATCTTACCATCAAACTAGATCTCACCGGTAAAACAACAGCAGAAGGAACACTATTGAAAACGCAATCAGATGTTACATCATACATTCTTGCAGAAGCCAAACTCGCTGTTGTTCCATTCTCAGCCTTTGGTGCCGGCGCCAACAACCCCTGGTACCGCCTCAGCGTAGGAACCTGCAAAAAAGAAGAAATAACAGAAATGCTAGGGAAGCTGGAAGCAGCGTTGGAGACGCTTCGTTAAGCTGCTAGCTTCCAGCTAGTAGCTAAAAGCTCAATTCAAATTATTCACAAACACAAACCCCTTCATCTCCCTTTCCTGCAAAATGCTTTGCATGAGATGTGGTTTGGTGATGATTTTGCGGCGGTTGATATCGAGTATTTCGTGGGTAATGCAGAAGTTAGACCAGCTTTCGGTATGATACAAAATAGTATTCAACAGGTTAACCTCACGATCCAGCTCAGACTGGGTCATGTGGTCGTTTTTACAAAGTAGCCAGAGGTCCCTGTTCATATCTTTCATACCAAAACAATGGTTTAACGAACATTGTTGGGGCAGTTGCATCCGCCTTTACCGTTTCTTCCTTTCTGGAAAATACCGCAAGAGCTGCCCGCTAATGCAATAACTAACAGTAAAACGATTATTTGGTTTATTTTCCGTTTCATATTGATGTTCTAAAGTACATCATTCGTTCAGAAAATAAGAGACGCATCCATTTTGTCAACCGATTTTAACATACAAACCGTTTTAGTGGCCCCGCTCGACTGGGGCCTGGGGCATGCCACCCGTTGTGTACCACTCATCCATGCACTCACCAATGCCGGATATAGGGTGTTGATTGCTACAGATGGACCACAGGAAAAACTGCTTAAAAACGAGTTTCCCGATCTCCATTTCCTGAAACTCCCCGGTTACCAGATACGGTATAGTCGCTCCAGAGGTTGGCTGCCCCTGAAAATAATACAGCAATTGCCTGCTTTATTGCGTATTGTTCATTGGGAACACAGATGGTTACAGAATACCATCGACGAACATGCAATCGATCTGGTAATATCCGATAATCGTTACGGTCTCTGGACAAACAAGATTCCGTCTGTATTTATAACACATCAGCTAACGGTTAAAGCGCCTTATAGCTGGCTGGAAAAACTGATTCAAAGAATTAACTATCGTTATATCAATCGCTTTACCGTGTGCTGGGTGCCTGATATGGAAAAAGAGCAAGGACTTGCAGGTATATTGTCTCACCCCGTAAAACAACCAAAATTGCCCGTTGAATACATGGGCTTGCTTACAAGATTTCAGGCACAGGAAACAAGGAACAGGAAACAGGTTACTGTATTGCTTTCCGGTCCGGAGCCACAACGAACATTACTGGAAGAAAAAATAGTGGAACAGGCAAAACAAATAAAACAGCCGATAACACTGGTACGTGGTTTGCCTGCTACTAAAGAAAAACCGGAATGGCCTTTATTCATTCAACAATACAATCATCTTGAAACAGGAGAACTGCAAAAACGTTTGCTGGAATCTGAACTTGTAATTGTGCGGAGTGGTTATACCAGCTTGATGGAACTGATGCAGTTACAAATAAAAACGGTACTCGTTCCTACTCCGGGACAAACAGAACAGGAATATTTAGCAGATATATTACAGGAGAAAGGTTGTGCTGTACAAGTAACACAGGAAGCATTTGATCTCACAAAAGCCATTGCGAAGAGCCGTTCGCATGAATATTCTTTTCCAGCACTTTCTTTTTTTGATGCTGAAAAACTGAAATCTCTCCTGGCATCCATACCAAATCATCGCAATTCAAAAAAATAAGGCGGATAGAAAAAACTATTTTTGTGTTTTGTATGACGAAGAACACAAAAGCACATCTCGCTGTTTTAGGAGCCAACCTTATTTTCGGATCGGGTTATGCAGTGGTAAAAACCATAACGCCTGAATATATTGCTCCCTTTGCACTGAATGTGGTACGTGTATTATCGAGCTTGGTTTTATTCTGGCTGGTATTTTTAATGAAGCCGGGAAAAGCAGGAATCGATAAAAAAGACCTGCCCCGTTTTCTGTTGTGTGCATTAACAGGTGTTGCTATTAACCAGTTGTTTTTTATTAAAGGACTATCACTCACTACTGCAATTCATAGTTCACTCTTATCACTCGGAACACCCATTTTTATTACCATTATTGCTGCATGGTTACTCAGAGAAAGACTAACCATACAAAAATTAACAGGTCTCGCTTTGGGTATTGGCGGAGCCGCTATGTTGATTCTTTCAAAAGACCAGCAACAAAATGGAAAAGATGTATTGCTCGGCGATTTTATGATCATCATCAATGCAGTGTCCTATGCTTTTTATCTGGTAATGGTACGTCCGTTGATGGAACGTTATAAACCCATACACGTGTTAAGGTGGGTATTTACATTCGGCACATTCATGATTCTGCCTTTTGGTATGGACCAGTTTATGCATACGGACTGGCAGGCATTTGGACCCGCACAATGGATAGCACTCTCTTTTGTAGCACTGTTCCTCACTTTTATTGCTTACCTGTTAAACGTTTATGGACTTGCCGTTCTCAGCTCTTCTGCAACAGGTTCATATATCTATACACAACCCGTATTTGCAGCCATCATCGCTATGCTCTTTATGGGCGAGCAGTTCACACTCACCAAAGGCTTCGCAGCACTTTGCATTTTTGCAGGAGTATTTATGGTGAACAGGAGGAAATGAATTTTGGATGGTGGATGTCAGATCGCAGATGTCGGATTTGCAATCGGTTCATATATCCAAATCCGACATCTGCGATCCGACATCATACATCTAATTTCGGGTAATCAAAAAACCAGAACCTCTTTTTTGTTTTGCTGAAATCATCCCAGCTATCGCTTTCAATTTGTATGGCGAAAATGCCGCAGGTGGGCATATTATCAATCTTGGTTTCTGTTAATCCGTTTGCAAATTCTGTGATACCGGGATTATGTGAGAAAACCGCAGCAGTATCAATTTCTGAAGGAATCGTTTTAATTACTTTATAAAAAACCAGTTCAGGCGCATGATAAAGCTGAGGGAAAAGCAGGATATCATTTTTTGTTTTTCCATACGCTTCGGCAAAATAAGTGGCAGTGCTTAATGCCCTGTTAGCTGTGCTGGAAAGAAAAGCCTGGATGGTCACGCCTCTAGCTTTCATCTTTTCTGCCATATGTGGTGCATCCCTGTGTCCACGGTCATTCAACGGTCGTTCAAAATCGTCGCTAAAAGCACTGTTCCAACTACTTTTGGCATGCCGTATGATCAAAACCTGTTTCATAACTGAAAAGTTACAATAAAGTCCGCTTACTTTGTGAATATGCCCATTACCCGACTCCTGATAGAAGATTTTATAACACAATCGCAGGGCCAACCCATCTTCGATGTAAGAAGTCCGGCCGAATATGAACATGCGCATATTCCATCGGCCAAAAATCTCCCACTTTTTTCCAATGAGGAAAGAAAAGTAGTGGGTACCGCCTATAAACAGGAAAGTAAACAACGTGCTATTAAAATAGGACTGGAATATTTTGGTCCGAAAATGGTAAAAATGGTGGAAGAGGCGGAGCAGCTTGTGGAAGCAACGGGTAACAAGGAAAAAAATAAAGAAGAAGCAAAAATCATATTTGTGTACTGTTGGCGCGGTGGCATGCGCAGCGCTGGTGTGGCCTGGTTGCTTGATTTGTATGGATTTAAAGTGTACACACTTGTTGGCGGATATAAAGCCTATAGAAACTGGGTATTAAAGCAGTTTGAAAAAGAATATCCCATAACTATTATTGGCGGATACACGGGAAGTGGTAAAACAGAAACCCTGCATCGCTTGGCGGCGATGAAAGAATCGGTACTCGATCTGGAAGGAATAGCTTCTCACAGAGGATCGGCATTTGGTAATCTTGGTCAGCCGGTACAACCGAAACAGGAAATGTTTGAAAACCTGCTGGCTACAAGATTGTATGAGTTAATGGTATTACAGCAGGCAACACATATTTGGACAGAAGACGAGAGCCAGCGAATTGGTGAGGTAAATATTCCGATAAAATTTTATTCCTATCTAAGAACCAGAACTCTCTATTTTATGGATATTTCTTTTGAAGAACGACTTAATTACATAACAGAACAGTACGGAAAATTTGAAAAAGAAAAATTGATCAGTGCAACGATACGTATTCAGAAAAGATTGGGTGGACTGGAAACAAAAACAGCAGTAAACTGCTTACTTGAAAACGATATCAAAGGCGCGTTTGTGATACTTCTAAAATATTATGACAAGTTTTATAACAAAAGCATGCATAATCAACGGGAGAATGTAGAAATGCTGATGCATAAAATAGTAACGGAGACAGTGAATCCATCCTTAAATGCAGAACAGGTAAAACGAGTGTACAGGAATCGGGTAGTTAACCCAGCCAGCCTTTAATGGTAAGAAAACTCATATAAGTCATTAAGCCAACTACCAGCCATCCGCTAACTGCTAACCACAGCGGATGTGCGTACCCGGCTATTTTTTTTCTACGGATAACCAGTAACATTACTGCAAGTGCAACGGGCAAAATCAAACCGTTTAAGGCACCAACTGTTACCAGAATTTTTACAGGGTTACCAATCAATACATAAATAAAACCCGATAAGAGAATAAAACCAGTGATGAGCCAGCGATAATTTTTTTCGATCCATGGATGAAAAGTTCGAAGAAAAGATACCGAAGTATAAGCAGCACCCACCACAGAAGTAATGGCTGCGCACCACATTACCACACCAAAAAACCGATAACCCATTTCTCCAGCAGCAATTTTGAAAACAGAAGCGGGTGGATTGTTTGCATCTAACAAGTTACCTGCACTAACTACTCCCAATACTGCCAGAAATAAAACAATACGCATAACGGCTGTAACACAAATACCCGTTACTGCACTTCTTGTAACAGCAGGAACAGCTTCAACACCTTTATAACCTGCATCTAACAAACGATGTCCGCCGGCAAAACAAATATAACCGCCAACTGTACCACCAACAAGTGTTACAATGGCTTTGGCATCAATACTAAGTGGTACAAAACTGCGGTGTAAAGCATCGGTTAGAGGGGGCTGTGAACTGATAGCCACATACAATGTGAGTAATACCATGATGATGCCCAGTATTTTCGTAAAAGCATCCATGAAATTTCCTGCTTCTTTCATCCAGAAAATAAACAAGGCAATACCACAACTAATGGCAGCGCCGTACACATTGGGTAAACCTGTTAATACTTCAATACCCAAACCACAGCCACCAATATTGCCAATATTAAAGGCAATGCCGCCTAAAAGAATAAGTGCAGCAAGACCATAACCCAAACCTGGTATCATTTCATTGGCAATGTCCTGCGCGCGCTTTCCGGTAACAGATAGTATGCGCCAGATATTTACCTGGGCAATAATATCGAGCAGAATGGAAATCAGAATTACAAAACCAAAACTGGCCAGTAACTTATCTGTGAAAACTGTAGTCTGGGTAAGAAAACCTGGACCAATAGCCGAAGTGGCCATTAAAAAAGCGGCACCGGTAATTGCAGTATTTTTTGAGGTATTTTTCAAGAATGAAAAGATCGTAAATCTACCTGATGTTTTTGCAGAAGCTGGTTAATTTGTCTGGCAAATCTTACAGCATGTTCACCATCGCCATGAATACAGATAGTGTCGCAATTAAGTGAAACAGTTTTACCATTGATGCTTTTTACTTCTTTTTTAAGGATCATCTGTAAAACCTGTTCTTCTGCATCTTTATCATTTGTAATAAGTGCATTGGCTTGTTTGCGGGGCGTGAGCGAACCGTCGTCCTGATAAGTTCTGTCGGCAAATACTTCACTGGCTGTTTGCAAACCAATGTCTTTCGCTGCCTTAATACTTTCACTACCGCTTAAACCAAAGAGAACCAGTTCTTCATCAATTTCATAAACCGCATTGGCAATGGCAGCAGCTAGTGAATAATTTTTAGCCGACATATTATACAATGCTCCATGTGGTTTTACATGTTTTAGTTTACCACCCATGGCAAAAACAAGATCAAGCAACTGATATACCTGCTCAGAAACAATGGAAATAATATCTTCTTCCGGAAAATTCATTTCTGTTCTGCCAAAATTCTCCCGGTCCGGAAAACCGGGATGTGCACCAATAGCCACATTGTGTTGTAGTGCCAATTCAATAGTGCGTCGCATGGTATCTTCATCACCAGCATGAAACCCACAGGCAATATTGGCACTGCTGATGAATGGCATCAGTTCGGCATCGTTGGCCATGCCCTCACCCATATCGCAGTTCAGGTCGATGTGCATAAAAGAAGATGTTAGATATCTGATCGCTGATGTCGGATTTGCAATAAGCACTATTTTACAAATCCGACATCAGCGATCAGATATCCTCAATTTACAAGCTATTTCCATTTGTTTCAAATACAAATCCAATTCCCTCAACCTTCTATGTGCTTCTGTAATGCTTACTTCTTTAAACTGAATGGTTTCTCCGGGTTCAAATTGAGCGAGTTTTGGAATATCGGCACTGATCACATGACCTATTCTCGGGTAACCACCTGTGGTCTGGTGATCGGCCATTAATATAAGTGGTAATCCATTGGGTAATAACTGAATGGTTCCTTTGGTAACAGCAGTAGAAATAAGTTCTGTTGGTTGGGTGGGATAAATAGCACTACCGGTAAAACGATAACCCATACGATTACTGTTATTATCTATCTGGTAAAGGTTTTGTATGAATTGAGCTTTCATGGATTCATCTAGTAAGGGCCATTCTTTACCCGTTATAAAATGAATGGTTTTATCAGACAGATCAACAGGCGACTGAACATACCAGGAAGCAATTTTTGTTTCGGATATAGCGTGTGAGACTTCTTTTTTATAATGAAGAACAGATCCTGTTGTTAAGGATTGCCCACCCTCGTTAAGTTGTATATGTGTGCTATTGCTATTAAGCCAGGAGCTTGATGCAAAACCATTTTGAACAGCGAGGTAAATACGTGCACCGGCTGATTTTTTTTGAAACGAAAGCTGGCTACCTGCTTTCACAAAAACTGTTCTGTTAAGCGGAATCTCAAAGTGCTTATCTAATTGCGCTATCACTGCTGCTCCGCTGATAGCAAAGCAGCAATCTTTTTCAAACTTAATAACTGGTGCCGGCCAGTGCATTTCAATTACTGCTTCATCTTCATCATTACCCACTAATGCATTGGCTAACCGCATGGAAACAATATCCATTACCCCTGTTGGATTGATACCCAGATGCTGGTAACCATATCTTCCCGTATCCTGAATGGTATCCAGTAACCCTTTTTTGATGATCCGGATACTCATGAGTAAAAAATTTCTAGTGGTATGGAATAAAACTGCACTTCATCACCGGGTTTTAATAAACAGGGGTTATCTGAATGTGGATTGAATAAGGAAACCGATGTTCTGCCAATCAATTGCCAGCCTCCAGGCGATTCAAAAGGATAAATGCCTGTTTGATGTCCTGCTATACCCACGCTACCCGCAGGCACTTGTTTGCGCGGACTGGCATGACGTGGTGTTGCAATACGACCATCCACTGTTCCCATATAAGCAAAGCCTGGTAGAAAGCCATTCATAAATACACGATAAGTTTTCTGTGTGTGTAACGTTATGAGTGTATCAATATCTATTTGCTGTTGATGGCAAAGGCTTTCGAGATCGGGCGCAAGTGTGGGATGATAACAAACAGGAATTCTGATAATAGTGCTTGATTTTGGTATTGTAGTATTTTCTGTTTGTTGGATAGCATCCGTAAAACATTGGTGAATAATGGTTTCGGGGTTGATATCAGATCCTGTAAATGATAAAGGATTGTACACGATTGTAATGCTGCTGTAGGCCGGAATAATATCCAGTATATAAGACGGTTTTTGTTGTTGAATCTGCTGAAATAAACGGATGATACAACGATTCACATCCACATTTATCTGCTGGCCTGCATCAAGCGTATAAGCATGATCGCCACAGGCATAAAACTCAAAAGCAGGAAAAATGTGCATGCCACAATTTAGCACATAATCTTATTTCTCCCTGCCCTCCCTGCCCCGGATTTAAATCCGGGGCAGGGAGGGCAGGGAGAAACGCCATTGTTGGGCGCCGACCAACAATAACTAATTGCCAAGGTATTTTTTATCAATTTGTTTTTTTGAATCTCCATCCCAGAAAACAGAAACAATATAAAATCTTTTTCCATCGCTAAACAACTGTATACTGTTGATGCCACGCGTTTGTTGAGCATTGCCGTTTGCCGTGAAGTCAGACTGATAAGTAGAGAACATATGTGTTACCGCTCCATGTGTTTCTGTAATACGGTGTAATTCTTTTTCAACAAAACCGATTTCCTGTAAACGTTTTCCATTGCGCTCAATATATTGTTCTGGTGTAATGGTACGGATAATAGTACCACTGTCTTTATGCGGAACAGCCGTCATCATGTGCGCATCTTTTCCAAAAAGAAAACGAAATCGATTCCAGTCGCGGGCCTTACTGCTTGGTCCGGAAATCACATCATACAATGCTTTAACAATGGCATCGGCAGAACTAACATCCTGTTCATACTGGGCATAAGAATGGATGCTAAAAAATAATGCCAGTGCCGTTATAATTTTTTTCATGGTAACTATTTCAGAACAAAATACAGATTCGGCTTTTGTTTAAGAAATGTAAAATCGGGGTAAATACAGCCGTAAAAAGAACGATTCGAAAGTCTGTTTCGTACATATAAATTTTTCTTTTTTCTGAAACTATTGATAGTAAAGGATTTCAGGTTATTGTAATTTTTTGGCACGGTACTTGAAAAGATGAAAATGTAACACCAATTGATCACCAAAAATCCATCTATCATGAAAACAATGATGAAAACCACAGCAGCATTAGCGGGTCTTTTCTTTTTTCAGGCCGCAGATGCACAATTAGGTTTGGGTGTACGCAGTACCACTACAGCCACAACACGGGCCACTGTAAATGCCACCAGGGCCACCGCAGCAGCTACTAACGCAGCCGCAAGAACAACGGCCACAGTTGGTAAAACCACCAATGCAACGGTGAATGCCACAAAAAAAACAGCGCTGATGGCAAATGAATCTGTTCAGCGTGTAAGTGCAAACACCAGCGTGAATGCCAATGTGAATGCAAAAACATCATCGCAGGCAGAGCTAAACAGTAATGCAGGTGGAGAAGACAGAGGCCTGGTACGTGCTGCAACACGTTCAGAGGCTGAAGTACATGCAGATGCAAATGCCAAACTTCCTTTACGTGAAGGAGCAGAAATGGTAGGTGAAAAGAAAGTTATGGCTAAAGAAAAAGCAGAAGCTGCAAAAGAAGCCGGTCTTGAAAAAGCTGCAGCAGCAAAAGCTAAAGCCAAAGAAGTAAAACCCTCTGCTTCAGCGAGCGCAGCAGTAAAAGCAAAAGCGAAGACCAAATCGGGTAGCTAAGGCCTTATCCTACCCCTTGTATATTTTTTGACAAGCCGCTGACTTAACCATACTAAAACGATTCTTATGAAACTGTCCAAAAGCAGGTCAATGCTTTGGTTAGCCATTGTATTGCCCATCTTTTCACTCGCTCAGCAAGCAGGTGAAGAGAAACAAACAAAAAACGAGTTGAGTGCTTCATTCAACTATCAATCAGCACTTCACTTTTTTGGTCGTACTGATAGTTTACGGAGCAGTGGATTATTTCCGATGCTTGGCTTTCAGTTGAAAAACGGTTTGTATGCACAGAGCAATTTCATCTTCGTTCAAAACAGTATGCAGTCAGCGGCTTATACTGGTGCCACAGTAGAAGCGGGATACCGTTTTCCGCAGACAGATCATTTTTCGGGTAATCTTTTCTTTTCAAGGTTTCTCTATAAAGATGAAAGTACACTTGTACAATCTGCTTTGCGATCACAAACAGGAGCCAACCTGAGTTACCTGAATAAGATACTCAACCTGAATGGAGGAGTGAGTCTAATGTTCAGCGATAAAACAGATGTGAATGTCAGTTTGGGTGTAGATCATTTATTCATTTTCAACAAGGGTATGAATAATGCAGCTATTGCATTGGCCCCATCATTTACGGCCAATCTCGGCACACAAAAATTCAGCAATACCTACCTGGAAAAAAAGAATGTATTGGGTATACCGGTTACACAACAAACAACAGAAAATGTTACCCAGTTCAACATATTGTCCTATGAAGTAGCCATGCCGGTTGTGTTTGTAAAAGGCAAATGCAATCTGGCCCTTACCCCCGCCTATGTAATACCACAGAATCTGGTAACTGTTGCAGGCCGACCCGATTTGTCGGAACGAGGAAAGAATATGCTTTATGTAACGTTGTCAGCAGGAGTCAGGCTGTAGTAACAGAGAAATAAGAAATAAGGAATATCGAATCAGGAAGTTTTTAACGCATTCATCTTTCTCTCTGTTTTCCATAGGTTTCCCGCAAGGGAAGAGCCCGGTATTCTTGCCGGGCTTTTTTTGTGAAAGGTGAAACGTGAATGGTGAAAAGCGTTTATTTTATTATACCCCCATTTTTCTTTTCACCTTTCACCTTTCACCTTTCACCTTTCACGTCTCATGCCACCTGCAACACCAACACCCAACCCACAACCTGTTTTGTCCAAACCCTGAGATAAGGGCCTTTTGCTGATTTGCCATAGGTGAATCCAAGATCATGCGAAGCAGCTATTCCAGCGTTTGTATATTGAAAGTTGGAAGGAGGTGAAATGTTTTTTAATAAATTACCAATATCTCTCGCGCCCATTACCGGCACATGATTGTTGGTGTTGAACCAGGATTGCGCACTGAGATAAGGGCCATATGCTGTATTTCCTTTTTCTTTTAATTGTTCATTGAGTTGCTGATCAATCTTTATTACTTCTTCCAGTGTAAATGATTGTGTTGCTACTTTTTTAAGGTCAAGTTCTGCAACAATTTCAGGAAGGGGGCGTTCATGAGTATAGCGTACACCCATATCGGCCAGCACTTTCCACTCGCCCTGTTGATTGATATGCCAGATGCTGCTGTATTGTCCGCGACCGCTGATGGTATCGGTAACTGATCTGCGTAGATGATAAGGACCTGTTGTAAAACCAAAATCGCCAGAAGCACTGATAACAGCATATTCCGGTGCCCAGTTAAGTTGTGCTGCGTTACCTGGACCCTTACTGTGTAGTGCTATTCCGTTAACCGCATCTGCTGCCGGGAAAATAACACCTGTGCTGTCCAGGAATTGTAAAAACCCTTTTTTAATTCCGTTCGATACGGTATAGGTAGCAAAAGAACGTTCGGCATGAATAAGTGCTTTGATATTTTTCTGTGCCTGACCTGATATGCTCAAAAAACTAAAAAAAGAAAACAACCAATATTTCATTGCGATAATTTTTATAAAACTAAATGGACTTAAAAAAGGAAAAGAACAATAATCGATGAGTGGTCTAAAAATGAGAACAGGTTACACACTTGTTGTGTAACCTGTTGCTCTGCTTCTAACATACTGCTTATAAAAACCCAAACTTGCCAAGTGTTGATGTTGTTGGTCTTCAACCAACAATTACTGAACCCTTTTCAGGGACCCTGCTTACGGGCAGGGCCGGTATATTGCTATCGATTCCTGGATTAAAGGGCCGTCGCTTTTTTACCACCAGCTATCACCGCAATAATCAGAGCCGTGGTAATGAATTTTCCTTTCATGTGTATTATTTGTTTGTTTGATGATGCAAAAATGCATCGGAAAAACAGCCTGTTCAACCGCATATGAATGTGAAAGATGCAACCTGCACGTTTGTGCCGGAATACATTTTTAACATGCATTACATCTCATCCTCATTTCCTGCCGTTTGTCAGTGAAACACAGGGTTCATGTTAAAAAAAGCATCACATATCTATGTGGTTTTAGCAGTAGAAATTTTGGGAAAGCAGGAGGGAGTGGTAACTTTAAAAGGGAGGCGTGAGTGGAGAGTAGTCAGTAGTGAGTATGCCATTTCAAATACTCACTACTGACTGCTCACTCCTCACTCCTCACTACCTAACATTATTATGCGATAGGCTACAAAGCACACATCAGTTAGCTTTGTACAAGTAAAAGGACCTTATGACCAAATTATTGATTTACGAAGACAACCCCCAGTTACGTGAAGGATTAACCATGCTCATTAATGGGTCTGATGGATTTGAAGTATTATCTGCCTTTAAGAACTGTAATAATGTAGAAGATGAAGTACGGGCATTTAAACCCGATGTAATATTGATGGATATTGACATGCCCGGTACCAATGGTATTGAAGGGCTGAAAAAAATCCGCGAAATAGACACGGATGTAAAGATCCTGATGCTAACGGTGTTTGATGATAATAAAAATGTGTTTGATGCCATCAGCAACGGTGCCAATGGTTATGTGTTGAAAAAAACACCACCAGCCCGTTTACTTGAATACATACAGGAAGCACAAACAGGCGGTGCTCCAATGACTTCTTCTATTGCCACACAGGTACTGAAAATGTTTTCCTCGCTTAACAATGAGAAAGGAGAAGACTACGATCTTTCTGAGCGCGAAAAACAGGTATTGCAATTACTTGTAAATGGGTACAGTTATAAAATGATTGCATCAGAAATGTTTATCGCCATCGATACCGTTCGCTCCCACATTAAAAAAATCTACGAGAAGCTGCATGTGAACAGCAAGAGCGAGGCGGTGGCGAAGGCGTTTAGGAATAAGATAGTGTAGTAGGAACGTGAGACGTGAGAGGTGAAACGTGAAATGATTTTCTCCTCTCACGTCTCACGCCGCTGTTCTCGCCTTTCAGCTCCCCTTTCTCACCTCTCACCCTTACCAATCCCCCCTCATCCCAACCACATTTTTGTGTGATAGTTTGCAGGCTTTTGCAGGTTTATGTTTGTTGCAGGATCGGATCAAAAACCCGGTTTACTGAATTACCATAATAACAACAACATGACACTAAAAAACAAAACCTTACAACTGACAATAGTCGTATTATCGGTTGTGGCCACTGTTGCAGCCTGTAGTGAAGCAGGAAGCAACCAGAGCGAAACCAAAAAAGAAGACATTACCGAGTTCCGTGAAAAAGAAAAAGCAGAACTGATTGCCCGCGGAAAATACATCGTTACCGTTTCGGGATGCAACGATTGTCATTCACCAAAAATCATGACTCCAATGGGTCCTGTTCCTGATACAACAAGATTAATGTCTGGCTATCCTTCAGAAAAAGGAATACCAACCCTCAGTGAAGCACTGGCGAAAGACCAGAGCTGGGTAAAAATGTCGCACGATATTACTGCATTTGCGGGTCCATGGGGAATGACATTTGGCGCCAACCTTACACCAGATGCAACAACAGGTATTGGTAACTGGACAGAAGATGTGTTTGTAAAAACAATCCGTACCGGTAAACACCTGGGTCAGGAAGGCGGTCGTCCGGTTATGCCACCCATGCCATGGTATATGGTGGCTAAAATGACGGACGAGGATTTGAGCTCGGTATACCACTACTTAATGTCGCTGCCGGCCATCAAGAATCCTGTACCTGCACCCATTCCACCGAATGAAATTAAAGTTGTTAAATAGTTATATGAAGATGAAAACAAGATTACAAATGATAAGTAAAATCATTGCTGGTTTATTTACGGTAATGGTATTGGCAGTTGGTTGTACCAAAGAGTTTGATCCGGATACACCTGTTGATCCCGGTACACCCAATAACCTGAAAAAGCTGAGCAAGATCAGTTATGACGACGGCAGTTATTTAGCCATTCTGTACAACGCAGCAGGAAAGCCTTCCAAAATAACGAGTGTTGTAAAAACCAGTAATGGTGACGACACCAATGTGTATCAGCTTACTTATAATGGCGATAAACTGCTGGAGATGGCATTAACCGATGGAACAAAATATAAGTACACATACACAGGTGCTGATATCACCAAAGTAGAAGTAGTAACACCAAACAATGTGGTGATTGCTTACTATGAATACACGTATACAAACGGACGCTTATCGAGAACAGATGTGTACAGTAGTTTTGGCGGCCCAATCAGTACCACGCCGGGTATGCGTTTCGACGTGGAGTATTATACCAATGGTAATATTAAAACCATGAGCACCTGGTATAAAGATTATACAAGTGGGATCCTGGAAAAAACGGATGTGTATGAGATGGATACATACGATAATAAACGCAATACCAGTTTGTTGTTTGAAAACAATCCATACCTGCCTACGCTGGTTGCCATACCCAATAACCCTTTAACCGAAAAACATTTCGATAAAACGGGTCAGCAATATGCGTCGGTAACACATACTTATACTTATGATGACCTGGGCAACCCTGTAAAACGCAAAACCATTATCAAAGAAACAGGAATGCCGGATGATGTGTCTGAAACCACATTCCAGTATTAAATATTTGATTTCCAGTTGGTTAAAGAAAATTTCCTATGTAAGCTAACCCCGACGCAACCGTCGGGGTTCTTTTTATGTGGTTTTAAAACCGGCAAAAACGTGCATTTCACATATTTGTGTGGTTGCAAACCGGCATAAACAGGAATACTTTTGTCGGGTAATTAAATTAGATATGAAAGCAGCATTACAAAATTTGGTACTCTACTTGCTTTGCATGGCAAGTGTTGTATTGGCTGCCCCCAACCAATCAACGCTGTACTCACAGTCATCTGGCAAAGCTCGTGTAAGTACATTTTCACTTCCCAGGTCGGTGGAACGCCCTGTTTTTACCCAGGCAAAAGAAGGGGTAAGAAGAGATGCATCCATCCTCGAGGGATCTACCAGATTTGAGCTCTGGTAAGCATTACAGGTTTCGATATCCGAAAAAAGCCCCCCGCCTGTAGTGTGAAAATTGCCCGAAGCCCCCGGTTTTGATTATTTTTGTATAACCTTAAGCATTTGCTTACCGGTTGTTAAAAGCATATAGTATGATCAAAACAGGCAATCCCGTTATCAGTATTTATACAGAAATGACCCCAAACCCCGAAACCATGAAGTTTGTGGCCAACAAACTCCTGTACCCGGGCAAAAGCATTGATTTTGCAGAAGAAGCATTGGCAGGTCCTTCACCGCTGGCAAAGGAACTATTTAGTTTTCCTTTTATCAGGAGCGTGTTTATTGCCAGCAATTTTGTAACACTTACCAAAACTGCGGATACGGAAGACTGGCAGGATGTAATTCCTACCATTAAAGAGTTTCTGAAAGAATACCTGGAAAATGGTGGTGTGGTAGTGAACGAGGAAGAAGTGGCAAAAGTAAAACAGGAAGCCAGCAATACCGTAAGCGCAGATGATGATGATATTGTGAAAAGAGTAAAAGAACTGCTCGAAAACTATGTAAAACCTGCTGTAGAAATGGACGGCGGTGCCATACAGTTCAAAAGCTATAATGAAGGAGTGGTAAACCTTATGTTACAGGGAAGCTGTAGCGGATGCCCCTCATCCATGATTACCTTAAAAGCAGGTATTGAAGGAATGATGAAAAGAATGATACCAGAAGTAAAAGAAGTGGTGGCCGAGGCCGAATAAAATATTGTGTTTGGTTTTTTAGCGTTGTATTCATCCGGATACAACGCTTTTTTTTGCAATAGGCCGAAGGTTTGCCGGTCTTGAGATCAAACAGGTTGTTTGCATCATGAAAGCCCAACATCATCTATATTTGCCTACTCCCCAAACCCTGCAAATAAGAACACATGGAGAAAGAAGCAATGATAGCGTTGCTGCAACAGAACTATGCGCAACTGGTGGCACAGGTTTCTCAACTCGATGATCGTGCATTATTACACGCTCCTACTGAAAAATGGAATGCGCTTCAACAGGTTGACCATCTTATAAAAAGTGTAGCTCCCGTAAACATGGCATTCGGACTTCCTTCCTTTGTATTGAGCTGGCGATTTGGTGTGGCCAACAGGCCATCACGTAGTTACGATGCATTGGTAGACCGCTACCATATTAAGCTACAGGCCGGCGGAAGGGCATCAGCTGCTTTTGTTCCCCCTCCCGAAATTGCTGCAATAGAAAAAGAAAAATTATTGCTACAGCTCAATAAAGTTGTCAACCAACTGGTACGCAGAACAGCCAAATACAAAGACTTCGCATTAGATAAATATATACTACCACATCCATTACTTGGTATGATTACCCTTCGGGAAATGATTTATTTTACAGCTTATCACGCTTCCCATCACGGAAAAAGTATTCAGCACGGACTTATTTCACTTGCCTGAGTTATATCTTCAGCAGAAATATTCAATAAAATCTGGTATTCCGGCGTTTTAGCTTAGGGAAATTCTGTTAAAAGAACCCAAAGTCATCGCTTATGGTATGCTGTTTGCTAATATTGAATGGTAATGAAAGCTAAGCTCACGATATTTTTTTTCTTTTTTGTTTCTTCCCTGGTCGCACAGCGTATGACTTTTTATGTGGCCGATACAAAGGCAGATTGTTATGGCGTGAGCAACAGGCCCTGTTTACAGGTAAAAGAAAAACCCGGTGAACCCTATGCCTTGTTTTATTCAGGCATCGACGGTTTTACATATGAAGAGGGCTACAATTATAAACTTGAAATCATGCGGGTGAAAAGAGAAAACCCACCTGCAGATGCATCAGCCTATACTTATTACCTTATTAAAGTGCTGAGTAAAGAAAGATCAAAGACCTATGTGCAGAAGACTATTCCTATTCCCGACCAGGTAGCATTACCACTTGCGCGGATCAGCAAAAACGGGAAAATGGAACAGGTAAATGGTAATAGTATTCCCGATATTTCATTTGATAAAAGAACCGGACGAATATCGGGTAAAGCAGGCTGTAACCGTTATTTTGGAAAAGTAATGATCGATAACGGCCGGCTGGCTATATCTGGCGTAGGCTCCACACAAATGGCCTGTACCGATATGCAGATGGAATCGCTCTATTTAAAACACCTGTCTGTTGTAAACCGCTATCAGTTTAACAGTGGTATATTGCAATTATATAAAGACCAGGAATTACTCCTGCAATTTACCATCCCCGAAAATTAATAGAACACTCACACTATGGTTCGGTTCAGGTTAACGCCTGAATCTGTATTTTGCTGCATCATGATGAGTTTCCAGGAAATTATAGATCAGTTTATCAGTGGCATTCGCCAAACCAGTCTGCTGGAATTTATTGCGGTGCTTGCAGGTATTGCCAGTGTTTGGTTCAGCAGGAAAGAACATATTCTGGTGTATCCGGTAGGACTCATCAACACCATTATTTATATCTACCTCAGTATAAAGGGACAATTATTCGGCGAAGCCAGTGTAAACTTCTACTATTCAGTGATGAGCGTGTATGGTTGGATACTCTGGACAAAAAAAGATGCCCATACCCAAACACTGGTACTGCATATTACAAACAGTACAAAGAAAGAGTGGATACAACAACTGGCTTTCTTTTTTACTTTTTACTTTTTACTTTTTACTTT